>OZ244581.1:82500-1707500 GCA_965217935.1 Acetobacteraceae bacterium | reverse complement strand
AGCACTGGATGGGCTCGGGGGGCCCAAAGCCTTACCAAACCCAACCAAACTCCGAATACCCGGAAGTATAACGTGGCAGACAGACGGTGGGTGCTAAGGTCCATTGTCGAGAGGGAAACAGCCCAGACCACCAGCTAAGGTCCCCAAATCGTGGCTAAGTGGGAAAGGATGTGGGAATTCCAAAACAACCAGGAGGTTGGCTTAGAAGCAGCCATCCTTTAAAGAAAGCGTAATAGCTCACTGGTCTAATAGAAATCCTGCGCCGAAGATGTAACGGGGCTCAAGCCACGTACCGAAGCTGTGGGTTCATCGGGGTAGCAGCCGGTGAGCGGTAGCGGAGCGTTCCGTAGGCCTGCGAAGGCGTGGGGGTGACCCCTGCTGGAGGCATCGGAAGTGCGAATGCTGACATGAGTAGCGACAAACAGGGTGAGAAACCCTGTCGCCGAAAGTCCAAGGGTTCCTGCGCAAGGTTAATCCGCGCAGGGTGAGCCGGCCCCTAAGGCGAGGGCGACAGCCGTAGCCGATGGGAACCAGTTGAATATTACTGGGCCTGCTAGACGTGACGAATGCGAGGTGTTGTCAGGGCTTACTGGATTGTCCTGGCTTTCGGAGCATTCCGGGAAATAGCGCTAGCGTATAGACCGTACCCGAAACCGACACAGGTGGACTGGTAGAGCATACCAAGGCGCTTGAGAGAACCATGCCGAAGGAACTAGGCAAATTGCTCGCGTAACTTCGGGATAAGCGAGACCCGCTCCTGGGCAACCAGGGTCGGGTGGCACAGAGCAGGGGGTAGCGACTGTTTAGTAAAAACACAGGGCTGTGCGAAGTCGAGAGACGACGTATACGGTCTGACGCCTGCCCGGTGCCGGAAGGTTAAGAGGAGGCGTGCAAGCGCTGAATCGAAGCCCCGGTAAACGGCGGCCGTAACTATAACGGTCCTAAGGTAGCGAAATTCCTTGTCGGGTAAGTTCCGACCTGCACGAATGGCGTAACGACTTCCCCACTGTCTCCGGCATGGGCTCAGCGAAATTGAATTCCCCGTGAAGATGCGGGGTACCCGCGGTCAGACGGAAAGACCCTATGAACCTTTACTGCAGCTTTGCAGTGGCATGAGAGACGTGCTGTGTAGGATAGGCGGGAGGCTATGAAGCGCGGGCGCTAGCTTGCGTGGAGCCACCCTTGAAATACCGCCCTGCAAGTTTCTGATGTCTAACCGCGACCGGTCAGCCCGGTCCGGGACCCTGCATGGCGGGCAGTTTGACTGGGGCGGTCGCCTCCCAAAGCATAACGGAGGCGCGCGATGGTGGGCTCAGGCCGGTCGGACATCGGCTGCTGAGTGCAATGGCATAAGCCCGCCTGACTGCGAGAGCGACAGTTCGAGCAGAGACGAAAGTCGGCCATAGTGATCCGGTGGTCCCGCGTGGAAGGGCCATCGCTCAACGGATAAAAGGTACTCTAGGGATAACAGGCTGATCTCCCCCAAGAGTCCACATCGACGGGGAGGTTTGGCACCTCGATGTCGGCTCATCACATCCTGGGGCTGGAGCAGGTCCCAAGGGTTCGGCTGTTCGCCGATTAAAGTGGTACGTGAGCTGGGTTTAGAACGTCGTGAGACAGTTCGGTCCCTATCTGCCGTGGGTGAAGGAGACTTGAGAGGCGCTGTCCCTAGTACGAGAGGACCGGGATGGACGCACCTCTGGTGCACCGGTTGTCGCGCCAGCGGCACAGCCGGGTAGCTATGTGCGGACTGGATAACCGCTGAAAGCATCTAAGCGGGAAACCATCCTCAAAACCAGGTCTCCCAGGGAGCAATCCCAAGAGGGCCGTGATAGACCATCACGTCGATAGGTCAGGTGTGGAAGAGCGGCAACGCATGAAGCTGACTGATCCTAATCGCCCGAACGGCTCAAACCAAACCGCCCTGCACAGCAGCCATCAACGCCGCTGCGGGCATAACGCCGCATTCAACGCGCACATGCTATCCCGCGCCAGAACCCGGTTCACCCGCCGCGCCGCTTGGCTCAGGCGACCTGGTGGCCATGGCGGAGAGACCGCACCCGATCCCATCCCGAACTCGGACGTGAAAATCTCCAGCGCCCATGATACTGCGGCTCAAGCCGCGGGAAAGTCGGTCGCCGCCAGGTCTCCCGAACCAAGCAAACCTACATCAAACCCTAACAACACCCCCGCGGGGTGGAGCAGCCCGGTAGCTCGTCAGGCTCATAACCTGAAGGTCACAGGTTCAAATCCTGTCCCCGCAACCAGTTATCCACTGCAGCCAATGCTTGCCAACGCTCGTTAAGTCTTGAAGAGCAGGTGGGCGTTCGCTCATTCAATGCCGTGATCGGCCTCAACAAGGAAGGACGATTCGTCCCCTTTTTTCTCAGGCATCACCGGCGCTTCCAAGGTCACCTCCGCGTCGCATAAAATTCAAGTAGATGCTGGTTGACCACAGCTGCCTGTTCAATCGCCAACATGTGCGAGGCGCGGGCAAGCACAACCAGCTCGGCATCGGGGATGCGGGCACGCAGCTCTTCTCCCATACTGGGCGGCGTCGCCGGATCGTCGGCTCCGGCGATGACCAAGGTGCGGGCGGCAATCGCGGCGTTGGACGGCCGCAGGTCCATCTCAGCGATGACGCCGCAACAGACGGCGTAGCCGGCCGGATCGTTGGCGAGGAACCGCCGCCGCAGCGCCTCGACTCGCGGGTCAAGGCGGAAGGCTGGGGTAAACCAACGCTCGATCACCGCCTCCGCAACAGCGCTCATCCCGTGTGTCCGCACGGCATGGGCGCGTTCGTCCCAGTTGCCGGGCAAGTAAGCTGCCGTCGCCATCAGCACCAGGCTTTGCACCAGATCCGGCCGCCGCACCGCGAGGGCTTGAGCCGTCATGCCACCCAATGAGAGGCCGACGACGTGCGCCCGGACGATGCCAAGCGCGTCCAGCAGGCCGGCAAAGTCGTCAGCGAGCGTGTCGATCGTGGCTGGTTGGTCCAGCACCGGCGAGCGCCCGTGCCCGCGGGTGTCGTAACGCAGGACGCGAAACCGGGTCGCGAGCGCCCGGGCCTGGTCGTCCCACATCTCAAGCGTGGCGCCGATCGAGTTGCTGAAAACCACGGTTTGAGCAGTCTCCAGGCCAGTGAGATCGTAAAAGAGCTGCGTTCCGTTCGCGTTGATCAGCGGCATGGGGTTATCCGTCCTGTAGCCTGGCTTGAACCCGCGCGGCATCCCGCGTCGCGCGGCCGATCCAAGGACCGGCAGCGGCGATCGTGGGTTCAAGGCTGAACGCCGGGGCGAAATCGATGCCGCGCAGGGCCGGATCGCCTTCCAGCACGGCCTGCAATGTCCGGCCGGTTTGGCGGACCTGCCCGGCCGCGTGCTGCACCCGTGCATGCGCCGCCTCCCGTCCCAGCGTCTCGGCCAACAGCGCTGCCGCGGCGTCGGCGAACAGCAGCCCGCGAGTGAGACCGAGATTTTCGCTCATGCGGTCCGGGTCGATGGTCAGCCCTGTCGCCAAAGCCTTTGTCTCGTGCAGCGCGCCCGATGCCAGGCCGAACAGGGTCGGGAGGGCGTGCCACTCCGCATGCCAGAGGCCGGCCGGGCGTTCATCTGCCGCAGCCATCGCGCCCAGGAGCGTCGCCGCCAAGGCGGGCGCGGCGGCGTGCGCCGAGAGGATGACGGTGCACGAGACTGGATTGCGCTTGTGCGGCATGGCGGACGAGCCGCCGCGGCCGGGCACTTGAGGTTCCGATGCCTCGCCGACCTCGGTCGACGCCAAGTGGGCGACGTCGGTGGCCAGCTTGGCAAGCGCGCCGATGACTTCGGCCAGCCAGCACCCGGTCTCGGCGATGCGGCCGCGGCGCGTGTGCCAGGCGATCGGCGCCGAGCCAAGGCCGAGCGCGCGGGCGAACCCGTCCGCCACCGCAGGCCCGGCCGCGCCCAACCCGGACAGAGTTCCGACAGGGCCGGCCAAGGAGGCCGTCAGGACGCGCGCGCGCACCGTAGGCAACCGTTCCGCCGCCTCCGCGATGCCTGCCAGCCAGACCGCTGCCTTATAGCCGAAGGTGACAGGCGCCGCGTGCTGACCGTAGGTGCGGCCCGCGCACGGAGTATCGCGATATCGCGCCGCCAAGCGGGATAGGCCGGCCAGGATTTCGGACAGGTCCGCCGAAACCAGCGCGAGCGCCTCGCGGAGCTGCAGCACGAGCGCCGTATCGAGGATGTCCTGAGTGGTGGCGCCTTTGTGGAAACTGCGCTCCAGCTCGGGCGGCAACTGTGCCTGCACCACGCGGACGAACGGGATGGACGGTACGCCCGCCAATGCCGTATCTTGACCAATCGCAGCGGCGTCAAGACGATCCGGCTGGATCGCGCGGATTGCATCCGCCAAAGCATCGGGCGCCAAGCCGACCTCGGCTTCGGCTGCGGCCAGCGCCGCCTCGGCGGCCAACATGGCCCGCAGCCGCGACTGATCGGAGAAACAGGCGCGCATCGCCTCGGCGCCGAACAGGGGACCGGTCAGCGCCGAGTCGAGGGCTGCGAACGTCATGGGCGCGCCCCGCCCGGCGTCAGGTGGCCAGGCCCAGCGCCGCGCGCGCCTCGGCGGGGGTGGCGGGGCGGCGGCCATGCTGGGCGGCGGCTTCGGCGGCCAACCGCACCAGCTCGGCATTGCTCGCGGCCAGGCGGTCCTTGCTGACGCGGATGTTGTCCTCCAGGCCGGTGCGGACGCCGTCGCCGCCGCGGGCCAGGACCCATTGCATGACCCGCGCCTGGTTCGCGCCGATGCCGGCCGCGGTCCAGGTGGCGCGCGGGAGGACGCGGCGGATCTCGCCCAGCATCAGGTCCAGCAGGTGCTCCTCCGCCGGCAGCGCGTTCTTGACGCCCATCACCACCTGGACGTGCGGGCGCTCGTCCATCAGCCCGGCGTCGATCAAGCGCCGCGCGCCGTGGATGTGGCTGAGGTCGAACAATTCGATCTCCGGACGCACCGCGTGGGCCTGCATCTTGGCGGCGAGGTCCGTCACCAGGGCGGCGCCGTTCTCGTAGACGATGGTGGGGAAGTTAACCGACCCGGTGGACAGCGAGGCCATGTCGGGCCGCAGCTCCAGCGCGTTGCCGCGCGCCGCCGGATCGCGCCCGCGCCCGCCGGTGGAGAACTGCACGATCATGCCGGGGCAGTGGCGGCGGACGCCGTCCTGTACCTGGGCGAATAAGGCCGGGTCGCTCGACGCGCTCTCGTCGGGGTTGCGGACGTGGACGTGCACCAGCGACGCCCCGGCCTCGAACGCCTGATGCGTGCTCTCGACCTGCTCGGACGGCGTGACCGGCACGGCGGGGTTGTCCGCCTTGCGCGGGACGGAGCCGGTGATGGCGACGGCGATCACGACGGGGGCCATTGTGCAGGTCCTCAGATGTCGAAGAACACGGTCTCGCGCTCGCCCTGGAGGCGGATGTCGAACACGTATACGGCGTCGCCGTCCCGGTCCTCGCGATGCGCCAGCAGGGTCTCGCGCCGGATGGCCGGGTCGATCATTTGCAGCACCGGGTCGTCGGCGTTCAAGGCCGCCTCGTCGGCGAAGTAGATCCGGGTGGAGAGGCCGATGTTGATGCCGCGCGCCGCCAGCCAGAGATTGACGTGCGGCGCCATCGGCTTATGGCCATGCCGCCCGGCGACCGGGCCGGGCTTGATGGTCTCGAAACTGTAGAGGCCGGTGCCGAAGTCGGTGCCGGTCCGTCCCCAGCCGCGGAAGGCGGGATCGAGCGGCTTCTCCTGCCGGTCTGCCGGATGGCTGTAGCGCCCGGCGGCGTTGGCCTGCCAAATCTCGAGCAGGATGTCGCGGCAGGGCGCTCCCAGCCCGTCGAGCACCCGGCCCTCGATGCGGATGCGCTCGCCTTCTGTGCCGCCGCTGGTCAGCACGTTGCTGAACGGGCGCTCGAAGATGTCGAACCCGGCCTGATGCGGGATGAGGCCGATATGCACGTAAGGCCCCGCGGTCTGCGACGGAGTTTCGTGCAAGTAATCCAGCGCCGTCATCGCCTCAGTTCCCGTCCAGCTTGTTCTCGAACAGCGTGGAGCGGACGCCGCGCAGCACGATGTCGAACCGGTAGGCCAGGCTGTCGAGCGGCACGGTTGCCCGCAGATCGAGCACGGCCACAAGCCGCTGCCGCGCTGCCGGGTCTGGGATGGTTCCGAGAATGCTGTCGTGCGGGATCAGCGGGTCACCCTCGAAATACATCTGGGTGACGAGCCGCTGCGCGAAGCCGGAACCGAACAGCGAGAAGTGGATATGGGCCGGCCGCCAGGAGTTGACGTGGTTGCGGAACGGGTAGGCCCCTGGCTTGACGGTGCGGAAGGCATACCCCCCGGCATCATCGGTCACGACCCGCCCGCAGCCGCCGAAGTTCGGGTCGATGGCGCCGAGATAGGTGTCGTTCTTGTGCCGGTAGCGCCCGCTGGCGTTGGCCTGCCAAACCTCGACGAGCGTGTTGGGAACGCCGCGCCCGTTCTCGTCCAGCACGCGCCCGTGCACGATGGTGCGCTCTCCGATCGGCTCGCCGCCGCGGGCGTAGTTCAGCAGCAGGTCATGGTCGAGCGGCCCCAGCTCGTCGCGCCCGAACACCGGGCCGGTGACTTCGGAAAGCGAGTTCTGCAAGGACCAAAGGGCCAGGCGGGGGGAGCGCAGGACGCTGGTTTTGTAGTCAGGCGTCAGCGCCGGCGGGTGCTGGCTGCGGTCGCGCTGGATGAACTCGGCCGGGGGGGTCATGGACGCCGAACTTCGGATTGGGCTCGGATGCGGTTCAAGTGGGCCTCCCTTCCTGCCTGCTCTTGAGCCTGAGCGGCTTGTACTGCCTGTCGGAAAAAAAAGACTGTCTATCGACCGGTCGGTAAACGTCAACGCGCCTTTCTAAAGCTGCCTGTAACCAGCCTAAGCAGACATTCGTGGCTTGTGCCACGAATGTCTGCTTAGGCGCTTCTGAGGACGCATCATTTTTCGCGCCGTGACGGCGAGCCGTCCCGCGAAATGATGCTTAGTCACCCACGCAAGCCAAGCCAACAAAGAAAACGGTCCCAACGCTCAACCGCCTCAGCGACATAGGCCTGGCGCCCCCAATGCGATTAACTTCGCCTCACGCGCAAGTTGCTCGTGATACATCCTGCGATCCCTTCCATATGACGGCGAAAGGACGTTCCCGAACCAATGCCAACGGATGTAGGACCGGAAATGCTGCATCGCAACATAAGGCAGGCCGAGGCGCCTGCATGATCACCGGACGCACCAAGGTCATCGCCCACCTCGGCTTCCCGACCGAGAGCTTCAAGGCGCCGATGATCTACAATCCGTGGTTCGAGGCGAAGGGCATCGAGGCGGTGGTCGTCCCGATCGGCGTGCAGCCCGACGCGTATCCCGACCTGCTGCGCGCCCTGTTCCGCACGAGCAACGTGCATGGCGCGCTGGTGACCATGCCGCACAAGGTGACGACGTTGCGCCTGGTCGACGAGCTGACGGCGACGGCGATGATCGCCGGCGCCTGCAACGCGGTGTTGCGCCGGGCGGACGGCGCCTTGCTCGGCGACATGTTCGACGGCGCGGGCTTCGTCCGGGGGATGGCGCGCAAGGGCCAGGCCATCGAGGCCGCCCGCGCCCTGGTGGTCGGCTGCGGCGGGGTCGGCTCGGCGATCGCGGCATCGCTGGCCGCGGCCGGGGTCGCGGAACTCGGGCTGTTCGACATGACGGCGGGGATGGCGGACGCGCTGGCCAGGCGCCTCGGCGAGCACTATCCGGCGCTTCGCGTCGCCACCGGGTCGAATGATCCGGCCGGGTGGGACATCGTCGTCAACGCGACCCCGCTCGGGATGCGCCCGGGCGACCCGATGCCGGTCGACCCGGCGCGGCTCGCGCCCGGCGCGTTCGTCGGCGAGGTGGTAATGAAGGAGGAGTTCACCCCGTTGCTGCGGGCGGCGCGGGCGGCCGGGTGCACCGTGCAGGTCGGCACGGACATGCTGTTCGAGATGATTCCGGCCTACCTCGAATTCTTCGGCTTCGGCGCCAGCACGCCCGAGGAGCTGCGCTCGCTCGCGCAACTCAGCTACTGACGGCAGTCACCCGGGCAGAGGCCTCACGGGCGCAGGTAGCCGAGCACCGCCTGCACCGCCAGGCGCCGCTGTGCCGCGACGTGTTCCGGCGCTTGCAGATCGCGCCCGAACAGCACCGCCCAGGTATGCCGGTTCGACACGCGGTAGAAGCAGATCGAGCAGATCAGCAGGTGCAGCTCGACCGGATCGACGCCCGCGGCAAAGGCGCCCTCCTGCGCGCCGCGCGCCAGCAACGCACGGAGGATGTCGATGATCAGGGCGTTCCGGCTCGGCGCCGACTCCGAGCCGGCAATGTGGCGCGCGCCGTGGATATTCTCGATGCTGATCAGGCGGACGAAGTCGGGGTTCTGCGCGTGGTAGTCGAACGTCACCTCGGTCAGGTGGCGCATCGCGTCCACCGCCGGCAGATGGTCGAGCTGCAAACCCGCCTCGACTTCGCGCAGGCCGGCATAGGCCTCCTCCATGACGGCGGCGTAGAGCTGCTCCTTGCTCTGGAAGTAGTAGTAGATCATCGGCTTGCTGGTGCGGGTGCGGGCGGCGACGTCGTTCATGCTGGCGCCGCTCAGCCCCTTTTCCACGAATTCGGCACGGGCGGCGGAGATGATGTCGTGCCGGGTCCGGGCCGCCTCGGCGGCACGGGCGCGGGGCGCGCGCCGTTTGGGCGCCGATCCATCGGGCATGTCTGGCTCCCACGTCTGTCGTCGCGTGCCCGGCTTTGTCGCCGCGCCGGCCCCGAGCGTCATTTCGCGGGACGGCTCGCCGTCACGATGCGAAAAACAACGCGTCTTCAAAAACACCTAAGCAGACATTCTTAGCTTTTGCCACGGATGCCTGCTTAGGCGTCGAGAGGCGCTGGCCGGCAACGCGTCCGCCAGCGCCTTCCGATGTCAGCTCGGCGTGCGCATGGCGGCCGTGCCGCCCGGCTGCCCGCTGCCGCGCATGGCTTGCGCCCGCAGCATCTCATACTGCTGCTCGCCGATCGGCGTCGCGTCGCGGGCGCCAAGGTCGCTCAGCTTTATGCGGTAGGTCTCGCGGGCGGTGAAGGCGGCGCCCGCGGCGATCACCGTCACCGCGAAGGTGATCGAGCCGATGATGAACGGGATGTTCACCGTGCCGGGCGGCGCCACGGTGGCGAACAGCGCCGGCAGCAGGGCGGTGATGGTGGTGCCGGTGTTCTGCGCGATCGCCATCGCCGACACCCGGTTGCGGGTCTGGAACAGCTCCGGGTACATGCTGGGGAACACGGCGTTGTAGCCCTGGTAGACGAAGCCCCACATCAGCAGCGACATGACGATCGCCAGCGGCACGCTGTGGATGCTGATGGCATAGAGGTAGACGAACGACATCAGCCCGGAGACGAGCGCGCCGACGATGATCGGCGGGCGGCGGCCGATCTTGTCCGACAAGTTGCCGACGAACGGGATGACGATAATGGCCAAGATATTGCCGAGCACCGGAATCCAAAGATAGACGTCCTTGTGGAAGCCGATGCCGTAGGCCGGCTGCACCGCGTAGGCGGCGCCGAACACCGCCGTCACCACCGGGATGACGTTCATCAACGACATGCACACGACGCGCAGCATATCGTCCCAGCTCAGCTTGAATGCCTGTTTGATGGGCGCCTTCGGCACCTGGCCGCGCTCCTCTTCGGCGGCGAAGGCGGGCGTCTCGTCCACCTCTCGGCGGATGACGTAGCCGGCGGCGATGACCACCACGCTGAGCAGGAACGGGATGCGCCAGCCCCACGAGTTGAACGCCTCCGCCGGCATGAGCGCGGCCAGCGGCAGGAACACCGCCGCGGCCAGGATCTGCCCGGCCTGCACGCCTTGCAGCGTGAAGCTGGCGAAGAAGCCGCGGCGTCCGGTCGGCGCGTGCTCCAGGATCATCGAGCTGGCGCCGGAAATCTCGCCCGCGACCGCGAAGCCTTGGATCAGCCGCAGCAACACCAGCAGCGCGGGCGCCAGCAGGCCGACCTGGCTATAGGTGGGCAGGATGCCGACCGCCATGGTGGAAAAGCCCATCATGAACATGCACAGGATGAGCACCTGCTTGCGCCCGTGCGTGTCGCCCCAATGCCCGAGCACGAAGGCGCCGACCGGGCGCGCGACGTAGCCGACGCCGTAGGTCGCGAGCGAGGCGATGATGGCGATGCTGGGGTCTTTGGACGGGAAGAAAATCTGCGGGAACACGAGCGCCGCCGCCGTCGCGTAGATGAAGAAGTCGTAGTATTCGAGCGCGGAGCCGATCCAGCCGCTTGCGGCCGCTTTCTTCGATTGACCGGGCCGGTGCGGCTCCGGGACTGACGTGCTGCTCATGGTTGTTTCCTCCGGGTTTGTTTTGTGTGACGCCTGCGTGGTCCCGGCACGCTGCCGGCCGGTCCGTCAGCTTGGATGGCGGCGCCGATGCAAGGCAAGCACTGCCTGACGTTATTTACTTACCGGTAGGTCTAACATGTCGGCGGGAATCGGACAACGTGTTTTTTTTAGGCCTGCGCCACCTTGCCGGCTAACGGCCGATCAGCATGGTCCGCGTCTGGGCTGCCATCCGAACCGCCGCATTCGGAGCGCCGAAGCCCTTGTAGCCATCCCGCCGTTCGGCAACTTCGAAGAATAAGCGATGCTGGAACGCTTCGGCATAGGCGTGCCGGAACGTTCCGGACCCGTCGCGGTCATACAGCAACCGCAGCCGTCCCAGCTCCGCTGTCATGGCCTCGTCGAGGCCGAGCCGGGCCGCCACGTCGTCGTAGTAGTTGGCCGGAATGGCGAGCATCGGCGCCCCTGCCTCTGCCATGCGCTCGACCGAACGCGCCGCGTCGCTGGAGGAAAAGCAGACGTGGTGGACGCCGGCGCCGGCGAAAGCGGAGACGAAGCGGCCGGTCGTCGTCTGCTGCGCATCGGAAATGTTGAACGTCAGCCTCAAGGCCCCGTTCCGCGCGACCATGGCGCGGCTCTGGATCAGGCCGTAAGGGTCCGGCAGGTCCATCACCGGCTGCGGCCTGAGCCCGAACAGCGCGCGCCAGAACAAGACGTAGCTGTCCAGCCGTCCGGCGGGCAGGGCCAGGGCAAGGTGGTCGATGCCGTCCAGCCCGGCCGTTGCCGGCTCGCTCGGCAGCAGCTCGAAATCATCCTGCCAGAACGTTTGCCCGGGCGGGTCGGGCGCGACGAGATAGATCAACGTGCCGTCCGGGCCTCGGACGGCCGGGATTTGCCGCTCGCCTTCGCCCGAGCGCTCCAGCCAGTCCGGGATCAGCAACGCCCTGGCCCGCTCAAGCACGCGCGCCGGGTCATCCACGCAGAGCCCCATCGCGCAAACGGAGGGGCCGTGGTGCTGGAAGTGCTCGGAGGCGGCGGTGTCCTGCTCACTGTTCAGCACGAAGTTGACGCGGCCCTGCCGATACAGCGCCACCGCCTTCGACTTATGCCGCCCGGCGAGATGGAAGCCGAGGCTGCGCAGCAAGCCGGCCAGCGCCTCGCCGGCCTCGGCATCGACGGCGAATTCCAGGAACTCGATGCCGGCGCACTCAGGCAACGCGGGCAGCGCATCGGGGCCGCTCGCCTCCGCTTCCGCCAGCACCAGCGAGCGCAGCCCATCGCGCGCGATCATGCGCGCGGGGGCCGAGCGGAAGTGGTCGTTGAAGACTTCCAGCGACAACGGGCCCTGATAGCCGCTCGCCAGCACCGCGCGCACGAAGCCCTCGATCGGCAGGTCGCCTTGATACGGGAAGCTGCGGTAGTGCCGGCTCCAGGACAGCACGTCCATGGATTTCTGCGGCGCGTCGGCGAGCTGGACGAAGAAGATGCGCTCGCCTGGCAGCTCGGCCAGGCCCGCCGGGTCGTCGCCGAGGGCGAGGGTGTGGAAGCTGTCGAGAATGAGGCCCAGCGCCGGGTGGGCGGCCTGCTGCACGATGCGCCAGGCATGGCCCCAGCGCCGGACGTGACGGCCCCAGCTCAGCGCCTCGTAGCCGACCCGCAGGCCCCTCCGGTGCGCCCGTTCGGCCATGGCGGCCAGGTCCGCCGCCGCCCGGGCGTCGTTGTTGAGCGCCGCGGACAAGGTGTTGCTGCACACCAGCATCAGGTCCGTGCCCAGCGCCTGCATGACGTCGAACTTGCGCTCGGCGCGGTCGAGATTGCGGGCGCGCTGGGTGTCCGGCATCGCCTCGAAGTCGCGGAAGGGCTGGTAGAGGTCGATCGCGATGCCGAGGTCCTCGGCGATGCGCCGGACATCGGCCGGCGAACCGTCGAAGGTCAGCAGGTCGCTTTCCATCACTTCGATGCCGTCGAAGCCGACGACCGCGGCGGCCTCGATCTTGTCCGCCAACGTACCGCTGAGCGCGACGGTGGCGATGCATTTGCGCAGCATGGCGGGCGCTACCTCAGACAGACCGGTCGACTGCCTGCGGCAGCGGCCTTGGCCGTTCCGCTGACCTGCGTGCCTCGCGCCGGGTCGGTTCCCACCAGTCCGGCATTGCCGGCGCAGCGACGGTTTCTCCGATTATTACGCAGGTTTCCTGCGGGCGAGGGTAGGCCGGGCGCTCGCGACTCGTGAATGCCTGGTTCCATAACGAATTAGTCATAACTGATACATTAAGCGTACTGAGGAGCGTATTGGCGAGTCTCGGCGCCACAACCCCCGTTTGCCCACCCGTATCGCGGTGGCGCTTCGAAGGTCTCTCGGGTCCGCAACGTCAGGACGCGGAATGGAGAGCGATGATCCGGGTCAGGCTTCCCGGCGCCGGTTTCTGACGACTGGGATTTATGGTCCGTGATGCCTGAGTTCTGCGCAACGCAGAGCATGGTTCTTGGCGCTTGAACGATGGAACTTTGCCGGAAACAGCTTGAAAAGCATGGGCTAGCCGAGCTGCCTGCCGCCGCCCGGGAATAGGTCCAACGGCCACAGGAATAGCCGTCCGCGCGAACGCGTCCAGCCACAAACGTACTCTTTGACCACTGGAACCCACTCGTTCAGGGGTATCGACAGCCAGGTCACGTCCGTCTACGTGGTTGAAATTGCGGCGTAGGTTGAGGTGGCCGCATGTCGGGCTGCTACGGTGGAACGCTGTGGTGGAGCGGCGTCGATCAGTGGCGGCGTGAGTTCGGCCATGACCTCGGTCTGCATGGTGCGGTGCTGGAGCTGCCATTCGTCGTGGGCTTCCAATAGCACGGCGCCGATCAGGCGGATGATGGATGCCTCGCCGGGGACGATCCGACGGCGTCGGCGCGGCGTCTGATCTCCTTGTTGAGGCGTTCAAGCGGGTTCGTGGGGTGGAGCTTGGCCCGGTGCTGGGCGGGCAAGCCCATGTGCGCCAGCACGTCGGCCTCGCTGTCGTCGATGAATGCGGCGGGCTTTGGCCGCGCGGGTCGGAGTTGGTCGGCAACGTGGCGAAGCGTTTGGCTGGCGGACGGGCGGCCGGGTTGGATGAACGCCTGACGGAGCGCGGCCGAGGCGGTGTTCTGCTGGGCTTTCGGCACGTAGGCCTGCGCGTTGCGCATCCAATGAACCCGGCATCTTTGCCAGGCCGAGCCCATCACCCGCCGGATCGCGGCTTTGAGGCCTTCGTGCGCGTCCGAGATCACCAGCTTGGCGCCGCGCAGGCCGCGGCGGACCAGGCTCTTGAGGAACGTCGCCCAGAACGTTTCCGCCTCCGAAGGCCCGATGCGCAGGCCGGCGATCTCCCGCTGGCCCTCGGCGTTCGCCGCCGCGGCGGCTGTCGCGGCGACGCTGGTGATCCGCCCACCCTCGCGCTGCTTGAGGCAGGCGGCATCCAGCCACAGGCAGGGCCAGTCGCCGGCAAGGGGGCGTTCGAGGAAGGCGCCCGCGCGGCCGTCGATGTCGCGGCACAGCTTGCGCAGCGTGCTCTTGCCGATCCCCGCCAGCCCCATCGCCTGCACCCGGTGCCGACCCGCCGGGTCGAGACGCCCCCGATCCAGGCCTCCTGGACGACAGCGGCCAGGGCCTTCTCCGACGTCCGCCGCGGCTCCAGGAACGGCGGGAAGCAGCGGCCCTGGCGCAGCTTTGGGGGCCGCCGCTGCAAACTGCCCGGGCGCGTGTCGAGCGTGCGGTCGCGATAGCCGTGGCGGTAGGTCGTGCGCTCGCCGGTGCGCCCGTGCCGCCCGGCGGCCGATCAGGCCGTCCACGTCCGTCTCCATCAGCACCTGCGCAACAGCCTCCGCCACGCTGCGCAGACAGTCGCCGTCTCCGGCTTTGGCCAGCAGCTCGGCCAACGGCCGTCTGCCCTCGGTCATCGGGTCCTCGTCGGTTCGGGTTGGAGCCTCGCAACTCCGCCTGAGCCAGCCAATCCGGTGACCACCTCCGCCTGCAACGCCGTCGTCAGCAAATTTCCACCATGAGCGCGGACGCTACCTGATCTCGGCCAGGACGCGGTAGCCAGCGTCGCTCGGGCAGGCAGGCGTCGTCATTCCGCCCGCCTACCCGGCGCAGCCCCGTCCCGCAAGCCAGTGGCCAAGTTGGCGGCGCCGGCGAGACAGTGCTGGCGCTGTTGCCGGCGGGGATCGTCGGCGGGTTCGGTCCTGAGCTGCGGCGCTTCGTGCCGGCCCTGCACGCCCAGGGGCAGGCGCCGACGGAACGGCGTGTGGCGTTGCTGAACGGGATCGGCGTGGAGATCTCCAAGCGCCAGGCGGCGCGCATGCTGACCGGGCCGCTCGACGATCTCGTGGCCGAGGACCAGGAGGCGCTGCGGGCTGGCCTGGCCACCGCGCGCTGGATGACGGTGGACGACACGGCCGCGCGCCATGCCCGCAAGGACAGGATCGCCACCCAGGCTGGCGACGAGCGTTCTGCCGTGTTCCGGACCGGGGCGTCGAAGTCACGCGAGACGTTTTCGTCGCTGCTGCGGGCGGGGCACGCGGAGAGCGTCGTGAACCCGGCGGCGCTGGACTCCATGCGCGGGCATGGCCTGTCGGGGCAGGTGGTCGCCCGGCTGGACGCGCACCCGGCCAGGCTGTTCGCCGACGCGTCGGCGTGGGCCGCGCACCTGGCCCGGCTCGGCATCGACACGCTCGCGGTCGCGCCCGACCCCCTTGCAGGTCGCCGCCGAGGGGGCGCTCCGGGGGGCCGTCTGCCGCCATGGGCTGCTGGCCGAAGCGGTGATCGTGTCCGACGGCGCCGGGCAGTTCCGGGTGGGCCTGCACGCGCTGTGCTGGGTGCATGCCGAGCGCCTGGTGCACAGGCTGGCGCCGGCCGCGCCCGAGCAGCGCCGCGCCGTCGAGGTGGCGCGCGCGCTGATCTGGCGGCTCTACGCCGACCTGAAGCCCTGGGCGCGCGATCCTTGCCCGCGGCGGGCTACGGAGCTGCGGGCGCGCTTTGAATGCATCTTCATACGGCTAACCGGCTACGCCACCCTGGACCGGCTCCTCGCCCGACTGCACCGACGCAAGCAAGAGCTGCTGCGCGTACTTGAGCGTCCCGAGATCCCGCTGCGCGTCAACGGGTCGGAGAACGACATCCGCACCTGCGTGACCAAGCGCAAGATCTCCGGCGGGACCATGAGCACGGCAGGACGCACCGCGCGCGACGTCCTGCTTGGCCTGATGAAGACCTGAAGCAAGCTTGGAGTGTCGTTCTTCCGCTACCTCGGCGACCGCCTGCACGTTCCGGGCGCCATCACCGTCCCGCCGCTCCCCGACCTTGTCCGTAAGACCGCAACCGCGGTTTGATTGCCCGGTATTCTGCCCCGGTTACGGTCCGCTGCGCTTCCTGGCGGACCCTGGCAGAACGCATCCACTTATTCGCAATGAGGAGGCCAGGGATTCGATTCTCCACAGCCCTACCACGCCGTACGCTTGTTTTCACATGAAACATAGCCCTTAGCAGACCCGCCCCGCTATTGAACGGGTCAGCAATGAGGGACGCATCCATGACCGAGCTAGCTCCAACGCGATGCCGCAGTTGGCTGTTCACGCCGGCGACACGCCCTGACCGGTTTGCCAAAGCCGGCGAGGTCGGCGCCGATGTGCTGATCCTCGACCTGGAGGACTCGGTCGCGCCGCATGACAAGCAGAGGAGCCGGGCCACGGTGATCGAGTTCCTCGGCCGGCCCAGGTCCGAGGCAGGGTCCCGCGCGGTGCGGATGAACGGGATCGAAACCCCTTCCGGCTTGGCCGACCTGGTTGCTTTGCTCAACGCCGCAGTTGGTCCCGATGTGCTGATCCTGCCCAAGACCGAATCTGCCGGCCAGCTTCAAATGCTCGATAGTCAATTGAATCATGCGGGCAAATCGACGCGCTTGGTTGGGCTGATCGAGAGCGCCAAAGGGCTGTCCAAGGCGGAAGAGATCGCGACCGCGACGCCGCGCCTGCTCGGCCTGATGCTGGGCGCGGCCGATATGGCCGCCGACCTCGGCGCCGAAGCGTCGTGGGAGCCGATGATCGGGCCGCGGAGCCGCATCGTTGCCGCCTGCGCCTTGAGCGGCATTCGTGCCATCGACAGCCCGTATTTCGAGGTGCGCGATCAGGACGGGCTGGGACAGGAGCTGCGCCGGTCCGTGCCGTTCGGATTCTCGGCCAAAGCGGCAATCCATCCCTCGCAGGTTGGGCCGATCAACGACGCGCTGACGCCGACGGACAAAGAGGTGGAGTATGCCCGCAAGGTGATTGAGGAGAGTAAGAAGGGCGTGGGCCTTGTCGACGGCAAGATGATCGACGAGGCCATCGCCCGCAGAGCCCGGCGCATTCTGGCGGCGGCGGGCGAGACGGCGCCGACCTGATCTGGTATCAAGCGGCGCATGTCCGCGCCTGAGCCGCTGGCCCGCTGCGCGAGCGTGGAGCGCCGGCGCGATTAGGCTGCGGCGAAGCGTGCAGACATGTCATCGCGTGTGGTTTAACCCATACCGCGTGACATCTGATTAATGATCTCCGAGGCCGATCCTGATGAATCTTGGTTTGATCGTCGCCGCTGGAATAGGGCAGCGCTTTGGCGGGGACATCCCGAAACAATATCGGGACCTTGGCGGGGTGCCCATACTCCGCCGCACGGCGGCCGCATTGCTGCAGCACCCGAAAATCGACGCGGTTCAAGTGCTGATCCACCCTTCGCACCAGCAGCTTTACGCGGCGGCCGTGGCCGGGCTTGACCTTCTGCCGCCGTTGGCCGGAGGGAATTCGCGTCAAGAATCGGTGCGCATGGGCCTGGAAGGCGTGTCAGGTCTCAAGCCGGAAAAGGTGCTGATCCACGATGCCGTGCGGCCGTTCGTGGAGCAGGCGACCTTGACGGCGGTTCTCGATGCGCTGGACCGGGCGCCTGCCGCGATCGCAGCCATTCCAGTTCATGACACGCTCAAGCGCGGCGTTGAGAATAAGGTGGTCGGGACGGTCGACCGTCCCGGGTTATGGCGGGCGCAGACGCCGCAGGGATTTCGGTTCGAGAAGCTTTTGGCTGCATACCGGCGGGCCTGTCTCGAAAGCCCGCTCGGCGCGGACCTGACCGACGATGCGATGATCGCGGAACGGTACGGCATCGAGATCGAACTGGCGCCGGGCGCCGAGGACAATTTCAAGATCACGACCGAGGCCGACCTACTCCGCGCAGAGGTTATCTTGCAGCGCGGATACTGGGACACCCATACCGGGTAGGGGTTGGCACGTGAATGCTCCATTCCGGCGAGAGCGCGACGCCTTGCCCGTCGCGGCCAGGCCCGGCGGCCATGTCGACCTCGCGCTGATCTGCGACCGCCCGGAGCTCTCGCGGCGTCAGCCGAAACGGCGCAGTGGACGGCGGCGCGTTTCGATCAGGGATGCGCAGCCGACGAATTCTGAGCTTCGCGATGCGTACCGACGCGCTCGCGGCACGATGTCCGGCCACGATAAGCTACCCGGCGGATCGAACCGAGGCATGCGGCTTGCCCAAGCCATGCTCAATATCCGGCTGGACGGCCTCGCCTTGGAACAGGCCGATTCCCGCCGACTTGCCCCAGCGCAGCGCGTCCTCGTCGCGGGCGTGGCTCAGAACCCAACGCACGCTCGGCTGCAAGGCCTCGGCATTGAGCCCGACCAGCGATTGCGACCAGCGCAGCTCGGCGAAATCGACCTCAAGCGCCGCCACGTCCAGCACCGGGAGCAGGGCAGGGGTCAGCCCGCGCAGCATGAAGCGGTACTTCCTGCAACGGGCGAAGGCGCGGGCGAAGCGGTAGGCCGGGAGATCCGTCAAGGCGTCGGCGGCCTGGACATTGAGCACGACCTGGCCGCGCAGGCGGGCCGGGAGCGCGGCGTCGAACTTGAGGAAGGCGGACGACAGAACCGCATCGAGGCTCAGATCAATGCTGAACGGCCCGGCGTCGAGCAGCTCGGACGCCGTCGACAGCAGGGCCAGCAAGCGACGGTCAATCATTCGGGTCAGCTTGAGGAAGAGCCAGCGGTCCGCATAGGGATCGCGCCCCGGCGCAAGCTCGGAGGCGAGCTCGCCGATCAGCAGATGCCGCCGCTCCCAGGCGGGCGAGAAGTGCGTCGTGCCCATTCGGCAGACCATCTGCCGCCGCACGAACCGGGCGACATTGGCGCGCGACAGCGCCTGGTCCATGCTCTCCAGCATGGCCGGATCGAGCGCGGGCCTCGCCGGCTGGTCCTGCGGCGAGATGGATTCGCCGCTCTCGAATGCCGGCTGTTCGTCGGCCGGCAGGTCCGCAGCCAGGGCCAGCAGGGCCGCGCCGTCGGCGGGCAAGTCGAAGATGCGGGCCAGTTCCGGCATCCCTGGCGTGTCCAGGGGCGCATCGGCCAGCAGGTGCTCCAGCCCGTCGAGCGCGCGGCGGAGCCGTTCGGGCGCGTCGCCGCGCCAACTGATCGCGATCCGCCCGTGCGAGAGGGCGAAGCGGCGGGCACGTTCGGCGGTGGCGAGCGGTTCGAGCGCCTCTTCGGCCAGGCGCAGGTGATGCGACCGGGCCAGGTCTTTCGGCAGCAGGTCGGACCGCAGCAGCAGCACCCGCCTCGCGATGTTCGCGATCGAGCAGTCCCGCACCAGGCCGGTCAGCGCCTGCAAGCCGGCAGGGCGGGCGAAGTCAGGCATCACCGCGCCTCGGCCAAAGCGGGCGCCATCCCGGCGTCCAGCAGGTCCGGGTTGCTGCAACTGGACCGGTCGGCGGGCTTGATCGCGGCGGCCCGCTCGCCGCATTCGCGCACGGTGCACGAGGCGGCGGATGGGCAGGTCCGCAGACGGTCGGCCGCCAGCATCATGTCAATGTAGCGGCCTTGGAAAAGCTGGACGCCTTGGCCAAGCCCCCACACGATCGCGGCCTCGGTATCGGCTTGTTCGAGGACGATCCGCTTCGTGCCAAGGCGCTGCATCGCTTGCAGCAGCTCCGGCCCGGCGCCGGCCAGGGCGGGCGACCAGGCCAGCTTGACGAGATGCGGGCCGAGCTCTGCCGGGCGCAGCATGCTCAATGCCTGAGGCTCGATGCCGTCGAGCACCAGCGACATGCCCGCCAGCCGCAGACGCTCTCGTGCCAGCAGGAAGCCTTTGGGATCAGCGAAAACCTCGACGAACGGCACTTCGACGGCGAACCGCAGGCCGGCGGCGACCGCGGGCTCGGATGCGGCCATGAACAGGGCGAATTCCTGGGACAGCACCGCCGATAGCGTCAGGTTGACATGCAGCGCGGTTCCGGCCGGGCCTCCCGAGAGCGGTCCCCCTGCCAAATCGGCCTTGAGCGCCGTCAGCAAGCGCCGGTCGAGCTGGGCTGCGAAGTGGCCGGCGAGGAACGGGTCGGCGTCCGTCTGCTTGGCAGCCGTGATCCGGCCATCGAGCAACGGGTAGGCGAGGGCGATCTCCCGGAACGCGGGCGCGATCCGTTGCTTGCGGCCGGGGCGCAGGGTGACGGCTGTCTGACGGAAAAACAGGCTTTCCAGCGGCGCCGCGTGCGCCAGCTTGCCCATTGCCGCGGCAGACCCGGCGCGTGCGGCGGCTACGGGCTGGGCCGCTGCGGCGGCCACGGCCTGGGCCGCCCGCTTCGGCTCGGCTGCGCGGAGCCGGACGTAGTGCAGCGCCGGCATCGCCTCGTCCGGCAGGGTCCAGAGGCTTCGCAGGTAGGCCAGGTTCGGCGCCAAGCCGTGAAGCAGCGTGTCCATCGCGCCGGCAATTCCGGCTCCGTTGTCCGAGGGCCGGAACAGCAGCGCCAAATCGTCGTTGCCAAGGCGGTAGAGCTGGCCTTCCGCCCGCCCGGACGCATCTTCGAGCAGGGCACTGATCACCCTGACGTGATAGGGCCGCGGGCCGGAGGGCGCGAGGCGCGAGAGATGGATGACGAGCAGCCTCCACCCCGATCGCGCGGCCGGGTTGCGCAGGATGCGATCCATCGAATCGAGCAGCTCCCGCTCCGTATGGTTCGATGTGATGTCGGGCGCTGGCGCCTTTTTGTCGATCGCGCGATTCAGTGTCGTCGTCCCCGGCTGGAGGCGGTATTGTGGCTGGTGATGGTATACAAACCGTTAAGCCGAGGCCGCCGGCTGGCGCCCGGGCGCCGGATTTATGCCGTGGGCGACGTTCACGGGCATAGGGCCAAGCTCGAACGGGTCCATGACTGGGTCCGCTCCGACCTGCAGCGGCGGCCTTGTCCGAACCCGCTCCTAATCCATCTGGGCGACCTGATCGACCGCGGGCCTGAGTCCGCCGGCTGCGTCGCCTTGTTGGCCGCCGGGCCGCCGATCCCTGGCGTGGCCACCACGACGCTGACGGGAAACCACGAAGCGATGATGCTGGCCGCGCTCGACGACGGGCCGGGCGAGGCGGCCGGGCTTTGGCTCGACAACGGCGGCGCGGAGAGCCTGCGCAGTTGGGGCCTCTCCAGCACGGCCAAGCCGCGGGAGTGGCTCGGCGCGATCCCGGCCCGGCATCTCGCGTTCCTGCGCGGCCTTGGGACGTGCTGCGCCGAACAGGATTACGTGTTCGTGCACGCCGGCGTCCGGCCCGGCATCCCGCTGCGCGAGCAGAGCGAGGAGGACCTGCTGTGGATTCGCGGCGGCTTCCTTGATTGGGACGGCGTGATGCTGCCGGAGGCGCCCGGGCGTATGATCGTGCACGGACACACGCCGGCGCCGGCGCCGGAGGTGAGATCGAACCGGATCGCGCTGGACACCGGGGCCGGGCACGGGGGGCCGCTGACGTGCGCCGTGCTGGAGCGCGACGAGGTGAGCGTGTTCCAGGCCTGATCCGCTTGCCAGGCCGGCCCCGGGCGGCTACGCCGGTTCGATGCACAGCAAGACGCCGGGCCAAAGCGCGTCCGGCCCCACTTCCCCCGAGCCGCGAGACCCTGACCGCCCGCCGCCGGCCGAGAACGCCGTCCTGGCCGATGCCGTGCGGCGGCTGTCGCGCACTAGCGTGATGGTGATCGGCGACGTGATGCTCGACCGCTATGTCTACGGCATGGTCGAGCGCATCAGCCCTGAGGCGCCGATCCCGATCCTGACCATAGAGCGCGAGGTGGCGATGCCGGGCGGCGCGGGGAACGTGGTGCGCAACCTGACGGCGCTGGGGGCCGCGGTCGCCTTCATCTCGGTAGTGGGCGACGACCAGGCGGGCTCGGACCTGACAGGGTTAATTGGCGGCCAGCCCGGCATCGAGCCTTGGCTGCTGGTCGAGGGCGCGCGGGCGACGACGGTCAAGACCCGGTATATCTGCACCGGGCAGCAGCTGCTGCGCGCCGACCGCGAGGAAACGGCGCCGATCGCGCCGAAGCTGGCCGAGCGGATGCTGCGCATCGCCGGGGACACGCTGGCGGCGACGTCGGTCGCGGTGCTGTCGGACTATGACAAGGGCGTGCTGGGCGGGACGGTTGCCGCACAGTTGATCGCAGCCGCGAAGCAGGCCGGGCGGCGCGTGGTGGTCGATCCGAAAGGGGCGGATTACGCGCGCTACGCCGGGGCTGACATCATCACGCCGAACCGCCGGGAGCTGGCCGAGGCGACCGAGATGCCGGTCGACAGCGAGGCCGCGATCGTGGCCGCGGCGACTGCGCTGCGGGAGGCGCACGAGTTCGGCGCCGTGCTGGTCACGCGCGGGGCGGATGGCATGACGCTCATTGATGGCGAGGGCGCGCATCATTTCCTGGCCGAGGCGGCCGAGGTCTATGACATGTCGGGCGCGGGCGACACGGTGATCTCGACGCTCGCGGCCGCACTCGCGGCGGGGCTGGAGCTGAAAGTGGCGGTGCGGCTGTCGAACATGGCCGCGGGCGTGGTGGTCGGCAAGATCGGGACGGCGGTGGCGCGGACGGATGACCTGCTCGGCTTGCTGACGGCGCAGGGGGGGGCGTTGCGCAAGGTCGTGCCGCGGGATGCGGCTGCCGAGCAGGTGGAGCGCTGGCGGCGGCGGGGCTGGCGCACGGGGTTCACGAACGGCTACTTCGATCAGATGCACCCCGGGCACGTCCACCTGCTGGAGCAGGCGCGCGGGCAGTGCGACAGGCTCGTGGTCGGCCTCAACTCGGATGCCGGCATACGGCGCCTGCTCGGGGCGAACCGGCCAACGCAGCCGGAAGCGGCGCGGGCGGCCGTGCTGGCGAGCTTGTCCGCCGTGGACCTGGTGGTGATCTACGACGAGGACACGCCAGAGACGACGCTGGAGCTGCTGCGGCCGGAGTTGCTGGTCAAGGGGGCTGACTACGCGCGGGACGACATCGTCGGCGCGGAGATGGTGCAAGGGTGGGGCGGCAGCGTGTGGCTGGCGGAGTTGCTGCCGGGCTATTCGGGCGCGGCGGCGATGCGGCGGGCCGGCGCGGGCTAAGGGTTGGTTCGGAATACTTGCCGGCGCTGACCTGATTACTCGGCCATGAGGGCGGTGCGGACGCTGAGCGCGGCGGCCGGATCGTCGATGGCGGCGAGGCGGCCGGCGGCGAGCATGGCGAAGCGTTGCAGCAACGCCCGGCGGCGGGCAGATGGCAGCGGGTGCGCCGGGGCCTCGCGGATCAGGTCGGCATCCTGGCCGCAGGCGACGATGAGGCCGGCGTCGTCCGGCAGCAGGGCCTGCGGGAAATCCTGGTCGACGGCGAAGAACAGGGCGTCGGCGTAGTCGCGGTATTCCGGCCATTTCGCGTCGGTCAGGAAGTCGCGCGGGCCTGATTTCACCTCGATGCAGATGAACCCGCCGTCGCCGCGCAGGGCGAGGATGTCGGCCCGGCGATGATTGGGCAACGGGACTTCATGCACCGGGAACCAGCCGAAGCGGAGGCAAAGGCGTGCGGCGGCGCGGCGAATGAGCTGGGCGCGTTCGGGGAAGGTGGGGGTGGACGAGGCGGGCACTGGCGATGTGTGCCAAAAATCGGCCTGGATGGACAGCGCCCGCGCCGCACCGGATCGTAGGCAACCTCGTGTCGCGGCAGCGCGCGGCCAGCCGGCCCGCAGCTTGCGAACAAGCCGCCTGCTGTTAAGCGGTTCTGGAGACATTCGTTCTCGTTAGCCCTGCAAAGTTGGCATGTTTTTGCTTTCTCAACTCCCTACCTTGTCCCAACTGGGGCAAATCATTCTCTATAGAGGCCGAACCTCGACGGATATCCCGCAATGACCGCTGCCGCCCGCTTGCCTGACAACGCGCCGTTCGCGCCGGACGCCATCGCCCGCCTGAACAGCGTGATCGGCGCGGCGACGGCGAGCCAGCGCAGTTGGCTGGCCGGGTTCCTGGCGGGGATCGAGGCGGCCCAAGGCGCGGCGCCCGCCGCGCCGCCAGCGGCCAAGCCAAAGCTCACCATCCTGTTCGCGACCGAATCCGGCAACTCCGAGGCGCTGGCGCTGCAGGCCAAGCGGGACGCGGGCAAGATGGGCTTCGCCGCCCGGGTGCTCGATGCGGCGGACGCGACCGTGGCCGGGCTGGCGGGCGCGGGCAACCTGCTGGTCATCGCCGCGACCTGGGGCGAGGGCGAGGCGCCGCAACGGGCGACGCGATTCATGCGCGAGCTGACCGCAGAGGATGCGCCGCGATTGGAGGGCCTCCGCTTCGCCGTGCTGGCGTTGGGCGACCGGGCTTACGCGCAATTCTGCGAAACCGGGCAGACGATCGATGCCCGGCTCGAAGCCTTGGGCGCGGTACGGGCCGCACCGCGGCTGGATTGCGACCTTGATTTCGAGACGCCTGCCGCTGAATGGCTGGGCACGGCGCTGAAGGAGCTGCGCGGAACGGACGCCGAGGACAGCAGCGTCATTCACGTCGATTTCGGCCCTGGCGCGGAGACGGTCAGCAAGGCCCACCCGTTCGCCGCCGAGATCACCGAGCTGGTCAACCTCAATTCCAGCCGCTCCGGCAAGCAGACCTACCATGTCGAGCTCGACCTCACCGGCTCCGGCATCGCCTACCAGCCCGGCGATGCGATCGGCATCGTGCCGGAGAACGACCCGGCCGCGGTCGAGCACCTGATGCAGGCCGCAGGTCTCAAGGACGACGCCGGTCTGCACGAGGCGCTGCTGCGGCGTCACGATGTCTCCACCCTGACCGGCCATCTTATAAAATCACTGGGCGAGACGACGAAGGATGCGCGCCTGCTGGAGCTCGCGGGCGACAAGGACCAGTTGGCCGCCTACCTCCCCGGGCGTCACGTGCTCGACCTGTTGATGGATTACCGGATGACCTTGTCGCCGGAGCAGTTGACCGGCGTGCTGCGCCCGCTCGCGCCCCGGCTCTATTCCATCGCCTCCAGCCAGCGGGCGACGCCCGATGAGGCGCACCTGCTGATCAGCGCCGTCCGCTACGCGACGCACGGGCGCGACCGGGCCGGGGTGGCGTCCACCTGGCTCGCGGACCGCAGGCGGGTGGGCGACAGCGTGCCCGTCTATGTCAAGCCGAACCCGCATTTCCGCTTGCCCGAGGATGCGTCAACGCCGGTGATCATGATTGGGCCAGGCACCGGCGTGGCCCCGTTCCGCGCGTTCATGCAGGAGCGGGACGAGGCCGGGTCGGCGGGTCCGAGCTGGCTGTTCTTCGGCGACCGGCAATACACGCACGACTTCCTGTATCAGCTTGATTGGCAGGACTATCTTACCCGCGGCGTTTTGAGCCGGCTCGACGTCGCCTTCTCCCGCGACCAAGACGCCAAGCGCTACGTGCAGCACGTCATGCGCGAACGGGCCGACGACCTGTATGGCTGGCTGCAGGACGGCGCGCGCGTCTACGTCTGCGGCGACCAGAAGCAGATGGCCCGCGACGTTCATGCCGCCCTGCGCGACGCCGTTGCCGCGGGCGGAAACCTTTCCCCCGAGCGCGCCGAGGCCGAGCTGGACACGCTCAAGAGCCAAGGCCGCTACTTGCTGGATGTTTACTGATGAGTGACGTGTCGAAGAACGAGACGATCAAGGCCGCGAGCCGGGCTTTGCGCGGCGGCATCGCCGAGGGGCTGCAACGGGTCGAGACCGGGGCGCTGGCCGAGGACGACACCCAGCTCAGCAAGTTCCACGGCATTTATCAGCAGGATGACCGCGACCTTCGCCCGGAGCGCGGGCGCAAGAAGATGGAGCCGGCGCTCAGCTTTATGGCGCGCCTTCGCATCCCCGGCGGGCAGTTGACGGCCGGGCAGTGGATACAGCTCTGCGAGATCGCCCGCGAGCGCGGCGACCGGACTATCCGGCTGACGACGCGCGAGACGGTGCAGTTCCACGGCATCCTGAAGGGCAACTTGCGCCCGGCGATCTCGGCGATGAACGACACCCTGCTCGACACCATCGCGGCGTGCGGCGACGTGAACCGCAACGTCATGTGCACCGGCAACCCGCACGAGAGCCCGGCCCATGCCGCCGCGCTGCAGCTTGCCCGTGACATCAGCGACGGCCTGCTGCCGAAGTCGCGCGCCTGGCACGAGATCTGGCTCGGCGACGAGCGCGTGGCCGGGGGCGAGGCGGAGGAGGAGCCGATGTACGGGCCGACCTATCTGCCGCGCAAGTTCAAGGTCGCCATCGCCGTGCCGCCGCAGAACGACGTGGACGTTTACGCGCACGACCTCGGCTTCATCGCGCAGGTGGAGGACGGGCGCACGGTCGGCTACGACGTGACCGTGGGCGGCGGCATGGGCATGACCCACGGCGAGACCGACACCTTCCCGCGCCTGGCCGATCATTTTGGCTTCTGCGCCCCGGAGCAGGCGGTCGAGGTGGCCCGCGCCGTGCTGATGGCGCAGCGCGACCACGGCAACCGCAGCGTACGCAAGAACGCCCGGCTGAAATACACCATTGAGCGCATGGGCCTGGAGGGGTTCCGCGAGGCATTCGAGCGCCATTTCGGCGGCGCGTTGCAGCCTGCCCGCGGGGCCAGGTTCACCGGCACCGGCGACCGTCTCGGCTGGTACGAGAGCGCGGACGGGACCACGCATTACGGCCTGTTCATCGAGAACGGGCGCATCGCCGACCGCGGCCCGCGCCGGCTGATGAGCGGGCTGCGCGCGATTGCCGAGACGCATCCCGGCGCGTTCATCCTGACCGCCAACCAGAACCTGATCCTGGCCGCGGTTCAGGACCGGGAAGCGGTGTCGGCCCTGCTTGCCGAACATGGCTTGGACGGCGGCGCCTCCAGCTTGCGCCAGGCCGCAATGGCGTGCGTCGCCTTGCCGACTTGCGGCCTGGCCTTGGCGGAGAGCGAGCGCTTCCTGCCCGGCCTGATCACCGAGATCGAGGGATTGATGGAAAAGGCCGGCTTGTCCGGCGAGCGGATCGTCGTGCGCATGACGGGCTGCCCCAACGGGTGCGCCCGCCCGTATCTGGCGGAAATCGGCCTCGTCGGCCGCGGGCCTGGGCGCTACAACCTGTATCTCGGCGCCGCCGCCGACGGCACGCGGCTGAACAAGCTTTACCGGCGGGACCTGGAGCGCGACGCCATCCTGGCGGCGCTGGCGCCTTTGCTGCAGGGCTATGCCGATGGCCGCGAGCCAGGCGAGCGCTTCGGCGATTGGGTGATCCGCGCCGGGCACATCAAGGCAACCACGGCTGGCAACCAGTTCCATCTCGACCTCGAAGCGGACGCGGAGGCGTAACATGGACGGCAGTTTCGGGCCCGACGGCTTCGGCCGGACCGAGCAGCAAATCGACCGGCCCCCGGCGGCCGCGGAACGGGAGTGGAGCCTGTCCGCAGGACAGGTCGCGGCGGCGGTGGCGGCGATCGTACTCGCGTGCTGGGCGTTCGCCAGCCTCGGTTAGGGCAGCGTCGGCCACAAGTGCGGCAGCACGCCGACAAAGCTGCCCGGCAAAACATAGGCTAAGGGCTTGTTCGCCCGATCGGCCCATAGCGGTTATTTCCGAACGAGCCCTTAGCCCGCAACCCCGCCATCGGCACATCGTTCACTGCCCTACGGGTTTCGCCGTATGAAGGAAGGATCGACCGATGGACGTTATCACGGCGCAAGGCATGACGATGCCGAAGCTAGGGCTTGGCACCTGGCGCATGAAAGGCTCCGACTGCACGGCGTCGGTGGAGAGCGCCTTGTCGCTCGGCTACCGCCACATCGACACCGCGGAGATGTATGACAATGAGGAGGCGATCGGCGAGGCATTGGCCCGGACGAGCGTGCCGCGCGACGAGATCCATCTGACGAGCAAGGTCTGGTGGAACCACTTGGCGCCCGAGGCGATGACGCAGGCGATTGACGCCTCGCTGGGCAAGCTGGGCGCCGATTATCTCGACCTCTATCTGGTGCATTGGCCGGCAGCGGGCATGGACGTGGCCGGCGTGATGGACAGCCTCACGCGCCTTAGGGACAGCGGCAAGACGCGCGCGGTCGGGGTGGCGAACTTCCCGTCGGACCTGATCAGGCAGGCCGTCAGCCAAGGCGCGCCGATCGCTTGCAACCAGGTCGAATACCATGTCCTGCTCGGACAGGATGCGTTGCTGGACGCCATGCGCCCTTCCGGCATCCCGCTCGTGGCCTATGCGCCGCTCGCGCAGGGGCGCCTGGCCGAGCACGACGCGTTGCGCGACATCGCCGCCAAGCATTCCGCCACGCCGGCGCAGGTCGCCCTGAAATGGTTGCTGGACCAGGAGGGCGTGGCGGCGATTCCGAAAGCGGGCCGCCGTGAATCGCAGCAGGCGAACCTGGATGCGCTGTCGATCTCGCTCGACGACGCGGACCGCGCCACGATCGCGGCGTTGCCAAAAGACAGCCGCTTCGTCTCGCCGGCCTTCGCGCCCGCCTGGGACAAGGCGGCGTGAGCAGTCCCCCAAGCAGGCATTCGTAGCGTGTGCCACGAATGCCTGCTTAGCAGTCTTTGAAGGCGCATCATGTTTTGCGTTGTGACGGCGAGCCGTCCTGCGAAATGATGCTTAGCAAGGGCGCTCCCGTGAGGGGGTCAGGATCCGCACGTCCGTTCATTCGCGCTACGGCCGGGGCGAGACTCAGTTAAAGGCGCGGCGGGGACACGCCAAATCCGGTCGCCTGGACCGAACCATCGCCGATCCCGCTTGTGCGCCGCACCTCGACCTGCCAAGCGAGGCAAGCGGCGGAAAGGGCGGTGCGGTGAACAAGCGCAAGCGGTGGGCAGTAGGGGTGAGCGTCGTCCTGGCGTTGCCGGCGCTGACCATCGGAATCGCGCTCGCCGTCGTCAACCCGAACGATTTCAAGCCGCAGCTCGTGGCGGCCGTGGAGCAGGCGACCGGGCGGACCCTCTCCATCGGCGGCGACCTGTCGATCAGCCGCTCGCTCTGGCCCGTCGTCACCGTGTCGGACGTGAAGCTCGCCAACCTGCCCGGCGCCGCCCGGGGAGACATCGCCCGGGCCGAGCGGATCGAGGCAACGCTCTCGCTGCTCCCCCTGCTGCGCCGGCGCATCGAGATCACCAGGCTGGCGCTGACCGGCCCGAATATCCTGTTCGAGACGGTCGGCGGCAAGCCGAACTGGGTGTTCGACGCCGATGCGGGCGGGCGGGAGGCCGCGGCCAGCAAGGCAGGCCCGGGCTGGAGCCTGCGGGTGCGAGCGACGCATGTGCGGAACGGCATGGTGACGATCCGCCTGCCGTTGCGGACCCACGTCGTCGGCATCCGCGCGCTCGATCTCGAAGCGCCCGCGAACGGACCGCTCAACCTGGCCACCGTGCTCGTCTACAGCGACTACCAGCCGTTCAGCCTTTGGGCGACGGCACGGCCCACCGGGACCATTCGCGACCCGTGGGACGCGCGGCTCCGCTTCGCGGCGTTCGGCGCGGACGTGACGGCGGACGGCATGGTGAGCCTGGACGGCCAGTTCGACCTGCAAACGGCCGGCACGGCGCCCGCGCTCGAAAAGCTCAACGCCCTGCTGCCATCGATGCGCTTGCCGCCGCTGCACGGGCTTGATTTCGCCGCCCACCTGGTCAGCGCGGACGTGAGCGGGGGCCTGCCGGTGGTGGGGCAGACCCGGCTGCGGTTCGCGAGCGCGGATCTGGGGGACCGCGTGCCCGGCCTGGCGCTCGGCCCGGTCGAAGCAGCGCTGCCGCGGGCAGGAGGCGATGCGTCGGTCAAGGGGTCGGGCAGTTATGCCGGGCAGGACTTCGCGTTCGACGGCGCCGCCGCCGTGCCGAAGCAGCTTGACGGGCGCATCAGCACCGATGTCGGCCTGGCGGTGAGCGTGCCGGCCGGGCCCAAGCCGGGCTCGCTGGCCGGGGCGTCCGCAACGGTGAAGGGGACGCTCGGGCTCGATGCGGGCCGGTTCGACGGGCTGGACGCCCGGGTCGGGCTTCGCCTGCCGTCGCTCGCCGCGCTGCGCCTTGCGGCGCCGTCGCTGCCGCCCGGACTGCCGCCGCTCACCGCCGTGTCGTTCAACGGGCAGGTCAAACTGCCGCCCGGCCTCGCCACGGCCGACGTGCAGGGCGGCGCCTTGTCCGCCCGCGAAGCCGAGCTGTCGGGCGATGCGACGGTGCGGCTGGACGGCCCGCCGAACATACGGGCGGAGTTGAAGGCGTCGCGGCTGGATCTGGATTCCCTGATGCAGGATACGGGCGGGACGTGGCATTGGGGGCAGGGCGGTTTCGTGATCCCGAACACGCCGCTGCCCTGGACGATGCTGCAGGACAAGACGCTCGACCTATCGCTCTCGGCGGCCGACATGACGTTCCAGCAACGAGCCTGGCATGGCGTCCGGCTCGACATGACCTTGGCGGAGGGGCGGCTGCAGGTGTCGCAGGCGCGGCTCGCCTTGCCCGGCGGTCCGTTGCAGGCGACGATGAGCGCCGACGCGGGCAGACGCGACGTGCCGGTCAAGCTGTCGCTGCACGGCGCTGCGATCCCGCTGGCCCTGATCGCGGATGCAGCCGGGCTGCCGGGCCGGGCCACCGGCGCCCTGCGGCTCGACGCCGACCTTTCCGCGCAGGGCCGCACCGCCCACGGCCTCGCGGCCACGCTGGACGGCCCATTCGCCGCCACCATGGTCGGCGGCGCCGTCACGAACGCGGCGTTGATCGGTCTCGCCGGCCCGGCGCTGAAGCAACTCAACATCGCCGTCCCCGCAAAGGGCGAAACGGCGATCCGCTGCCTCGGCCTCATCGGGCGTTTCAAGCGCGGGCGGGGCCAGTTCCCGACCATCGCGCTGGACACCAGCTTTCTCCAGCTTGACGGCGCCGGGGAGGTGGACCTCGGCGCCGAGACGATCGCGCTCAAGCTGAACCCGCTGGCGCGGCTGTCGGGCTCGTCCGTGTCGGTGCCGGTGGTGGTGGACGGGCCGTTCCGCGCGATCAAGGGGCGGCTGGACGCCTCGGCGTTCGACAAGCTGGGCCTGCTGTTCGACGCTTGGTTCGGCGGCGACGACCCGCAACTGTGCTCGGACGCCGGGCTGATCCCGGCCGGGCGGCGTTGATGCGTTTCGTCACTCGACGGGGCGGCGGTTGTCCAGCAGGTCGTTCTTCCCCGACGCCCGCTCCTCGTTCACCAGCGTCTCCACGTGCGTATCGGGAGCGGTATCCGAGCCGGCGTGCGACCGCGGACCGGGTCGTGCAGTCTCTCGCGCCGGAGGGTCCGCCGCAGGCTTCATGCGCTGCACGGCAGGCGGCGCGCCGTCATCGAAGCGAAGCCGGTAGATCGGCTCCGGCAGCGCGAACCCTGCGCCTTCGAGCGCCGCCTTGGCCGCCTGGATCGCCAGGCTGCGCCCTTTCAGGAAATCCGTCCGCGTCTGGTCCACCCATCCGTAGAACCGGAGCACGACGTTGGAGCCGCCGACCTCCCGGATGACCGCGGCGGCTTTCGGCACGTCCAGCACGAACGGCAGCGCGTTCACGGCCGACAGGCCGACCTCCATGCCGTCCACCGGGTCGTCGTTCGCGTCGATGCCGAGGTCGAATTCGAATCGCCGCTGCGGGTTGCGGCTGTAGTTCAGGATGATGGCGTTGAACACGGTCGCGTTCGGGATCTGCGCCTGGTTGCCGTCCAGCGTGAGCATCACCGTCGCCCGCGACGTCAGCCGCACGACCCGGCCTTCGTATCCCTCGATCACCACGTGGTCGTTGGCCCGGAACGGCTGGCGCAGGCTCAGCATGACGCTGGCGACGTAGTTCGTCACCGTGTCGCGCACCGCGAAGCCGAGCGCGATGCCGACGACGCCCGCGCCGCCGAGCACGCCGCCCAGCAGCGCGGTGGCGCCGAGCACCTGGAACGCCGCCACCAGGCCGAGGATGATGGACACCACCCGGACCGATGTCGCGAGCAGCCCGGCCAGGAAGGCGTTCGGCGCGATCCACTGCCAGATGCGCGCGCGCGAGGCGATCCCGTAGCCCAGCAGCACAATCAGCAGCCCGGCTACGGCCGCCACGCCAAGCAGCGGCAGGGCACGCACGAAGCCCCGCGCCTGGTCGCCGATCTGCCCGATTGCCGGGGCGACTTTCGTACCGACGTCGAGGTTGCGGGCGACGTCGTTCTGTACCGTGACCACGCCCGCGACGAGCGACGCGATCGCCTCCGCCCGGCCCTTGTCCTCGGCGGCCGGCACGGTTCCGGACAGCGTCACCACTCCGGCCGAGACCCGCACGCTCACGTCCTTGAGGGCCGCGATCTCGCCGAAGATGCTGCGTATCCTGGCGGCAATGTCGCCGTCCTCGGAGGCGCCCGCCTTGGCGGCGATGGCGGGGGCCGTCTTCTGCTCCGGAGCGCTCGGATTGTCGGCGGCCACGGCTGACGCCGATGCGGCCAGGAGCGCGAACGCGGCAAGGACCAGGCAGGGCCGCTTCATTTCTAAACGGGCCTCGGGATCATCCTGGATCGCAGCCGCTGCCGCTGATGATGCCGACGGCGCCGAGAAGCAGGGTCAGGACGCGGCGCACCGGCATCGTTGCGGCCTCCTCAGGCCGGGACATCGGCCGGCTCGGCAACCGTCACGTCGAGATGCACCGGCCCGTGCAGGGTGTTGGCGACCGGCGACCACAGCACGGCATGAGCCACCAGCGCGCGGATCGCCTCGCGCGGCGCGTCGGAGCGGATGCTCACCGTCACCCGGATCGCGTCGAAGCCGACCGGCCCCGGGTCGAGCGGGCGCGGTCCCCATAAGGGGCTGGACCGGACATCCGCCTCGAGTAGGAGCGTCAGGCTCTCGAGCGTGATGCTGCCGGAGACGGCATTGGCGTAGATGTGCGTGCTGAGGCAGGAGCCGAAGGCGGCGAGCAGCGTCTCGGACGGGGTCACGGCCGGCGCGTCCGCCAGCGGTCCGGCCCGCCCGGCCACCGTGAACGGCGGCAGGCCGCGCACGTAGTTCATCTGCTCGAACCCGTCCGCGGCGACGGTGCGGCAGCGCAGCGTCCGCCGCGCCGGACCCGACGCCTCATTCATCACGCGAGCCGTCCTGCCAAAGCGTGCTGACGCGGCGAACCGAACAGCGACGCTCTTTCCTTATCACCGGATCGTGAGTATAGCGTGACAAGCATGATTCTGGTCATGCGCTCGTCTTGGCCGCTTTGGATACAAGCGTTCCTGGCGAACGACTGTGCAGGAATGCACGCAGAAGGCCGCGCAGCAGCGCGGGAACGCCGATGCTGGATTGGGATGACCTGCGCTTCTTCCTGGCCGTAGCCCGGCATGGCACCCTGGCTACGGCGGCGAGGGAGTTGCACGTGACGCAGTCGACCGTCAGCCGCCGGCTCGCTGCCCTACAGTCGCGCATGGGCGTGCGTCTGCTGCAACGCACGGCCAACGGCTACGTGGCAACGCTCGCTGGCGACAGCATCCGGGCGCACGTAGAGCGGGTCGAGGCGGAGGCGATGTTGGTGGAGCAGGCGGTGGCCGGGCTCGACGCGCGCCCGGAGGGGCTGGTGCGCGTCACCAGCTCGCAGCTTCTCACCAGCCACTTGCTGGCGCCCACCTTCGCGGCGCTGCAGGCCATCCACCCCGGCATCCTGATCGAGGCCTATCCAACCTTGCCGGACGAGCCGCTGGCCTCCCGCGAGGCCGATGTCGCGATCCGGCTACGCCGGTTCGAGCACCCGGAGCTGGTGGTCCGCAAGATCGGCGCCCTTGCGTTCGGCTTCTACGCCTGCGTGGCCTACCTGACCCGGTTCGGCGAGCCTGACCTCGGGAACGGCTGCGCCGGCCACCACCTCATCGGCCCGCTGTCCGACGGAGACCTGTCGGCGCAGACGGCCTGGCTCGACGAACATGCCGGGCGGGCGCGGGTGGTCCTGAAGGCGGATAGCTACGAGACCCAGCATTGGGCCGCCGCGTTCGGGGGCGGGCTTGCCTTGCTGCCGCGGTTCCGTGCGGACGCGGAGCCGGCGTTGCGACGGGTCATGACGCCCGTGCCGGTCCCGTCGGCGGAGATCTGGCTCGGCGTTCATGCCGAGAACCGGCACTTGCCGCGGGTTCGCGCGGTGCTGGACTGCATCGCAGACGTCGTGCGCGCGAAGTCGGCGCTGCTGAACCCGGCTGAGGCGATGGCGGAAATGTCTTCTTAAGGCTCGTTCGGAGGTGATTGCTGTGGCTTGATCGGGCAAACGAGCGCCTCAAGACCTTCGTTTTGCCGACGCCGATCTTGGGAGCAGCGCGCCGCCCCAAAGCAGCAGGCCATGATAATGATGCGGCCGGTCAGAACAAGTTCCGTGCGAATTAGCGCTGTGCGTCCGCAAAACTGCTTGTGGCGCTCACGGCTTCGCATCGGCACCCTCGCTATAGTGAAGCAGCCGACGTGTGGCCCGCACATTCAGTTTTCTCAAGCGACTGGCTGGCTTTTCTTAGAGCCGGCCAGGAATTGTTCTGGTCGCCCGGCTGCGCCCTGGAGTCCGTGATGCCTCTTGATCCGGTTAAAGATCCCGATGTCCCCTTTGATCCGGTTAAAGATCCCGATGTCCCCTCGCTAGATTTGATGGCGGAACGGCTGGCAATCAGCAAACGCCGGGTGGACGGAGACTTGGTGCGCGTCACGACCAGGACGAGGCAGCGCGAGCATCAGGTCGACGAGGCGCTGGAGCACGAGCAGGTCGAGATCGAGCGCGTGCCGATCGGCCGCATGGTCGAGAGCGTTCCGGCCGTCCGCGAAGAGGGCGACACCACGATCATACCGGTCGTCGAGGAGGTCGTGGTGGTCGAGCGGCGGCTGATGCTGAAGGAAGAAGTCCGCATCCGCCGGGTCAAGGTCCAGGGCCGGCATCAGGAAACGGTCATGCTGCGCGAGCAGGAAGCCACAATCACCCGCACCGAGGCGGGGGAGCGCGCGGCCGGCGATGGCCGCCCGCTTGGATCAAGCGAACAACCCAGCATTGCAGGAGCAAACTCATGAGTGATCAGAACCTCGTCGCCGTCTACGACACCGCCGCCCACGCCGACGCGGCCATCCAGGACCTCAAGGCCGCGAACGTGCCGGCAAGCTCGATCAGCCGCCATGCCAAGGACGGCGGCGCGGTTGCCAAGGCCGATGCCCCCGAGCCCGGCTTCTGGGCCAGCCTGTTCGGCGGCGGCGAGTCGACCGTTTACGACCGCAGCGTCGAGGGCGGCTCCATCGTCGTGACCGTCAAGTCGCCCGAGCAGGACGTGACCCGGATCAGCGACATCCTCGAAGCCCACGACCCGATCGACCTCGACGAACGCGACGCCGCCTACACGGCGACGACGACGACCACCGCGGGCGCCCCGACGCCTGCCGCCTCGAAGCCTGCCGCGCCGATGCCGCCCGCCGCGCCGAGGCCCGCCGCCGAGACCGATGGCGCCGGCGCCATCCAGCTCTCCGAGGAGCAGCTCACGGTCGGCAAGCGCGCCGTCAGGGGCGGGACCACCCGCGTGCACACCTACGTGGTCGAGAAGGACGTGCAGGAGCAGGTCACGCTTCGCGACGAGACGGTGCACGTGGAGCGGCACGCCGTGGACGACGGGCGCAAGGCGACCGCGGCGGATTTCCAGGACAGGACGATCGAGATGCAGGAAGCCCACGAGGAGGCCGTGGTCGGCAAGACCGCCCGCGTGGTCGAGGAGATCAGCCTGCGCAAGGAAGGGTCGGACCGCGTCGAGACCGTGAAGGACACGGTGCGGCGCGAGGACGTGAAGATCGAGGAGCTCGGGACCGACACGGCGCAAGCGGCCGGCGGCGCGGCCCTGAAGGATGCGATGCCGCCGAAGCGCTGATCAATCATCCGGGATGCGGCGCGCATCCCGGACCGATACCTTGAGGAGAACACGATGAGCACGACCGGTTACGACGCCTCGAACCCGCGGTCCCGAACCGTCGAGACGACCGTCCGTCCAATTAACGAGGGCGAGCACACCCGTGTCCGCATTTCCTGGGCGGCCATCATCGCCGGGGTGATCCTGGTGATCTCGACGCAACTGCTGCTGAGCATGATCGGCATCGGCGTCGGGCTCGGCATGGTGGACCCGACCGCGGGCGGGACGCCGGGGGCTGGCAATTTCGGCATCGGGGCCGGGGTCTGGTGGCTGGTCAGCAGCCTCATCGCCCTGGCGTTCGGCGCCTACGCCGCCTCATGGCTGGCCGGCCTAGGCAACCGCTTCGACGGCGTGCTGCATGGCCTGGTCATCTGGGGCATCTCGACGCTGCTGACCTTCTATCTGCTGACCTCGGCGGTCGGCGGCCTGATCGGCGGCGCGTTCTCGGTGGTCGGCAGCGGCTTGTCGGCGGCCGGCTCGGGCATTTCCGCGGCGGCCCCGAAACTCGCGCAAGCGGCGGGCGTTGGGCCGGACGAGCTGCAGCAGCAGGCGCAAGCCTATCTGCAGCCCGCGAACCCTGATCCGGCGAACATGACGCCGCAAGAGGCGCAGAAAGCGATCGCCTCGGAATTGCCGAAGCTGACCACCGGCACGGATGCCGAGTCGGCCGCGGCGAAGGACCGGATCATCAACATTACCGCCGCCCAAGCCAACATCAGCAAGGACGAGGCGACGCAGCGCTTCAACGAGGCGCGGGACCGGGCCGTCCAGACCAAGAACGAGGCGATCCAGAAGGCCAAGGTCGCGGCGGACAAGAGCGCTGCCGCGGCCTCGACCGGCTCGTTCCTGGGCGCCGCGGCGCTGCTGCTCGGGGCGATCGCGGCGGCCGTCGGCGGCGCGATCTCGATCCGCCGGCGCTCGGTGGTCACGACCGACCGGCGGGTGGTGAGCTGACGTGCGGGAGCGGCCTTGAGCCGCTTCCTGCCCCCGCGGCGGAAAAGCTTAATCCTGCCTCGGAACATTACCTTTGGACAACTGCTACAGGGTGGATGACGCGAATGAGCGACAAAGCAAACAAGAACGCGGTCGGCGGCGCTTTGGACGGCGCGAAGACAGCCGGCGACGCCGCCGAGCAAGCGGCCGGACAAGCCCGCGAAGCCGGGGCGGATGCCGTAGGCCATGCCAAGGACGTCGCCCGCGACGCGAAGGACCGCGCCGGCGCCCTGGCCAGCGACGCGAAGGAGACCGCAACCTCGGCCGCCGAAACGCAGAAGGACAACCTGGCCGGGCAGCTCGACAGTTTCGCCGATGCGGTTCACCGCTCCGGCGAGCAGCTCGAAGGCGAGCAGGACTGGATCGCCAAGCTGGTCAAGCGGGGCGGCGACGAACTCGGCGCACTGGCCGACACGCTGCGCGCCAACGACTTGCAGAGCCTCGTCGGCAACCTTGACGGCTTGGCCCGGCGCCAGCCCGCCCTGTTCCTCGGCGCATCGGTGATCGCAGGCTTCGCCCTGGCCCGCGTCGGCAAGGTCGCCGTGTCGGGCGCTTTGCCGGCGGATCGCAGCGGCGACGGGCAGCCCTCGCTCGTCGCCCGGCCGGAGATGCCGGCGCAAGCCAAGCCGTCTCACGCCCCGCTGCCGCAGGCCGGGCCGACTGGAAGCGGCACGAGGGCAGCCGGCTCGCCGCCGCCACCGGCCTCCGCGCCATGAGCGGCGTGCGATCGGAGGGCGGCAGAACCGGCTTGGGAGAGGTCCTGGGCAGCCTGGTCGCAGACCTGCAGAACCTGGTCCGGGGCGAGATCAAGCTCGCCCGGGCGGAGATGGATCAGAAGATCGACACGCTGCTCGTGTCCGCGATCTGGCTGCTCGGCGGCGCGCTGGTCGCCTTCGCCGGGTTGGTGGTGCTGCTGCAAGCCATTGCGGCCGGCTTGGCGTTGGTGATGCCGGCCTGGGCCGCGCTTCTCATCGTCGGCATCGTCATCGTCGTGGCGGGCGCGCTCGTCGCCTATTCGGGGCTGTCCAGCCTTTCGCTCAAGACGCTGACGCCCAACCGAACTGTATCCAGCCTCGAGAAAGACATCCGCATCGTGAAGGAGCATACCTAATGGCAAACGACGCCTCCGATCCGGGCAGCATCGAGAGAGACCTCGACCAGACCCGCTCAAGACTGGGCAGCCATTTGACCGCGTTGCAGGACCGGCTGTCGCCAGGCCAGGTCGTTGACGACCTGATGGACTATTTCCGCGGCAGCGACGGGGCGGAGTTCGGGCGCAACCTGGTGGGCAGCGTCCGCGCCAATCCCCTTCCGGCGGCACTGACCGGCATCGGCCTCGCCTGGCTCATGGCGTCCAACCCCAAGCCGAGTCCGGCGAATGGCGGCTCTCAGTCCTACCGCGGCCAGGACACGTTCGATGCCCGGCTTCGCACGGCCGAACGCCGCGTTGCCCGCCAGCCGGACGAGGCCGAGCACGCCTATGCCGCGCGCCTTGACAACGCCCGCGGCCTGGCGCTCGGCATCGCGCGCGAGCCGGGCGACACCGACCAGTCCTTCGGCGTCCGCGTGAGAGAGGCAATATCCAAAGGGCGCCAGGCCGCCCTGGACGGCGCGCACAGCCTGCGTGACACGGCCGGCGACGCGGCCGGAGCCGTGGGCGGGGCGATCTCCTCGGCGGGCGGGATGGCGCAATCGGCGGCCCAGCGCGTGGGCGGCGCCTTGTCGCAAGGCGGGCAGTCTGCCGGTCAGGCGGGCGGCAATTTGGTCGCGAGCTTGACCGAGAACCCCATGCTGCTCGGGGCCCTTGGCCTCGCGGCCGGCGCGTTGCTTGGCTCGCTGTTGCCGCAGTCGGAAAACGAGGAAGATCTGCTCGGCGGCGTGGCCGGACAAGCCCGGTCCACGGCGCGCGGCCTGGCCGACACGGCGATGGACCGGGGCGGCAACGTGGCGCAGGCCGTGCTCGACGCCGGCAAGGACAGCGCGCGGCAACGCGGCCTGACGGAGGGCAAGAGTGCGGGCGGCTTGGTCGATGCCGCCCTGGGCGGGGACTTGGCGAAAGACGCCAAGACGGTTGCCCAGGAGGCATTGAAGGCCGGAGACAAGGCGATCCACGAGCAGGTTCTGGGCCAAGGCAAGCCGTCGTAGCGGTTGCACGGCCATCAGGGGGCCTGCCTGCTTCGTGCATGTGTCGAACCAGCGGCGGCTGAAGCTTTGCTCAGCCGCCTGTCTCGGTCGTGCCCGCTTCCGCGCGGGGCGGAAATGAGGCGCTGATCGAAACCGCTTTGCCTCCTAGGCTGGCGCAACTCCGCTTATCTGCAGTCCGCCCTGGGCTGTCGTTCACCGATCTGCCGCCGCGACGGTACGGCGTTCCGCAAGCTGGTAATCGGTGGAGTTTAGCGCTGATCCAGACTGGAAGTTGACGCGCCCTGACTTTTTCAGTCAGGGCGATAGCAGTCTAATTAAATGTTAAGCTCTATTGGTCATGATGAAGCTGCTAACAGGAGCTTCACATGCAAAATTTTTCGTTCGAGAGACCAAGCTACAGGCATACGTTGCCAGCCGGGATCGAGGAACCACCCACAGTCAATATCAAGTGTGTTCCAAGTATTTACTCTATTCTCTTGGTTGTCGCATTGTCAGCAACTCTCTGGTGGGTAATTTGGCGCATCGGGGTGACGGTCCTTAGTGCCCGTTCGGGAAGCTTATGAGGCTCCGGAGGCCTGCGAGGGTAGGATTAAGGCCGGTCACGAGTGAGGTGATTCGCTCCACGGCACTGCTGCGGCGTGCAAGCCGGCCGTCGTCATAACTGCGCCTGCAGTGAAGACCGCGGACGCGATCGGAACCCACGCCGGCCGACCAATACAGCAGCATTACGACCTGGCCGCCGCGGACCGGGACCCGGGCAGCATACGGCCAAGCACCCCGTCCCGCTTTACCAGCACATGATACATCGCGCCGGAAACATGCAGCACGATCACGGCAAGCAGCAGCCAGGCCAGCGCGCCGTGCGCCGTGCCGATTGCCTCCGCCGCCGACCTGTTCTTTCCCATCAATGCCGGCAACGGCACGATCCCGGCCAGCGTCGCCTTCGCGCCGAACCCGGACGCGGCCAGCCAGCCCAGCACCGGCAGCACGATCAACAGGCCGTAGAACAGCCAATGCGTGCCGCGCAACAGCCACTGCACCCCAAGCGTCAGGTCATCGGGCGGCGGCGGCGGCCGGTGCGTCAGCCGCCATGCCAGCCGAAGCAGCATCAGCAGCAGGATCGTCGGGCCGACTGCCAGGTGCCAAGCGTTCAACCCGGCCTCGGTCGCCGCCGACCCGGCGCTCACAGGGACCAGCTTCGTCGCATACTGCGCGACCAGCAGCACGACGATCCCCCAATGGAACGCCTGCGCGACAGTATCGTACTTGGCATCCTGCGACGTTTCGGCCGCCTGCGGCGACCCGATCCTGACAAAACTCGGCATGGCGCCTCACGAACAATCTGCTGACGATAACCGGCGCCTATATACGTGCGTCTCACCCAGACTACAAAAGCAAACAATTCGAAGGCAGAACTCCGGGTTTCCGCGCCCCCGGCGACGTTGACATTCACGCCTGAAACGGCTCGAACGCCCGCACCAGCATCGAACGGTTTGGCGGCGCAAGACGTCGCAGGAGCGGCGCTTGAGAAGACGAGGCCGAACGATGAGAAACAGCCTGGGACCGGCGCTTGTCCTTGCCGCGCTCCTCGGTTGCTGGTTCGCCTGGGCCCAGATCCGTCCGGCGCCTGAGACCGCGAGCCTGTCGCGCCAGCAAGCCGCCGAGGCAGTCGCGCCCAGCCAGCCCGGGCCAACCCCGCACCCGATGGCCGCCCGCCGCGCGCTCGACGGCCTCGCCTTCGTCATCAACTCCGGCGACGCCTCCATCAGCCTGTTCGACGTCGCGACCAGGCAGGAGCTCCGCCGCATTCCGATGCAGCGCGAGCCGCACCACATGGCGCTCACGCCGGATCACCGCTCCCTCCTGGTCGGCGACACCGCGGCCAACGAGATGGTCTTCCTCGACCCGGCGACCGGCGACATCCAGAAGCGGGTGACCGTCAGCGATCCCTACCAGTTCGGCTTCAGCCCCGACGGCAGATGGCTGGTCGTCAACGGCCTCGCGCGCAACCAGGTGGATATCCTCGACGCCGCCACGATGCGGCTCTCGTCGCGCATCCACGTCTCCTCCATGCCGAGCCACGAGAATTTCTCGCCCGACTCGTCCACCGTTTTCGTCTCGCTCCAGGGATCGAACAGCGTCGTCGCGATCGACCTCAAATCCGGCAAGCCGGTCTGGCAGGCCGTCGTGGGGCAGACGCCGGCCGGCGTGCTCTGGCATCGCGGCAAGCTGCTGGTCGGCATCATGGGCGCGGACGACATCGCCGTCGTGAACCCAGCCGACGGCAAGGTCGAGCGCCGGATCAAGACCGCGAGGGGCGCGCACGTGATGTTCGTGTCGCACGACGGCAAATCGATTTACGTCAGCAACCGCGTCGATGGCAGCATCGTCGTGCTCGATGCAGAAACCCTTGCGGAAACCAGGCGGTTCCGCATCAAGGGCGGTCCCGACGACATGGATTTCGCGCCCGACGGCAGGATCTGGGCAACCCTGCGGTGGGCGCAATCCGTCGCGGTGATCGATCCGCGGACCGGAGCGGTCGAGCGCCTGACCGCCGGGCGGTCGCCCCACGGCATCTGGCTGAATACGCATGACCCCCTGCCGGCCCGTGCGGGCGAGCCTCCCGGGACCTGAGCCGGGGGAAAGTCAGCCCGCGGCCGTGGCCCCGGCCAGCAGCAGCGGGGCGAAGATCGCGTCGTCGTAGCGGGCGAAGGTTTGCCAGCTTCCAATGGGCGCCGAGGCGCGCAGAAGGGCGCGGACGCCGGCTCGCCGGGCGCATTCGCCATCGCGGTCGGGACGGTCTCCGATCAGCACGGCCGCGGAGGGCGCGACGCCGGCTTGCTTGAGCAGGAGCTGCAAGCCGCGCGGATGCGGCTTGAGCCGGCCGACGCCCGGGTCCGCGGCGCTGACGACGATGTCCGCCGCCAAGCCCAGGGCCGCGAGCTTGTCGCGGGCCGGGTAGTCGGAGAGGACGGCGATGGTCTTGCCCTGGCGGCGCAGGGCGGCGAACAAGGCGTCGAGGCCCGGGTAGCGGCACGGCGCGAGGTAGGCGAGCGGCCGGCGGCCGATCCATTCGTCCACCACGTCTCGCACGGCGTCAGGCGGCATTGCCGCGGCGGCGGCGGTCTGCGCGATAAGCGCGGTCTCGAACTCCGGCGTCTCGGCGTCGCCCAGCCGCTCGCGCAGCCGGCGGTAGGCGCCGAGGATACGGAGCGCGGCACGGTCGCGCGTGCGGGCGGTATGGAGCAAAAGGTCGCGCCCCATGCGCAGGCGAAGCGGACGCTGCCGGTAAAGCGTGCCGTCAACGTCGAACGCGACGAGGCTGATCGACGGCCAATCCGCCGGCGTCAGCTTCGGCGTCAGCGTCCCTGGCCCAGGCTGATGAAATGCTCGCCAGTCAGTTTATCGAGCAGCGGCATGTCGACGTAGGTGGCGAGCACGAACAGCCCGGCCAGCAGAACGACGATCGACAGCAGGCCGCGCTCGCGGAACAGCGTCTCCGGCTTCTGCGCCGACGAACCCGGCAGCATCGACAGCGCCAGGTACTTGGCGAACAGCCAGGTGATGACCGGCATGGTGATGATGTACTCGATCCGGTACTTGAACAGGAACGCGGCGAGGCAGAAGCTCGAAAGCAGGGCGTAGATGAAGCAGGAGGTGGTGAGCGTGGTTTCCGTATACCCGGCGAAGCTGGCGCGATAGCGGGCGAGCAGGTCGAGGCCGTGCGAGGCCACGATCTCGCGGTATTCGGACAGGCGCTTGGCCGCCATCAGGAACGCGCCGCCGAGCCAGAAGGAGAGGATGACGGAGGATGGCGGCAAGGTCGTGGGATCGACGATGGCCCAGCCGACCATCAGGCGGAGCGCGTTGTTGATGGCCTCGGAGATGACGTCGAGGTAGGGCTTGTTCTTGGTCCTGAGCGGCGGGACGTTGTAGACGATGCCTTGCAGCGCGAAGACGCAGGCGATGCCGAACAGGCTCCAGCTCGACCACCAGGCGCACGCGAGGCCGGCGGCGGCGAACAAGAACCACTCAAGCCAAACGAGCGGCCCGCTCAATTGGGTTTGCACGGCGGTGCGTTGCGACTTGGTGGGGTGGTGCCGGTCGAAATCGCGGTCGAGCCATTCGTTGATGACGTAGTTGGCCGAGGCGATGCAGACCGCGGTCGCGAAGCCAAGGACAATTGCCAGGGCCAGGTTCCCGGCGTGATCGCCGCGCAGCAGGTCGGCGAGGGCAATGCCGGGAATGACGAAGACGTGTTTCGTGCTGTGGTCGAGCCGCGCGATGGCGAGGTAGTCCCGAAGGGTGGCGCGTGGGGTTGCAGGAGCATAGGCCGGGGCAGCGGCTGCGAAGCGGTCTGGCATGTCGGTCTTTCAGCTTGTCTTGGCCGGGTCGAGCACGTAGGCGTCGTAGCTCTCGTCGGTGATGGCCGGGCCGAAATGGCCGAGCTTGCGTGTCGCGGCTTTGAAGGCGCGGACTTGCTCCGGCGTCGTGTCGAACCGCCAGTTGTAGCCTTCGCGGATCGATCTGGCCGGATTGGCCGGGTCGAGCGCGGTCGCCATCAGGATGATGACGGGCTGCTTCGTGCTGGCGGCAACCCGCTCGGCCGCCCGCAGCACGTCGTCGAGGCTGATCTCGGCGCGGACCGCCTTGGTGAACTTCACGTAGGGGCGATAGACCTGTTCGTGCAGCATATAGATCGGGTTCGGAAGGTAATACGGCAGCGCCTCGGCGTAATGGTCCGGCTCGGAGATGATCGCGGCGTGGGCCAGTTCGGGATGCTGGTCGATGAATGCTGCAAAGTTGGCCGACTGGCTCGGCGGCGGCCGCCCAGGAAGCAGGTTGACGAGCGCCCGGGCGCTATCGGGCAATTGCAGGGCTAGCAAACCGGCGAGCAGGCCGACGCCGGCCCAGGAGGCCGCCCGAAGCGGGGCCGTGGGCGGACGGGCGGCCAGCTCCCGCGCCGGCTCGCGCTGCAACGCGATCCAGTACATCGACAGCAGGAACATCAGCCAGAGCGCCTCGTGCCGGTAGGCGCCGGGGCTGATGACGGCGAAGAACAGCGAGAACATGAGCAAGGCGGCCAAGGCCGCGACGAAGGCGGCGGGGCGGCGGAGCAGGCCGAGCGTGCTGCCGATCATCGCCGCGGACATGACGATGGCCAGCGCGGCCGCGCTCGCCTCGCTGCGCAGGTGCAGCGCCTTCAACGCCTGCCAGAAATGGTGCGTGACCAATTCGGGGAACTGGCTTGCCGGCAAGGCGGCGGCTTCGAGCAGGCGGTCCGCGGCAAAGGCGGCGCCGTGATCGACCAGGGCCGCGTCGTTGAAGGTCGGAACGATCGTGGCCGCGCACAGGCCGACGCCGATCAGGGCGACGATGGCGTTGAGCCCGAAACGGCTCAGCGCGGGCGTCCAGCGCCAGCCGTGCTGCATGACCGTGTCGATCAGCCAGAACAGCAGGAAGGCGGCGACCAGCAAGGCGCTGTAGGCGTTCGTGTTGGCGAGAAGCGCCAGCAGCAGCCCAAGCGCGATGCTCCGGTCTCGGTAGCGGGGATAAAGCCAGGCGAGCAGGAACATCGCCAACATGCTGATGCCGTAGTTGCGGGATACGACGACGTATTCGTAAAGGCCGATTCCGCCGAACAGGACAAGGCCGAGCACCCATAGGCGGAACGGCGAGCGGAGCGTCAGCAGCAGAACGGCCGCCGCCGCGGTGGTCAGCGAGACGGCCGGCAGGACCAAGGGCGTATGGAAGACCGCGTGCGCGCCCCTGAGCATCAGGTACCAAAGCGCGGGATGACCCTCGCCGTGCAGCGCCTGGAGCATTCCAACCACGCTATCGCCCTGCAAGGCGATGGAGTAGGCGCGCACTTCGTCACGCCAGAACACATGGCGCCAGGCGAGGACGAGCACGGCTGCCAGCCATACTGCGAACACAATGATCCTGAGGCCGCGCTGTGGTGCGCTAGCGCGTAGATAGGCGAGAGTGTCGTTAGGCATGGTTCAGTCCGGAAGGACGCCTGGGTCGGCGGCATTTCCTGCCATGCAGACGTTAAATATCCGCTTACGCGCTCATGTTGCAGTGCGTCAAGTTTTGTCGCTCGTTCAGGCCATCGGCGCCTGGCAGCCCGCCGCAGCAAGGAACAAGCTGACCTCCCGGCGCATGGCGGCGGGGTCGAACTTGAAGTTGCTGTAGGTCGGCTGATCGAATGGCACCAGCATCGGCGCGTCCGGGCAATCCTCAACGGCTTCGGCAGCGATGAACGTCAGCGGCGATGGCTCGGCCATGAACTCCGCCGCGTCGTAGATGTGCAGGTCGCCCTTCTGCTCAAGGTTCCAGCGATTGGAGACGACGAGGCCGGGCGTGTTCGCCACCCAGCGGTATTTGGCAAGGCCCGCGCCCCACAGCGCGAACACGGCGCGGCAGGCGCCCGCCCAGGCGAGGCTGGTCGCGAGCGGCTCGCCCAGCGTGTCCACGATGCTGACGTCCGCGTCGGCGAAGCGGGCGCGGAGCGCGTCGGCCAGGGCGCGCTCGACCGCGAGGGGGTGCTCGGCGGCCTCGTCCTGGCGATAGCTGCCGATCGTGACGTCGCCGCGCTCGTCGCCGCACGCGTTGTGGCCGTCGAGGATGACGGTGCAGCCGGGCGAATGGCGGGCGGCCTCCTCGATGAAGATGGAGCAGAGGGACGCAAGATCGGTCGCCGTCCGGTTCTCGACCCGCAGGCCGAGCATGAACAGGGCGCCAGGAGGCGGGGGTAGGGGCGGGGGCGGGGCGTAGGCGCTCGCCCGCGCCATGACCCGGCGGCGAAGGCCGGCGCCGACGCGCTCGCGTGCCGGGCGGATCAGGGTGAGGCGGTTCTCGTAGGCGTGCCGGGTCAGTGCCGCATGGTCGGCGAAGCCGCGGCGCACGCGGCCGGACAACGCGGGATAGAGGGCGTCGATCGGACCGTAGAATTCGGTGCGCTCGCCCGGGATGAGCCATTGCGGCAGCCGGTGCGCGGGGAGGCCGGCGGCAAGCTCGTCGATCGCGGTCAGCTCGTTCCAGAGCTGATGGCCGAGATGCGCGCTGCCGCCGCCGCGAAGATAGGCGGCAAGCCGGTGATGCCCGCCGAGGACGCGCTGGCCGCGCAGCAGGCTGTCGGCCATGACGGCGAGGTGCCGCAGGAGGTGGTGGCCCAGCCGGGGAAAATGCTGCCGCAGGATGCGGGACTGGTCGGGACCGAAGGTAACGACCTCGCCCCGGGCCGGGTCGTAGAGGCCGGCCACGCGGGCGAGGTGCTCGGTGGCAAGGATGAACAGATCCCGGCCGGTCGCGGGCTCCCTGAAGCGATAGAGCGTGTTGAAGTCGTCGAGGCTGAAGCCGCCGGTGCACGTCATGGCCGCCCCGGTCATCGGCGACGGCCAGGTCATCGCGCCGTGGCGCAGCGCTTCGGTCAGGCGCTGCTGCAGGCCGGCGACGAGGCTTTGGCGCAGGGCGGGCCAGGACAACGCCCCGATGCCTTGCTGCCCGGCGCCGTGCTGATCAAGGTCGATATGGGCGGGATCGGGCAGGACCTCAGCCTGCGCAGCCTCGGCGATGAGCAAGCGGAGCCGGGGGCCTAGCCTGGCAAAATCGCGCAGGCAGGCCGGCGCGGGGGAGGGGGCGCTGCAAAGGCAGGTGTCGCGCAGGGCCTGCAGCGCCGGAGTGAACGCCCGCGCCAGGGCGGCGCGCGCGTCCGCGGGCCACGCGCCAGGGGCGCTCGACTGCCGGCCCTCGCCGTCGAACAGCCATTCGGCCCGCTCGCCGCTCTCGTGCTCAAGCTCGATCAGGGCGAAGCCCTCGCCCCGGACTCCGCGAAGGGCGCGCCAGCTCGGCCCCGGCGCCGGGGCGCTGGGGAGCGACGGGTGGGCGGCATCGACCAGGCAGAACCCGGCGCCGCATTGCGAGGGACGCGCCGGCGTCTGGGCGTCCCCGACCGGAGGACGGGCGCCGTCAACCGCGGCGAGGGACAGCTTGCGCCGGCCTGCGCTCGGCCTCGTTCTTTGGTGTGCTTGGCGCACTTATATACAACCCATAGACGTGTAGGCTATAACGATCTCGCTTTCTTGATGGAAGATCATCTCGCTGCCTGATCTGAAGGTTGTGGAGGAAATGTTTGGCGTTAACGGTCGCTGTGGTTGGGGCGGGTTGGTACGGCTGTCACATTGCCCTGTCCCTGCGCGCGTTGGGGCTGGACGTGGCGGTGTTCGAGCAGCACGCGCGGCCGTTGCACGAGGCGTCGGGCAACAATCAGTTCCGGCTGCATCTCGGCTTCCACTATCCGCGCCATCACCAGACGCGGGTGCAGTCGCGCGACGGGTTCATGCGCTTCACCGAGCGCTATCCGCAGCTCAGCCGGGAGGTGACGGAGAACATCTACGCCGTGCCGCGCGAGGACAGCCTGATCGACTTCGCCACCTATCGGCTGATCATGACCTCGTCCGGGATCGACTACCGCGAGGTGGGCGAGACGTCGGTGCGGCTCGAAGAGGTGGACGGGCTGATGCTGGCGGGCGAGCGGGTGCTGCTGATCGACCGGGCGCGGCAGTATTTCACCGAGCGGCTGGGCGACTGCCTGCATCTGGGCGCGCGGGTGGACCGGGTGTCGCAGCGGCTGGACGGGGTTTACCTGGGCGGGCGGCGCTACGATTTCGCGGTCGACGCGACGTGGGGGCACCGCGCCGGGCTGCCGATGCGCTTCTATTACGAGCCGACGCTGCTGCTCTACTACGAGACCGACGGGCCTTTCCCGGCGGTGACGCTGGTCGACGGGCCGCTCTGCTCGGTTTACCCGACGGAGGACCCCGGCCTGTATACGCTGTCCAGCGTGCCCTACACGCCGCTCGGACGGTTCGACAGCGCGGCCGAGGCGCGGCGGGAGCGCGATGCGGTCGGGGGCGCGGTTATCGCCGACAGGACGCGGCTGATGGAAGGGCAGATCAGCCGCTACCTGCCGGAGTTCCGCGAGCGGTTCCGCTTCGTGGGGCCGCAGCTCTCGATCAAATCGAAGCCGGTGGGGCGGTTCGATGACCGGAGCTGCTACGTGTTCCAGGAGGGCCGGGTGTTCTCGGTGATGTCGGGCAAGATCGACACGGTGTTCTTCGCCACCGAGCGCATCCTGGCCGGGATCGAGGCCGGGCAAGCGGATGCGCGGCGGACGGAGTCGGGTTCGCTGCGGCGCGAGATCATGCGGGTGCGGGCGTGATGGACGCGCTGATCGGCCATACCGGGCTGGTGGGCGGGACGTTGCTGCGCCAGCGGGATTTCGCGGCGAGGTTCCGCTCCACGGACATCGATCAGATCGAAGGCAAGCGGTTCCGGCACGTTGTTTGCGCAGGCGTGCAGGCGGTGAAGTGGTGGGCGAACGCCAACGCGGCCGAGGACCTGGCCGGGATCGAGCGGCTGATGCGGCGCCTGGAGCGGGTCGAGGCCGAGCGCTTCACGTTGATCTCCACGGTCGATGTCTACGGCTCGCCGGTGGGCGTGGACGAGCGCGATGCGGCGCCAGTACGGGGGCTGCCCCCTTACGGGCTGCATCGCGCCATGCTGGAGGACTGGGCGCGGGAACGGTTCGCGCGCTGCCACGTGGTGCGGCTGCCGGCCCTGTTCGGGCCCGGCCTGAAGAAGAACGCGCTGTTCGACCTGATGCACGGCCACCGGCTCGAGGCGATTGACCCGGCGTCTCGGTTCCAGTGGTATCCCTTGGCGCGGCTTTCGGACGATCTCGAGCGGATCGAGGCGGCGGGCGTGCCGCTCGTGAACCTGGCGACGGCGCCGGTGGAGATGCGGGCGGTCCAATCGCTGTTCTTTCCCGGCAAACGTTTGGGAGGCGAGGGGCGGCCCGTCAGCTACGACGTGCGGACGCGGCACGGCGCGCTGTTCGGCGGCGCGGACGGCTACGCGCTGGACGCCCCGGAGGTGATGGCCGAGATGGGCCGCTTCCTGGCTGGATGCGGGGGATGAGGCTCGGCGTCTCCAACCTTGCCTGGGCGCCGGAGCAGGCCGGGGAGGCCATGCAGCGTCTGGCCGCGCTCGGCGTGGCAGGGGTGGAGGTCGCGCCGACGCGGATCGCGGCATGGGACCGGCTGCGGGCGGCCGAGGTCACCGCGTATCGGCGGATGGCGGAGGATGCTGGGCTGCAGGTCTCGTCGGTGCAGGCCGTGTTCTATGGAAGGCCGGAGTTGCAGTTGCTGGGCGATGCGGCGTCGTTCAGGGCGATGGCGGAGCACATGCGGGTGGTGGCGGCGGTCGCGGCCGGGCTGGGGGCAGGGGTGGCGGTGTTCGGCGCGCCGCAGAACCGCCGGCGGGGCGAAATGGCCGAGGGCGATGCCGAGTCGCTCGGCGCCGAGCGGCTGCGCGCGCTGGGCGACGTGGCGGCGGATGCCGGGCTGCTGATCGGGATCGAGCCCGTGCCGCCCAGCTACGGCGCGGATTTCCTGCTTCATGCCAAGTCGGTGCGGCGCCTGGTGGCGGCGTGCGGGCATCGGGCCGTTCGGGCGCACCTGGATACGGCCTGCGCCGCGCTGGCCGGCGACCTGATCGAGGAGGAGATTGCGGCGACGGGGGCCGGGCTTGCGCATTTCCATATCGCCGAGCCGGAGCTGGGCGGGTTCGGCACGCCGCTGCCGGCGCATGGGCTGGCCGCCTTGGCGCTGCGGTCGTCGGGCTACGAGGGGTGGGCGGTGATCGAGATGCGCGAACAGGAGGCCGGGCTGGACGCGGTCGAAACCGCGGTCCGGTTCGCGCGCGAGGCGTACGTATGAGGGTCAGGGCACTAAGCATCATTTCGCGGGACGGCTCGCCGTCACGACGCGAAAAATGATGCGTCTTCAAAGGCGTCTAAGCAGACATTCGTGGCTTGCGCACGAGTGTCCGCTCAGAGCGAATGGTCAGGGCAATCCTTGATGGACGGTTTCGGGCGGCGAGGCGCGGAGGCATGGGACAGCGAGGACGCGGCGACGGTCGCGCGCTCGCCGCTGTTCGAGCCGCCGTTCTACGCGAGCGTGGCCGGGATCGACGGCACGGCGGAGGAGCTGGCGCAACACTACCTGTCCGTCGGCGAACCGGCCTCGCTCACGCCATCGGCGGGGTTCGATCCCGCGTCCTACCGGCAGTTCTATCCCGACGTGGCGCTGACCGGCATGAGCCCGCTGCTGCACTACGAGCGGCATGGGCGGCGGGAGAACCGCTACTGCAGCATGGCCGCGCTTCGGGCCGACGCGCAGCGGATCGAGGACAGCGGGCTGTTCGACCGGCGGGCCTACGCCTGGCGCCGCGGCCGGCCGCCGATGCGGGGCCTGTCGGATGTCGAGGATTACCTCATCCGGCGCGACACGCCCGTGCCGGCCACGGCCGGGTTCGACAGCGACGCCTACGAGGCGATGTATCCCGGCTGCCTAGCGGGCCATGCGGCGCCGATCCTGCACTATCTCGACGTCGGAATACGGCAGGACCGGATTTTCAGCCGCGAGGAGCTGGCCCGGCGCAAGGACTTGACGCGCCACCGGTTCAACGCGCGCTTCTACCTCGGGCAATTGCCGCCCGACGCGCCGGTCGACGACCCGCTCGAGCATTACATCCTGGACGGCGCGCGGCAGGGACTGGCGCCGGCGCCGGATTTCTGCGCCGACTACTACACCCGCCGTTACCCGGACCTGGCAACGATGCGCAGCGACCTGTTCCTGCACTTCGCGGCCTTCGGCGCGGCGGAGGGCCGGGTGGGCCGGCCGGATTTCGCCGCGATCGCCTCGCGCGGCAAGCGGGCGTTCGAGGCCGGCAAGCCGGCCATCCTGGTCACGAGCCACGAAGCCTCGCGAACCGGCGCGCCGCTGGTGGCGCTCACGGTTGGGGACCACCTGGCCGCGACGCACAACGTCATCTACGGCGTCTCGCGCAGCGGTCCGCTGCTTGAGGCGTTCAGGGAAAAAAGCTGCCTGGTCGTGCTGGGCGGCCTTGACGCGCTCGATGCTGAATACCTGCTGCGGGAGCTGCGGCAAACGCACGGGTTGTCGGCGGTGCTGCTGAATTCGGTGGAGACGAGTCCGTTCGCGCGGGCGGCGCTCCATGCCGGGGTGGCGTCGGTGGCGCTGGTGCACGAGTTCGCGTCGTACACCTTCCCGTTCGGGCGCATGACGGAGGTGGTCGAGAGCGCCGACCGCGTCGTCGTGCCTGCCGAGTTGATCCGGGACAGCGTGCAGGAGGAGGTGCGGCGGTTCCGGCTGGCGGCCCCGAACAACGTGTCCGTGCGCCCGCAAGGCTGCCTGCCGTCGTTGCCGGAGGGCGATCCGGCGCCGGACATGACCCGGGCGGAGCTGCTGGCGCTGATCGGGGCCGCGCCGGGGCAGCGCTTGCGGGTCGTGCTCGGCGCCGGGTTCGTGCACATGCGCAAGGGGACTGACCTGTTCGTGCAAACGGCCGCCGAACTGCGCAAGCTGCCCGGCGCCGAGGACGTGCGGTTCATCTGGGTCGGCGGCGGCTACGAGCCGAAGACGGACCTGACCTATTCCGCCTGGGTGGCCGACATGGTGCGGCAGTTCGGGCTGGATGGGAGCCTGTTCTTCCTGCCGCCGCAGAGCAGCCTGGACGCCTTGTTCGAGCTGGCGGACGTGTTCTTCCTGCCGTCCCGTCTCGATCCGTTCCCCAACGTGGTGCTGGACGCCTTGCGCGCCGGACGGGGCGTGGTGTGCTTCGACCGCGCGACCGGGTCGGCCGGGTTATTCGAGGGAGAGGGCGCGGCCGTGGGGGCGGCGGCGCCATACTGCGACGTGGCGGAGGCGGCGCAGGCGCTGGCCTGGGCGATGCGCCCGGCGGTGATGAAGAAAGCGGAGGGAAACCGGGCGTTCATTGCCGAGCGGTTCGCGTTTCCGGACTACGTCGAGGCGCTGACCGATCAGATGCTGGCGGCGCAAGCGGACCGGGCGGCGCTCGACGCCGAGGTCGAGCGGATCGCGGCCTCGGGGCTGTTCGACGCGGTCTTTCACGAGGGGACGGCGGGGCCATTGACGCCGGACGCGGAACGGCGGTCGGTCCAGGCCTACGCGGCGAGGGGACGCAAGGGCCTGCTGCTGGCGAGTCCGCGGCCAGGGTTCAACGAGGGCGTGGCCCGGACATGGCTGGACGCCGGACCCGCGCTCGGACGCGAGACGATGCCTGACGTGACGCATCGGTGCGTCCGGCTGGACCAGGCGCCCCGGTTGCCGCCGTTCACCGGGCGGGCGGGCCTGCACCTGCACCTGCATTACCCGGAGCTGGCGGCGGGCTTCCTCCAAGCGCTCGAGGCGGGGAAAAGCGTCGTGGACCTGTTCATCACCACCACCTCGGCCGAGAAGCGGATCGAGGTCGCCTACGCGCTCAAGGGCTGGAAGGGCGGCAGCGTTGAGGTGACGCTGACGCCGAACCGGGGGAGGGATCTCGGCCCGTTTCTCACGGAGATGGGCCGCGTCGTGCGCGGCGGCGCATACGACGTGGTCGGCCATATGCACGGCAAGCGCAGCCTCTCGAACGACCCGGCAATGGGGGACCGCTGGCGGGCGTACCTGAGCCGCATCCTGCTGGGCGGGGACGCCGGCGTGGCGGGCGTGCTGGCCCCGTTCGAGGACGACCTGGCTCTCGGCCTGCTGTTCGCCGAGGACCGGCACGTCGTCGGCTGGACGCGGAACCGCGCGGCTGCCGAGGCGCTCGCTGCACGGATGACGCCGGCGCCGGCCTTGCCCGAGTGGCCGGTTTTCCCGCTGGGCTCGATGTTCTGGGCCCGCCCGGCGGCGCTGGAGCCGCTGTTCGCGATGGGGCTCGACGCCGATGCCTTCCCGCCGGAGCCGCTGGCCGAGGACGGGACCATGCTGCACGCGATCGAGCGCCTGCTGCCGGCGGTGTGCGAGTCGGTGGGCCGGACCTGGTGCACGGTCTACCGCGACGGGCCGGGCTGGTAGGCGGCATGGGCCTCGAAGGCGTCCGGTGCCTGGTGCTGGGGGCGAGCGGGTTCCTGGGCGGCGCGGTCGTGCGGGCGCTGTTGCGCGCCGGCGCCCGCGTCCACGGCTACTCGCGCCGCGCGCCCGAGAGTGACCAGGCCATCCCCTGGACGTTAGCAGCGCTTGACGACGAGCCTGCGTTGCGGCGGGCCTTGGCCGGGCAGCAGATGGTGTTCCACCTGGTCGGGTCGTCGCTGCCGGGAGCTGTGACGGACTTGGCCGGGGACGTGCGAGCGCACGTGACGCCGGCGCTGCGGCTGCTGCAGCTTTGCGCGGACGCGAACGTCCGGCGGTTCGTGTTCGCCTCGTCCGGCGGCACGGTCTATGGCTCGGCCGCCCAGACGCCGACGCCGGAAAGCGCGGCGCCGATGCCGACGACGGCCTACGGGCTGCAGAAGCTGGTGATCGAGCAATACATCGGCTTCTGCCGCCGGGCTTACGGCTTGGACGGGATGACGCTGCGGCTGGCCAACCCCTACGGGCCTGGGCAATCGCCGCACCGGCGCCAGGGCGTGGTGGCGGCGATGCTGCACAGGGCGCTGGCGGGCGAGCCGGTGGAGATCTGGGGCACCGGCGAGGTCACGCGGGACTTCATTCACGTGGACGACGTGGCTGCGGCCTTCGTCGCCGCCGCGCTCTACGACGGGCCGCACCGGGTGCTGAACGTCGGCAGCGGGGTGGGCCGCAGCCTGAACGAGCTGCTGGCAGACGTTGCCTCGGCATTGGGTCTAGCGTCCGTCGATGTCGTGCGGCGGGCAGGCCGGGCGGCGGACGTGCCGGTCAACGTTCTGGATACGGCGCTGATCCGGCGGGAGACCGGGTGGCGGCCGCGGATCGGCCTGGCGCAGGGTCTGGCGGAAACGGCGGGCTGGCTTCGCGCGACGATGCGGCCGGACGCGCTGGTCGGCTGACGCGCATGTATTTCTGGACCAACATCCTTCTGTTGATCACGGGACTGGCGTTCACCGCCGTGTGCTACCGTTCGGGCTGGGCGGCGCATTACGGCGGGCCGGAGGAGGTGCCGCCGCACCTGACGGCCGCCTACCAGCGCGTGCGGCGGCTGTTTGGCCCCTCGATCGGGTTGAATATCGGCACGCTGCTGTTCATGGCCGCGCACGTGCTGGCGCACGGGGCGTTCGATGCTGGCGCGGGGCTGACGCCGTGGGCGTTCTGGATCGGGCTTGGCTTGGCCGCGCTGGCGAGCGCGATGCTGGCGCAGACGCTGCGGCGGTAGCGTTACTCGGTGCGCCAGCGCCGCTGCTTGAACACGTCGAGCGAGGGCCGCGCGAGCCGCGCGTCGGACGGCAGCGCCAGCCAGGCCGCGAGCCGCCGCAGCACTTCGCGGGTCACGAGCATCAAGTCGTCGCCGATGACCGCCTCAAGCGGCCGGTAGCCGACCGATTGCAGCTCGCCCGTGTCCCCCGGCGTGCCCTCCGTCTCATTGGCCGCGACGATGAGGAAGCGGGCGTTGAAGCGGATGGGCGACGTGGTCGGGGTGACGGCGCGGCAGAGGTAATGCACGCCGCCGAGCCTGGGCGGGCGCCCGAGCGAGAGGCCGGTCTCCTCCTCGAGCTCGCGGGCCGCGGCGATGACGATGGCGCGCGCGAGACGCGGCTTCGCCTTGCGGCCCAGCATGGCGAGCGTGTGCGCCGGCGGCTCCGAGGCGGTCCTGGCGCCGGCATCGGCGGCATCCACGGCGCCGCCGGGAAAGACGAGGCAATTGGGCATGAACCGGTGGCCTGCGCCCCGAACGCCCATCAGCGCTTCGGGCCCTGAGGCGCCGTCTCGCAGCACGATCAGGCTGGCTGCATGGCGCGCGAACGGAGGCGGTGGTTTTTTTTCAGGCATGTCAGCTCGTAATCGTACTGTTGCATCCAGAATGGAGACGAAACGGTATGGGATAAGCTGGGGACGCCGGCCTGGACCGCCGGCGTCCCCAGGACACGAGAACCCCGAACCGATAGGATCGTTCATGACGTCCCGTTTCCGCAGCGCGCTCCTCGCGCTGGCGCTTACCACGGCCACGCCGGCCTTGGCCTTGACCATGGTTGGCGGCGCACCGATGTACCCGACTAAGGACATCGTCGACAATGCCGTCAACTCAAAAGACCACACGACGCTGGTGGCAGCGATAAAAGCGGCCGGCCTGGTTCAAACGCTCAGGGGTCCCGGCCCGTTCACGGTGTTTGCGCCGACCAACGAAGCCTTTGCCGCCCTGCCGGCGGGCGCGGTCGACGCGCTGCTCAAGCCGGAAAACAAGCCGAAGCTGGTCAAGATTCTGACCTATCACGTGGCGCCGGGCAACTATGATGCGGCGGCGCTGCAGGCGATGATCATGAAGGGGCATGGCATCGCCCACCTCAAAACCGTTGAAGGCGAGGAGCTGACGCTGACGCAGATCGGCACGGTGATCACGGTCTCGGACCCGGAAGGCGGCATGTCGCACGTTCGGATCGCCGACGTGCGACAGAGCAACGGCGTAATCCACGTGGTCGACCGGGTGCTCATCCCGGGCTGATGCGAGGCGGCGGGCGGCCAGAACGGCAGACCCGCCCAGCTTGCTCCGAGACGAGGAGCCAGGCCATAAGGACGGCATGAAGCAAGCCGTCTCGACCGGTCCGGTTCCGCATGACGAGGTTGCCATGCTTCTGGTGCAGTGCGCCCAGGCCGACGGCGCCGCTTTCCGCCGGCTTTATGACCAACAATCCTCGACCCTGTATGCCGTGGCGATGCGGATCACCCGCGATACGGCGCTGGCCTCCGACGCGGTGCACGACGCGATGCTGCAGGTATGGCGCAACGCGGCCCGGTTCGACCCGGAGCGCGGCAACGCGCGGGCCTGGCTCGTGAGCCTGGTGCGCTACCGGGCACTGGACGCCATCGCGCGGACCCGGCGGGAAGTGGTGGGGGCGGAGGTGGCCGAGCCAATCGACCCGGATCCCTTGCCGCTGGACCGGCTGCAGGCGACGCGCGAAGGCGAGGCGCTGCATCGCTGCCTGGAGGAGATCGAGCCGGCGCGGCGCAACCTCGTGGTCCTGGCCTTCGTTGACGGCTTGACCCATAACGAGGTCGCCGAGCGGCTGCGCCAGCCTTTGGGCACGGTGAAGTCCAGCATCCGCCGGGCCTTGCTCGCCTTGCGCGCGTGCCTCGGGGGAGAGGGGCTATGAGCGGCGCCTCCGATCCCGAATTCGAGGAACGCGACCTTCAGGCCGCCGAGTATGTCATGGGCCTGCTGCCGCCGTTGCAGGCGCGGGCGATGGAAGCGCTGGCCTTGAGCGACCCGGCGGTGGCAGGCGCGATCGCCCTATGGGAAGACCTGCTGACGCCGCTTGCCGATATCGTGCCGCCGGTGCAGCCGCCGCCGATGCTCTGGCGGCGGTTGGCGCTCGCCGCCGGTCTCGACACCCGTGAGCCAACGGGCCGATCGGCCGTCCCCGTCCGGATCTGGCGCAACCCGAACCTGTGGCGGGCGACCACGGCCGGCGCTTTGGCGATTGCCGCGAGCCTCGCGCTCCTGCTCTACAACAAGCCCGCGAAACCGCCCGAACCGCTGCTGGCCGCTCTGACCCCGGCCAATTCGCCCGGCGCCACGTTCCTCGTCCGGGTGAACCCGGATGGGACTGCGACCGTCGCCGCGGTGTCGAGCCCGGCCGTGCCGCAAGGCCGGTCGCTGCAGCTCTGGGCGCTGCGGGCCAATACCACGGCGCCGGTCAGCCTCGGCCTGCTGCCGGACAGCGGGCGGACGCGGCTTCAGGTTCGCGAGCCGCAAGGCACGCAACTCCTGGTCAGCCAGGAGCCGCTCGGCGGGTCGCCGACGCAGTTGCCGACCGGGCCGGTCGTGTATTCGGGCCTGCTGACGGGACTCTAACGCCGGGCCAATTTGCAGCGAGTTCGCCCCGACTTGCCGCTGCCTCATCGTTGCTGACAAACCCTGACTGGCCGTTCCGGGCGCGTAGCGGCTATCGAGGTCTCTTGACGACATCGGGGACTGCGACGTGCCGGATTCAACGATAAACGCCAGCGACAGGGCCTGGTACGGCGCCTTGCCCGACCCGGAGCTGACGGTGGTCGTGCCCTGCTTCGACGAAGCGGCGGTGCTGCCCGCCTTCCATGAGCGGCTTGAGGCGGTGATGGGCGGCCTCGGGCTGCGCTGGTGCGTGATCTACGTCAACGACGGCAGCCGGGACAGCACGCTGGAGATCATGCGCGGGCTGCACGCGCGCTGCCCCGAGGTGTCGGTCGTCAACCTGTCGCGCAACTTCGGCAAGGAGGCGGCGATGACCGCCGGGCTCGACCACGCGCGGGGCGAGGCGGTGGTGGTGATCGACGCCGACCTGCAGGACCCGCCGGAGGTGATCCCGGCGCTGGTGGCGGCTTGGCGGGGAGGCGCCGATGTGGCCTACGCGCGGCGGCGGGCGCGCGCGGGAGAGACCTGGCTCAAGCGGGCGACGGCCGGGATGTTCTATAGGGTGATGGCGCGGGTCGGCTACGTCCGGCTGCCGCGGGACACCGGCGATTTCCGGCTGATGAACCGCCGCGCCGTCGATGCTCTGATGCGGCTGCGCGAGCGTCACCGGTTCATGAAGGGGCTGTTCGCCTGGATCGGCTACCGGCAGGAGGCGGTGTATTACGACCGCGCGCCGCGGGCGGCCGGGCAGACGAAGTGGAACTACTGGAAACTGTGGAACTTCGCGCTGGAGGGCATGACGGCCTTCACCGTGCTGCCTTTGAAGCTCGCGACCTACATCGGCCTGCTCGTGGCGGGGTTCGCCGGCCTATACGGCGCCGTCGTGATCGGCGACACGCTGCTGGTCGGCAGCCCTGTGCCGGGCTACCCGAGCCTGATGGCCGTCGTGCTGCTGCTGGGCGGGACGCAACTGATCTTCCTGGGCGTGTTGGGCGAATACCTGGGCCGGGTGTTCAACGAGGTGAAGCAACGCCCGCTGTATTTCGTGGAGCAGTTCGCGCCGGCGCGCAGCCTCGGGGCCGCGTATCGGGAGGCATCGGTTGGATCTGAAGGAATCTGAGCTGCTGGGCGACCAGCCGGGCAGGCATTGGTACTACCGGGCCAAGCTGGCCGCGGTGATGCAGGCGACCGACGACCTTGATCCCTCGCCCCTGATCGACGTGGGCGCCGGCTCCGGCTTCTTCTCCCGCTCGCTGCTGGCGGCGGGACGCGCCACGCGCGCCGTCTGCGTCGATCCGGGCTACGACGACGAGGCGGACGAGGAGGTCTGCGGGCGGGACCTCCGGTTCCGCAAGCGCCTCGCCGAGCCGGATGCCGGGGCCGGGCTGATGCTGATGATGGACGTGCTGGAGCATGTCGAGGACGATGTGGGCCTGGCGCGCGATTACGTGGAACGGCTGCCGCGAGGCGCGCGGGCCATCGTCACCGTCCCCGCGTTCAACTGGCTCTGGAGCGGCCACGACGTGTTCCTGGAGCATTACCGCCGCTACACGCTGCCGCAACTCGAATCCGTGCTGCGCGCGGCGGGGCTTGCCATCGAGGTCGGGTGCTATTTCTACGGCGCGATCCTGCCGCTGGCGGCGACGGTCCGCATGATCAGGCGCGTGGGCGGGGACAAGGGCGCCGAGCCGAAAAGCGACATGCGGCAATTCGGGCCGGTGTTGAACGGAATGTTCTGGAATGCCTGCAAGGCCGAGCTGCCCGTGTTCCGCAAGAACCGCGTCGCCGGGTTGAGCGTGTTCGCGCGGGCCGTGAAGCCCTGAGCGCGCCTGCGATGAAGGCCGCTTCCACGGCCATCCGCCCACGGGTTGCCGGCACGCAAGACCTGCTGGCCCGGCACGCGCTGCTGATCGGATGGCTCTCTGTCCTGCTCGGCGCCTTGCCGCTCGCGGTGTCGGCGCCGGCGCCGCTGGAGGATTGGCCGGGGCACCTGGCCCGCATCTGGGTCATCCAACAGGTGCTGCAAGGCGATCCGTTCTGGACCGCGCACTACGTCTTCCGCGGCTTCCTGATCCCGAACGCGATCATCGACCTGACGCTGGTCGGGCTGCAGCAGGCGGGGCTCTCGATCGGGACGGCCGGAACGCTCTATCTGCTGGCGCTCTATGCGCTGTTCGTCGGCGGGTTTCACAGGCTGGCGCGGGCGGCGGGCGCCCAATCCGCATTGACGGCGCCGCTGGCGGCCGGGTGCTTCTACACCCTGCCGCTGTTCTGGGGCTTCGTGAATTTCATGACCGGGATCTCGGTCATGCTGTGGCTGCTGGCCTGGTCCGCGCAAAACCGGTCCGTCCGGCGTCGGCTGGCGATCGCATTGATCGGGACCGCTGCGGTGGCGTTCTGCCACATCATCGCGGCGGCGCTGTTCATGGGCTGTCTCGGCTGTCTCGACCTCGTGCGCCTGGGCCGCGCGCGCTGGCGGACGCCGCTCGTGCTGGCGCCGTCCTGTCTCGCGGCGCTCATCGTCCTGGCCGCGGTCGTCGGCTCGCCGGTCGCGGGCAACAGCCTGCACCGGATCGTCTACCGCGGGCACGGGACGGCGGCCGGCGTCGTCTTCGGCAAGGTCAGCATCTGGGCCAAGACGCTGCTGAGCCTGCACGTCGGCCCGGATGTCATGCTCGTGCTGGCATTGATCCCGCTCGCGGCGCTGGTTTGGCGGCTGCGTCCCCGCCCTGCGTTATGCTGGCTGGTTACGGTCGGCGCCTTGGCGCTGGTGTCGCTCGCGGCCCCGGATTGGATCGGCGGCAGCGCGTTCCTCGATGCCCGCATCCCCGCGGTCGCCGTCGTCCTGCTCGCGGCGACGGCGCCGCTCCGGGGCGCTTCGGCCTCGCTGTCGCTGGCGCTGTGCGCCCTGCTTGCCGGCCGGAGCGTTTGGCTGGCGGCTGATTTCGCCGCGACCGGGCGCAGCTTCGCGGCGCTGGAGGCGGCATTGTCGGCCATGCCGCCGGGCTCGACCCTGCTGGCCGCGGATGCGCAGCCGAGGACGTCCTACACATGGTGGTCGTTCTGGCCGCCGCAGGTCACGCTGATGGCGCCGCACGGCGTGTTCGTGCCGAAGATGTTCGCCATCCCGGTGCAGCAGCCGCTGGTGCTGCGGCCGCAATGGGAGCGATGGAACTTTTTCCTCGAACTGACCACCCCGGCGCGGCATGACGCGGCGGTGGCCGAGGCCCGGGCCTCGTGCGAGGGGCCGACGTCGATGATCTTGTTCTATCCGCTGGGCGTTCCGGCTGGTCTGACCGAAGGCCGGTTGCCTGGGGCGCTTGGACAGTCGCTGCGGCTGGAAAAGGTTTGCTGACGGGCAGGCGGACGCGAGCGGGGGCTGCCTCGGCGGCAGGGGTTCGCAATGGGCGTCAGCGCCCTGACTGCAAAGTCAGGGCGACAAGGGTCTAGGCTGGACTCCATCCGGCGCACGACATTGTATAGCGTTCAGTCGTTCGCCGGCGGCGCCCTGAGCGTGCCCGAGTTGTTGCGCCGCCGCCCGCCATCCTGAAGGAGCATCGCCCATGCCCATCGAACCCGTCATTCCCGCAGGCGCCGGCAAGCCGCTCGCCCCTTATTCCCCCGGAGCAATGGCCGACGGCGTGCTCTACGTCTCCGGCACGCTGCCGTTCGACAAGGACAACAACGTCATCCACGAAGGCGATCCTGCCGCCCAAACCCGCCATGTCCTGCAAACCATCCAGGCCGTCGTCGAGGCGGCCGGCGGCACGATGGCTGATGTCGCCTTCAACCACGTTTTCCTCACCGACTGGGCCAATTACGGCCCCATCAACGCCGCCTATGCCGAGTTTTTCCCCGGCGACAAGCCCGCCCGCTACTGCATCCAATGCGGCCTGGTCAAGCCCGGCGCACTGGTCGAGATCGCCGCGGTCGCCCATGTTGGCAAACGGGCCTGACCTGATGCACCGAGGCTCATGGCGGCCCTGAATTGTCCGGTCGCGGAACAATGTTGGGAGCCGGGCAGGTTGGCTGTTGCGGAGTATGCCCCTCGGTTTCAGCGTTTGCCTGCCGTCTCAGGACAACGGTGACCCATGCTGCACATCCACCCGCACGCCCGCGCCACCCCGTCGAGGCCAAAGCGCGCTTCCATGCCCAGGCCGAGGCGCAAGCAGAAGGGCAGCGTCGGCAATAAGTGCGGCAGCACGCCGATAAAGCTGCCCGGAAAAACAAAGACTTGAGGCGCTCGTTCGCCCGATCGATTCGGTGCGGTTACTTCCGAACGAGCGCCTCAAGCATCATTTCGCGGGACGGCTCGCCGTCACGACGCGGAAAATGATGCGTCTTCAGAGATTCCTAAGCAGGCATTCGTGGCACAAGCCACGAATGCCTGCTTAGGCCGCCTGACCCGAACCAAATGGCCTCCGGGAAATCCGGTATGGTTCAGAGCGTCTCGACCGGCCTGTCCAGATCGGCGGCTGAGCCGGTCCACTCGCGCAGCGTGCCGGCCAGCGACGTGAGCAGGCCGGTCAGACGTGCCGGGCTGATCCGCCGGACGCCGGACCCGACGATCAGCCGGAGCCGCAGACGGCCGTCCTGCTCGCTCAGGGCGTAGAGCAGGAGATCGTTGAGCGGGAAGCCCTGCTGCGCGTGCGTCACGCTGGCGTCCACGCCCGGCGCCTCGAAGGGCGCGTCGTCCATGTCAAGGTAGTTGACGGCGAACTGCGGCAGCGGGAGCCCGGGCGAGCCAGTCAGCTTGGATTGCGGCGTGGCCTGGTGCTGGCGAACCGGGCGCCAGGCTTCCCTGGCGGCGGCAATCCGTTGCTGCGGCGTCGCGCAGCCCTCCAGGCGGATGCGGAGCAGAAGCGTGTTGATGCATGACCCGATGATCGGACCTGGCTCGCCCTGTCGTCCGGACACGAAGGTTCCGAACAGCAAGTCCGGTGCCTCCAGGGCGCGTTCGAGCACGGAGGCGAATGCTGCGAGCAGGACGATGAACGGCGTGGCGCGATTGGCCCGCGCCAGTGTTCGCAACGCGCCGGTGGTTTCCGCCGCCATGATGCAAGTGGCTTCCGGCAAGTGGGGCGGATCGGCCGTTCCGGTGTCCGCCGGGCGGTCGTAGAGTGAAGCGTGCTTGGCGACGGCATCGTCGATCGTTTGTTGGTAGAAGCGCCGCGCGGCTTCGATGCCGGGCGTGAAGTCATGGGCAGCTTGACGGTCGAGCCAGTTCTCATAGGCGCCGTCGGTTGCGGCCGAGCCGTTCTCGCCGCGGTAAGCCGCCGCGATCTGCGGCGCCAGACCGGCCAAGGCAATCCCGTCGGCCGCGATATGATGCAGGCTGAGCAACAGGACCGCTGCGTCGGGGCTCAGGATCAACAGGTCGGGCCGGAACAACGCGGGGCCGTAGAGCGGAAAACAACGGCCGCCGGCGGCACGCACGAAGGCATCGATGGCCGCTTGCTGCCCGCAGGGCGGCGTGGGCTGGTCATGGCGGATCAGGTGGATGCCGGACGCGCCGAACTCCTGCCAGACCTCCCGCCCCCGGCGCCGGATTTGCGTACGCAGGGCCGGGTGGCGCGCGATCACGGTATCCAGCGCGCGCGACAGGCGGTCCGGATCGATGGCGCCGCGCATAAGCACGACGGTCAGCTGCGTCCAGCGCGAGGTGTCGCGGTGCAGCACCTCCGACCGCAGGATCGGCCATTGCGCCGGGGATAGCGGGCGCCTGCCCGGCGTCGCAACCCGTGCGGCGTCCATCGCGGCGCTCAGACGCGGTGCTGGCTGAGCAGGCGGGCGAGGTCGCCGACCGAGCGGATGTCCTTCAGCTCCTTGGCGCGGAACTCGACCCCGAGCTCTTCCTCCAGCGCCATGACGATGCCGGCCATCGAGGTCGAGTCCCAGCCGGGAACGTCGTCCGGCGTCATCGCTGCGGTCAGCTCGAGCGCCGGCTCCTGCAGCTCGTCGCGAAGGATCCTGAGGAGTTCGGGCGGGACGCCGTTCTGGTCCGTCATGGGGTCTTTGTCTCGTTGCATCGGTTGAGGCCGAGGGCTGCGCGCACCGGCTCGGGCCAGTCCGAAAGCTCGGCGCCGTGACGGCAGAACAAGGCGTAGGCCATCCGCTCGTAGCCGAACGCCACGCAGGCGCTGGTCGGGTGATTGCCGTCCCGGTTTTGGTAGGCGTAGCTGCGGCTGAAGAAGTCGTTGTGCAGGTTGACCGACGCGACCGCGGCGCCATGGCCCGCGAACAGGGGCGCCACGACTTCGTATTTGAGCTGCGCCATGTTCTGATAGGAGTTCTTCAGCAGCGCGTCGTTGCTGAAGAACGGGTCATCCGCGGCCTGGATCGTGCAGGCGAGGTCGAGGCCCGTCACCAGCTCGATCACCTCGTCGATCAGCGCCTCTCGCTTGGCGGCCACGAAGGCTTCGCTGCCGATCAGCACGATCTCGCGCATCGTGTAGCCCGTCAGCCGGTCGATCCGCCCCTGGGCGCTGGCCTCGTTGCGGAACACCTGGCCGTGGACGGTGAGGATTTGGTCGGACACGTCGCGGCGCCCGCGCAGCAGCCAATAGCAGCAGTCGCAGACGGTGGGCGCGAGCGCGTTGCTGGCGGGCGCCAACCCGTTCTCGGCGGTGCAGGCGATGACGGTCTCGCCCGACCCTTTGCGGAACCGGCCGGCGAACGCGCTGCGGGCCTCGTAGTGCGGGGCGACGCCGGAGGCCAGCATGGCGAGGTGCGGGAAATCGTGGAAGTAATTGATGGATCGGAGCACGTTGACCGGCCAGAGCGGCGGGTAGGCGAGTTCCTCGGCGCCGCACCGGCCGGCGATGGCGCGAACGAGCCCGTCCAGTGCTACGCGCACGCGCAGGAAATCGCCGCGGAAGGCGAACAGGCCGGGGCCCATGACGGCGACGTCGCCCTTCGCCTCGAGCGCCGGCTGCGGATCGGTCTCCCGATGGTCTGGCACGGAGCGGGAGAACAGGCACGCGCCGGTGGCGTAGCGGCGTGCGCTGACGGCTTGCTTGAGCCGTTTGCGCAGCTCGTTCGTTGCAACGGCGTCGTTGACGACGAGAGTGAGGGCGCCGCCGGCCTGGTCCAGGGTTTCGACGTCGAAGCTGCGGCGCAGCATTTTGCCAACCTGGGCCAAGGCGTCGTCGGCAAGGGCCTCGTCCAGATCGACGCGTACCTCGGTCATGCGGCCTCCTGGTCAATTGGGCCGCTCGATGCGGCTGCTGTCTGGCCGGCCGCGGCTTTTACGTCGGCCTGCTCGTATGCGGCGCGCAGGAACTCAATGACCACGGCGATGACGTCCTCGTGCATGGTCACGCGGGTGAGCGAGTGGTCGACCGTGTCCATCAAGCGCAGCGTGGCGCCGGGCAGCGCCTCCAGCCAGCGGCCGCCGCGTCCGAAATGCGCCTGCAGCACATCCAGCCCGGCGTCGATCGTCCCCACCATTACAAGCGTCCGCACGCCGCGAGCGGACAAGCGCGCCATCGCCTGCCGCGGCGTCGTAGCCCGGCCTTGCCATCCCGCCAGAGCGGCCGCGCGCGCGCCCATCGCCTTCGCGCGCCGGAGCAGATGCGTCCGAACGGTGCGGATGGCGCGCGGCACGTTCAGTTCGCCGCGAAGCAGCCGCCGCCAGCCTTTGCGCCCCATCATCGTCTCGACATAGAACTTGGTTGAGCGCGTGTTGTTCTGGATAAACTGAGCAAAATCCTGGCCCTTGGGCCAGAAGAACGTCGACGGGTTCAACATCGCCACGGTTTCGACCCGATGATCGGCCAGGCTCGTCTGCAGGCTATGGTAGGCTGCGGAGCACAGGCCGGCGGCGCCGAACCGGCTGAAGCCGAGGCGCCGAGGGCGTCGATCGCCGCGGCCGTATCGCCGATGCGGTCGGTCTGATAGATGTGGGTGGGTTGCTCGGAGACGCTTTCGCCGATGCCGGCGTAGTCCATGCGCAATGAGGCATAGCCGGCGCTTGCCAGTTGCCGCGCCAAACGCACGGTGAAGCCGGCATAGCCGTGGTGCGAGGCTGCCCCGGGATTGCCGATCACGACGACGAAGCCCGGGATGATCTCCCTATTCGGACGGCATAGCATTCCGAACAGGCGCCGGCCTGCGCCGAACTGCAAAGGACGCTCGGTGAAGCGCCCGAGCTTGTCGGGCAGCTCGACGGGGCTCGGCGGAAGCAATGCCGGCCTGAACGCAGTCGGCTTGGCCGGGCCGAGCCATTGAGCGATGCGCTGAAGCGGCGGCTTCGGGTCGACGAGGCCGCCCGTCGCGAATTCCAGCATCGGAGTGAAAAGCTCCTGCTCGACATCGGCGCCGAGCGCGGTCAGCCGGTCGGCGAGCCTGGCGTTTGCCGGACGCTTGGAGGAGGCGAGGATGAGCGCGCGCGATGCCGGGCTTGAGTGCAGCTTCATTAGATCGAGGACGCGGAACGGCGCGTCGGACGCGGGGGTGAGCACGATGCCCTCGCATTCGAGGCGGCCATCGCCGGCGCCGGGACCGTCCGACATCATCTCCTGCTCGATCGCGAGCTCTCGAAGGTAGAGTGCGCCGGAGATTGCGGGATCGATCAGGATCAGGCCGCCGACGTCGCGGCGTCTGGCCGCGACCGATGCGGCGAGCAACGCCCCTAAGCGGTGACCGCAGAAGATGATTTGTTTGACGCCCGTGTCGCGCATCCGGTCTGCGGCATCGTTGACGCTTGCAAGCCAAGCCCCGCACGGTTCCTCGCCGTCGAGAGCCGGGGAGTCGCCAGCGCCTGGGTAGTCGAACCGGAGCGTTGGGTAGCCGGCGCGAGAGAGGCCCGAAGCCAAAAGCCGGAATGCGCCGTAGCTCCCCCGCGCATCGCGGCCGGTGCCGGAGCAGATGACGATGCCAACGTCGCAATATCCGCCGTGGAGATAGCCGAAGCACGCGCCGAACGCGACCGGCGCAATGTCGTGCCCGTCTGCATTGGAAAGCCGGATGGTTTGGGCAGTCATAGATTCAATCCGAAGGCAGGCGTTGCTGGCGCCGGCCGGGCAAAATAGTTGCTACCGATAGCTGAACGTTACATACAATTCGTAAAAATGCACGATATCGTTTCGGTAGAGGGCAAGGTCTCGCGTCACTGTGATGTTAACGGTACGAAATATGTTTCAGGTCTGTCGCGACCCGACCGTCAGGCTCTGTTCGCATTTTGAGTGCTGATCAGAGCCTGGCTTTGATCCAGTCGAGCGACGCGGCGATGGCGATGCCTGCGGCAAAGCACAACGCTGTCTGGTCGTAGCGGGCCGCAACCACGCGACGTTGCTTCAGCCGCGACCAGCAGCGCTCGATCAGGTTGCGGTGGCGATAAATGGCAAGAAAGGCAAGGCTGCGCCCGCTTGACGCACTTGCGCGAGGGTGCGATGGGCGTGGCTCCCATTGCCCTGGTTTGGCTGCGGAACGCCCGGGCGCCGCAGGCCCTGTCAGCCAGGACGTAAAGCAAGCGCCGCGGGCAGACGCCTGAGCAGCGCCAGCGATGGCGCCAATCCGCGCGCCTGGCCCGGCGCCCGCATGACATCGACCCAGCCACGTCGCATACGCCGACGATCTTGCTGCCAAACCCGTCCCTCGGCCGTCCCAACGCCTCGTCGTGACTGGCCCCCATGCAAACGACACGCATGCTCAAAGGACTGGTTTGCTTGAACGACGTGCCCCGGCCGCCTCCTGGTGCCCCCGCGCGACGGCGCCATCGATGCAGGCGCACGCGAAGCGCGGCTCGCCTCAGCTTACCAGGCTGGCCATGATCCGGCCCCACACGCCACGGAGCGACCAGCGGCGGAATCGCAGGGAGGCGTGATGCCGGTTGCCCAGTTATCGGGATCGCACGTCGCTCGGCGCCGTTGTCCAGCCGCCAAATAAGGGCCTCAATGGTGCACCGCTCCTCTTTGCGCGGACAAGCGCCGCACAAACTTGCCGCGGCAATCGGCTGCTGGAACTTGGCCTATGCGGCTGAGAGGAACAGAAATGTAGAATGCGGATTGCTGCTGGCCAACGACAGACTCATGTAACTAAGCTCATATAAAAATCATTACAATATAATACTGATAATTATTTGTTATTTGCAAAAACTCTATTTATAGGAAAGTTTCCGCGCCGGAGTTCTGTAAGTGGCAAACCATTGAGATTGTCTTTGTGCATTGACCTACACATAACTTATACCAACTCGCGAAAGCATTGACTCGCAACGGGATTTCCACCGGCGCTGAAATCTGATTCGCTCTGCGGCCTCTGCTTTGCAAGGCTTCGCGCCATGGCCAGCCGGTCGAGGTCACCCGCGCGGAACGCAGCACCGGCGCGCTGCGGCAGATCGCCTCGCGTCTGCGCGATGGCCGCGGTGTTCGGCGCCTGCTTGCCATCGCCCGCGGGGTTGCCGGGCTGTCGAACCAGCCTATTCCCGGTCGGCCGCCGCACCTGAGCGATGCGCAGATGGCCGAACTCAAGCAGGGTGCGCTCGACGGGCCTGACCTGGACCGGCACGCCGTCGTGCGGTGGCGCTGCGTTGATCTGCAACGCGAGATCAGCCGGCGTTTCAAGATCTCGGCGCATGTTGCCACGGTCGGCACATGGCTGGGCACGCTGAACCTGACCCGCTTGCAGGCGCGCCCGGGGCATCCGGGCAAGGATGCCGACGACGAGGCGGCTTTTAAAAACACGTCAGCGACATTGTCTGCCGCGCCGTGGCCGCGCGATACGGCGGCCCGGCCGGAGAGGTCTGGTTCGAAGATGGTTGAGGGCCGAAGGCCATCGGCCGCGTCGGTGAGCCAGGGGACGCTGGGCGCGGTTTGGGCGAGACTTGCCAAAGGTTCCGGCCGGCGTAGCCGGATGCAATGGCAAGGCGAGGGCGAACGCGGCTCGTGCCCGGTTGCCGAGCGCGATTGCCGCCGCGACCGGGCCTATGTCTTCGGCGCCGTGCGTCCAGCGCGCGCAGCCGGCGAAGCCCTAATCATGCCATCAGTCAACATCGATGCCATGACCCTGCATCTGCGGCAGATCAGCGCGCGGGTCGCGCCCGGCGCCCATGCAGCGCTGGTCCTCGACGGCGCTGGATGGCATCGCACGGGCGGTGCGCTTGCCGTGCCGGATACTGCCACGCTGGTGCGGCTGGCACCCTACAGCCCTGAATTGAACCCCCTTGGAAAACGTCCGGGAATACCTGCGCGGCAACACGCTGAACATGACGGTTTGGGAGAGCTATGACGCCATCGTCGAGGCGTGCTGCAACGCCTGGACCTTCTTCATTGGTGATTTGGATCGGGTCGTCTCCGTAACCAATCGGGCTTGGGCAAAGGTCAATTCTTAGGCGGGTTGGTATGAGTTCGCCGCGGGCGATGCCATCAGGCAGGATGAATGCATAGCGGCCCAGCATGTTGATGTGGTCGAAGCCGAGCGGCGACAGCCGGGCCGCGTCCTCCGGGCGCACGTCGAAGCCTTCGGCCCGGAGCTGGTTCAGCGCTGCGTCCATGTAGATTGTGTTCCACGGCACGGTGACGTTCACCACCAGGCCCAAGACTCCAAGCTGATCCTCCTGGCCTTCGCGGTAGCGCTGGCGCAGTTCGCCGCGCTTGCCGTGGAACACGGTTCGAGCGAGCTGGTGGCGGCCCTCGCCGCGGTTGAGCTGCACCAGGATGCGGCGCCTGTAAGCCGCGTCGTCAATGAAACGAAGCAGGTAGAGTGTCTTGATAAGCCGCCCCAGCTCCTCCAGCGCACGGGCCAGCTTGGTCAGGCGGTTCTTGGTTTGCAGGGTGCGAATCAAACCGGCGGCCTGCACGGTGCCGAGCTTGAGGGAGCCTGCCAGGCGCAGCAGGTCCTCCCAGTGCTGAACGATGAGTGCCACGTTGACGCGCTGGGCGGCCAACTCGTCCAGGGCGCCGTAGTCGGCCTTGCCGTCCACGCGCCAAAACCGGGTGCCGCCGATGTCGGCCAGGCGCGGGCTGAACTGAAAGCCGAGTAGGCGGAAGATGCCGAAGATCGTGTCCGTGTAGGCTCCGGCGTCGGACATGATCTCGGTCGGCTGCAGCTCCGTTTGCTGCTCCAGCGCGAGCGAGAGCAGGGTCAGGCTGTCGCGGAGCGTACCGGGCACGGTGATGCCACCCAGGCCGGTGAACTGGTCGGAGACCAGGTTGTAGAACGTGACCCCGCGTTCCTGGCCGAAGTAGCGCGGGTTCGGCCCGGAGTGGATGGTCCGCACGGGGACGATTAATCGCAGCCAGTCGGCAGAGGCCACGTCGCCCCCGCCCCACGTGCGGGCGAGCGGGATGCGGTTCTGCGCGCCGACCAGGGCAGCGTTGGCACGGGTCAGAGTTTCGGCCCGCACGTAGTTCTGCCGCATCCAACTCAGCCGCGACCGGCCCAGCGCCGGCGTGTCGCGCCGGATCAGCGGCTCGAAGCCGGTGTTGCAGGCTTCGGCCAGCAGTACGGCGCAGATGCTGGTGGCGACGCCGCCGGCGCGTGCGCCGCCCTCGCTGGCATGGGTGAAGCCGTTCGCGAAGCCGGTGCGGGCGTGCATTTCCAGCAGCAGCTCGGGCAGGTCCACCCGCGGCAGCCCGGCGGCAACGGCCGCCTTGAGCACGACCAGGCTGGCGGGTTCCCCCAGCTTGTCCAGGGCAGACAGCACCAGGTCGCCGCCATCCACCTGCACGCTGGCGTTCTTGGGCACGTTCGCCGCCGTGTCCCGATACGTGGCATCCAGCCTCTTGGCCAAGCGCGTGACCTCGCCCGGCGTGTCGGTGGAGAGGCCGCCGATGGCTCCGCCAAGCGCGCTGAGCGCCCGCAACGCCCAGGCCTGCCCAGCCTGGGCCACCAGCTCCGGCGCCGTGCCGGACGTGACCGGCCCGGCGATCACCCTGTTGCCCTGCCGGGACAACTGCCCGCTAACGTGCGCTGTGCCGTCATGCACGGCAACAGGGACGTACTTGCCCCGCGGCTGCGGCGGGTCCGGCAACCGCAACCCCAATTCACCAAGGCGTTCCGCTACCCTCATCCTGCCAGGGCCGTCTTGGCAGCCGGCTCCAGGTGGGCGTTGCCGCCAAGCCAGCAGCCCTGCACGGCGCTGCCGTCACCTTGGAACCGCACCGTGATCTCGGACGGACGGCCCATGGCCCTGCCCTGCCGCACCCGGATCGGCCTGCCGGTGGGTTCAACCAGGCCGTTCGCCAGCAGCCCGAAGGCTAGCGCCGCCGCGGCGATGCCGGTCGCCGCGTCCTCGGGGTAGCCGGACGACTTCGGGAACTGGCGGGCGTCGAATACCTGGCCGTCCAGGTCCGACCAGGCATAGGGATACAACCCTGTGGAGCCGATCCGCTCGCATATCCCTTCCATGCGGCGGATGTCCGGCCGCAGCCCGTCCAGCACAGCCACGCTTTTCAGGGGCACCAGCGTCTTCACCCGGCTGGTGCAGGCGTTCTGGATAGGCAGCGGCGCCAACTCGTTCGAGGTGATGCCCAGCACGGACAGGATCTCGGCCTCCGTCGTCCCTGCGTCCGGCACGGGCTCGACCCGCCCTTGCGGCTGCGTGATCTCGACCAGCCGGGCGCCGCCGCTGTCGGCGACATGGGCCTCCACCACGCCGCTCCGTGTCCAGATGCGGACCTGGTCCCGCGGCAGCCGGCCAAGCTGGTCCAGCAGCCAGGCCGCGCCGACCGTGGCATGGCCGCACATCTCCATCTCGTGGTTCGGCACCCAGAAGCGGAACGCGAACTCGCAGCCGGACCCGGCGGGCGCCGGCAGCACGAAGCCGCTCTCATGTCCGTAGGCGCGGGCGACCTCCTGCATGTCCGCGTCCGACATGCCAGCGGCATCGGCCACGATGGGCGCCGGGTTGCCGCCGCGCGGGCCTGCGGCGAAGACGCTGAGAAGGTGAACCTGGGGGGTCATGGCTGCCTGCACTACTTGTTGGGCATGGTCGGCGCGACCGCATCGACGATGGCGTTGGTGGAAACCTGGTCGGCGGTGATGCGCACCGGCTCGGCCTCGACGGCGTTCATGAAGGCCATGTTCTTCTCGATGCCGGCCGCCTCGATCCGGGGCGTGGACGGGTAGGACGGTAGTGAGGCTGCCCAGGCCGCGTCGAAGATGGCGGGGTCGGTCCGGCTGAAAAAGGTCCGCACGGCCTCGCGCGCCTGGTCCGGGTCGGTCCGCAGCACCTGCTCGCCGCGCCGCAGCGTGCGGACTAGCTTCTCCGCCGTGCCGCGATTTTTGGCCAGCCAGTCGTCGCGCGAGATCATGGCCGTGAACAGGAAGCCGGCCAGCGGCTCGTACTCGCCCTTGGCCACATCCACCAGCACGAAGCCGCCCGCCTTCTCGGCCGTGGTGATGGTGGGCGGCGACAGCGAGAAGCCGCCGATCATGCCCCGCGAGAACGCGGCCAGCATATTGGGGCCGCCGCCGATCGGCACGATGCTCAGGTCGCGGTCGGGGAGCCCTGCGGTCATGTTCAGCAGCGTGGATTTGCCGCAGCCAGACGGGCCGACCAGCGTGATGACCTCGGCCCGCGCGACGGCCAGTGAAACGTCCCGCACGGCGACGAAGGGGCGTCCCCCGGCCTGGAAGCTCTTTTGGACACCCGTGAAGCGGATGAACGCTTCTGTCCCGTTGTCGCCCATCCCCGCCTCTTTGCCCGGGTTCACCCCGGAAATCCCGTTGGTCTGAAGTAGGGTCAGGATGGGCGAAGAGCGCGGTGCGGTCGCACGGGATCGGGCCGGATGATGCGCGGGATCGGGCCACGATCCCACGCCGGCCCACCCTGCTCAGTGCTGGCCGGCACGCCGCCAGTCGTCAGGGGAAAGGCCGGTCTCGCGCCGGAACAGCCCGGCCAGGTGCGACGGCGAGTCGAGGCCGACCGCGTGGGCCACCTCAAGCACGGACAGCCCAGTGTGCCGGAGCAGGTGCTTGGCCCGCTCGATCCGCAGTCGCTGCACATAGACCAGGATCGATCCGCCTGCGTGCTGGGCGAACAAGCGGGTCAGGTGGCGCCGCGACAGGTGGAACGTCGCCGCGACCTCATCCAGGTCAGGCGCCCGGTCGAGGTTGCCAGCGAGGTAGGCGCGGACGTCCCGCACCAATGCCGCGCCGTGCCGCTCGGTGGAGGACCGGCGGATGCTGGGTTCGCTGAGCGAGATGGCCAGGCACTCCACCAACAGCAGGTGGTCGGCCTGCGCCACTTGGCGCCGGCGGTCCACGAACGGGCGGGGGCGGCGCAGCTCCTTCTTGGCCAGCAGCAGGTGGTGCAGCGGAACCGAGGTGTGCCAAACGCCCAGTGTCGGCACGCGCAGCACCCGGCTGGCCTCGCCCGAAAGATCTCCCAGAGCCTGACCCATGTAGTCCGGGTCCACGTAGAAGGCGACATGGCCCTGGTTGCCGGTCAGGGACGCCGACGAGTGGGGCCAGGCCGGCGGCACCAGCAGGAACTGCCGTTCAGTCAGCGTCGTGGACCAGTTGTTGGCCTCGTCGGTGAAGCGCAGCATCCCGCGCTCGGGAACCAGGAGCATGAACTCCCGGTGTGCGTGCGGGCCGGTGGCGTAGGCGCCGTTCGAGTTGAGGATGCTGAGGATCTCACCCATCAACCGTTTGTCCTATCGTCCGGAGCAGTTCGACGCCTGGCGCCTTCAGGGTGCCGTTGGTGTGGACGTAATGGTAAAGCGTGCTCGCGGGCACGTCGCCCAGCTCGCGGCAGATTGCTGGAATGCTGCGCTCGCGATCCGCCATCAGATGCTGGGCGTAGCGCAGCCGTTCTGGCGTCATGAGCCGTGGGTGCCCGCCCTTGCGCCCACGGGCACGCGCTGCGGCGATGCCCTCCTTGACCCGCTGCCGGCGTGCTATCGCAGCTATGGCCGACGCCGCCCTCAGCCGGCCGCGACCCCGCAACTGGCCAACAGGCTGCGAAGATCCAGGATCGGCGGGAAGACTTCCTGGTTGCGGTCCTCGCCCTGGCTGTCGTGCGCGGCCTGCTCCATCTCCACGATCGAGCGGTCTTCGGCGAAAATCCGCTCGGTGAAGAACACCAGGAACGGCCAGACCGCCTCGATCAAGCCCGGGATCCGCGGGCGCCGGACCGACAGCAGCCCGAACGTCCGGTTCGAGCGCTGCCCGGCATCGAGCGGGACGTAGGCGATCCAGAGGTCCATCACCGGAAGCTCGTCCGAGGCCCAGATCTTGAGCGTCTGGTAGGGATATTCCGTGCGGATCATCATCTTGTCGCGATTATTGGCCCAGCCGCCGACCCGCGTGCTGCCGAAGATGACGCGCTCCCCCAACGACATGCCCCCGCCCGCCCGCGCGAAGGTGTAGTCGATCTCGAGCCAATCCTCGCCCATCCGCCGCCCGAGATAGCGCGGCCTGATCTGGCCCATCTGCGCCCGGTGCAGGAACTGATGGTTCATGTCCATCAGGTTCTCGTGCATGAAGGTGTAGTGGCAGCCGACCGCGCGTCCGAAGCGCCTTGTCTTGTAGCGCGCGTCAGCGACCGAGCCGAGCGAGGGCAGAGCGCGCTCCCCGGCCAGCGCCGCCTCGCCGGGAAACACGAAGATCAGTCCCCCGGCCTCGCGGCACGGGTAGGAGCGCACGCCGTTCGGCAGCCGACCTTTGCCCAGGTAGGGCACGTCAGTGCATTGCCCGGTGCGGTCGTAGGCCCAGCCGTGATAGCCGCAACGGATCGCGCCGCCCTCGACGAGGCCGCATGAGAGCGGGACTTGCCGGTGCGCGCAGCGGTCCTCCAGGGCGAACACCGCGCCCGCCTTGTCCCGGACCAGCACGATCGGATCGCCGGCGAACGTCGCCGCCAGCGCCTTGCCGGGCTTGACCTCGCGCGACCAGGCGAGGGGATACCAGTAGTCGGGGTGGGCGCCGACCTTGCGCAAGTCGCCGAAGGTTGCCTTTGCCGGCTCCTGATAGATTTCTGTCGCGTCCAATAGCAGGTCCTCGGTTCGGCGCCTCATGCGTGGCCCGGTGTCAACGACTGTCTCGCAAGCCAGCGAACCGATGGGCCGAACGGCGGCGCGCATCGACGATTGTCATTGCTCCTTCAAGCGCAACGGCATCGCGAAGGCAAATCATTCCGTGACATCGGCAGCCAAATTCGCGCATTCGCGTCGGAAGGCTCGGCGCGGCACGCGCGCCAAGCCTGCCAAGGCATAGGATGCCGGCTACTGCTTGCCGGCGTCCGTTGACGCCGGCTGCTGGACCTGCTCGCGCAAGACCGACAACTTGGCCTGGGTGTCGGCCACGTCGCTGCGTGCCTGCGAAAGCTGCTGCTGCACGGCTTGCAGATCGCTTTGCGTCGATGCCCGCGTGGTCGCGGCTTCGTCGGCGGCTTGTTTGGCGCTCTGCAAGTCGGCTTGCAGCGCGTTGAGTTGCTGCTCGGCCGCGGTCCGCTGCGATGTGGTCTGGTCCATCTGCTGCCGGGCATCGGCCAGCCGCGACTCGATCGCCGCCGCGTCCTTCTTGCCGCTCTCCACCTGCCCGGTCAGGGACTTCAACTGGTCCTCGGCCGCGGTCCGCCGCGACTCCACTTGGCCAAGCTGCTCCTTCGCGTCGGCCACCTGCTTCGCCGCCGCCGCCAGCGCCTCCTTGGACTGCCCGGCCTGGGATTGCAGCGCCTTCAGCTCATCCGCCGCGGCGGCGCGCTGCTTCGCCAACTGATCGAGCTGGTTGCGTTCCGTCTCGAGCTGCTTCTGGGCGTCCGCTGCTGATTTCTGCGCCTCAGTGGCCTGCTGCTGCAGCGTCGCCAGCTTCTGCCCGGCTTGCGTCACCTTGTCGGTTGTCGCGGTCAATTGCGCCGCGGCGTCGTCCACGCGCTTCTGCGCCGCGTCCGCCGCCGCCTGGGCCTCGGGCACTTGCTGCTGCACGGATTTCAACTGCTGTTCCGCATCCGAACGCTGCGTCTGCAGGCCGCCCAACTGCGTCTTGGCATCCGCCAAATGCGACTGCGCCTCGGTTGCGGCTTTTCGCGTCTGCTGCAGCGTGTCCTCGGCCTTGGTGATGTCGCTGGAGCGGGTCGCGGCCTCTTGCGTCAGTTGCGCGATGGTCTGCCGGGTCTGCGCTTCCTGGGCATGGGCTTGGTCGATCCGCTTGCTGATGTCGGCCAGCTCCGCCTGACGGTCGTCGACTTGCTTGCCCGCCGCCTCGGCCGCCTGGGTCTGCTCGGCCAGCTTCTTGTCGGCATCGTCGGCGGCCGTCTGCTTCTGCGCGAGCTCGTCGGTCGCTGAGGTCAACTGCGTCTGCGCGTCGGTCAAGCGGCTCTTGGCGTCCGCCAGCGCCGTGTTGGTTTGGGCCAGTTCGGCTGCGGCCTGCGAGGACGCCTTCGTTGCCGTCTCGGCCGCCGCGGTCGCCTCGGCGGATTTCTTCTGCAGGTCAGCCAGCGTGCCGGAGGCTTTCTGCTGCTCCGCAAGCCGGGCCGAGACCTGCTGCCGCTCCGTCGTCAGCTGAGCGATCTGCGCCGAGGTGCTGGATTCAAGCGACGATTTGGACGCGATCTGCGTGAAGGCGACCACCCAGCCGATGATCGCCAGCACGGCCAGGCCGATCGTCACCGGCCGGGTCAACTCGGCTTTCCAGTCGATGTTCATAACGTTTCCCCCTCGTTCCGTTCACGCGAATATAGCGAGCCCATTCCCGTGACGAAAGCGCAAATGAGCGCTTACATCGGGGCCAAGGTCAAAACGCCTCCGCCCGCATCCGGCCCAGCGTCTCGCCGCCAGCCATCACGGCCTGGAAATGCGCCGAATGCCGGGGAAGCACGCGCGCCATGAAAAACAATCCGACGTCCAGCTTGGTCTCGTAGAACGATTGCTCGCCGTTCGCGCCCTGCTTCAGCTTGCTTTGCGCCGTCTCCGCCATGCGGCACCACATGAAGGCCATCGCCACCAGCGCGAACAGCTTCAGGTAGTCCGTCGCCGCCGCCGCCGCCTCCTCTGGCCGAACCAGGCCGCGCTGCGCCACCGTCATGGTCGCGGTCTGCAACCGGCCGAACGCCTTGGCCGTCGGGGCTGCGAAGGCGGCCAGCTCCTTGTCGTCGGCATGGGCCTCAAGCCACGCGCTGACCGGATGGAAGAACCGGCGCAACAGCCGGCCCGCGTCCTGCCCCAGCTTGCGGCCAACCAGGTCGAGCGCCTGGATGCCGTTGGCGCCTTCGTAGATTTGCGCGATCCGGGCGTCGCGAACGAGCTGCTCCACGCCCCATTCGTGCACGTAGCCGTGCCCGCCCAGCACCTGCACCGCGGTATTGGCCGCCTCGGAGCCGAGATCGGAGAGCGCCGATTTCACGATCGGGGTCAGCAGCGCCACGAGATCGTCGGCTTCCTGACGCACCGCCGGGTCGGGGTGCTTCTCGGCGCGGTCAAGCTCCATGCCGACCCAATAGGTCAAGGCCCGGCCCGCTTCGGTCATCGAGCGCGCTTCCAGCAGCATCCGGCGCACGTCCGGGTGGACGATGATCGGGTCGGCGCCCGCCTCCGAACTCTTGGCATCGCGCGCGTCGCTTCTCGCCACCGACTTGCCCTGGCGGCGGTCCTTGGCGTAGGCGGCGGCGGATTGATAGGCCGTCTCGGCGACGCCGAGGCCCTGCATGGCGACCCCCAGGCGCGCCGCGTTCATCATCGTGAACATGCACCTCATGCCGCCGTTCTCGGGGCCGACCAGCCAGCCCTGGGCCGCGTCGAAGTTCAATGCCGCGGTGGCCGACGCCTTGATGCCCATCTTATGCTCGATGCTGCCGCACGTGACGCCGTTGCGCGGTCCCGGCTTGCCGTCCGCGCCGGGCAGGAACTTCGGCACCAGGAACAGGCTGATGCCTTTCGTGCCCGATGGCGCGCCGGGCAGCTTGGCCAGCACGAGATGGACGATGTTCTCCGTCAGGTCATGCTCGCCGGCGCTGATGAAGATCTTGGCGCCGGTGATGCGGTAGCTGCCGTCGCCCGCCGGTTCGGCCTTGGTGCGGATTAAGCCGAGGTCGGTGCCGCACTGCGGCTCCGTCAGGCACATCGTGCCGGACCACGTGCCGTTGACGAGCTGCGGCAGGTAGGCGGCGCGCAGCTCGTCCGACCCATGCTCGTGCAGCGCGCGGTAGGCGCCGTGCGACAGGCCGGGATACATGCCGAACGCCAGGTTGGCGCTGGACGCCATTTCCTCGAACACCGTGCTGACCAGCATGGGCATGCCTTGGCCGCCATAAGCCGGGTCGCAGGCGAGCGAGGTCCAGCCGCCCTCGATCAACTGCTGGTAAGCCTCTTTGAACCCTTTCGGGGTGCGGACCACGCCGTTCTCGTAGGCGCAGCCCTCGGCGTCGCCCGACAGGTTGAGCGGGAACAGCACCTGCTCGCTCAGCTTCGCCGCCTCGCCGATCACGGCATCCATCAGCTCCGGCGTCGCCTCCTCGTAGCCCGGCAGGGCAGTCACCGACTTGCTGTCCAGCACCTCGTGCAGCACGAACCGAATGTCGCGAACGGGGGCGGTGTAGGTCGCCATGTCTTGCTCCTTCCTTAATTGCGCAGCGGCTTGCCGGTGGCGAGCATGTGCTCGGTCCGGGCCAGGGACGCCGGGTTGCGCACCAGTTCCATGAAGGCGCCGCGCTCCAGATCCGTGATGTCGTCCTCGCTCAGCACGTCGAGCGGGTCGGCCTCGCCGCCCGTCAGCACGCGGGCAACCGCCTTGGACACCACGACGTCATGCGGCGTCGCCCGCCCGGTGGCGGCAAACCCGTCCACCGCCAGATCAAGCGCCACGCGCCCGCCCGGCCCGGGCAGGCGGTATTCGGCAGGCTGCGGCGGCTTGTAGTCCTGCGCCAGGGCCAGCACGCGCTGCTTGGCGTCGAACAGCAGCCGGTCCTTGTTCATCGTGATCCCGTCCGTCGCGCGCAGGAACCCGAGGCCCCGGGCCTGGAGCGCCGACTTGCTGACCTGCGCGGTGGAGATGATCTCGAACGCGCGGGCCACCGCCGGCATCGGCCCGCGCGGCAACTTCGGCTCTGATTGCCACCGCGCCAGCAGCTCCTTGCACCCGCCCCAGCCCGGCAGCAGGCCGACGCCGACCTCGACCAGGCCCATATACGTCTCGGCATGGGCTTGCACCGCGCTGCAATGCAGCAGGATCTCGCAGCCGCCGCCGAGCGCCATGCCGGACGGCGCGCCGACCACCGGCACCGGCGCGTATTTCAGCGCCTTATACGCCGCCTGCCCGCCGGCGACCTGCTGCTCGATCACCGGCCAGGCCGCCACGTTGGCGGCGAACATGGCGATGCCGAGATTGGCGCCCACCGAGAAGTTCTCGCCCTCGTTATAGACCACCATGCCCTTATACTTCGACGCCGCCAGTCCGACGGCCTTGCCCAGCAGGGCCATGATATCCGGGTCGAGCGAGTTCATCTTGCTGGTGAACTCGAAGCACAGCACGCCGTCGCCGATGTCCCACACGCTCGCCGAGCCGTTGCGCAACACCGGCTTGCCGGCCCGCTTCACGTCCTGCAGCAGCAGCACGCCCTCGGGACGTGCCACGTCCGCGTATTCGCCATCAGTCGTCAGGCACTGCATGACGCCGTTCTCGACGCGGTAGAACGTCCGCCCCGCGGCCTGCCTCAGCAGCGGGGGCGGCTCCAGGCCCGCCGCCGCCGCCTCCGACGCGAGCCAATCCGTCCCGAGCCGGTCGATGAGCTCGAACGGGCCGTGCGTCCACGCATAGCCGAGCCGCATCGCCTGATCGACCGACGGCACGTCCTCGGCGATCGCCGGCACCAGCGACGCCGCATAGGTCAGCATCCGCACCAGCACCGCCTTGGCATACTGCCCGGCCGCGCTCTCATGCTTGACGAGCGCGGTCAGGTCCCGCCGCGCCGCCTCCGCCGCCTCGACCTTCGGCGTCGTCGCCGCGCGGTAGTCGCCGGTGCGCAGGTCGATCGATTCGCGCAGCCGCGAGGCGCCGCTCTTGGTCATGCGGTAGAACCCGCCCTTGCCCTTGCGCCCGATGCTGCCGTCGGCGATCATGCGGTCGATCAACGGCTGCTGGCGCAGCACGCGGCGGAAATCGTCCTGCTCCGGCAGGCTCATCAGCAGCGATTTCGAGATCAGCGGCATCAGGTCGAGCCCGATCAGGTCGATCAGCCCGAACACGCCGGTCTTCGGTACGCCCATCGGCCGATGCACCGCGTCCGCCTCCTCGACGCCGATGCCGCGCTCGATGGCCTCGTTGACCGCGACCGTCATCCAGTGCGTGCCGATGCGGTTGGCGATGAAGCCCGGCGTGTCCTTGCAGCGCACGACCCCCTTGCCGAGGCGCACGTCGCAGAGCCGGGTCAGCTCGCGGGCGACTTCGGGGCGGGTGTCGGGGCCGACGACCAGCTCCAGCAGGCGCATGTAGCGGGGCGGGTTGAAGAAATGGGTGATGCAGAAATCGGCCTTGAACGCGTCTGACTGCTTCTTGGCCAGCGAGCGCAGCGGGATGGTGCTGGTGTTGCTGGAAACGATGCTGCCGGGCTTGCGCGCGGCGTCCACGCGGTCGTACAGCGCCCGCTTGACGCCGAGGTCCTCAAGGACGACCTCGATGATCCAGTCGCAGTCGGCGAGCTTGCCCAGGTCGTCGTCGAAGTTGCCGAGGGTGATGAGGCGGGCCGCGTCGGGCGTCATCAGCGGCTGCGGCTCGGCCTTCCTCATGCGCTCGACCGCGGCGGCGGCCACGGCGCTCCGTGGCCCCTCCTTCGCCGGCATATCGAGCAGCAACACCGGCAACCCGGCGTTGGCCAGGTGCGCGGCGATGCCGGCGCCCATCAGCCCGGCGCCCAGCACGGCGCAGCGTTCGACCGCCATCAGGCGCGCGCCAGCACGGTCGCGACGCCCTGGCCGCCGCCGACGCACATGGTCGCCATCGCGTACTTGCCGCCCTCGCGTGCCAGCAGCGAGGCCGCCTTGCCGGTGATGCGGGCGCCGCTGGCCCCGAGCGGATGGCCGAGCGCGATCGCCCCGCCGTCCAGGTTCACGCGGGCGTGGTCGAGCATCAGGTCGCGTTCCACCGCCAAGGCCTGCGCCGCGAACGCCTCGTTCAGCTCGACAAGGTCGATGGCGCCCATCTCGATGCCGGCCCGCGCCAGCGCCTTGCGCGCCGCCGGGACCGGGCCGATGCCCATGATGTCGGGCGCGCAGCCCGCGACCGACATCGAGGCGATCCGCGCCAGCGCCGGCAAGCCATGCTTCTCCGCGTAACCGGCGCTGGCGACCAGGACGGCCGACGCCCCGTCCGTCAGCGGCGAGCTGGTGCCCGCCGTCACCGTCCCCGTGGCCAGGAACGCGGGCTTCAGGCCCGACAGGCCCTCCTGCGTGGTGTCGGCGCGGATGCAGCCGTCGGCCTCGACCACGCCGCCCTTGGTCTGGATCGGCACGATCTCGTCGGCGAACCGCCCCTCGGCCAGAGCCGACGCCGCCCGCTGCTGGCTGGTCATGGCGAAGTCCTGCTGCGCCTCGCGGCCGATCTGGTAGCGCTGCGCCAGGTTCTCCGCCGTCATGCCCATCGCGGCATAGCTCTCGGGCTTCTCCTGCTGCAGCCGCGGGTTCAAGACCGGGTTGAAGCCCAGCATCGGCACCCGGCTCATGCTCTCCACGCCGCCGCAGACGAACAGCTCGCCCGCGCCGGCCGCCACCGCGCCGGCGGCCATATGGATCGCGCTCATGGAGCTGCCGCACCAGCGGTTGACCTGCGACCCGGCCGCGGTGATCGGCAGGTCGGCCAGGAAACCGACCACGCGCCCGATGTTGAAGCCCTGCTCGCCCTCGGGAAAGGCGCAGCCGATGATGATGTCCTCGATGTCCTCCGGCTTCGCCCCGGTGCGCTCGATCAGCGCGCGGACCACTTGCGCCATCAGGTCGTCCGGGCGCACGCGCGCCAAGGCGCCCTTGCCAGCCGGGGTAAACGGCGAACGGGCGAAGCCCGCGATCACGGCCTCGGTCATGCAACGCTCCTCTGCTGTTCGGCCGCGCGTTCCGGCGGCATGTCGACGTAGGCGACGACCTCTGCTTCCATGTCCCGCAATTCGGCCAGGGTCAGCGTGATGTCGGCCAGTTGCTGCTCAAGTGCGGCGATGCGCGAGCGGGTCCGCTGCAAGGTCATCGCCATCTGCCGCCGCTTGCTGCGGTCGGCGTCGTACAGGTCGAGGAACTCGCGGATGTCGGCCAGCGGGAACCCGAGGCGCTTGCCGCGCAGGATCAGCTTGAGCCGGGCGCGATCCCGCTTAGTAAACACCCGCTGCGTCCCGGCCCGTTCCGGCGAGAGCAGTCCCTGGTCCTCGTAGAAGCGGATCGCCCTCGGCGACAGCGAGAACTCCTGCGCCAACTCGCCGATCGTATAGAGCGCAGCCATGTTTCGAGTCCGTCACTCAACTGACGTATACGTAAGCCAGACCAACGGCCGATTCAAGAGCCTCGGGCCGTCTCCCGCTTCGCCCGCTCCTCGGCCACCAGCTCCTTCTTCGACAGCTTGCCGATCAGGGTCCGCGGCAGGCTGTCCCGGAACTCGACCTGCTTCGGCATCTCGATCGGCGACAGGCGCTCCTTGAGGAATGCCAGCAGCTCCGCCTCGCTCAGTGCGGCCCCCTGCTTGCGCACCACGAAGGCCTTGACCGTCTCGCCGCGGTACTCGTCCGGCACGCCGATCACCGTGCACTCCGCCACCGACGGATGGCCGTACGCCGCGTCCTCGACCACGCGCGGATAGACGTTGTAGCCGCCGGCCAGGATCAGGTCCTTGATGCGGTCGACGATCGCGAAATACCCATCGGCGTCCATCACCGCGATGTCCGCCGAGCGGAAGAACCCGTCCTCGGTCATGCTCGCGGCGGTCTCGTCGGGCCGGTTCCAGTAGCCGAGCATCACCTGCGGGCCCTGGATGCACAGCTCGCCCCGCTCGCCGATTGGAACCCGCCTGGAAGGGTCCGCCGGGTCCCGCAATTCGATGATGGTGCCCGGCACCGGCAGGCCGATGGAGCCGGGCTTGTTCACGCCGCCGGGCGGGTTGCAGACGGCGCTCGGGCTGGTCTCGGTCAGGCCGTAGCCCTCGACGACGACGCAGCCGGTGCGGGCCTCGAAGCGCGCCTTCACCTCCGGCGGCAGCGGCGCGCCGCCGCTGATGCAGAAGCGGATGCTGCTGAGGTCCGCGCGGCCGCCGAAGCCTGCGATGGCGTTGAACATAGTCGGCACGCCGGGCATGAAGGTGGGGCGGCGGCGGGCGATCGTCCGCACAGCCTGCGCCAGCTCGAAGCGGGGCAGCATGATGATCTCCGAGCCGACCCGCACCGAGAACAGCAGCACCGTCGTCATCGCGAAGACGTGGAAGAACGGGAGCGCTGCCAGCGTGCGCTCCTGCCCCGGGCGCGTGTCGCTGAACCACAGCGCGCCCTGGACGGTGTTGGCATACAGGTTGGCGTGGCTCAGCATCGCGCCCTTCGGCGTGCCCGAAGTGCCGCCCGTGTATTGCAGCACCGCGACATCCGTATGCGGATCGATCTCGGCCGCCGCCGGCGCGCCGGCCCCGGCCACCAGGTCGCTCAGCCAGACATGCGCCGCGTCGCTCGGCGGCGAGGCCAAGTCCCGCCGTTTCAGCACCCGGAACAGCGCCCGCTTGCCCGGCGGCAGCATGTCCGCGAACGGGCATAGGATCAGCCGCGCGACCACGCCCGCTTCGAGCAGGGCCGCCGCCTTCGGATACAGCGCCGCCAGGTCGAGCGTCGCCAGCGCGAGGATGCCGGCGTCCCGCGCCTGCGCCCCCAGCTCCCGCGGCGTGTAGAGCGGGTTGAAGTTCACCACCGTCAGCCCGGCCCGCAAGGCGCCGAAGAACAGCAGCGGATAGGCCGGGCAGTTCGGCAGCAGCAACCCGATCCGGTCGCCCTTGCCGTAGCCGAGCCGTTGCAGCCCGGCGGCGACCCGCGCGGCCATCGCCGCCGCCTCGGCCCAGCTCGTCCTGCGCCCGAGGAAGTCGAACGCCGGCGCGGCGCCGAACCTGGCCCCGGCCTCCTCCAGCAAGCTATGCAGCGGGCCGACCGGGATCGGTGCGTGCCAATCCACGCCGGGCGGATAGTGGTCGAGCCAAGGCCGGCTTGCGTCCATCGCGTTCCCTTGCACGGACGATCTCAGACCGCCGCCGCCCGCAACCCCGCGGACAACCAGCAACCCCAACCCCGAGACCGATGCAGCATCGCCGTTCTCATCCCTGCCATCGCCCGTTCACCGGGCCGCTTCGTTGCACGGTTTACAGTAACGGCAGCGTGGAAGCGCGATGTCAAGCGTGCTTTCCGGAGCGGCAGGGGCCTGACGTTTACGGCAGCTAGACCCTTGTCGTCCTGACCCTTTCAGGACGACAACGGCCTAAGGGCAGCATCGGAAATAAGTGCGCCGGCACGCCGATAAGGCTGCCCGCCTAAACAAAGACTTGAGGCGCTTGACCGACCCAGCGGGACATAGCGGCAATTATCGGACAAGCCCTAAGCATACTGCCGCCGCTCGGGCGGAAGCAGCCCGGCATTGATCGACGCATCGGGCCGGGTCGGCAGCGTGCGGTGCAAGCTGGGCGGATGGCCGAAGGCGCGGCGGAACTGCCGGGAAAAATGCGCCCCGTCGGAAAACCCCGACTCAATCGCCACCTCGGTAACGCTCAGCCCCGTGTTGTTGAGCAGCCAGCTCGCATACCGGAGCCGCAGCTCCCGGTAGGCCTCGGCCGGAGAGGCGTCCATCACGGCCCGGAACCGGCGTTCGAGCTGGCGCGGCGACAGCCCCACGCGCCGGGCCAGCTCCTCGACCGGCAGCGGGGCGCCCAGGTTCTGCTCCATCGTCAGCAAAGCCCGGCGCACAAGCTGGTCGGGCCGGCTGGTTTCGGTGGAGAGAGGCGGGTGCGGCTGGGCCGCGTCGGCCCCCCGCACGCGCTGCAACTGCATGATGTGCTGCGTCTTCTGCGCCCGCGCGTGGCCAAGATGGCGCTCGATCAGGTACACGGCCAAATCGGCCACGTTGCTGCCGCCCGAACTGGTGATCCGGTCGCCATCCACCAGGAACAGCCGGTCGGCGATCACGTCCTGGTCGGGAAACTCGTCGCGGAAATCCTGGTAGTGGAACCAGCTCACGCAGGTCGTGCGGTTCCGCATGAGGTTGTTGCGGTTGAGCAGGAAGCTGCCGGTGCAGACGCCGACCAGCGTGGCCCCGGCTTTCGCCGCGCCATGCAGATAGGCCTGCTCCTGGGCGCCAAGCGCCGGATTGCTGCGCAACAGGCCGCCCACGAGCACGATGTAGTCAAGCTCCCCCGGCGGCAGCAGGCGGGTCGTCGGCGTGACCGGCACGCCGCAACTGCTGCGAACCGGGTCCGGACGCGCGGACATCACCGGCCATTGGCAACGCAACGGCCGCGACTGGTCGCCTTCGTCCCCGGCCAGGCGCAGGGCATCGACGAACAGCGAGAACGCCGACAGCGTGAAGTTGTTGGCAAGGATGAAGCCGATGCGCAGGACCGGGGGGACGGCGCCCTGCATTCAGGCAGGGGACTGGCCCAGGCTGCCGCGGAGGCGCTCGATATACCAACTGGCAAAAGCATCGACCATGTATTCCGCCGGCGCATACGGACCAGGCTCGTAACCGTCGCTCTCCGCCCCCTGCTGGGCAAGCTCGACGAACGTGGCATCCTGCTCATTGGTGCGCCGCCACACTTCGGTCAGCCGGTCCAGCTCATAATCCACCCCTTCCACGGCGTCCTTGGCGACGAGCCAAGTGGTGCGGACCAGGGTCTTGTCCGCCGCGAGCGGCAGCACGGCGAACGTCACGGCATGGTCGCCCAGGAAGTGGAACCAGGCGTTCGGCTGCGTATGCAGGTGCAGCGCGCCCATCCGCGGGCTGGTGAAGTCGCCCACCAGCCTCTGGCACGCCCGCCGGGCATCCAGCGTGTAGCTTTCCCCGGCCCCGTCCAGGCACAGCCGCTCGGTGCGAAACCCGGTCGGCCGCCCCGTCAAATCCTCCAGCGCGCGCCAGGGCAGGCCCGCCTTGTCCCAGATCGCCTCAAATTCGGCCTGGCTCTTTTGGAACCGCGCGTAGTCGTCGGCCATGCCCGGCGTCACGTCGGCCTCGGTGTAGCCGAAGAAATGGAACAGGCTGCTCAGAAGCTCGGGATGGCCGCCGCAATGGTAGCACTCCCGGTTGTTCTCCATCGTCAGCTTCCAGTTGCCGTGCTCGACGAGGTCCGTCTGGATGGCAACCTTGCAATCCGCCAGCTTGTGCGGAGCAAGATACGGAAGCGCCTGCGCGGCAAAATCCTCGAAGTCGCCCGGCGGCTCATCGGCCAGGCAGATATAAAGCAGCCCGCCGACGTTGCGGACATGCACCGGCTTCAACCCGTGCTCGCCGCCGTCGATGCAGGCCGGCATGTTCTCGGCATGGATCAGCTTGCCGGTCAGGTCATACGTCCACTGGTGATAGGGGCAGACCAGGTTGCCGACGAACCCCTTGGGCGCCCGCACGATGATCGACCCGCGATGGCGGCAGATGTTGTGGAAGGCGCGGACCTCCATGTCGTCGTCGCGCACGATAACCACGGGCGTCCGCCCGATGTTGACGGCAACGTAGTCGCCGGGCTCGGGCAGCTCCGGTTCGGTCGCGACGAACACCCAATGCTTGCCGAAGATATGCCGCAAGTCGTCCCGCAAGATATCCGGGCTGGTATAGAACGGCGCCTCCAAGCTATGCCCGGGCCGTCTCCGCGCGACCAGGGCGTTAAGGCCGGTGCTGGACAGAGCGGTCATGCTTACAGGTCCTTCGCGAAACGCAGCCCGTCGAACACGGCGGCGTGGATGTTGCGGCTGGCGACGGCATCGCCGATCCGAAGCAGACGATACGCCCCTTCCGGGTTCCCGGCCACGGTTTGTTTGCCCCCGCTCAGTAAAGCTTTGTAATCGACTTCGCCCCGGTTGACCGACCCGGGCAGCAACGCCCGGTAAAGCTCGTCAAGCGGCAGCGTGCCGTGCTCGACGACCACCTGGTCCACGATGCGCTCCTCGGTCCGCGGCCCGTAATCGCTGCCGAGCGTGGCCGCCAGCCGGTTGCCCTCCCGCCGTACGCCGAGAACCCGCGTGCTGATCGTCAGCCGCACCCCGGCCCGCTGGAACGCCCGCGCGTAGCCGGCATGGTTCAGCCCCCCCAATTCGGGAGCGAACATGCGCTCCGGCGTGACGATCTCAACCCTCGACCCGGCGGCGGCAAGCGCCTCCGCGGCCTGCAAGCCGGGATGGTTGCCGTTGTCGTCATACACCAGCACGTCCTGCCCAGGCTTCGCCTCGCCGGAAACGATGTCCCAGCTCGAAACCACCAGATCGTTGCCGCACTCCAAAATCTCGGTATTGGGCACGCCGCCCGTCGCGATGATGACGACGTCGGGCGAGAGCGCCAGGACGTCTTCGGCCTCCGCCCAGATGCCGTAACGCACCTCCACGCCCAGCCGCTCCAGCTCAGAGAGCCGCCAATCGACGATGCCCATGAACTCGCGCCGCCGCGGCGACCGCGCAGCCAGCAGCACCTGCCCCCCCGCCTTGTCGGTCGCCTCCAGCACGACGACGCGGTGCCCCCGCTCCCCAGCCACCCGCGCCGCTTCAAGCCCGGCAGGCCCGGCGCCCACGATCACGACGCTCCGAGCCGGCCCGTCGCCCCGCCCCAGGGTCTGCGGCATCGAAGCCTCGCGCCCCGTCGCCGGGTTGTGGATGCAAAGCGCCTCGTTGCCCTCGTAAATCCGGTCGATGCAGTAGCTGGCGCCGACGCAAGGCCGGATCAAATGCTCCTGCCGCGCCGTCACCTTGCGCACGATATGCGGGTCGGCGATCAGCGCCCGCGTCATCCCCACCATGTCCAGCTTGCCCTCGGCGATCGCGTGCCGGGCCGTCGCCACGTCGTTGATGCGCGCGGCATGGAACACCGGGATGTCCGCCGCCGCCCGCACCTCGCCCGCGAAATCAAGGTGCGGCGCGGACCGCATCCCGGCGATCGGGATTACGTCCACCAGCGCCGCGTCCGTCTCCATGTGCCCGCGGATGATGTTGAGGAAATCCACCACGCCCGAGGCCTTGAACCGCCGGGCGATCTCGATCCCCTCCTCGCGCGACAGCCCGATCTCCCAATCCTCGTCCGCCACCATCCGCAAGCCCAGCAGGAACCCGGGCCCCACCGCCTCGCGCATCGCCCGCATCACCCGCAGCGAGAACGCCATCCGGTTCTCCAGGGCGCCCCCGAAGGCGTCCTCGCGCTTGTTCGTCGCCGGCGACCAGAACTGGTCCGGCAGATGCCCGTAGGCGTCGATCTCCAGCCCATCCAGCCCCGCCGCCTGCATCCGCTGCGCCGCCGCCGCATACTCGCCCACGATCCGGTCGATGTCCCAAACCTCGATCTCCTTTGGAAACGACCGGTGCGCCGGCTCGCGGATCGGCGACGGCGCCAGCACCGGCAGCCAGTCCGCCTTGTTCCACGCCGTCCGCCGCCCGAGATGCGTGATCTGGATCATCACCGCCGAGCCAAGCTCGTGGCATTCGTCGCTGAGCCGCCGCATCCACGGCACGATCTCGTCCTTGTAGGCCAGCAGGTTGCCGAACACCGGCGGGCTGTCCGGCGACACCACCGCCGACCCGGCCGTCATCGTCAGCGCCACCCCCCCGCGCGCCTTCTCCGCATGATACAGCCGGTAGCGGTCCTTCGGCATCCCGTCCTCGCTGTAATACGGCTCGTGCGAGGTGGACATCACCCGGTTTCGCAGCGTCAGGTGCTTGAGCTGGAACGGGCTGAGGAGCGGGTCGGCAACGGCCCCGATTGCGTTCATGGAACAACCTTACGAGAACTGACACACCACGCCCGGCCAACGGCCGGGCCTTACGGCGTATACATCTTCGCGGCCCCGTCTGGCACGGCAATTGTAAACCCTCGCCATATCGCTTGCCTCCATACGACAACGCCGGGCCTGGCCGCCGCCGCCTCGCCTCGACAGCGCAGCGGGCCTCGGCTAATGGGGCGGCTCGGTTTGGCCGGCCTGCCAGGAGAACGCCATGCCCATTCAGCTCGGCGCTCTCTTCAGCCAATGCCGACCCGGACCAAGCCCGCGAATGAATGCCAAGATCAGCGAGCGCTGGCGGCCGTTGCGGACCACCCGTGGCCTGCTCGTCACGCGCCCGCTCGCGCGCTAAGTCTCATCAATAATCGCCTGGCCGGCGTCTTCTCAAGCCCGGCAAAACTCCCCCGGCCTCCTCCCCGTCCTGCACAGCAAGAGGATTAATGCCCCTCCGACTCCGCCTGACCATCAACGCCATCCTGCTCGCCGCCGCCCTGGTTGCAGGCTGCGGCGCCCCGCAATGGGCCGCGGCGCAATCCATCCCGGGCGTCTCGGCGCCGAAGCCGGATGAGGCCAAGCCGCCCGAGAAACCAAAAGACCCGCTGGGCCGCGAAACCCCCGAAAGCATGGTCAACGGCCTGCTCGGCGCCATCGCCGCCCAGGACTACGACCGCGCAGCCAAATACCTCAACACCCAGGACATCCCCGCCTGGCGCCACGCCGCCAGCGGCCCGGCCCTCGCCGCCACGCTGCAGAAGGTGCTCGACCGCGCCGGCTACATCGACAACCGCTGGCTGCTCAGCAACGACCCCGCCGGCAAGCAGGATGACGGCCTGCCGCCCAACGTGGACCGCATCGGCGCCGTCCGCACCACCGCGGGCAACGTGGATCTGCTGGCCGAGCGGGTCGACGGGCGCGCCCCCGTGCCCGTCTGGCTGGTTTCCTCGGATACGCTGGCGCGGCTGCCCGACCTGCTCCGCACCGCCGTCTCCGGTCCCTTGGACAAGATCATGCCGGCAAAGCTGCAGGAGCTGCACTTCGCCGGGGCGCCGGTCGGGCACTGGCTCGCGCTCGTGGCGCTGGCAATCCTCGGCTACGGCATCGCCTACCTGGTCTCGCTCGGCATCCGCTGGGTGTCGCTCCGGCTGCTGACCCGGTTGCGGCGCGAGACCGCCTTCGACGTGGTGCAGGCGGTCGACAAGCCGCTGCGCGTGCTGCTGACCGTCGGCATCTTCCTGGCGGGCGGCTTCCTGCTCGGCGTGTCGATCGTCGCCCGCGAGCGCACCTCGCCGGGCGCGATCATCGTCGGCTGGGCGGCGCTGGCCTGGCTGCTCTGGCGCGTGGTGGACGTGTTCGCCACAGTGGCGTCCGGCCGGGCCGCGATGCACGGGCACTTCGCCGCGCTGTCGATCGTCTCTCTGCTGCGGCGCACGGGCAAGGTGGCGCTGCTGTGCCTCGGCATCATCCTCTCGCTCGACACCATCGGCGTCGACGTCACCGCCGGCCTCGCGGCCCTCGGCATCGGCGGCATCGCCATCGCCCTCGGCGCCCAGAAGACGGTGGAGAACTTCATCGGCAGCCTGACCATCATCGCCGACCAGCCCATGCGCGTGGGCGATTTCTGCAAGTTCGGCGACGTGGTGGGCACCATTGAGGACATCGGCATCCGCTCCACCCGCATCCGCACCAACGACCGCACCATCGTCACGGTCCCGAACAGCGCCATGTCCTCCAGCTCGATCGAGAACTACACCAGCCGCGACCGCTTCTGGTTCCACCCCACGATCAGCCTCCGCTACGAGACGACGCCCGACCAGATCCGCTTCCTGCTCGTCCGCCTGCGCGAGGTGCTCTACGCCCACCCCAAGGTCAGCCCCGACCCGGCCCGCGTCCGCTTCATCGGCTTCGGCGCCAGCAGCCTCGACCTGGAAATCTTCGCCTACGTGCTCGGCGAGGACTTCAACGAGTTCCTCGAAGTGCAGGAAGACCTCTCGCTGCGGATCATGGATGTCGTGCAGGAGGCTGGCACGTCGTTCGCCTTCCCCTCGCAAACGCTTTACTTCGCCCGCGATACGGCGCCGGACGAGGACACGGCCCGGTCGGCCGAGGAGAAGGTGCGGGCCTGGAGCGGGGCCGGGCAACTCCCGGTGCCGCGGTTCTCGCCGGAACGGATCGCGGCCCTGCGCGGCACCATCGACTATCCGGCCAAGGGCGCGGTGCAGCGCAAGGCGGGCTGAAGCCAAGCGGCGGCGCCGAAAAAATCAGGCCGCCGCCGCCCTAAGCGCCCCAGGATGTTTCACGTGAAAACTTACGGCGCCCCCACCCCCAGGAACGCCGCCAACGCCGGCCCATGCCGGTCCCGCCCCAGCACCTGCTCGTTCTCCTCATAGATCACCAGGTCCGCCCCTCTCAGCCGCGCCGCCCGCTCCCCGTCATCCACCGCCCTCCCCGACACGAGCTGCCCCCCCTCCCAGGCCAGCCGGACAGCCGACCAGTACTCATATTCCACCACCCGGGGCCGGCATCCGGCCCCCGACAGCGTCTCCCCGATCCCATGCATGAAGCTTCCCCCCACCACCGTGATCGACCATCCCTCGCAGCCCGGCGGCGCATCCGGCAACTGCAACCGGACGGCCGGAACCTGGTAATGCACCGGCTTCCACATCAGGTTCATCAGCATCGCCAAGTCCACGTCCACCCCCTCCGGGTGATCGGACAGCGTCCAACTGAATCCCAGCGGCGAGAACCGCCCGCCTCCGATCATCTTATCCAACCCAACCTGCACCGCCCGCGTCCCCAACGCCGCCCCCACTGCGTTCCAGTGCGTCCCCCCCTTCGGATACAGCTTGAACGGATACGCCCCATGCGCGGCCCAGATCGCCGCCGTCGTGTCCGCCACATGCACCCCCGCCGCCCGCACCAGCCCGAGCCAGGCCGGAACCAGCCCCGTCCGGTCCGCCGCCCTGGCCAGGCATGGCATCCCGTCCGGCAAGTCCCCCGGATACTGCGCCACCTTGGACGGCGTCAGCACATACAGGAACCGCTGCCCCCGCCGCTCCACCGCGTCCTGCATCGCCCGGATCACGCGCGCCCACCGCCGCCCCCAAGGCATGAACGCGGCCAGATCCCGGCTGCAGTAATCGTCGACATAGGGCCGCTCCAGCAGCACCCGGTCCCGCCCCACCACCACCGCCGGCGTCGCCGAGACCCCGAAGACCGAATATTCCACCTGGTTGCGAAGCCGCACCGCCGCCGGGTAGAGCGGCGACAAGGGGCTCAGCTGGCGGCCATAAACGGATTGGTAGTGTCCGCTCAGCAGGTTGGCGAGCGAGAACGCCGGCTTCTCCTGCGCGACCACCCCGCTCAGCCCCGGGAACAGCTTGATGCCGTGGTTGATCCGGGTCGCCCGCAGCAGCAGGTTCGCCACCAGCAACCCAGCGCCGGCCAGCAGCGCCGCCGCTCCGATCGCAATCGGCACATTCGGCCAAACTGCCCGCCGCCGCAGCGCCATGCTCAGAACCGGAAATACAGGAACGGCTTGAACGGATCGGCCATCGCCTTCGCCAACGCCAGCACGAACAGCAACGACAGCGCCAGGTTCACCCCGAACCGCCCCCAGGGCGCCGCCAGCGCCGCCGCCCCCGCCCGCTCGAATCCTGGAATCCGGGGCAGGAACGACAGCGCCGCCCCCGCCCAAAGCGCGCTCATCAGCAGCGCGTCGCGCCAAAGCCCCGAACTCCCCTCCAACCCGGGCCGAAGCATCGCCCCGTAAAATCCTCCCGCCTGCTCCATCGACCCGGCCCGGAACACCGTCCACCCCAGCACCGTCACCAGGAACGTGACCCCGTTGGCCGCAACGGCCGGCAACCGCCCCAGCAGCCGCAGCAGCACGATGCGCTCCAGCACCAGGAACACCCCGTTATAGGCCCCCCAGGCCACGTAGGTCCAAGCCGCCCCGTGCCACAGCCCGCTGAGCAGGAAGCACGCCCACAGGTTCGCATACCGCCGCCAGGCCGGAACCCGGTTGCCGCCCAACGGGATGTAAAGGTACTCCCGTATCCAAGTCGAAAGCGAGATGTGCCACCGCCGCCAGAACTCGGTGATGCTGCATGAAATGTAAGGCTTGTTGAAGTTCTCCGGCAGATGAAACCCGAACATCCGCGCCAGCCCGATCGCCATGTCGGAATAGGCGCTGAAATCAATGTAGATCTGGAACGTGAAGAACAGCACCCCCCACCAGGCGTCGGCGAACCCGAGCCGCGCCGGGTCGGCAGCGAAGGCGGCGTCGGCCCCGGCCGCCAGCGTGTCGGCCAGCAGCGTCTTCTTGATCACCCCCAGCATGAACCGGGCGAACCCTTCGGACAGGTCGCCCGCCCGCTCGCGCCCGCCCGCCAGCAGCTGCGCCTCAAGCTCGTGGTACTTGATGATCGGCCCGGCCAGCAGCTTCGGGAACAGGAACACGTAGAGCAGGTAGGTCCACAAATCCGGCGCCGGGCGGCTCAGGCCGCGGCGGATGTCGGCCAGGTAGGTGATCTTCTCGAATACGATGAACGAGACCCCGATCGGCAACGCCACCGCGCCCACCTTCAGCGCCGGCAGGCCCATGCCGGCCAGCATCAGGTCGAGGTTGTCGACCGCGAAGCCGGTATACTTGTAATACCCGAGCATGCCCACGTTGATCACGACGCCCAGCGCCAGCCACCACCCGCCCCGCGGCCCGGCCACGACCCGGCCCAGCGCCAGATCGGTCACGCAGGTCGCCAGCACCACGGGCACGAACCGCGGCTCGCTCCAGAGATAGAAGAACACGCTGGCGGCCAGCAGCACCCAGACCCGCGCCCCATGCCTGCGCCGCGCCGCCAGGAACGCGGCCAGCACCACGGGGAAGAACAGGAACAGGAACAGCGGCTCGTAGAACAGCATGGCAACGAACCCGCAGCTTTAGGCTCCGGCGTCGAGTCGGTCGTAGCCCGAGGCGCGGTAGAGCAGCACCGACGCCCCCCAGCAGACGACGAACACCCCCACGATCACGAAGCCGATCGCGCCGAAATGGTCGTTCAGCACGGCCACCATGTCCCAGAACCGCCCCGTCGGCTGCAACCGGTCGGCGACCAGGTGCAGCACCTCGATGAGGCCGACCAGCAAGGCGACCACCACGGAGGCGAAGGTGATCGTCATGTTGTAATACAACTTGCGGACCGGCCGGGCGAACGCCCAATCGTAGGCGCCGACCATCAGCACGCTGTCCACCGTGTCCATCAGCGTCATACCGGCGGTGAACAGGGCGGGGAACACCAGGATCGAGCTGATCGCCACCCCGTTGCTCGCCCCCGCCGCCGCGATGCCGAGCAGGCCGACCTCGGTCGCGGTGTCGAAGCCGAGGCCGAACAGGAACCCGAGCGGGTACATGTGCCAGCTCCGGCGGATCAGCCGGAACAACGGGCGCAGCAGCCGGGCCACGACGCCGCCGCCCGAGAGCAGGGCGTCGAGCTCGTTGTCGCTTACCGCCTCCCCGGCCCGCAGGCGCACGAAGGTCCGGCGGATGGCGAGCAGGATGGTGACGTTGACGGCAGCGATCGCGAGCAGGAACAGGATGGAGACCGACGTGCCGATCAGCCCGCCGACCCCGCGCCACGCCTGGAGCTGGTCGGCGAAGGCGAACGCCGCGGTGGCGATGCCCAGGCTGGCCAGCACCACCACGGTGGAGTGGCCGAGCGAGAAGAACAGCCCCACGCCGAGCGGGCGCTGGCCGTCCTGCATCAGCTTGCGGGTGACGTTGTCGATGGCGGCGATATGGTCGGCGTCGAAGGCGTGGCGCAGGCCGAAGCTGTAGGCCAGCATGGCGCTGCCCAGCAGCACCGGGTAGTCGTGGAAAGCCGCCAACGCCCAGGCCCACGCCGCCACGTTCCCCGCCGCGAGCGCCAGCAGCAATGGCCCCGCCCGGCCTCGCAGGCGCCGGGCGGGGCGGGGTTGGATCAGCCCAGCCACTGCGGGTTCTGGATGGTTCCGTCGAAGTGGTGGCTCACCTTGTAACGCTCCGTGCTGCCGTCGCGCGCGACCGGCGCGGTCTTGGCCAGCAGGGCCTCGCGCATCTCCGGCTTGAATGCATCGAGGAAGCGCACCGCGTCCAGGGCCTGCCGCAAGATCGGCAGGCTGTCGATGCCGGTCACTTGCAGCGCGACCGGCAGGCTGAGCGGGTACTGCAGCAGTTGGATCGGGGGGGCGACGTTGCTCTGCAGGATGAACGGGTCGCCGAACGCCTTCATGCCCAGCACGCCGGTTCCATGCCGGAGGGCGATCGGCAGGACGATCTGCTCGAAGCTGTCGTAATGCGCGTCCATGACGTTGAGCGGCATCTGCACGGTGTCGAAGTGAAAACCGTGTTGGTCGGCCACTTCGAACATGTGCTTGTGGATGGCCGGGCTCTTGTGGCCGGTGAAGCCGATGTAGCGCAGCTTGCCTTGCTCGCGGGCCTTCAGCACCGCCTCCAGCGCGCCATTCGGGGCGAAGACTTTCTCCGGGTCGTCCATGCGGATGATCTCGTGGAATTGCAGCAGATCCAGATGGTCGGTTTGCAGCCGCTTGAGCGACTCGTCCAGTTGCTTCATCGCCGCTTCGGCGGTGCGGCCATCGATCTTGGTCATCAGGAACACGCGGTCGCGGTAGCCGCCGGCCAGCGCCTTGCCGAGCCGGATCTCGCTTTCGCCGCCGTTGTAGTCCCAGCAGTTGTCGAAGAAGGTAATGCCGGCCCCGATCGCCTCGTGCACGATCCGGATCGCCACGTCGCTGGTGGGGCCGCCGGGCTTGGCGAGGTGGAAGCCGCCGACGCCGATGATGGAGACGACCTCGCCGGTCGTGCCGAGCGGGCGGTATTTCATCTCCGGGTTCTGCGCCAGCTTCGAAGTGACGGGGCCGGCAGGCTTGTCGGCGCCGCCCTGGCTGGTCTGGCTGACGATCTCCTTCGCAGTTTCGGCGAAGGCGGGGGTGGCGATCGCGGCGGCGGCGGCCGCTTTCATCAGGTCGCGTCGTTCCATCATGTGCTCCTATCGGATTGGTCCGGGGCAGGCCCCAGGACGCGCAGGGCGGCGCAGGCCGCGCCGTAGCCGTTGTCGATGTTGACGGCGAGGACGCCGGGGGCGCAACTCGCCAAGATGGCGTTCAGGGCCGCGTGCCCGCCCGCCGCCACGCCGTAGCCGACCGAGGTCGGCACCGCGATGATCACGCCGCCGATCAGGCCGCCGACCACGCTGGGAAGGGCCGCGTCCATGCCCGCGGCGACGATCACCACCCTCATGCGCCGCAGCTCCTCCACCCGGCGCATCAGCCGCCACAGCCCGGCCACCCCCACGTCGGCGATCAGGCTGGCCTCCTGGCCCTGGAACGCCAGGGTGCGGACCGCTTCCTGGGCGACCGGCACGTCCGAGGTGCCGGCGGTGACGACGGCGATCCGGGCCGGGCCGAAAAGCGGGAGCGGCGGGCCGGAGAAGGCGGTGGCCGAGACCGGGTCGTAATCGAGCGCGCGCTGCTGGGCGAGCGGCAGCGCGGCGAACTTGTCCGGGGCGAGCCGGGTGAGCAGCAGTGGGGTGTGAGTACTATCAAGGATGGCGGCGATCTGGGCGGCGGACTTGCCGGCGCAGAACACGGCCTCGCCGAAGCCGATGCGGGCGGTGCGGGCCTCGTCGAGCACGAAGTCGGGTCCGTCGGTCATGCCGGGGCGTGCAGGAAGGCGCTGCCGGTCTTGTAGGGGGCGAAGGCGACCGGGGCGGCGAAGCCGGCTCGGGTTGCCAGGGCCTGCACGTCGGCCCGCACAGTATCGGCGGCTACGAGGGCGGCCGGGTCAAGCTCGATGACGACGCCGCGGGCGCGGATGCGGCAGCGGACGGTGCGGGGGGCGAGGCGGCTGGCCACGAGGGTCTCGGCGGCGTGGACCAGGGCGAGGACGGACGGCTCGATGCGCAGGCCGGTCTCGACCCGGCTGGCCAGGCACGGCGAGGACGGCAGCTCGGACAGCGCGCCGAGGCCCAGCCCGGCGGCGAGCAGGCGGACGTCGGGCTTGTCGATGCCGGCCTCGACGTAGGGATGGCGGACGCCGTGGTTGCCCGCCGCGTCGAGGCCCGGGCGGTAGTCGCCGAGATCGTCGGTGTTCGTGCCGGAGACGATCTGCCTGGCCGTGCGGGCGGCGACGGCGCCGTAGAGGCTGGTTTTGCAGAAGAAGCAGCGGTTGACCGGGTTGGCGCGGTAGGAGGGGTCGGCAAACTCGCCGGCGTCGAACACGTCGAGCGCCCAGCCCTCGGCGGCGGCCAGGGCGCGGGTGCGCGCGGTCGCCTCGGGCGGCACGGCGGGGGAGGTGGCGTGGTGCATCGTCGCCTGGCCCGGCGCGCGGCGGTGCGCGGCAACGGAGAGGGTCAGGCTGTCGATGCCGCCGCTGACGGCGATGGCGAGCGGTCCCATGCCGTCGAGCGCGGCGTGGAGGCGGGCGAGGGCGGTCATGCGGCGCCGTCCGGTTCACGCGCCAAGGCCAGGGCCAGGCGCTCGGCGTCGCGGCGGAGGCGGGTGCGGGCGGCGTGGGAAGGGACGGCCTGGAGGTGGTCGGCTTCCGCCTTGCCGGTGAGGACCGCGCCGCCCGGGGCCGGACGCTCGACCAGCTTCACCGTCAGGGGGTGGCCTTCGACCTCGACGGTCTCGAAGCGGCGGGGCAGGGCGCGGCCCTGGACCAGATGGGTGCGCAGGCCGATGGTGGTGGTCTCGCGAAAGCAGGCGTCCACGGCGGCCTCGAGCGCGTCGGGGGCGGCGAGCACCTGGACCTGGACGGCCAGGCGCGACTTCTTGCCGAAGGCCGGCACCTGGACGATGTCGTGGATACCCGGCGCGGCGCGGATACGGTCGAGGCCCGCGGCCAACTCCTCGCCGGATTGGTCGTCCACCTCGAAGCTGACGACGGCGAGCTCGCGGTGGCCGGGGAGGGCGGCGATCGGCCCGGTTTCGAACACGAGGGCACGGAGGCAGTTGCTGAGGCCGGGCAGGCGGCGGGCGCCGAAGCCGTAGCCGGCGTGGCGGAGGGTTGCCTGGGCCGGGATGGGGGCGGCGCAGCCGAGATGGCGCAGAATGGCCGCCCCGGTCGGGGTCACGCGCTCGCCCGGGATGCCGTCGTCGTGGACGGCGAAGCCGCGCAGCAGCAGGGCGGTCGCGGGGGCGGGGACGGGCATGGTTCCGTGCGCGGTATGGACCGTGCCGCTGCCGAGGGGGAGGGAAGCGACCGACCAGGTGGCCGGGCCGACGGCGTCGATCAGGAACGCAGCGGCGACGATGTCGGCGATGGAGTCGGCGGCGCCGACCTCGTGGAAGGCGACGTCGTCCGGGCAACAGCCGTGGACCTGTCCCTCGGCCTCGGCGAGTGTTGCGAAGATGCCGATGGCGTGGTCCCGCACGGCGGGCGCCAGGGCGGAGGCGTGCAGGCGGGCGCGGATGTCGCGCCAGGCGGCATGGTGATGGTCGTGCGCCGGGTGCGCGTGCGGGCTGACGGTGAAGCGGCTGCCGGTGAGAGTGCCATCGTCGTGCGGCGCGAAGGCGCACTCCACGGAGGCCAGATCCCGTGCCGACTGCATGGCGGCGGCTGCGTGCCGGGGAAAGGCGTCGAGCAGGCAGGCGACGAACATGTCGCCGGCGATGCCGCCGAGAGGATGGAGGTGGATGTGCTGCATCGTGGCGCTCCGGAGTATGCTGCACAACGCCTCGGGCCGCGCAAGGGTTCGCGGGCGCCGGGGCGCGCACGGCTTTGCGATTTGTCGCGCCGGACGGTGAGGGCTTAGCTGGCCGTCATCAAGCGAGGAGCGATGGGATGGAGCGCAGGAACCTGTTCAAGGGCGCCGTGGCGGCCGGCGGGCTGGCCGCGGCGGGCGCGGGCCAGGCATGGGCGGCGATCGGCAAGCCGGCGGGGCCGTTGCCGCCGCTGCCGAAGCTGACCGACGTGGGCGAGCGGCGGGGGGACATGCTGTACCGCACGCTGGGACGCATCCCGGAGCGGGTGTCGGCGATCGGGTTCGGGGGGTCGCATTTTGCCAAGCCCGCGATCTCGGAGGCGGAGTCGATCCGGCTGTGCCACGCGGCGGTCGACCACGGCATCACGTTCATGGACAACTCGTGGGACTACAACGAGGGCCGGAGCGAGAAGCGGATGGGCACGGCGCTGTCGCAGGGCGGCTACCGCGACAAGGTGTTCCTGATGACCAAGGTGGACGGGCGCACCAAGGAGGCGGCGAACGCGCAATTGGAGGAGTCGTTGACGCGGCTCAAGACCGACCGGATCGACCTTTGGCAGTTCCACGAGATCCTGCGCTACGACGATCCGGACCGGATCTTCAAGAAGGGCGGCGCGCTCGAGGCGGCGACCGAGGCGCAGAAAGCGGGCAAGATCCGCTACATCGGCTTCACCGGGCACAAGGACCCGGCGATCCATGTCTACATGATGGAGGTGGCGCGCAAGCACGGGTTCCAGTTCGACACGGCGCTGATGCCGAGCAACTTGATGGACGCGCATTTCCGCAGCTTCGCGCGGCTGGCGATGCCGGCGGCGATCGGGCAGGGCATCGGGGTGATGACGATGAAGGCGTTCGGCGGCGCGGACGGGGTGATCCTGAAGAGCGGGGCTGTCAAGCCGATGGAGTGCCTGCACTACGCGCTGAACCTGCCCACGGCCGTGGTGATCACCGGGATCGACGACGACCGGGCGCTCGACCAGGCGCTGGAGGCGACGCGGACGTTCAAGCCGATGGACGAGCAGGCGGTGGCGGCGATCCTGGCCCGGAGCGCGCAGGCGGCGTCGGGCGGCGACTATGAGCTGTTCAAGACGAGCGCGCATTTCGACACCACGGCCAAGCACGCGGATTGGCTGGGCGGGGAGGACCCGCGGGTGGAGGAGCTGGCGCCGCAGACGGCGGGGTGACGGGCGGCCGCTGCCTTGCGGGGGCGGTTGGCGAGTTGGCGCGGTATCGACAAGTTTTGCAAAACCACTCTTGGAGGCCGGTGTCTATACTGACGGTTTCATATGAAACATGAACTTAGTCCTGCGAGAATGTTCGGACGGCGTTAAGGATTGGCGGTTACCTTGTGTTCGAGACCGCTCCGATACGGGAGCGGCGGGATACAGGGATGGTATGATGTTCAAAGCCTGCCTTGATCGGAACGGCAGTCCTGACGGAGAGGACCGTGCGTCCCTGATCGATGCTGCTTTGAACGGCAGAGGGTTGCGCCTGCGGTTCCCCGCTGCGCTGGAAGCGCAGTTCGAGCATGAGACCGGACCGGAGCGGTGCCGGGTTTTCGTGTGGTATGGAATGGTTGGCCTGCTGCTGTCCGACAGCTTTATCTTCAATTACTTCAGCTTGCTTCCGGATATCGCCTGGCGGGCATTTGCAGCACAGTTCGGGTTGGTGACGCCCGTGCTGCTGGCGGTCATGGTTTACGTCCGGAGGGAGCCGCCGGCGTTCTGGCGTGAAATAACCCAGGTCGGCGCGGCATTGCTCAGTCTCATTGCGGCCATCGTTGTCTATCAAGCGAGCAATCATCCGAACGGCATATTCTTTCGATACTGCCCAATACTGACTTTGCTCTACATCAACGTCGTCGCGGCGGTTCGTCTGCGCTTCGCGTTGCCGGCATCGGTATTCACGGTGCTTTGCAGCGCCGCCGACTTCTGGCTGTTTGACGGCGCCAATCCGGACGTCAAAAGCATGATCTTCGGCTCGATCGTGGCAATCTGCGGGTTCACCCTGCTCGCGAACCACCGCCTCGAGCGGCAACAGCGGCGGACTTACTTGCTGAATGAGCGCGAAGGCATCCGGCGCGACGAGCTGGCCCAGCGCGCGAGCGAGCAGGCCGGGGAGGCGCTGTCCCGCGCGCGCGAGCGGGAAGAGGCGGCCCTGGCCGCCGCGGCGCACGCGGCCGAGCTGCGCGATGCGCACCGGGTGGCGCGGATCGGCACCTGGAGGCGCGATCTGGTCGAGGGCACGCTGGCGCTGTCGGATGAGCTGCACCGACTGCTCGGGACCGATCCGCGGACGTTCGAGCCGACGCACGAGAACCTGCTTAAGCGCATTCATCCTGACGACCGGGCGTCAACGGCGGCCGCGCTCGCTCGCGCGGCGACGTCTGAGCCGGTGGAGGAGCATGAGTGGCGGGCGCTGCGCGAAGACGGCAGCGTTGCCTGGTTCTGGGCCGAGACTCAGATTGAGACGGACGCTTCGGGCCGTGCCGTCGCGGTGCGCGGGGTGTGCCAGGACGTGACCGAGCACCGGTTGGCCGCGGAGCGGATCTACCGGCTGGCGCACCATGACGCTCTGACGGGCTTGGCCAACCGGTCGCTGCTGCAAGAGCGCGCCATCGAGGCGATCGCCCGGGCCCGGCGCACGGGCGGCACGCTGGCGATGCTCTGCCTCGACCTTGACGGCTTCAAGGCGGTGAACGACCTGCGCGGCCACGCTGCGGGCGACCGGCTGCTGCGCGAAGTGGCGGCGAGGCTGAGCCGGTGCGTGCGCGAGACCGACACGGTAGCGCGAATCGGCGGCGACGAGTTCGTCGTGCTGCAGGCCGACCATGTCCAGCCCGATATGGCGCGCGCGCTGGCCGACCGGCTGGTGGAGGCGCTGGCCGAACCCTACGGCCTCGGCGCCGGCGAGGCGCCGAGCAACGTGACGACCTCGATCGGCATCGCGCAGTTCCCCGCGGACGGCGACGATGCGGAGACGCTGCTGCACAACGCCGACACGGCGCTTTACCGGGCGAAGTGGGCGGGCAAGAACCGCGCGGCTTTCTTCCGGCCGGAGATGGACCACGAGTTGCGCGAGCGCCGGGCGCTGGAGCACGACCTGCACCAGGCGGCCGGGCGCGGCGAGTTCGCGCTGGCCTGGCAGCCGCTGTCGGCCGCGGGCGGTGGCGGCGTCACGGGGTTCGAGGTGCTGCTGCGTTGGCGCCACCCTGAGCGCGGGCCGGTGCCGCCCGACGTGTTCATCCCGGTCGCGGAGGCGTGCGGGGCTATCTCGGCCATCGGCGCCTGGGTGCTGGACCGGGCCTGCCGCGAGGCGGCACGCTGGGCGGCGCCGCTGCGGGTGGCGGTGAACGTGTCGCCGGTGCAGGTGCAACAGGGCGAGGCGTTCGCGTTGCTGGTGGAGGAGACGCTCCGGTCTTCCGGGCTGGCGCCCTCGCGCCTGATGCTGGAGGTGACGGAGGGCGTGCTGATCCGTGAGCCGGAGCGGGTGCTGGCGGCGCTGAGCCGTTTGAAGGCGCTCGGCGTGCAGGTGGCACTGGACGATTTCGGCACCGGGTATTCGTCGCTGGCAACCTTGCGGGCGTTCCCGTTCGATCAGCTCAAGATCGACCGCAGCTTCGTGTCCGGGATCAGCGAAACGCCGGGCGGTCAGGACCGGGCCATCGTGCGCGCGGTGCTGGGCCTGGCGCGCGGGTTGGGCTTGCCGGTGGTGGCGGAGGGGTGGAGACGGTGCTGCAGCTTGAGGCGCTGCGGGACGCCGGGTGCGAGGAGGTGCAGGGGTGGCTGGTGGGCCGGCCTGCTCCGATCGAGAGCTTCGGTCACGTCACGGGGGCGCGTGCCGCGGCGTCTGCGGCCTGATCGGGGCCGCGATGCCGCAACGCTGCAGGCCGGCGCCCAAATTGCGAGCCATATCGCGAACTGTATTGCGAACCGTGCGGAGCTGGTTCGCCGGTGCGCCCGGAGCGCATTTGGCATCGGCAGGGATGGCAAATGCGCTCCGAACCTCTGTTTGGCCAGGCAGCTTTGCCAGCGTGCTCCTGAAAGAGGTGGCCGTTACGCCCCGTCCAGCGCCGCGTCCACCCCCATCGCCGCCGCGACCCGCTCCAGCCGCCGCTCCACGCCTTCCCCCGCGAATGCCCCGGCCTCGCCGAGCCGCAGCGTCAGCCGCCCGGCGTTCAGGTGCAGCGTCGAACTCGAAAGCAGCGCCGTCGTTCCCGCCGACACCGTGTAGGCAAGCCGCAACGCCGCCCCCAGCACCGTCGCCTGCGCGGCCGCGGCCTCATCGAGCAGCCCGCGGGCGACCGGCAGGAACGGGGCGGCGTTCTCCGCCTCGTAACGCAGCGCCACCGCCAGCGCGAGAAACGCCCGCTCCGAATGGTCGAGCGCGACGCCGGGTTGGCGCAGCACCCGCCAGAACGACTGGTCCGCCCGGTATTCCGGATGATCATGGCTGCCGATGTCCGACAGCCAGCACGCCGCCTGCCGCAGCCGCCGCGCCTGGCCGCCCTCGCCCTCGAACAGCGGCGCAGTCCACTCGATCAAGTGCGGCGGCAATGCCGGCTCCCGCCCGAGCCTCAGCCCCATCTCCTCGGCTGCGGCCAGCATCGGGTCCTGCTCGCGGACATCCGGCGGCACCAGCGCCATGAACCATCCCTCGCGGATGCCGTTGGCGCTGAACACCACCCGGCGCGCGCCCGAGCGCCGCAGCAGCCGCCGCAGCACCGTCGCCGCGAAAGGCAGGTCCTCGGCCCGCCTTCGCGGCACCCCCGGCATCCGTTCCGGCCCCTTCTTCGGCGCATCCAGCACCATCGCCGCCAGCGACCGCGCCGCGTCCGCGCCGATGGCGTAGTGATGCACCACGTTCAGCGGATAGCCGGCCAGCTCCATGTGCGCCCGCGCCAAGGCCCGCCAGGCGCCCCCGACCAGGAACAGGTCCCGCCCCGCCGCCTGGTCCAGCCAGAACACCGACGCCAGATCCCCATCGGCGATCGCCCGCGCCCGGGACAAGTCCCCGCCGGACCGCTCCGCCAACCGGATCACTCCAAGCCGCAGCGTCGTCGCGTCCCGGACCTGCCCGGCGTCGAGCAGCACCAGTTCGAGCGATCCGCCGCCGATGTCGGCCAGCAGGCCGTCCGCTCCCGGAAACCCGCACAGCACCCCGTCCGAGGACAGCGCCGCCTCCTCCTCGCCGGACAGCACCCGGATGCGCGTCCCCGGCATTCCCGCCGCCGCGATCTGCTGCTCCAGCCCGGCGACGAACGCGGGGCCGTTCGAGGCGTCCCGCACCGCGGCCGTTGCCAAGATCTCGAACGGGTCCGCGCCCATCGCCCGCGCGACCGAGGCATAGCGCCCGACCACGCGCACCGCCTGCCCGACCGCCGCCTCGTTCAGCCGTCCGCTTGCCTGCATCCCGCGGCCCAGCTTCAGCGTCGCCTTCTCGTTGAAGATGGCGATGGGATTGCGCCCCCGCCCCTCGAAAACGACCAGCCGGACCGAGTTCGACCCGAGGTCCACCACCGCTGACCGGGCGCCGGCGCCCGCAACCAAAGACAAGGCCAACCCCTCAGTCCTGGCTCACGCGGTCTTGCCGCCGGTGCGCCGCGGCCGGGACCACGCCCCCGTGCAGCGCCGACCCGCGGCCCGACAGCGACGGGTTGGTCATGAAGTAGTGATGCGCCGAGAACGGCTTCGCCCCCACCGCCACCCGCCGCCAGGCCCCATCCGGGCCCAGCTCCCACGATTGCAGATTGTCCTTCAGGTTCACCACCATGATCTGATCCAATACCTGCTGATGCACCGTGCTGTTGAAGACGGGCACCAGCGTCTCCACCCGCCATTCGAGGTTCCGCGCCATCATGTCCGCGCTGCTGATGAACACCTTGGCATGGCGGCTCGGCAAGCGATGGCCATTCCCAAACACGTAGATCCGGCTGTGCTCAAGGAACCGCCCGACGATGCTCTTGACCCGGATCGTGTCCGACAGCCCCGGCACGCCCGGACGCAGGCAGCAAATGCCGCGCACCACGATCATGACCGGCGCCCCGGCCTGCGAGGCGGCATAGAGCCGGTCGATCAGCGCCGCGTCCACCAGGCTGTTCATCTTCAGCCAGATGCCGGACGGACGGCCCGCCCGCGCGTGCTCCGCCTCGGCGTCGATCAGCGCCTCCAGCGTCCTGCGCGTCGTCAACGGGCTGAACGCCACGCAATCCATCGCGTCCGGCTTCGCGTAGCCGGTCATGTAGTTGAACAGCCGGGCGCTGTCGCGCACCAGGTCCGGGTCGCAGGTGAAGAAGCTGAGGTCAGTATAGACCCGCGCCGTGATCGGGTGATAGTTGCCGGTGCCGAAATGGGCGTAGCTGCGCATCATCTGGCCCTCGCGCCGCACCACTAAACTCAGCTTCGCGTGCGTCTTCAACTGCGTGAACCCGAACACCACCTGCACGCCCGCGCTCTCCATCGTCCGCGCCAGCCGGATGTTGGCCTCCTCGTCGAACCGCGCCCGCAGCTCGATCATGGCGGTGACGCTCTTGCCCGCCTCCGCCGCCTCGATCAGCGCTTTGACGATCGGGCTGTCCCGGCTCGTGCGATACAGCGTCTGCTTCACCGCCACCACGTTCGGGTCCGCCGCCGCCTGGCGCAGGAACTGCACCACCACGTCGAAGCTCTCGAACGGGTGATGCACGATGATGTCCTTGGCCCTTATTGCCGCGAAGCAATCGCCGCCGAAATCGCGGATGCGTTCCGGGAACCGCGGCGCATAGGCCGGGAACAGCAGGTCGGGCCGGTCGTCCACGATCATCTGCTTGACGTCGCTCATGCCCAGGATGCCGTCCTGCAACACGACCTCGTCGCCGGGGATGCTCTTCTGATCCACGTCCAGCTCGTCGACCACCATTGCCTTGAGGTCGTCCGGCATCGAGGCGTCGACGCTCAGATGGATCGCCACCCCCCGGCGGCGCCGCTTCAGCGCCGTCTCGTAGGACCGCACCAGGTCCTCGGCCTCCTCCTCGAACTCCACCCCCGTATCCCGGATCAGCCGGAACATGCCCTGGCTCAGCACCCGGAACCCGGGGAACAGCCGGTCCAGGAACATCCCCACCAGGTCGTCAAGCAGCACGAAGCGGATCCGCCCCGGCTTGTCCGCCCCGGCGATGGCCGGACCCGCCGCCAGCGCCTCCGGCAAGCGCACGAACCGCTCGATCGACGCCGGCAACGGAATGAGCCCGTTCATGCCATGCCCGTCCTCGTCGCGGAACAGCTTCAGCACCTTGACCAGGCCCATGTTCGGGATGAACGGGAACGGATGCGCCGGGTCGATCGCCAGCGGCGTCAGCACCGGGAACACCCGGTCCATGAACCAGGCGTCGAGCCATCCCCGGTCCATCTCCGGCAACGCCTCGGTTTTGCACAACTCGATGCCCGCCTCGGACAGGCGCCCCAGCAGGTCATGCCAGGCGCGCTGCTGCTGGATCATCAGCGTCTGCGCCCGGCCCTGGATCGCCCCCAACTGCTGCGCCGGGGTGCGTCCGTCCGGGCTGTGCGTCACCAGCCCCGCCTTCGCCTGCCCCATCAGCCCGGCCACCCGCACCGAGAAGAACTCGTCCAGGTTCGAGGCGCTGATCGACACGAAGCGCAGCCGTTCCAGCAACGGATGCCGCTCGTTCTCCGCCTCCTCGACCACGCGCTGATTGAAGTCGAGCCACGACAGCTCCCGGTTGATGAACCGTTCCGGGCTTTCAGGCCCGATCGGCGCCGCCGCGGCAGGCGTTGCTTTTCGTCTGGACATGCCTTCAGTCTTACTCCATCCCGCCCTGGTCCGGCGAGACGCCGGCGGGACATTCATCGAACCCCAGCACCGACGAGGCCAGCGCCCGCGTGATCCCCTGGCCCCGCTCCAGCGCCTTTGCATCCAGCAGCGCCACCGCATCGCGCAACGCCCCCGGCGACCGCGACAGCCGCGTCAGCAGCCAGGCCTGCACCGGCTCCGCGACCCGCAACTGCCGCTCCGCCAGCAGCCGCGACAGCAGCATCTGCAGGAAGCCGTCCGGCGCCGCCCCGATCTCCACCGCCGTCGTCGCCCGCAAGCGGCTGGCCAGGTCCGGCAGCGCCAACTGCATCCGTCCCGGCGGCACGCGGCCCGCCATCAGCACCGGCTGCCCGGCCTCCGCCGCGCGGTTCAGCAGATGCAGCAACGCCTCCTCGTCGCGGACCTGGTCGGCCTCGTCGAGCGCCACAGGCGCTTCGGGCCATTCGTCGTGCGCCTCGCGCCCCAGCACCGCTCCGCCGAGCCGTTCGGCCCAGGCGTGCAGCAGGTGGGTCTTGCCGCATCCCGTCGCCCCCCAGAGGAACAGCCGCCCCAGCGGCCAGTCCGCGGTCCGCGCCAGCCAGGCCTGCGCCTCCTCCTGCGCCGGGTTCGGCAACAGCTCGCCGGACCGGAACCGGGCATCGCGCGGGAACCGCAGCGCGAGCTGATCGCCTTCCATCAGCGTGCCGGCGGATCGAGGTAAAGCGGGCTGGCCAGGTACCGCCGCAGCCAGAACCGCGCCAGCACCCCGATCGCCGCCGCCACCGGGACCGCCATCAGCACGCCCAGGAAGCCGAACGCCGCGCCGCCTGCGAACAGCGCGAAGATCACCCATGCCGCATGAAGCTCCACCCGGTCGCCCAGGAAGCGGGGATATATGACATACCCCTCCAGCAACTGCCCGAGCACGAACACCGCCGCCACCATCGCCACCCCCGGCCACGTGAACTGCGCCAGTGCCAGCCCGATGCTCGCCACCCCCCCGGTGATGCTGCCCACGTAAGGGATGAACGACAGCAATCCTGCCGAAATCCCCACGATCAGCCCCAGGTCGAGCCCCACCGCCGACAGCGTCAGCGCGTAGAACCCGGCCAGCAGCAGGCAGCACAGCGCCTGGCCCCGCAGCCAGGCGGACAGGATCCGGTCCACCTCCCGCGCCTGCGCCCGCAGCACCTCCGCATAGCGCCGCGGCAACCAGCTATCCACCCGCGCCACCGCCCGCCGCCAATCGCGCAGCAGGTAGAACGCCACCACCGGCGTCACCACCAGCAGCGACAGCACGTTGAACAGCGCGAACCCGCCGTTGACCAGCCGCGTCGCCGTCCCCAGCAGGAAGTACAGCATCGACCCGGCCTGCCCCCCCACCAGGTCCCGCAGCTTGGTATCCACATACTCTGGCCCGAACGTATCCTGCGCCCGCGCGATCACCTGCTCCAGCCATTCCCGAATCGAGTTCGCGTAGTACGGCGCCCGCGAGATCAGCAGCCCCAGCTGCGACAGCAGCAACGGATACAGCAGCAGCGCGAACGCCAGGCACGCCAGCACCAGCGCCAGGATCATGATGAACGCCGCCGTCCCCCGCGGCAGCCCCAGCCGCGTCAGCCGCGTCGTCGGCGGGTCGAGGAAATACGCGATGCCCGCCGCGGCCACGAACGGCAGCAGGATCGAGTTGAACAAGTAGAGCGCCACGTAGAGCGCCAGCAGCAGCCCGGCCAGCAGCCCGAACCGCTGAGTCCGGGTCGCGCCGCGCGGCTCGACGACCAGCACCGTCTCGTTGCCGGGCGGCATGTCCGCCATCACCGCACCACCTTGGCCACGTATGCCGCGCCCGACCCCAGGGTCGTCGCCGCCACCGCCCAGGTCAGCGCCGACAGCAGCCACGGCGCATCAAGCCCGAAGCCCGCCAGCAGCAGCGCCAGCCCCACCAGCAGCAGCTGCAGCGCCGTGTTCAGCTTCGAGATCAGCAGCGGCCTGATCTTCACCGGCGTGCTCGTCAGCCACAGCGTGAGCACGCCGCCCACGATCACCACGTCGCGGAACACCACCAGCATCGCCAGCCAGTCCGGCAGCACCCTTGCCACCGCGAGCGTCACGAACATCCCGATCAGCAGCGCCTTGTCCGCCAGCGGGTCCATCATCGCCCCGAGCGCCGTTCCTCCTCGGCGCCGGGCCAGCCAGCCATCCACCGCATCCGATATCCCCGCCAAGGCGAACAGCACGAACGCCGCCGCCATGTGCCGGTGCAGCACCAGCCAGACCGCCAGCGGCACCGCGCAGATCCGCCCGAAGGTGATGACGTTCGGCAGGTTCAGGATCGCCGAGCGCTGCACTCCCGAACCTCCATCCGCCACCTGCCGCCCTCCTGCCGCCGCCATGATCCCGCCCGCCTCTGCCTCGGACTGATGCGCCTGCCTTCATACCGCATCACCCGGCCCGCGGAAGCGGCATCGGCACGAATTCGCGCCTCGACAGTCGCGCCTAAGCATCATTTCGCGGGACGGCTCGCCGTCACAACGCGAAAAATGCTGCGTCTTCAAAGGCGCCTCGGCAGACATTCGTGGCATAAGCCACGAATGTCTGCCGAGGCGAATTTAGTGGCCGGAGCGGCGCGAAACAAATAGGCTTGCGCTATGGCCAGACGAGCGACCGAGACGCAATGCTTCCGCCCGCGCCTGATCGCGCCGGGCCTCTGTTTTTGCCTTGCGCTCGCAGCCTGCTCATCGGCTCGCCTCGGCTCTGCGGACCAGCCGGACGACGGCATTCCCCCATTCGTGCGCGTGGCCGTGCAGGTTGCCTTGGTCGTGGCCTGCGGGGCCGCTTCGCATCCGGGGGACCGGCCCGACCGGTGCCATTTGCAAGGGCCGTAACGCCGATAAAGACGCCTTGCCCGAGCGGGGCTGGCGCGGTCAGGATAATTCGAGGCCCGCAGCAGTTCCACCCTCCCGAAAACTGCTCTAACAACCGCTCATGGACAACCGTCGCAACGGCATCACCTACCGCGACGCCGGCGTCGATATCGAGGCCGGGGACGCGCTCGTCGAACGCCTCAAGCCGCTCGCGAAAGCCACCAGCAGGGCAGGGAGCATGGGCGGCCTCGGCGGCTTCGGCGCCTTGTTCGATCTGCGCGCCGCCGGCTTCACCGACCCGATCCTCGTGGCCAGCACCGACGGCGTCGGCACCAAGCTCAAGCTCGCCATCGAAACCGGGCGGCACGACACCGTGGGCATCGACCTCGTCGCCATGTGCGTCAACGATCTCGTCGTCCAGGGCGCCGAACCGCTGTTCTTCCTCGACTACTTCGCCGTAGGCAGGCTTGACCCGCACCAGGCCGCCACCGTCGTCGCCGGCATCGCCGAGGGCTGCAAGCAGGCCGGCTGCGCCCTCGTCGGCGGCGAGACCGCCGAGATGCCCGGCCTCTACGCCCAAGGGGACTACGACCTCGCCGGCTTCGCCGTCGGCGCCGCCGAACGCGCCCGCCTGCTGCCCGAGACCGTGCAGAGCGGCGACGCCATCCTGGCCTTGCCCAGCAACGGCGTCCACAGCAACGGCTACGCCCTCGTCCGCCGCGTTCTCTCCCGCGCCGGGGCAAACTGGGGCGATGAAGCCCCGTTCGCCCCCGGCCAGAGCTTTGCCGACGCGCTGCTCGCCCCCACCCGCATCTACGTCCAGCCGCTTCTCTCCCTGCACCGCGCCGGGCTGTTGCGCGCCGCCGCCCACATCACCGGCGGCGGCCTGCCGGGCAATCTGCCCCGCATCCTGCCCAAAGGGGTCGCCGCCGCCCTCGCCGCCACCTGGCCGCTCCCGCCGGTGTTCCGCTGGCTTGCCAAACAGGGCGGCATCGGCGCCGACGAGATGCTGCGCGTGTTCAACTGCGGCGTCGGCATGGCCCTGGTCGTCAGCGACCCGGAAGCCGCCATCGCCCATCTCGCGAACGAGGGCGAGGCCGCCTACCCAATCGGCGAGGTCATCGCCTCCGAGGGCGAGCCCGAGGCGCTGATCAATCTCCCCTCCGGCTGGCTCGCGTGACCCGGGTCGCCATCCTCATCAGCGGTGCCGGCAGCAACATGCAGGCGCTCGCCCGCGCCGCCGCCCAGCCGGGCTACCCGGCCGATATCCGCCTCGTCGTCTCCAACCGCCCCGACGCGCCCGGCCTGGCCCTCGCCGCGGCCCAAGGCATCGAGGCGCTGGCGATCGACCACGCGCCATACGGGCGCAACCGCGAAGCCCATGAGCGCGAGATCCAGTCCGCGCTCGATCATCACGGCATCGAACTCGTCTGCCTGGCCGGCTACATGCGCCTGCTGACGCCCTACCTGGTCCGGGGCTGGTCCGGCCGGATGCTCAACATCCACCCGAGCCTGCTGCCCTCCTTCCCCGGCCTGCACACCCACGCTCGCGCCCTCGAAGCCGGCGTCAAGCTGCACGGCTGCACGGTGCATCAGGTGACCCAGGCGATGGACGAAGGCCCGATCATCGCCCAGGCCGCCGTCCCGGTCCTGGCCGGCGACACGGCGAGCACGCTGGCGGACCGCGTGCTGGATCAGGAGCACCGGCTCTACCCGATCGCGCTCAGGGTCTTTATCTCGGGCAAGTCCGGCGCGCCCTCCCTGCATGCGGCGCTTCTGAACCCGGCCGGTTCGCAACCGCCGGGCTGATCCAAGCCAACGCGTTCACCACCAGCTTAGAGGCATTCATGGCGCAACAGCCGCAAGGTCATCAGAAACCCTCCGAGGCCGACACCTTCATCGCCGACCGCGCCATGTTCTGGAGCCGTTTCACCAGCTTCATGAAGTTCGGCATCCTCGCCGTCGTCGTCGTGCTGCTCGGGATGTGGATTTTCCTGACCTGACCATGAAAAAGGCCCCGGAGCGTTCACTCCGGGGCCTTGCTTGAGCGCCTAGCGCTCAGTTGCTGTTGCGGTTGCCGAAGAGTTGCAGCAGCAGCATGAACAGGTTGATGAAGTTGAGATACAGGCTCAACGCATCGAATACGCTCCGCTTCGCCGCCTGGTCGGACCCCTCGGCATAGGCGAACTGAACGTAGTCGCCCTTGATCCGCTGCGTGTCGTAGGCCGTAAGCCCCACGAACACCAGCACGCCGATGATGCTGATGGCGAACTGCAACGCCGTGCTGCCGATGAACATGTTCACCAGGCTGGCGATCACCACGCCGATCAAGCCCATGATCAGGAAGCTGCCGTATTTGCTGAGGTCGGACTTGGTCGTATAGCCGTAGAGGCTCATCGCCCCGAACGTGGCCGAGGTGATGAAGAACACCCGCGCGATGCTGGCGCCGCTGTAGATGATGAAGATGTTCGCGATCGACGCGCCCATCACCGCCGCGAAGGCCCAGAACAGCCCTTGCACCGCCGTCTTCGACAGTTTGTTGACGCCGAAGCTCAGCACCATCACGAACACCAGCGGCGCGAAGATCGCGGCATAGCCCAGCAACGTCGGCGCGATGCCGATGCCCCGCTGCGTCTGCACCTGCTGATAGAACAGTTGGATCAAGCTGGTGTTGGCGACGGCATAGGCGACGATGCCGGTTAGCACCAGGCCCGAGGTCATCCAGTTGTAGACCCGGAGCATGTAGCTCCGCAGCCCGGCGTCCAGTGCCGCGCCGTCCGCGGCTGCACCGGGCGCGTAGGTCCGATAGTCGGGGACGAAAGCCATTGTCCGATCATTCCCTAAGTTGGGTGGGCGGGATGCCCACATGGATGCAATGTTGGTGATAGCCTATTCTGGATCAAGCGAAATCGGCGGCGGGCCTCCGTTCGTCATTCATTTCGCAACAAAGGCGCCGCGCGAACCCGCAACGCCGAGGCCGTGCCCAGATACCCGAACCCCAGCATCAACGCCGTGCATCCCAGGATCGTCGCTGCCAGCACGCCCGGCAGGAACACCCAGTCCCCGTGCATGACGAACCGCACCACGCCCCAGCTCGCCAGCGTCCCCACCCCGGCCGCGAGCAGGCCCGCCGCCGCCCCGATCAAGCCGAACTCCACCAGCCAGGCCGCCCGTATCTGTCCCGTCGTGGCGCCCAGGGCCTTCAGCACCACCGCGTCCGCGATCCGCCGCCGCTGCCCCGCCGCCACCGCTCCCATCAGCACGAGCACGCCCGCCGCCAGCGTCACCGACCCGGTCGCGGCCAGCGCCGCCGCCAGCTTGCCCACTAGCGCCGCCACCGCCCCAAGCACGTCCGCGACCCGTATTCCCGAGACGTTCGGCAGCGCGTCCGTCACCGCCCGCAGCACCGGCGCCTCGGCGGCCTGCGTCGTCCTGACCGTCGCCAGGTGCGTATGCGGCGCCTTTGCCAGCAGCCCCGGGGACGCCACCATCGTGAAGTTCAATCCCAGCGACCGCCAGTCGATGTCGCGCAGGCTCGCCACCTTGAGGTCCACGTCCCGCCCCAGCACGTTGACCTTGATCACGTCCCCGATCCTGACGCTCCAGCCCCGGGCCAGGTTCGCGTCGAAGCTCACCAGCGGCGGCCCATCGTAATCCGCCGGCCACCACTGCCCGGCCACGATCTCCGTCCCGTCCGGCTCCGGGCCGCTGTAGGTCAGCCCCCGGTCCCCCCGCAGCGCCCACCGCGTTTCGGGCGTCGCCTTCACCTCCGCCGCCGGCACGCCGGCCACCGACACGATCCGCGCCCGCAAGCTCGGTACCTGCTCCACGCCCTCGACGCCGGCCTGCCGCTTCAGGATCGACTCGAACTGCGGCAACTGGCCGTTCTGGATGTCGATGAAGAAGAACGTCGGCGCGGCGTCCGGAATCTGCTTCAAGATCTGCGCCCGGATGTTGCCCTGGATCAACGCCACCGCGGCCAGCGTCGACAGTCCCAACCCGAGCGACACCAGCATCAAGGGCGTGGCCGCGCCCGCGCGGTACAGGTTCGCCACCCCGAGCTTTGCCCAGGGCGCCCGCAAGGCCGGCGCCCGCCGGGCCAGCGTCATCATCGCCGAGCCTCCGGCCCGGAACAGCAGCAACGTCCCCGCCGCCGCCGCGCAGAACCAAAGCGCGAACCACCGGTTCGGCGACGTGGCGACCAGCAGCGCTACCAGCAACAGCGCGATCCCTGCATTGACTGCCAGCACCAGGCTCCGGCCTCGCATCGGCCCGCTCGGCACGCCTTCGCGGAACAGCGCCGCCCCAGGCGTCTGCGCCGCCCGGGCCAGCGGCCACAGCGCGAACGAGCCGGCCACCAGCGCGCCGTATGCCGCGGCCAGCAGCAAAGGCTCCGGATAGATCCCGGCCCGGGGCGGCACCGGCAACGCATTGCCGAACAACGCCACCGCCCCCGCCGTCAACCCGGCCCCTGCAACCACCCCGATCACGATTCCCAGCCCGCAAAGCGCCCCAACCTGGATGAGGTAGGTCGCGAACACCGTCCGAGTCGGCGCCCCCAGGCAGCGCAGCGTGGCGATGCTTCGCCCCCGGGCTTCCAGCCAGGCCCGCACGCCCGTCGCCGCCCCGATTCCGCCCACCAGCAAAGCCGTCAGCCCCACCAAGGTCAGGAACAGCCCGGTCTGGTCGATGAACCGCGCAAGCCCGGGCGCCGCATCGCTCGCGACCCGTATGCGGTAGCCCTGGTCCTGGAACGCCGCCCGCAACGCCTCCGCCGTTTGCTTCAGGTCCGCCCCGGCCGGCAAGACCGCGCGAAGGCTGTAGTTCACCAGCGACCCCGGCTGCAGCAGCCCCGTCGCCGGCAGCGTCGCCGAGCCGATCATCGCCCGGGGCGCCAACAGGGCAGGGGTCCCGACCCGGTCCGGCTCATCCGTCAGGGCCGCGCGGACCGTCACGTCCGTCTGTCCCAGCCGCACCGTGCCGCCGGGCTTGACCCGCAGCCGTTGCAGCACCAGAGGCTCGGCAACCAGGCCCTTATCCTTCAGGTCATCCTGCAACGGCCCGGCCGGATCGAGCCTCGCCCGGCCCACCAGCGGATAGGCCCCGTCCACCACCTTCAACTCGACAAGCTGCCGTTCGCCGCCGGGCGCCACCAGCATCGAGCGCATCCGCAAGATGTCCGAAGCCATTGCTCCCCGGTTCGCGAACCACTGCCGCAACGCTTCGGGCGGCGGCTCCGCCCCGGTCTGAACCTCGATGTCGCCTCCCAGCAGCCGCCGCCCGTCCGCGGCCAGCCCCGCCTCGACCCCGGCCCGAAAGCTCCCCACCGCGGCGATCGCCGCCACCCCCAAGGCCAAGCACGCCAGCACGATCCGCAGCCCGCGCACGCCCGACCGCAACTCCCGCCGCGCCAGTGTCCAGGCGATCAAGCGACAGCCTCCGCCACCCGCCCGTCCGCGATCCGCACCTGCCGCCCGCAACGGCTCGCCAGCGCCGGGTCATGCGTGATCAGCAGCAGGGTCGTCCCATGCGACTCGCGCAGGCCGAACAGCAGGTCCATCACCGCCGCCCCAGTCGCCGCGTCCAGGTTCCCCGTCGGCTCGTCGGCCAGCAACAGCCGAGGCCGCGAGGCGAACGCCCGCGCCAGCGCCACCCGCTGCTGCTCGCCCCCCGACAACATCCCCGGCAAATGCGTCAGCCGGCGCCCGAGCCCTACGGCGACCAAGCTCTCCTCGGCCCGCGCCGCCGCGTCGCGCACCCCTGCCAGCTCCAGCGGCACGCTCACGTTCTCCAAGGCCGTCATGGTCGGGATCAGATGGAACGCCTGGAATACGATCCCCACCGTGCCCCGCCGGAACCGCGCCAGCGCATCCTCGGACAGCCGGGTGATCTCCTGCCCGGCCACCACCACCGTCCCCGACGTCGCCGCCTCCAGCCCGGCCAGCACCATCAGCAGGCTCGTCTTGCCCGACCCGGACGGCCCCACGATCCCCACCGCCTCGCCCGCGCCGACCACGAGGTCGATCCCTGACAGGATATTGACCGTGCCCGCCGCCGAGGGCACGCTCAATCTTAGGTCGCGCGCTTCCACGAGGGGCGCTTCACGGTTAACAGGTGCGATGTCCATCACAGCCCCATATGGCCCCCGGACCCGGCGCACCAACACGGTCGTCCTCCTAGCCCTCCTCTTTTCACTGCTCGCCCCCGCGGCGCAGGCGAAAGCCATCCGTCTCCTGGTGCTCGGCGACAGCCTGACCGCCGGCTACGGCCTGCCCCACGCCGAAGGCTTCCAGGCCCAGCTCCAGGACGCCCTGAAAGCCCACGGTTACGACGTGGCCATCATTGACGGCGCCGTCTCCGGCGACACCAGCGCCGGCGGCCGTGCCCGGCTCGACTGGGCCTTGGGCGGCGGCGCCGATGCCGCCATCGTCGAACTCGGCGCCAATGACGGCCTTCGCGGCATCGATCCTTCCAGCATGGAATCGAACCTCGCCGCTATCCTCGACACCCTCAAGCAGCGCAACATCCCCGTCCTCCTCACCGGCATGGAAGCCCCGCCCAACATGGGCGCCGACTACGCCGAAGCCTTCCGCGCCGTCTTCGCCCGCCTCGGCCAGCGCCCCGGCATCATCTTCGATCCCTTTTTCCTCGAAAACGTCGCCGCCAACCCGGCCCTCAACCAATCCGACAACATGCACCCCAACGCCGAAGGCGTGAAAATCGAGATCCAGCGCCTCCTGCCCCTCATCGAGACGCTGCTCGCGAGGGCCTCATCATGAGCCCAGCCTCGTTAAGAAACCATCTACGCAACAGCCCCCGTCATCCCGCATGAGACTGTTCGTTGCGCTGGACCTCCCCCGCTCGCTGCGAACCCGCCTCTCCTTCCTCGGTGGCGGCCTGCCCGGCGTCCGCTGGGTCCCGCCCGAGAACTACCACGTCACCCTGCGCTTCATCGGCGAGCTGCCGAAATGGCGTGCCGAGGAAATCGACGAGGCCCTATCCAACCTCCGCGCGCCCAGCTTCACGCTCCAACTCGCAGGCGTCGGCGCCTTCAGCAAGGCCGGCCGCGTCACCTCGCTCTGGGTCGGCGCCGAGCGCACCCCCGCCCTCGAACACTTGCAGCAGAAGATCGAAACCGCCCTGCACCGCGCCGGGCTCGACCGCGACCGCCGCCGCTTCGCCCCCCACGTCACCCTGGCCCGGCTCGACGGGGCGCCAGAGGCCAAGGTCGCCGCCTGGGTGCAATCCCATAACCTGTTCCGCTCCGAGCCCATCGCCATCGAACGCTTCACCCTGTTCAGTTCCCGCTTGGGCAAGGAGCAAGCCGCCTACGAACCCGAAGTCGACTACCCCCTCCTCCCTCGCGGCGCCCCGCAACAGCCCGAACCGCGCGAAGCCCCCCCCAATCCATGATAATCCGCGAACACCCCCTCGCCGTCCTCGCCGCCGAAGTCCGCGCCTGCGCCTTCTGCACCGACCTCCCGCTCGGCCCGCGCCCGATCCTGCGCGTCAGCGACACCGCCACGATCCTGATCGCCAGCCAGGCCCCCGGCACCAAGGTCCACGCCAGCGGCACCCCCTGGACCGACGCCAGCGGCCACCGTCTCCGCGGCTGGCTCGGCATGACGCCCGACGAGTTCTACGACACCGCCCGCATCGCCATCCTGCCTATGGGCCTCTGCTACCCCGGCCGCTACCCGCAGGGCGGCGACCTGCCGCCCCGCCCGCAATGCGCGCCCCGCTGGCGCCAGCGCCTGCTCAGCCTCATGCCCCAACTCCGCCTGACGCTCCTGGTCGGCAGCTACGCCCAAGAGGACGCTCTAGGCCCCGGCCGCATGACCGACCGCGTCCGCGACTTCCGCCGATACCTCCCGACCCGCTTCCCGCTGCCGCACCCAAGCTGGCGCACCGGCATTTGGGAGCGCAACAACCCTTGGTTCGTCACCGACGTTCTCCCCGCCCTGCGCGGCGAGGTCCGCCGGGTTCTTGCCGCTTAAGTCAGCCGGCCAAGCCGGGCGCCGCCCGCGAGCATCCCGCCGTCTTTGCCTGGGCCGGGTCCGCGCCGGGCATCCCGGCCGGTATCCCCGTCGTCGAGTAAACGCAGTCCCGCACGATCCCATCCTCGCCATAGATCACGGACAGGCTGGACACCTCCGGCGCCGTCCCCGACCCTCCGGTCGTCGCATCCAGCAGCCCGATCCCCGGGCCGATCAGCCCCACGAACGGCACGAACGTCCCCACCACGCCGGACGCGGCCGCCGCCCCGGCCATCAGCCCCCGCCGCCCCGCGCCCGCGTTATGCCGGGTCTCGTAAACCCACGTCTCCCCGGTCCCCCGCTCCTCCGACCGCGCCGGCCTGCCCAACTTCGAGAACACATCCGCCCGCGTCGATCGCCCGATCACGATCGAGGAGACGTCCACCGTCGTCTCAACCGGCTGCTTGGACGCGCATGAAACGGCCCCGGCGAGCATCAGCATCCCCGCCAGCCAGGCGCCGAGCCGAAACCAAGCTGACGGCGCCCAAACCCGGCCCATCGTTCGATCCAAAACGGGCGGTCCCGCCATAGCGATGCTGCTCCCACTTCGATTGACCTTGGCAGCAGAACGCACCGAACTCCAAATCCTTCATCGATCACGCGCCGAAACCAGCGCGCGGCGTCTCTCAGTGCCGGCCCTCGTCGAGCACGGTGTCGACCAGCTTGATCAGCCGCACCGCAGCATCGCGGAACCCGGAGCGGTCAGCTTCCTGCGCCAGCGTGATCAAACGGTCGGCCAGCATCAGCGGGCTGGCGAACGGGGCGGCGGCAACGGCGGGGGTAAGGTCCATGATTTTCACTCCTGCAACCGGAAGTTGTTTTCCGATCCGCAATGAATGCCGGACTTGTCTAAAGAAAAGGTTAACGCCCGACGAAAGCGGCGTCAGGGCGCCACTTTTTTTGCCAGTGCCTCGCTTTGTCTCAATGCTGCGACGCGGAGACAAGAAGCGAGCGGCTCGTTCGCCTCGCGCCCGGCATCGACGCCCGCCACGAGAGCGCTCAGCGCCATGCCCCGATCCGTTGCCATCTGTTCGAGGGCCGTCCAGAACGCCGGCTCCAGCGCGACGCTCGTGCGATGCCCGGACAGGCTGAAGCTGCGCTTGGCCAGCAGAGTCAGTTCGGCCTGTAGGTCAGGATGGTGAAGCTGTCCGGGTGGAAATAGGGCGCCGGCGCCGGGCCATCGGCGGGCGCCGCGGGCTGGGTGTAGCTGGCCGTGACGCTGTACAGCCGCTGCGTCGCCGCATCGATGGCCAGGTCGCGGGCCATCGGCCGCGTGGCGATGGTCTCGACCAGGGCGAACTCCGACGGCCCCTTCTGGCGGATCACGCTCATGGTGCCGTCCAGGCCGTTGGCGGTGACGATCAGATGCCGCGCCTCGTCCACGGCGATGCCGCCGACGCCCCGCCCGATCGGCACCGTGGCGACCACCCCGGCCTCCTGGTCCAGCGCCGCGAACACCGGCTTGTCGCCGCGGCAGGCCAGCAGAATGCGCTTGGCGACGGGCTCCCAACGCACATCGACCGGCTGGGCGCACTCGCCGAGCTTCCAGGTCTTCTGCAATGACAGATCCTTGGCGTGCAGCTTCTGCAGCAGGTTGCGGTCGCGCTGCGGGGCAAAGATCGCGCCCTCTCCGTCCGCGGCCGGCGTCCCCATCTGCTTGGAGTTGAATTCGGTCCGCCCGACGACCTCGCCCGTCGTTGCGTCCAGCCAGACCCAGGTGGTCTTGTCCGGCCGCGCGCCGGTCAGCATGTAGACGCGCTTCTGCGTCGGCTCATAGAATGCATCCTGCAGGTCGCCCACGCCGAGGTCGGTGCGGCTGACCGCTTTCAAGGTCGCGAGATCAAAGTTCAGCGCCGTGCCGTCCTCCATGGACGCGAATCCCCGACCGGTCTCGGGAACCAGGACCACGGCGGTCGCGCCATGACTGTTGTCGACCGTGGCGCCCTTATGGGATCTGATGTCCCACGCCAGCAGCCCGTCGGCGCGGCGGGCGATGAACAAGCGGTCGCCGCCCGGGTCGAACGCCATGTTGCCCCAGCCGGTGTTGGAGCCGGGCACCGTGTAGGTGTTGGCTGCCAGCCACGTCTGCGCCCGTGCCGGACCCGCGAGAAGCAAAACGGCGGCGAACAGGGCGAAGCGCATCATGCGGGCGTTCCTTTTTGGCGCTCCCCTATAGCGCCAATCGCCCGGCGTTGCACAAGCGGGCCACGGCCCATTCCGCCGCCTCGGCCACGACCGGGTCAGCATCCCGGGTCAACTGTTCGGCATGGGGCGCCAGCGCCGGATCGGCCGAGTTGCCGATGGCGATCAGGACGTTGCGCACGAACCGGCTGCGTCCGATGCGCTTGACCGGGCTGGCCGAGAACAGGCGGCGGAAGCCTTGGTCGTCGAGGCCGGCGAGCATCGCCAGCTCGGGCGCCCGCAGGTCCTCGCGCGCGGCGAGCTTGGGATGCGCGGCGGCGGCGCTGGCGAAGCGGTTCCAGGGGCACACGGCCAGGCAATCGTCGCAGCCGTAGATGCGGTTGCCCATCAGCGGGCGGAGGTCAAGCGGGATCGGGCCGGCGTGCTCGATGGTGAGATAGGAGATGCACCGCGTGGCATCGAGACGGTACGGGGCGGGAAACGCCTGGGTCGGGCATGCGTCGAGGCAGCGGCGGCAGGCGCCGCACCGGCCGGCGTGAGGCTCGTCGGGGGCAAGTTCGAGCGTGGTCATGACCTCGCCGAGGAACAGCCAGGACCCGTGGGCGCGCGAGACCAGGTTGGTGTGCTTGCCCTGCCATCCCAGCCCCGCCCGTTGGGCCAGCGGTTTTTCCATCACCGGGGCCGTGTCGGCGAACACCTTCACGCCTGGGCCGAACCGGCTGGCGATGAACGCCGCCAGATGCTTGAGCATGCCTTTCGCCACGTCGTGGTAGTCGCGGTTGCGGGCATAGACGGAGATGTTGCCGCGGTCCCGTCGGGCCAAGGTCGCAAGCGGGTCATCGCCGGGGGCATAGGACAGCCCGAGGCAGATGACGCTTCTGGCCTCGGGCCAGAGCGCTTGCGGATGAGCGCGCTGCTCGGCGCGCTCGGCGAGCCAGCCCATCTCGCCGTGCTGTCCCGCGGCGAGAAAGGCGGCCAGACGGTCGCGCGTCTCTGGGCCGAGATGCGCCGGGGCGAAGCCGATGGCCTGGAAGCCAAGCTCGAGCGCCTTCTCGGTAATGGCGGCTTTGGCGTCCAGGTCAGGCCCCCTCTCGGCGGCGGGCATGAATGGGGTCCGCCGGTGTCGGAGGGACATGGGCCAAGCCAAGCCGCACGGCAACCCGGCTAATGGATCGTTCGCAATGGCCGCCATGAACCGGTCAGGCGAACGAACGCCCCAAGCTTTTGTTTCAACGAGCCGCCTTATCGACGTGCTGGCGCATCGATTGCAAAGGCTGCCAGAAGCCGCAGACGACGACGCGGCGCCAGACCCGGCGCCGCCCGATGTCACATCGGCGGCGTCACGCCATCCACGCCCACCGCGACGAACCCGGCCGTGACCTTGCCCTCGTTCTCGGAGGCGCTCACGAACACGTGGTCGCCAGATTTCACGGCCGACATCTCGGCCGGCTCGAGCTTGACGATCGGCGCCGTCGGCGGCACGAGGATCGTCTGCTTGCCGCCCTTGTAGGACACCGTGATCTGCTTGGCGCCGGACTTTTCGTTGGCCGTCTCGACCGTGCCGTTGGTCATGGCGCTGTTGACCTCCTTGCCCGTCGCCGCCGAGGCGCTCTCGATCGTGCCGTTGGTCATCTTGCTGGATGTCGCGCCCTTGCCCGACAAGGTGGTGTCGGGAAGCTTGTCCCAGTCGTAATGGCCTTCGCCCGCGCCGCGCATGGATTGCGGGAAGATCACCAGCTCCAGCGCGACCAGGAAGCTGCCGGAGCCTTTCGTCGCCGTGCCGATGTAGTCGCCCTTGCCGACCTCCGAGAGGCTGGATTTATGCACCGTCGCGTATTTGGTCTTGTCGGTCAGCGCCACCGTCAGGTCCTTGCCCTGTTCGGAATGAACCACGAGGCTGTCCTGGCTGGTCGATGCGACGGCGCCGCGAACGTGCTGCGGGGCGGCCAGCGCGCTGAACGAGATGGCGGAGGTCGCCAGTAGGGTAAAAAGGGTAAGCCGTTTCACTTGATTGTCTCCTGACATTGCGGCGCCGGGCCGCTGCGCCATGTTATGACGCCTAGGATGATGATTGTCTCGCCGTGAGAAGGATCACGAATTGAGCGCGAAGCACGCTACCCGGCGCAGCGCCCACTTGCCCGCCATTCGCGTCATGCACTGGCTCGGCGCATTCGCCGTCATTTGCATGATCATGAGCGGCTGGCAAATCTACAACGCATCGCCGCTGTTTTCGTTCGCCTTCCCGCAGTGGATGACCTTGGGGGGCTGGCTGGGCGGCGGCATCGCCTGGCACCTGGCCGCGATGTGGCTGCTCGCCGCGACCGGGCTGTGCTACCTGGGATACGGTCTCGCCAGCGGCCATTTCCGCCGCGAGATGCTGCCGCTGACGCCGCGCTCCTTCATGCGGGATTTCGCCGCCGCGCTGACGTTCCGTCTGGGGCACCGGCTCGGCCATTACAACGCGGTGCAGAAGGCGTTCTACATCGGGGTGATGCTCGCTATGGCCCTCACCGTGGCGAGCGGGGCGGCGATCTGGAAGCCGATGCAGCTCTCGTGGCTGACGGCGCTGTTCGGCGGCTACGATTGGGCGCGCTACGTGCATTTCCTCGGCATGAGCTCGATCGTGGCATTCCTGGCAGTGCATCTGGCGCTGGCGGCGCTGTATCCGCGCACGCTGGTAGCGATGACGGCCGGGCTTGCCGCGGACCCAGAGGCGGAGGCGGCGCCATGAGCGGGCGCGGGCGGCTCGGCGCGCGATTGGACGACGTGAAGCCGGACCTCGTTCGCCTGCAGCGCCGCGGCCTGTTGCGCGGCGGCTTGTCGCTGGGCGCGTTGGCGATGCTGAGCGGCTGCGATCTCGAAGGCGAGGGCGACCCGATCGACCGGGCCTTGAAGGCGATGTCCCGCTTCAACGACCGCGTGCAAGCAGCCCTGTTCGACCCGGATAAGCTGGCGCCCACCTACCCGGCCAGCCAGATCACGCACCCGTTCCGCTTCAACGCCTACTACCCCGAGTGGCAGGTCCGCACCGTCGATGAGCAGGATTGGCGCCTGGAGGTGAAAGGCCTGGTCGAGAACAAATCCCCCTGGTCGCTCGCCGACCTTCGCGAACTGCCGCAAGAGGAGCAGATCACCCGGCACGTCTGCGTCGAGGGCTGGAGCCAGATCGGCCAGTGGAGCGGCATCCCGCTCAAGGCCTTTTTGCAGCGCGTCGGCGCCGACCTGCGCGCCGGCTACGTCAACTTCATCTGCTTCGACGACTATTGGTGCGGCATCGACATGGCGAGCGCGCTGCATCCGCAGACGATCCTGACGCTCGATTTCGAGCGGCAGCCGCTGACGCCGCCCTGGGGCGCGCCGCTGCGGCTGCGTATCCCGACCAAGCTCGGGTTCAAGAACCCGAAGTATATCCAGGCGATGCAGGTGACCAACGCCAACCCTGGCGGGTATTGGGCCAAGCAGGGATATAACTGGTTCAGCGGCCTCTGACGGCTCGTTCGGAACAACCGCCGTGCATTGATCGGGCGAACGAGCCCTTAGCCTTTGTTTTGCCGGGCAGCTTTGTCGGCGTAGTGCCGACGCTGCCCTAACCCCGCCCGCGATACGGAGCCACCCCCTGGTCCGGCAGCCATAAGCCCTCGGGCGGCGGGCCGCTTTGCCAGAACACGTCGATCGGGATGCCGCCGCGCGGATACCAGTAGCCGCCGATCCGCAGCCAGCGCGGGGCCAGCAGCTCCTGCACCCGCGTCGCGATCAGCATGGTGCAGCCCTCGTGAAAGGCGCCGTGGTTGCGGAAGCTGTTGAGGAACAGCTTGAGCGACTTGCTTTCCACCAGCCATGCGTCAGGCACGTAGTCGAGCACGATATGGGCGAAGTCGGGCTGCGCCGTCACCGGGCAGATGCTGGTGAACTCCGGGCAGGCGAAGCGGACGAGGTAATCGTGCCCGGGGTTCGGGTTCGGCACGCGGTCGAGCACGGCGTCATCCGGGCACGCGGGAACGGGGGTTGGCGTGCCGAGCTGCATCAGCGGGCCTCCCATTGGGCGCGAACGGCATCGCTGTGCCGGGCCAGCCGGCCGCCGATGATGGCTTGGCGCAGGCCCTGCATCAGCGATTGGTAATAGGTCAGGTTGTGCTGCGTGAGGAGCATCGGGCCCAGCATCTCGTTGGCGCGGAACAGGTGATGCAGGTAGGCGCGGGCGTGCCGGGCGCAAGCGGCGCAGGAGCATTCGGCGTCGAGCGGGCCCGGGTCGTCGGCGTGGCGGGCGTTGCGGAGATTGAGGACGCCCCTGGAGGTGAAGGCCCGCGCGGTGCGTCCGGCGCGGGTGGGCATGACGCAATCGAACATGTCCACCCCGCGGGCGACGGCCCCCAGCAGATCGTCCGGCGTGCCCACGCCCATCAGGTAGCGCGGGCGCGCGGGCGGCAGATGCGGGATGGTGGCCTCGATGGCGCCGAACATGGCGGCCTGGCCTTCGCCGACCGCGAGGCCGCCGATGGCGTAGCCCTCGAACCCGATTTCGGTCAGGGCGGCGGCGCTCTCCGCGCGCAGGCCGGGGTCGATGCCGCCCTGCACGATGCCGAACTGGCCATAGCCTGGGCGCGGGACGAAGGCGCTGCGGGAGCGGGCGGCCCAGCGCATGCTGAGCTGCATGCTGGCCCGGACCTGCTGTTCCGCGGCGGGAAGCCGGGTGCATTCGTCGAGCGCCATCGTGATGGTGGCGTCGAGCTGGCGTTGGATGTCGGTCGAGCGTTCCGGGGTGAGCCGGTGCTCGCTGCCGTCGATGTGGGAGCGGAAGGTGACGCCCTGCTCGTCCATCGTGCGCAGCCCGGCCAGCGACATGACCTGGAAGCCGCCGCTGTCGGTCAGGATCGGGCCGGGCCAATCCATCAGCCTGTGCAGGCCGCCGAGCCGCTCCACCCGGTCGGCGCCGGGACGGAGCATGAGGTGGTAGACGTTGCCGAGAATCAGCCGGGCGCCGGCGGCGCGCACCTGGTCGGCGGTCATGGCCTTGACGGTTCCGGCGGTGCCGACCGGCATGAACACCGGCGTCTCGACCTCCCCGTGCGCGGTCCGCAGCAGCCCGGCGCGGGCTGGGCCGTCGCTGGCCTGAACCTCGTAGCCGAGCGTCATGCGCGTTCAAGCAGGCAGGCGTCGCCGTAGCTGTAGAAGCGGTAGCGGCTAGCGATGGCGTGGGCGTAGGCGGCGCGCATCCGCCCCGTGCCGGCGAAGGCGCAGGTCAGCATGAACAGGGTGGAGCGGGGCAGGTGGAAGTTGGTGAGCAAGGCCCCGGCCGTTCGGAAGCGGTAGCCGGGGGTGATGAACAGGCTGGTGTCGCCGTCGAAGGAATGGACGCGGCCCTCGTCGTCGGCGGCGGATTCGAGCAGGCGCAGGCTGGTGGTGCCGATGGCGACGATGCGGCGGGCGGCGTTGATGGCGTCGGCGGCCTCGGCGGTGATCAGCCCGCGTTCGGCGTGCATCGCGTGCTCGTGGACGTTGCCGGTCCGCACCGGCAGGAACGTGCCGGCGCCGACGTGGAGCGTGACGGCGACGCGGGGAATGCCGGCCTGGTCCAACGCGGCCAGGATTTCGGGGGTGAAGTGCAGCGCCGCGGTGGGGGCGGCGACCGCGCCCTCGTTGCGGGCGAACACGGTCTGGTAGTCGGCGGCGTCCGCCGCGGTGGGTCCGTCGGGCCGGTGGATGTAGGGCGGCAGGGCGAGGGCGCCGGCGCGGGGCAGGGCGGCCGGGAAGGCGTCGTTGAAGCGGAGCAGCACGCCGCCGTCCGGGCCGCGTTGCAGGACCTCCGCCCGCAGCTCCTCCGCGCCGTCGAACGAGAGGGTGTCGCCCGGACGCAGCCGCCGCGCGTTGCGGGCCAGCGCGTGCCAGGCGTCGTCCGGGCGGGGCTGGTCGAGGGTCAGGCCGATCCGGGCCTCGCCGCGGCGGGCGGACAGTTGCGCGGGAATGACCTTGGTGTCGTTGGCGACCAGCACGTCGCCGGGACGGAGCAGGGCGGGCAGGTCGCTCACGGCGCGGTCCGCCAGGTCCGGGCCGACGTGAAGCAGCCGGGCGCTGTCGCGGGGACGGGCCGGCTGCTGCGCGATGCGGTCCGGCGGCAGGGCGAAATCGAACTCGGCGAGGTCCATCAGGCCGGCGTGGGCGCCAGCCGGCGGAGCAGGCGGATCAGCGGGACGCTGACCAGCACGGCCCAGAGCTTGCCGATGACCTGGCCCGGCAGGAACGCGAGGCTGGCGAAGGCGAGCTGCAGGAACACGAGGCTGTCCACCACCAGGCCGAGGCACGAGGAGGCAACCACGGCGAGCACCAGGCCGCGGCGCTGCAGCGGGGTGTAGACGCCGAGGTCGGCCAGCTCGCTCAGCAGGAAGGCGGCGCAGGAGGCAACAACCAACGCCGCCGGCGCGACCGCGGCGGAAAGTGCGGCGCCGGCCAGGACGGCGGCGATGCCCCACCACAGGCCAAGGCAGCGCTGGACCACGTCGCGCAGCACGAGGGCGGCCCCCGCGGCGAGCACGCCGGACGGGGCCATCAGGCCGGGCGCGACCGGGATCAGGCACGGGCCGTCCGGGACGCAGACGGCGCCGACGTTGCCGATCAGCCAGTTGGCCAGCGGAATGCAGGCCAGGAAGCAGACGAACGAGACCGCGCCGACGCGGCGGGTTTGCAGCTTGGTCATATCAGGGTGGCCGGCTCGCGCTCAACGGTCGAGGTAGGACGCGATCTCGACCAGGTTCCCGTCCGGGTCGCGGCAATAGACCGACTGGATGGGGCCAAGCGCGCCGGCGCGGGCTTTGGGGCCGCTCTCGATCGCGACGCCGCATTTCTTGAGGTGGTCGGCCACGTCGTCGGGGCCGACCGCGGTGATGAAGCAGACGTCGGCGGCGCCGGGCTGGGTGACGGCGGCGGCGATCCAGGCCCGCTTGTCGTGGCCGTGCGGGCGCAGGTTGATCTTCTGGCCGCCGAACTTGAGCGCGGTGCGGCGGTCCTCGCCGAAATCCTCCCGCTCCATGCCGAGCACGCGCTGATACCACGACGCGGTGATCTCGATGTCGGCGCAGTTCAGCACGATGTGGTCGAGCCGGTCGACGGTGAAGCGCATCTCAGGCCAGCCCGTCGTAGAAGTCATTGCCCTTGTCGTCGATGACGATGAAGGCGGGGAAGTCCTGCACTTCGATGCGCCAGACGGCCTCCATGCCGAGTTCAGGGTATTCCAATACCTCGACCTTCTTGATGCAGTCCTGCGCCAGCCGCGCCGCCGGGCCGCCGACGCTGCCGAGATAGAAGCCGCCGTAAGCCTTGCAGGCGTCGCGGACGGCGCGGGAGCGGTTGCCCTTGGCCAGCATGACGAAGCTGCCGCCGGCGCGCTGGAAATCGGCCACGTAGCTGTCCATGCGCCCGGCGGTGGTGGGGCCGAAGCTTCCCGTCGCCATGCCGTCCGGGGTCTTGGCGGGGCCTGCGTAATAGACCGGGTGCCGCTTGATGTAGTCGGGCAGGCCCTCGCCGCTCTCCAGCCGCTCCTTCAGCTTGGCATGGGCGATGTCGCGGGCGACGACGATGGTGCCGGTCAGCGACACGCGGGTCTTGACCGGGTAGGCCGAGAGCGTCTTGCGGATCGCCTCCATCGGCTGGTCGAGGTCGATCTGCACTACGTCGCCGCCGAGAATGTCGTCGGTGGCCTCCGGCAGATAGGTGGAGGGATCGGTCTCAAGCTGTTCGAGGAACACGCCTTCGGGCGTGATCTTGGCCAGGATCTGCCGGTCGGCGCTGCACGAGACGCCGATGCCGACGGGCAAACTGGCGCCGTGCCGGGGCAGGCGGATGACGCGCACGTCGTGGCAGAAGTACTTGCCGCCGAACTGCGCGCCGATGCCGTTCCGCCGGGTCAGTTCCAGCACCTGCCGCTCCATCTCCAGGTCGCGGAAGGCGTGCCCGGCCTCGGCGCCCTCGGTCGGCAAGGCGTCGAGATACTTGGTGCTCGCGAGCTTGGTGGCCTTGAGGCAGAGCTCGGCGGACGTGCCGCCGATGACGATCGAGAGGTGGTAAGGCGGGCAGGCGGCGGTGCCAAGGGTCTTGATGCGGGTGTCGAGATAGGACAGCAGCTTGCCCGGGTTGAGGATGGCGCGGGTCTCCTGGAACAGGAAGAACTTGTTGGCGCTGCCGCCGCCCTTGGCAATGAACATCAGGTGCATCTCGTCTGCGTGGCCGTGGCCCGGCGCCGCCATGATGTCGAACTGCACGGGCAGGTTGTTGCCGGTGTTCTTCTCCTCGTACATCGACAGTGGGGCCATCTGCGAGTAGCGCAGGTTGGTCTCGGTGTAGGTGCGGTGCACGCCCCAGGACAACGCCTCCTCCTCGTCGCCGTCCACCCAGACGCGCTGGCCCTTCTTGCCGAACACGAGCGCCGTGCCGGTGTCCTGGCACATCGGCAGCACGCCGCCCGCTGCGATGTTGGCGTTCTTCAGCAGGTCGAGGGCGACGAAGCGGTCGTTGGCCGAGGCCTCCGGGTCGTCGAGGATGGCGCGGAGCTGGCGCAGGTGGCCGGGGCGGAGCAGGTGCGAGACGTCGTGGAAGGCCTGGAAAGCGAGTTCGCTCAGCGCGTCGGGCTTGATGCGCAGGATGGTCTGGCCGTCGCAGGCGCTGGTGCTGACGCCGTCGATGGCGAGCTTGCGCCAAGGGGTGTCGCGCTCGGCAAGCGGGAACATGGGCGCGTAGCGGAAGGATTGCGGGCGGGTCTGGCTGGGTTGGAAGGGGGCGTTCATGCCTTCACTCCTTCGTGGGGCGTTTGCGGAATGCGTCGAGGCTGACGACCTGCGGCGGCTCGGCGGACGGCTCGGGCTCAGGCTCCGGCTCGGTTGCCGCGGGGGCCTCGCCGGGTTCGTCGTTGGCGGCCTCGTCGTCCTGCGGCTGGAAGCGCAGGCCGAACTGGACGTGCGGGTCGGCAAAGGCGGTGACGGCGCTGAACGGGACCGTGAGCGTGGTCGGGATGCCGCCGAAGCTGAGGCCGACGCTGAACCACATGCCGGGCTCGTCGACGGCGAGATCCCAGAACTGGTGCTGCAGCACGATCGTCATTTCTTGCGGATATTGGCTCAGCAGGCGCTGCGGGACGACAACGCCGGCGCGGTCGGTGCGGAAGCTGACGTAGAAGTGGTGGTCGCCGGGCATCCCTTCGCTGCCGACGTAGGCGAGGGCGCGGACGACGACGTGGCGCAACGCCTCCTCGGTCCAGAGATCGTATGGCAGCAGGCTCTCGGGGCGCGGGGGCGGCGCGCCGTTCTCGTTGTCTTCCATGAGCCACACTTAGTGGTTTGCGCGCGGGATGGGAACATGCGGGGCGGCGGGGCAAGGCTGATTGGGGGCGGATGCATGGGAGCGCGCGCCAGCAAGTCGTCCGTGCGGGCGCGGCTGCGTTGCGGTTTCGATTCCGGCGTCAGGCCTACGTTGAAATAAGGGTCTCGATAGAACCTTATACGCTATGTATATGCAAATGACCGAGGCAATCAGGCTCGGGTAAAGAGAGCGTTGTGGGTTCAACACTCGTTCACGCTTGGTTCAGGCCAAGTTTTGACGAGGAAGGCGCCTGCGATTGTCTCGACTCATCACAACTGTTCAAGGGCGATCATGTCAGGGGCGTTGCGAGGCAAGGCGGAGATGGGAGAAGAGACTCTTCGCTACCGGCTTCATGGCGGGCGCCGGGTCATCTCGCTTCGAAAGGCGAGGGCAAATGAGCAAAGACGGCATCAAGCGTTATACGGCGAGTGAACTTCGCGAGCGCACCCGGCAGGGTGAAAGCCTTACCGATAGTGCCCGCATCAGGGCAATGTCAGATCAGGACGTCGAGCGGGCAACCATCGGCGATCCCGATTGGAAAGATTTTCCCGATAACTGGCATGAACAGGCCGAGGCGGTCATGCCGAAGCCCAAAACGCCCGTCAGCATCCGGCTTGACGCCGACCTGGTCGAGCATTTCCGCTCGACAGGCCACGGTTGGCAGACCCGGATCAATGCGATCCTGCGGGCTTACGCAGACGCGAGGAAGGCTTCAGTCGAGTAGGCCAACGCGATCCCCATTTTTACCAGGCCCAAACGATCAGGATAATGGAAGAACGCGGGGGCTTTTATTGCCTGCTGTCTCCCGAACCGGGCTTTGCTCCCGGCGCCGAGCATCGCTTCGCGGGACGGCTCGCCGTCACAACGCGAAAGCTGCGTCTTCAGAGGCGCCTGCGCCCTTGTCGCCCCGACTGAATCAGGGCGACAAGGATGTAGCGCTGACCTGGACTGGCAACTGACGCAACCGGCTTTTCCAGCCGCGGCGATTGCAGCCTGAGCAAACATTCGCGGCGTAAGCCGTGAATGTCTGCTCAGGCGTCGGCCAGGCGGTCATGCGGGATGAACCGGAGCGCGTCCGCGGCCGAGTGGATCAGGTCCGCTGCCCGGATCGTCGCCAGGCGCTACTCCGCGGCCCGCGCGGGGGAGAATTCCTCCCGGATCGCCGCCGAATGCTGCCCGACCGACGGCACCGGGCCGAGCGCCGGCGCCCGGCGGTCGCGGATCGCGGGCGGGGCGACGATGGAGGCCGGGCCGCGTTCGGTGTCCACCGTGACCCGGCGCAGCGCCTGGTGGCGCGACAGGTCCATGACGCCGTTGACGAAGCCGTAGGCCGTGCCGGACGCGCGCAGCAGCCGCGCCGCCTCGTCCCGGTCCAGCGCGGCGACGGCGCGGGCCACGAGCGCGTCCACCTCCGGGCGGTTGGCGACGCGGGCCGTGTTGGTCTCGAAGCCGGGCCGCGTGGGCAACTCCGGGTCGCCCAGGACGTCCGCGCAGAAACGGCGCCACTCCCGCTCGTTCTGGATCGAGATCAGCACCAACGCGCCGTCGCGCGTGGGAAAGGCGCCGTATGGGCAGATGGAGGGGTGCGCCAGGCCCACGCGCTCGGGCGCGCGGCCGGCGCCTTCCGCGTAGAGCAGCGGCACGTTCATCCAGTCCGCCATCCCGTCGAACAGGCTCACGGCGAGATGCGAGCCTTGCCCGGTGGCGCCCCGCGCGATCAGCGCCTCCAGCACCGCGGCGTGCGCGGACATGCCGCAGGCGATATCGCAGACGGAGACGCCCACGCGGCCCGGCCCGGCCGGGTGGCCGGTGATCTGCGCCAGGCCGCTTTCCGCCTGCACGAGCAGGTCGTAGGCCTTCATGCCGGCATAGTCGTGGCCCTCGCCGTAGCCGGTGATGTCGACGGTGATGAGCCGGGGGTAGCGGCGGCGTAGCTCGTCCGAGCCGAAGCCGGCGCGGGCGGCGGCGCCCGGCGCCAGGTTCTGGATGAACACGTCCGCGCGGGCCAGCATGGCATGGAGCAGCGCCGCGTCGCCGGGGCGCTTGATGTCCAGGACCAGGCTTTGCTTGCCGCGGTTGAGCCATACGAAGTAGCTCGCCAGGCCGTTGACGGCGGCGTCGTAGCCGCGGGCGAAGTCGCCTTCCGGGCGCTCGATCTTGATCACCCGCGCCCCGGCGTCGGCCAGGCGCGAGGAGCAATACGGCGCGGCCACGGCTTGCTCCAAGGCGACGACCAGAAGCCCGGTCAGAGGGGCGTTTGCGTTCATGATCGCATCCCGCACGTGATGGACGAAGCCGGCATGTGGGTGCGAAACGGCGCCGACGTCCAATACACTTGTTGAACGGGCGTCATAGGCGCCACCATGCGTGGCCGTAAAGGCCGGTCAAGGGCACGGGCCGGAGCGGCGGGCAGACCGCTTCGCCCCCAGTCATCCCTCCCGCCTGAGCTGTTCAACCGCCAATGCGGCAAAGCGGGCCGACAACGTTCCCACTCTCGTTGCCTCCGGGTCGTTCGCGTTGCCGGCGGCGGCGCGGGCGGCGATGCCCTCGAAGATGACGGCCCAGCGGAACAACGCCGCCGCCATGTGGACGGGGCGCAGCCGGGCGCCGTGGTGGGCCGCGCCGGCATAGGTCGCCTCGAACTCTTCCCGCGGCGGAATCCCCAGTTCGGACAGGTCCAGGTCCAGCAGGCCCCCGTACTCGTCGCGGCGGCTGAGCCAGGCCAGGCAGGTGTGGGCGAGGTCGCCCAGCGGATGGCCGAGCGTGGACAGTTCCCAGTCCAGGATCGCCACGACCCGCGGTTCCGTTTCGTGGAACATCAGGTTGCCGATGCGGAAATCGCCGTGGACGACCGAAGAAATCCCGTCATCCTCGAAACGCCCCGGCAGGTCGGCTATGAGCCGGTCGATGTTCGCGTCTTCGCGGGTGCGGGAGCTTTGCCATTGGGTCGTCCAGCGGCGGACCTGGCGTTCGAAGTAGTTGCCGGGGCGGCCGTAATCCGCGAGCCCCACCGAAGCCGGGTCGACGTTGTGCAACTGCGCGAGCGTGCGCGCCACGGAGCGGTACATCGCCCGGCGCTCGTCCGCTGCTGCGCCGGGCAGGGCGCAATCGTGGAACACGCGCCCGTCCACCCGGTCCATGACGTAGAACGGCGTGCCGATCACCGTGCGGTCGTCGCAGTAGAAGCGGACCGGCGGCGCCGGCAAACCCGCGCGGCCCAGGGCCTGCATGACGCGGAACTCGCGGTCGATGGCATGGGCCGAGGGCAGCAGCGCGCCCTCCGGCTGCTTGCGCAGCACGAGGCGCTGGCCGCCTGCGTCCATGTAGAAGGTAGGGTTCGATTGCCCGCCCGCGATGCGTTCCAAGGCGAGGGGGCCGGCGGCGCCGGGGACGTGCCCGGCAAGCAGCGCGGCCAGGCGCTCCGTCGGGAAATCCGCGCCGCTCACGAGGCGGTTGCCGCGGATTGCCAGGCCCAGAACGCCTTGCCTTCGTCCAGAATGCGGTTCAGCGCCATCCGGCGCGCCTCCCCGGCGCCGTGAACCAGGCGGGCGTATCAGCCGGTCCGCTCCAATTCCGTGTCCTTGGGGCAGAGTCGGCAACACGGGCGGCAGCGCGCCGACGAGACTGCCTGGCAAACCCGTGGCATGAGGCGCTCGTTCGCCCGATCGGGTCATAGCGCTTGTTGCCGAACGATGCTTTAGGGCAGCCGCGCGCCCCGTTCAGCGGGGTCGACGCGCCGGCGGCCTGCGCCTTGCCGATCGACGCCTCCTTGCGGGCGAGGCTGCCTTGGACCAGCGCCCGGGCGGCCTTCATCGTCAGCATACTGCCGATCTTGGCGCAGCGCCTGGAAAGGCCGCCCGCCTTCGCTTGCAGGCCGGCCTCGGCCGGCAGGTGGCGCTGCCCGACGAACAGGGCGACGCGCGGCCTGAATGCCTCCGCGCGCGGCGAGATGGCGACGTTCAACGGAAATTCCTCCCTCGATCGCGGCGCTTGCCGCTTCTTTATCTATAGGCTGGACACCAGGTGCCCGCCATCGACGGCCAGCACGCTTCCCGTCATATACGACCCGGCGGCGGAGGCGAGCAGCAGCAGCGGGCCATCCAGTTCGCCCGCCTCGCCCAGCCGCCGCTGCGGCACCCGCTTGATGAGGGCGCGCCCGGGCTCGGTGTCGAAGAACCCGGCGTTGAGGTCGGTGCGGACGTAGCCGGGGGCGAGCGCGTTGACGCGGATGCCGTGCCTTGCCCATTCGAGCGCCAGGCTCTTGGTCAGTTGCACGACGGCCGCCTTCGACGCCGCGTATGGCGCGAGCTGGCCGGCCACGCGCAGGCCCAGGATGGAGGCGACGTTGACGATGCTGCCGCCGCGGCCGTGCCGGACGAGCCGCTGCGCCGCGGCCTGCGCCACGAGCCAGACGCCCTTGAGATTGGTGTCGACCACCCTGTCCCAATCGGCCTCGTCCAGCTCCAGGGCAGGCTCGGCGTGCGAGATGCCGGCGTTATTGATCACGACCGTCACGGGGCCGTGCGCTGCCTCGGCGGCGGCGAAGGCGCGCTCGACGCTGCCGCGGTCCGTCACGTCCATCGCGACGGCGTGGGCGACGGCGCCCTCCAGCCCGTCGACGGTCTCGGCCAGCGCTGCCTCCCGGCGGGCCGCGAGGGTGAGGGTTGCGCCGGCCCTGGCCAGCGTGCCGGCGAAGTGGCGGCCCAGCCCGCCGGAGGCGCCCGTCACCAGGACGTGCCGGCCCGTGAGGTCGAATAGTCCCGTCATGGTCATGCTCCGCTGCTTAGGGCTCGTTCGGACGCAACCGCTATAGATCGATCGCGTGAACGAGCCCTAATCCTTTGTTTTGCTGGGCAGCTTTGTCGGCGTGCCGCCGCACCTGCGGCCAGCGCCGCCCTTGGCTGTCTCACTGGACCTTATCGGCTCGCCAGGCGACGCCGCAGCCCGCGGCAAGGCCGTCCTGTATCAGGCGGGAGCACGGCGGCAGCTTGCCCTCGGCCATCGTATTGACGAGCGCCCCCAGACCTGCCTGGCAGGTCTGGGGGCGCAAACGAGTTTGGCCATTCGAGGGCCTGGAGGCGCAGTTCGCTTCAGCTTAGCCGGACGCTGCGCTTGCATGAATGCGAAATGCGAATGTAGACGTTGAACAGTGCATTCTACTTGAGGCCGTCGGTCCAGGCGGGCTGGCCGGGCTATACGATCGTGCGCCATATCGGGATGCGCCCGATTGCCGGCGCTACGGCGGCGAGGCTGGCCGGGACCGCCGTCATCGCCGCACCCCCCGGCCTTTCGATCGGATTTCTAACATGACGTATGGCAAGAATGACATCCTCGCGTTCGGACAGATGCTGTCCGTTCGCAACGCCGTCCTGTTCGGGTTCTGCGGCGCCATCGAGACCGGCTGGGTCACGATGCCGCATCCAGGCAAGCAGTTCGCCAAGCGGGGTTCGGTCGAGCGCAGATGCGTGGGGTCCGGGCCGGTCCGTCTGCTGGACGAGGCGAGGAGCGGGGTTCCGGATGGCGAGGTGGCGGTAGTCGGCTTGCCGGGCGCCAAGCGGGGCGAACGGGCGCTCGCCGGCTCCAAGCGTCCGCGCAGCTTCCCGTTCGCGTGCGAGGAGGCGGCGCCGCGCAACGCGACCGGCACGGCGCCCTATTGCCAGGTGAAGCCCAAGCTGGCTGAGGCCGCGAGGGTTGGCCAGGCTTGATCGGTGCGGCCTGCTCCAGCGATGGGGGCGCCCATGCAGGCTGTCTTGAATGCAGCGCTGCCGATCTTCGGCTTGATCGGCACAGGATATGGATGCGGCCGCTTCGGCCTGTTCTCGCGGGAGGGTACGGACAACCTCAACAAGTTCGCCATCTACCTGGCGCTGCCGGCACTGGTGTTCCTGGCCATGAGCCGGATCACGCCGGCTGAGGTGAGGCAGGCCGGGTTCTCCCTCGCCTTCGTCGGCGGGATCGCGGTCGCGTTCGGAGCGGGGTTCGGTATCAGCCGGCTGCGCGGGTGCGGCGTGGCGGACGTGAGCATCGAGGGGCTGGATGCGGGTTACAGCAACACCGGCTTCATGGGCATCCCGCTTTGCCTGCTGGCATTCGGGCCCGAGGGCCTGCCGCCGGCCGTGATCGCGACCCTGTTCACGGGGTGCGTGCTGTTCCTGTCGGCGATCGTGATCGTCGAGGCGGCGTTGCAGGCGGACGTGAGCGCGCGCGCGACGGCGCGCAAGGTCCTGCTCTCGCTGATACGGAATCCGCTGTTTCTGGCTCCCATCGCGGGGCTCGGCGCCGGGCTGACGGGGGCCGTGCTGCCGTTGCCGCTGGTCCACTTCGTGGAGCTGCTCGGGGGTGCGGCGTCTCCGGCCGCGCTGATCTGCATCGGGCTGTTCCTGGCGCAGGAGCCGTTCGCGCTGCAGGACTTTCGTTCGGTCGCGGTATTGGTGGCGCTCAAGCTCGCGCTGCAGCCGGCGGCGACCGCCGTGCTCATGCTGTACGTGTTCGACGTGCCGCCGCTTTGGGCCAGGGCGGGCATCCTTCTCAGCGCCCTGCCGATCGGCTCCGGGCCGTTCATCATCGCCAAGCTGTATCGGCTGGAGGCGGGCGTCACGTCGGGGGCGATCCTGGTGTCGCACGCCGTCTCCATCCTGACGGTGTCGGCGTTGGTCGCCTGGCTTGCTTGAGGGCTCGTTCGGAAACAAGCGATACGATTCGATCGGGCGAACGCAGGCCTCAAGCCTCTATTTTGCCGGGCAGCTTTGTCGGCGTGCTGCCGCACTTGTTGCCGACGCTGCGCTGAGCAGGCATTCGTGGCATAAGCCATGAATGTCCGCTTGGTCTGCAATCGCCCTGACTGGACACAGTCAGGGCGATTGCCAGACCAGAGAAAGCTAGACCCGTATCGCCCTGACCACAATCAGGGCGATACGGGTCTAGCCGCGCGGGTCGGCTGCTGCGGGAGGGACGTCGTGCGCGCGCGGCGCCGAGGCCGGCGAGGGCGGCGCCGAATAGTGCCAGGGCGGGCGGTTCCGGCACATTGGCCGCCCGCGTAGAGACGACGGCTGCGAACTCGAACGAGGGATTTGTGCTGCGGGCGATGATCCGGTTGAACTCCAGGCTGCTGGCGATCGTGACGTATGCGCTGCCGGCGGCGCCCTGATCGCCGCTTGAGATGAGCCAAGGCGCTGCATCCTGGACGTCGCGCCCGCCGATGGTCCCGATCGAGACGCCGTCGCGCTGGAACTCGAGCGAGTTCCAGGCGTCGATCGAGCCCCACAGCAGGATCAGGCCGGATTGGCCGCGGCTCCAGTCGAACACGATCTGGCCGGGGCCGCCGGTGGAAAAATAGCTGCCGGCCGACGCCGCGGACGTGGTTTGGGCCGAGCCGAAGTCGCCGGTGAGATAGGTCGGCAGGTTGGCCGAGGCGCCGGCAACCGGAATGGCGTATTGGTTCGCCGCTTTGCCGCGGACGATGCCCTGGCCGGCCGGCGCGCCTGCCAGCGAGATGGCGTAGCCGGCGTTCGCGGGCGGAGCGGATTGGGCGGTGATCATCGTCGCCGTCGCCACGTCGATCGTGGGCGCGACCGTGGACGCGGACGTGATCAGGGCCGCGCCGGCAGGCCCGGCCGGGACAAGCGCGAGCGCGGCAGCGATCAGTGCAGGGATGGTTTTCATCGGCTCTCTCAGTCACCGTTCAGCGGCCGGCATCATGGAGGCGAAAGCTTAATGTTTGCCTAAAGCGTCGATGCGGCCGGAGGCGCTCCAGTCAAGTGCTGCAACGCCTCCGGCTGCTGGTTCACGCCTCGCGTCGTCCGGGGCGGGTCTTGCGCCAGCAGACCGTTCCCAGAGCCAGGAACCCGGCGGCAAGCAGGGCCAGGCTGCCCGGCTCCGGCACGTTCGATGGCGCGGTCGAGGCGACGACGCCGGCGAACTCGAACGAGTTGTAGGCGCTGCGGGCAATCACCCGATCAAAACCGACGGCGCTGTCGATGGTGACATAGGCGCTGCCGCCGTAGCTCTGGTTGCCGTTTGCCGTCAGCCCATTCGCGGCGGCGCCGACGTCCGAGCCGCTGATGGTGGCAAGCGAGGCGCCGTGGCCGATCAATTCCAGCCAGTTCCAGGGATCGACCGAGCCCCAGAGCAGGCTCAGCGAGACCTGGGGCGCGGCGAAGTCGAAGATGATCTGGCTGGCATCGCCGGTGGAGAAGTAATTGCCGGATTGCGCGGCCGACGTGGTTTGGGTGGAGGAATAGCCGCCGGTGAGATAGGTTGACTTGCCGCCCGATGCGCCGGCCACGGGAACGGCGTGCTGGTTGGTCAGGTTGCCCTGGACGATGCCCTGGCCGGCATGCACGTCGCGGAAGTTGATTGAGTAGCTGCCGTCCGGCGCCGTAATGTTCGTCCGGCTCGGCGTTCCGGCGTTCTGGATGTCAATCGCGGTCGTGCTGCCCGGGGCGTAGCTCGGCGCGGAGATGCTGGCGGTCAGCGTTAGGTTCGGGTTGGGCGTGATCGGCGTGGCGCCGGCCGGGCTGGCGAGGGCGCCGGCGGCGACGAGAAGTGCGGCGATGCGTGACATGGAAACCTCCGTCTCATTATTTGGCCTCCTGACAATCGCCGATATTGGTGAACAATTCCTTAAGCGGCGTTGATCGCGGTCCAGACCCGTTGCGGCGTGGCGGGCATGTCGATGTGCTTGACGCCAAGCGGGCGGAGCGCGTCGGCAACGGCGTTCATCACGCTCGGCAACGCGCCCGCGCACCCGGCCTCGCCGCACCCCTTGACGCCGAGGGCGTTGGTGCGGGCGGGGACGGGGTGGCTTTCCATGGTGAAGCTGGGCGCGTGAACGGCATGGGGGAGGGCGTAGTCCATAAAGGAGCCGGTCATGAGCTGGCCGTCTTGGTCGTAGGCCATGGCTTCGAGCAGGGCCTGGCCGATGCCCTGGACGATGCCGCCGTGCGCCTGGCCTTCGACCAGCATCGGATTGATCAGCACGCCGAAGTCGTTGACCATGTGGTAGCGGACGACGTCCGAGACGCCGGTTTCGGGGTCGATCTCCACCTCGGCGACGTGGCAGCCATTGGGGTAGGCGGAGGGGGCCTTGTCGAAGATGTGCCGCACGTCGAGCAGGCCGGGCATCTGGGCGGCGAGCTGCATGATGCCGATGCCGCGGTCGGTGCCGGCGATCGTGAAGCGGCCTTGGCTGAACTCGATGTCTCCGGCCGCGGCCTCAAGCGCCTCCGCGGCGGCTTGCCGGCCCTGCTCGATGCAGAGCACGCTGGCTTCGACGATGGCCTGTCCGCTGGCCATCATGCTCTTGCTGCCGCCGGTGCCGCCGCCGGCGATGAGGGCGTCGCTGTCGCCCTGGACAAGACGGACAGCCTCGAACGGGACGCCGAGGCGGTCGCACAGGACCTGGGCAAAGGGGGAGGCGTGGCCCTGGCCGTAATCGAGCGTGCCGGTGGTGATGGTGACGGCGCCGTCGGGGCCGAAGGCGATGCCGCCCATCTCGTTGTTGGGCGGCGCGGTCACCTCGAGGTATTGGCCGATGCCCCGGCCGCGGAGCTTGCCGTTGGCGCGGCTCTGCCTGGCGCGTTCGGGGAAGCCGTCCCAGTCGGCGAGCGCGAGCGCGTGATCCAGCAGGGCGGGGAAATCGCCGCTGTCGTATTCGGTGCCGGCCGGGGTGGCGTAGGGCATCTGCTCGGGGCGGACGTGGTTGCGGCGGCGCAGTTCGACGCGGTCGATGCCCATCTCGGCCGCGGCGGTGTCGACCAGGCGCTCCATATAGTAGTTGCCCTCGGGCCGCCCGGCGCCGCGGTAGGGGCCGACCGGGGTCGTGTTGGTGAACACGCAGCGGGACGTGACCTCGATCAGCGGCGTGGCATAGACGCCGACCGCGTTCCTGGTGGTGTTCTGCGTCGGCGGGATCGTAGTGGCGTTGCTGAGATAGGCGCCGAGGTTGCCGTAGACGTCCATGCGGACGGCGAGGAAACGGCCGTCCGCATCGAGCGCGAGGGACGCGTCGCACTCATGGTCGCGCCCGTGGCTATCGGAGAGGAAGCTGTCGGAGCGGTCGTCGGTCCACTTCACGGGGCGGCCGAGCTGCTTCGCGGCCAGCAGGATGCAGGGGTATTCGGGGTAGACGGACGCTTTCATGCCGAAGGAGCCGCCGACGTTGCCGGTCAGGATGCGGAGCTGCCCGGCCTCGGCGCCGATGACGTCCTTCAGCGCGTCCCGCATGTTGAACGCGCCCTGGCAGCCGAGACGGAGGGTGTAGCGCCCGTCCGCCTCGCCGAAGCTGGCCAGCGCCGAGCGGGGCTCCATGGCGGCAACGACGATGCGGCTGTTACGCAGGCTCAGGCGGGTGACGTGGGCGGCGCGGGCGAAGGCGGCGTCGACTGCGGCTGCGTCGCCGTGGTGGTAGTGCATGACGAGGTTGCCCGGCGCGTCGTCGTGAAGCTGCGGGGCGTCGGGACCGGCCGCCTCGCGCGCGCCGGTGACGGCGGGCAGGGGATCGATGTCGAGCAGGACGGCCTCGGCGGCGTCGCGGGCATGGTCGATCGTGTCGGCGACGACGCAGGCGACCGGGTCGCCGACGAAGCGGACGCGGCGTTCGGCCAGCGCCATCTGCCGGGGCCGGGGGGTGTCGGAGCCGTCGCTGTTCTTGCCGGCGGAGGCGGGCATGACGCCGATGCCGGCGGCCTGGAGGTCGGCGGCGGTGAGGATGGCCTGGACGCCCGGCATCGTGCGGGCCTCGGCGGCGTCGATGCCGCGGAGGATGCCGTGGGCGTAGCGGCTGCGGACGATGACGGCGTGGAGCTGGCCTTCGAGGTGGAGGTCGTCGCTGTAGCGGCCTTCGCCGCGGAGGAGGGTCGGGTCCTCCTTGCGGGAGACGGGCTGGCCGATGGCGAATTTGTCCGGCGTGGGCGCGAAGGCGACGTTCATTGGCGGGGGTTCCCGAAGAGTGGTGCGGGTTACGTGGGGCGTTCGGCGGCGGCTTAAACCCGGCGGGGCCAGACGCGCCAGGTGATCGTTATGGCGGCGGCTTGCACCAGGAGGACGAGGGCGACGCAGCCGGGCCAGCCGAGGCGGGCGTAGATCAGGGCGGGGACGATGCCGCCCAGGCTGCCGCCCACGTAGTAGCAGGTGACGTAGAGGCCGACGGCGGAGGAGCGCGCGCCGCGGGCGGCGAGGGCCACGTAGCCGATGGACAGGACCTGCTCGACGAAGATGCCGATGGCGACCAGGGCCATGCCGAGGACGATGAGCGGCAAGGGATGGGCGAGGGTGAGGAGAAGGCCGCTCGCGGCGGCGGCGGCGCCGACCCAGACGGTTCGGGTCCGGCCGATGCGCAGCGCGAGGCGGCTGGATAGCGGCGTGGCGGCGGCGCCCAGGAGGTAGACGACGAAGATGGAGCCGAGGGCGGCGGGGCCGAGGCCGTAGGGCGGGGCCGCGAGAAAGAAGTTGGCGTAGGTGAAGGTGGCGGTGATGGAGAACAGGACCGCGAAGCCGATGGCGCAGGTGGCCAGCACCTGGCGGTTGCGCAGGTGGTCGGCGAAGCCGGCGAGGGTGCCGCGCCAGCCTGACGCGGGCTGGAAGCGGCGTTCTTGCGGCAGAAGGACGGTGACGGCGAGGGCTGCGGCAAGGGTTGCGGCGGCCAGGGCGACGAAGGCGGCGCGCCAGTTCAGCAGGTCGGCGCTCCAGCCGGCGATGAAACGGCCGCTGAAGCCGCCGACGATGGTGCCGATGGCGTAGATCCCGGTGGCGCGGACGGCCTCGGGGCCGGGGCACTCGTCGGCGATGTAGGCGACGGTGACGGCGAAGATGAAAGGGAGCAGCAGGCCCTGGGCGAAGCGCCAGGCCACGAGGGCGGTCAGCGTGGGCGCGGTGGCGGCGAGCAAGGTGGGAAGCACGAGGAGCAGGCTCGCGGCCACGATGAGACGGCGGCGGCCGAGGATGTCGGATATGCCGCCGACGAAGGGAGCGACGAGGGCGACGGCGATGAGCGGGAGCGTGATGGTCAGGCCGGTGTGGGCGAGGCTGGTCTCGAAGTCGAGGGCGAGGGTGGGAAGCAGGGACTGGGTGGCGTAGAGGTTGACGAAGGTGCCGAACCCGGCGGCGGCAACGCCTGCGCTGCGGCGGCGTGCCGGGGTCAACCGGGCTTGCCGGCCATGATGGCCTTGCAGGCGGCCGGCAGGACCGGGGGAGGGGCTGGCTTGCCGGGGGGCTTGGGCGGCAGGTCAAGCTGGTCGAACCACCATTGCAGGCCGGCGTCGCAGCCTTCGCCGGCGGGGCGGGGAGCTTGATCGGCGCACTCCGCTTGGCCCGGCGGGCAGCGGAAATGGATGTGCATATGGGCGGCGTGGCCATACCACGGGCGGACGACGTTGAGCCAGGAGCGGTCGCCGACGGCATCGCGGCAGAGTTCGCGTTTGATGGCCGGGTTGACGAGAACACGGTCAACGCCGGGGAGGGTAGCTGCAAGGCGGAGCAGGGTGACGTGGTCCTTGGACCATAGTGCTTGGTTGATCTCGCGGCCGTCCGGCATGACTAGGCTCTGGACTTCGACGGCGTCGCGTTCGGCGGCGGAGAGGGGCTGCTTGGGGCGGACGTCGAGCCAGACGTCGGCGTCGAGGCCGAGCATATGGGTGGCGTGGACGCCGGGAAAGGGGCCGCCGTAGCGCTTGCCGATGTCGTTCATGTAAAGGTCGGGCAGTCCGGCGGCATGGGCGCGGGCGGCGAGGAGCTCCAGGGCGGCGATGGTGGTGGGAGCGCCCCAGAAATGGCTTTTGCTGGATCGGATGGTCTGAAAGCCCGGGCCTTGGGCGGGCAGTTGCACCGCGCCGGCGATGCAGCCTGCGCCCGGGCCGCCGATGATACGGGTTTGCTGGGCCGCGGCACAGAGGGGTAGGAGGAGCAGGAGGGTGAGGAGCGGGCGGAGCAGGTGGTCCTCCTTTCGGCCTGAGCGCTTGCGCGGCATTGGGCATGGACTTACGAAAGCTGTCTCAATTCGACAGCCAGGGCAGTTAGGCTTAGAACATCTTGCTGTGATACTGACGTTGATTGGTCAAATGAATGAATAAGATTATTCCGGGTAGACAGTGCGGAAAGGCACTGTTCAAGCAGGCGATCGGGCACTATGCCTCTGAAACCGAGATCTAGAAGAAGAGTTCTATCGCTCTTCTCTCTCAAAGAGATCTGATTCTTCTTCGCAAGACTCTGGACGGTGCAAGCGATCATCTGAATAAGATAGGCATAGGCCATCTCAAACAGGCCGTGCCTGTTTGCGATGCGGACCATATTCCACAAATGCTCGTAATCAGTCCCGGGCAAGGGCGATGCGACGTCATCAGCGTCGTCAAACACGACGAGTTCGAAGCGCCAGTCAGGACGGCCCGAGACACGTTCGGCGATGCCGACGAGATCGTTCGAGCCCTTGAGAGAAGCGTGCCGCTTAATCTCGATGACGACGTTGTCTCGTCTGCTCTGTGCGATGATGTCCGGAGTTACGCCATGCATGAAATCCGGAAGCCGGTCAGGTCCAGGGTTTTCCAGGACTTCGTAACCAAGGGTCCGATACTTGCGTGCGATCCTTGATTGGGCGTCTTTCTCCGTTTGCTCATGTAGATGCGGCATCAGCCAAGGTCCTCGGTGTCCGGGCTGTTCCAGATACGAATGTGCAAGAACTCGCTCCCGTTCGAAAAGGCTATCGCCAAGGGCAACGCCAGATTGCGGATGGTAAATCGACCATTGATGTTTCGCCAATTGCAGGATGCATCTCTCACCTGCCTATCATTATCGTAGACGATCCCTTGCAGTGCGTCCTGGATCGGCTTCATCAGATTGTCTCTATCCGCGATCCGCCTTTCCGAGTCGTGCGTTATCCTCAGTTCGACGTCGGCTTGCAATCTGGGCCGTGCGGCAACCCACATGGCCTGTGCGGCCTCCCTCACAGCATCTTTCCAGACTTCAAGCAGGAGCCTGTTTTTGGCTTGCGCCGATACAGGCCTGCCGGACACGCAGAATTCAAAGTGCGGCCGGTCCGTGTCATCGGGCCGATGCCTGTTCGCGGGCTTGCGTGCCATCAGGCTGACAACGATCGCGCACGTTCGATGCCGCCCATGCGATCAGATGCTGCTTGCCCGGCCTGCGGTTTCATGGCGGCTGACCCGCTCCTGGTCCATCCGCGGCGGCGGCACGGCGAGGTATGCCAGCCGCTTGATCTCTTTCCGCCCCCGGGCGACTGAGTCGAGGATAAACCCCACGGTCGTCGACAGGGCGGCCAGCAGCATCAGCCCGGTGGCCAGCACGGCGGTCGGCAGCCGGGGGACCAAGCCGGTTTGCCAGTAGACGATGAGGAGCGGCACGGCGAGGGCGCTCGCGACGAGGGCGAGGAGGAGGGCGGACGCGAAGAAGAATTGCAACGGGCGCTCCTCCTTCACCAGGATGACGATGGTGCGCAGGATGCGCAGGCCGTCGGCGTAGGTGTTGAGCTTGGAGACCGAGCCGGGGGGGCGCTCCTTGTAGCGGGTCGGCACCTCGCCCACCGGCATCCGCAGCTCCAGGGCGTGAACGGTGAACTCGGTTTCCGTTTCGAACCCGGCGGACAGGGCGGGGAAGGATTTCACGAACCGGCGGGAGAACACGCGGTAGCCGGAAAGCATGTCGGACACCTGCTTGCCGAAGATCAGGCGGACGATGCCGGTCAGCACCTTGTTGCCGGTGCGGTGGCCGGGGCGGTAGGCGGCCTCGGCGTCGGTGACCCGGGTGCCGTTGACCATGTCGAGCCCGCCCGTCAGCGCGCGCTCGATCATGGCCGGGGCGGCGGCGGCGTCGTAGGTGTCGTCGCCGTCGACGAGGACGTAGATGTCGGCCTCCACGTCGGCGAACATGCGGCGGATGACGTGGCCCTTGCCCTGATGCGTCTCGAGCTGGACGATGGCGCCGGCCCCGCGGGCGGCGGCGATGGTGTTGTCGCTGGAGTTGTTGTCGTAGACGTAGACGGCGGCGCCGGGCAGGGCGGCGCGGAAGTCGCGGACGACGCGGGCGATGGCGACTTCTTCGTTGTAGCAGGGGATGAGCACGGCGACGCGGATGGGGGGGGGCATGGCAAAGTCCGGCGGTTCACGATCTGCTTACACTGCAATCGTCCTGACTGGAAAAATTAGGGCGCCAAGGGTCCACGCGTCATTTCGCGGGACGGCTCGACGTCATGACGTGAAAAATGGTGCGTCTTTCAAGGCGGCTCAGCAGCGCCCGCATGGCGCTGGCGCCGCGGGGCGGTCCGTGGTTTTGTTTTCCTGACAAGAAATAACCTGGACGCCAGCCATGCGACGCCGCACCTTCATCGCAGCCGGAACAGCAGCCCTCGCGGCCCCCATGGTCTCCCGGGCGCAAGACGCCCGCGTGCTGCGGTTCATCCCGCAGTCCGACCTGACGGTGCTCGACCCGGTCTGGACCACGGCCTACGTCACCCGCAATCACGGGTTCATGGTCTATGACACGCTGTTCGGCAGCGACGGCGCTTATCAGCCGCAGCCGCAGATGGTCGGCGGCGTCGATACCGGGAACGACGGCAAGCTGTGGACGCTGACGCTGCGCGACGGCCTGAAATTCCACGACGGCGAGCCGGTGCGGGCGCGGGATTGCGTGGCCAGCGTCGAGCGGTGGGGCAAGCGGGACGCGTTCGGCAACGCGCTGATGGCCGCAACCGACGAGCTCTCCGCCAAGGACGACAAGACGATCGTGTTCCGGCTGAAGCGCCCGTTCCCGTTGCTGCCCGCGGCGCTCGGCAAGACGTCGACCTACGTGCCGGTGATCATGCCGGAGCGACTGGCCAAGACCGATCCCGGGACGCAGGTGACGGAGATGGTCGGCAGCGGACCGTTCCGGTTCCTGGCCATCGAGCGGATCGCGGGCGCGCGGGTGGTCTATGAGCGGTTCGACGGCTACGTGCCGCGGGCGGTCGGGACGTCGAGCTTCACGGCCGGGCCGAAGATGGCGCACTTCGACCGGGTGGTGTGGACCACGATCCCGGACCAGGCGACCGCGGCGCAGGCGGTGATGGCGGGCGAGCAGGACTGGTGGGACTACGCCTCGATCGACCTGATGCCCTTGCTGCAGCAGGCGCGCGACGTGAAGGTGGTGGTGCAGGAGCCTTCGGGGCAGATCAGCATCCTGCGCATGAACCACCTGCTGCCGCCGTTCGACAACCCGGCGATCCGCCGCGCCCTGCTGGGCGCGGTCAACCAGCAGGACGTCATGACCGCCATCGCGGGCACGGACCCGAAGATGTGGAACGCCGGGGTGGGGATCTTCTGCCCCGGCACGCCGATGGCGACGGACGCGGGCATGCAGGCGCTGACCAGCAAGCGGGACCTGCCGAAGGTGAAGCGGGAGATCGAGGCGGCGGGCTACAAGGGCGAGAAGGTTGCGCTGATCGCGGCAACCGACTTCCCGGTGCTGAAGGCGTCGGCGGACGTGACGGCCGACATGCTCAAGCAGGTGGGGCTGAACGTCGATTACGTGGCGACCGACTGGGGCAGCGTGGTGACGCGCCGGGCCAACAAGGGGCCGGTGAGCGAGGGGGGGTGGAGCGCGTTCTGCACCGCCTGGGCGGGGATCGACATGCTGAACCCGGCCGGGCACATCTCGTTGCGCGCCAACGGGGAGAAGGCCTGGTTCGGCTGGCCGACGGACCCGAAGATCGAGCAGTTGCGGGATGCCTGGTTCGAGGCGCCGGACGTGGCGGCGCAGAAACGGATCTGCGCCGACATCCAGCGGGAGGCGTTCCAGAGCGTGCCGTATATCCCGATGGGGCAGTATCTTCAGCCGACGGCGTACCGGACGGACCTTCAAGGCGTCCTGCAAGGGTTCGCCATCTTCTGGAACGTGAAACGGGCGTGAGGCCGCTTGGCCCGATATGTGCTTAAGTATTTACAGCAAACGATAGGACACAGCCCTTCATGAAGCGTCGCGATTTCCTGGCCACCGGCACTGCCGCAGCCCTAGGCAGCCTGGCCGCTCCCCGCCTCGCCCGCGCGCAGGACACCAACCTGCTGCGCTTCGTGCCGCAGGCGAACCTGTCGTCGCTCGACTCCATGGCCGGCACGCAATACGTGGTGCGCAACGCGAGCCTGATGGTCTGGGAGACGCTGTACGGCGTGAACAGCAAGCTCGAACCCAAGCCGCAGATGTGCGAGGGGCATACCAACTCGGCGGACTTCAAGGAGTGGACCTTCAAGCTGCGGCCCGGCCTCAAGTTCCACGACGGCGAGCCGGTGCTGCCGAAGGACGTGATCGCCAGCCTCAAGCGCTGGATGGTGCGCGACACGATGGGGCAGCGGATCGCCAAAACTCTGGTGTCGATGGACGCGCAGGATGACCGCACTGTCAGCATCAAGCTGAGCAAGCCGTTCCCGAAAATGCTGTTCGCGATCGGCAAGGGCAACGCGCCGGTGGCGCTCATCATGCCTGAGCGGATCGCCAAGACGGACCCGTTCACGCTGATCACCGAGTACGTCGGCTCGGGGCCGATGAAGTTCATGAAGGACGAATGGGTGCCGGGCAGCAAGGCGGTGTTCGCCAAGTTCGAGGGCTACCAGCCGCGCGCCGAGGCGGCCGACTGGCTCTCCGGCGGGCGGCGGATGCTGTTCGACCGGATCGAGTGGCTGATCCTGCCGGACGACGCGACCAAGGCGGCGGCGCTGCAGAACGGCGAGGTGGATTGGTGGGAGAACCCGATCCCGGACCTGGTGCCGCTGCTGAAGCGCAACCGCAACGTCAAGCTCGACATCGCCGACCCATTGGGCAATATCGGCAGCCTGCGGTTCAACCACCTGTATCCGCCGTTCAACGACGCGCGGGTGCGGCGGGCGGCGATGATGGCGATCAACCAGGAGGACTACATGCGGGCGATCGTCGGCGACGACGAGACGCTGTGGGCGCGGCTGCCGAGCTATTTCACGCCGGGGACGGCGGTCTCGACCGATGCCGGGGGCGAGATCCTGAAAGGCCCCCGCGACTACGACGCGGCCAAGAAGCTCCTGAAGGAAGCGGGTTACAACGGCGAGAAGGTGAGTTTGCTGGTGGCGACCGACATCGCCATCACCAAGGCGGAGGGGGACGTGACCGCGGACGCGCTCGGGCGGATCGGCATGAACGTCGATTACGAGGCGCTGGACTGGGGCACGGTGGGCGCGCGCCGGGCCAGTAAGAAGCCGCCTTCGGAGGGCGGGTGGAACATGTTCCACACCTGGCACGCGGGCGCCGACTGCATCAACCCGGCGCCCTACACGGCGCTCGACTGCGGCGGCGAGACGGCCTGGTTCGGCTGGCCGAAGAACCAGGCGATCCAGGACGGGATCAACGCCTGGTACGACGCGCCCGACCTCGACGCCGAGAAGGCGATCATGGCGAAGCTGAACCGCGACGGCATGGACTTCGTCATCTACGGCCCGACCGGGTTCTTCAAGCAGTATACGGCCTGGCGCTCGAATGTGAGCGGGATCGTGAAGGCGCCCTATCCGATCTTCTGGGACGTGAAGAAGACCTGAATGCTGGCCTATGCCGCCCGGCGGGTGCTCTCGACCATCCCGGTGATGGTGATCGTGGCGCTGTTCGTGTTCAGCTTGCTTTACATCGCGCCGGGAGACCCGGCGGCCATCATCGCCGGCGACCAGGCGACGCCCGCGGACGTGGCGCGCATCCGGGTCAACCTCGGGCTTGACCGGCCGTTCCCGATCCGGTTCGGCGAGTGGGGCTGGCGGGTGCTGCACGGCAATCTGGGCACCTCCATCTTCACCAACCTGCCGGTGACGCGGATGATCGAGCAGCGCATCGAGCCGACCTTGTCGCTGATGGCATTGACGCTGATCCTGTCGGTCGGGATCGCGGTGCCGATGGGCGTCATCGCCGCCTGGAACAACGGGCGCTGGCCGGACCGGCTGATCATGGTGTTCGCGGTGTTCGGGTTCTCGGTGCCGGTGTTCGTGGTGGGCTACCTGCTGGCCTACGTGTTCGCGCTTCGGCTGGATTGGTTCCCGGTCCAGGGCTACACGCCGATCGCGCAGGGGTTCGGGCCGTGGCTGTCCAACCTGGTGCTGCCGTCGGTGGCGTTGGGCGGCATCTATATCGCGCTGATCGCGCGGATCACGCGGGCGACCATGCTGGAGGTGCTCGGGCAGGATTACATCCGCACCGCCCGCGCCAAGGGCGTCGGCGCCCGCACGGTCCTGTTCCTGCACGCGCTGAAAAACGCGGCGGTGCCGGTCGTCACCGTGATCGGCATCGGCTTCGCGCTGCTGCTGGGCGGCTCGGTGGTGACGGAAAGCGTGTTCGCCATCCCGGGGCTCGGGCGGCTGGTGGTGGATGCCATCCTCAGGCGGGACTACCCGATCATCCAGGGCGTCGTGCTGCTGTTCAGCTTCGTCTATGTGCTGGTGAACCTGGGGGTCGACCTGCTCTACTCCGTGTTCGATCCGAGGATACGCTATTGAGCGCCGCCACCTACCAGCCGCACGCCGATGACCCGGTGGCGGCGTCCAGCCAGGCGCACGTCGCCGAGGCGCTCGCGATGCCGGACGTGCTGCCGCCGGCCAAGGCGCGCGGCCGGGTCGGAATGTTCGTCTACCGCTACCCGACGATGGCGGCGGGCGGGCTCATCCTGTTCGCGATGCTGTTCATCGCCGTGTTCGCGCCCTTGCTCGCGACGGTTGACCCGACCGCGCTGGCCCCAGCCAAGCGGCTGCGGCTGCCGTCGGCGCAATATTGGTTCGGCACCGACATGCTGGGGCGCGACATCTACTCGCGCGTGCTCTACGGGGCGCGGGTGTCGCTCACGGTCGGGTTCGCGGTGGCGGCGCTGTCGAGCATCGCCGGGCTGCTGATCGGGCTGGTGTCGGGCTTCGTGCGCTGGGCCGACGGGATCATCATGCGGGTGATGGACGGGCTGATGTCGATCCCACCCATCCTGCTGGCGATCGCGCTGATGGCGCTGACGCGGGGCAGCGTGGGCAACGTGATCATCGCCATCACGGTGGCGGAGATCCCGCGGGTGTCGCGGCTGGTGCGCGGCGTGGTGCTGAGCCTGCGCGAGCAGCCCTACGTGGAGGCGGCGATCGCCTGCGGCTCGCGCGCGCCCAAGATCATCTGGCGGCACATCCTGCCGAACACGCTGGCGCCGATCACGGTGCAGGCGACGTATATCTGCGCCTCGGCCATGATCATTGAGGCGATCCTGTCGTTCATCGGCGCGGGCACGCCGCCGATCATCCCGTCCTGGGGCAACATCATGGCCGAGGGGCGGGCGCTGTGGCAGGTGAAGCCGTTCATCGTGTTCTTCCCGGCGGCGTTCCTGTCTGTGACGGTGCTGGCGGTGAACCTGCTGGGCGACGGGCTGCGCGACGCGCTCGACCCGCGCACGGCGAAGAAGGTTTAGTGCTCTGACACATTCGGAAGGTTCAGCATGAGTCAGAGCGCTCGCTTGGTTCTGTGGGCCGATTCAGTTGACGGACTGAAGCGCTCGTCATCATCGGACCATTAGGCGATGGCGCTTTTGGAAGTCGAGCGGCTGCAGACGCATTTCGGCACGCCGGACGGTGTGGTGCGGGCGGTGGAGGGGCTGTCGTTCGAGATCGAGGCGGGCGAGACGCTGGCCGTGGTGGGCGAGAGCGGGTGCGGCAAGTCGGTGACCAGCATGTCGATCCTGCGGCTGATCGCCGAGCCGCCCGGGCGGGTCGCGGGCGCGATCCGCTTCGAGGGCCGGGAATTGCTGGCGTTGCCCGAGGCGGAGATGCGCCGGTTGCGCGGCAACGACATCAGCATGATCTTCCAGGAGCCGATGACCAGCCTGAACCCGGTGCTGAGCATCGGGCGGCAGATCGGCGAGACGGTGCGGCTGCATCAGGGCATGGGCAAGCGGGCAGCCGAGGAGCGGGCGGTGGAGATGCTGACGCTGGTCGGCATCCCGGCGCCGGGGCGGCGGGTGCGGGAGTATCCGCACCAGCTCTCGGGGGGGATGCGGCAACGGGTGATGATCGCGATGGCGCTGGCGTGCAACCCGAAGCTCTTGATCGCCGACGAGCCGACGACGGCGCTCGACGTGACGATCCAGGCGCAGATCCTGGACCTGATGCGCGACCTCAAGACCCGGCTGGGGTCCGCGATCATGCTGATCACGCACGACCTCGGCGTGGTGGCGGAGATGGCGCAGCGGGTCGTGGTGATGTACGCGGGTCGGAAGGTGGAGGAGGCGCCGGCCGAGGCAATCTTCGGAAACCCGCAGCACCCCTACACGCGCGGGCTGCTGGGCGCGGTGCCGAAGCTCGGCTCCTCGCTGTCGCTGGAGGGGCGGACCAAGCTGGCGGAAATCCCGGGGCAGGTGCCGAGCCTGCGCAAGCCGATCGTGGGCTGCGCCTTCGCCGGGCGGTGCCTGAGTGCCACCGACCTATGCCGGAAGGTGGCGCCGGCGGCGGAGCTGAAGCGGCCCGGGCATCGCGTTGCCTGCCATTACGCCGAGTATGCTATGGATCGCGCGGCATGAGCGATCAACCTGACAACATCATCTTGGTTTATCTGCGTCGGCTGGACGGCAAACTGGACCGGGTCTTGGAGGAAATCGACGGCGTCAAGACGCGCTTGTCGATCGTCGAAGCCGGGTTGGCGAACGTCCGCTCCGAGATCGCTGGGCTGCACCATGCCTACGCGGCCGTGCAGGTGGAACTCGATCGGACGAACAAGCGCCTGGACCGCATCGAACGCCGCCTCGACCTGCAAGACGCCCATCCTTGACCCGTTCCGTCCCGCTGCTCGAAGTCAACGCGCTCAAGAAGCACTTCCCCATCCACGGCGGCGTGTTCGGCGGCGTCACCGCCAAGGTCCACGCCGTCGATGGCGTCACGTTCAGCATCGAGAAGGGGGAGACGCTCTCGCTCGTCGGCGAGAGCGGGTGCGGCAAGAGCACGGTCGGCAAGGCCATCCTGCGCCTGATCGAGCCGACCGGCGGCGAGGTCTTGCTGGACGGCGAGCCGATCCACGACATCCCGCTCAGCCGGATGCGCCCACTCCGCCGCCGCATCCAGGTGGTGTTCCAGGACCCGTTCAGCAGCCTTAACCCGCGGATGCGCGTGCGCGACATCATCGCCGAGCCGCTGCGCAATTTCGGCCTCGCCGGCAACCGCGGCGAGACGGACGACCGGGTGGCCAAGCTGATGGACACCGTGCAACTGCCGCGCGACGCCATGCGCCGCTTCGCCCACGAGTTCAGCGGCGGCCAGCGCCAGCGCATCGGCATCGCCCGCGCGCTGGCGCCGGGCGCCGATCTGATCATCGCTGACGAGGCGGTGAGCGCCCTCGACGTCTCGGTGAAGGCGCAGATCGTCAACCTGATGTCGGACCTGCAAGACGAGCTGGGCCTTGCCCTGCTGTTCATCAGCCACGACCTCGCGATCGTCGAGCACCTGACGCACCGGGTCGCGGTGATGTACCTGGGCAAGATCGTCGAGCTGGCCGACCGGCGGACATTGTTCAGCCATGCGCGGCACCCCTACACCCGCGCCCTGCTCTCCGCCGTGCCGTTGCCCGACCCGGCGGCCAAACGCGACCGGGTGATCCTGACCGGAGACGTGCCGAGCCCGATCAACCCGCCGAGCGGCTGCCGCTTCCACACCCGCTGCCCCTACGTGTTCGACCGCTGCCGGGTCGAGGAGCCGTTGATGCGCGAGATGCCGGGCGGCGGGCCGGGCCAGCGGGCGGCGTGCCACCTGGATGAGCTGCCGGCGTTGGCCGGGGCGGCGCAGGCCGCTTGACCGCCGCATGGGATGGCCCCGCGTCCGATCCGGCCGCGCGTTGCAAGAGCCCTGGCCGCCGCATGGCGTTTCTCAGGCAAGCGGCCTAAGCAGACATTGGTGGCTTGTGCCGCGAATGTCTGCTTAGGAGTCTTTGAGGACGCATCATTTTTCGCGTTGTGACGGCGAGCCGTCCCGCGGAATGATGCTTAGAAGCGTAGCTCGCGCCTCGCGACGACGTTCGAGACGTCTCGCCTGTCGGCGGGACTTGATCGAGGGGTCCGCCGGACGACGTGCATAGGAGACATCCAGTTCAGGCCGGATCGCCCCTCGCAGCTTGCCGCGCGTCTGCCCATACGGTGGAGCTTTCGGTCATCGTTCCCTGCTTCAATGAGCGGGGAAACGTCGAACCCTTGGTCCGGCGGCTTGCGGCAGCACTTTCGGGCGTGTCCTGGGAAGCCGTTTTCGTGGACGACGACAGCCCGGACGGCACCGCTGGCGAGGTGCGGCGCATCGCGGCCGCCGATCCGCGCATCCGCTGCCTGCGGCGCATCGGGCGGCGCGGCCTGTCCTCGGCCGTGATCGAAGGCGCGCTCTCCTGCTCCTCGGCCTTCGTCGCCGTGATCGACGGCGACCTGCAGCACGACGAGACGCGCCTGCCGGACATGCTCGCGGCCCTGCGCGGCGGTTCCGCCGACGTGGCCGTGGCCAGCCGCTTCGCCGCGGGCGGGGATGCCGCCGGCCTGGCCGGCGCCCGGCGGCTCGCGATCTCCAACGCCGCCAACGCCCTGGCGACGATGATGCTCGGCAGCAAGCTCACCGACCCCATGAGCGGCTTTTTCATGCTGCCGCGCCCGCTGTTCGAGGCCCTCGCGCCGCGCCTGACCGGGCAGGGCTTCAAGATTTTGCTCGACCTGCTGCTGTCGTCGCCGCGCCGCCTCAGGGTGCGCGAGCTCGGCGCGCGCTTCCAGGCCCGCACCGAAGGCGAGAGCAAGCTCGGCCCGCTGGTCATGCTGCAATACGCGGCCCTCCTGCTCGACAAGGCGCTCGGCGGGCGCGTGCCGCTGCGCTTCGTCTCGTTCGCAATGGTGGGCGCGTCCGGCCTGCTGGTGCATCTCGCGGTCCTGCTCGCCGCCAAGGGCTTCGGCACGAGCTTCGTCGCCGCGCAGACCCTGGCCACCCTAGCGGCCATGACGGCCAACTTCCAGCTCAACAACCAGATCACCTACCGCGACCAGCGGCTGCGAGGCGGGCGGCTCTGGCGCGGCCTGCTGCTGTTCATGGCCGTTTGCGGCATGGGGGCCGTCGCCAATATCGGGATCGCCGATGTCCTGTATTCCGGCGGCGAGGCCGGAACCACGATGGCCGGCGCGCTCGGGGCGGTGATCGGCGTGGTCTGGAACTACGCGATGTCCACGACGCTCGTGTGGGGCCGGAGAGCGCGGTGAGACGACTGGTGGCCCGGGAGGCTCTCTAAGCATCATTCCGCGGGACGGCTCGCCGTCACGACGCGGAAAATGATGCGTCCTCAAAGACTCCTAAGCAGACATCCGTGGCACAAGCCGCCAATGCCTGCTTAGACGCATCTCGCGCGTTCCGAACGCGCTCGCGACGGGCACGCCGAGCCTTGACCCTGTTCATCCCCGGCCTCACACTCACATCCAAATCAGCAACCAAGACGGATAGGGGAATCAAGATGCCGCAAGTCACGATGACGGTGAACGGCAAGCCGCAGAGCGCCGAGGTCGAGGGGCGGACGCTGCTCGTCGAGTTGTTGCGGGAAAAGCTGCACCTGACAGGCACGCATGTCGGCTGCGACACGAGCCAATGCGGGGCCTGCGTGGTGCACGTGGACGGCAAGTCCGTGAAGGCGTGCGCGATGCTCGCCTTGCAGGCGGACGGGTCGGACGTGACCACCATCGAGGGGATCGCTGCCGCGGACGGCACGCTGCACCCGATGCAGGAGATGTTCCGCGAACATCACGCGCTGCAGTGCGGGTTCTGCACGCCGGGGATGGTGATGAGCGCGATCGACCTCGTAAACCTGCACCCGGATGGGCTGACGGAGGACGAGATCAGGCACGGGCTGGAGGGCAACCTGTGCCGTTGCACCGGCTACCACAATATCGTCAAGGCCATTGCCGCCGCCTGGCCGCTGATGCACGGCAAGCAGCAGCAACAAGCAGCCTGAACCCGGCGCGAAGCCGGGCGGGATTAGGGAAGGACACGCGATGGGTTTCGAGGGCATTGGCGCCTCCGTGCGCCGCAAGGAGGACCACCGCTTCCTCAGCGGCCGGGGTCACTACACCGACGACATCAATGTGCCTGGGCAGGCTCATGCAGTGATCCGGCGTTCGGATCGGCCCCATGCCCGCCTGCTCGGCATCGACGCCTCGGCGGCGAAGTCGGCGCCCGGGGTCATCGCCGTGTTCGTGGGGGCGGACATGGAGGCGGACGGGATCGGCGGCGTGCCCTGCGGATGGCAAATCCACAACAAGGACGGCTCTGCGATGGCCGAGCCGAAGCATCCGGTGCTGGCCACCGAAAAGGTCCGCCACGTCGGCGACCCGGTCGCGGTGGTGATCGCGCAGACCCGGCAGGAGGCCAAGAACGCGGCGGAGCTGCTGGACATCTCCTACGAGGACTTGCCGGCCATCGCCCATATCCGCGATGCGGTGGCGAGCGGGGCGGCGGCGGTGCATGACGACGCGCCGGGCAATGTCTGCTACGACTGGCATATCGGCGAGAAGGAGGTGGTTGACCGGGCGTTCGCGCAAGCGGCCCACACGGTCAAGCTCGACCTGCTCAACAACCGCCTGGTGCCGAACGCGATGGAGCCGCGGGCGGCGGTCGGCTCGTTCGACATAAGCTCCGGCGAGTTCACGCTCCACACCACCAGCCAGAACCCGCACGTCATCCGCCTGCTGATGGGCGCGTTCGTGCTGCATATCCCGGAGCACAAGCTGCGTGTCGTCGCCCCCGACGTGGGCGGCGGCTTCGGCAGCAAGATCTATCACTACGCCGAGGAGGCCATCGTCACCTGGGCCGCCGGCAAGCTGCAGCGCCCGGTCAAGTGGACCGCCGACCGCAGCGAGGCGTTCATGTCCGACGCGCACGGGCGCGACCACGACAGCACGGCCGAGATGGCGCTCGACAAGGACGGCAACTTCCTCGCGCTGCGGGTCCGCACCCTGTGCAACATGGGCGCCTACCTCAGCACCTTCGGCCCGGCGGTCCCCACCTATCTATACGCCACGCTCTTGGCCGGCTGCTACAAGACCCCGGCCATCTACGCCGAAGTCAAGGCCGTGTTCACCAATACCGTCCCAGTCGACGCCTATCGCGGCGCCGGGCGGCCGGAGGCGGCGTTCCTGCTGGAGCGGCTGATGGACGTGATCGCGCATGACACAGGGCTTGACCGGGTCGAGCTGCGCCGGCGCAACTTCATCCCCCGCGACGCCTTCCCGTATCAAACGCCGGTGGCGCTCGAATACGACAGCGGCGACTATTTCGCGACCTTGAAGAAGGGGCTGCAGGCCGCCGACTGGGACGGCTTCCCGGCCCGGCGGGCGAAGGCGGCGGCGAAGGGCAGGCTGCGCGGCATCGGCATCTCCACCTACGTCGAGGCCTGCGGCATCGCCCCCAGCAAGGTTGTCGGCTCCCTCGGCGCCCGGGCCGGGCTTTACGAAGTGGCGGAAATCCGGGTGCATCCGACCGGCAGCGTCACGGTGTTCACCGGCACGCACAGCCACGGCCAGGGCCACGAGACGACCTTCGCGCAGTTGGTGGCCGACCAGCTCGGCGTGCCGATCGATCAGGTGGACGTGGTGCACGGCGACACGGCCAAGATCCCGTTCGGCATGGGCACCTACGGCAGCCGCAGCCTGCCGGTCGGCGGCTCCGCGATGGTCAAGGCGATGGACAAGGTGATCGCCAAGGGCAAGAAGATCGCCGCCCATTTGATGGAAGCCTCGCTCGAGGACATCGAGTTCAAGGACGGCCGGTTCACCGTCGCCGGCACCGACAAGGCGAAATCCCTGACAGAGGTGTCGCTCGCCGCCTACGTGCCGCACAACTACCCGATCGAGGAGCTTGAACCGGGCCTTGACGAGACCGCGTTCTACGACCCGAAGAACTTCACCTACCCCGGCGGCTGCCATATCTGCGAGGTGGAGATCGATCAGGACACCGGCGCGATCGAGGTGGTCGGGATGGTCGCGGTGGACGACGTGGGCCGGGTCATCAACCCGATGATCGTGGAAGGCCAAGTGCATGGCGGCCTGGCCCAAGGCATCGGGCAAGCGTTGCTGGAGAACGCGGTGTACGACGCGGAAGGGCAGCTCGTGACCGGCTCGTTCATGGATTATACCATGCCGCGGGCGCACGACTTCCCGATGCTGCAAACCTCGACCGAGAACACGCTTTGCACCCACAACCCGCTCGGCTCCAAGGGCGTGGGCGAGACGGGCGCGATCGGCAGCCCGCCGGCGGTGATCAACGCCGTGGTGGACGCGCTGCGCGATTACGGCGTGCGGCACCTGGACATGCCGGCCACGCCGCAGAAGATTTGGTCCATCCTGCAATCCCAGCAGCCACGCATGGCGGCGGAGTAAGACATGTACGATTTCAGCTATCAAAAGCCTTCCAGCCTTCCCGACGCGCTCAAGGTCCTGTCCGACGACATGGAGGCCAAGGCGCTCGCGGGCGGGCAGACGTTCATCCCTGTGCTCAAGCAGCGGCTGAACAAGCCGAGCGTGATCGTCGACCTCTCGGGCCTCGGCATGACCGAGATCACGATGGAAGAGGACGCCATCGCCATCGGCGCGATGGCGACGCATTACGCGATCATGAGCTCGCCGGACATCCAGGCCAAGATACCGGGCCTGGCTAAGATGGCGTCATGGATCGGCGACACCCAGGTCCGCCACCGCGGCACGATCGGCGGGTCGCTGGCGAACAACGACCCGTCGGCCTGTTACCCGGCGGCCGTGCTGGCGCTCGGGGCCACGTTTCATACCGACAAGCGCAGCATCGAGGCGGACGAGTTCTTCCAGGGCATGTTCACGACGGCGCTGGAGCCGGGCGAGCTGATCACCAAGGTCACGGTCCCGATCCCGGAGACGTCCAACTACGAGAAGTTCCGCAACCCGGCCAGCCGCTACGCGATGGTCGGCGTGTTCGTGGCCAAGGGGGCGAAGGGCGTGCGGGTGGCCATCACCGGCGCCGGGCAAGGCGGCGTGTTCCGCCATGCGGAGATGGAGCAGGCGTTGGCCTCCAGCTGGTCGGCGGACGCCATCAAGGACATCAAAACGCCGTCCGACGACCTGAACGGCGATATTCATGCCAGCCCGGAGTATCGGGCGCACCTGATCGGCGTCATGGCGCGGCGGGCCGTCGCCGGTGCTTGATGCAGGTTGACCGGCCCGAGGCGGTCGAGCAGGCGCGGGCCTTGTTCGACCGCTACGAGCGGGCGCTGATGGCGAACGACAGCGCGACGCTGGATGCGATCTTCTGGGGCGACCCGCGCACGGTCCGGTTCGGGATGACCGAGAACCTGTTCGGGCACGACGCCATCCGGGCGTTTCGCGCCACCGTGCAGGGCTACGCGCAACGGGTGCGTCAGCGGGTGCAGATCACGAGCTTCGGCGAGGACTTCGCCGTCACCAACCTCATCTATGAGCGGACAGGGTCCGGGCAGATCGGGCGGGAGACCAAGATCATGGCGCGCTTCGCGGACGGCTGGCACGTCGTATCGGCGCACGTCTCGCTATTGGCAGCCAGCGACCCTGGGACGACGCGGCGATGACGCAACGCCCGTTCGACCTGGCGGACCTGGTTGCGCTGAAGCAATGGGACACGCCGACGATCTGCAACGGGCTTGAGCTGATCGTGCCGGAGCGGCGGGCGATCGGGTTCACGCTGGAGCCGATGGTGGCGGCCAACCGAACGTTGCCGCCGATGGTGGGGTTGGCGCGCGTCGGCGCCATCCGCGCCCGCGAGGCGCCGCGGGACACGGTGGCGGACCGGCTCGACTGGTATGACTACGTGGCCGAGGCGGACCTGCCGACCGTCGTGGCGTTGCAGGACCTGGACAAGCCGCCGGGCTATGGCGCCTGGTGGGGCGAGGTGCATACGGCGGTGCACAAGGCCCTGGGCGCCGTGGGCTGCGTGACCAACGGATCGTTCCGGGACCTCGACATGCTGGCGGTCGGGTTCCAGATCCTGGGCGGGCGCGTGGGGCCGAGCCACGCGCACGTGCACATGGTCGCATTCGGGGACACGGTGGACGTGTTCGGCATGGCGGTCTCGCATGACGACGTGATCCATGCCGACCATCACGGCGCGGTGGTGATCCCGGCCGAGGCGGTGCGGAAACTGCCGGACGCCATTGACCTGTGCACGCGGCGGGAGAAGGTGCTGCTCGATCTCTGCGCCAGCCCTGATTTCAGCCCAGCCAAGCTGCGCGAGGCCATGAAGCGGGCGGCAGAGATTCATTAACGATCCCGTGCTATTGCTTAAGGGCAGCATCGGCAATAAGTGCGTCGGCACGCCGATAAAGCTGCCCGTCTAAACAAAGGCTTGAGGCGCTTGTCCGACCCAGCGAAACGTAGCGATGATTGTCGGGCAAGTCCGAAGCGCAGCACAACAAGGACGAACGATGAGTTCAGTAAGGCGCCTGTTCGGCACCGACGGCATCCGCGGGACTGCCAACCAGGGGGCTATGACGGGGGAGACGGCGCTCAGGCTGGGGCAGGCGGCGGGGCTGATGTTCGTGCGCGGCGAGCACCGGCACCAGGTGGTGATCGGCAAGGACACGCGGCTGTCGGGCTACATGATCGAGCCGGCGCTGGTGGCCGGGTTCATCGCGGCGGGGATGGACGTGACGCTGGTCGGCCCGTTGCCGACGCCGGCGATCGCGATGCTGACGCGCAGCCTGCGGGCGGATCTGGGCGTAATGATCTCCGCCTCGCACAACACCTTCGAGGACAACGGCATCAAGCTGTTCGGCCCGGACGGGTTCAAGCTGTCGGACGAGACGGAAACCGAGATCGAAGCGCTGATGGAGGCGGACCGGTCCGGCCGGCTGGCCGCCTCGGACAAGCTGGGGCGGGCGGCGCGGCTCGATGACGCGGCGGGGCGGTATATCGAGGCAGCCAAGGGCACGTTCCCGCGCGGGCTGAGGCTGGATGGGCTCAAGATCGTGGTCGATTGCGCGAACGGGGCGGCATACCGCGTCGCGCCGACCGTGTTGTGGGAGCTTGGGGCGACGATCGTCCCGGTCGGGGTGGAGCCGGACGGCTTCAACATCAACCGGGGCTGCGGCAGCACGGTGCCCGAGCTGCTGTGCGCGAAAGTGGTCGAGCATCGGGCGGATCTTGGCATCGCGCTCGATGGCGACGCGGACCGCCTGCTGCTCGTGAACGAGCGGGGCGAGGTGGTCGACGGCGACCAGATCCTGGCGCTGATCGCCCGCTCCTGGCGGCAGGCCGGGCGGCTGCAGGGCGGCGGGGTCGCGGCCACCGTCATGTCGAATCTCGGCTTGGAGCGGTTTCTTGCCAAAGAAGGCTTGAAGCTGCACCGCACGCAGGTCGGGGACCGCTACGTGGCGGAGTACATGCGCGCGCACGGGATGAACGTGGGCGGCGAGCAGTCCGGCCACGTCATCCTGTCGGACTTCGCCACCACCGGGGATGGCCTGGTCGCGGCGTTGCAGGTGCTGGCGGTGCTGGTCGACGTGGGGCGGTCAGCGAGCGAGGTCTGCAGCGTGTTCAACAAGCTGCCGCAGTTGCTGAGGAACGTCCGTTTCGTCGGGCAGTCGCCGCTCGACCATCCGCGGGTGCGCTCGGCGGTGGCCGGCGCCGAGGCCCGGCTGGGGCGGTCCGGGCGGCTGCTGCTCCGCCTGTCGGGGACGGAGCCGCTGGTGCGGGTCATGGCCGAAGGAGAGGACGAGTCTCTCGTGGCCGAGATCGTCGCCGGCCTCTGCGAGACGATCGAGGCCACGGCCGAACAGGCGGCATGATAACGTTCCCGCCAGCTTCGAGGCCGGGTTGAAGGGGCGGGTCCTGATCGTCGCCGGCTCCGATTCCGGCGGCGGAGCGGGCATCCAGGCGGACATCAAGGCGGTCCTCGCCCTTGGCGCCCATGCCTCGACCGCGGTCACGGCTTTGACGGCGCAGAACACGTTGGGCGTGCATGGGGTGCTTGCCATTCCGCCGGCGTTCATCCGGCAGCAGATGGAGGCCGTCCTCGCCGACATCGGCGCGGATGCCGTGAAGACCGGAATGCTCGGCAATGCCGACACGATCGAAGCGGTGGCCGACGGGCTTCACGGGCTCGGCCTGTCGCTCGTGCTCGATCCGGTCATGGTGGCCAAGGGGGGCGCGCGGCTGCTTGATCCGGGGGCTCTGGCCAGCTTGAAGCGGCGCCTGCTGCCAATGGCAACCGTGATCACGCCGAACGTGCCCGAGGCGGAAGACCTGCTCGGGCGGCCTATTCCGGATTTTGACGCGGCGATCGAGGCGGCAAAGGCGCTCATGGACCTGGGGGCGCCGGCGGTGCTGCTGAAAGGCGGCCATTTCTCCGGGCCGGCGGCAAAGGACGTGCTGGTTGCCCCCGGCATCGTCGAGGCGCTTGAGAACCCCCGGATCGACACCCGCCATACGCATGGCACCGGCTGCACGCTGGCCAGCGCCATTGCCGCCGGGCTTGCCCAGGGTCTCGGCCTGGTCGCGGCGGTCGTCCGTGCCCGCGCCTATGTGCAGGCTGCGATCAGGGCCGCGCCGGGGCTTGGCAATGGGCACGGACCGCTTGACCACGGCGTCACGATCGATCCGAAGCGGCTTGGACTCCTATCGCCCTGACATAGTCAGGACGATAGGAGTTTAAAGCGTTTTCGCCTCCCGGCGCCGCTCATGCAGGATGAACTCGGTATAGCCGTTCGGCTGCGACCGGCCCTTGAAGATAAGCTCCGAAGCCGCCCGGAACGCAGGGCCGCCGTGATTGCCTGAGAGCGGCTTGTAGGCCGGATCGCCCGCGTTCTGCCGGTCGACGATGCTGGCCATGCGCGCCAGCGTCTCCTTGACTTGCCCCTCCGTGACGATCCCGTGGCGCAGCCAGTTGGCGATGTGCTGGCTCGAGATGCGCAGCGTCGCGCGGTCTTCCATCAGTCCCATGTCGTGGATATCGGGCACTTTCGAGCAGCCGATGCCCTGGTCGATCCAGCGGACGACGTAGCCGAGAATGCCCTGGACATTGTTATCGAGTTCTTTCTGCACGTCATCCGGCGCCCAATTCGGGCGGTCGGCGACCGGGATCGTCAGCAGGTCGCGCAAGCCGCCGCGCGTCCGGCCGGCAAGCTTGGCCTGGCGGGCGGCGACATCGACCTGGTGGTAATGCAGGGCGTGCAACGTGGCCGCTGTGGGCGACGGCACCCAAGCCGTGTTGGCCCCGGCGCGAGGGTGGCCGACCTTCTGCTCCAGCATCTCGGCCATCCGGTCGGGCGCAGCCCACATTCCCTTGCCGATCTGCGCCCGACCCTGCAGCCCGCAGGCCAGGCCGATGTCGACGTTGCGGTCCTCGTAAGACGTGATCCAAGGCGTGCCCCGCATGTCGTTCTTGCGGACCATTGCGCCGGCTTCCATGCTGGTATGGATCTCGTCGCCGGTGCGGTCGAGGAACCCAGTATTGATGAACACGACCCGGCGTTTGGCCGCGTGGATGCAGGCGGCGAGATTGGCGCTGGTGCGGCGCTCCTCGTCCATGATGCCCATCTTGAGCGTGGCGGGCGGCAACCCGAGCATGGTTTCGACGCGCCCGAACAACTCGTCGGCGAAGGCGACCTCCTCCGGGCCGTGCATCTTCGGCTTGACGATATAGACCGATCCGGCCCGGCTGTTGCGAAGCCCGTCCGCGGCGTTCAGGTCGTGCATGGCGATCATCGACGTGACGGCGGCGTCCAAGATGCCTTCCGGGATCGGCTTGCCATCGGACGTGGTCACGGCGTCGGTATGCATATGGTGGCCGACGTTGCGGATCAGCATTAGGCTGCGGCCCGGCACGGTAAAGGCGGTGCCATCGGGGGCGGTATAGCCGCGGTCGGGGTTGAGCCTGCGGGTGATGACCGCGCCGGCCTTCTCGACCCTCGCGGAGAGGTCGCCTTTCATCAGGCCGAGCCAGTTGCGGTAGACGAGCGCCTTGTCGGCCGCATCCACGGCGGCGACGCTGTCTTCGCAATCCTGGATGGTGGTGATGGCGGCTTCCAGGATCAGGTCGGCGACCCCGGCCGGATCATCCTTGCCGATCGGGTGGCCGCGGTCGATCTTGATTTCGAGATGGATGCCGTTATGCCGCAGCAGGACCGCATCCGGCGCGCCGGCCTCGCCCGCGTATCCAACGAAGCATCCGGGTTCGGCGAGACCCGTCTCCCCGCTGTTGCCCCGTAGGCTCACGGCCAGGCGGCCGTCGCCGACGCGATACGCGGCCGCGTCCGCATGGCTGCCGCTCGCAAGCGGCGCCGCCTCGTCAAGCACCTGCTTTGCCCTGGCGACGACCTGGCCGCCGCGCACGGGATTGAACCGTTCGCCGCGAGCCGCATCGCCCGCGTCCGGCAGGGCGTCAGTGCCGTAGAGCGCATCGTAGAGGCTGCCCCAGCGCGCATTGGCGGCATTCAGGCAGTAGCGCGCGTTGGTTACGGGGACCACCAGTTGCGGACCGGCGATGCTGCTGATCTCCGGGTCGACGGCGCCGGTCTCGACGGTGAAGGCCGGTGGCGCAGGGACCAGGTAGCCGATCGTTTGCAGGAAATCCTGATAGGCGTCGGCATCGACCGGCTTGGCGGGATGCTCAGTGTGCCAACGATCGATCTGACGCTGCAGGTCGTCGCGCCGGTCGAGCAACGCCGCGTTGCGCGGGGCAAGGTCGGCGACGATCTCGGCCAATCCGGTCCAGAACGCGCGGGAGGAGACGCCAGTGCCGGGCAAAGCCTCCGAGACAAGATCATGGAGCTCAGTCGCGATCTGAAGTCCCGCTACTGCGACTCGATGTTGTGATTGGTCCATTCGTGATCAGTCTCCGATTATGGGCTGGCGCTGGGCAGGCAAGGTCAACGATTGCGCATTGGCGACGATCCAGGGTTGGCGAAGCCGCCAAGTTACATTATGCCAGGTTCCGGGTATCAATTTGTGGAAAAGGATCAGGTTTCGGGATCGCGTCACACGCAGCGTGTTGTCAGGTCAGGGATCGATGACTCCCGCGCAAGCGTCTGTCGGAGCGGCCGCGACATGGCCGACAACTGGGACAATCTTCAAGGCTGCCGACGTGACTCGGCAAGGCGCGGCGGCCAAGCCGCAACCGCTCAGCAATGACAGGCAGGAGAACAATACAACGCATGTGCAGCATTTAAGTTCATTCCGATGCGTGTTCCAGACAGCGCCGGAGCAAGACATCGAGATTTACAGCGGCCTTAACCCAATCTTAACGGTTTCTTGCGTGACCGAAGGTTCAGGGGCAGCGCAAATTGCCGCCACGCAGAACCAGCAAATTTCTTGGCAATTCAACGGTCAAGATCGTCGGGTTGCCCCCGTTCGCGTCTGCCGAAGCAGACGATACCGAACATACGAAGCGATTTTTGGAAGGATTAGGTAGATGACGACTTTGACGGTCGGCTCGGGTCAGCAGTTTCAACGCATCGCCGACGCGATCAAGGCTGCCAGTGACGGCGATGTGGTCGAGGTGCAGGCGGGAACCTACTACAACGACTTCGCCACGATTGATCATAAAATAACGATCAAGGGCGTCGGTGGCCTCGCGCACGTCATCGCGACCCAATCGCCGCCGGATGGCAAGGCAATCTTCACCACCAACACCGATGTCACGATCTACCACCTGGAGCTGTCAGGGGCCGCGGTCAGAGATCAGAACGGGGCAGGCATCCGCTATCAGGGCGGCACGCTCAATATCGTCGATAGCTACATCCACGACAACCAGGATGGATTGCTGGGCACGCCGCTGACGCCGGGGCAGGGAACGATCAACATCCTGCGCAGCGAATTCAGCCACAACGGCGCCGGCGACGGGCAGAGTCACAATATCTACGTCAACCAGGCCGCCGCCCTGAACATTGACCAGAGCTATTTCCACGATGCCGTCGTCGGCCATGAGATCAAGAGCCGTGCCGAGCGGACGACGATCACCAACAGCCGGATCCAGAACGGGCCGAACGGCAGCGGCAGCTACGTGATCGACCTGCCGAATGGGGGCGACGCGCTGATCCAGGGCAACGTCATCGAGCAGGGGCCTCTGGCGCAGAACCCGAACATGGTGGCCTTCGGCGAGGAGGGGAACCTGAGAAGCGGGACCAACCTGCGAGTGGCCGGCAACACGTTCATCAACGATCTGCCGTCCGGCTCGGCGCGGGGCGTATGGAACGCGGCCGGCGCCGCGGCCACGCTGAGCGGCAATGCGGTCTATGGCCTGTCAGCGGACCAGATCACCCGCGGTCCGGCGGCCGTGAGCGGAACGACGATCCTGGCCGCAGCGCCGGGGCTGGACGCCTCCTCGCCGATCGGCGCCAACGTTACGCCCACGCCGGGCGGAGGGCAGCCCGCCCCCGATCCCACGCCCGCGCCGCAGCCTGACCCGACGCCGGCCCCGTCGCCGCAGCCGCCGGCCGTGCCCGGCTCGACCGTCACGCTCAGCCCTGGCGAGACAACGCAGCCGACCGGATCCGGCGCCGCGCTGCGGCTGCAGATGTCCGGCGACTCCTACCAAGGCGATGCGCAGTTCGTCGTCAGCGTCGACGGCGCGCGGGTGGGCGGCGTTTACGCCGTCGCCGCGCAGCACGCGGCGGGAGAGTCGCAGACCTTCGCGCTGCCGGGCAGCTACGCGATCGGGAGCCACAGCATCGCGATCGCGTTCATCAACGATCTGTGGAACCCGGGGGTCGGGGACAGAAACCTCTACGTCGATTCCATCACCCTGAACGGCACGCTCAACGGGGCAGCGAAGGCGGCGCTGTATTCGAACGGCGCCGCCGATCTGCGCGTCTCGACGATCGAGAGGCCGCCTCTGGACACGCTCGTGCTGCATCTCTCGGAGCAGATGTTCCAGAGCGACGCGCAGTTCGTCGTCAGCGTGGATGGGAAACCGCTTGGCGGGGCGCGGACCGTGACCGCATCGCACGACGCGGGCCAGGCGCAGGATGTCAAGCTGGCGGGCCGCTTCGGCCCGGGCGCGCACGACGTCGCGTTGCGGCTGCTGAACGATCCGCAGACCGGCGCGCCCGGCGCGGCGCTTTACCTGGACGGCATGGACTTCAACGGCACATCGTACGGGGCCGGGCAATCGGTGCTAGTGTCGGGCGACACGACGCATTTCCAGCTCCCCGGGCAAGCCTGACGAGCGCTCACGATGCCAACTCCTCCCGCAGCATCTCCAGCTCCAGCCAGCGTTCCTCGGCCGCAGCAAGGTCCGATTGGGCCTGCTGCAGCAGTTCGGTGGATCGCCTGAAGGCGGAGGGGTCGGCCTTGTAAAGGTCAGGGTCGGCGAGCCTGGCCTGGCAGGCGGCGATCTTGGCGGTGAGCCGGTCGATATCGCGCGGCAGCGTTTCAAGCGCGTGCTTGTCCTTGAACGAGAGCTTGCGGGCCGGCTGTTTTGCCGCCGGCGAGGGCCGGGGCGAGGCGGGCTTTGCCGAAGCCGGCTCCGGCGCCGCCGGGGCCGTGCCGCGTTGCGCGAGCATGTCGGAGTAGCCGCCGGCGTACTCCACCCAGCGCCCGGCGCCCTCGGCGGCGAGGGTGGACGTCACGACGCGGTCCAGGAAGTCGCGGTCGTGGCTGACGAGCAGGACCGTGCCGGGATAGTCGGCGAGCATTTCCTGCAGCAGGTCCAGCGTTTCCAGGTCAAGGTCGTTGGTCGGCTCGTCGAGCACCAGCAGGTTGCTGGGCCGGGCCATGGCGCAGGCCAGCAACAGCCGCCCGCGCTCGCCGCCGGACAGGACGCCGACGGGGGTGCGGGCCTGCTCGGGCTTGAACAGGAACTCCTTCATATAGCCGATCACGTGCCGGCGCTCGGCGCCGACCTGGACGGTGTCGCCGCCGCCGGCGGTCAGGGTGTCGGCAAGGGTGGCGAGCGGGTCCAGGCTGGCGCGCTGCTGGTCGAGCGTCACTTCGGCGAGGTTGGTCCCGGTCGCGACCGCGCCCGCGTCCGGCGCGGACTTGCCGGTGAGGAGGTTGAGCAGCGTCGTCTTGCCGGCGCCGTTGGGGCCGACGATGCCGAGCCGGTCGCCGCGCAGCACGCGCAAGGTCAGATCACGCACCACCTCGTTCCCGCCATACGATTTGCCGACATGCTCGGCGACGGCGACCAGCTTGCCCGAAAGGTCGGCCTCGGACGCATTGAGCCGCAGCGTGGCGGAGGCCCCGCCGGCTTCGCGGCGCTTGCGGCGGAGCGCGCCGAGTTCGGCCACCCGGCGCACGTTGCGCTTGCGCCGCGCGGTGACGCCGTAGCGCAGCCAATCCTCCTCCCGCGCGATCTGCCGCCCGAGCTTGTGCAGGTCTCGCTCCGCCTCCGCCTCGATCTCGTCGCGCCAGGTTTCGAAGTGGGCGAATCCGCGGTCGATCCGCCGGGTCATGCCGCCGTCGAGCCAGACGATGCTGCGCGAGAGCGTTTCCAGCAGGCGCCTGTCGTGGCTGATCAGCACAAGCCCGGCGCGTAACCGGCTAAGTTCAGCCTCCAGCCATTCGATCGCGGGAAGGTCCAGGTGGTTGGTCGGCTCGTCGAGCAGCAGCAGGTCCGGCGAAGGCGCGAGCGTCCGGGCCAGGGCGGCCCGGCGTTGCTGCCCGCCGGAAAGGGTTACCGGCGGCTCATGGCCGCCGAGGCCGAGTTGGTCCAGCAAGGCTTGCGCCCGGTACGGGTCATCGCCCGGTCCGAGGCCGGCTTCGACGTAGGCGAGCGCCGTTTCATACCCGGAGAGGTCAGGCTCCTGCGGCAAGTAGCGGATGGTCGCGCCCGGCTGCAGGAAGCGCGTGCCCCGGTCCGGCTGCAGCATCCCGGCGGCGACCTTGAGCAGGGTGGACTTTCCCGAGCCGTTGCGCCCGACGAGGCAGATGCGTTCCCCGGCGCCGACGCCGAGCTCGGCGCCTTGCAGCAGCGGCGCGGTTCCGAGCGCGAGGTGGATGTCTTGCAGGAGGAGCAGCGGCGGGGCCATGCAGCCGGGTATGGGGGGCGGCGGCTGGCTGTGCAACGGGGGGCTTGTGTGGCAATGGTCGCGGAGCCGCCAACGAAGGGGAACGTCCATGCGGGTCTTGCTTCTGCTCCTGTGCTTGCTGTCCGCCGGTTCGGCTGCCCGGGCGGCGGAGCCGTTGCGGATCGGCCTGCTGCACACGCTGTCGCCCGCGCCGCTCTACATCGCCTTGGGCCGGGGCTACTTCGCCGATGAGGGGATCGACGCCCAGTTCCGCTTCTTCGAGGCCGCGCAACCGATCGCGGCGGCGGCTGTCAGCGGGGACATCGACGTCGGCATCACGGCGCTGACCGGCGGGTTCTACAGCCTGGCCGGGCGCGGCGTGCTGAAGGTGATCGGCGGCGGGCTGCATGAGCGGGAGGGCATCGAGGGAACGGCGCTGCTGGCATCCGACACCGCGTTCGCGGCCGGGCTGACGGGGCCGGGCAAGCTCGGCGGGCACACGCTGGGGATCACGCAGTTCGGCTCCTCGTTCCACTACATGGCAGGACGGATCGCCGGGAAGGAGGGGTTCCCGCTGTCGAGCGTGACGCTCCGGCCGTTGCAAAGCATCGGCAACATGCTGGCGGCGCTGCAGACGAACCAGGTGGACGCGACGATGGCGGTCGCCTCCCAGGCCCGCCCGCTCGACGCCTCCGGCAAGGCGCACATCATCGCCTGGGTGGGCGACATCGTGCCGTATCAGATCACGGCGGTGTTCGCCCCAAGCCGCGAGATCGGGCGCCGCGCCGATGCGCTGCACCGGTTCGCGCGGGCCTACCAGCGCGGCGTGGCGGACTACCGGGCGGCGTTCTTCAAGCGCGATGCCGCGGGCAAGCCGGTCTACGGGGCGGAAACCGATGCCGTCATCCCGTTGATCGAGCGATACGTCTTCACCGGCGACCCGGACGCCCGGCAGAAGATCATCGATGGGGCCGGATATTACGACCAGGGCGGCAAGATCGACACGGCGGACGTGGCCGCGCAGTTGACGTGGTTCGAGGAGCAGGGGCTGGTGAAAACCAAGGTCGATGCGGGCGAGATCATCGACACGCAGTTCCTCGGGGCCTTGCCGGGGAAGTGACCGGCTCCGTTCTCGAAATCCGCATCGAGGGGGTCGGCCACCGGTTCGGCAAGCTCGCCGTCCTGGACGGGATCGACCTCGTTGCTCCGGCGGGGCGGGTGCTGGTCCTGGTCGGGCCGTCCGGGTGCGGCAAGAGCACGCTGCTCGGCATCATCGGCGGCCTGATCGCGCCGACGTCGGGGCAGGTGACGGTCGAGGGGGCGGTGGCCGACGATTGCCTCAACCCGCTGACGCCGGTGTTCCAGGATTTCGCCTTGCTGCCCTGGCGCACCGTGGCGGGCAACGTCTCGTTGCCTCTAGAGGGGCGCATGGGCGCCAAGGCCCGGCGCGCGCGGGTGGCAGAGGCCCTGGCGCTGACCAAGCTGTCCGACTTCGCCCGCGCCTGGCCGCGCCAGCTTTCCGGCGGCATGAGGCAGCGGGTCGGCATCGCGCGGGCCTTGGCGGTGCGCCCGGCGTGCCTGTTGATGGACGAGCCGCTGTCGGCGCTCGACGCGCAGACGCGGGCGCTGCTGCTGGACGAGTTCGCGGCGCTGATCGGCCGGGCCGGGACGACGACGATCTACATCACCCACAACCTGAACGAGGCGGTGCGGCTGGGTCATCAGGTGGCGGTGCTGTCGCGGCGGCCGGGGCGGGTCCGTTGTATAACGCCGATTGAAACGCCGCTCGAATGCCGGAGCGGCGATGACCCGGCCCTGCTCGCCATCGAGCGGCAGCTTTGGGACATGATCCGCGACGATGCGGCCGAAGCCGAGCGGGAGCGCGTCGATGCGTGAGCTTCGCGGCCCGGTGCCGTTCCGGGCGCGGGGGTTCGCGCCGCGGTCGCTGCCGTTCGCGGCGGCGGGGACGCTAGTGGCGCTGGTGCTGCTGTGGCAGGCGGGGGCGAGCGCCGGGCTGGTCGGCACGCTGTTCCTGCCAGCCCCGGTGAGCATCGGCCGGGCCTTGTGGGCGCTCGCGATCAGCGGCGAGCTTTGGCGCAACCTGTCGGCGAGCCTGGACCGGCTGGCGATCGGGTGGTTGCTGGGAACGGCGTTCGGGCTGGCGCTCGGCGTGGCCGTCGGCGTGTCGAGCCTGGCCCGCGCGCCGGGGATGGCGGTGGTGTCGGCGCTGTTCCCCATTCCCAAGATCGCCCTGGTGCCGCTGTTCATCATCTGGTTCGGCATCGGCGAGGGCTCGAAGGTGGCGACCCTGGCTTTCGGCGTCTTCTTCCCGACGGTGATCAACACGGCGGCGGGGATCGACGCCCTGCCGCGGGGATTGATCCGCATGGGGCAGAGCTTCGGGCTGAGCCGCGGGGCGATTTTGTGGAAGATCGTGCTGCCGGGCGCGCTGCCGGCGGTGCTGAGCGGGTTCCGGGTGACGACCTCGATCGCGATCATCCTGCTGGTGGCGGCCGAGATGATCGGCGCGCAGGAAGGGATCGGGGCCTTCGTGCTGCAGGCGGGGAATCTCTACGACACGGACAACCTGCTGGCGGGGATCGTGGTGCTGTCCCTGCTCGGCCTCTCGGTGGCCTGGGTGCTAGGCGTGCTGGAGCGGTGGCTGCTGCGCTGGCGGGGGTAAGGCGCGGTAGTGCTCAGGCCTTCTTCGCCCCGGCCGGGGCGGGCGGCTTCGCGTCGCGGCGCAGCCTGTTCTCGCCCAGGAGCAGCAGGATCGGGGCCGCGATGAAGATGCTGCTCGACGTGCCGACGACGATGCCGAACAGCATCATGATGGCGAAGCCGGACAGCGATGCGCCGCCGAAGATGGCCAAAGGCAGGGCGGCCAGGAACACGGTGATCGAGGTGGCCAGGGTGCGGTTGAGGGTCTCGTTGATCGAGCGGTCGATCAGCTCGCGCAAGGGCATCGACTTGAACTTGCGCAGGTTCTCGCGCATCCGGTCATAGACGACGACCTTGTCGTTGGTGGAATAGCCGATCACGGTGAGGATGGCGGCGACCATCACGAGGTCGAACTCGATGCGGGTGACGACCAGGAAGCCGATCGCCTTGGTGACGTCGAGCAGCAGCGTGACGACGGCGCCGACGGCGAACTGCCACTCGAAGCGGAACCAGATGTAGACCAGGATCATCAGCAGGCTGATGCCCAGCGCCAGCAGGCCGTTGCGGAACAGCTCGGCGGAGACGGATGCGCCAACGGCGTCGGTGCGGACGATCTTGGCGCCGGGGGCGGCCTTGTCGAGCGCGTCGCGGACCTTGGCGACGGCGGCCTGGGTGGAGCCTTCGCCCTGCTGGGCGTCGAGGCGGATCAGCGCCTGGTCGTTGGCGCCGAAGCGTTGCACGCCCGCGTTCGGCACGCCGGCGGCGGAGAGGGCGGCGCGGAGCTGGCCGAAGTCGGCCGGGCCGGGCGTCCGCACCTCCATGACGATGCCGCCGCGGAAGTCGATGCCGAGGTTGAGGCCCGGGTAGAAGAACAGGATGACCGAGGCGACCGACAGCACGGCGGATGTGGCCAGCCCGATGAACCGGCCGCGCATGAAATGGATCTTGGTGTCGTCGGGGACGAGGCGGAAGGCGGGACGGGTGAGCATCAGGGTCTATACCGGCAAGAGGGAGGGCCTGGCGCCGACGTACCAGCGGACCATCATCATCCGCGCGACCAGGGTTGCGGTGAACAGGGTGGTGACGATGCCGACCGTGATGGTGACGGCAAAGCCCCGGACCGGGCCGGAGCCGAACACGAACAGCATGACGTGGGCGAGGAAGGATGTGGCGTTGCTGTCGATGATGGTGCCGTAGGCGCGGCGGCAGCCGGTCTCGAGCGCGTTGAGCGGCGTGCGGCCGTTGCGCACCTCCTCGCGGATGCGCTCGTTGATGAGGATGTTGGCATCGACCGCGACGCCGAGGGTCAACAGGATGCCGGCCATGCCGGGCAAGGTGAGGGTTGCTTCCAGCAGGGACAGGACGGCGATCTGCAGGATAAGGTTCAGCAGCAGGGCGATGTTGGCGAACCAGCCGAACAGGCCGTAGAACAGGGCCATGTAGGTGACGACCAGCAGAAAGCCGACGGCGAGCGAGATGGCGCCGGCGCGGATGCTGTCCGCCCCGAGCTCGGGGCCGATGCTGCGTTCCTCGACCACGGTGAGCGGCGCGGGCAGCGCGCCGGCGCGGAGCAGCACGGCGAGGTCGCTGGCGGATTGCGCGGTGAAGTTGCCGCTGATCTGGCCGCGCCCGCCGGTGATGGGCGTCTGGATCACGGGGGCGCTGATGACCTTGTTGTCGAGCACGATGGCGAAGCGGCGCCCGACGTTGGCGGTGGTGACCTCGCCGAAGCGGCGCGCGCCGATGCTGTCGAAGGTGAAGTTCACCACCCAGCCGCCGCCCTGCTGCTGGTCCTGGCCGGGGCGGGCGTCGGTGAGGCTGGCGCCGTCGACCTCGATGCGGCGGCGCACCGGCTCCTTATTGCCAGGCTGGCCCTCCACGGGCAGGTAATCGACGCCGGGCGGCGGCGGGCCGTTCATGTTGGCCGACGGGTCGAGCAGGCGGAAGGTCATCTTGGCGGTCTGGCCGAGGAGCTGCTTGATGCGGTCCGGGTCGTTGATGCCGGGGAGCTGGACGACGATGCGGTCCTCGCCCTGGCGGGTGATCTGCGGGTCGATCACGCCGGTCTCGTCGATGCGGCGGCGGACGATCTCGATGGATTGGGTGACGGTGGCGTTGGCACGGTCGCGGATGGCGGACTGCGGGATGGTGAGCGCGATCTGCGTGGGGCTGCTCTCCACCTGGTACTCGGCCGGGCCGGACGCCGTGGCGGCGGTTTGCAGCAGCTTCGCCGCCTCGTCCTGCTGCGGCCCGGCGGGCATACGGATCAGCACGCGGTTGCCGGCCGGCTCGGCCACGGGCGGCTGATAGCCCGTCACCTTGCCGCGCAAGGCCGTGCGCGCGCCGTCGGCCAGGCTTTCGAGCCGCTCCTTCAGCACGGCGGCCATGTCGACTTCGAGCAGGAGGTAGCTGCCGCCGCGAAGGTCCAGGCCGAGGCGGACCTGACGCCACGGAACCCAATTGGCCGGCGCGGGCATGAGGTTCGGCAGGCAGAGCAGCGCGCCCAGCACGCAGACCGCGACGATCAGCGAGGTCTTGAGGCGGCTGAAGTACATCATGGTCTAAGCTGGTCTCCTAAGCATCATGCGCCGGTCGGCTCCAAGTCCCCGCGCGCGCCATGATGCGTGTCCAATGGCGCCTGCGGTATGCCGGGGCGGATCGGCGGGCGCAAGGTGCGAGGCGGGTGGCGGGGTTGCGGCCGGGCTGATACAGCAGGGACATGGCGGATCAGCTTCGGGTTGGCATTGCGGGGGCCGGTCATTTCGGCCGGTTCCATGCGTTGAAGGCGGCCGCGGGACGGCGGGTTCGGCTGGCCGGGCTGTATGACCCGGACGAGGCGCGGGCCGCGTCCGTCGGGCGCGAGGCGGGCGCGCCCCCGGCCAGCTCGCTGGCGGCGTTGCTCGAGGGGTGCGAGGCGGTGATCGTGGCAGCGCCTGCGGAGAGGCATCACGCGCTGGCCCGGCAGGCGCTGGAGGCCGGGCGGCACGTTTTGATCGAGAAGCCGATCGCGTCGACGCTCGAACAGGCCGACGAGCTGGCCACGCTCGCGGGCGCGCGGGGGCTGGTGCTGCAAGTCGGGCACCTGCTGCGGTACAGCGCCGAGCATCGCGCGATCTCGTCCCGGATTGCCCGCCCGCTGTATATTGAGGCGGCCCGGATCGCGCCGTACAAGCCGCGCGGGACGGATGTCTCGGTCATCCTCGACCTGATGATCCATGACCTGGATCTGGTGCTCTCGCTGGTGGACAGCCCGATCGCGAGCGTCGATGCGCTGGGAGCCGCGGTCAGCAGCGCCAACGAGGACATCGCCAATGCGCGGGTCCGGTTCGAGAACGGGTGCGTGGCGACGATCACGGCCAGCCGGATCTCGCTCAAGACGGAGCGGCGGATGCGGCTGTTCTCGGAGGAGGGCTACCTTTCGGCGGACTTCGTGGCGCGCAAGCTGGTGATGTTTGGGCGGGAGCGGGGCTTGCGCCTGCCGGGGACGGGCGGGTTCCGTCGGGAAGAGGCCTCCTGGTCGGATCAGGACAGTATGGCGGCGGAGCATGAGGCGTTCGTGGCGTCTTGCCTGGACGGGGCGCCGGTGCTGGTCGATGCGCTGGCCGGGCGGCGCGCTTTGGCCGCGGCGCTGGCGGTGGGGGAGAGCATGGCGCAGAGCCGGCGATTGGCGATGGCGTCCGGGTTGCTGCGGGGAGAGTGAGCGAGAGGGCGCCGGCAGAGGCTGGTGACGGAGGGCGGGCCTCGGAAAGCCATGCCGTCTCGGAGAGCTTTACCCTGAAGCCAGGTTTTGCCGATGCCAACGGGCTGAAACGCCCGCTGGCATCTGACCGTCAGCTCAGGTTTGGCTGGCCGTTGGAGGCGGAGAGGCCGCCGTCGACGGGGAGGTTGACGCCGGTGACGAAGCGCGCGTCGCGGCTGGCGAGGAAGGCGATGACGTCGGCGACCTCGGCCGGCTCGGCGGCGCGGCCGAGGGGGATGCGGTCGGCGAACTTGGCCATCAGGGCGTCGTCGGAGGTGATGCCGCTCGCCATGCCGGTGTCCGTGAGGCTTGGGGCGACGGCGTTGACGCGGACGCCCTTGGCGCCGAGTTCGAGGGCGAGCGCGCGGGTGAGGTTGGTCACGGCGCCCTTGGAGGCGTTGTAGAAGCTGAGGCCCCAGTCGCCGCCGAGGCCGGAGACGGAGGAGACGTTGACGATGTTGCCGCGGGTTTCGATCAGGTGCGGGAGGGCGGCGCGGATGCAGTAGACGAGGCCGTCGACGTTGATGGCCATGGTTCGGCGGTAGTCTTCGAGGGGGGTCTCGAGAAAGGAACCGAACGTCGCGGTCCCGGCGTTGTTCACGAGCACGTCGAGCCGGGCGAAGCGGGCGATGGCGGCCTGGATGAGGGCTTGGGCGGCAGCTTCTTTGGAGATGTCGGCGGGGTGGACGAGGGTGCGGGCCGGGTCCAGCGATTGCGCCGCGGATTCGAGCTTGTCCTTGGTGCGGCCGGCGAGGACGACGGCGTAGCCGTCGCGGGCGAAGCGGTGGGCGGCGGCTTCGCCGATGCCGGAGCCTGCGCCGGTGATGATTGCGACCTTGCCGTCGTAACTGGACATAGTTTACCTCAGGAAAGTAAAAGGGTCTTTGGATTTAGCTATGCGTTCCGCAAGCTTATTGCCTATGAACACATGGTCGTCGATGATTGTTGCTTATCTGAAAGAATAAACCTGTTGCCACCCTTAGGCTGAATGAGCTATTTACAAGCGTTGCTGTTTATGATCCGATACTTGAAAATATTATAGCGGCATATTGAATAAGGCCAGCAGCCAAAATTGTAATCAGAGCAAGCTTACGCAGGCCCTCCTTTAGGCTTACATTTTTTTCATTGTCAGTCTGCCTACCCGTTCTTACATTTACCTTATGAAAAGAGGTTCTAATAGATTTTATGGCTATATATCCCCCTAGCGGTGGCGCAAACGACGCAGCAAAGGACCATGTTAAAAACTTCATGATGAAGTTTCCTGTCGGGGGTCGAAGTATTTTCGCCGTCGCTAAGGTCGAAGTAGTAAGTATAATAAACATCAAAAATCCAAGTAAGAATAGGCCTACAACAGTACACATTTCCTTAGCTGATAGATTCCTGCTATTTCCACCTTTAGCGATCTGATGTTGAAGAGCTATAGCGTCACCAGATGTTATCACTGTTTCCCAGTATAGAATGCCTGCTGCAAAAACACCAATAACAATGCCTAACCCGCTTAATTGGTACGAAAACATTCCTTTGAACAGTAGAAGATTTGCATACGCTAGGATCACGAAGAGAGCGATCCAAATCCGAGCTGCCACTGGCAGTAATGTGGGTCCTCTCTTGATGAACTCAAATCTATCCATCTTGAAAGATTGCGCTTCAGTCATCTGTCGTCATGACAAAGAGTTAAGGGCTGGTGAATGTCTTTTTGACATCACGCCGTCCGATCCACCCCCACGCCCAACGCCGCCTGCGCCGCCGCCAGCCGCGCGACCGGCACGCGATACGGACTGCAACTCACGTAATCGAGCTTCACCGCCTCGCAGAAGGCGATGCTGGCCGGGTCGCCGCCGTGCTCGCCGCAGATGCCCATCTTGAGCTTGGGCTTCACCTTGCGCGCCTTGTCGGCGGCGATGCGGACCATCTCGCCCACGCCGTCCACGTCGATGCTGACGAAGGGGTCTTTCTCGATGATGCCCTGGTTGACGTAGTCCGGCAGGAAGCGCCCGGCGTCGTCGCGGGAGAGGCCGAAGATGGTCTGCGTCAGGTCGTTGGTGCCGAAGCTGAAGAAGTCGGCGATCTCGGCGATCTTGTCGGCGACAAGCACGGCGCGGGGCAGCTCGATCATGGTGCCGACCATGTATTCGATCCGCTCGCCCTGCTCGGCGAACACGGCCTTGGCCACGTCGTCCACCTGGGCGCGGGTGATCTCCAGCTCGCGCCGGGTCGCGATCAGCGGGATCATGATCTCGGGGATCGGCGCCTCGCCGGTCTCCTTCTTGGCGGCGATGGCGCCCTCGAAGATGGCGCGGGCCTGCATCTGGTAAATTTCCGGGTAGCTGATGCCGAGGCGGCAGCCGCGGTGGCCGAGCATGGGGTTGGCTTCGGCGAGGTCGGCGGCGCGGCGGCGCACGACGTCGAGGTCCTCGCCCAAGGCTTCGGCCACGTCGGCCAGTTCGTTGTCGTGATGCGGCAGGAACTCGTGCAGCGGCGGGTCGAGCAGGCGGATGGTGCAGGGCAGCCCGGCCATGATGCGGAACAGGTCGGCGAAGTCCTGGCGCTGGAACGGCAGCAGCTTGTCCAGCGCCGCGCGGCGGCCCTGCTCGTCTTGGGCCATGATCATCTGCCGCACGGCGCCGATGCGCTCGGGGTCGAAGAACATGTGCTCGGTGCGGGACAGGCCGATGCCCTCGGCGCCGAACTTGCGGGCGGTCTCGGCGTCGAGCGGGGTCTCGGCGTTGGTGCGGACGCCGAGGCGGCGCACGCTGTCGGCCCATTCCATCAAGGTGGCGAAGTCGCCGGAGAGGACCGGCTCGATCATCGGCACCGAGCCGGCCATCACCTCGCCTGTCGTGCCGTCGAGGGTGATGGTCTCGCCGCCGCGGATGATCTTGTTGCCGGCCTGCAAGGTCTGCGCGCCGTAGTCGACGCTAATGCCGCCGGCCCCGGCGACGCAGGGGCGGCCCATGCCGCGGGCGACGACGGCGGCGTGGCTGGTCATGCCGCCGCGGGTGGTGAGCACGCCGCGGGCGGCATGCATGCCGTGGATGTCCTCGGGACTGGTCTCGATGCGGACCAGGATGACGGCCTCGCCCTTGGCGGCGCGGCTCTCGGCCTCGTCGGCGCTGAACACGACGACGCCGCTGGCGGCGCCGGGGCTTGCGGGCAGGCCCTTGCTGAGCACGTCGCGGGGGGCATCGGGGTCGAGCGCCGGGTGCAGCAGTTGATCGAGCGACGAGGGGGCGACGCGCTTGACCGCCTCGTCGCGGTCGATCAGCCCGGCGTTGGCCATCTCGACGGCGATGCGCAAGGACGCGGCGGCGGTGCGCTTGCCGTTGCGGGTTTGCAGCATGTACAGCTTGTTCTGCTGCACGGTGAACTCGATGTCCTGCATGTCGAGGTAGTGGGTTTCGAGCGTCTCGCGCACCGCCAGCAGGTCCTTGTAGGCGGCCGGAAGCGCCTCCTCCATGCTGACCTCGCCCTGGTTGGCGCGGGCGCGGGCGAGCGGCTGCGGCGTGCGGATGCCGGCGACCACGTCCTCGCCCTGGGCGTTGACGAGGAACTCGCCGTAAAACGTGTTCTCGCCGGTCGAGGGGTCGCGGGTGAAGCAGACGCCGGTGGCGCAATCATCGCCCATGTTGCCGAACACCATGGCCTGCACGTTGACGGCGGTGCCCCAGCTTGCCGGGATCTCGTGCAGGCGGCGGTAGGTGTTGGCCCGGGGGTTCATCCAGCTTCCGAACACGGCCCCGATCGCGCCCCAGAGCTGCGCGTGCGGGTCCATCGGGAACGGCTTGCCGCGCTCGTCCTCGACCATGGCCTTGTATTCGGCGACGACCTTTTTCCAGTCGTCGGCGGTGAGGCCGGTGTCCTCGGTGACGCCGGCGTCGAGCTTGGCGCTCTCGATGATGTCCTCGAAGCGGTGGTGGTCGACGCCGAGCACGACGGAACCGTACATCTGCACGAAGCGGCGATAGCTGTCCCAGGCGAAGCGGGGATCGCCGCTGGCGGCTTCGAGGCCGCGGACGGTGTCGTCGTTGAGGCCGAGGTTGAGCACGGTGTCCATCATGCCGGGCATGGAGACGCGGGCGCCGGAGCGGACGGAGACGAGCAGCGGCTTTTGGGAGTCGCCGAACTTGAGGCCGACCGCGTCCTCGACCAGTCCGAGCGCCCGTTGCACCTGCTGCTTCAGCTCGTCGGGATAGCGCCGGTCGTTGTCGTAATAGGCGGTGCAGACCTCCGTCGTGATGGTGAAGCCGGGCGGCACAGGCAAGCCGATGGTGGCCATCTCGGCGAGGTTGGCGCCCTTGCCGCCAAGGAGGTTTCGCATGTCGGAGCGGCCCTCGTCGTGGCCGGCGCCGAAACTGTAGACCCACTTGGTGGCGGGAGCGGACATGGTTCTAACCTTCGATGCGAGAGAAGTCGGCGACGCGCATCATGGTCGCGCCGATCTGGGCGAGGAGGCGCAGGCGGTTTTCACGCAGCGCCGGGTCTGGGCTGTTAACTGTAACCTGATCGAAGAAGGTGTCCAACTTTGGGCGAAGCGCTGCAAGGGCCTGCATGGCTTGGCTGTCCCGCTCACTGAGCGTTGCGGCCTCGACGGCCTGCCCGGCGTCGCCGAGGGCGTCCGCGAGGGCTTGCTCGGCGGGGTCGGCGAGCACGGCGGGATCGGCCGGGCCTTGGTGGGGCCCATCCTTCTTGTCCTCGATGCGCAGGATGTTGGCGGCGCGGCGGGCGCCGGCGAGGAGGTCCGCGCCGTCGGGGGTGGCAAGGAAGGCGGCCACGGCGTCGGCGCGGGCGAGCAGGCGGAGCAGGTCGTCGTCGCCCCCGCTCGCGGCGCCGGCGGCGAAGACGGCGGCGAGGATGTCGTGCCGGGCGCCCTCGGCGCGGAGCTGGACGCGCAGGCGGTCGGCGATGAAGCCGAGCAGGTCCTGGACTGGGACGGGCCTGGGGAGAAGCTGGCCGGCGGCGGCGAACAGGGGGCGGAGGGGAAGGCGCAGCGCGTTCTCGCGGATGATGCGGATGATGCCCAGCGCGGCCCGGCGCAGGGCGAAGGGGTCGCCGGAGCCGGTCGGGGCCTCGTTCACGGAGAAGAAGGCGGCGAGCTGGTCGGTCTTGTCGGCGAGGGCGACGGCGACCGAGAGGGGGGCGGCGGGCGCCGGGTCGCTGGGGCCTTTGGGGGCGTAGTGGTCGCGGATGGCCTGGGCGATCTCGGGGGGCTCGCCATCGTGGGCGGCGTAGTAGGCGCCCATGACGCCCTGAAGCTCGGGGAACTCGCCGACCATGCCGGTGGTGAGGTCGGCCTTGGCGAGCCTGGCGGCGCGGGCGGCTTCGGTTGGGTCCGCGCCGACGTGCGGGGCGAGCAGGCGGGCGAGGGCCTGGATGCGCTGGACGCGGGCGGCCTGGGCGCCGAGCTTGGCGTGGAATGTGATGCCTTCGAGCGCGCCGACGCGGTCGATCAGCTTGGTGCGGCGGTCCTGGTCCCAGAAGTGGCGGGCGTCGCTGAAGCGGGCGCGGAGCACGCGTTCGTTGCCGGCGATGATGGCCTGGCCGCCGTCGGCGGCTTCGATGTTGGCGGCGAAGGCGAAGCGGGGGGCGGGCCGGCCGTGCGCGTTTCGGAGGGCGAAATAGCGCTGGTTGACCTTCATGCTGACCTGCATGACCTCGGGGGGAAGGTCCATGAACGCGTCGTCGATGCGGCCGAGCAGGGGGACGGGCCATTCGACCAGGTTGGCGACTTCGTCGAGCAAGGCGTCGTCGGGCACGACCGCGAGGGCCTCGGCGCCCGCGAGCCGGGCGACGCCTTCGGCGATGACCCGGCGGCGTTCGGCGGCCTCCGGGATGACCCGGCGTTCGAGCAGGCGCTCCTGCCAGTCGACCAGGCTCTCGACCGCGAAGGCGCCGGGGGCGTGGAAGCGGTGGCCTTCGGTTTGGTTCGACGCGGCGAGGCGGTGGACGTCGTCCTCGGGGCCGGCGAGGGTGAAGGGGACCGTCCGGCCGTCGAGCAGGCAGAGGATGCGGCGGAGCGGGCGCACCCAGAGGAACTGGCTCGTGCCCCAGCGCATGCTCTTGGGCCAGGGGAAGCGGCGGAGCAGGGAGGGGAGGGCCTGGGCGACCAGGGCTTCGGCGGGGATGGCGGGGGTCTGCTTGCTGAGGAGCCAGTGGCCGGAGTCGCTGGTCAGCTGGTCCTTCGCGGCCGCGTGCTTGCGGAGGAAGCCGTCGAGGGCTTGAGGGGGAGCGTTGACGCGGGGGCCGCGTTCGGTGGTCTGGGCCGGGGGGATCTCCGGGTCGAGGGTGGCGGCAAGGGCGATGCGGCGGGGGCCGTGAAAGGTCTGGACGTTGCCGGGGTTGAGGGGGGCGAGGGCTTCGGCGGCGAGGCGGGCGAGGCTGGCGGCGGCGCCGGCCTGCATGCGGGCGGGGATTTCCTCGCTAAACAGTTCGAGCAGCAGGGCGGGCATCAGGCGAAAGCCTCATCCAAGGGGACGATCTCGATGCCGAGGCGCCGGACGACGCGCTCCAGGGCGACCAAAGCGGTCATGCCGGGCTTGCCAAAGAGGCGGACACAGGCACCGATGATCAAGCTGGCAGGGCCGCGTCGTCGTCGCAGGGCCAGCTATGGCTGGAGGCGGGGAGGGGATGTTCGACCAGGGCTGCAAACCCGGCGGCGATTTGCTTCAGGCCGTCGTGGCGGCGCCGTTCCCGCTCGAATACCTCGTCGCCCTCGGTCGTGAACGGGTTGCCCATGACGACGGAGATTATGCCGCCTGCCCGGCAGAGACAACGGGCGCGTCGCCGGCGAGCCAGGCTTCGCAGCAGCCTTTGGCGAGGGTGCGGACGCGGGCGATGAAGCTGGCGCGCTCGGCCACCGAGATGACGCCGCGGGCGTCGAGCAGGTTGAACAGGTGGCTGGCCTTGACGCACTGGTCATAGGCGGGCTGGGCAAGGTTCGCGGCCAGGAGGGCGGCGCATTCCTGCTCGGCGTCCTGGAAATGGCGGGCCAGTTGCCCGGTGTCGGCGCGCTCGAAGCTGTAGGCGCTGTAGTCCTGTTCGCCGCGGCGGAAGATGTCGCCATAGGTCGTGCCGGCGCCGTTGAAATCGAGGTCGTAGACGTTCTCCACGCCCTGGACATACATGGCGAGGCGTTCCAGGCCGTAGGTGAACTCGACGCTGGGGACGGCGACGGGGATGCCGCCCACTTGCTGGAAGTAGGTGAACTGCGTCACTTCCATGCCGTCGCACCAGACCTCCCAGCCGAGGCCCCAGGCGCCGATGGTTGGGTTCTCCCAGTCGTCCTCGACGAAGCGGATGTCATGCAGGAGGGGGTCGATGCCGATTGCTTGATAGCTTTGCAGCAGCAGGGCCTGCGGGTCCGGCGGCGTCGGTTTCAGGATGGCCTGGTATTGGTAGTAGTGGCCGAGGCGGTTGGGGTTCTCGCCGTAGCGCCCGTCGGAGGGCCGGCGGCTGGGCTGGACATAGGCGGCGCGCCAGGGGCGGGGGCCTAGGGCGCGCAGCGTCGTGGCGGGGTGGAGGGTGCCCGCGCCCATCTCCATGTCGTAGGGCTGGAGGATGACGCAGGCTTGGGCGGACCAGAAGGCGTGCAGGCGCAGGATGATGTCTTGGAAGCTTGGCGGCGCGGTCATCGGGCGGCACATTAAGCAAGCGCTTACTTTTATCAATGATGATGGGGCACAGGGATGGACGAGCTGATCCGAACGGTCCTGACGACGACGCGGCGGATCGCCGTGGTCGGGGCGTCCGCCAACCCGGCACGGGCGAGCAACGAGGTGATGGCGTTCCTGATCGGGCGCGGGTTCGATGTGGTGGGGGTCAATCCGGGGCTGGCCGGGCAGCGCCTGCATGGCCGGGCGGTCGTGGGCCGGCTGGAGGACGCCGGGCCATTGGATATGGTCGACGTGTTCCGGGCCTCCGAGCACGCGGGCGCGGTGCTGGACGAGGCGGCGCGGCTCGGGGCGCGGACGGTTTGGATGCAGCTCGGGGTGATCGACGAGGCGGCGGCCGAGCGCGGGCGGGCGGCGGGGCTGCGCGTGGTCATGGACCGCTGCCCGGCGATCGAATGGCCCCGGCTGGGGTTGCCGATGCGGCCGCCTACCGCCTTGTCGACTTGAAGCAGGGTTCGTTGAAGGCCAATTGGCTAGGTCTGGCTTTGAACTTTCGACAGGATGCAAGGCGATGACCAACGAGGAACGCGATCTGATCGCAGGCTACGTGGCCCGCGTGAGCGGCAAGACGCCATCGGGCGTCGCCGGGAGCGTGCCGCAGGCGCAGCCGGCGTTGCCGCCGATCGACCCGGAGGCGGATGCGTTCCTGGCGCAGCAGTTCCAGCAGCATCCCGAGGCGCGCTACCGCATCACGCAGACGGCGCTGGTGCAGGAGGCGGCCTTGGCGGAGGCGCAGAACCGCGTCCAGCGGCTGCAATGGGAGCTGGATCAGGCCCGGCAGACGGCGCAGCAGGCGCAGCAGCAGGGCGGGCAGCAGCGAGGGTTCCTGGGCGGGCTGTTCGGGGGCGGCAACGCGCAGCAGCAGCGCCCGGGCGGGGCGTTCGGGCAGGGCGGCCCCGGGTCCGGCGGTTATGGGCAGCAGGGCGCCCAGAACGCGCCGCCGCCGCAGCAGTATCCGCCGAACTATCAGCCGGGGATGTTCCAGCGCGGGGGGAGCGGGTTCCTTGGCTCGGCACTGACGACTGCCGCTGGCGTGGCGGGCGGCATGGTGGTCGGCAACGCATTGATGAACGCCTTTAGTGGGCATAGCGGTGCCTTGGGCGGCGGCGGGATGGAGAGCGCTGCCGCGTCGCCGTGGGGCGGGGAGGGAATGGCCGCCTCGCCTTGGGGCGAGGCGAGCGGCGCGGGCGGCGCGTTCGATGGCGGCGGGGTGATGCCGGCGAACGCCGAAGGGGGTTACGGTCAGGACATCGACAGCGGCGATCCGTTCGCGGGCAGCGGGGTTGCGCCGGATGCCGGGCAGGACGGCGGCTACGACAGCCCGGCGAGCTGGGATGCGGGCGGCGACGCCGGCTTCGATGGCGGCGGCTTCGACGATATTTGATCGGTGACGAGCGGATCGGAGCTGGCGACGCCGTTCGTTTCACGGCCAGGACGGGTGCGGGCCGAGTGGATCGACCATAACGGGCACCTGAACCTGGCCTACTACATCGTGCTGTTCGACGAGGCGACGGACGCCTTGTGGCAGGCCATCGGGCTCGGGGAGGCGTATCGCCTGGCCACGGGCTGCGGAACGTTCGCGGTCGAGGCGCACACGCTCTACCTGGCCGAGTTGCTTGAGGGCGACGAGAGCGAGGCGGAGTCGCTGGTCCTGGGCGTGGACGCCAAGCGGCTGCATGTCGCGCACGAGTTGCGTCGACGACGGGACGGCGTGGCCGCGGCCCGGCAGGAGCTGATGTATCTGACGGTTGACCTCTCGACGCGGCGGAGCGTCGCCTGGCCGGAGACTACGCTGGACCGGTTGCAGGCGGCGGTGGCGGCGCATGGACGCGCGGCTTGGCCGGAATGGGTTGGCCGGCGGGTGGCTATGCCGTCGCCACGGCCGCCGGCCTGAGGACCATCCAGTCGGGAACGGCCGGGCTTATGATCGAGCCTTCGCAGGCGAGAAGCTTTATGTTGACCGCGTCGGTCCGAAGCAGGGCGAGGCCGCGGGTCGCGCGGCCCGAGCGCATCGCGCCGACCTCGGCGCCGGACGAGAGGATCGGCGCGCCCGGCGGGGGAAGGGGGCCATCGATCTCGACGGGGACAAGCCGGCGTTTCAGCAAGCCGCGGTATTTGGTGCGGGCGGTGAGCTCCTGGCCCATGTAACAGCCTTTGGTCCAGGACACGCCGCCCAGCTCGTCGAAGTTGGCTTCGAGCAAGGTGGTTTTCTCGCTCTCGAGGTCACGCGAGCCATCAGGCAGGCCGAGGCGGAGACGATGCAGGTCCCATTCCTCGGCGCCGGCGTTGGTCGTGGCCGGCGTTTCCGACAGCAGCCGCCAACCGGCGCCGGGAAGGCGGGGGTCAGGGACCGCGTTGGGCGGCATCGGGCCGTCCCAGCCGGCATGGACGAGATGCGGCAGCGGCTGAACGGCGACCTTGGAGCGAAGGCGGAAACGGGTCAGGCGTTGGGTGAGCAGGTCCTGCTGGCTGGCCTCGACGTCGAGCAGAAGGCGGTCCGCCTCGGCGGTGATGAAGAAGTCGGCGAGCCATTTGCCTTGAGGGGTGAGCAGGGCGGCCCAGACGGCTTGGCCGGGGGCGGCCTTCGCCACGTCGTTGGAAACCAGGCCTTGCAGGAACGCGACGCGGTCCTGGCCTGAGACCTCTATGACGGCGCGGCTGGGCAGGCGGGCGAGCTTGGTCATGCGACGCGAGGTGGGGTTGGGCGGCAGGCGGAACAAGCGGGAGGCGGGAGGCCGTGCCGCGTGCTACACGCCTCGCCCATGCGAGTCCTGTTCATCACCGCGAACCGGTTGGGCGACGCCGTCCTGTCCACCGGGCTGCTGGATCATCTGCTGCGGACGTATCCGGAGGCCCGGTTCACGATCGCTTGCGGGCCGATGGCGGAGGGGGTGTTCGCGCGGATGCCGCGGCGGGAGCGGACGCTGGTGCTGGAGAAGCGGCGGTTCGACCGGCACTGGCTCGGGCTGTGGCGGCGGACGGCGGGGACGGTCTGGGACTTGGTGGTTGATTTGCGGGGGTCGGCGCTGGCGTTCCTGGTGGCGGCGCGGCGGCGGGTGGTGCTGCGGGGGGGGCATGAGGGGCACAAGACGGAGCAGTTGGCCGCAGTGTTCCACGTGGAACCCCCGCCGCTGCCGACGTGCTGGACGGCGGAGGCGGACCGGGCGCGGGCGCGGGCGTTGTTGCCGGATGGGGTTTACGTCGGGCTGGGGCCGACGGCGAACTGGGCCGGGAAGGTCTGGCCGGCGGAGCGGTTCGTGGCGTTGTTCCGCGGGCTGGAGCGCCATTTGCCGGGGGCGGTGCCGGTGGTGTTCGCGGGCCCGGGGGCGGCGGAGCGGGCGATGGCGACGCCGGTATTTGCGGCGCTGCCGTCGGCGGTTGATCTTTGCGGCCGGTTGACGCTGGCGGAGGGGTCGGCGTGCCTGGCCCGGTGCAGACTGTTCGTGGGCAACGATTCGGGGCTGATGCACTTGGCGGCGGCTGCGGGGACGCCGACGCTGGGGCTGTTCGGGCCGACGCCGGCCACCGAGTATGCGCCGGCCGGGCGGCTGACGGCGGTGGCGCTGGCGGACGGGCCGGAGGGGCAGGCGCCGATGAGCGACCTTCCGGTCGAGGCGGCCTTGGCGGCGGCGTTGCGGCTGATCGAGGGATGAGGGTGGCGCACGTGATGGCCGGGGCGGCGGCGGGAGGGGCCGAGCTGTTTTTCGAGCGTTTGACGGTGGCGCTGCATGAGGCGGGGGAGACGGTTCTGCCAGTCATCCGGCGCGAGCCGGGGCGGGCGGGGCGGCTGCGGGCGGGGGGGCTTGTGCCGGTGCAGCTCGGGTTCGGCGGGGCGCTTGACCTGTCGACCGGGGTGCGGCTGCGGCGGCAGTTGCGGCTGTTCGGGCCGCAGGTGGCAGTGGCCTGGATGAGCCGGGCGGCGCGGTTCACGCCGCGCGGGGACTGGGTGCTGGCGGGGCGGCTGGGGGGCTACTACGACCTGCAGCGGTTCCGGCGCTGCGACCATCTGGTGGCGAACACGCGCGGCCTGGTCGGGTGGATCGAGCGGCAGGGCTGGCCAGCCGCGCGGGTGCATCATTGGCCGAACTTCACGCCGGACCTGGCGGGCGCGGCACCCGCCGTGCTGCCGACGCCGGCGGGCGCTCCGGTGGTGCTGGCGATGGGGCGGCTGCATCGCAACAAGGCATTCGACGTGCTGATCCGGGCGATGGCGGGCGTGCCCTCGGCGCATCTCGCGCTGGTGGGGGAGGGGGCGGAGCGGGGGGCGTTGCGGCGGCTGGCGGCGGCGGAGGGGGTCGGCGGGCGGGTGCACCTGCTTGGATGGCGCAGCGATCAGGCGGCGTTGCTGGCCGCGGCGACGGTGCTGGCTTGCCCGAGCCGGCAGGAGCCGTTGGGCAACGTGGTGCTGGAGGCGTTCTCGGCGGGCGTGCCGGTGGTGGCGGCGTCGTCGGACGGGCCGCGGGAATTGATCGAGGACGAGGAGACGGGGTTGCTCGTGGCGGCGGAGGACGCGGCGGGCCTGGCGGCGGCGTTGCGGCGGGTGATCGAGGACCAGCGGTTGTCATTGCGGCTCCGGGCGGCGGGGCGGGATGCTTATGAAACGGTTCATGCGCAAGGGCCGGTGATCCGGCGGTGGCGGGCCGGGCTGGCGGCGATGGTGGCGGGCTGATGTGCGGGATCGCCGGGCTGGTGATGTCGCCGTCGGCGGCGCCGCCGAGCGCCTCGACGCTGGCGGCGCTGGCGCAGGCGCTGGCGCACCGGGGGCCGGACGGGGCCGGGCATTCGGTGGTGGGGCGGACGGCGCTGGTGCACACGCGGCTGGCGATCGTGGATGTGGCGGGGGGGGACCAGCCGCTGTTTGCCGGGCCGGCGACGCTGGTGGCGAACGGGGAGGTGTATAACGACCCGGCCTTGCGGCGGGAGATGAGCGGGGTTTCGTTCGCGACGGGCAGCGACTGCGAGCCGCCGGTGCATCTCTGGCTGCGGGAGGGGCCGGATTACGCGGGGCTGCTGCGGGGCATGTTCGCGATCGCGATCCATGACCGGGCGCGGCGGTGCTTGACGCTGACGCGGGACCCGTTCGGGATCAAGCCGCTGTATTATGCGCTGGTGGATGGGGGGCTGGCGTTCGCGTCGGAGGCGCGGGCGTTGCTGGACGCGGGGCTGGTGCGGCGGGCGGTGCGTCCGGCGGCGCGGAGCGAGCTGCTGCAAATGCAGTTCACCACGGGGGCGGAGACGGTTTTTCCAGGCATCAACCGGGTGCTGCCGGGGGAAACACTGCGGGTGGCGGACGGGCATGTGCTGGAGCGCAGCCAGGTGGCGGCGTTGCCGGAGGAGGGGCCTGAGGCGATCTCCGAGGAGGCGGCGCTGGGGCGGCTCGACCGGGCGTTGATGGATAGTGTGGAGGCGCATCAGCGCAGCGACGTGCCGTATGGGATGTTCCTGTCGGGGGGGATCGACAGTGCTGCGATCCTGAGCGCGATGGCCCGGCTGAACGGCGGGCGGGTGCTGGCTTACACGGCCGGGTTCGACGCGCCGGGGGCGGCGGACGAGCGCGGGCAGGCGGCGGCGGCGGCGGCGGCGGCCGGGGCGCGGCACGAGGCGATCGAGATCACCGAGGCGATGGTCTGGCGGCATCTGCCGGCCATCGTCGCCTGCATGGATGACCCGGCGGCGGATTACGCCATCATCCCGACCTGGTTCCTGGCGCGTCATGCGCGGGCTGACGTGAAGGTGGTGCTGTGCGGCGAGGGGGGGGACGAGGTGTTCGGGGGCTATGGGCGATACCGGAGCGCGATGCGGCCTTGGTGGCAGGGGGGGCGGGTGATGCGTGGGCGGGGGATTTTCGACCGGCTGGAGGTTTTGCGGCAAGCGCCGGTGGGCTGGCGGGATGGGCTGGCGACCAGCGAAGGAGCGGCGGCGCGGGGCGGGCGGTCTCGGTTGCAGGCGGCGCAGGCGACGGACGTGGCGGACTGGCTGCCGCATGACCTGCTGCTGAAGCTGGACCGCTGCCTGATGGCGCACGGGGTGGAGGGGCGGACGCCGATGCTGGACGGGGCGGTGGCGGCGGCCGGGTTCCGGTTGCCGGACGGGCTGAAGGTGCGGGACGGGCGGGGCAAATGGCTGCTGCGGCGCTGGCTGGAGGGGGCGATGCCGGCGGCGCGGCCGTTCGCGCCGAAGCAGGGGTTCACCGTGCCGGTGGGGGCTTGGATTGCCGGGCAAGGGGAGCGGCTCGGGCCGCTGGTGGCGGCAACGCCCGGGGTGGAGGCGGTGGCGCGGCCGGACCGGGTGGCACGGCTGTTCCGGGAGGCCTCGGGGCGGCGGGAAGGATTTGCGGCCTGGACGCTGCTGTTCTACGCGCTGTGGCACCGGGCGCACGTGGAAGGGCGGGCGATGAACGGCGACGTGTTCGAGGCATTGGAGGGCTGAGCGGATGGGCGCGCATTACGATTTGCTGATCCGGGGCGGGATTTGCGTGCTGCCTTGGGGCGAAGCGGCGGCGGATGTGGGGGTGACGGAGGGGCGGATCGCGGCGATCGGGGCGCTCGGGGGCGCTTCGGGCGAGGCGGTGATCGAGGCGCGCGGGCTGCATGTGCTGCCCGGGCTGATCGACCCGCACGTGCATTTCCGCGATCCGGGCGACCCGGCGGTGGAGAGCATCCCGACCGGCAGCCGGGCGGCGGTGCTGGGGGGCTTGGCCGCGGTGTTCGACATGCCGAACACGGTGCCGAGCATCACCGGGGCGGAGCAGGTGGCCTGGAAGCAGGGCTACGTGGAGAGCGTCGCCTGGTGCGACATGGGGCTTTACGTGGGGGCGGCGAGGCCGAACATCGCGGAGCTGGCGGCGCTGGAGCTGCAAGCGGGGGTTTGCGGGGTGAAGGTGTTCGCCGGCAGCTCGACGGGGGATTTGCTGGTGGAGGACGACGCGACGCTGGAAGCGGTGATGCGCAGCGGGCGGCGGCGGGTGTCGTATCACAGCGAGGACGAGTGCCGGTTGCAGGCGCGCAAGCCGTTGTTCAAGGTGGGGGACCCTTATTCGAGCCACGCTGTCTGGCGGGACGAGGAGTGCGCCTTCCTGGGGACGCGGCGGCTGATGGCGCTGGCGCGCAAGACGGGACGTCCGGCGCATATCCTGCATGTGTCGACGGCAGAGGAGCTGGGGTATCTGGCGGAGTATCGCGACGTGGCGACGGCGGAGCTGCTGGTGAACCACCTGACGCAGTGGGGGCCGGAGGCTTACGAGCGGCTGGGGGGGATGGCGGTGATGAATCCGCCGATCCGCGGGCGGGGGCATTACGAGGCGGCTTGGGCGGCTGTCGTGGACGGGACGGCGGATACCATCGGGTCGGACCACGCGCCGCATCCGCGGGCGGCGAAGGAGCGGGCTTGGCCGGAGACGGCGGCCGGGCTGACGGGCGTGCAGACGCTCGTGCCGATCATGCTGGACCACGTGAACGCCGGGCGGCTGAGCCTGGGGCGGCTGGTGGATCTGATGTGCGCCGGGCCGGCGCGGGTTTATGGGGTGGTCGGCAAAGGGCGGCTGGCGGCGGGGTATGACGGGGATTTCACGCTGGTGGATATGAAGCGGCGGCGGCGGATCGAGGAGGACTGGATCGTGTCGCCTTGCGGGTGGACGCCGTTTGCCGGGATGGAGGTGACCGGATGGCCTGTGACCACAGTTGTTCGCGGGCACGTGGTGATGCGGGATGATGCGGTGACAGGCGAACCGGTCGGGCGGCTGGTGCGGTTCCGCGGGTGATGGCGGGCGGGCGCTGGGCGAGACCGCGCTTCACCCGCCCGGTAATCCTATTTGAGAGTCAGCTTGATGCCGTCGGCAGAGCCTTGCAGGCGGGCGCCTTTGGTGACTTCATCGACGCGGATTTGAACGCCATTGCCGTTGACCAGGACCTTGCCGCCGATGCCGTCGCCGACCGTGGCCTCTCCGGTGCTGGCGGCATAGACGCCGCTGAAATCGGAAAGTTTCTTCAGGTTGTAGACCCGTCCGGTTCCTTTGACTTCGGAGTAGCCTACGTCGGCGATGGTGACGCCGCTGACGCTGAAGGGGTAGCTCTTGCCGGCGTATTGCAGGACGCCGTCGCCCCAGGTGTAGCCGACGCCGACGGCGGCGCCCTTCGCGTCGAGCGTGATGGTGGCGTTGACGGGTCCGGAGACGCCCGGGTCGGTGTTCTGCGCGAAGGCGCTTTGCGCGAAGACCGGGGCGAAAACGGGGGCGGAAATAAGGAAGGCCCCGGCCGCGAGCATGGCGAGGCGGCGAGATGTTTGCATGTCAGTGCTCCAACCTGGTGTTGAAGCCAGTGCAACGGGCAATCACGCAAGTTGTTTCCTGGCGGTTCGGCGCCCCCGAGATGTTTACGACGCCTTGAGCGATTTAGGCCATCGCGCGGCGCGGTATCGTTCCTGCTCCTGCGTGGAGGCAGGGGTATCGCCGACGCCTGGGCGGTAGACCGGGAGGAAGGCCGGGCTTGGCCAGCAATCGACGGCGGCCAAGGTGCGGGTGCAGTAGGCTTCCTGAGGCGGGCGATACTTCGGTGCGCAGTAGGTAAGCCCTTTGTCGAGGCGGACGATCGAGCAGTCTTTGCCGGAGACGGCGGAGACGCCGATGTCGAGGATGCCGCGGCCGAAGACGGCGACCGAGGCGGCCTCGGCCCCGGCAAGTGCGCCGACCGGCTCCGGGCTGCAGGCCGCGAGCGTGGCGGGAAGGAGGCCGAGCAGCAGGGCGGGCATGATGCGCATACGGCATTCAAGCACGGAGAAGTTACCAAAGTGCGAAGGCGGCGCCGCCCGCAGCGCCGCCCGCGTTGCTCTGGCTTCCTGCCGTCGCTATGGTCCGCCCGGATTAAGCGGGAACGCGCGTGGCGGATATTTTCGACGAGATCAAAGAGGATTTGCGGGCGGAGCGCGCCCAAGCGCTGCTGAAGCGCTACGGCGTGTTGTTGGCCTTGATCGTGGCGGCGCTGATCCTGGCCGTAGGCGGATGGCAGGCGTGGCGGTGGCGGACGCAGCAGCAGGCGAACAAGGCGGCCGACGTGTTCCTGGCGGCGATGCAGAAGACGGCCGGGCCGCCCGCGGCGGAGGGCTTGACGCCGCCGCGGAAAGAGGCGCTGGGGGAGTTTGCCACGCTCGCCGGCAATGCGCCGGAGGGCTACGAAACATTGGCGCGGCTGCAGGAGGCCGGGCTTCATGCGAACGCGGGCGACCTGCCGGCGGCGCTGAAGGAGTGGGACCAAGTTGCAGGCGATGCGGCCGCCGATCCGTTGCTGCGGGGCTTGGCCAACCTGATGTGGGCGCAGCACCAGGTTGATCACGGCGACCCGGCGGCCGTGGAGGCGCGGCTCGTGCCGTTGACGGCGATCGGGGCGCCGTGGCGGCCCTTGGCGTTGGAGAACCAGGCGCTGCTCGCGATTCGGACCGGCGATGCGGCCAAGGCGCGCAGCATTTTGAAAGGGCTTGCATCCGATCCGGCCGCCTCGGCCGGGGTGCAGGCGCGGGCCGGAGGGTTGCTGAGCCGATTGGGGGAGGAGCCCGCGCCGGCCGGGGTCCGGGGATGAAGGGGACGACGAGGCGGGCGGCCTTGCTGCTGCCGTTCGCCGTTGCCGGCTGCAACGCGGTGGATAACTGGTTCGGCACGACCAAGGACAAGCTGCCCGGCAAGCGCGAGCCGATCATGGCGGTGCGGCAGGGGCTGGTGGCCGAGCCGTCGGACACCCGGCGGGTAGTGATCCCGGCGCCGGCGCCGGCGGCGCAATGGCCGCAGCCCGGCGGCGGGCCGACGCACGTCGTGGGCAACGTCGCGGTGCCTGGGTTCCAGCGGGCCTGGCGGTCCTCGATCGGGGAAGGCGGCGGGTACCGGCAGAAAGTGACCGCGCAACCGATCGTCATCCCCGGGCGGGTGGTGACGATGGACAGCGACGGGGTCGTGAGCGCATTCGCGACCGGCGACGGCAAGCGGGTCTGGCGCACGGACACGCAATCGGACGAGGATCGGAGCACCAACATCGGCGGCGGGGTGTCGTTCGCGAACGGGGTTGTCTACGCGACCACCGGGCGGGCGGAGCTGCTGGCGCTGGATGCGGGGACAGGGGCGATCAGGTGGCGCAAGCCGCTCGGGTCTCCGGCGCGGTCGGCGGCGACGGTGGCGGACGGGCGGCTGTTCGTGCTGACGCTGGATGACCGGCTGCAGTCGTTCGCGATGGGGGACGGGGCGCGGCAGTGGACGTATCAGGCGAGCGCGGCGCCGACGACGCTGCTGGGGCAGGCGGCGCCCGCGTTCGCCGACGGGATCGTGGTGGCTGGGTTCGGGTCGGGCGACCTGGTGGCGCTACGGGCGGACAGCGGAGGCCTGGTGTGGAGCGACACGCTGGCTTCGGCCCGGGGGCGGGCCAGCCTGGTGGATCTGTCGGGGATACGGGCGCTGCCGGTGATCGACGCGGGGCGGGTGTTCGCGATCGGCGGCGGCGGGCTGCTGGTGGCGCTCGACCTGCGCTCCGGGCGGCGGTTGTGGGAGCGCGAGGCGGGGGGGTTGCAGACGCCGTGGCTCGCGGGGGACTGGATGTTCGTGCAGACGGCGGACCAGACGCTGGCGGCGGTGGGGCGCGACGACGGGCAGGTGCGGTGGGTGACGGACCTGCCGCGGTATGACGATCCCGAGCGGCGGCGGGACCCGCTGTATTGGACCGGGCCGGTGCTGGCCGGGAGCAAGCTGATCCTGGGGGGCAGCGATTCGCAGGCGGTCTCGGTTGATCCGGTCTCGGGCAAGTTCATCGGGCGGATCGACATTCCGGACGCGATCTCGGTGGCGCCGGTCGCGGCGGCGGGGACGTTGTTCCTGGTGACGGACGACGGGTCGATCCAGGCGTACCGATGACGGGCGCGCTGCCCGTGGTGGTGATCGCCGGGCGGCCGAACGTCGGCAAGAGCACGCTGTTCAACAAGCTGGCGGGGCGGCGGCAGGCGCTGGTGTCCGACACGCCGGGGGTGACGCGGGACCGCAAGGAGGCGGAGGCGCTGCTTCGGGGCAAGCGGGTGCGGCTGATCGATACGGCGGGGCTGGAGGAGGCGGCGCCGGAGAGCCTGTTCGGGCGGATGCGGGCGTCGTCGGAGGCGGCGGTGGGGATCGCGGACCTGATCGTGTTCGTGGTGGACGTGCGGTCGGGGATCACGCCGGCGGACGAGCATTTCGCGGCGTGGCTGCGGCGGCAGGGGCGGCCGGTGCTGCTGGCGGCGAACAAGGCGGAGGGGCGGGCCGGGGCGGCGGCGGCGATGGAGGCGTATTCGCTGGGGCTGGGCGAGCCGCTGGCGCTGTCGGCGGAGCATGGGGAGGGGCTGTCGGATCTGATGAGTTCCATTGCCGAGCGGTTGCCGGAGCAAGGGGGGGGGTTCGCGGACGAGGGCGGGCGGGCGTTGAAGCTGGCGATCGTCGGGCGGCCCAATGCGGGCAAGAGCACGCTGCTGAACCGGCTGTTGGGCGAGGAGCGGATGATCACCGGGCCGGAGCCTGGGCTGACGCGGGATGCGGTGTCGGTGCAGTTCATGGACGCGGCGGGCGCGATCGAGCTGGTGGACACGGCGGGATTGCGGAAGCGGGCGCGGGTGGAGCAGGCGCTGGAGAAGATGTCGGTCAGCGCCAGCATCGAGGCGCTGAAGATGGCCGAGGTGGTGGTGCTGTGCGTCGATGCCGTGCTGGGGCTGCATGAGCAGGATTTGCAGATCGGGCGGCTGATCGAGCGGGAAGGGCGGGCTTGCGTGCTGGCGTTGACGAAGTGGGACGCGGTGGCGGCACGGGGGGAGGTCAAGCGGGCGATCCTGGACCGGCTGGAGAGCGGGATGGCGCAGATGAAGGGTATCCCGGTGGTGACGCTGTCGGGGCTGACGGGGGCCGGGGTGGAGCGGCTGCTGCCGGCGGTGCGGGCGGCGCACGAGGTTTGGAACAGGCGGGTGGCGACGGGGGCGTTGAACCGCTGGTTCGAGGGGGCGATGGAGACCCATGCGCCGCCGCTGGTGGACGGGCGGCGGCTGAAGCTGCGCTACGTGACGCAGGCGAAGGCGCGTCCGCCGACGTTCATCGCGTTCGGGACGCGGGCGGAGATGATGCCGGAGACGTATCAGCGGTATCTGGTCAACAGCTTGCGGGCGGAGTTCGGTTTGCCGGGGGTGCCGATCCGGCTGCTGTTGCGCGGTACGAGCAATCCTTACGTGGAAAAAGGCAATCAATGATGAAGCTGAGCGCGCGGAACCAGATCAAGGGCACGGTCAAAAGCGTGGCGAAGGGGCAGACGACGGGCCACGTGCATATCGACATCGGCAACGGGGTGACGATCCATTCGTCGATCACGAGCGAGGCGATCGAGGACCTCGGGCTCAAGGTGGGCGACGAGGCGACGGCGGTGATCACGTCGTCGGACGTGATGGTGGCGAAGTAGGATGCGCGGCATGGCGCGCATGGGCAGGCGCCCGGCGCTGGGGCTGCTGTTCGGCATCGCCGCCTGGCTTCTGGCCGGGGCGGCGCCGGCCCGGGCCGAGCCGTTCATCACCGTTGCGTCCACGACCTCGACCCAGGCGTCCGGCCTGTTCCCGCATCTGCTGCCCGCCTTTACCAAGGCGACCGGGATCGAGGTGCACGTCGTGGCCGTGGGAACCGGGCAGGCGCTCGAGATCGGGCGGAGAGGCGATGCCGACGTGCTGTTCGTGCATGACCGCAAGGCGGAGCTGAAATTCGTGGCGGAGGGCTACGGGGTCGACCGGCACGATGTCATGTATAACGACTTTATCGTGGTCGGGCCAAAGTCGGACCCGGCCGGGGTTGATGGCAGCAGGGATACGGTCGGGGCGTTCAAGAGGATCGCGGCGGCGAAGGCGGCGTTCGTCAGCCGGGGCGACGACAGCGGCACCAACCGGGCGGAGCTGCGGTTCTGGCACGACGCCGGGATCGATCCGAAGACGGCCAGCGAAGGGGGGGGCTGGTATAAGGACATCGGCGGCGGCATGGGGGCGGCGTTGAACGCGGCGGCGGCGTTGAACGCCTATACGCTGTCGGACCGCGGTACCTGGCTCAACTTCCGCAACCGGCAGGCTCTCGGCATCGCCATCCAGGGGGACAAGAGGCTGTTCAACCAGTATGGGGCAATGCTGGTCAATCCGGCCAAGCATTCGGGCGTGAAGGCGGAGACGGGGCGGCGATTCATCGCCTGGCTGGTTTCTGCGGCGGGGCAGGCGGTGATCGCCAGCTACAAAATTGGGGGAGAGCAGCTTTTCTTTCCGGACGCGGGCAACTGATCAATTCATAAAAAACTCCGCGAGAGGACGGGAGATCATGCTGCAATCCAGGAGGAAGCTTGATACGGTCCGTGTTGTGGTCCGCCTGGACGTTTGTTCCTGGCAGTAATTGAAGTGAGATGATGACGAATTTGCCCCCATGACCGACGCGTTCAGCAATACTGACGCATTTTCCGGCAGCGTCCTGGTCACGGGGGCAGCCGGTTTCATCGGTTCGCACGCCGCACGTCATCTGGCGCAACACTCTGCTTGGTCCGTGGTCGGCTCGACCCGGGATGGGCGGCATGGGACGCGGCGCCTTGACTTGCTTGATCCGGCATCGGCCGGGGAGGCGCTGTCCGGGGTTGGGGCGGTGGTCCACTGCGCCGTGGGGGATCGTAGTGCAACCGTCGACGGCACGCGAAATCTGCTGGCTGCCGCGGCCAAGGCTGGGGTGCGGCGGTTCGTCCATTTCAGCACGATGTCGGTTTACCGCGGGTCCGATGGCGTGGTCACGGAAAACGCGCCGCTCGTACCTGCTGAACAAGACGACTACGCGGGTTGGAAGGTAGCCTCGGAGGAGGCTTGCCTGGCGCAGGACGGTCTGGAGGTAGTGCGGCTTCGCCCGACGATCGTCTACGGGCCTGGGAGCCGGCAATGGGTGTCGTGGCCGGTGACCCGCATCCGCTCCGGACGATGGGGCACGTTCGGGCCTGCTGGCGAGGGAACTTGCAACCTGGTGCACGTGACCGACGTGTGCGCCGCGGTGGCGGCCGCGCTTGCCAGCAAGGAGGGCGCCGGGCAGGCGTTCAACGTCAACGGGCCTGAGCTGATCACCTGGAACGAATGGTTCGCCAGGCTGGCGAAGATTGCCGGGCGGTCTCGGTTGCCAGAGTTGTCAGCGCGCGACGTGCGGATGCGAAACCTGGCGGCGATACCGCTCAAAGCACTCGCGAAATCGCCGCTGAAGCTGCGCTCGGACCGGCTTCTGGGTGTGCCGAGCCGGGGGGAAATGGCGTTGTACGGCTCGCATGCGGTCTATTCCAATGAGCGGGCGCAGTCACGGCTGGGCTGGTCGCCCCGGTTGTCGGTGTCCGACGGTCTGGCTGACACGGCGGAATGGCTGAAGCAGGAGAAGCTTACAGACTGACCGGCTCGGGTTCGGATACGGATTGGCCGGGCTTCGCGCTGCTCACGCGCTGTTTCAGCTTGTCGGCCAGGCGCACGGCCAAGGCGACGATCATCTGGGTCGGATTGGCATGTCCGGCGGTCGGGAAGACCGAGCTGCCGGCGACGAATAGTCCGTGGACGCCATGGACCTGGCAGTTTGGGTCCACCACCCCGTCCCGGGGATCAGCGGACATGCGGGTCGTGCCGATATGATGCGCGTTGTCGCGGAAGCTTGGCGGGAAGGGCGCCTTGTCGCGCACCCAGTCGGCGAGGACCGGCTTGGAGATGCCGAGACGGGTGAGTTCGCCGCAGACCAGTTCGGCCGTCCTTCGCACGGTCTGCTGTTCGTGCTCGTTGACGCGCCAGTTGACCCGAGACAAGGGCACGCCAAAGCGGTCGAGCCGATCGGACAGGGTGATGCGGCTGTCAGGATCGGGGCGCTGCTCGACCGCGCAGTTCAGCTCAAGGGCGGAGAGCTTCCTGGGGATGATGTCCCGTTGCACGATGCCCTGGTAGGCGCCCCGCATGAAGAACCCAAGGTTGGAGGCGATCGCCTTGAGGTCGGCTGCCATGCGGCCTTCGCGGCGGAGCAGGCGCTTGACCGCGCTCCAGGGGTCATCGTCCATGACGGCTTCGCTCAACCATACGGCGCAGTTGAGCAATCCTTCGTTCTGCTGGACCTCGGGACTGAGACGCCAGCCCTTGCAGAACAGGAAGGCGCCGTTACCCGTCGGGAGCAGGCGCATTGCCATGTAGGGGTTGACGTCGGCCGCGCGGGTATGGTCCAGCGATGCCACGCCGCCCCGGGGGTGATCCATGAGGAAGCGGCCGACCCTATCGTGGCTGTTTCCGAGGCCAGCAGGGGCGGCGCGTCGGGACGCGAGGAGGAGGCGCGCATTCTCGATGCCGCCAGCGCAAAGCACGACCGCCCGCGCGCGAAACGTCCTGCGCCCGCCGTCGGGGGCGGCGACCTCGACGGATCGAACCGCGGTCGCGGTCTCGTTGGTGTTGATGTGGACCACGGTCGCGTTGGCGACGACACGGACGTTGTCCGAAGGCGCGAACGAGAGGCGGCGGCCGAACCGCATGGAATCGAAACGGTTCTCGGCGTCGCGGCTGAATTGCCAGAAGAATGGCCGCACGATGCTCGCATCGAGGGCGGTGTCGCGTTTCGCGGAGCTGTCGTGCCCGGGCGGCCCGCGGTCAGCGAAACCGCTGCCGACGCCCAGGCCGAGATGCGCGGCGGTACGGTCGAAGTACGGGGTGAGGTCATCGGGACGAATGGGCCAGCCGGAATGCGGCACCCAGGGGCGAGCCTCGAAATCGATCTCGTCGAAGGTGGCGCAACGACCGCTCCATATTGCGGAGGCGCCGCCGAGCACGCGTGGACGGACGCCTGACTGGTCGAGGACGCGCGGCGTGCCGACGTTGTCGATCTCGCTGAGCGCGTTCGTGGCGGGGTCGTGGTCCCGGCCGCCGCTCTCTACCAGCAGCACGTCGAGGCCGCTGCCGGCAAGCTCCCGAACGAGGGTCGTTCCTGCCGGGCCGCTTCCGACGACGCAGACGTCGCTCTCAATCCGTTCGTCTGGCGCAATATCTCCGAGGTTTCGGATCGACATATCGGTTCCCCGGCTATGGAAAGGCAACAATCGCTGTTTAAAGACTTCCATCCTGGATTGCTATAAGCCGTCACCAATGGCAGACAACTCTGGAATTTTTTGGTCGCCGACTGAAATAACTTCACCTACAGCCGGGTTAGGTGCAGCTTGTCTGCTGATGACCTTATACCAACTCGCGAAAGCATTGACTCGCAACGGGATTTCCACCGGCGCTGAAATCTGATTCGCTCTGCGGCCTCTGCTTTGCAAGGCTTCGCGCCATGGACCAGCCGGTCGAGGTCACCCGCGCGGAACACAGCTCCGGCGCGCTGCGGCAGATCGCCTCGCGTCTGCGCAATGGCCGCGGTGTTCGGCGCCTGCTTGCCATCGCCCGCGGGGTTGCCGGGCTGTCGAACCAGCCTATTCCCGGTCGGCCGCCGCACCTGAGCGATGCGCAGATGGCCGAACTCAAGCAGGGTGCGCTCGACGGGCCTGACCTGGACCGGCACGGCGTCATGCGGTGGCGCTGCGTTGATCTGCAACGCGAGATCAGCCGGCGTTTCAAGATCTCGGCGCATGTTGCCACGGCCGGCACATGGCTGGGCACGCTGAACCTGACCCGCTTGCAGGCGCGCCCGGGGCATCCGGGCAAGGATGCCGACGACGAGGCGGCTTTTAAAAACACGTCAGCGACATTGTCTGCCGCGCCGTGGCCGCGCGATACGGCGGCCCGGCCGGAGAGGTCTGGTTCGAAGATGGTTGAGGGCCGAAGGCCATCGGCCGCGTCGGTGAGCCAGGGGACGCTGGGCGCGGTTTGGGCGAGACTTGCCAAAGGTTCCGGCCGGCGTAGCCGGATGCAATGGCAAGGCGAGGGCGAACGCGGCTCGTGCCCGGTTGCCGAGCGCGATTGCCGCCGCGACCGGGCCTATGTCTTCGGCGCCGTGCGTCCAGCGCGCGCAGCCGGCGAAGCCCTAATCATGCCATCAGTCAACATCGAAGCCATGACCCTGCATCTGCGGCAGATCAGCGCGCGGGTCGTGCCCGGCGCCCATGCAGCGCTGGTCCTCGACGGCGCTGCATGGCATCGCACGGGCGGTGCGCTTGCCGTGCCGGATACTGCCACGCTGGTGCGGCTGGCACCCTACAGCCCTGAATTGAACCCCCTTGGAAAACGTCCGGGAATACCTGCGCGGCAACACGCTGAACATAACGGTTTGGGAGAGCTATGACGCCATCGTCGAGGCGTGCTGCAACGCCTGGACCTTCTTCATTGGTGATTTGGATCGGGTCGTCTCCGTAACCAATCGGGCTTGGGCAAAGGTCAATTCTTAGGCGGGTTGGTATTATACCAGCCGCCCTATCGGGCAACCGGTATCAGAGCCGCTTTTCGCGCGCCGCCGCTGGCCAACCCGGCGCGCGTGCCAATCAGCCCGAATAGTTTTTTCGTTATTGCGGGATGAAAACGTCGAACGTTTCATGTTCTTTGCCGGCGGCGCCGACTTTGTTAGGGCGACAAGAGTCTGGTGGTGCGGATCTGACGGAAGAGACCCGTCAGATCCGCACCACTAGCCTGATGTGATGGGCCAATTTGCCCTGACGCTCGAGACTCGAGCGTCAGGTTTGGACTACCAGCACCGATCTGGACTGGCAATCGACGCCGTGACGCTTCCGGTCGGGGCGAGCGCAGTCTATTCGACGCCGCCGCCGGCATGGTTTTTGTCGGTTTGCCCCAGCAAAGACAGCAAATCGTCCTGCGCCGGTCCCGTGCCCCGCCTGCGCCGGGCTCCGTCCCCCCGCAGCCGCAGCAGTTCGCTTAGCAGCCGGTCCATCGTTTGCCAAAGCGGCTCGTCGCCTTGCCGCTCGCTCATGACCAGCCGGTGCGCCGCCAACGTCACGTTCAACGTCCCGCGCGTCGTCTCCGGACGCCGCGAGCGCATCTGCACCAGCGCCTTCTCCACCTCCTCCAGAGGCAAGCCCATCGCCTCGGCGATCGCCGATGGCTCCGCCCCGCCCCGGCGCAATGTCCGCGCCTGGGTCACCTGCTTCTCCGTCAGCCCGATCGCCGGACGCAGCAACTGCGTCCGAAGCGACATGTCCCCGGCGCCGCTGCCCGGAGGCTTACCCTTGAACGCCATCACCTGATCCAGCAAGGAGAATGCGGATGTCTGGCGACCGTTTCATGGCGCCGCCCGCCCACACCGCTTCGCGCTTTCCATGTCCGGCGTGACCGCGCCCCCAGCCACGTAGGCAGTCATGGGGAAGCAGCCGGGATTTCCGGCAACGCGCTGCCGATTACGATACCTGGCCATTCCGTCACTCAGCGGCGGCCCGTTGCGGCCCCAACGCCTTCGCCGCCCGCGGCATCTCCCGCTTCGTCGACGGCGCCAGCCAATGCTGCAACCGGTCCAGGTACAGGTAAATCACCGGCGTCGTGTAAAGCGTCAGCACCTGGCTCAACGCGAGCCCCCCCACCATCGCGAACCCCAGCGGCTTGCGCAGCTCCGACCCGGCGCCCGATTGCAGCATCAGCGGCAAGCCGGACAGCATCGCCGCCATCGTCGTCATCAGGATCGGGCGGAACCGCAGCAGGCAGGCCTCCCGAATCGCCGCCAGCGGTTCCTTCCCCTCGTCCCGCTCGGCATGGATGGCGAAATCCACCATCATGATCCCGTTCTTCTTCACGATCCCGATCAGCAGGATGATGCCCACGATGGCGATCACCGTCAGCTCATACCGTGCGGCCAGCAGCATCAGCAGCGCCCCCACCCCGGCCGAAGGCAACGTCGACAGGATCGTCAGCGGCAGGACATAGCTCTCATACAGGATGCCGAGAACGATGTAGACCGCCACGAGCGCCGCCGCGATCAGCAGCGGCTGCGACGACAGCGAGGACTGGAACGCCTGCGCCGTGCCCTGGAACGCCCGCTGCACCGTCGCCGGCAGCCCGAGCTTTGCTTCGGCCGCGTTGATCGCCGACACCGCCTCGCCCAGCGACGCGCCTTGCTTGAGGTTGAACGAGATCGTCACCGACGGGAACTGGCTCTGGTGGTTCACCACCAAAGGCTGCACCGGCGCCGTATCCAGGTGGACCAAGGTCGACAGCGGCACCAGCGTCCCGCCGCCCGACCGCACGTAGAGCTGCCGCAGCGTATCGAGCGTCGCCCGCTGCTTCGGCGTCACCTCCAGGATGACATAGTAGGCCTTCAGCGGGGTGAAATACTGCGCCACCTGCCGCTGCCCGAATGCGTCGTTCAGCGTGGCGTCAATCATGCCGGGCTGGATGCCGTATCGCGCCGCCTCGTCCTTGTCGTAGGTCAGCGTCGCCGTCAGCCCCGACCCGGCCGCGTCCGACGTCACGTCCGCCAATTCCGGCAGCGTCTTGAGCGTGTCCAGCACCTTCGGCGCCCATTGGTTCAGCTCCTCGCCGTCCGGGTCCGACAGCGTGTACTGATACTCCGTGCGCGACAGCCGCCCGCCCACGCGCACGTCCTGCGACGCCTGCATGAACAGCTTGATCCCCTCGATGTGCTGGGCCTGGTCGCGTAGCCGGGCGATGACCTGGGCCGCGCTGGCCGTCCGCTCGCCCCACGGCTTCAGCGTGATATACATCCGCCCGTTGTTGGCCGTCTGCCCGCCGCCGCCCGCGCCGACCGAGGAGGTGACGCCGGCCACCGCCGGGTCGTCGATCACCATCTGGTTCAGCTTGCGCTGCAGCCGCTTCATCTCGTCGAACGAGACGTCCTGGGCGGCGTCGGTCACGGCCACCAGCAGGCCGGTGTCCTGGGTCGGGAAGAAGCCTTTCGGGATGACGACGAACAGCCCGACCGTGGTCGCGACGGTGGCGATGAACACCAGCAGGGTGACGAAGCGGAACCGCAGCGCCACGTCCAGGGTGCGCTCGTAGAACCGCAGCAGGCCGTCGAAGCCGCGCTCGACCAAGTTATACAGCTGCCCATGCTCCCGCCGCTCGGACGTGAGGAACCGCGAGGCCATCATCGGGGTCAGCGTGAGCGAGATGAAGGCCGACACCGCGATGGTGATCGACACCGTGATGGCGAACTCGCGGAACAGCCGCCCGATGATGCCGCCCATCAGCAGCAGCGGGATGAACACCGCGACCAGGCTGACGCTGATGGAGACGATGGTGAAGCCGATCTCGCCCGCGCCCTTCAGCGCCGCGTCCATCGGCGACATGCCCTCCTCGATATGGCGGACGATGTTCTCCAGCATGACGATCGCGTCGTCGACCACGAAGCCGACCGCGATCGTCAGCCCCATCAGGCTGAGGTTGTCGAGGCTGAACCCGCAAAGGTACATGACCGCCAGGGTGCCGACGAGCGCGACCGGGATGGTGATGCTCGGGATGATGGTGGCCCAGGCGCTGCGCAGGAAGACGAAGATCACCGCGACGACGAGGCCGATCGAGATCGCCAGCGTCAGCTCGACGTCGTGCACCGAGGCGCGGATCGTCAGCGTCCGGTCCGAGACGACCCGCACGTCCGCCCCCGGCGGCACGCTTTTGAGCAAGTGAGGCAGGCGGGCGCGGATGGCGTCGACGGTGTCGATGACGTTGGCGCCGGGCTGCTTGAACACGATCAGCAGCACCGAGGGCTTGTTGTCCTGCCAGGCGATCAGCTTGTCGTTCTGCGGCCCGCTCACGGCCTGGCCCACGTCGCGCACCCGCACCGCGCCGCCGTCGCGGTAGGCGATGATGGCGTCGTTGTACTCCTCCGCCTTGAGCCGCTGGTCGTTGGCGTAAACTGTGTAGGATTGCGTCGCCGTGTCGATCGAGCCTTTGGGCTGGTTGGCGGTGGACTGGCTGAGCACGCCGCGGACGTCTTCGAGCGTCAGCCCGAGCCCGGCCAGCTTGCCCGGATCGACCTGCACGCGCACCGCCGGCGTCTGCTGCCCGCCGACCAGCACTTGCGCCACGCCCTTGACCTGGCTGATCTGCTGCGCCAGCACGTTCTCGGCGAAGGCGTCCACCTGGGTCAGCGGCAGCATGTTGGACGTGGCCGAGATGATCAGGATCGGGCTGTCGGCCGGGTTGGTTTTGCGGATGGTCGGCGGGTTCGGCAGGTCTCGCGGCAGTTGCCCCCCGGCGGCGTTGACCGCCTGCAGCACGTCGGACGCCGCGCCGTCGATGTCGCGACCGAGGGCGAACTGCAAAGTGATCCGGCTCGTGCCCATCACGTTGACCGAGGTCATCTGCGCCAGCCCGGGGATCTGGCCGAACTGGGTCTCGAGCGGGGTGGCCACGGTGCTCGCCATGGTGCTCGGGCTCGCGCCCGGATACTGGGCGGTGACGGAGAGGGTCGGGAACTCGACCGCCGGCAGCGGCGCCACCGGCAGGAACGGGTAGGCTGCGAGGCCGGCCAGGAAGATCGCCGCCATGACCAGGGAGGTCGCGACCGGGCGGCGGATGAAGGGGCTTGAGATGCTCACTCGTCCGCACTCCGCTCGGGGCCGGCATCCTGTTGCCGGGACGCCAGTTTCACGCCCTCGCCGACCTTCGCCTGGCCGGAGACCACCACCTGCTCGCCGTCCGCGATGCTGGAACCGAGCACGGCGGTCGTGCCGTCGTCGTAGGCCACCTGCACCTCCTTGCGCTCGGCGGTGTCGTCCGGCTTGACCACGTAGACGAACAACGCCTCCTGCCCATGCTGGATGGCGCCGTGCGGGACGGCAACGCCGCGGGCAACGCCGGACTGCAGCCGGACGCTGACGTATTGCCCAGGCGTCAACCGGTTGTCCTGGTTGTCGAACACCGCTTTCAGGCTGATCGTCCCCGAGCCGGCATTCACGGCATTGTCGGGCGTCAGCAGCCTGCCGCGCGCCGGGTCCTGCCCGCTTCCGGACCCGTTGGCGAGAACCGGTACAGGCCCGCGCGTCATGGCTTGCCTGATCTTCGCCAGGTCCGATGCCGGCAGCGTGAACAACACCGCGATCGGGTGCTCCTGCACGACGGACAGAATGCCAGGCCCGGATGCGTTCGCGTCGATCAGGTTGCCTGGGTCAACCCGGCGCAACCCGATCCGGCCCGCGATCGGCGACCGGAGCACGCAGAAGCCGAGATTGATCCGGGCCTGCTCGACGGCGGCGTCGTCGGACGCGATCACGCCTTGCAGCCGGGCGACGGACGCTTTCTGCGTGTCGACCTGCTGGCGGGAGGCGAAATCGCCTTTGGCCAGGCTGGAATACCGCTGCAAATCCAGCTTGGCGTTGTCCAGTTGCGCCTGGTCCTGCTGCCGCTGGCCGATCGCCCGGTCCAACGCGGCCTGATACGGCCTCGGGTCAATGACGGCGAGCGTGGCGGCCTTCTCGACCTCCTGCCCCTCGCGCACCGGAACCGCCAGCAACACGCCGCCGACCTGCGGCTTGACTTCCACCGCGTTGAGCGCCTGGACCGCGCCGATGCCTTCGAGATAGACGGGCACGTCGGCCTTGGCCGCCCGCGCGACCGTTACCGGAACCGGCGTCGGCGGCGGGGCGTCCTTTTTCTCGGCGGGCAAAGCGCGCCAGCCGGCATATCCGCCGGCAAGCAACAGAACCCCGAGCCCTATCCCTACCCATGTCCTCACGCGGCCTGCACCGTCCAAATCCGCAAATCGACTGCGCGCAGGCATAACACATCGCGGCCACGCCCGTTCGGTCTCGCTCAGACGTGAAAAGTCCGGGAGCAATGTCAAGCCCGAGAGCCAGCTTGCCCCCGCCGCCGCTCCGGCGCAAAGTTGCTGCATGATCTCGCACGGCAACCGCGTCAACCTGCTGATCGGCACCGGGCACTTCCTGTCCCACTTCTACATGCTGATCCTGCCGCCGCTGTTCCTGGTCTGGCAGCCGGCGTTCGGCGTCAGCTTCGCGCAACTGGGCCTCGCGGTGATGCTGATGAGCGGCGTCACCGCGATGCTGCAGACGCCGGTCGGCTTTCTGGTCGATCGCTACGGAGCGCGGCGGTTCCTGGTTTGCGGCACGGCGTTGATGTCGCTGTCGGTGTGCGGCATGGGGTTCGCCACCCAGTTCTGGCACATCCTGGCGCTGGCGGCGTTGAGCGGCGTCGGCAACTCCGTGATCCATCCGGCCGATTACTCGATCCTCAGCGGCTCGGTGGCGAAGGAGCGCATGGGCCGGGCCTTCGCGCTGCACACGTTCAGCGGCAATATAGGGTTCGCGCTTGCGCCGCCGGTGATCGCGCTGCTGATGGCGGCGATGGGGTGGCGGCTCTCGGTCATAACGCTCGGCGCGCTGGGCATCCCGGTGGCGGCGACGATCCTTTGGCAGAGCCGCATCCTGAACGACCAGGCCGCGACGCACGGCACCGGCCCGGCCATGTCCGGCCGCGAGCTGCTGATGACCCGGCCGATGATGCTGTTCTTCGCCTTCTTCCTGCTCGGCAGCATGGCCGGGGCCGGGGTGCAGACCTGGGTGGTGACCGTGCTGCACGACGTGAAGGGGATCGATGTCGCGCTGGCCTCGGCCGCCTTGACCGCCTACATGGCCGGCAACACCGGCGGCGTGCTGCTGGGCGGGTGGTTCGCCGACCGGGCGACGCGGCTCGGGATGATCACGGCGGGGCTGATCATCGTGTCCGCGGTCCTGGTGTTCCTGGTCGGCCTCTTGCCGGTGGGCGGCATCGCCGCGTGCGTGCTGCTGTTCTTCTCGGGGCTTGCCCTTGGTTCGAGCCGGACGCCGCGGGACGTGATGGTGAAGGATGCGGCGCCGCCGGGCCAGATCGGCAAGGTGTTCGGGTTCGTCAGCGCCGGGCTGCCGCTCGGTTCGGCATTGACGCCGGCGCCGTTCGGCTTCCTGATCGACCACGGACGGCCGGAACTGGTGCTGAGCCTGGTCGCGGCGATCCTGCTGACGAGCCTGCTGTGCATGGGCACGGCGCGGTCGAGGGTGGCCGCCGCGGCGCCGGCGCCGGCGGAATAATGCGAATGCTGCCCTAATCCACGGCGCCCAGCATCTCGGCAAACCGCGGCGCCGCCTTCAACCCCGTCCCGGTGAGGACGATGGCCGTCACGTCACCGGCCCCGATCTGACCGGACGCCAGCAGCTTGCCGTAGGCGGCCGAAGCCTGGGCGCAGGTTGGCTCCACGTAGAGGCCTTGCCGGGCCAGGAGCATGACTTCGACCTCGATGTCCGCCTCGGACAGCAGCACCGCGCCGCCTTGGCTGCGCTGCAAGGCTTGCACGACCTCCGTCAAGCGGATCGGGGCGGCGATGGCCGTGCCCTCGGCAATGGTTGGCTGCACCGGCGGCGTCTCGATGCCGAGCGCTGCGGCAGCGATCGGGCCGCAATGCTCCGGCTGCGCCGCCCACAGCCGCGGCATCCGCTCGATCGCGCCGGCGCGCTGCAGCTCGCGAAAGCCGATCCAGCAGCCCAGCACGTTCGAGCCGGCGCCGCATGGGATGACGACGTGGTCTGGCGCGGCAAAGCCGAGGTCCTCCCACAGCTCGTAGGCCAGTGTCTTGGTGCCGTGCAGGAAGAAGGGGTGCCAGTTATGGCTGGCGTAGAACGTTGAGGCGGCCCGGGCTTCGGCTGCTTCGGCGGTCTGCTGCCGCGTGCCGGGGACCAGCTCGACCGTGGCGCCGTACGCGCGGGCCTGGACGGTTTTGGCCTGGCTCGTGCTGGCCGGGGCCATGATCGTGGCGGTCATGCCGCCGGCCGCGGCGTAGGCAGCGATGGCGGCTCCGCCGTTGCCGCTGCTGTCTTCCAGCACGTCGCGGACGCCCTGGGCGCGCAGCAGGCTGAGCATCACGCTGGCGCCGCGGTCCTTGAAGCTGCCGGTCGGCATGAACCACTCGCACTTGAGGACGGCATTGCCGCCGTGCAGCCTCCGTCGCAGCAGCGGCGTGCAGCCTTCGCCCATGCTGATCGGCTCACCGACCGGGAACGGCATCGCCGCCCGGTAGCGCCATAGGCTCCGCTCCGACCGGTCGATCTGGCTCTCGACCAGCCCCGGCACGGGCGTCAGCAACAGCGGCTGCCGGCCGTCGCCGCACCAGCGCGGCGGGTCCATCGGGTAGGTCGACTTTGAGCGTGGATCGAGGTAACGGGTCATGGCGGGCATAGCCTTGCTGGTTTGCCGCGGCGCGTGCAACTGGAATGCCACTCTGCGCAGAGGCGCTTTTCATGGACTATCCAACCCGTGTGGTCGCCACGCTCGCCCAGGACCTGATCCGCATCGACAGCCGCAGCAGCGTGTCCAACCGGCCGCTTGCCGAGCGGCTGAAGCAGGAGCTGACCGGGTTCGATCTTGACGAGGTCGCTTACGTCGATGAGGACGGGATCGAAAAGGTCGTGCTGGTGGCAAGCCGCGGCCGGGGCGGCCTCGCGTTCAGCGGCCATATGGACACGGTGCCGGATACCGGCTGGCTGACCGATCCATGGTCCGGGCAGATCGAGGATGGCGTGCTCGGCGGCCTGGGCAGCGCCGACATGAAAGGCCCGCTCGCCGCGATGGTGGTGGCGGCACGGACGCTGCCGGGGCGCACGCCGGTGGCCTTGCTGCTGACGACCGACGAGGAAACGACGAAGGCCGGCGCGCGGGCGATCCTCGGCAGCGGCCTGCTGCAACGGTATGCGCCGTGCGGCATCGTCGTCGGCGAGCCCACCGGCTTGGCGCCCGTGCGCGGCCACCGCAGCCATGTCGAGTTCCTCGCGACCGCGAGCGGCACGCAGGCGCATAGCAGCACCGGGCGCGGGCGCAACGCCAATTGGGACCTGGTTCCGTTCCTGTCGGACCTGCGCCGGGTTCATGACCGGTTGCGCCATGACCCGCTGTTGCAGGACCCGGCGTATGACCCGCCGTTCAGCGACTTCAACCTGGTGATCGACAACTACGGCTCGGCGGTGAACGTCACGGTGCCGAAGGCTACGGTGCGGATCAAGTTCCGGTTCAGCGCCAGCATCGACCCGGCGCCGATCATCGGCGCCGTCCGAATGGCGGCCGAGACGGCGGGGCTCAGGCTTTCGGAGACGCGGCAGGGCAAGCCGCTTGATCTGCCGGCCAGTCATCCGCTGGTGCGAACCGCGACCGAGCTAAGCGGGCGGCCTGCGCGAACCGCCGCCTACGGGACCGACGCCGCCGAGCTGCAGGCGATTGCTCCGTGCATCGTGCTCGGACCCGGCGACATTTCGGTGGCGCACACGCCGAATGAAGCCGTCAAGCTCGCGGAGCTGGCTGATTCGGTGCCGTTGTATCAGAGCCTGGCAAAGGATTTTGCGCGCCGGGAGGCGGCGCCATAGTCTGTCGGCCTCGAGGGTTGTCGCGATGGGGAGCGGTCTGTCCGGCACGCTGTTTCAGAACGGCCAGAAACGCACCAGCAGCGTGATGATCGTCGCCCAGCATGGAACGGCGAGGGCCAGGCCGAGGACAATGCCCCGAGCGGCGTTCGACGGCGGTTCCACGGACCGCGACCGTGGCTCGGCCCGGTCGAGAAGCGCGGCGGGCGGCGCCGCGGGTTCAGCGTAGAGTTGCGTCGTCGCGGACCAGGACATGGATGACTTCAGGCCTCTGCTATACCCGACGGGGGCCGGGTCAGTGCCTAAGTCTCATACGATAACGCTAATAAACAGTTAAAATGGGTCTTAGATTGCAACGATAAATTGTGGTCAGGCTGCGGGCGCAACCGCATGCTCGGGGAGTTCACGGCCTAGGACCGGGGTTTGCGGCGTGGCGCCGCGGAAGATCAGGGTCTTGAAGGCGCCGCCGCCGGTCCTGCGCACCTCGTAGGCCGTGCGCTTGCCCGGCCCGGCCAGATGCAGCGCGCCGATCTGCTTGAACGGGGCGTAGGGCCGGCAGAAGCAAGCCTCCTCGTCATTCCACATCGGCACGCCGCGCTCGCAGATCCAGTTGCAGCCAGGGTCAAGCAGCGAGGCTTTGGCCGCTCCCCAGGCATGAAGGGCGTGGTTCAGGGCGAACTGGTCATGCGGTACGAGCTTGCCGCTGCGCTTGATGGCGGCTTGGTAACGGCGCGCCCAAGCCTCCCAATGCGGGGCGTCGGCGGCGAGGGCGAAGAAACCGGCGTTCACGTGCGGGCGGGCCAGCAGGTAGGCGCCTGTCATCGGCCCGTAGCCGAGGAGGAAGTGCTTGGCGTTCCAGCCGAACAGCCATGCCTTAAATTTATAGGCCCGTTCCTCCTCGTGCGTGATCGCCAAGCCTTGCTGGAGCGCGCCGGCGACGTATTGGTCGAGCACGGCCACGTCCTGCAGCCAGATGTCGGAATCGAGCCAGATGTAGAGGTCGTAGCCGGGGAAGTATTCGCGCAGGAACGGCCTGGCGAGGAAGGAACGCAGCGCCGGGCTGTGATCGGCGCTCTGGCCAAGATGGGTTCCGGGCTGGCAAACCTGCGCGCCCACTTGCTCAAGCCACTGCCGGTCGGGCAGCGCGAGACCGATGTCGAAGCAGGCGAGGTCGACGTTCGAGCGCGACAGGAACGGCTGGATGGACGCGAGCATGTCGCGCAGGAAGGCCATGAAGCGGGAGTCGGAGACGGTCACCACGAGGATGCGCTTGCGGCTCGCGTCCGTCATCGCGCGGCTTTCACGGTCTCGCCCGGGCGGACGGCGCGCAAGAGGCGGCCCGTCACGCGGGAGACGAGCAGCGGGTAGGTGGAGGGGTGGGTCACGATGGCGCGCAGGGAGCGGAGCCAGGCGCCCTGGGCGGCAAGGCGCTGGGCGTCGAGGTAATGGATCATGACGTTGTATTGGCGGGAGCGCCGCTCCAGCATGGCGACCACCTCGGTTTCGCCGCGGCGGCGCATTTCGGCCAGATAGTGGTCGTTGGCCTGCAGCGCCTCGCGGTAGTTGTAGCGCCACGGCCCGCCGCCGGTGCCGGTCCAGGCGCGGGAAATGGTGCCGAACGGCAGGGTCCAGTCATAGAGCGGTTCGCTGATTAGGCACGCGCGTCCGCCGGCGACGAAGTAGCTCAGCAGGTAGTAGAAGTCTTCGGCCAGGCGCGTCGGGTAGTAGGAGAGGCCGTGCTCCTGGATGAAGCTGCGCCGGATGACGGGCTTGAGGATGCCGTAATCGAACGAGGCGAACGAGCTTGCGGTCCGCACCAGGTCGTCCGTGCCGATGACGCGGGCCGGGCCTGCCGGGTCGAAGCCGGTGCGCACCACCTTGCCGGCGCCGGCATCGCGATAGAGCAGGTTGTCGGCGGCCATGTCCGTGCCGTGGGCTTCGGCCGCGGCGAGCAGGGTTTCGAGCCGGGCCGGCAGGAAGGCGTCGTCGGCGTCGAGCACGGCGAACCAGTCGCCGCGGGCGGCGGCGGCCATCGCGTTCATCGCGTTCGGCTTGCCGCCGTTCGGCTTGATGCGAAGCACGGCGAGGCGGCTGTCTTCCTGGGCCAAGCGGTCGGCCAGGTCCGCGCTATCGTCGGTTGAGCCATCGTCGGCGACGATGATCTCGATCTCGGCGAGCGTTTGCGCCATCGCTGACCGGATGCAGCGTTCGAGGGTTCCGACGCTGTTGTAGACCGGGATCGCGACCGTGACTCGGGGGGCTTTGGCCGGCGTCAAAGTTTGAGGATGCGTTCTGGCGCCAGCCGGCCGCGCAGCATGTCGAGGCAAGCGACGGCGTTGCCGCCCAGGCGCCCCCGGCGGTCGATGTAGGCTTCGGGGCGCACGGAGCGGGCGGCGTTCATCAGGATGTTGCGGCCCACGCTTCGAGCGGCGCGGCCGAGGCTGTAGCTGCCTTTGCCGTAGAGGTAGATCGGGTTGGCGACCTGCGAATAGCCGAGCCTGCGGCCGGGCTGGCGGCCCTGCTTAGTCCCGAGATGCACGCCGCGCGCGCCGTGCAGCTTGGCGATCCAGCCGTGCCGGGCCATGCGGTGGGTGAAATCGATGTCCTCGGACCAGGCGTAGAGCGGAAGGCGCTCATCGAAGCGGATGGCGTGCTCGCGCGCGGCCGAGAGGCGGACGGCCATGTTGCAACCGTAGCCGTGCGGCGCGCGCTCAAGTCCCTTCGCGTCCGGGTCGGGATCGGCGTCGAGCACGACGCGTCCAGCCTCGAAGCTCAGGCCCGGGCCGCGGGTGTCGTCGGCCAGGAGCAGGCCGGTGGTCACGACGAGGTCGTCATGGGCCTGAAAGGCGGCGAGCGTCGCTTCGATATACCGCGGCCCCATCACCAGGTCGTCGTCGAGGAACAGGACGATGTCGAAGCCGTCGAGCCGGTCTAGGATGGCGTTGCGCTGGCGCGGCAGGCCGGACGGCGCGAAGATGACGTCGATTTGCTGCGGCACGCGCTCGGCGATCCCCGCCACGTCGGCCGGCTCGGCGCCGCAGACCACCACGCGATCCGGCGCGCGGGTCTGGTTGGCCAGGTCGGGCAGCGTGTCCGCCAGGATCTGCGCCCGGCCGCGGGTTGCGATCCCGACGGCGATCCGCAGCGGCGTTTCTGCAGAAGAGATGTTCATGTCGGTTCGTTAACACAAAACGACTCTATTTGGGTAGAGCGCAGTTGCTGGGCAGATGCAGGATTGGGATGATTTTGCTTGGGGACTACTATGCAGCCGGCGCGGATCGCTCCGCGCCGGGCGTTCACGATTAAGCCATTGCCGGCAGGATGGTGATGCTACCCGTTTGCACCGTCGCGATGCTCACATACCCCGAACCCGTCGATGGCGTGTCGAGGCTCGTCGCAGCCCCGCCGGAAGTTGCGGGCGTGAAGGCGTCGAGAACGGACGCGGAGTCGGCCGCGGCGGCCAGGATCGGTTGCGCCTGTGCCTGCGCCTGCGTGTCCGTCTGCGGCGAAGCCGGCGCGAATGCCATCGAGGACGTGCTGCCGATGGTTTGCGCGCTCGCGAGCACGATGGCGTTGCTGGCCGGGATTGCGAAGTCGCGCGGCCCGCCGCCGTAGAGGACCGCTCCCTTCACCGTGGCGCCGTTATACTGGATGCTCTCGACATGCAGGTTCCGGTCGGTCGCGGCCGAGCCGCCATAGGCGTCGTTGAGGAAATTGACGGTGACCTTGTGCGCGCCCGTGCCGAACGAGCCGGCCAGGTTGACGGTCTGCTGCTTGCCCGACCCGGCGATGGCGGTCGCGGCCAAGACGCCGCCGATCTGCTTGCCGTCGACCGCGACGGTGAATTGCGCGTCGCCGTTCCAGGCGTCCTCGGTCACGGCGAGCTTGATCGTGTCCGGCCCGGCGCCGACGACGAGGCCGCTGGCGGGGACCGCGAACTGCCGCGCGCCGCCGCCGAGCATGGCAGCGCCGGGGACCGTGGCGCCGTTGTAGGCGATGCTGTCGACGTAGAGGTTGCGGTCGGCCGAGGCCGAGCCGCCATAGGCGTCGTTGAGGAAGTTGATAGCGACGGCGTGCGCCCCGGCGCCGAACGAGCCTGCCAGGTTGAACGCCTGGGATTTGCCGGCGGCGTGGGAAACGCTTGCTGTCTGCGTGCCGCCGATCTGCTTGCCGTCGACGCTGATGGTGAACTGGGCGTCGCCTTGCCAGGCGTCCTCGGAGACGTTGACAGTGATCGTGTCAGGCCCGGAGCCTAGGCTGACTGGGGCGGCCGCGGCGCCGACTTTGTAGGTTTGCGTCCCGGCGGCCAAGAGCTTGCCGCCCGGCGTCGAGACGCCGTTGTAGACGAGCTTGTCGACGTAGAGATTGCGGTCGGTTGAGGCGGAGCCGCCGTAGGCGTCATTGAGGAAGGTGACGGCGACGTCGTGGGCGCCGGCGCCGAAGTTGCCGGAGAGCGAGATCGCCTGTGTCTGGCCGAGGGCGTGCGACGCGGTGGCGGTCATTGTGCCGCCGACCTGCGTGCCGTCCACGCGGACGGTGAACTGCGCGTCGCCTTGCCATGCGTCTTCGGAGACGCTCAGGGTGATCGTGTCCGGCGCCCGCTCGCCGGGGGCGGCGGTGGTGGGCACCGTTGCAGGCAGGGTCGTGGCCTGGGCGCCGAACGCCTTTGCCCAGGCGGCCGCCTCGAGCGGGCGGTTGGCGCCGGCGCCGGAGAAGGTCCAGTCGGAGTCGTGGGCTTGCAGGTCCCAGATGTTGACCATCGCCACGTCGACGCCCGAGGCGGCGAGCTTGCCGGCCAGCCAGGTTGGGAAGGCCGGGTCGTCGACGAGGCCGTGGCTGCCGTCTCCGCCCGCGCCGGTCTCGGCCATGGCGAGCGGCTTGCCGTGGGCCTTGGCGAAGTCGATGAGGTTCTGCAGGCTGAGGCTGTTGCCCTGGCCGGTGCCGGTCGGATACCATTTGTTGGCGTCCGGGTAATCCCAGTAGTGCATCCGGTTGATGGGGTTCGCGGCCCATTGCTCGAAGCTGGAATCGTAGCTGCCGTCGTTCTTCTGCCAGTTGTAGAAGTCGTATGGATACATTGGGCTGTAGAGGTCGGCGCCGATGACGTCGACGTATTTGTCGCCGGGGTAGAGGGTCTTGACGTCGAGGTCGCCGTTCCAGTTGGTGACGCAGGGGTTCCAGATCACCTTGACGCTCGCGCCGGGGGCTGCGTGCAGCACGTCGGCGATGTGGCGGAAGGCGGCGACCCAGTCCGAGCGGGTTTGCGCGTCGGCGCCGGCGTACCAGGCCATGAAGCTGCCGTTCATTTCGTAGCCGGGTCGGATGTAGAGGTCCTTGAAGCCGTGCTGGGACCATTGGTCGACGATGCCGCGCAGGACGTCGTCGTACTTGCCGGCGGCGAACGCCTTGTAGACCGGGTCGGGGTTGCTGCGGTCGCCGTCGGTGCACATCGGCAGACCGATCACCGGGATGGTCTTGCTGGCGAGCGAGGACTGTTCCCAGGACCAGGCGGTCCACCCGGCGTTGCTGGGCCAGTCGGCGATGGCTTTGAACGGGTCGACGAAGGCATTCATGAAGCTGGGCGTGGCGCCCATTAGGTCGGTGAAGCTTTTGAACTGGGCCTCGAACGCGGCCATGGCGGCCGGGTCGCTTCCGTTTGGTCCGCCGGCGTCGACGCCGAGCGGGAAAGGGGTGTTTTTGCTGGCCATGCGCTTGCCCGAGCTCCATCACGAGAATGTTGATGACCCGGCGGCAATAACACGGATTTGTGACTTGACTGGTTAATCAAATGGTAAGTTCGGATCGTTACCGTTGAAGATACATTATTGATTGATAATGGATGGAAGCTGCATCATCAGTAAAGTTATAATCTCTACTATGCTTGAATTCCGCGCCTAGTTTTACTTTTGCTTGGAATAGCTATTACTTGCCAAGTTTTCAGGCAAAGTGAACTCAATGTTATCTACCGTACAGTGGAATGCGCTCGTCGCGTCGGAACGGGGGAAGAAATCGCGTCGGGACTCGCTTCCTTTCGCAGACTTTGGTTCGGTTTTGGTATATAACGTTGCCTATCATCAGCGGGACGGCATAAGCAGGATGCAGGGGATCGGCCAGCATCAGACGAAGGACACGAGCAAGCTCCCGTTCCACGGCGCGGTGGGCGTGGACGAGATCATCGTTCATTCCGAATGGGTCGTGGCTTGGGAGCGCGTCAGCGAAGCGCTGGCGACGCCCGGCGTCGTGGCCCTCGTGGGCACGCGCGGGGCCGGCAAAACGTTGTTTCTGCAAACGTTCGCGCGGGAGCTGCAATACGCGGGGTGGGAGGTCGAACTCGTTCAGCAGGGGTCGACGGCCAGGAGCGCCGATCCGCAGATCATCCTGGTCGATGAGGCGGACCGTTTGCCGAAGCCGCTGCTGCAATCTTTGGCGGCGCGGGGGCGCCCCTGCGTATTCGCCGGCTTGCCCGCGCTGTCGGATCATCTGTCCGAGTTGCCGGTCCACGTTACGACGGTTGCCTTGTCGCCGCTGCCGCCGCGGGAAGTCGGATCGTTCCTCGGCGAGCAACTCGCCCGCAGCAATCAGCCGCAGGACCTGCTGCAGCCGGACGCAGTCGCGGCTCTGGCGCATTATTCCGGGGGTGAACCGGCGCGGCTGCAACTGCTGGCCGGGCTTGCGGTGTTCATGGCCCGGCTGGAGGATGCGCCGCACGTGTCGGCCGCGCATGTCAAAGCCGCGACGACGGTGCAAAGCGGTGCCAGCCTCGGCGCAAGCGACGGCGCCGACGATGACGATATGTCCGGTGAAGGCTTTGATGCCGAACCGGAACAGGCTGCGGTCGAGCCCTCTGTGCCGATCGCCGTCACCTCCTCCGCGCCGCGGCCGTGGTGGCGTGGGTGGCCGGTTCTGGCGCTCGCGTTCGTTGTTCTGGCAATGGGCGCCTTGGCCGCCGGTCCGCCCGGTGCCCGCCTGTATCAAGCGGCCTACAGCCAGTTGACCCGCTGGCAGGGCATCAAGGCCGATCCGGCAAGCCCTGCAAGGGCTGATCCGAACAACCGGCCGGCAACCGATCCTCGGGCGACGGCACGCCCGCCCGCGGCGGCGAACGAGCAGGAGACGTCAGCCGATGGCGTGCCGGCCGGCGTGCCGCCGCGAGTCCTGATCTCCTACCGGCGGGACAGCGCCGCCGCGCGGCGGCGTGGCGACGAGCTTGCGAGACGGCTTCGGTCACAAGGTCTTGACGTGCAAGGCCCGACCGCCGACGCAAGCCGGTCGGCCGGGTCGGCGGTCAGCTATTTCTTCGCCAACGACGCGGCTGCCGCGGCGCGCATCGCCGACGAGGCTGGCGAGGGCGGGCGCGAGCAACTGCTTGCCTTGCCCGCCGCCCTGCCGCCGCCCGGCACGATCCAGATCACGATCGCCGGCTTGGCCTCGCGTTGAGGCAAGGCAGGTTGGGCGGGATTGCAGCTTTTGCGTGAACCTGTGCGGCTGACGCGGCCCGCTCGCCGGCGCGCTGCCGGACGGATCGCCCGAAGCGCTGCGGCAGTCGCGGTCCTGTGCGCGGCGGCGGGCGCGACCGCTCCCACCGAGGCTGGATGGCAGGCTTACGAGGCCGGCCAGTATCAGGACGCGGTGGCGATCTGGAAACGCGCGGCCGCCAAGGGCAAACCGGTCGCGCAATACGGCCTCGGGCTGGCCTATGACATCGGCCGCGGCGTGGCGCCGGACCCGATCGCGGCTTGCGCCTGGTATCGGCGCGCGGGTGAAGCGGGGCACGCGACGGCCGCCTTCAGCGCGGGCCAGATGTATGAGAACGGGCGCTGCGGGCCGCGTGACGCCACTCAGGCGGCGCGATGGTATGGCCGCGCAGCCGCGGCGGGGATGGCGCGGGCGCAGTTCAACCTGGCCCAGCTCTACGCCAACGGGGACGGCGTTCCGCGCAACCCGGAGCAGGCTTCCGCATGGTATAGGCTTGCGGCCGCGAACGGCATCGATGCCGCGGCGTCCCGGATCGCCAAGCCGCCGCCGGTTAATGGGCCGGTGACCGCCCCGCTCATCCCGGCCGAGATCGACAGTCCCGACGGGCAGCAGCCGGTTCCGGCAGGCGACGGCTCCATCCCGCTGGTATGGGCGGCGCCCGACGAGCCGGAGAGCGTTCGTTTCTACGTCCAACTCACCCAAGTCCTGGACAGCGGGCCTCAGGACGTCATCGGCCGTTACGTCGACGTGTCCGCCGTGCTCATGCAACTGCCGCAGAACACGGGCCGGTTCGCCTGGCGCGTCCTCACCGTCGGCACGGACAGCCAGCGCTACGTCGTCGGCGCTTGGCGCCAATTCACCGTCACCTCTACGGAGCCGTCATGATGTTCCAGTCCCACCGCGGCGTCCGGCTGCTCACGGCCGCCGTGCTCCTCGCCGCCGGGCTGTCCAATGCGGGCGCCCTTGCCGCGAAGCGGGCCGCGGCAGGTCCGGGGGGAGATTTCGCGCTCTGCCAGAAAGCGATCGACGCGGCGGAGACGTCGTCGCGGCTGCCTCCGCGCCTGCTCGGCAGCGTCGGCATCGTCGAGAGCGGGCGACTGGATGCGAAGACGGGCCGGGTCGCGTCATGGCCGTGGACGATCAACGTCGCCGGGACCGGCCATTTTTTCGACACCAAGGCCGACGCGATCGCGGCCGTCGCCAAGGCCCGGGCAGCCGGCATCCAATCCATCGACGTCGGCTGCATGCAGGTCAATCTGCTGCATCACCCGACCGCCTTCGCCTCGCTCGACGATGCGTTCGACCCGGCGCTGAATGCGATCTACGCGGCCGGGTTCTTGTCGCGCCTGCATGGCCAGCTCGGGACCTGGCCCGCCGCGGCGGCGGCCTACCACTCGCAGACGCCCGGCGTGGCCGATGACTACCGCAAGCAGGTCATGGCGATCTGGCCGCTGGCGTCGAAGTTCGGCTGGACGCCAGAGCTGGACGCGATCGACCCGCAGAAGGTCTACACGCCCGAATTCCGTGCCCGGCTGCTGCAGAATGCCCGGGATCGTGAAGCCTGGATTAAGATGGGATTAACCCGCGTGCCGGTAAAATCGGACCAGACAGGGCGTGGCCGCGCCCGAATGGCCGAAGGGAGCCTTTCCAGGCGTGAGTGACGCGCATTCGATCGAGACGGCGGAGCCCAGCGCCCTGCGCCACAGCTCCGTACGCGGCGCTGCGGCGACCTTTGTCGGCCAGGGCGCCCGGTTCGTGGTGCAGTTCCTGTCGCAAATCCTGCTCGCGCGCCTGTTGCTGCCGGCCGAGTTCGGCTTAGTGGCGATGGTCGGCCCGGTGCTGGGCCTGGTCGGCGTCTTTGCCGACCTCGGCTTGACGCAAGTCACCGTCCAGCGGCCGTCGATCACTCAGGCGGAGTTGTCCGCCTTGTTCTGGATCAACGTCGGCATCAGCGCGGCGTTCGCCCTGCTGATCTGCGTCTGCGCGCCGCTCGTCGCCGCATTCTACGACGAGCCTCGCATCACGCCGATCCTGACCTGTCTCGCCGCCGTCGTAATAGTCCCCGGGCTCTCGGCCCAGCACGTGGCGTTGCTGAACCGGCGGATGCAGTTCTCCCGCCTCGCGGCAATGGACATCGCCTGCACGCTCATCTCCGGCGGCGTCGGCATTGCCGCGGCATGGCATGGGCTCGGCGCATGGTCGCTGGTGCTGATGCAGGCGGCGAATGCCGCAACGATCCTGCTCATGAGCTGGATCAACTCCGGCTGGCTGCCGTCACGCCCGCGGTGGACGCCGGGCGCTCTGCGCATGCTGCGCTTCGGAGGCCATCTCACCGGCTTCAACCTGGTCACCTTTCTCGCCACCAACCTGGATGCGGTGATGATCGGCAAGTTCGCCGGCAGCGCCGCCTTGGGTCTTTACGACCGCTCGTTCAAGCTGGTCGCCGCACCTATTTGGACCATGAGCCTGCCGATCGACCGCGTGGCGGTCTCGCTGCTGTCCCGCCTGCACGATGACTCGTACCGCTATCGCGTGGCGTTCCTGCAGATGCTCCAGGCGCTGCTTCTGGTGACGCTGCCGGCACTCGCGTTCGTCGTGTCCGGCGCCCACACGATCGTGCCGCTCGTCATGGGGCCGGAATGGGCGCCCGCCTCGCCGATCGTCGCCTGGCTCGCGGTGGCGACAGCGTTCGCCCCGCTCTCGATCGGCGCCTACTGGCTGTTCGTCAGTCAGGGCCGTGCGGGGGAGCAGTTCGCGTTCGGCGCCGTGCGGACCGCTGCCTCGGTCATAATGTTGCTGATCGGGCTGCCGTGGGGCGCCGAGGGCGTCGCGATTGCTTATGGCTCGTCAGGCCTGTTCCTTCACGGCTTGCTCATGTGGGGCGCGGCGCGGCGAGGGCCTGTCAGGCACCGGGACCTGCTGCGGACCTGCGTTCCGTTGCTCCTGGCCGGGCTGGTTGCGGGCTTGGCGGCTTCATGGGCGGAGCAGCGGACGGAACTGGCCGGGATCGAGGCTCTGCCGCGAATGGCAATTGCCGTCGTCGTGTCTTACCTCGTTTTCGCAGGCATGCGTCTCTGCTTGCCCGGCGGTAGGCAGCTGCTGCACAGTGTCTGGGCGCTGCGGTCGACGTTCCGGCCCACGCCGCTGCCAGTGGTGGTCATGTCTTGATGCAGAAGCTCCTGAATGATCCGCAAGCCGTCGTGCCCGAGATGCTGGAGGGGGCGGTGGCGCTCGCGCCGGGCCAGGTCTTGCTGGACGGGTGGTCGATCGTGCTGCGTGCGGATATGCCGCCCGCGGACCGGCGGACCGTCGCCGTGATCTCGGGCGGCGGCAGCGGCCACGAGCCTGCCCATGCCGGGTATGTCGGCATGGGGATGCTGCACGCGGCCGTGGCCGGGGACGTGTTCGCCTCGCCCAGCGTCGATGCGGTGCTGGCGGCAATCCGCACGGCGGCGGGCTCGGCCGGGGCGTTGCTGATCGTGAAGAACTATACCGGCGACAGGCTGAACTTTGGCCTGGCGGCGGAGGTTGCCCGGGGCGACGGTATACCGGTCGAGGTCGTGATGGTCGCCGACGACGTCTCGTTGCGCGCGGCAGGCCGGGCGGGTCGCCGGGGCATCGCCGGGACAGTGCTGGTTCATAAGATCGCGGGGGCGGCGGCAGAAGCGGGACTGGCGCTTGCGGCGGTTCGGGACGTCGCGCAGGCGGCGGCGGGCGCGCTTGCCAGCATGGGGGTTGGCCTCTCGTCCTGCGTCGTTCCAGCGGCGGGCGGGCCGGGCTTCGCGCTCGGCGACGGCGAGATGGAACTCGGGCTCGGCATCCACGGTGAGCGTGGGGTCCGCCGGGCGCGGCTGGCTTCGGCGGATACAATCGTCGATCTCTTGTTGAGCGAGATCGCCGCCGCGCTTGACCTGAGTGCCGGGGACCGGGTGGCGTTGCTGGTGAACGGCCTTGGCGGCACGCCGGCGATGGAGCTGACCATCGTCGCCCGCCATGCCTTGAAGTCGTTGCGAGCGCAGGGGATCGTCGTGCAGCGGGCCTGGGCCGGCTCATTCCTGACCGCGATCGAAATGGCAGGATGCTCGCTCTCGGTGTTGCGGCTGGACGATGCTCGGCTGCGCTTCCTCGACGCGCCGGCAGCCGCGCCAGCGTGGCCCGGCGGCGGGCACGTGTTGCCGGCAGGCGCGCGCCGGATACAGGCGATCGATCGTGCTCAGAACGCGGCAGGGACCGGCGTTCCAGCGTCAAAACAGATGCGAGACGCCGTAAAGGCCGCTGCGTCCGCGTTGCGGACGGCCGAGCCCCAATTGACCGCGCTCGATCAAGTGGTCGGAGACGGCGATCTTGGCGCCGCGCTGGCCCGCGGCGCCGATGCTGCCAAGGCAGCATTGGACGGGGCTCGCGGCGGGCCCGGCGCAATCCTAGAGCAAATCGGCAACGCGGTGCGGCGCGAGGTGGGCGGCACGTCCGGACCGCTCTATGCCGCGCTGTTGCTGCGCGCGGGCCGGGCGCTCGGTCCGGCCCCGGACGCCGCTGGCTGGGCGGCAGCCTTGCAGGACGGAGCGAATGCGCTCGCGGCGCTCGGCGGCGCGCAACGCGGGGACCGAACGATGCTGGACGCTTTGCAGCCCGCGGCCGATACGTTCGCTGAGCAGCTTCGGCAAGGCGCGTCGCCCCAGGCAGCGTGGGAAGCCGCGATTGCCGCCGCGGATGCCGGAGCGGAGGCGACCGCCGCCATGTCCCCTCGGCTCGGGCGATCAAGTTATCTTGGCGACCGGGCGCTCGGCACGCCCGATCCGGGCGCCGTGGGCGTGACGGTTTGGGCGCGGGCGTTGCTGCCGTCCTGACCCTACGATCTGCCGCATGCCCGAACAGGCAAATACAGTGTTGCCGGGCCTGCCGAAGCGCCGGCCGCCAAGGCGAGCGCCCCTAACGCCGACGCGCTCCAGGCACGTCCTTGCGCGGAATGGAGGCCACGCTTTCATAGACCAGCATCGGCTCGCCATCGCGTCGAAACGCATCGCATTCCCGCATCCCGACCGCGCCCAGCACGGTGCGGCTGCCGATGTTGCTTTCCCGTGCCACGGCGATGACGCGGCGAATATCGGCTTGGTCATGGGCGAAGCGCAACGCCGCGCCGGCTGCCTCGCGCGCCAGGCCGCGCCCGCGGGACATCGGGGTGAAGGCGAAGCGAAGCGCCGTTCCCCTCCCGTCCACGCGCTCGTGCAGCCCGGCCAGGCCGACGGCTGCCCCGCCCCCGACCGGGCGGACCGTCCACATCCCCGCGCCGTGGCGGGCCCAGAAGGCGACGTCCTCGGCCAGCTCGCTCGCCACCTGGATCGGCGAGCGCACCCCGCCCAGCATCTGCGCGTAAACCAGCGGGTCCGACTTCAGGGCCTGCAGATCCGGCAAATCGGCCCACGAGACGGGCGTGAGGATAAGCCGCCCGGTCCGTATCCGTCCGCCCCAGCTCACCTCCCCCCGGCTGGCGTTATCGGGCGAGCGGTCGGTATTTGATTCGGTGCGGCTCGGTGCTGTCGGCGCCGAGGCGTCGTCGCTTGTCCGCCTCGTAGGCCTGGAAGTTGCCCTCGAACCACTCGACGTGGCTGTCGCCCTCGAAGGAGAGGATGTGCGTCGCCAGCCGGTCCAGGAACCAGCGGTCGTGGCTGATGATTACCGCGCAGCCGGCGAACTCGGCCAACGCCTCCTCCAGCGCCCGCAACGTATCGACGTCGAGGTCGTTGGTCGGCTCGTCGAGCAGGATGACGTTGCTCTCCGACTTCAGCATCTTGGCCAAATGGACGCGGTTGCGCTCGCCGCCGGAGAGGATGCCGACCTTTTTCTGCTGGTCGGAGCCTTTAAAGTTGAAGGCGGCGACGTAGGCGCGGGACGGGACGGCGCGCTTGCCGAGATAGATCACGTCGGTGCCGCCGCTGATCTCCTGCCAGACGGTCTTGTCGGAGTCGAGGCTGTCCCGGCTCTGGTCGACGTAGCCGAGCTTGACCGTCTCGCCGACCTTGAGGCTGCCGGCATCCGGCGTCTCCTGCCTGGTAATCATGCGGAACAGCGTCGTCTTGCCGGCGCCGTTCGGCCCGATCACGCCGACGATGCCGCCCGGCGGCAGCTTGAAATCCAGCTCGTCGATCAGCAGCCGGTTGCCGTAGGCCTTGCGGAGCTGCTCGGCCTCGATGACGGCGCCGCCCAGGCGGGGGCCGGGCGGGATGACGATCTCGGCCACCCCGGTCGCCCGCTCCTGGCTCTGCTGCAACATTTCTTCATACTTGGCAATGCGGGCGCGACTCTTGGTTTGCCGGGCGCGGGGGCTGCTTTGGATCCACTCCTCCTCGGCGGCCAGGGCGCGCTGGCGGGCGCTCTCCTCCTTCTCTTCCTGCTGCAGCCGCTTCCTTTTCTGCGACAGCCAGCTCGAATAATTGCCCTCGAACGGGTAGCCGCGCCCGCGCTCGATTTCGAGAATCCAGTTGGTGACGTTGTCGAGGAAGTAGCGGTCGTGGGTGATGATCATCACCGTGCCGGCATAGTCCCGCAGCGTCTTCTCCAGCCAAGCGACGCTTTCCGCGTCCAGGTGGTTGGTCGGCTCGTCCAGCAGCAGCATCTCCGGCTTCTCCAGCAGCAGCCGGCACAGCGCCACGCGCCGGCGCTCGCCGCCCGAGAGGCGTTCGATGCCGCTGTCGGGCGGCGGGCAGCGCAGGGCGTCCAGCGCGATCTCGATGCGGCGGTCAAGATCCCAGCCGTCCTCGGCGTCGATGCGCTCCTGCAAATCGGCCTGTTCGGCCAGCAGGGCGGTCATCTCGTCGTCGTCCATCGGTTCGGCGAACTTCTCGCTGATGGCGTTGAAGCGGTCCATCGCCCCCTTCAGCGGCGCGAACGCCTCCATCACGTTCTCGGCCACGGTCTTCTCCGGGTCGAGCCTCGGCTCCTGCTCGAGGTAGCCGACGCGCACGCCGTCCGCGGCCCAGGCCTCGCCTCCATATTCGGTTTCGACGCCGGCCATGATCTTGAGCAAGGTGGACTTGCCGGCGCCGTTCACGCCGAGGACGCCGATCTTGACGCCGGGCAGGAAGGACAGCGTGATCCCCTTGAACACCTCGCGCCCGCCCGGAAAGGCTTTGGTGACGTCCTTCATGACATAGGCGTATTGGTAAGCGGCCATAGCAAGGCTCCTGCGCTGGGGCGGAGCGTGGTTCTAGAGCGGCTGAAGCCGGACTGGAAGCGGCGGATCGATTTTTGCACGCCTGGCCCGGCGGCTAGACCCGTATCGCCCTGACTGTGTTCAGGGCGATACGGGTCTAGCTTTCTCTGGTCTGGCAATTGACGCCGTGGCTGTTTCCAGTCAGGGCGATTGCAGACTAAGCATCATTCCGCGGGACGGCTCGCCGTCACAAACTGGAAAATGATGCGTCTTCAAACACGTCTAAGCAGACATCCGTGGCACAAGCCAACAATGTCTACTTAGGCCCTTGTCGCCCTGATTGTGCCAGGACGATTGCAGCCTATCGCCGCCGCCGCCGGACCGCCCGCGGTTTGGCCTGATCGGCGCCCGGCCCGGCGACCGCCCGAAGCTGGGCCGCGACGCGGTCGGCAAGCTGGCCCAGCACCGCGCTCATGGCGGCGACGAGGTCCCCGGTCTTGGGTCCGGCCGCCTGGGCCGTCAGCCGTGTGGTTTGGGCCGGCGCGCGGTTGCGGCGGCTCTCGGAGGCGACGGCAACCTGGGCCAGCAGCATGACCTCGTTCGAGGCGCCGGCATCGAACCGCTGAATGTCGATCTCGACCACCGCGTCCGGCACGGACGAGATGGCGCCGAGGGCGGTGAAGACGGCGGCGCCCGGCATCCGGGCGTTGAGGTCCTCGGCCAGGACGCGGCCGATCATGTCGCCGAGCGGCTCGCCCCAGCGCTCGCTGCTCGGGATGCGCAGACGGTAATCAGCGTTGCTGCGGACGATCTCCGGCCGGTCGAGGTAGCCGGGCAGGCCGACGCGGCGCAGTTCCACCACCTTCGGACCGCCGCGCACGACCGGGCCGGGCCGGGTGGCGAGCGCGAAATAGGCGGTCTCGGGCGAGGCGCATGACGCCAGCAACGCGGGCAAAGCCAGGAAACCTCGTCGCATCATCGGCCTGATCCCGCCCTGCCGCGCACCAGCGCCTCCGGATGCCGGTCGAGGAAGTCCGCCAGCAGGCGGATCGACCGGGCCGCGTCGCCAACCTGGGCCAGCGAGCGTTCCATCTCGCGATTGAACTGGCTCTCCCGGCCATAGCCCGCCTCAAGCGACCCGAAGGTGCGCGTCGCCCGGGTCGCCGCGTCCTGCAGCGCGCCCGTGATCGCGGGCAGACGCTGGAACACCGGGGAAAGGCCCGAGTCGGCCTTCTTCGTTAACTCCTGGATGCTGCCCAACGCGCCCGACGCGGAGCGCAGCGTATTGTTGAGGTTGGCGCCGATCTGATCGAGCGGAACCTGTTCGAGCTTATTGGAGATGCTGGTCAGCGAGGCGAGGATGTTGTCGAGACCGCCGCCCGCGCTCGGGATGACGGCGACATCGCCGTGTATCTCGACCTCCGCAGGCGGCGCGTTCGGAACGAAGCCGAGGCCTAGCACCAGCGAGCCGGTCAGGAAGTTGGATGTCTGCAGTTGCGCCCTCATGCCGCGCGCCACCAGCCGCTTGGAGACGGCGATCGGGTCGGCCGCCGCGATCTCCGGGTTGTCCAGCCGCCCGGGCTGCACCTCGAACGTCACCTTGATCCGGGCATTCGCGCCTTTCGGGTCAAACTCGAGCTCGACCTCGGTGACAACACCGACCTGGATGCCGAAGAACTCGACGGGCGAGCCTCGCGCCAAGCCGCGGACGCTGCTTTCGAAATAGGTGACGAACACCTGGCGCGTCTTGTAGCCGGCGGAGCGCGCATCGTCGGCGTTGGCATAGAGTTTGAACTCGGCATTCGATGCGGCCGCCTTGTCCGTCTGTCCCTCGCGCGGGACGCTGAACGCGATGCCCCCCGCCAGCAGGGCCTGCAAGCTGGCCACCTCGACGTGGACGCCCGTTGAACCAAGATTCACGGACAGGCCCGATGCGTTCCAGAAATGCGTGCCCTCGCGAACGAACTCGTCATACGGCGCGCGCACGAAGATCGAGACCGTGACCGGGCCGATGCCGTTGCCGATGTCGTAACCCAGCACCTCGCCGACGGAGATGTCGCGGTAGAACACGGGCGAGCCTTGGCCGAGCGAGCCGATGCTCTCCGCCTTGAGCTTGAAGACGCGGCCGGGCTCGCCGCTGCGCACGCCGGGGGGCTGTTCGAGGCCGACGAACTGGGTTTTCTCCGCGCCCTTGCGGGTGCCGGGGTCCATCTCGATGTAGCTGCCGGAGATCAGCGTCTCGATGCCCGAGATGCTGCCGGAGCTCAGCCTCGGGCGCACCACCCAGAAGCGCGCGTTCTCCGTCAGGTATGGGTCGGCGTCGCGCCGCATCTTGACCTTGACGAGAACGCTCTTGAGATCGTTTGACAGGCGCACGCCTTCGACCTGCCCGAGCTGCACGGCCTTGTGCCGGACTTGCGTCTGCCCGGCCACCAGGCCGTCACCGGTGTTGAAGGTGATGGTGATCTCCGGCCCCTCGCTGCGGAGTGCGCGCACGCCGAGGTAGGCGGCGATGGCGAAGGCGACGACGGGGATGAGCCAGATCAGCGAGAACTTGCTCCGCCGCACGCGGGCGGAGAGCGGCTCCTTGCCGGTGTCGTCGACGCCGCTCATGCCGGCGCCGCAACGCCCGCCGGCTCGGGCGCCTCGGCCTCGTCCCATGCCAGGCGGGGATCGAAGCTTGTGGCGGCGAACATGGTCGTGATCACCACGGCGGCGAACGCGAGCGCGCCGTAGCCCGGCGTCACCGACCCGATCGCGCCCATGCGAACCAGCGCGGTCAGGACGGCGGCCATGAACACGTCGATCATCGACCAACGGCCGATCACGTCGACGAAGCGGTAGAGCCGAGTACGGTTCCTGAGCCACCGGCCGCTGCGGAGCTGGGTCGCTATCAGCAGCGCCGACAGGCACAGCAGTTTCAGCAGCGGCACGATGACGCTCGCCACCAGCACCAGCAGCGCGAGCGGCCACATCCTGGCCTCGATCAGCTCGATGACGCCGCCGACGATGGTGCTGGGCGCCCCCCGGCCCAGGCGCACGACGGTCAGCACCGGATACACATTGGCGGGGACGTAAAGAATGGCCGCCGTAATGACGAGCGCCCAGGTGCGCGCGACCGGTTGCGGCTTGCGCCGACGCAACGCCGCCTCGCAGCGCGGACATTGCTCGCCGTCCTGCGCGCGCGTCGCGAGGTGGCAGGCGTCGCAGCCGATCAGCGGCCCGCCGCCCGGCGGATCATGGCGCAGGCCACGGCGGCCAATCGCTTCCCACATGGCGTGCTCGTCGATCCAGGCGTCGGACCAGACCACCACCAGCATCAGCGCGCCGAGGGCGTAAAGGCCGATGTCGGCTTCGGCGGAGGCTAGGGCCTGGAGCCTGGTGTAAGCGACGAACATGCCGAGCAGAAAGACGTCGATCATCGCCCAGGGCTTGAGAATTTGCCGCAGCCGGGCCATGGCCGAGAGCGCGCCGCGGGAGATGTTGGTGCGCAGCCCGCCGAGCACCGCAGCCGTCAGGCCGAGCCGGAGCACCGGCGCGACCAACGTGGTGGCCAGGACCGCGATCGACAGCAACGGCATGCCTTGCTGCTCGAAGGCGACCGGCAGATGGGTCAGCGACGTGGTCCGCTCCTGGCCGGTCAGGCGGAACGTCACGAGCGGCTCGGCGGTGGCGACGGCGAGCAACAGCAGCCCGGCGACCGACAGGGCGAACGTGGCGGTCAGGCTGTTGCGCCGGCGGCGGCGCAGCACGGCGTTGCAGCGCCCGCACTCGGCGACCTGGCCCGGGCGCAGATCTCCGAGCGACTGGAACAATCCGCAGTCCGGACACTCGTGCAAGGCGTGGGCACGGAAGGGTCGGCCGGCAGTCACGGACGGGACGACGGCCCGTTTGATGGCATTGCGCACGTGTTGGCCATGCGCCTCCATACCATAGGCCGCCGACACTGCCACCCCGCCCGGGCGAGCGCGCGGCCAGCGAACAGGAACGAGCAACGAATTCACTTACAATTAACGTGACGGATCAATAACAAAGGCACGCGCGGCGCTAAGGGCAGCGTCGGCAATAAGTGTGGCAGCACGCCGACAAGGCTGCCCGGCAAAACAAAGGCTCGGGGCCGTTCGCCCAATCGATTGACAGCGGTTGTTTCCGAACGAGCCCTAAAGGATGCCGAGCGGCTGCTTGCGCTTCGGCGACGGGAACGCGGCGTCCAGCATGGCGTGGTCCTCGCTTGTCAGACGCAGGTCAGCCGCGGCGGCATTCTCGCGCACGTGCGCCGGGTTGGACGCTTTCGGGATCGAGACGACGCCCGGCTGCAAGGTCCAGGCGATGGCGACTTGCGCCGGCGTCGCGTCATGCCGTCCGGCCGCCGCCCGCACCGCCTCGGAGCGGAGCAGCGCCCCCCCTTGCCCGACCGGCGAATAGGCCATCACCGGGATTTTCCGCTCCCGGCACCAAGGCAGCAGGTCGAACTCGATGCCGCGCGTCTCCAGGTTGTACAGCACCTGGTTGGCCGCGCACCGCGGCGGCGTCTCCCGCATGTCGTCCACGTCGAAGTTGCTCACCCCCCAGGCGCGGATATGCCCGGCTTCCACCAGCCGCTCGAACGCGTCGGCGGTCTCCTCGATCGGCGTGCCGCCCTGCCAGTGCAGCAGGTAAAGGTCGAGGCAATCCGTCCCCAGCCGCTTCAGGCTGCGCGCGCACGCCTTCGGCAGCGATGCGCGTCCCGCGTTCTGCGGATAGGCCTTGCTGACCAGGAACACCCGCTCCCGCTGTCCCTCGATGGCCCGGGCCACCACCTCCTCGGCGCCGCCGTCGGCATACATCTCGGCGGTGTCGATCAGGGTCATGCCGAGATCGATCCCGAGCCGCAGCGCGTCGGCTTCGGCGCCGCGGTCGGCGCCGCGTTCGCCCATCTTCCAGGTGCCCTGGCCCAGCTTCGGCATCTCAGGCATCGGCGGCCTCCTCGGCGGCGCGCAGCAGGCGCAGGAAATTCCCGCCCCAGAGCTGGGCGATCTCGGCGGCCGAATAGCCCCGGCGGACCAGTTCGGCGGTCAGGTTCGCGCTCTCGCCGGCGTCGCGCCAGCCGTCGAAGCCGCCGCCGCCGTCGAAATCCGAGCTGATGCCGGCGTGGGCCAGGCCGACGCGCTGGACGACGTAGTCGATGTGGTCGACGTAGTCCGAGACCGTCACCTGGTCCGCCTTGGCCCCCTTCTTCACGAAGCTGGGCACGGCGGTGATGTTCACCATGCCGACGCAGTCGCGCAGCGCGTCCAGCAACTGGTCGGCGGCGTTGCGGGGCACGTCGCAGAGGGCGCGGACGCAGGAATGCGTCGCCACCACCGGCGTTCTCGACACCCGTGCTGCCTGCAACGCGCCTTGCAGGCTGACGTGGGACACGTCCACCATCATGCCGAGCCGGTTCATCTCGGCCACCGCCTCGCGCCCGAACGCGCTCAGCCCGCCATGCAGCGTCTCCTCATCCTGTAGATCCTTGCGCGGATTGCTGCTATCGGCCAGCAGGTTATGGCCGTTATGCGTGAGCGTCAGGTAACGCGCCCCCTTGGCCCGAAAGCGCGCCAGCATGCCAAGGTCCTCGCCGATCGCGTGGCCGTTCTCCACCACCGGCATGATCGCGAGCACGCCGCCGCGCTTGGCCGCCTCGATTTCGTCCGCCGTCGTGCAGATGCGCGAGCCCTCGCCGCTCATGGCCTCGATCGCGTCCAGCATCGCCAGCGCCCGCTCTCCCGCGGCCTTATACTCCTCGGGCGTCCGCGGCCCCTGCGGCACGTAGGCGGCAAAGCATCCGGCGCCCAGCCCGCCGCGGCGCATCTTCGGCAGGTCGACCCGGCGCGGACCGTCCTCGAACGCGCTCGGCCCCGGCGGCCAGGGGATGTCGATATGCGTGTCGATCGTCACCAATCCCTCATGCAGCGCCGCCGCGTCCTGCATCCTCAGAACCCCACCCGGTCGCCGCCTTTGAGATGCAGGATTTCCCGCGCCTCGGCGGGCGTGGCGATCTCAAGGCTCAGCTCCTCCAGGATGCGGCGGATCTTGGCCACCTGCTCCGCGTTCGACTGCGCCATCTTGCCGCGACCGATATACAAGCTGTCCTCCAGGCCCACGCGCACGTTGCCGCCCATGATGCCGGCCATGGTGGTGAACGCCATCTGGTGCCGCCCGGCGGCCAGCACGGACCAGACGTAGTCGGCGCCGAACAGACGGTCAGCCGTCTCGCGCATGAACGCCAAGTTGCGCTGCTCGGCCCCGATGCCGCCCAGGATGCCGAAGATGGTCTGCACGAACAGCGGCGGCTCGACGACGCGGCGCTCCAGCATGTGGGCCAGGTTGTAGAGGTGGCCGACGTCGTAGCACTCGAACTCGAAGCGTGTGCCGTGGGCGCGGCCGAGGCGCTCGACGATGCTCTCGATGTCCTGGAAGGTGTTGCGGAAGATGTGGTTCACGGTGCCTTCGAGGTAGGGCTTTTCCCAATCGTGTTTCCACGCCGTGATCTTGTCGGCGGCGCGGGAGATGTTGAAGTTCATCGACCCCATGTTGAGGCTGCACATCTCGGGCTTGGCCTGCATGGGCGCGGCGAGGCGTTCCTCGAGCGACATGTTCAGCCCGCCGCCAGTCGTGATGTTCACCACGGCGTCGGTCGACTGCTTGATGGTGGGCAGGAAGCGCATGAACACGGCAGGGTCGGGGGTGGGTTCGCCGGTCTCGGGGTTGCGGGCGTGCAGGTGGATGATGGCAGCGCCCGCCTCGGCGGCCTCGATGCTGGCGGCTGCGATCTGCTCCGGCGTGATCGGCAAGGCGTCGGACATGCTCGGGGTATGGATGGCGCCGGTGACGGCACAGCTTATGATGACCTTACTTGACGTCGCGCTCGGCATGGCATGTCCTCCTCGTTCTTGCCCCCATCCTTGCACCGATCGGGTTGCCGCGAACAGGGGTGGCGGCGGCGGGCGGCATCGGTTACAACCCGCCCGTTATGTCCGCGTAGCTCAGCAGGATAGAGCACAGGATTCCTGATGCAATTGGGCGCGGCGCACGGAAACGGCGCCGTGGATCCGCTCAAAGTCGGGGAACGCTTCGGCGCCGCTCGCGCCATGCCGATCCCGAGCCAAGCCCCGGCCCCCCTCGGGCCAGGGACGGTGTAGAGACTGGACGGGCGGCGCCTACGGGTCTTTCGGGGCCTAGGGCGAAGGGACAGTCCAGACCACGAACGCTTCCTTGCGGGGGCGGCGGCGAAAGCCGAAGTGGGATTGAATCCTGGGGCCGTGGGTTCGAATCCCGCCGCGGACATCACGTCCAAGCATTGGAGGCGCAGTTGGCAAACGATTTCCTGTCCGACCGGAAAAAGGGGCTAGAGGACGCCTTCTTCGCCGAGCAGGACGCGATCCTGCGCCGCAAGCTCGGGCAGGCCGACCAGGAGAAAGCGCGGCGGGAGAGCCTGGCCGCCGCCTCCGGCATCCATGACCCGGCGGTGCTGGATAAGCTGTCCAGCCTCGGGGTCTCGGGCGAAACGGTCCTGGCCCTGTCGCTGGCGCCGCTGGTGCTGGTGGCCTGGGCCGACGGCGAGGTTGATCAAAAGGAACGCGCGGCGGTGCTGTCCGGCGCGGAGCAGGTCGGGCTGGCGAAGGATGCGCCTGGGCATGAGCTGTTGCAAGGATGGCTGAACAAGCGTCCATCGCCGGAGTTGCTGGCATCCTGGAAGGCTTACGTGGCCGCCCTGTCGCCGTCGCTGGACGAAGCGGCGCGGAGCGCGTTGCGGCGCGAGATCTTGAGCCGGGCGCGTTCGGTGGCGGAGCAGGCGGGCGGGTTTCTAGGCCTCGGCGCCAAGGTGTCGGACGCGGAGCAGGCGGTGCTGACCGATCTGGAACGCAGCTTCTCCGGCTGATCGCCCATTAACCGGGAAACAACCTCGGCAACCATGCCATGCCCGATAAGGCGTTAGTTGGCATAAAATCTGCATATCGCGCATCATCCATCAACGAAGGATGAATGATGTCATACCTGATGCCCTCCGAGTTCGTGGTCAAAATGGTGGATGCGGGCGAGTCCAAGGTCCACATGGCGACCCGCGACGCCTTTATCCGGGCTTACATGGCCGGCGCCATCCTGGCTCTGGCCGCCGTGTTCGCCGTCACCGTCAGCCAGCAGACCGGCTACCCGATCATCGGCGCGATCCTGTTCCCCGTCGGCTTCTCGATCCTCTATCTGCTCGGTTTCGACCTGTTGACCGGCGTGTTCGTGCTCACGCCGCTGGCATTGATCGACAAACGCCCCGGCGTGACCGCGGGCGGCGTGCTTAGGAACTGGGGCATCGTGTTCGCCGGCAATTTCGCCGGGGCGTTCACGGTCGCGGTGATGATGGCGATCGTGTTCACCTTCGCCTTCTCGACCGAGCCGAACGCGGTCGGCAAGGTCATCGCCGGCATCGGCGAAGCGCGCACCATCGGATACAAGCACTACGGCGCCGCCGGGATGCTGACGCTGTTCATCCGCGGCGTGCTGTGCAACTGGATGGTGTCGACGGGCGTCGTCGGCGCCATGATCTCCACCTCGGTGAGCGGCAAGGTGATCGCGATGTGGATGCCGATCATGGTGTTCTTCGCCATGACGTTCGAGCATTCGGTCGTCAACATGTTCCTGTTTCCGTCCGCCCTGCTCATGGGCGGGAAGTTCTCGGTCGCCGACTACATCATCTGGAACGAGATCCCGACCGTTGTCGGAAACCTGCTCGGCGGCCTCGCATTCACCGGCCTGACCCTCTATGCGACCCACGTCAAAACCGGGCCGACCCGCTCGGTCGCCGGCCGGACCGCGATCGGCGCCGTTCCCGCCAACCCGGGCTAACTCAGTTGCGCGGCATGCATCTGGCTTGACTTCGCGCTCACTCCATGCCGCCGAACCGCTTGATGATGCTTTTCCCGGTCCAGGGAGGAACGGAGGGCAGCGGCGGTTTCATGAAAGCGGGTTTCGAGGCAGCCGACCTAGCCCTGACTGCGGACGGCTTGCTTGCGTCCTCGATAATCCCGTTGCCCGTTATGATGCGTGGGTCCGAGCACACTTCGACCCCGGGATGCTTCTCGATCTTCCCGCTCGCATAACCGATCTGAATGTCGGCCATGCAGCCCTGGCTGTAGGCGATGCGAGCGGCGGCGCCCGGCGGCAAATGACGCGAGGACAAGCGGTTCGCCCCGATCCGGCCAGACCCGGCCGTCGCCATCGCGATGGAGCGGATGGTTTCATCGGCGCCGTTGCGAATCGTCACGTGATGGGTCTCGGCGAAGGCTGCCGAACCGGCTATCGCGCAGAGCGCCGCAAGGAGCGGACATCCTAAAGCGAATTTGTGAAACCTTTTTCTTGCTTGCTTCATCGGTGTGCACATACCAGCAATGGCGGCGTCCCGCCCTGAACATCACGTTCGCCGATGGCCGGCAAACGGGCTTGAACGAGCGGTCGTCCTAGGCCACCTTAATGCAATGACACGGATACCGCCTACGATCGACATGCTCCCCGATGGCAGGTTCGGCGGCAACGCGCGCCCGCCGCAAGTGCCGTTCACGACCAAGGTCATGGTCGGCGCCGCAATCGTGGCAGTGCTTGGAACCTGTCTCGCGATAGCTGCGCTCGCGCTGTGGTTCGTCTCGCTGATCCTGCCGGTCGTCCTCATCGCGGCAGCCGTGGCCTGGGGCATGATGCGGTTCCGCCGCTGGCAGTCAGGCCGCGGCCAGCCCGACCTGGCCCGGCGCGAACTCGATCGCTTCCGCTAGAAGCTCGTAGCTGCGACGCCTCGTCTCAGCGTCGTGCGATGTCGTGAGCAGCACGACCTCATCGATCCGCAACTCGTTCGCAAGTCCACGTAGCATCTCGGCCACCGTTGCCGGCAGGCCGATCAACGCCTTTGCCCGGCCAGCCTGCACTCGCGCCCGCTCTGCCGGGCTGTAATCGTAGGCAGCGGCCTCCTCCGGGCTAGGCAACGGCTCGAACACGCCGCGGTCCCGCCCAAGCCGCCACAACGCCCGGCTCGAATACTCCGCCTCGACCGCGTCCTCGGTCTCCGCCGCCAAGGCCCATACGGCGACCGTTGCATAGGGTTTTGGACAGAGCGCGCTCGGGCGGAACTGCGCGCGATAGACATCGAGCGCGTGCGCCGCTCCCCGGCCGTCGGTGATGAAGTGGGCGAAGCAGTACGGCAGGCCGAAATACGCCGCGACCTGGGCCCCGTAATCGCTGCTGCCCAAGATCCACGGCTCGGGCGCCGACGAGCCGGCAGGCTGCGCGACGATGCCGCGAAACGGGTGGCCGTCCACTAGCGCCTCGCCCCGTGTCCAGTGCAGCAGGTCGCGGACCTGGGCCGGGAAGTGATCGGACGCAGTGTCGGCCGCCGGGTTCAGCGCGAAGGCGGTGCGTCCGTCCGAGCCCGGCGCGCGGCCCAATCCCATGTCGATCCGTCCGGGCGCGATGGCTTCCAGCACCCGGAATTGCTCGGCCACTTTCAAGCTTGAATAGTGCGGCAGCATGACGCCCGCGCTGCCGATCCGGATGCGCCGGGTAGTCGCCGCGATGGCCGCCATCAGCACCTCCGGGGCGGAGCCGGCGATGCTGGCGCTGTTGTGGTGCTCGGCGAGCCAGTAGCGGGAATAGCCCAGGGCCTCGCAATGCCTGGCGAGCCGCAGCGTCTCGCGGATGCTGTCGCCGGGGCTGCGCCCGGAGACGACGGTGGATTGGTCGAGGACGGAAAGCCGCATGGGGACCCCTTTCGCTCTGCGTGTCGCGACGGTATGCCCGATATGGCGCGAGCAAAGCCGGGTTCCAGCCGCAGCCGTTCGCAAGGCGCGTCATGCGGACCTGCCGGATGGCCTGACGCGGATTGGATGCCGCCCGGCGATTGACCTCCGGCGCCGCAGCGAGTATCCGAAACGGCTACAAAACGCCGCTTCGCGAGGGTTCGCGCAGCGGCGCATTTTTGCTTAAGGGTGTCCCACATGTTCGACACGCTTTCGGACAAGCTGTCCGGCGTCTTCGACCGCCTTCGCGCCCGCGGCCGCCTCAGCGAGGCCGACGTGGCCGACGCCTTGCGCGAGGTCCGCCTGGCGATGCTGGAGGCCGACGTGGCCTTGCCCGTGGTGCGGGACTTCATCGAGGCCGTCCGCGCCCGCGCGCTCGGCGCCGAGGTGCTGGACAGCGTCAGCCCCGGCCAGCTCGTCATCAAGATCGTCAACGATCAGCTCGTCGAGGCCCTGGGCGGCGCGGGCGCCGTGCCCCTCAACCTCAACGCGCCAGCGCCGATCCCCGTGCTGATGGTCGGGCTGCAAGGCTCCGGCAAGACCACCACGTCGGGCAAGCTGGCCCTGCGCCTGGCCAAGCGGGAGCGCAAGCGCGTGCTGCTGGCCAGCCTCGACACCCAGCGGCCCGCGGCGCAACTGCAGTTGCAGCTCCTCGCCCAGCAGGCCGGGGTCGCCAGCCTGCCGATCATCCCGGGCCAGACGCCGGTGCAGATCGCCCAGCGTGCGATGGAGACCGGCCGGCGCGAGGTGTACGACATCGTCATCCTCGATACCGCGGGCCGGCTGTCGATCGACCAGGAGCTGATGAGCGAGGTGCAGTCGATCCGCTTCGCCACCCACCCGGCCGAGACGCTCCTAGTTGTGGACGCCATGACCGGCCAGGACGCGGTGAACACCGCCCGCGCCTTCAACGAGGCGCTCGGCGTCACCGGCATCGTGCTGACCCGCATGGACGGCGACGCGCGGGGCGGCGCGGCATTGTCCATGCGGCAGGTGACCGGCGCGCCGATCAAGCTAACCGGCTCGGGCGAGAAGCTCGATGCGCTGGAGGATTTCTACCCGGAGCGCGTGGCCAGCCGCATCCTCGGCATGGGCGACATCGTCGGCCTGGTCGAGAAGGCCGGGGAGACCATCGACGAGGAGGAGGCCGAGAAGCTCGCGCGTAAGATGATGCGCGGCAAGTTCGACCTTGAGGACTACGCCAGCCAGCTCAGGCAGATCAGCAAGATGGGCAGCCTGTCGGGCATCCTCGGCATGCTGCCTGGCATCGGCAAGATGAAGGCGCAGATCGACGACGCGAAGCTCGACACCTCGGTGCTGAAGCGCCAGGCGGCGATCATCGGCTCGATGACGGGCAAGGAGCGCAAGACTCCCGACCTGATCAAGGCGAGCCGCAAGAAGCGCATCGCGTCCGGGTCGGGAACGACGGTGCAGGAGGTCAACCGCCTGCTGAAGCAGTTCGACGACATGTCCACGATGATGAAGCGCATGGGCAAGCTCGGCCAGAAGGGGCTGATGCGCCAGGGCATGGGCGCGCTCATGCCGAAATCGATGCAGCAACGCCGACCGTTTTGAGGAAGAAGGAAGTCTTATGTCCCTGAAAATCCGCCTTGCCCGCGCCGGCGCCAAGAAGCGCCCGTACTACCACATCGTGATCGCCGACAGCCGCAGCCCGCGTGACGGCGCCTTCCTGGAAAAGGTCGGCAGCTACAATCCCATGCTCCCCGCCGAGCATGGGGAGCGCGTCCGCCTGCAAGGCGAGCGCATCACCCATTGGATGGGCCAGGGCGCGCAGCCAACGGAGCGCGTCGCCCGCTTCCTTGGGCATGCCGGGCTGGCGCCGATGCCGGCCTGGCGGGAGCAGCCGATCCAGTCCGCGCCGAAGAAGAAGGCGCAGGAGCGCGCCAAGGCCGCCGCCGGCTAAGCCATGCCGAACGGCCGTATCCTGCTGGGCGTGATCGGGCGGCCGCACGGGGTGCGCGGGCTGGTCCACGCGCATAGCTACACCGCCGATCCGGCCGACCTCTCCAGCTACGCGCCGCTCAGCGACGAGGCCGGGCGGTGCTGGACGCTCGAGTGGAAGGGCGTGGGCGTGGCGCAATTGCGCGCCGCGGACGGCAAGGCGGTCTCTGACCGTGACGCCGCGGCGGCGCTGACCAATACGCACCTTTATATTGACCGGGATCGTTTGCCCGCCCCGGCGCCGGACGAGTTCTACCTTGCGGACCTGATCGGTCTGCGCGCGGTTGATCCGGACGGGGCGCCGCTCGGCCAGGTCGCCACCGTGCACGACTACGGCGCCGGACCGAGCCTGGAGATCTCGGGGCAGGGCGCTCCGGTGCTCGTCCCGTTTACCCAGGCGTTCGTCCCGACTGTCGATCTTGCCGCCGGGCAGGTAACCGTGGTGGTTCCAGCCGAGACCGAGGCCCGGCCGTGACCTGGCGCGCGACCGTCCTCACCCTGTTTCCCGCCATGTTCCCCGGGCCGCTCGGGCATTCGCTCGCCGGGCGGGCGCTTGAGCGCGGCGGATGGTCGCTCGACGTGCAGGACATCCGCGCGGCGGCAACCGGCCGCCATCGCACCGTGGACGACGCGCCGTTCGGCGGCGGCGCCGGCATGGTCATGCGCCCCGACGTGCTGGACGCGGCACTCGGCGAGCCGGATGACCGCCCGGTCATTTATCTATCGCCGCGGGGGGCGCCGCTCCGGCAGCGCCGCGCCCGGCAATTCGCCGCCGGCCCCGGCCTGACCCTTGTCTGCGGACGCTACGAAGGCGTCGATCAGCGCGTTCTCGACGCCCGCGGGATCGAGGAGGTCAGCGCCGGAGATTATGTGCTGTCCGGCGGCGAGCTTGCCGCCATGATCCTGCTCGATGCCTGCGTCCGCCTCCTGCCCGGCGTCATGGGCGCGGCCGAGAGCGCGCTGGAGGAGAGCTTCAGCGCCGGGCTGCTGGAATACCCGCACTACACCCGTCCCGCCGAATGGCAGGGCCGCGCCGTGCCGCCCGTCCTGCTCTCCGGCCATCACGGGGAGATCGCGGCCTGGCGGCGCGCGCAATCCGAGCAGGTCACGCAAATTCGCCGCCCAGACCTCTGGCGCGCGCGCATGGACAGCACGGCCGTTGCGCCGTAACAAACCAGGCTGAAAGGACATTCCCATGAACATCATCCAGACGCTCGAAGCCGAGCAGATCGAGAAGCTCACCGCCGAGCGGGCGGTGCCGCGCTTCCAGGCCGGCGATACCTTGCGGGTCATGGTGCGCGTGGTCGAGGGGGAGCGGCGGCGTATCCAGGCTTATGAGGGCGTGTGCATCGCGCGCTCCAACAAGGGCATCAACAGCAACTTCACGGTACGCAAGATCAGCTACGGCGAGGGCGTCGAGCGCGTGTTCCCGCTGTATGCGCCGACCATTGCCGAGATCGTCGTGGTGCGCCGGGGCGACGTGCGCCGAGCCAAGCTGTATTACCTGCGCGGACGCCGCGGCAAGTCCGCCCGCATCGCCGAGCGCGCCCGCGACATCGCGCCCGTCGCCGCCTCCGACGCGGCCCCGGCGCCAGAAGCCGCCGAGTAACGCGCCCGAGGAGAGGCAAAATGCCGCGCACGCTGTTCGACAAGGTCTGGGACAGCCACGTCGTCGACCGGCTCGATGACGGGACATGCATCCTGTACATCGACCGGCACCTCGTGCATGAGGTAACGAGCCCGCAGGCGTTCGAGGGCTTGCGGCTCGCCGGACGCCGGGTCCGCCGGCCGGATGCGACCATCGCCGTGATCGACCACAACGTGCCGACCAGCGACCGCAGCCAGCCGATCGCCGAGGAGCAGAGCCGTATTCAGGTCGAAACCCTGGAACGCAACGTGGCGGAGTTCGCCGTCCCGTTCTTCCCGTTGCAGGACGTGCGGCAAGGCATCGTCCACATCATCGGTCCGGAGCAGGGCATCAGCCTGCCCGGCTTCACCATCGTCTGCGGCGACAGCCACACCAGCACGCACGGCGCGCTGGGCGCCTTGGCGTTCGGCATCGGCACCAGCGAGGTGGAGCACGTGCTGGCGACGCAGACGCTGCTGCAGAAGCCGGCCCGCAACATGCTGGTCCGCGTCGACGGTCAGCTTGGCCTGGGCGTGACCGCGAAGGATGTCATGCTGGCGATCATCGCCCGCATCGGCACCGCCGGCGGCACTGGCCACGTGATCGAGTACGGCGGCGAGGCGATCCGCGGGCTCGACATGGCCGGGCGGATGACGGTCTGCAATATGAGCATCGAGGCGGGCGCCCGCGCCGGCATGATCGCGCCGGACGACGTGACGTTCGACTACATCCGGGGGCGCCCCTTCGCGCCACAGGGCAAGGCGCTGGAGCGGGCGATCGAATACTGGCGCACGCTCCCATCCGACGAGGGCGCGACGCATGACCGCATCGTCGCACTCGACGCGGCCGAGATTCAGCCGATGGTCACCTGGGGCACGAACCCGGAGGCCGTCGTGCCGATCACCGGCGCCGTGCCCGATCCGGCCGGGGAGCCGGACACGGCGGCGCGGGCGCAGATGCAGCGGATGCTGGACTACATGGCGCTGCAGCCCGGCCAGCAAATGACCGACATTCCCATCGACGCCGTGTTCATCGGCAGTTGCACCAACGGGCGCATCGAGGACATGCGCGCCGCGGCATCGGTCGCGCGCGGACGGCAGGTGGCAGAGGGCGTCCGCGCTATGGTCGTCCCAGGCTCCGGCGTGGTGAAGCAGCAGGCGGAAGCCGAGGGGCTGGACCGGGTGTTCCTGGATGCCGGGTTCGAGTGGCGCGAGGCCGGGTGCAGCATGTGCCTCGGCATGAACCCCGACAAGCTCAAGCCCGGCCAACGCTGCGCCAGCACGAGCAACCGCAATTTCGAAGGCCGCCAAGGCCCGGGCGGCCGCACCCATCTGCTGTCCCCGGCAATGGCCGCCGCCGCCGCGGTCGCCGGGCGGCTGGCCGATGTCCGGGAGCTGGCATAATGGAGGCGTTCACCACCCTCTCCGCGGTCGCGGCCCCGCTGCCGCTGGCCAACATCGACACCGATAAGATCATTCCGGCCCGCTTTCTAAAGACCATCAAGCGCACCGGGCTCGGCGTCCATCTGTTCGACACCTTGCGCTACGACGCCGAAGGGCAGGAACGGCCCGGCTTCGTGCTCAACCAGCCGGCCTACCGCGAGGCCCAAATCCTGATCGCGCACGAGAACTTCGGCTGCGGCTCGTCCCGCGAGCATGCGCCCTGGGCCTTGCTCGATTTCGGCATCCGCTGCGTGATCGCGCCGAGCTTCGCCGACATCTTCCATGCCAATTGCTTCAAGAACGGCATCCTGCCAATCCAACTTCCCCGCGCCGCGTGCGACCGGCTGATGCAGGACGCGGCGCTCGGGGGAAATGCCCGGCTAACCGTCGATCTGGCCAGGCAAGTGGTGATCCGCCCGAACGGCGAGGACATCGCGTTCAATATCGACGCATTCCGCAAGCACCTGCTGCTGAACGGCCTCGACGACATCGGCCAGACCTTGCAGCACGAAGCCGCTATCGAGACGTATGAAGCCAAGCGCCGGCAACGCGAGGATTGGCTGCCTTCCGTCTCCGTCTAATTGACAGACTGGCGGCTTGTTGACGTCGACTAGCCTTGACCAACGGGCCTCATACCGCTTACGCATCGATTGCCGGGCCAGGAGACAGGTGAAGCTGGGCAATTCACGCGAAGGGTTACCGTATGCCGTCTAACAAGAAGCTGCTGGTCTTGCCGGGGGACGGCGTTGGCCCCGAGGTGATGCGTGAGGTGCGGCGGATCATCGATTGGATGGACCGCCGCCGCGCGGTGACCTTCGATCTGACCGAGGATCTCGTGGGCGGCGCCAGCATCGACCGGCGCGGCACGCCGATCACCGACGAGACGCTGGACGCCGCGCGCCAGGCGGACGCGGTGCTGTTCGGTGCCGTGGGCGGGCCGCGGTGGGACATGCTCGGCTTCGACATGCGGCCCGAGATCGCCATCCTGCGCTTGCGCAAGGACCTCGACCTGTTCGCCAACCTGCGCCCGGCGGTGGTGCTCGATCCATTGGTGGATGCGAGCCCGCTCAAGCCCGGCATCGTCCGCGGCCTCGACCTGATGATCGTGCGCGAAAGCACGGGCGGCATCTATTTCGGCGAGCCGCGCGGCGTCGAGATCCTGCCCGACGGCCAGGAGCGCGGCATCGACACCGAGGTCTACACCACGAAGGAGGTCGAGCGCGTCGCACGGGTCGCGTTCGAGCTGGCCCGCAAGCGCCAGAACCAGGTATGCAGCGTGGAGAAGGCGAACGTGATGCAGAGCGGCCTGATGTGGCGGCGCATCGTCGGCGCGTTGCACGAGCGGGAGTTCAAGGACGTGGAGCTGAGCCACATGTATGCCGACAACTGCGCCATGCAGCTCGTCCGCAACCCGCGCCAGTTCGATGTCGTCGTCACCAGCAACCTGTTCGGCGATCTGCTGTCGGACTTGGCGAGCATGCTGACCGGGAGCCTCGGGATGCTTCCCTCGGCGACGCTTGGCGCGCCGGACGGCACGGGCCGGCGTCACGCGCTGTACGAGCCGATCCACGGCAGCGCCCCCGACATCGCCGGGCGCGGCATCGCCAACCCGATGGCGCAGATCCTCAGCTTCGCGATGCTGCTGCGCTATTCGTTCGACATGGAAGAGGACGCGGAGATGATCGAGCGCGCCTGCACGAACGTGCTGGCGAGCGGCCTTCGCACCGCCGACGTCATGGGGCCGGGGACCGCCAAGGTCGGGACCTCGGTGATGGGCGAGAGCGTCCTGCGCGAGTTGGACAAGCTGGCCGCTTGACGACGATCTACGTCGATGGCGACGCGTGTCCCGTCCGCGACGAAGTCTACCGGGTCGCGGCGCGCCTCTCGCTTGCGGCCGTGGTCGTGTCGAACGGCTCGCGCCCGATCCGCCCCTCCGGTTATGCGAACGTCCGCATGGTCATCGTCGACGACGCGGCGGATGCGGCGGACGACTGGATCGCCGAGCGCATCGGCCAGGCCGACGTGTGCGTGACGAGCGACATACCGCTCGCCGCCCGGTGCCTTGAACGCGGCGCGCGGGCGTTGTCGGGCGCGGGCCATGTCTGGACCAATGCCAACATCGGCGCGGCGCTGGCTGGCCGGGAGCTTTCGCGCCATCTGCGCGAAATCGGCGCGGGCGGAGGCGGCCAGGCCCCGATGACCAAGGCGGACCGCTCCCGGTTCCTGTCCGCGCTCGACACGGTGGCCCGTGCCGCCGTGCGGCCCGGTTAGTCTGCAATCGCCCTGACTGGAAACAGCCAGGGCGTTGATTGCCAGACCAGAAAAAGCTAGACCCGTATCGCTCTGACCACAATCAGGGCGATACGGGTCTAGGCTTCCGGCGAATCGGCCCGTGGCGGCTGCTCCTCGCCGCCGTCGGCCAGCTTTTCCCGCGTCATTGGCGTCTCGCGCCATTCGCCCTGGTCCGCGGTGCGGGAGCCGGGAAGCTCGCCAAGGTTCTCCTGGATCGACGCCTCCTCGACGACCACGCCCGGTAGCGGCGACGGGTCATCCATCGGATTCGGCAACTGGCCCGGCTTGCCTGCCCGCTCCATTCGCACCAGTTCGTCCGCCCGTTCCAGATAGTCGTCCATCTTTCCGTCGGGTCGGCCGGCGTCCTCCCACATTGTCCTGGCACGCGCCTTGATCTCGGCCTCGCGCTCCGGGTTCGTTTCAAGCGGATTGTCGGACATGCTGAATTCCCCTTTGATCGTTTCGTTACAGCGCGGCGGCAGGCGCCAAGTTGCTTAGACTGCAATCGCCCTGACTGGAACGTCAGGGCGTCAATCGCCAGTCCAAATCAGTGCTAGACCGGCGTCAGCGGCCTCCGTTCGGGTGGCAACTCGACGCGGACCGGGTCGCCCGGACGGACCGTCCCGCTCTCTAGCACGATGGCCATCACCCCTGCCTTGCGCACCAAGCCGCCTCGCGCGTCGCGGCCCAGGGTTGCCGCCGTCAGCCCTGCCTGGAAGCCGTCGAGCTGCCGGCATGGATTGCGCAACCCGGTCACCTGCACGACAGCGTGGTCGCCGAGCCGCAGGACGGCGCGCTGAGGCAGGCCGAGCAGGTCGATCCCACAGGTCAGGATGTTCTCGCCGATGTCGCCCGCTTCAATCGTGAATCCCTGGGTTGCGAGTTCGCAAAGCAATTCCTGATGCAGGATATGCACCTGGCGCAGGTTCGGTTGCGACGGGTCTCGCAGCACGCGGGAGCGATGCTTGACCGTGATGCCCTGGTGCGCGTCGTCGGCCACGCCCAGACCCGCCCGAAGCTCGATATTCGGCTGCACCGTCTTGCTGAACTGATGCGAGCCGGCAGCCGCCACGGATACGATGCGCGCGTCCATCTCTTCCTCGGCCTTCATGGGCGGCGTGCTGACGTCAGCGGCCTCAGGCCGGCAGGAAGTCGGGCACGGAGAGATAGCGCTCGCCGGTATCGTAGTTGAAGCCGAGCACGGTCGCGCCTTTGCCGAGTTCGGGCAGCTTCTGCGCGATGGCCGCCAGCGTGGCACCGGAGGAGATGCCGACGAGCAGGCCCTCTTCCCGGGCGGAGCGGCGGGCATACTCGCGCGCCTCCTCGGCATCGACCTGGACCACGCCGTCGAGCACGTCCTTGTGCAGATTGGCGGGAATGAAGCCGGCGCCGATCCCCTGGATCGGGTGCGGACCCGGATCGCCGCCGGAGATGACCGGGGATTGCGCGGGCTCGACGGCGTAGACCTTGAGGCCGGGCCAGCGCTGCTTCAGCACCTGGGCGCATCCGGTGATGTGGCCCCCGGTGCCGACGCCGGTGATCATCGCATCCACGCCCTCGGGAAAGTCCCGCGCAATCTCCTCGGCGGTGGTGCGGACGTGGACGTCGATGTTGGCCGGGTTCTCGAATTGCTGCGGGACCCAGGCCTCCTTGTTGGCGGCGGCAAGCTCGTGGGCGCGCTGGATGGCAGCCTTCATGCCGCCTTCCTTGGGCGTGAGATCGAAGGTCGCTCCGTAGGCCTGCATCAGCCGGCGGCGCTCGACCGACATGGAGTCCGGCATGACCAGCACGAGCTTGTAGCCCTTCACCGCGGCCACCATCGCCAGCCCAATGCCCGTGTTGCCGGACGTCGGCTCGATGATGGCGCCGCCCGGCTTCAACTGCCCGGAGGCTTCGGCGGCCTCGACCATGGCCAGCGCGATCCGGTCCTTGATCGAGCCGCCCGGGTTGGCGCGTTCCGACTTGATCCAGACGTTGGCGCCCGGAAACAAGTTGTTGATTCGGATATGCGGGGTGTCGCCGATCGTCTCGAGGACTGTGTTGGCCTTCATGGCAGCGGTTCCTACGTGTTTCGATACAGGTTGATGGAATGAAGGCCGGGTGCAAGGGGTGGCGGTTCGTTGCCATGTCGGCCTTGGCCGGATTGCCCGCAGCATCATCTCCCTGTTCGCGGTCCGCCACTCGGTCCGGCGGGCAAGGAGGGGTATCATGCGGGTGCTGTCCGACGACGTGTTGCTGGTGATCGACGTCCAGCGCGACTTCCTGCCCGGCGGCCCGCTCGGCGTGCCGGATGGCGACGCGGTGATCGGTCCGATCAATCGGCTGGGCCGGACGTTTGGTCATGTGGTTCTCACCCAGGACTGGCATCCGCCCGGGCATGTCTCCTTCGCCGAGAGCCACCCCGGGCGGCGCGAACACGAGACGGTCGAACTTGGCTACGGGCGGCAGATCCTATGGCCGGCGCATTGCGTGCAAGGCTCGGCGGGCGCGGCGCTGGCCGCGAGCCTCGATCTGCCCCACGCCGAGGCGGTGATCCGCAAAGGCTTCAGGACGGCGGTCGACAGCTACTCGGCGTTCTGCGAAGCCGATGGCGTGACGCCGACCGGGCTGGCCGGGTATCTGCGCGAGCGCGGCTTGAAGCGGGTGTTCCTGGCCGGGTTGGCGACGGATTTCTGCGTCGGCTTCAGCGCGGTGGACGCGCGCAAGGCCGGCTTCGAGGCGGTCGTGCTCGCCGATGCGTGCCGGGCGATCGATGTGGCGGGTTCGCTGGATACGGCTTGGGCCCGGATGAATCACGCCGGCGTTACACGGACTGCTTGCAACGCACTCGCAACCTGTTAGGCTCATCTTGTTACTCTGCGCGTTAAAACCTTGCTAGCTCATGTATGCTACATCTGAGAGGTTAACTGACAGCCAACTGTCGGTTGTGATAAAGGTCATGAATGTTGCTTCAGCCAGAGCCAGTCCGCGGCGAGGACGCCAGCCCGGCGAAGGTGGTCTTCGCCAGCCATTACGACGCAGGCATCGCGGTTGAGCGGTGCTGCGCCCAGCTCGGCAACGTCAAGCCCCACATGCTGCTCGTCTTCTGCGGCGGCAAGCACGACGCGGTCACGGTCTTTTCCGCCCTGCGGTCCGCGTTCGCCGGCATCCCCATCGTCGGCGGCTCGGCCGCGGGCGCGATGACGCGCGCCGAGCTTGGCTATAGCGGGCTTGAGATCGGTCTCCTGGCCTTCACCGACGGCGCCGTGTCGCCGCGTCTGCATGTCACGCACGGTCTGCTGGACAGCGAGGCTAAGGCGGGCGAAGCGCTGGCCCGCGCGGTGTCGAGAGACGCGCATGACGGCGCAACCGTACTGCTGTTCTTCGACAGCGTCGCATCGACCGTGCCGACCCGCCTGCATCCGGCAAGCGCGCTGGTCGAGGGGTTTCATGCCGGCCTCGGCGACAGGAAGGTGAACCTGATCGGCGGCGGGATGCTGGTCGACATCAACTTTTCCGACGGCTGGGTATTTGACGGCGACGGAGTGTGCAAACATGCGGCAATGGCGCTCATCTTTCCGCCAACCGTCGCGGCAGATACGGTCGTGCTCCACGGCTGCCGGCCCGTCAGCAGCTTCATGGAGATCACGCGCATCGAGGGCGCCGTGGTCTATGAACTGGACGGCGAAGCGGCGCTGACCGTGATCGAGCGCATGTTGGGGCTGCGCATCGGCAGCACGGACGGCAGCAACCTCTCCCTGGTCGCGACGCTGGGAGAAAAGCACGGTGACCCGTTCGCGCCGTATGATGAGAACAACTATGTCAACCGGCTGATCCTGGGCTGCGACCGGGCCAACGGATCGATCACCTTGTTCGAGCCCGATTTCCACGTGGGCACGATGGTGCAGATCATGTCGCGCGACAACGCGCTGATGCTGGACTCCGCCCGCGACGGCACCGCGGCGATGAGCGGGCGGCATCGCGGGTCCGGAGCGTTCCTCGGCCTCTACATCGATTGCGCCGGCCGCGCGAGCGCGCGGAGCGGGGCGCTCCGGGAAGAGGCCGAGCTGGTGATGCGCGGGATGAATCCGGCGTTCCCGCTGCTTGGCTTCTATTCCGGCGTCGAGATCGCGCCGTTCGCAGGCTACAGTCGGCCGCTTGACTGGACGGGGGTGCTGACCGTGCTGCGGCGGACATAATGATGAACGAACGCATGGGCATCGGCAGTCCGGTCGAGCGTGAGCTGCAATACTACCGCCGCGAGTGCAACGATCTCGGCTCGCGCCTGCTTCGCATGCAGGAGGAGCAGAGCCAGGCCTTCCTGGAAGCGCGCCGCAGCCGGACGGTGGTCCGGCTGGTGCGGGAGGCCTATCGGCTGGCGGAGCCGGTCCAGGCAGCGGACGACATCGGCGGCCCGCTGTTGCAGGTGGTGGTCGAGAACGCGCTGTGCGACCGTGCGGCGCTGCTGCGCGAAGAGCCGCTCGGCAGCGGGCGATTTCTGGTGGCGCACGCCATCGGCGGCACCAACGTCGAGGTCAACGAGGAGATCCTGATCCCGGAACCGCCGGGGTTCTTCTTCACCAGCTCGTTGCGGCTGGACCGTCCCCCGGCCGGCCTGATGGACGTGCTGCGCCTGCCCTACGTGCTATGGGCCTACGATCAGTCGAGCGGCCATGCCCTGGCGATCGGCAACCGCTCCGAGGCCAACGTCAGCCGCCCGTTCGAGTCCGGCGACCAGGAACTGATCGAGACGGCGCTGTCGGTCTACCTGGACGTGCTCTACCGCAAGCATGCCGAGACGCAGTTGCGTCAAGCCAAGCAGGCCGCCGAGGAGGCGAGCCAGGCGCGGGCGCAGTTCCTGGAAGAGTTGGCGCGGCAGTTGCGGTTGCCGGCCGAGCGGCTGGTCAGCCTTTCCGAAAGCCTCGCATCCGACCCGGAGATCGATCGGCAGTCGGCTGAAATCCGCGAGGCAAGCCGGCGCATCGTGGAAAGCTCGCGGGAGTTGGCCGCCCTCGCCGACGACGCGTTGCGCATCGCCACGCCCCATGAGACCTCCTTGCTGCTGGACGTTGCCTGGATCGATCTCTCCGAGATGATCCGCCGGGTGCACCGGTCGCTTTACCCGACCAGCCTCAAGATCGGCGTGGAGCTGAATGTCGGCTTGCCGCGGCGGAGCGTTTCGGTCTGCGCCGACCGCGATTCGCTGCACCGGGCGCTGCAGACCATCGTCGGCGGCGCGATGTCCAGGGCGTTTCCGGGCTCCGCGGTCAAGATGCTCGCGGAGCGGCGCGGCGATGGCGCGGTCGAGGTCCTCGTCAGTTCGCGTGGCGACGACCACGTGCCCGGTGAGGGCATGGCGTCGGATCAGTCAGGCGCCGTGCAAACCGTGCCGGGCCAACTCGCGGCTCACGCCGAAAGGCTGGTGTCCGCACGCCGGGTCGTCGAGGCGCATGGCGGCGTGCTGATCACCGAGCCGCGCAGCATGGGAGGGCGGCAGGTCAGGATCATCCTGCCGCCGAAGATGGCCCGCGACGACAGCTTGTTGCCTTGATCTCGGCGGGCATTTGCCGCACGCCGGCCGGGCGGCAGGCCGGGTGTTCCCGGCCTGCCGCCGCGCAGCTATAGCCGGGCGCCTTGCGGCAGCCGCGACAAACTCGCAAGCGTCGCATCGATGGCGCGGAACAGGCCCCAGATCTCGCTATAGCCCGTCTGAATCCGGGTCAGTTGGGCGTCCTTATCGAGGTCGCGCGCCTGGATATAGCTGGTCCAGCGCTTGCTGGCCGGCTTGCGGTGGTGGTAATCGTGGCATGGCGCGTCGCCGACCAGCACGACAAGGCGCACGAAAAGCTGGATCGTCAGCATGTTGGCCCACCAGCCGGCCCAGGCGGCCAGGCCGCGCGCGGACGCCGGACGGTGCAGCGGGGGCATCAGGCCAGGGAACACGCCGCTCGTCGCATGGGCCGTCAGATCCCGCGTGCGCGCAGAGATGATTTCGACCTCGGGAAAGCTGTGCTCGCATAGGATGCGTCCGACGGTTGCGGCCTGCAGGAAGATGGTCACCGGGATGACCCAGGCCAGCAGCAACGCCAGCCATTGGCCGGTGAGGCCAGCGAGGAGGGCGAGCGCCGCCCAGCCGGCAATGCCGATCAGATTGTGCTGCCGGTCGTGCGAGAACCAAGCGACCTTGACCCGGCGCACCGTGAAACGGACATGGAAAAACGGCGAGACCAACCCCCAGATGACCCGCCTGCGCAGCGAGGAATGCGGCACGCCCGCATCGAGCTGGCACGTGTTGAAGACGAAGTCGGCAAATTCGTCTTCCTCTGTCAGCAGCTTGTTGTGGCTGTGATGAAGCATGTGCTCGTGTTTATAATGGTCGAAGTGTTTGAACAGAAGAATGGCGGAGATGATCCGCCCGACGCGCACGTTCAGCTCCCGTGACCGGAACACGGTACCGTGCGAGCAGTGGTGGAAGATCACGACTTGAAACAGGCCAAGGCCCGCGGTCGTCAGCAGCATCCCGAACGGCGCAAGCGCCGGCGCGTAACGAAGCGCCGCGACCGTGGCCGCCGCTCCTAGGATCGTCTGCAGCAAGGCGACGGCGACGAAGCTGATCGGCGAGCGGTCCTGTAACGGTTGACCCGGCATGGGCTGAGCCGTGAGCCAGGTCAGGAATGGCTGCAGCGATTCTGGCAGGCGATGGAACATGGCCAGTCTGGGATTGATCGGCGCGGCTTCACTCCACTGCCGGTTGTCAGCGATGAGGGTTGAGGGTAGCGAAACAGTCATTTTTTGACTCTCCTGTGCGAGTTCATACGCAGCCAGGTACCTAACGTGCCGGTACGAGCGCAACAGTAAGCTAAACGGATCGTAATTGGCGAATTCACGATTAGTTCTTGGGAACACCCTTCTGTGTGACGTCGTTATGCTGCAGGATCAACCGATAGGAGGGTCCGGCACGCAGCGTTTAACGGGAGGGCTGCATAAATTTCTATTGATATTTGAACATGTTACAGGACAATCTTAACATATGTGAACTAAAATCAACGCGAATAACGCTCTCAGCCTGCGCGAGTGAAAAGCAAATATGCAACTCAAGGTATACTTCATCAATGTTTAGTTAATTATCAAGCTGCTGAGCTGGGTGAAGCTGCTTTCGGCTGCATGGCCTCATCGCGCCGCCCCGCCGCCCGGCTCCGAGCCAGACATTAGGGGCAGCGATGCGACGGGCAGACGGACGGCTCGCGGCTGATGCCGTCGTTGCGATGACCGGGCTGAATATGGTCCAGCTACGGCAAGCTCTTCAGCGCCGCGAACAGCAGGTTGAAGACCATGTCGGGGGAGGCTTGGTTCAGAAAGCGAGCGTTCGGCGGCTGGCCGGTCACGCCGTGCCAGTCGACCACGGTCATCCCGGCGGTGAGCGGGCTTGCGGTCTCGACCGCGACATTGACCAAGCGGCCCGCAAACGCCGGCGCCAGAAGATGGGCGATGACGCACGGGTCATGCAGCGGGGTGCCCTCGCGGCCATGCTGCGGAACGTCCGCGTAAAGCGCCGCGGCCGCGCGGGCCGCCTTGGTGCCAAGCTGCGGCAGCAGGTCGCGCCGGGCAGGGGTGAGCTGGACCTGGTGGGTCAGGTCGAGAGGAAGCAGCGTCAGGGGGACGCCGCTGCCGAGGACAACCTGCGCCGCCTCCGGATCCGCATGGACGTTGAACTCGGCCGCCGGGGTGACGTTGCCGCCCTCGCTGCGCGCCCCGGCCATCCAGACAACCTCCTGTATGCGGGCGGCGATGTCCGGCGCCTTCACCAGCGCCATGGCGAGATTGGTGGCGGGGCCGAGCAGACAGAGCGTAATTGTGCCAGCGGCGCAGCCGCGGATCATGCCGATCAGGGCGTCGACGGCGTGCTCCGGACGGCAGGGCGCTGCCGGGTCAGGAAGGTCGAGGCCTTGCAGGCCGGTCGCGCCGTGGACGTGCTCGGCGGTGAGCGGCGGGCGGACGAGAGGCCGCGAGCAGCCGGCGTAGACCGGAATATCGGGCCGTCCGCCCAGTTCCAGCAGGCAGCGGGCATTGCGCTCGGTGCGGGCGAGAGGGACGTTGCCGGCGACGGCAGTGAGCGCGAGCACGTCCAGCTCATCCGGGTGGGCGAGGGCGAGCAGGATGGCGATGGCGTCGTCCTTGCCGGGGTCGGTGTCGATGATGATCCAGCGCGGCATGGCTCAGCTCCGGGCGGCGAGGGCGACGCAGCGCTCGAACAGGTCCAGCGAGTCGAACGGGCGGTCCTCGCCATCGTCGGGGATGACGATGGGATGGCCGCCGCCTTGGACGGCGGCGCCCTGGATCATCAGGTTGTCGGGCAGCCCGAAGCCTTCGACGCTGAGGCCGGGGATCGGGTCGGGGCAGGCGGCCGTCTGGGCCAGGGAGCGCCGGGCGAACGGGGCGGCGCTGTTCGAGTAGGCGAAGATGGGGCGCCCGCGGCCGAGGAACCAGCCGACTTCGATCAGGGTGCCGCTGTCGGCTGAGGCGCCGCGAAACGGGGTGAGATTGGCGATGACCAGCGCGCTCGCGTCCATCAGCGCGATGTCCTTGCGGTAGATCGTGCTCCAAGCCTGCTCGCTGGTCATGGAATGCAGGCTGCCGATGTCCTCATTGAGCGGTGGGCGGCCCTCGATGCCGTAGCGGGCGCAGATCTCGACCTTGCGGCGGGCGTGGGCGGCGGCGTTCGGGAGGAAGACGTCCGGGCCGGCCAGGTAGGCGACCTTGCTCATCCGAGGTTCTCCGGCCCGAAAGAGTGCGGGAGCAGTTCGGCCAAGGTGGTCCGCAAGCGGATTTGGCCGGCGGGGTCGACGATGCGGACCGGGGCGTCCGGCGCCGCGAACTCGCGCAGCTTCTGCCGGCAGCCGCCGCATGGCGTGCAGGTCCCTTCGCCGGCGACGACGATCTCGGCGATGCGGCGATGCCCGGCGAGCGCCATGGCCGCGATCGCCCCGGCCTCCGCGCACGTGCCTTGCGGATAGGCGGCGTTCTCGACGTTGCAGCCGGCGTGGATCGCGCCCTCCGGCGTGCGCAGCGCCGCGCCGACGGCGAAGTTGGAATACGGCGCGTAGGCGGAGCCTCGGGCGGACAGGGCGGCGTCGATCAGCGGGTCGGTGGGCATCAGCGTTCCTTGGCATAGGGCAGGCCGCTCGCCTTGGGCGGGATGGTGCGCCCGACGAAGCCGGCCAGGAGGACGACGGTGAGGACGAAGGGCAAGGCCTGCAACGCCTGCACGGGGAAGGCGCCGAGGCCGGGGATGTCCACCCCCTGCAGGCGGATGGAGACGGCGTCGAGCACGCCGAACAGGAGGCAGGCCAGCAAAATGGGCCAGGGACGCCAGTTGCCCAGGATCATGGCGGCGAGGGCGATGTAGCCGCGCCCGGCCACCATGTCGCGCTGGAACCCGGCCCCTTCGGCGATGGCGATGTCCGTGCCGGCGATGCCGCAAAGGACCGAGGCGATCAGCACGGCGGCGTAGCGCAGCCGGGCGACGGAGATGCCGGCGGTGTCAAGCGCGGCGGGGTGCTCGCCGGACGCGCGCAGGCGCAGGCCGAAGCGGGTCCGGCTCAGGGCAAAGGCCGTGAGCGGGACGAGGGCGAGGGCGATATAGGTGGGCGCGGTCTGATTGCTGACCAGCGTGGCGTAGATGCGTCCGAACGAGCCGGGTAGGGTGATGGGAAGGAAGCGGGCCGTGGACGGGAGCGGCGGGGTTTGGCCGCCGAGATGGAACCAGGTCAGCGCCAGGGTGGCGGTCAGCCCGGAGGCGATGATGTTGATCGCCATGCCGGAGACGACCTGGTTGCCGCGCAGGTTGACGCAGGCGAAGGCGTGGACCAGGCCGAGCAGGCAGGCGGCTCCGACCGCGGCGAGCAGGCCCAGCACGGCCTGGCCGGTGATGGAGGCGACTGCCGCCGCGGCGAAGGCGCCCATCAGCATCTTGCCTTCGAGGCCGACGTCGACGATGCCGGCGCGTTCCGACGCCAGGCCGGCGAGGGCGCCGAGCAGCAGCGGCGTGCTCATGCGCAGGGTGGCGGACAGGACGGGAAGGAGGACACCCAGCACGTCCGTCATAGCGGCGCGCGGCGCAGGACGCGGGCAAGACCGGGCCGGAGCAGGTTGTTCAGCGCCCCGGCGAACAGGATCACGAGGCCCTGGATCAGGATGACGATCTCGCTCGGCACGTCGGGCACGTCGAAGGCAAGCTCTGCGCCGCCCTGGGTGAGCGCGCCGAACAGCAGGGCGGCGGGCAGGATGCCTGCGGGGTGGTTGCGGCCCATGAGGGCGACGGCGATGCCGGTGAAGCCGTAGCCGCCGGTGAAGTTGAGCAGCAGGCGGTGCTGCGCGCCCAGCAGCTCGTTGACGGCCACCCCGCTCGCCAGCGCGCCGGAAAGGGCCATCACCAGGATCGTGGCGCGCGCCTGGTCGATGCCGGCATAGCGGGCGACCTCGGGGCTTTGGCCCATGACGCGCAGGCCGTAGCCCCAGGGCGTGCGCCAGACCAGCAGCCAGACGGCCAGCGCTGCGAGCAGGGCGAGGAACAGGGCGGCGTTGAGCGGGGCGGAGGTGGGGAAGCCGAAGCCGGGCAGGGCGGCCGACGCCGGGAAGCCGCGGCTCTCGGGCGCCATGGAGCCGGGGGCGATGAGGACGTTGACGACGAGGTAGACCATCAGCGAGGCGGCGATGAAGTTGAACATGATGGTGGTGATGACGATGTGGCTGCCGCGCCGGGCTTGCAGGTAGCCGGGGATGGCGGCCCAGACCGCGCCCAAGGCCGCGCCGGCGAGGATGGCGAGCGGGATGAGGACCGGGGCGGGAAGGCCATGGCCATTGAGCGCGACCAGGGCAACACCGAGCCCGGCCAGGTAGGCCTGGCCCTCCGCGCCGATATTGAACAGCCCGGCCTGGAAGGCGACGGCGACCGCGAGGCCGGTGAAGGCGAGGTCGGTCGCGTAATAGAGGGTGTAGCCGATCGCGTCGGTGGAGCCGAGGCTGCCGAGGGCAAGGGCTTCGAGGGCGGCGACGGGGTCGTTGCCGGTGGCGAGCACGATCAGGGCGGTGATGGCCAGCGCGATCAGGATGTTGAGGAACGGCAGGAGGGCGAGGTCGGCCCAGCGGGGCAAGGGGGTCACGCCGCCTGGCCCTGCGCGATGCCGGCCATCAGCAGCCCCAGCCGTTGCTCGCTCGCCTCCGCCGCAGCGAGTTCGCCGGCGATGCGGCCGTCGGACATGACGAGGATGCGGTCGGACAAAGCGAGGATCTCGTCCAGTTCGACCGAGACCAGAAGGACCGCCTTTCCCGCGGCCCGGCAGGCGAGCAGGCGCTGATGGATCGCGTCGATGCCGCCAATGTCGACGCCGCGGGTCGGCTGGCCGACGAGCAGGACATCCGGGTCGCGCCCGATCTCGCGCGCCAGGATGAGCTTCTGCTGGTTGCCGCCGGAAAGCAGGGCGGAGCGCAAGGCCGGGTTGGGCGGGCGGACGTCGTAGCCCTGCATCAGCCGAGCCGCCCGGGCGGCGATCTTGCCCGGCGAAAGAAAGCCAAGCGTGCGGTGGGCGCGGTCCGATTGATGCCCGAGGATGGCGGTGTCGGCGGCGCTGGCCTGGCGGAGCAGTCCGGTGCGGAGGCGATCTTCCGGGACGTGCCCCATGCCCCGCGCGCGGAGCGCGGCCGGGTTGAAGGCCGGGCCGGGGAAGATGGGGCGTCCACGCAGGCGGATCGTGCCCGCGGCGGGCGGCATCATGCCGGCCAGGGCTTCCAGCAACTCGCCTTGGCCATTGCCGGCAACCCCGGCGATGCCGAGGATCTCGCCGCCGCGCAGGGCAAGGCTGACGCCTTTGACGCGGGGCACGCCGTCGGAGTCGTTGACGCGGAGATCCTGGACTTCGAGCAGCGCCGGGCCTGGCCGGGTTTCGGCGCGCGGCGGCGGGGCAGCGAGGCGCCGGCCGATCATCAGCTCGCCGAGTTCCGCGGGCGAGGTCTGTTTCGTATCGCGGTGGGCGACCATCTCGCCGGCGCGCATGACGCTCACCCGGTCGGTGACGGCCATGATCTCGCGCAGCTTGTGGGTGATGAGCAGGACGGTGCGGCCCTGCGCGCGCAAGGACCGGAGCACGCGGAACAGGTCGTCGGCTTCCTGCGGCGTCAGCACGCCGGTGGGTTCGTCGAGGATCAGGATGTCCGCGCCGCGATAGAGCGCCTTCAGGATTTCCACCCGTTGCTGCGCGCCGACCGGCAGGCTCTCCACCTTTGCATCCGGGTCGACGCGCAGGCCGTAGGCGTCGGCGAGGCGGGCGAGTTCCTGCCGGGCGCGGCGGACGCCGTGGCCGAGGAGGGGGCCGCCTTCCGCGCCGAGCATGACGTTCTCGATCACGGTGAAGCGGTCAACCAGCATGAAGTGCTGGTGGACCATGTCGATGCCGAGCCTGATCGCGGCGCGGCTGTCGCGAATTGAGGCTTGCTGGCCGTTGATGCGGATGGCGCCGCTGTCGGCCTGGTAGAAGCCGTGCAGGATGGCCATCAGCGTCGATTTCCCGGCGCCGTTCTCGCCGACGATGCCGTGGATCGTGCCGCGCCCGACGGCGAGGTCGACGGCGCGGTTGGCGTGGACGGGGCCGAAGCGCTTGTCGATGGCGCGGAGCTCGACGGCGGGCGGGGCGGGGCCTCCGCCCCTTGCCTGCATCGCTGGCCCGGTCAGTTCGGGCAGGCGTTGTCGGTCATGTAATCGTGCACCTTGGTTGTTCCGGCGATGATGCCGGCCTTGGCCTCCGCGATCCGCTCGCGCATCCCGGGGGTCACGATCTTGGCGTTGTTCTCGTCGAAGGCGAGGCCGACGCCGTTGTCGTTCAGCCCCAGCACCTCGGTCCCGGGCTTCCAGGTTCCGTCCTGCGCCGCTTTCAGCGTCTTCTCCGTCGCCACGTCGACGCGCTTGACCATGCTGGTCAGCACGTGGCCGGGATGCAGCGCGTTCTGGTTGCTGTCGACGCCGATGCCGTACTTGCCCGCGTCGGCGGCGGCCTGCAGCACGCCCATGCCGGTAGCACCCGCGGCCTGGAAGATGACGTCGGCGCCGCGGTCGATCTGGCTGCGGGCGAGTTCCGCGCCGCGCACCGGATTGTTCCAGGCGGCGGGCGTCGAGCCGGTCATGTTCTCGATCACGCCGATCTTGGGGTTCACCGCCTCGGCGCCCTGCTTGTAGCCGCAGGCGAACTTGCGGATCAGCGGCACGTCCATGCCGCCGACGAAGCCGATCGTGCCCGTCTCGCTCTTCATCGCCGCCAACATGCCGGCCAGGTAGCTGCCTTCCTCCTCGCGGAACAGGATCGACTGCACGTTCGGGGCGTCGACCTCGGCGTCGATGATCGCGAACTTCTGCTTCGGGTAGGCCGGGGCGACGGACTTCAGCGGCGTGGCCTGGGAGAACCCCACGGCGATGATGGGGCTGTCGCCGCGGCGGGCGAAGTTGCGCAGCGCCTGCTCCTGCTGGGTTTCCTGCTGCGGCTCGAAGTCGCGGACCTTGATGCCGGTCTGCTTGGCGAAGGCGCTGGCGCCGTCGAACACGCCCTCGTTGAAGGACTTATCGAATTTGCCGCCCATGCTGTAGACGATCGCCGGGCTGATGTCGGCGGCCTGGGCCGTGGCGGCAAGCAGGGCGGCGCAGAGGATGAGGGTACGCTTCTGCATCGGTCGAGGGCCTTGGTTCGGTGCCTCGGCACGATAGACGAAGGTTGAAGAAAGAGGAAAGGCGGATTGGCTAAACAGGCGTTCGTAGCTTACGCCACGAATGCCTGCTCAGGCGCCTTTGAGAACGCATCATTTTTCGCGTCGTGACGGCAAGCCAGCCCGCGGAATGACGTGTCTGGTTGCGAAACCACCTTGGCAGCTTCAGCGATGAGGCGTGCGCGGCGCGGCGTGGCGGCATTGCGCTCCGAGCCCGGCGCAGGCGCGGGAAGGCGGGCGCGAGGGCCCCTGCCGTTGTCGGTCAGCATATGAGTGAGTTGGAACGGATACGCCGCCTCGGCTTGGCGGAGCAAAGCGATGGCGCTTGCCTCGGCTTCGTCGTCCTTGACAGCCAGGCGCATGGAGCGGGACCCGCGGCCGACGGCAACGAACAGACACCGCTTGCGCCGCTCGCCGTCGGTGGTTTGCAGCTTCGGCAGGCGCTTGGTGTCAATGCGGATGAAGCCGAGGCCGCCGTCTCTGAAGCCGCCCGGGTCTCTGGCGGGCCGGTCGGAAACGGGTGGCCGCCGCCGGTTCAGGCCTTCGGCTTCGAGGATGCGCCAGATGCCGTCACGGTTGAGATGGGGCAGGAAGCGAGTGACCACGAAGGTGAGGTCGCCGAAGGGGACCTCGGCGGCCCGTCGCAGGGTGCAGACGACGGCGCGTTTTTCGTCCATTGCCGTCCAGGGCGGCCGGTGCGTGCAGTTCATGGCCGCAGGCCCAAGCACGCCACCGCAATCAGCTCCATCACCGTCGAGAACAGGAATTCACGCGAATGGTGCTTGCGGCGTTGCGCCTCGAACGCCTCGTCCGTCCAGCCCGCTGGCAGCGCGTGCCAGGGCAATCGCATTTCAGAACAGGGCGATAAGGCTTGCCAGGCATGCGTCGTCCCGGCCAGCGCGTTTGAATAAGCCCCGAAGCGAGCCGTTTGGCCGTATCCTCCTGCATCACGTTGCGTGCCATGTGCAGCAGGACGGCGTTGCCGCGTCGTGGCTCCTCAAGACCTTCCCGGCACGCCGCAAGCTCATCCAATACGGCGAACCTTCCGGCATGTCATGCCCAGGGGTCGGATCCATTGCCGCCGGATCGGGCAAGCCAGGATCGATTGCTCTGATGGCTCTCAAAAGCGACTGCGCTGCCCGGCAGACTACGGCGCCTGCAGCCGGGCGGCGGAATAGGCTGGCGGGTGTGTCGCCAGGAAGCGGGCGGCCGAGAGGTCAGTGTCCCGCGCCCCGGCGGCCGGGCAGGCGTTGCGCAACGCGAGGGCTTCGGCGCCGGGCAACGGCGCCCGGGCGGCACGATGCCGGGCGAGGGCGTCAGCCATCGGCTGCACGCCCTGCTGCAGCAGGTTGAGCTGCCGGGACACGTCGTCCTGCCCCAGGCTGGTACAAACCTGCGGCAGCACGCCAAGCCCTTGCAGGGGCCAGCCCGCCGGCGCCAGCACCCGGCTCCACGACACGAACAGCTCGCCGCCGTCGGGCAGGGTGTCGATGGTCTGCACCAGGCCCTTGCCCAGGGTCGAGCTGCCGACCAGCACGGCGCGCCCCTGGTCGGAGAGTGCGGCCGCCATGATCTCCGCCGCGCTGGCGGAGCGCCCGTCGACCATGATCACGATCGGGCGTCCGCCCGAGAGGTCGCCCTCGGCGGCGATCCACTCGCGGTCGGCTTGCGGGTTGCGGCCCGAGGCCGTGGCGATCACGCCGCCGTTGAGCAGCAGGTTGGCCGACTCCACCGCCTGGCGCAGCAGGCCGCCTCGGTTGCCGCGCAGATCGAGGACGACGGCCCCGATGCTCCGCCCGGCGGCGCCCGAGAGATTGCGGATAAGCTCGGTGGCGAGGCGTTCGTCGGTATCGCGGCTGAAGCTGGTCAGGCGGATCAACAGCACGCCGGGGAGCCGCGTCGCGAACACGGTCTCGGGCGGGGTGACGGCGCGCTCGACAACCACCCGGCGGGAGCGGCCGCGACGGTCGCGGATGGCAAGGCTGACATCGGCGCCCTCCAGCCCGATGATGCGGGCGAGCACGGCCGGCAGGTCCTGGCCGGCGGTCGGCTGGCCGTCGACCGCGGTGACGCTGTCGCCGACCCGGATGCCGGCACCCGCGCCCGGGCCGTCGGCATTCACGTCGGTGACGATGAACGCGCCGCGGATGAGTTGCACCTGAATGCCTGCGCCGGCCTCGCCCGAGCGGCGCGCGCGGTCGAGACTGGCGGCGGCGGGCGGCACATGGCGGGAGTATGGGTCGAGGTGGTTGAACAGCTCGTCGAAGAAGGCGGTGATGGCGCCCTGCGTTCCGCCGGCGCGGAATGATGGCGAGACCGCCGCCGCCGCCTCCAGCACGTCTGCCGCAGCCTCGGCCCAGGCGCCGGCGCCGGCATCCGGCGGCACGGGGCGGCGATAGGCGATTTGACCCCGTTGCAGCAGGAGTACGGCATCGTCGCGCCATTCCGTCGTGAGCGCGGCGTCGAGCGCGGAGGGGGCAGTCAGGCCCCAGACGGCCAGCTCCGGCACGCTCACCGGCTGCAGCGCGCGCGGAGCGATGAAGCTGAGCCCGGCTGAGATGACCGCCGTCGTAAGCCGCCAGGCTTCGGTGCGCGGAGGCGGCGCCGCGTTGGCTTGCGCCCAGGCCGGGCTGGCGAACAGGACAATGAGGAGCGCGGCGACGCGCCTCACCGACGCCGGCCGCGGGGCCGTCCGCCTGGCCGCCGCGGCGCCTGGCCGGCGGCCTCGTCGCGCACCGCCCCGTTCATGCGAAAGATCATGCCGCCGGTGATCGGGCTGGCCTCCGCCAGCCGCACTTCGACCTCTTGCGCGAGGTGGTAGGTAATGCGGCTGCGGCGGCCTGAGAGCGTCTGGGTGGGTTCGTCGTAGACCCAGTAGTCGTCGGGCAGGCCGGACATCGGGATGAGGCCGCTGGCGCCGTTGTCCTTGACGGTGACGAACAGGCCGAAGCGCTGGATGCCGGAGACGCGGGCGGCGAACACGGCGCCCACCTTGTCGGCCATGAAGGCTGCGAGATAGCGGTCGATGGCGTCGCGTTCGGCGAGCGCGGCCCGGCGCTCGGTGGCGCAGATGTGCTCGGCGGTCTCGGGGAAGCGGGCGGGTTCCTCGGGTTCGAGGCCTCCCGGCCCGAGCTTAAGGCCGGTGATCAGCGCGCGGTGGACCAGGAGGTCGGCGTAGCGGCGGATCGGGCTGGTGAAATGGGCGTAGCGGGTGAGGGCGAGGCCGAAATGGCCGATGTTGTCGGGGCTATAGGCGGCCTGGCTCTGGCTGCGCAGCACGACCTCGTTGACCAGCGGCGCTTCGTCGGAGCCGGCAACTTTCTGCAGCACGCGGTCGAGGTCGCGCGGGTGCAGCTCGTTGCCCGGCGGCAAGCTGATCCCCATGCCGTGCAGCACAATGCGCAGCGATTCCAGCTTCTCCTCGGAGGGCGGGGCGTGGACGCGGTACATGCACGGCCGGTGCAGCCGCTCCAGCTCCTCGGCCGCGGCGACGTTGGCGAGGATCATGAACTCCTCGATCAGCCGGTGGCTATCGAGCCTCGGGCGCGGCAGGATGCGTTCGACGCGGCCCTCGTTGAGGATTACCTGGCGTTCGGGCAGGTCAAGGTCGAGCGTGCCGCGGGCCTGGCGGGCGGCGAGCAGCAGGCGGAAGGCGGCGTAGAGTGGGGCGAAGCGGGGGTCGCCCGCGTCCTCGATTGCCTGCACCTCCGTATAGGTCATGCGGGCGTGGCTGCGCATCAGGCCGCGGCCGAAGCGGTGCCGGGTTTTGCGGCCCTGGGCGTCGATGTGCATCTCGACGAACAGGCAGCCCCGGTCCTCGTCGGGGCGCAGGCTGCACCAGCCGTTGCTCAGCGCCTCGGGCAGCATGGGCACCACGCGGTCGGGGAAATAGACGCTGTTGCCGCGGGTCCAGGCGGCGCGGTCCAGCGGCGCGGCCGTCCGGACATAGTGGGCGACGTCGGCGATGGCGACGACGAGGCGATGGCCATCCGCTGCCGGCTCGGCGAACACGGCGTCGTCGAAATCGCGCGCGTCCTCGCCGTCGATGGTGACGAGCCCGAGGCCGCGCAGGTCCTCGCGCTTGCCGAGCGGCGTGGCGCGGGCACGCGCGGCGGCGGCCAGGGCGTCCTCGGGAAAGTCCTGCGGGATGTCGTGCGTCTGGATGCAGATCAGGCTGACCGAGCGCGCGTCTCCCATCGCGCCCAGCCGCTCGGTGATGCGGGCGGGCTTGAGGCCGAGGCCGGCGTCGCCGAGCGGGGTGGCGACGACGATCTCGTCCGCCTCCGCGCCGCCCTCCTCGCCGGGCGGGACGCGCCACTCGGCCTTGGCCCGGCGGTCGGTGGGAATGACGCGCCCGCCCCCGCCGGGGTGGGGCCGGAACACGCCGAGAATGCGGCCCGGCGTATCCGTCAGGCGGCGCAGCGTGCGGCCCTCGTACTTGCCGCGCCCGATCGGCGTCAGCCGGGCGAGCACGCGTTCGCCGGGCGCCAGCGCCGGCATGCCGCGGCGCTCGGGGTGCATGTGGATGAGCGGCGGCGGTCCGTCCTCCTGCCAATCGACCGGGCGGGCGACCGGGTCGCCGTCCGGGTCGGTGCCGGTGATGCGGACGACCGTCGTGTCCGGCAGCCGTCCGGGCGGGGCGAAACGGCGATGCCCCGCGGGCGCGATCACCCCCTCCCGCCCGAGGTCCTGCAACATGGCGCGCAGCTCGCGCCGGTGCTCGGGGCCGAGCCCGAACTCGCGGGACAGTTCGCGCTTGCCGACGCGGCCGGGAGCGGCGGCGATGAAGGCGCGGACGGCCTCGCGGGTGGGCAGGCCGCCCGGCACGGTGGGCGCCGCGGCAGCGCGGGGCCGGCGCGGCATTATCCGGCCTTGCGGGCGGCCGCCTTGCGCTTGGCCGGCGTCTTGGCAGGGGTTTTGCGCGCGGCGGGCTTGGCCTCGGCCTTCGGCTTGGCATCCGCCTTCTTCGCGGTCTTTCCCCGGCCTTTGCCCTTCAGCGCCTTGCCACGCTCGGCCAGCAGCGCGACGGCCTCATCAAGCGTGAAATCCTCCATGTCCACGTCGCGCGGCAGGTTGGCGACTTGGCTGCCATGCTGGGCGTAGGGACCGAAGCGGCCCTTTTTCACCATCACCGGCTGCTTGTCCTTCGGGTGCGGCCCGAGCGTGCGGATGCTGTCCAACTTTTTCGCCAACGCATCGACCGCACGGTTGAGCCCGACGGTCAGCACGTCGTCGTCCTTGTCGAGCGACCCGTAAATCGCACCCATCCGCACGAACGGGCCGAAGCGGCCGATGCCGGCCTCGACCGGCTCGCCGCGGTCGGGATGAATGCCGACCAGGCGGGGCAGGGAGAGCAACCCGAGCGCTTGTTCCAGGGTAATGCTGTCGCCTTCCACGCCTTTTGGCAGGGAGGTGCGGCGCGGCTTGGCCTTCTTGTCGGCGGGGTCCGGCTCGCCTTGCTGGACATAGAGGCCGTAAGGCCCGCGGCGGACGGTAATGCTCTCGCCCGTCTGCGGGTGATGCCCCAGTTCACGGCGGCCTTCCTTCAGCGTCTCACCGCTCTCCTCGCCGGCGTTGATGGCGAGGCGGCGGGTGTATTGACACTCCGGGTAGTTGGAACAGCCGATGAAACTGCCATGCCGCCCGAGCTTGAGGCCGAGCCGGCCTTCATGGCAGGCCGGGCAGAGGCGCGGGTCGGAGCCGTCGGCGTTGGCGGGAAAGAAATGCTCTCCGAGGTCATGGTCCAGCGCGTCGATGACGTCGGAGATCTTCAGCTCCCGCGTCTGCTCCACGGCATGGCTGAACTGCTCCCAGAATGCTTGCATCACTGCCCGCCACTCGGCCCGGCCGCCGCTGATGTCGTCCAACTGCTCCTCGAGCGAGGCGGTGAAGCCGGTATCGACGTAACGCTCGAAGAAACTGGTCAGGAACGCGGTGACGAGGCGCCCGCGATCCTCCGGGATGAACCGGCGGCTTTCTAAGCGGACGTACTCCCGGTCGCGCAGGACCGTCAAAATGCTGGCGTAGGTGCTTGGCCGCCCGATCCCAAGCTCCTCCATCTTCTTCACCAGGCTCGCCTCGGAAAAGCGCGGCGGCGGTTGGGTGAAGTGCTGGTCCGCCTGCACGCGCTCGCGCTTGACCGGGTCGCGCTCCTTCATGGGCGGCAGCATCCGGCTCTCGTCCGCGCCCTCGGGCGCGTCGTCCACGTCCTCGCGATACAGCTTGAGATAGCCGTCGAATGCCACGATCGACCCGTTGGCGCGCAAGCGGACACCGCCGCTCGCCACGTCCACCGCAACCTGGTCCAGCTCGGCGGATTGCATCTGGCTGGCGATGGCGCGCTTCCAGACCAGTTCATACAGGCGGCGTTGCTCGGGGTTGAGATAGCGGGCGACGCTGTCCGGGGTCCGGCTCGCCTCGGTTGGACGGACCGCCTCGTGCGCCTCCTGAGCGTTCTTGGCCTTGCTGCTGTATTCGCGCGGGGCAGGCGGCAGGTAGTCGTTGCCATACGCCTCGCCCACGTGGTCGCGGATGGCCAGCATCGCTTCGCGCGCCATCTGCACGCCATCCGTGCGCATGTAGGTAATGAGCCCGGTCGTCTCGCCATCCAGCTCGACGCCCTCATAGAGCTGCTGCGCGCACCGCATCGTCGCCTGCGCGCCCATGCCCAGCTTACGGCTTGCCTCCTGCTGCAAGGTGCTGGTGGTGAACGGCGCCGGCGGGTTCCGCTTCACCCGCTTGCGTTCCACGCTGACGACGCTGAACGTCCCGGCCTCGACCGCCCGCTTCGCAGCCAGCGCGCTCGCCTCGTCGTTCAGGTCGAACTGATCGAGCTTCTTGCCGTCCAGATGCGTCAGCCGTGCGGTGAACGGCGCCCCGGCCGGGGTCAGGAACGTCGCCTCGACGGTCCAATACTCGCGCGGACGGAACGCCTCGATCTCGGCCTCGCGCTCGCACACCAGGCGCAAGGCGACGGACTGCACCCGCCCGGCGCTGCGGCTGCCCGGCAGCTTGCGCCACAGCACCGGCGAAAGCGTGAACCCGACCAGGTAATCGAGCGCGCGCCGGGCCAGGTAGGCTTCGATCAGGGGCTGGTCCAGCTCGCGCGGATGCCGGATGGCGTAGTTGACCGCGCTCTTGGTGATCTCGTTGAACGTGATCCGCCGCACGTCGACGCCGCGCAGCGCCCGCTTCTCCTCCAGCATGGCGCGCACGTGCCAGCTTATCGCCTCGCCCTCGCGATCCGGGTCGGTCGCCAGATACAGGGTGCCGGCGCCCTTCACCGCCTTGGCGATGGCCGCGACCTGCCGGTTGCCGCGCTCGTCGGCGGTCCAGTCCATGGCGAAGCCCTCTTCGGGGCGCACGCTGCCGTCCTTCGGCGGCAGGTCGCGCACGTGGCCGAAGCTGGCCAGCACCGTATAGTTGCCGCCCAGGTATTTGTTGATGGTCTTGGCCTTGGCGGGCGATTCGACGACGACGACGTCTGTCATTGCTTCCTTACGGAGACCGACTCCTGTGCCGTCCTGCAGACCTGGCTGCCAAGCTGCTGTATCAGCCCTTCCGCCTCCAATTCCTGCAACACGGCGAGTATTGTTGCTGCGGAGAACTGGCAGCGGCGCACCAGATCGTCAACTGGCACGGGCGAAGGGCCGAGCAATTCTAAGAGTTTGAGACGGGCGGCATCCGGGTCCTCGGGCGGTTGGGCGAATGGTAGCGGGGGCTGCGCGAAACCCGGGGGCGCGGCGTGCCGGGCCATCGCTTCGGCCCAGAGGTCGTCCGGCAGCGCGTGGCGCACGTCGGCGGCGCTCTCGGTCAGGCGGGCCCCCTCGGAGCGGATCAGGTCGTTCGAGCCGCGGCAGCGCGGGTCCAGCGGCGAGCCCGGCACCGCGAACAGCTCGCGCCCGGCCTCGATCGCCATGCGGGCGGTGATCAGGCTGCCGGATTGCGGGGCGGCCTCGATGACGATGATCCCGAGCGAGAGGCCGGCGATGATGCGGTTGCGGCGGGGGAAATGCCGGGCCTGCGGCGCGGTTCCGAGTGGCGCTTCAGCAACAACGGCGCCGGATTCGGCAATCTCGTCTTGAAGCGCCGCATTTTCCGGCGGGTAGGGCTTGTCAAGCCCGCCGGCGATCGCGGCGATCGTGCGCCCGGTGCGCAGCGCCCCCCGGTGCGCGGCGGCGTCGATGCCGCGTGCCAATCCGGAAACGACGGTGAGGCCGGAGATGCAAAGATCGGACGCCAGGACTTCCGCCATGCGCTGCCCGTTGGCCGAAGCGTTGCGCGCGCCGACGATACCGACGGCGCGTTCGCGGAAGCAGGCCGGGTCGCCGAGGACGGCGATGACCGCAGGCCCGGTGTCGGACAGGGCGAGCAGCGGCGGGTAGTCGGGGTCGTCCAGGAACAGGAACCGGCCGCCGAGCTTGGCGAGGCCGTCCATCTCGCGGCGGGTGTCCCCGGCGTTGGCGATCAGCGGCGGCGTGCTGCGTCCTCCGGACCGGGCGATGCCGGGCAGGGCGTCGAGCGCCGCGCCAGCCGTGCCGTATCTGCTCAGCAGCCGGCGGTAGGTGACGGGACCGATGCCTTCGGTGCGGGCAAGGCGCAGGCGGTCGAGAGTCATTGGGCCATGAGACGGGGACAGTGCCTGCGGTCAGTTAACCCCTACTTTGCGCCAATCCGCGGCTCGGTGCCAGCCATGAGCCGGCGGATGTTCGCCTCATGGCGGACAAGCACGATGACTGCGGCGATCAGGCCCGCAACGCCGCCCGGAATCCCGTCCGCGAAGAACAGGAGCGCGGGCGCGGCGAGAATGGCGGCCAGGGCGCTGAGGCTCGATAATTTGGAGATGAACGCCACCGCGAGCCAAATGGCGCAGCAGGCGAGGCCGGCCGGCCAGGACCATGCCAGGATGACGCCGAGCGCGGTGGCCACGCCCTTGCCGCCGCGGAAGCCCACCCAGGGCGAGGTGCAGTGGCCAAGGATGGCGGCGATGCCGGCGACGTAGATGACGTCCGGGTCGGGCGACAAACCGATCAGCAGCGCCGCCGCCGCGCCCTTCGCTGCGTCCAGGACCAACGTGAGCGCGGCGATGTCCTTGCGGCCCGAGCGCAACACGTTGGTGGCGCCAATGTTGCCGGAGCCGATGGCGCGGATGTCGCCGAGGCCGGCCAGGCGGCTCAGGACCAGGCCGAAGGGGATGGAGCCGAGCGCGTAGCCGAGGACGGCGGCGAGGACGGCCCATGTCATCCGAACACGCGCCTGCCAGCCTTCCAGGCGCCGATCACCAAGCCTTCAAGCGCCCGCCCGTCGAACGGCGTGTTCTGCGCCTTGCCCGGCAAAAGCCCGGCTTCGACTTTCCAGGCGCGCTCGAAGTCGAACAAGCAGAGGTCGGCCGCGGCGCCCTTCGCCAGCCGTCCGGCATCGGCCGCGAGCAGCTTCGCCGGGGCGGACGTCAGCAGTTCGAGCGCGCGCAGCAGCGGCAGCCCGTTGCCGTGCACTTGCGCGAGGCTCACGCCCAGCAGCGTCGCCAATCCAGCGCCCCCCGGAGCCGCCAAGGCGAAGGGGAAACGCTTGTCGTCGGCGTCGCGCGGCTGGTGGTCCGAGGCGATGGCGTCGATCGTCCCATCGGCTAGCCCGGCGCACACGGCGAGCCGGTCGGCCTCCTGGCGTAGCGGCGGGGAGAGCTTGGCATAGGTGCGGAAGTCGCCGATCGCGGTCTCGTTGAGGTCGAAATAAGGCGGCGCGGTGTCGCAGCTGACGTGCAGGCCGTCCGATTTGGCGGCGCGGATGAGGGCGAGGGCGTCGGCGGTCGAGACGTGCGCGAAATGGATCGCGCCGCCGGTCAGCGCCGCGAGCCGTATGTCGCGGGCGATCAGGATGGCCTCGGCGGCGGCGGGAATGGCCGGCAGGCCGAGGCGGGTGGCAAGTTCGCCCTCGGTGGCAGCGCCGCCCGCGCTCAGCGCCGGGTCTTCGGGATGCTGGATGATCATGGCGCCGAAGCCGCGGGCGTAGGACAGTGCCCGGCGCATCATCCGCGCATCGGCGATGGCGTTTGCTCCGTCGGTGAAGGCAACCGCCCCGGCCTCGCGCAGCAGCCCGATCTCGGCCAGCTCCTCGCCACGGCAGCCTTTGGTCACGGCCCCGTAGGGCGCCACGGTGATCGCGCCGGTCTGCTCGCCCAAGCCGCGCATAAGCTGGACGAGCGCCGGGTCGTCGAGCGCCGGGCGGGAGTCGGGCAATGCCGCCAAGGTCGTGATGCCGCTGAAGGAGGCGGCGCGGGCGGCGCTGGCGACGGTCTCGCGATACTCGAAGCCCGGTTCGCCCAGGCTGGCGCGCATGTCCACCAGGCCGGGGCAGAGGATCGCGCCGTCGCCATCGAGCGCCTGAGCGCCGTCCGGGCGGCCGAGGGCGGGGCCGAAATCGGCGATGCGGCCGTCCCGGACCAGCAGGCCGCCCATCTGGTCCAGCCCCGTGTCCGGGTCGAGGAGGCGGACGTTCTCGAACAGCAGGTCAGGCATTGCGGCTGGCCCGGCGGGAGAGCGTGTCGAGCACGGCCATGCGCACGGCCACCCCCATCTCGACCTGCTCGCCGATGACGCTGTGCGCCGGGTCGTCGGCGATGGCGCTGTCGATCTCGACGCCGCGGTTCATCGGGCCGGGGTGCATCACCAGCACGTCCTTCCTGGCATGGGCGAGCTTGGCGCGGTCGAGGCCGAAGAAGCGGAAATACTCGCGCGCGCTGGGCACCAGCCCGCCCGACATGCGTTCGCGCTGCAGCCGCAGCATCATCACCACGTCGGCCCCCGAAAGCCCCGGCTCCATCGCGTGGAACACCTCGACCCCGAGGCTGGCGCAATCGGCGGGGATCAGCGTGGGCGGGCCAACGACGCGGACGCGCGCGCCCATCGTGGTCAGCAGGTGAATGTTGGAGCGCGCGACCCGGCTGTGCAGCACGTCGCCGCAGATCGCCACCGTCAGGTTCTCCAGCGTGCCGCGCCGCCGCCGCAGGGTGAGGGCGTCGAGCAGGGCCTGCGTCGGGTGCTCATGGGTGCCGTCGCCGGCGTTGATGACGGCGGACGAGACCTTCTGCGCCAATAGGTTCGGCGCGCCCGATTGGTCGTGCCGCACCACCAGCAGGTCGCAGCGCATGGCGTTGAGCGTCGTCGCGGTGTCAAGCAGCGTCTCGCCCTTGTTCACGCTGCTGGTGCTGACGGACATATTGATCACGTCCGCGCCGAGGCGCTTGCCGGCCAATTCGAAGCTGGTGCGGGTGCGGGTGCTGTCCTCGAAGAACAGGTTGATCAGCGTGCGCCCGCGCAGCAGGTCGCGTTGCGTCTTGCCGGAGCGGTTGAGCAGCACGTAGCTCTCCGCGAGGTCGAGCAGAACCGCGATTTCGGGCGGGTGCAGGCCCTCGATGGCGAGCAGGTGCCGGTGCGGGTAGTGCAGGCCGGACATGCTCAGGCGGCGGCGGCGGCGATGCGGGCCAGGCTCTCGTCGCGGCCGAGGGCGGCCAGGGTGTCGTCGATGCCGGGGCTCATGGTGCTGCCGGTCAGCGCCGCCCGCAGCGGCTGCGCGACCTGGCCGAGCTTGCGCCCGCGCGCCTCGGCAAAGCCCCGGATGGCCGCGCCGAGCGCGGGCGGGGTGAAATCGGTCTCGGCCAGGGCCGGGGCGAGTTCGGCCAGCATCGCCTTGTTGTCGTGGGTGAGCATGGCGGCGGCCTTGGGCTCGAAGGCGAGCGGCATCGGCCGGGCCAGGAACGCGGCTGAGGCCGCCAGGTCCGCCAAGCTCTTCGCGCGCTCTTTCAGGCCGGGCATGAGCATCTGGATGCTCGCCCGCGCGGCGTCCGCATCCAGTCCGGCCGCGGTCAGCCGATGCACGACGTCGTCCGTCAGCCGCCCGTCGTCGGCGGCGCGGAGATAGACGCCGTTCACCTGGGTGAGCTTGGCATAGTCCATCCGGGCGGCGGAGCGGCCGACGCCGCTCATGTCGAACACGCGGATGACCTCTTCGCGGCCGATGATCTCGGTGTCACCGTGCGCCCAGCCAAGGCGGAGCAGGTAGTTGCACAGCGCCTCCGGCAGGTAGCCCTGCTCGCGGAACTCCAGCAGGCCCACGGCGCCGTGCCGCTTGCTGAGCTTGGCCCCGTCCGCGCCGTGCAGCAGCGGCAGGTGGCCGAATCGGGGCAGGTCCCAGCCCATGGCGCGGAAGATCTGCACCTGGCGGAACGTGTTTGTCAGGTGGTCGTCGCCGCGGATGACATGGGTGATGCCCATATCGTGATCGTCAACGACGACCGCGTGCAGATAGGTCGGCGTCCCCTCGCTGCGCAGGATGATCAGGTCGTCGATCTCGGCGTTGCCGACACGCACCGCTCCCTGAACGAGGTCGTCGATCACGGTCTCGCCTTCGCGCGGCGCTTTCAGCCGGATGACCGGTTTCACCCCGGGCGGCGCTTCCGCCGGATCGCGGTCGCGCCAGCGCCCGTCATAGCGGGGCGGGCGTCCCTCGGCGACGGCGCGCTCGCGCATCTCCCGAAGCTCCTCTGGCGTGCAGTAGCAATAGTACGCATTCCCCCGGGAAAGCATCTCCATCGCCACCTGCGTATGCCGCGCCTGCCGGCTCGATTGGAATACGGGCGGCTCGTCCGGCGAGAGGCCGAGCCAGGCCAAACCGTCGAGGATGGCCGCGGTAAACGCCTCCGTGCTGCGTTCCCGGTCGGTATCCTCAATGCGGACGAGGTACTCGCCGCCGTGATGCCGCGTGAACAGATAATTGAACAGGGCGGTGCGGGCGCCGCCGATATGCAGCAGGCCGGTCGGGCTGGGGGCGAAACGGGTGCGGACGGGCATGAGCCGGGTTTACCATGCCGGGCGCGGACGTGAAGGGCTACGGCCGCAAGCCTCTCGCCAAGCTGTGACCGATCAAGCCCGAACCGCAGGCCACGGCGATCCGTTTCCCCAGCCTTACCAACAGGAGGCGCACGATGCCCAACCAGCTTAACGGAAAAAGGATCGCAATTCTCGCGACCAACGGCTTCGAGCAGCTCGAACTCACCGAGCCGCATAAGGCGCTGAACGAGGCGGGCGCGACCGTCATGGTCGTCTCACAGAAATCCGCGCCGATTCAGGGCATGAACAAGGACGAGAAAGGCGACAAGGTCCCGGTCGACGCCACGCTGGCCGACACCTCGCCCGACGAGTTCGACGGTCTCGTCCTGCCCGGCGGCGTCGCTAATCCGGACCATCTCCGCATCGACGAGAAGGCCGTCGCGTTCATCAAGCACTTCGTCCAGGCCGGCAAGCCGATCGCGGCGATCTGCCACGGCCCCTGGACGCTGATCGAGGCGGGCGCGGTGCGCGGCAAGACGATGACGTCCTGGCCGTCGCTCAAGACCGACCTCACCAACGCGGGCGCCAACTGGACCGACGAGCCCATGGTGCGCGACGGCATGCTGGTCACGTCGCGCAAGCCGGGCGACCTGCCGCAATTCAACAGCGCCGCGATCGAGATGTTCGCGGAAACCGGGCCAGCGCGCGCCGCAGCTTGACCGGGTGGACGACGGTTCACTGCCCGCTAGAGCCAACTCGAACGACAATTTTATACCGCTGGCGGCGCCTGCAGCCGCCGGCGGTGTGCCCGGACCGAGTTTATGTGCTGCTGAGGAAGGTCAGGAGGCTCTCGCCGCCGCTGTTCGGGATGATGATCGTGCCAAGAAACGACTCGGCTGCCGATTGCAAGGCGGGCGCCGGGTCCGAACCGGAAGCGGCGCTGCTGGAGATCGCCGAGACGAATGCATTGTTGATCGAGGACGCTTCTGCGGCAAATGCGTTGGCTGTCGCGTCCGACCCGGACCAACCCGCGGCCGCAGCCGCAGCCGCGCTGGGGATCGCGCTGAGTTCGACGCCATTCGCGGCGAGGAATTCCATGCCCGCCGCAGAGCCCGCGCTCGGGCCATTGGCAATCAAGCTGGAAATCAAGCTGGCAGACACGGCGCCTCCGGAGGCGTCGCTGACCGCCGCGGCAATCGTGCTGCTGGATACAGGAGCCGCGAAGCCCATCGAGCTAATTGATCCACTCATCGCAATAATTCTCCAAAAATCCGAGCCAGCGGACATGAACAGTATGAGGCTGGCGACAGGAAAATACCGTTATTTCTAACCGTGGTCTATCGAACTCCTGCCCGATGCCAATCGCAAGTGAGTGTTGATTGCCAATGTCCGCTGTGTTTAGAAACTTGGGGCACAATGTTCCAATGCATTCAGTGCGCTTCGAATACGTAATTTGATCTATTGAAGACCTTTTTGAGAAAGCCCACTGGGCCCAGCCCTTACGCCGATCGAATCGCGCGCGGCCTTCGCCATGCCATGGCCCCCTCGCACGGCAGGCGTTGCCGGTGATAGCTTAATCCTTGTCGCCGCCCGTGCTATGATGCGCTTGTGCATCAATTAGCCGCAAATTGGACCCCGGCCCTCGCGCCGCAATGGACGGCTCGGGCAGCACGATGGGCCGAGGCGGAGCGGGGGCGTTTCGCCCCATGGCTTGCCGTCGCGCTGATCGCTGGAGCAGCGGCCTATTTCTCGCTCCTGCAAGAGCCGTCCGCCTTGGCAGGCCCCATCGCTTGCTGTCTCGCGATCGTGCTCTGCGTCCTGTCATGGAGTTGGCCGCCCTCACGCGCTGCGGCCCTGATGCTGACGGCAGCCGCATTGGGCTTCACCTCCGGACAGCTCCGAACCGCCCGCGCCCCGGCCATGGACGAGCTTCCGAGCCGCGCCGCCATCCTCACCGCGACCGTCAGGGGCGTCGATGTTTTGGCAGACGGGCGCCGCATGATCCTGGAAGACGTCCGCCTCACCCCGGGCGCAGAACCCTTGCAACGCATGGTCCGGGTGCGGATCAAGCGGGGTGATGCCGCTGCGGTCTCGGCCGGCGACAAGATCAAGGTCAGGGCGCTGCTGCGCCCGCCCTTCCCGCCAAGCTACCCCGGAGGTTGGGACCAGCAGCGCGACGCATTCTTCAACGGCCTCGCCGGCGGCGGAACGGCATTGAATCCGGTCGTGCTGCTCGAGCACCACGCCCCGCGCGGCTGGGCCGGCTGGGTGCAAGGCCTGCGCGACCGCATCGCCGCCCGCACGACCGCCGCGATCCCAGGCCCGGCTGGCGCGATCGCCGCCACGCTGCTAACCGGCAGCACCTTCGCCATCCCGCCGGCTGACCGCGCCGCCTTCCGCGATTCCGGCCTGGCGCACATCCTTGCCGTGGCCGGGCTGCACATCGGCATCATCATGGGCCTGTTCATGTTCGCCACCCGGTTCGGCCTCGCCGCCTGGCCGCACGCCGCCCTTCATTGGCCGACCAAGGCCCTGGCCGCCGGCGCCGCCCTCGCGGCGGGCGGCGCCTACCTCGTGCTGACCGGCGCCCACGTCCCGATCATCCGCAGCTTCGCCATGGCCTGCCTGGTGACGCTCGGCGTCGTCGTCGGACGCCGGGCCTTGTCCTTGCGCGGGCTGGCGCTCGGAGCGGCGGCGCTGGTCCTGATCTCGCCGCAGGAGGTCATGGGGCCCAGCTTCCAGATGAGCTTCGCCGCCGTCCTGGCCTTGATCGCCGGCTACGAAGCCTTGCGGCCCGCGCTGTCCAGGCTGCACGGCCCCGGATGGCGGCGCGTGGCCGGGCACGGAGCCGCGCTTATACTGACCAGCCTCCTCGCAGGCACGGCCTCCGCGCCCTTCGGCGCGTACCATTTCGGACACATACAACTCTATTTCATCGCCGCGAACCTGATTGCTGTCCCGCTGACCGCCATGCTGGTCGTGCCCTTGGGCGTGCTCGGCTTGTTCCTGATGCCCTTGGGATTGGAGGGGATCGCGCTCTTGCCGATGGGCTGGGGCATCGGCGCCATCCTTCGCGTCGCCCACGCCGTCTCCTCCTGGCCGGCGGCGACCTTGCCGGCGCCGCCGATGCCGGCCTGGGGATTGGCGGTGTTCAGCCTGGGCTTCGCTTGGCTTTGCCTGTGGCGCACACGGCTGCGGCTGCTGGGCGTGGCCGTCATGCTGGCCGGGCTGCTCTCGCCGTTGGCCGCGCCGCTGCCCGATGTGCTGGTGTCGAACGACGCGCGCCTGATCGCCGTCCGTGCGCCGGAGGGCTACCGGCTGCAAGCCCGGCCGGGCGCATCGAAATTCGTCCGCTCGGTCTGGGCCGACCACCTGGGCGAAGAAGCGCTGCGCCCGGTCGATGCCGGGTTCCCCGCCTTCTGTGACGCCAAGGCGTGCCGGCTAGGTCCCATCTTGCTGCTGCGCGACGCGGTGCGCGAAGCGGATTGCGCGGGCGTGTCCCTGGTCGTCTCCGCCGAGCCCGCGCGCGACGTCTGCCCCGGCGCGGCCCTGCTCGACCGATTCACCGTCTGGCGCGACGGCGCGTTTGCTGTATGGCTGCAACCGGGTGGCCCGGCCATGCTTTCTGACCGGGCATTCCGCGGCGACCGTCCCTGGGTGCCGCCGCCGCCGACGCCTCGGCGCGCCGTGCCGAACTTGCCAATGGCGCCGGCGGAGACGCTGCCGCCCGACCTGGAGGATAATGGATGATCCCGGACACGATGCGCGTCATTGAGATGGAGGGGACGGGCGGCCCCGAAATCCTGCGGCTCGGCAAGCGCCCGGCGCCAAGGCCCGGGCCCGGGCAGGTGCTGGTGCGGGTCGCGGCCGCGGGGGTGAATGGCCCGGACATGATGCAGCGCAAGGGCCTCTACCCGCCGCCGCCCGGCGCGTCGGACCTGCTAGGGTTGGAGATCGCCGGCCAGGTCGTCGGCAGGGGAGAGGGCGTGACCGCCTGGTCCGAGGGCGACCAGGTCTGCGCGCTCACCAACGGCGGCGGCTATGCGGAGTACTGCCTGGCCGAAGCCGATCAGTGCCTGCCGATCCCGGGCGGCATGGCCGTTCGCGACGCGGCCGGGTTGCCCGAGACGTTCATCACGGTTTGGAGCAATCTGTTCCTTGAAGGCGGTCTCTTGGCCGGGCAGACCCTGCTGGTGCACGGCGGCGCGGGCGGGATCGGCACCACGGCGATCCAGTTGGCGCACGCGTTCGGCGTCCGCGTGTTCGCGACCGATAGCCCGGCGGCCCGCTGCCAGGTCTGCCGCGACCTCGGTGCGGACCAGGTGATCGACTACAACGAACAGGACTTCGTCGAGGCCGTGCGCAAGGCCGGCGGCGCGGACATGATCCTCGACATCGTGGGCGGTCCCTACATCGAGCGCAACATCAAGGCGGTCTCGCCCGGCGGCCGGATCGTGCAGCTGGCCTTCGCGCTCGGCTCCAAAGTGGAGGTGAACTTCATGCCGATCATGCTGAAGCGGATCACCTACACCGGCGCCACCCTCCGCACCCGCCCGGCGGCGTTCAAGGCGCAAACCGTGTCGGAGCTGCGGCAGAAGGCGTGGCCGAAGATCGCCGAGGGACGGATCAAGGCGGTCACCACCGAAGTGTTCCCGCTGGCGCGGGCGAACGAAGCCCATGCGCTGATGGAGAAAGCCGGGCATACTGGCAAGATCCTGCTGGAGATGGAGGCGCCCTGAGCGACGCAGGTTACAAAGCCTGACCACTGACATCATTTACGCAGAGGATTTGGAGGGTGTGTCATGAGTGAGCGGCCGCGGTTTTTCGATGATCTTGCCGGCGTGGCTGGCGGGGCGTTCTCGGCCTTGGCCGGGTTGCGGGAGGAGATCGAGAGCGTCGTGCGCGCCCGCGTCGACGAGGCGATCCGTAAGTTCGACCTGGTCAAGCGCGAAGACCTGGAAGCGGTGCAGGAGATGGCCGCCTCGGCGCGCGCCGGGCAGGAAGCGGCCGATGCGAGGATCGCGGCGCTTGAGGCCAAGCTCGCCTCGATGACGCAGGCTGGGACGCAAGCGAGCGCCAGTCCCATCCCGCCGGCATCTCCGGCCGCCGAGACGAGCGGACGCCAGCCGCCGCCGGCAGCCATGCCGTCCGCTGGCGAGGGCGGCGCGCCGATCCCGCCGCCGGTCATGGAATAAGGCCCGAAGTTTACGAAAAGTCGCCGGGGCTTGCTGCGACAGGATCGTGGCCGCTAATCTCAATCCGTCGGCGAGTCGGGGAGAAATCCGCGAGCATCGTCGCATCATGGCATGGCTTGCCGTCAACATGGGGAGTTCCCGCATGTCATTCAGCTTCCAAACCACGGACACCGCTGCCAACCCCTTGGACATCATGGAGCAAGTTGTTGCCGCAAACGATTGGGCCTTCGAGCGTCATACGGACGCGGAGATGGCGGCCGAGGCGCCGGGCAAGTGGTGCGACTACGGGCTGTATTTCAGCTGGTCGCACGAGATCAGCGCCATGCACTTCACCTGCGCGTTCGACCTGAAGGTTCCTGAAAAGCGCCGGCAGGCGCTGTATGAGCTGCTGGCGCTCGCCAACGAGAAACTTTGGATCGGCCATTTCGGCATGGATACGGACGACGGCATGCCCGTGTTCCGCCACGCCGTGCTCCTGCGCGGCGCTCCCGGCGCGAGTGCCGAGAGCCTGGAGGACATGGTCGACATCGCATTGACGGAATGCGAGCGGTTCTACCCTGCGTTCCAGTTCGTCCTCTGGGGCGGGAAGTCCCCGGCCGAAGCCTTGCAAGCCGCGATGCTGGAGTGCGTCGGCGAGGCATGACCGAAACCTTGCCGCCGCTGTTGCTGGTCGGCGGCGGCAAGATGGGCGGGGCGATGCTGGCGGGCTGGGTCAAGCAGGGACTGGCCCCGTCGGTGGTCGTCGATCCGGCTGACGGGGCGCAGGCGCTTGCGGGGCCGAACGTGACGGTCGTGACGGGCCTGGACCGTTTGCCGCCAAACTTTTCGCCCGACTGCGTCATACTGGCCATCAAGCCGCAGATGGCGGACGACGTGCTGCCCAAGCTTCGGCCGCTCACGGGCGCCAGCCTCGTCCTGTCGATCATGGCCGGCCGCACGCTTGGCAGCCTTGCAGCGGCGTTGGGCGCCGGCAAGCACATACGGGCCATGCCGAACACCCCGGCCTCGATCGGCTGCGGGTTTACCGTCGCCTGCGCGGGGCCGGGCGTCGATCAGAACCAGCGCGACTTGGCAAACACCCTGCTGTCAGCCGTCGGGGAGGTCGCCTGGACCGAGGACGAGGCCCTGATCGACCCCGTGACGGCGATCTCCGGCGGTGGCCCGGCCTATGTGTTCCTGCTTGCCGAGTTGCTGGAGCAGGCGGGCGCCGATCATGGCCTGCCGCCTGACCTCGCCCGTAAGCTGGCACGCGCGACCGTGGCAGGCTCGGGCGCTCTGCTCGGCGCCAGCGAGGCGGACGCGGCCGATCTGCGCCGGGCCGTGACCAGCCCGAAGGGAACCACCGAGCAAGCCTTGGCGGTGCTCATGCACGCGGACGCCTGGCCGGCCTCCATCCGCAAGGCGATCACCGCGGCCACCGATCGTTCACGCGAGTTGGCCGGCTAGACCTTTACCGTCCCGACTGCATTGGGGCGACTGCAGTCTGATCCCGGCAGAGTTCGGCCACGCTGGCGATCATCGCCCGCGTCTCTTCGTCGGCTGCGCCGGACAGATCGGTCGGGCGCCACCGACGCTGGAACGCCCTCAACGTCGCCGCTTGATCAGCGACTGGATAGCCGATCAAGGCCAGCGTCTTGCCAACCGCCTGCAACGGGACCGGCGCCGCTCGGCGAAGCGGCCAAAGCCCGACCCCGTTCCGCGCCAGGCCCTGCCAATCGAACAACTCGCCCGGGTCCTCTTTGCGCTCGGGAGCGATGTCGCTGTGGGCCACGACATTCCGCGGCGGGATCGGATGGCGGCCCAGGATGCCGAGGCAAAGCTCGCATACGGCGGCCATCTGCAAGGCGGGGAACGGGCGATACCCCCATTCATGCCCCGGATTGACGATCTCGATGCCGACCGAGCGGTGGTTGAGCGTAGGGCGCCCGCGCCAGTGCGAGACCCCCGCGTGCCACGCCCTGCGGTCCTCCGGCACGAGACGCCAGACCAACCCATCCTCCTCCACGACGTAGTGCGACGACACGCGGGCGGCCGGGTCGCGCAGGCGGCCGATGGCGTCGGCGGCGGAGCGCATCCCGGTGTAGTGCAGGACGAGCGTGTCGATCGACGTACCAGGCGGGCGCTCGTCCTGGTTGGGGCTCGGCGCGTCCCTCAAAGCCCTCGCTCGCGCTTGACGCGGTCCCAGGCGGCATTGATCCGCGCCACCTTCTCGCTGGCCCGGGCGATGAACTCCGGCGGCACGCCGCGGGAGGCGAGGCTGTCGGGATGGTTCTCCCGCACCTGCCGCAGCCACGTCGCCCGCACCGCCTCGTCGCTCGCGTCCGACGCGACGCCGAGCACCGCGTAGGCATCCTCGGTCTCCGGCGCGCGTTTGCTGACGCCGCCGCGCGCCTGCTCCCAGGCCAGGTTGTCCAGGCCGAACGCGTGGTGGATCTGCCACAGCATGTTGTGCTCGGCATTGGTCAACGGCTTGTCGGCGCGGGCGATCACGAACAGGGCCGTCAGCACGTCTTCGAGCAGGCCCTTGTTGTCGGCGAACCCCCGCCCGAGCTCGCGCGCGTAGGACTCGAACCCCTCGGAGCTGTCGCGCGCCTGGTCGAACAGGCGGCCGATGTCGCGCACCGACTGCGGCGGGATGCGGAACTGGCGCTTGAACGCGTCGATTTCCGCACGCGCCACGCTTCCGTCGCACTTGGCCAGCTTGGCCGAAAGCACGACGACGCAGATGGCGAAAAGCTGGTCCCGCTGCCCGAGCGTGGCCGCGATGCGGGCGGGATCGAGCGGCGTGCCGCCCAGGAACCGGTTGATGTCGATTTTCGGCAACGCGCCGCCGTCGGCCGCATGGCCCATGGCGGCACCCATGATCGCGCCGAACGGCCCGCCGACGACGAAGCCGCCGACCGCGCCGAGCAGTTTGCCCCAGTAGCTCATGCTCCGACAGTTACCCTTTCCAGCCGAGCGCCGCGGCGCCGAGTTTCGAGCATTACCGTGTCCGCTTGAAGTGTTTTAATAGGCGAGTCGCAGGAGGAGAGATGGTGCGTGAACCCCGCCCATGCCACCTAAGCATCATCTCGCGGGACGGCTCGCCGTCACGACGCGAAAAATGATGCGTCTTCACAGATGCCTAAGCAGGCATTCGTGGCCCAAGTCACGAATGCCTGCTTAGGACGTACGAGGAGCATGTTAGCGCCGAATGGTTGACGCAATCTTGCCGAGAGAAAGCGGCTCTGCACGCCGGGGCAGGTTGGCGGCGGCGGCGGCCGTGGCGGCTCTGGCCGCGGTTCTCGCCTGCGTCTGGGTCGCGCCCGGACTGCTCGACTGGAACCGGTATCGCGACGGCATCGCCGCCCTTGCCTCGCAACGCCTCGGGCGTGGCGTGCGCATCGGCGGCCCCGTCAGCCTGCAGTTGCTGCCGCAGCCGGTGCTGACCGCGGCCAACGTGTCGGTCGAGGACGCGGGAGACGGCGTCCAGCTTGAGGCCAAGGCGCTGCGTCTGCGGGTGGCGCTGGGCCCGCTGCTGGCCGGGCGGATCGACGCGCGCGAGCTGGTGCTGCAAGGCGCCGAAGTGCGGTTGCCCTGGCCGCCGCCCGCCGGCGCGCTGTCCCGGCCCCCGCCGGCCTGGATCACCGGCCTTAAAGCCGAGATCGAGCAGAGCCGGGTGGCGATGGGCGGCCTCGCGTTCTCCGGCATCGAGGCCACGCTCTCGACCGATCCTGACACGGGAACGCTGTTCGTGGCCGGGTCCGGGCAGTCCGGCGGGCGGGGATGGCAGTTCACCTTCCGCCTGGCCCGGCCCGGCGGCGACCGTGCGGCGGGCCTCGACATCAGCCTTGACGGCCAAGGCCCGCTGCGCGGGACGGGCGGCACCTTCTCCGGCCGGATCATGCCCGGCGGCGCGATCGAGGGCCGGGTTGCCGGCCGGGGCGCGGACCTGTCGCTGCTCATGCCTGCGCCGGCGATGCCCTGGCGCGGCGACGGGCGGCTCAACGCGGCGGGCGGGCTGATGATCGCCGACGAGCTGTCGCTCGAGATCGGCGGCGCGCCCGCCCGGGGCGCCGTGGCACTGCGGGTCTCGCCCGAGCCGCGGCTGGATCTGTCCATCACCGCGGGCCGTCTGGACCTGGACGCCTGGATACCCGCTTTGCTGATCCGCAACCCGCCCGGCCTGCGCGCCGGGTTGCCGACCGGGATCGATCTCTCGGCGGAGGCCGCGACCCTCGCCGGCGGCACGCTGCGCCGCCTGCGCGGCGCCGTCGATCTCGGCGGCGGCGCGGTCGTGCTGCGTGACGTCTCGGCGGTGCTGCCGGGCAGCGCGAGGCTCTCGCTGTCCGGCAGCGTCTCCGGTAGCGTCCCTGGCAGCGTCCCTGGCAGCGTCCCTGGCAGCGCGCCGGCAACCTTCACGGGCCCGGCGCACCTGGCGGCCCCCGACCTGCGTGCCACGATGCGATGGCTGCAACCCATCCTGCCGGCGCCGCTGGCCGCCTTGCCGCCCAACGTGCTGCGAACCGCGGACCTCGCGGGACAACTCAGAGCCAGTGCCGGCGAGGCGGCAATCTCGGCGCTGAGCGGGACTGTCGACGACAGCCATCTGACCGGGGCGGCCTCGATCCGGCTGCCCGCAGCGCCCGTTCGGCCGGCGGCGCAGGCGTCCTCGCCCGCACCGCCCCCAGCTCCGGCCGAGGCCAAGCCGCCAGCCAAGCCGACAGCGCCAGCCAAGCCGCCCCCCCGGGCTGCCGTGACCGCCGACCTGACCCTGGATCGGTTGTCGTTCGACGGCTGGGTTCCCGAGCCTGCCGCGATGTTGACGGCCGATGCTGCCTCAAAAGCGCTGGCGGCGCTCAGAACCATCGACTCCGACGTGCGATTGAGGATCGGCCAAGCCGCCTGGGGCCAAATTCCGCTCGGGGCCGTAGCGCTTGAGCTGCAATCGGAGGCGGCGCGCGTCGTTTTGCATCGCCTGGAGGCAAGCCCGTTCGGGTCCCGGCTCAGCGTATCCGGGCAGGTGAGCGACGCCGGACAGCTCTTGGATGGGAAGCTGGAGCTGTCCGCGCCCGAGGCCGAGGCGTTCCGGCCGCTGCTCGCCGCCTCACGGATTTTGCCGCCCGAGCTGGCCCCCTTGGTCCGCGGGCCGGCGGCGGTCACGGTCCTCGCGTCCGGTCCGCAGGAGGCGCTGGCTGGCCGGCTCACAGTCAACGTGTCCGACTTGCGGGTCGACGTGCAGCCCACCATCAATCTCCCGAAGCGGAGCTGGTCGGGCGGCATAACGTTGCAGCATCCCGGGGCGCCGCGGCTGTTGCAGAGCCTCGGCATTCCCGGGGCTTTTGCCTGGCTCGGGGATGGCTCGTTCTCGCTCGTGGGCCAGGTCGCCAGCGAACCGGGCACGTTCACGTTGAATGGAGCGACCCTGGCCGCAGGTTCGCTTCGCCTGAATGCGTCGCTGCAGCTCGACGGGACGCGCCTGACCGGGCAGGCGAAGGCGGAGACGCTGCCGCTGCCGCTCGTCTATCCACGCTCGCCGGAGCCGTTGCCATTGTCCTGGGTGCAGGGCTGGCAGGCGTCGGTCCGGGTTGAGGCGGACCAGGTGCTGGCCGGGCTCTCGCCCGTGCTGCAGCAGGCGTCGACGGATGTCACGCTGGACGACGGCGTGCTGAAACTGAGCCGCGTCGCCGGCCGCCTGCTCGACGGCTCGATGACGGCGGGCCTGACGGTCGATGCCGCGAAAGACCCGCCGCACGTCAGCGTCCGGGCGGAGGCGCGCGGCCTGCGCATCTCCGGCGGCGCGCTGGACGCGCCGGTCGACCTTGCATCCGGCGAGATGCAGGGCCGGACGCAGCTTACCGCGGCAGGCTACAGCCCGGCCGCATTGCTTGCCACGATGGCAGGACGCGCCGAGCTGACCGCGACCGATGGCGCGGCAACGGGATTCGACCTCGAAGGCATGGCGGCGGCGCTGTCTGCGCCGCAGCACGATGAGCGCCTCGATCCGATCAAGGCGTTCCTGCTCGCCGGGCGCACGCCGTTCTCCACGATGGATCTACGCCTCGGCATCGAGCGAGGCGTGGTCGATGCCGACGGGCGCCTCCTCAGTCCATTCGGAAGCGCGAGGGTCACCGGCAACGTGGACCTGGTCGGCGACGGGATCGATCTCCGGCTCGGGTTCGTCCCCGCCTTGAGTCCCGGGGGCGAGACCAGTCCAACGCTCGGCCTGCGCCTGTCGGGATCAGCCAGCGACCCCGTCCGCACGCCCGAGCTGGTCGGCTTGGTCCGATGGTTAGGGCAGCATCGGCAATAGGCGCGTGGGCACGCCGATAAAGCTGCCCGTCTGAACAAAGCCTTGGCGGACCGCCAGGCCAGCGCGCCGGCCCGGTAACGGCCGATCGGGCGGCGAGCGGCAGGTCAGCGAAGCAACACCTTCGGGGCGGGCTCGGCGTTCAGCGATGAGCAGACGATGACGCCGGTCCACAGGACGAGGGAGACAAGTCCGGCAAATTTGGCGCGGGCCGGCATGGCGCCTTCGGCGGCGATGGCGCGCAGGTAGCCGGTGCGGTGGAACAAAAGCGCGTTGGCAAGTCCGAAGACGATGAAGGCCATCTTTGGCGTGAAGTAGGCGCGGCTGCCGGCGCGGAGCGGCTCGTAGGCGAACAGCGCGATGCCGGTCGCAACGGCCACGCCGAAGGTCGCGTAAAGCCAGGGCAGGGCGTGGTCGGCGAAGGCGCGGAGCGGAATGGCGGCACGCCAGCCCATGAGGCGCAGGTCGAGCAGGCCGATGGCGCCGAAGAAGGCGGCCATGGCGACGACGTGAACGAGCCGCACGATGTAGTGATAAGGCTGCATGGCGAAATGGATGGCGCGGTTGTCGAGCGCGATCAGGGTCGAGGCGGGAATGCGCATGAAATCGAACAGGCTTGGGTCGGCCATTTGCGGCAGGCTCCGGCATGGCGGGGTTGCAGTTGCGAATGGTTCGCACTATCAAGTGGTCATACGCAAATGGAGGCTGCCTTGTCGAGACTTCGCGAACTATCGGCTGCTTTGATCGCGGGGGCGCTGCTCTCGGGCGGCGCCGCGCTGGCTGCCGACACGGTGACGCTGACGCTCAAGGGGCATCAGTTCACGCCGGACACGGTCACGGCGCCGGCGGGACAGCGGTTCAAGATCGTGCTGCACAACCAGGACGAGACGCCGGCGGAGCTGGAAAGCCGTGACCTGCGGATCGAGAAGGTCGTAGTGCCCGGAGGAACGATCACGGTGTCGGCCGGGCCCCTGAAGCCGGGGCGCTATGCCTTCGTCGACGAGTATCACGAGGAGACCGCGAAAGGCGTCGTGGTCGTGACCGAGAAGATGGCGGGAGAATAGGCGATGCTCGGCAGCCTGATCATCGTTTTCCGGGAAGTGTTCGAGGCCGGGTTGATCGTGGGGATCGTGCTGGCGGCGACAGAGGGGGTGCCGCGCCGCGGCGCCTGGATCGCGGGGGGGATCGCCGGGGGCGTGGCCGGCGCTTGCGTGCTGGCCATGTTCGCCGGCGCGCTTTCAAATGCGGTGCAAGGCTACGGACAGGAGATTTTCACGGCCGGGGTGCTGTCGGCAGCGGTGTTGATGCTCGGATGGCACCAGCTCTGGATGGCGAGCCACGGGCGGGAGATGGCCCGGGAGATGAAGGATATCGGGCATTCGGTGGCGAGCGGCGACAAGTCGTTGCTAGCGCTGGCGCTGGTGGTGGGGATCGCGGTGCTGCGCGAGGGGGGCGAGGTGGTGCTGTTCCTTTACGGCATCGCGGCGTCCTCGCAGGAAAGCGTCGGGGCCTTGTTGCTGGGCGGCATGCTCGGCATCGGGCTGGGGGCGGCCGTGTCGTTCCTGCTCTACCGGGGCTTGGTCGCGATCCCGGTCAGGATGCTGTTCTCGGTGACGAGCTGGCTGATCGCGCTGGTGGCGGCAGGCATGGCCGGACAGGCGGCGGCGACCTTGGCGGGAGCCGACCTGATCCCGGCTTGGGGCTACCAGCTTTGGGACACGTCGTGGCTGCTGCCGCAGGATGGGCTGCCGGGGCGGGCGTTGCACACGATGGTCGGGTATTCGGACCGGCCAATGGGCGTGCAGCTCGTTGTCTACCTGGCCGTGCTGGCAACACTGGTGATCGGATCACGGCTGCTCGGCCGCGCCCCGAGTGCGGCGCGTGGCCCGGCGCAAGTCCTGCGCAATCAGCAGACTGCGGGCTGAGAAGCGTCCGGGATGCGTAAACTGCGGCTGGCCGCGGTTGGACTGGGCGGCTTGCTGACCGCACTGCCGGCCGGCGCGAAGGAGTATTACGTCGGCGGGCCGGTCCACGTCCACGATATGGAGATCGTCGCCAATTACCTGGTGGGCGTGGAAATGGCGCCCATGCTGCCGGACATGGCGCACGAGGGAACCGGCGTGGTCCACCTGGAGGCGGATGTCCATGCAACCGCGGACAATGTCTACGGGTATCCCGATGGCGGCTGGATCCCATATCTCGGCGTTGCGTATCAGCTCACGAAACAGGGCGCGGGTTGGCGTTCGGATGGAACGCTGCTGCCAATGATGGCGAAGGACGGGCCGCATTATGCCCGGAACGTGACCATGGACGGGCCGGGGACGTATAAATTGACCTATACGTTCACGCCGCCTTTGGATCATGGGTTTTATCGCCATACAGACGAGGAAACCGGTGTTCCTGCGTGGTGGGCGCCCTTCAGCGCGTCGTTCGAGTTCAAGTATCCGGCGCAGTAGCGGCCCAGGGCCAGTTGGCGGTTGAGGCGCCCGCGCCATATCTGATCCCGAATGTCATGCCCTGAAGCGTCTCAGCACCTCGAAGCGTATATGTTGCGTTCGTGATGCGTCCCGGACAGCTTGTCTCGGCGCGAGGGTCAAGCGTTCGCCTAAACCAACAAAGGACTTTCGCCGGTGATACGATTTTTGCCTAAGCCGGGATTGCTGACCGGCTTCGTGGTGGCGGCCTCCGTGACGAGCGGGGTGTTGTTCGGCGTGGCGGCAGTCTCTTCGGCATTGGCGGCGCGGATAATCTTGAAGGCAGCGCGCGGGCGATGATCGGACTGATTTACCTACCGTTGCTGGCATTAATCCATTTCAGCTCAGGGGCTTTGCTGGGCGGCCTGGCGGCACTGTCGGCGAAGGCCTTACAGATGATGCGCCGGGACGACATAAGGCGCTAACGGTCCAAACCTGACGCTCGCCTCTCGAGCGTCAGGGTAAATCGGCCCACTGGTGCCCTGCCCCAGACGTTCGCTTTCGAACATCTGGAATAAGCAGATTGCGGAACCAAAGGGCGAGTATCCCGAAGCATGCGATTCCACGCAATGAACTTTTAAACCTGGACACGAGACTGTAACGGCTCTGCCTGACTGGACAGGAAGAGCGGCAATCGCCAGGTCAGATGAGTGCTAATCCTCGTAGTCCTGGCCATGTCAGGGTGACAAGGCTCCAATCGCGTCTCGTTCTCCCCGCATGACGTTGTTGTCACTGTTCTCGCGCAGTCGTGTCTGCTTGCCTCTCAAACTTGGGACATAGCGGCCGGTTACTTAGTCGTTCTTGCCGATGTGGCCAGGATGGCTTTCAGATTTCAATTGGAGATTGCAATGACGTCTAAACTGTTGGCTGCCGTCCTTCTGTCTACGGCCTTTGCGCTACCCGCTTTAGCGCAGTCGACCAGCTTAAACCAGGGCGGCGACTCGTCCTCCACGAATTCGCAAAATACTGCGGCTCTGCGGCAGAAGATCAAAACCGACCTTCAGCAAGCAGGATTCACCAACGTGCAAGTGATGCCGCAGTCATTCTTGATTCGGGCGCATGACAAGCAGGACCGGCCAGTCATGATGATCATCAACCCGGATGGGGTAACGGCGATCACGCAGATGGGAAAGCAGGGCGGGTCGGGCGGCAATCAGTCAAGCTCGTCCGCCGATACGAAAAAGCAGTAGGCTCTCGAATGTCCCCGGGCCAAGCAGCCGGCCTGGGGACACTCGGCGCGGCGTCAGCCTTCGGGAGGCCCCATCGTCTTGACAAGGTCGAAGACGCGCTTGCGCACGGCCGGGTCGGTAATCCGGTAATACGCGCGAACGAGTTCAAGCGTTTCGCGGCGGTTGAGGGCTTCATCGGCGCCGAATGCGTCTTGACGTTCGGCAAAGCCTCCGGCGGCATGGGTCATGTGTCCGGTGCCGTGAATGCCGGCAAGTTGCTCCGGCATGTCATCGAAGAAGAAGCTGATCGACACGTCGAGCACGCGGGACAGGTCGAACAGCCGGGACGCGCCGACACGGTTCACGCCCCGCTCGTATTTCTGCACCTGTTGGAACGTCAGCCCGAGAGCATCGCCCAACCGCTCCTGCGACATTCCCAATAAGGTGCGACGCAGTCGAATTCTTGATCCGACATGGGCATCAATCGGGCTCGGGCCACTATCCTTCTCCGGGCCGGCATTCGCCTGAACCAACATGTCTGTCCTCGCACGTGCACGATAAAGCTGAACAGATAGTTAACATCACAACCGGAGGACGTCAAGAACGATTGTATTTCAGGACATTTCTCATTTAATCGACTGCTGCGCAAATCGCCGCGGCGGAGCCTCGCCGCCGGGTTCGATCCGCACGCGACGGATAAGCGCGGCCGCAACCAGGGCGCAGGCCAACAGGCCGGGCATGACGAGGCCCCAGCGGGAAAAGGTTGTGGGGGGGCGCTTGCCAGGGATCGGCACAGTCAATTCCCCGGCGACGCGCATCGGCAAGCGGGCGAGTTCGTGGCCACGGCTGTCGAAGCCGGCGGTGATGCCGGTATTGGCGGCGCGGAGCAAAGGCAGCCCCTCTTCGACGGCCCTCATGCGGGCGGCGACGAGGTGTTGCCGCGGGCCGGTCGAGTTGCCGAACCAGGCGTCGTTCGTGATGTTGACCATCCAGCCGGGGCGGTGCGCCTCGTCCACGACCTGGGCTGGAAAGATCGCCTCGTAGCAGATCAACCCGGCGAAGGGAGGCAGGCCGGGGATGCGCAGGGTCGCGGGGCCGGCGCCGAAGCCGAATTGGCCGGGAACGACCTGGATCGCGAGCGGAACCCAGGTGGGGGCGTATTCGCCGAACGGGACGAGGTGCCATTTGTCATACATGCCGGCGATGGAGCCGTCGGCGTTAAGGGCGACCATGCTGTTGAAAGGCTCGTTGCCGGGCTGATTGGAGGGGTGTCCGTTGCGGAACGTCAGGCTGCCGATGATTGCGCCGCGGGCAGGGGCGATGGCGTCGGCAATCGCTTCGCGGGCGCCTGGATCGGATTGAAGCAGGTAGACGCTGGCGGTCTCGGGCCAGATGACGACGGCGGGGCGGTCCCCGGCCGTGGTCACGCCTTCCGCGGAGAGGGAGAGGTAGCGCCGGAAGGTCGCGACCGCGGTGTCCCGATCCCATTTCTGGGCTTGGGAGACATTGCCTTGCACGAGGACCGCGACAGCGCCCGTGCCGGCAGGCTCGGGGGTTGAGACGCGCCAGATGCCGGCGGCCATCCAGGCGGCGAGGATGAGCGTGCCGGCGGCCCAGCCTCGCCATCCCAGGATCGGCAGCGCGGCGACGAGGACGGTGAGGAGCGTAAGGCCCGGGGCGCCGATCCAGGCGGCGGGCTGGATCATGATGTCGCCGGGCAGGCCGGGGAGGGCCCAGACGCTTCCCCACGGGTTCCAGGGAAAGCCGGTGCCGATGAACTGGCGGGCGAACTCGCTGAGGGTCCAGGCGCCGGCGAGCATGGCGATGCGCCGCCATCCGGGCCGCGCGAACCAGGCGGCGGCGCAGGGGGCGGCGATGAACAGGGCGAGGAGGGCCGACAGGGCGGGGACGGCGATGGGCACGAACCACCAGTAGCGCGCGGATTCGAGCAGGATGGCTTCGGTGATCCAATAGAGGCCAAGGATATGATGGCCGAAGCCGAACCAGAAGCCGCGGCGGGCAGCGGTGAAAGGGCCTGGGGCGCCGCCGATAAGGGTGAGCAGGCCGGGCACGGCGATGAGGAGGGCGGGGAGGACGTATAAAGGTGGCAACGCGGTGGCGGCGAGAAGGCCAAGCAGGGCGGCGGCCAGGTCCGCGCGCCAGCCAACCGTGGGAAGGCGGGCGAGGAGCCTGGTCATGGGCTGACGAGGCGCTCTGAAGGGATGCGATGACCGCGCAGGTAGGCCGCGATGCATTCGGCAGCCATGACGCCCATGCTCACGAGGCTGCCGTCTGTGACGCCGGCGACGTGCGGGGTCGCGATGACCTGGCCGTGACGGCGGAGCGGGTCGGCCGGCAGCGGCGGCTCGGTTTCGAACACGTCCAAGCCGGCGCCGGCGAGATGGCCGGACTCGATCGCCCGAAGCAGGGCCGGCTCGTCGATCAGGCCGCCGCGCGCGGTGTTGATGACGATCGCGCCCCGGGGCAGTACAGCGAGGGCGGCGGCGTCGATGACATGCCGGGTGGCCGGCGTATAGGGGAGGTGCAGGGAGAGGATGTCCGCGCGCTGGAGCAGGTCCCGCAAGGTAGGGGCGGGCGTGATGCGGCCGGTGGGCGGGGTGGCCGGGTCGTAGCCGTGCGTGACGAGGCCGAAAGCGGCGGCGAGTTCGGCCACCGCCTGTCCGATGGCGCCGCAGCCGACAAGGCCGAGGCGAAGGCCCGCCACGTCCCTGACCTTGGTGGCGGCCCCTCGCCACTGCCCGGCCCCGACCAGGGCCGAGAGGGGGCGGAGATCCTTGACCAGAGCGAGCATGAGCGCGACCGCGTGCTCGGCGACGGCGCGGGTGTTGGAGCCGGGCGCGCGGGTGACGAGGATGCCCCGGCGGGCGGCCTCCGCGACATCGACGTCGTCCACCCCGACGCCGTGGCGGGCAATGAGCCGCAGATCCGGGGCAGCCTGCATGACGGCGGCGGTGACGGGGCCTTGGCGGGACAGGATGGCGACCGGGTTCACCCGGGCGGCAAGGGCGCTGACCTCGGCGGCGGAGGGGTAAGGGGGCATGTAGTGGATGCGGGCGCCCGCGGCCTCGATCAGGGCAACCGCTTGGGGCGCCAGCCGGGGCGCTGTCATGATCACGTCCATGCGTTCACCGATGCTGCGAGGGAGGCCAATTCAGTCCGGCTGGTCGGCGCGTCCGCGCTCGTAATGCTTGACATACTTGTCGGTGATAAGGTCGCTCTTGACGATGATGGCGATATCGGTGGTGTTGAACTGCTCGTCGACGACGGCGCCGTCGCCGACGAAGCCGCCGAGGCGGAGATAGCCCTTGATGAGGGGAGGGAGCAGCAGGGTGGCCTGGCGGGCGTCGATCGACATGGGGTCCCGGCGGCGCATATCGACGTAGCGGTCCGGCAGCGCGCGCAGGCGCAACGCTGGCGGCGCGAGGTGATGGCCGTAGAGAAAGGTCAGCTCTTCGGCGAGGGCCTCCGGGTCGGTGCCGGGCAGGCAGGCGCAGCCGAACATGAGGTCGATGTTCTGCTCGGCGACGTAGGCGGCGATGCCGCGCCAGAGGAGCTGCATCACGGCCCGGCCGCGATAGCTGGCGTCCACGCAGGAACGCCCGAGTTCGAGCACGCGGCCCGGGAAGGCGTCGATGGGAGCGAGGTCGTATTCGTCGGCGGAGTAGAAGCGGCCGACCTTGGCGGCCCCCTCTTTCTGAATGAGGCGGTAGGTGCCGACGACGGCTGCGGCGCCGTCGCCGAAAGTATGGTCGAGGACGAGGAGATGGTCGGCGACGGCATCGAAGGCGTCGGAGTCTCGGCGGGCGGCGAGGGTTTCCGGCGACGGGATCGCGCCCATTTCCTCAAAGAAGACGCGATAGCGGAGGGCTTGGGCGGCGTCCATCTCGGCCTGGTTCGAGGCGATCCGCACGCCGAGCTTCCCGGCCCTGAGTTCGCGGAAGTGGGCGCGGCGTTGGGGGCGGGCGTAATGCGTCATGGCGCTGCGGCCGATGCTGGGGGTGCGTGCTGGGCAGGCTCATCGGGGTCGGCTCGGCTGCGGGCCGCGTCGGGTTTCGGCTGCTGGCGTTTGCGGCCGAAGAGTTCGAGGCGGTAAGAGACGAGCTCAAACCCCAACTGCTTGGCAATGGCGTCGATCAGGGCCTCGTGCGGAGCGCTCTCGAACTCGGTCACCCGACCGGATTCGACGTCGATGATGTGATGGTGCTTGCCGTGCTCGGTCGGTTCGTACCGCGCGCGGTTGCCGCCGAAGTCGCGGCGCTCGAGAATGCCTTTCTCCTCGAACAGCCGGACTGTGCGGTAGACTGTCGCGATCGAGATGCGCTGATCGATGGCGACGGCCCGGCGGTAGAGTTCCTCTACGTCGGGGTGATCCGCCGCCTCGGAAAGAACGCGGGCAATGACCCGGCGCTGGCCCGTCATCTTGAGGCCGTTCTCGACACATAGCCGTTCGATGCGTGTTTCCATGAAGTCCTTGCCGGTCGCCACGCCCGTCACATTGATTGGCGTAGCCGAACAGGCCACCGCATGTCGAATCGGGACCGCGCCATGCCCTGCCAGCGTCCGGGGTTTTGGGCAGCGTCGGCAATGCGCCGCTGAGGCTGCCCGGCAGAGAAACCTGAGGCGCTCGCGCCCCTGATCGGGTTGCAGCGGTAGGTTCTGGACGAGCGCCTGGCCGATCTGGCAAGACTGACCGGGAAGAAGGCTTCCAAACCGACCTGCCGCCGACAGATCAGTTTGGCGTGAACGGGGCGCCTAGCGTCCGCGCGGCTTTGTGCCGAGACCGATTTTCTTGGCCAGCGAGGACCGGTGCTTAGCGTAGCTGGGGGCAACCATTGGATAGTCCGGCGGGAGTTGCCACTTCTCGCGATATTGCTCCGGGGTCATGTTGTAGGACGTTTTGAGGTGCCGTTTCAGCATTTTCAGCTTTTTGCCGTCTTCGAGGCAGATGATGTAATCGGCGAAAACAGACTTCTTGATCGGAACTGCCGGTTGCTGCTTGTCGGGGACAACTTGCTCCTTACCGACTCCAGCCAAGGTGCGGTAAACGTCCTGTATCAGGCTCGGCAGTGCGTCCGCGCCGATTGAATTGTTGGAAACATGAGCCGAGACGATCTGCGCAGTCAATCCAAGAACGTCACCTGTCTCTGTCTGCTCGGTCATGACCGCTTTCCTCTATTGAAAGATGTCACGCATATATCTCTGTCTCACGTCGTTTCGCAATAGTGGGGAAAGAATAAATGGTGCTTGTTAACTCCAGCAATACATTCCAGTCTGGCGAGCCACAACCCTCGATTGGCATTCGGGCCGATTTAGAGATCGATATCACCGCCTATGTCTGCCCGATGACCTTCGTGCGGACCCGACTCGGCATCGACCAGCTTCAGCCGGGGCAGATTCTCGCGGTCCGGTTGCGGGGCGATGAGCCTCTCCGCAACGTCCCGCGGACCGCAGCGGAGCAGGGGCACGATGTTTTGAGCATCGAGGCAGTGGGGGATGGGATCAGCCTGGTCATGATTCGCAAGAAAAGCTGAGCGGCGCGCGAAGGATCAGGGCATCGATGCCGCCCGGATAATATTGGCGGCGGCGGCCGACTTGCAGGAACGCCTGACGGGCGTAGAGGGCGCGGGCCGGACCGTTGTCGGCAGCGACTTCCAGGACCATCGTGGCCGCCCCCCGGGCAGCGGCGGTCCGCATGGCCTGCCGCATCAGGCCGGCGCCTAGGCCCCGGCCCCGGCACTCGCGGGCGACGGCAAGGGTCAGAATTTCCGCTTCATCGAGGATGACGCGGGCCAGGACAAGACCGCCGGCCGGGTCAATGTGGCCGAAAGCGCCGGGCAGGGAGAGCTGCAGTGCCATCGCGTCCGCGCCCCAGCGGCTTGCGGGGGGGAAGGCGCTGGCATGAATGGCGGCGAGAGCGGCGGCATGGGCGGACGTGGCCGGCAGCATCAGCCGGCGGGGGCAGGGCGGACGGCGGCGCCTGGACGGGCGTCCGGCGGGTCGACGTAAAGCGGCAGGGCCGGGCGGGGCGAGGTTCGCGACGCAGCCGCGATGGCCTGCGGCGAGAGGCCCTGAAACGGCGCCGCGATCGCCTGCACGCCCTGGGCAACCCATCGACGCGCGGCGGCCTCGGCCGCATCGCCGGCGACCGTGATCGGGCCGGGAGGTTCGGGGAGGGCGCCGAGCGACACGGTTCGGATCGAAGCGCCGTCATCCAGGAACATGCGCTCCCGCTTGCTGTCGATGGCGATCCAGACCGGGCGCGCGGATGCCAACCCGGCGCGGATCGCGTCACCGACGCTGACGCCGATGACGGGGATGTGGGCAGCAAGGCCAATGCCGTGCGCGAGGGAGAGGGCTGCCCGCACGCCGGTGAAGCTGCCTGGGCCGACCGTGACCGCGATGGCGGTAAGCTGCGCCGCGGCCAGTCCGCATGATTGCAGCGCGCCCAACGCCATCGCGGGGAGGGTTGCGTCGCTGCCGCGGCCTCCGGGATGGCGGCAATCGGCGGCCGTGCGGCCGGACGCCACGACGCCGGCGCCGCACCCTGCCAAGGCGGCGTCGAGGGTCAGGATCGTGTTGCTGAGGGTCAGAGGAGCCGGCACGCCTCGTCGAAGCCCAGCTTCGGGGCACGGGGCGGAAGGTCGGTGCCCTCGGCATGGCCCAAAGCGACGAGGAAGTTGCTCTTCCAACCAGTGGCCGTGAAGAATTCGTCGTCGACCTTGGCGTTGTCAAAACCTGACATGGGGCCGCAATCAAGCCCGAGCGCGCGGGCGGCGAGGATCAGGTAGGCGCCCTGGAGGGTGCCGTTGCGGAAGGCGGTGTCCCCGGCAAGCTCCTCGTTGCCCTCGAACCAGGCCCGGGCGTCGGCGCCGGGATAAAGTCGGGGAAGATCCTCGAAGAACGACGGGTCATGGGCGACGATGGCGACGATCGGGGCAAGCATCGTCTTGTCCGCGTTCCCGGCCGAAAGGGCGGGGCGCAGGCGCTGTTTGGCCTCCATGGTGCGCAGGAACATGAAACGGGCAGGGGAGCAGTTGGCGGAGGTCGGACCCAGTTTCAGGAGGTCGTACAGCTCGCGAAGCGTGCCGTCTTCAACGGGGGCGGGACGCCACGCCCACTGCGTCCGCGCCTCGCGGAATAGGATATCAAGCCCGGCATCATCGAGCTTGGCGCCGCCGAGGCCGAACTGCGAGGCCGGCGCCAGGGCTTCCGTCACGGCCTCGCCGGGTTCGTCGAGCATTGGTCAGGCCTCGACCTGCTCCACGGACAGGACTTCCGGCACGTAATGGCGGAGCATGTTCTCGATGCCGTGCTTGAGTGTGGCGCTGCTGGAGGGGCACCCGCTGCACGCGCCTTGCATATGCAGGCGGACGACGCCCTCGCGGTAGCCGCGGAACACGATGTCGCCGCCGTCGCTCGCTACCGCGGGGCGGACCCGGGTGTCGAGCAGCTCCTTGATCTGGTCGACAACCTCCTGGTCCTCGGGAGAGACGTCCTCGTCGGCGGCCTCGCCCTGGCCCTCGATGACGGGGCGCCCGGCCACGAAATGCTCCATGATGGCGCCGAGGACTTGCGGACGCAGGGATTGCCAATCGGCAAGGTCGTTCTTCGTGACCGTGACGAAGTCGGAGCCGAGGAAAACGCGGGCGACGCCGGGGAGGGAGAACAGGGCAGTGGCCAGCGGACTGCGCGCGGCGTAGTCCGGGCCGGCGAAGTCCGCAGTGCCCTCGCCCATCACGTCGCGTCCGGGAAGGAACTTCAGGGTGGCCGGGTTCGGCGTGCCTTCGGTCTCGATGAACATGATCGATACATCCTTTCGTTGCCGGAGATTTGGCGAAGATGTCTCAGAAGTGCAAGGTTGCGGCGGGTATTGGCGCGCGTGCCAAGATGCCGGGACGACGGTCATTGCCGGAATCGTGGCAGCAGGCCGACAAGGCTGCCCGCCAAAACAAAGGTTAAGCGCTCGTTCGCCCGATCGACGTGTCGCGGCACGCAACTCAGGCGATCCGTTGCTGGATTTCCTGGCTCTTACCCGATCTTGCGCATGGTCCAGTGGTGCTCGCACTGCCCGCTGCTGATGGTGATCTCAAGCATCCCGTTCTCGACCTGGCCTTCCAGCGTGCCCTCGCCGTCCGAGGTTCGGAAGCGTCCGTCCGGCTGCACGGCGGCGGTCAGCGGGATGCGCTCGCGCCCGGCGCCCGAATAGGAGAGGGTGATGTCGCCGCCGCTGAGCCGGAAAACGCGCGGGCCGCTGCGGGGGCAGTAGCGGTCCGCGGCGCGCACGAGGCGGGCCGTGCCGCGGTAGCGCCCGTCGATGCCCGAGGGGGGCTCGGGCGGGCGCTGCAGCACGATCGGCTTCGGGCCGCACGCCGCGAGCAGCGCAAGGCAGGCCAGCGCAGTCGGCTTGCGCATCAGCCGACGATGTCGGCGCCAGCGAAGAAGTAAGCGATTTCGATGGCGGCGTTCTCGGCGCTGTCCGAGCCGTGCACGCTGTTGGCCTCGATGCTCTCGGCAAACAGCTTGCGGATGGTGCCCTCGTCGGCGTTGGCCGGGTTTGTGGCGCCCATCAGCTTGCGGTTCTGCGCCACGGCGCCGTCCCCTTCGAGCACCTGCACGACGACGGGGCCGCTCGTCATGAAGCCGACGAGATCCTTGAAGAAGGGGCGCTCCTTGTGCACGCCGTAGAACGTCTCGGCCTGCGCCTGGCTGAGCTGGATGCGGCGCTGGGCTATGATGCGCAGGCCGCCGTCCTCGAAGATGGCGTTGATCTTGCCGGTCAGGTTGCGGCGTGTCGCGTCGGGCTTGAGGATGCTGAGGGTGCGTTCGGCGGCCATGCTGGAATTCCCGGTGTTGGTGGCGGGCGCCTTGGTCTGCAACCGCACTGGCTGGACACGGCCAGGGCGTCGGTTGCCAGACCGGAAAAGCTGGACCCGGATCGCCCTGACATGATCAGGGCGATCCGGGTCTAGGGCATGGACGTCGCAGGGGCAAGGCTGCGGGCCTTTTCGCGCCGGGGCGTTTGCGCGTATTTCCGGCGCATGAGCCTGCTCGTCATCGACCACGTCACGCTGCGCATCGCCGGGCGCACCCTGCTGGATGGGGCGGACCTGCGGGTTGACCCCGGGCGGCGGATCGGGCTGGTCGGGCGGAACGGAGCGGGCAAGAGCACGCTGCTGCGCGCCATCGCGGGGGAGATCGCGGTGGACGGGGGGGAAATACGGCTGAGCAGCCGGGCGCGGCTGGCGCAGGTGCGGCAGGAGGCGCCCTCGGGGCCCGCCAACCTGCTCGACACCGTGCTGGCGGCGGACACGGAGCGGCTGGCGCTGCTGGCCGAACGGGAGACGGCCGAGCCGATGCGGCTGGCAGAGGTGCATGAGCGGCTGCGCACGATACAGGCGGATGCGGCCCCGGCGCGGGCGGCGGCAATCCTGGCCGGGCTGGGGTTCGACGCCGAGGCGCAGGCGCGCTCGGTGGACAGCTACTCGGGCGGCTGGCGGATGCGGGTGGCCTTGGCGGCGGCCCTGTTCGCGGCCCCCGACCTGCTGCTGCTGGACGAGCCGACCAACCACCTGGACCTGGAGGCGACGCTCTGGCTGGAAGGATGGCTCGCGCGGTTCCCGGGAGCGTGCCTGATCGTCAGCCATGACCGCGGCTTGCTGGACCGGGCGGTGGAGGCGATCGCGCATCTGGACCGGCAGAAGCTGAGCCTGACGCCGGGCGGCTACGACGAGTTTGTGCGGATACGCACCGAACATGCCATGCAGCAGGCCCGGGCGGCGGAGCGGGTGGCGGCGCAGCGGGCGCACATGCAGGCGTTCGTGGATCGGTTCCGCGCCAAGGCGACTAAGGCGCGGCAGGCGCAATCCCGGCTCAAGGCGCTGGAGCGGATGCCGGCGATCGAGAGCGTGGTGGAGGATGCGCCGAGCCGGTTCGCGTTCCCGGAGCCAAAGCAGTTGCCGCCGCCGATCTTGGACCTGGAGCGGGTCGATGCGGGATACGGGGATATACGGGTGCTGCGGGGGCTGGGGCTGGTGATCGAGCCGGATGACCGCATCGCGCTCTTGGGCGCGAACGGGAACGGCAAGAGCACGCTGGCGAAGCTGCTGGCGGGACGGATGGCGCCGTTGTCGGGGGAGCTGCGGCGGTCCAAGGACTTGAGGGTGGGGTACTTCGCCCAGCATCAGACCGATGAGCTGATGCTGGAGCAGACGCCGGTGGACCACATGGCGCGGGCGCTGCCCCGGGCCACGCCGCCGCAGGTGCGTAGCCAACTGGCGCGGTTCGGGCTCGACGCGGACCGGGCCGACAGCCGGGTGGGCGCGTTGTCCGGCGGCGAGAAGGCGCGGCTGCTGCTGGCTTTGGCGACTCGGGACGCGCCGCAGATGCTGATCCTGGATGAGCCGACCAACCATCTGGATATCGACGCGCGCGAGGCGTTGGTCCGAGCGTTGGCGGATTACCAGGGGGCGGTGCTGCTGATCACGCACGACCCGCATCTGGTCGAGCTGGTGGCGGACCGGCTCTGGCTGGTGGCCGATGGGGCCGTGCGGCCGTTCGACGGCGACATGGACGAGTACCGGGCCTTGCTGGCGGAGCGGGCGCGTCCGGCCGCGAAGGGCGGGGAGGCGGCGCCGAAGCGCAAGGAGGAACGGCGGGAGCGGGCGGAGGCCCGGGTGCAGACGGCGCCGCTCAGGCGGCGGATACGCGATGCGGAGGCCCGGATCGCCAAGCTGTCGGCGGAGCGGGCCAAGATCGAGGCCCGTCTGGCCGACCCGGCGCTCTACGCCCAGGGCCGAGGCGCGGACGTGACGGCGGCGCAATTGCGGCTGGCAGCGCTCGCGCGGGAGCAGGACGCCGAGGAGGCGGCTTGGCTTGAGGCCGAGGAGGCGCTGGAGTTGGCGGGGTGAACAACCTCGGCGCGCTGCGGCTGATCGCGGCGGGGATGGTCATCTTCGGGCATTCGTTCGTGATCACCGGCCAGCCGCCGCCCGAGTGGTTCGGGGTGCCGGTGCACGTCCTGGCGGTCAGGATATTCTTTACCATCAGCGGATACCTGATCGCGGCAAGCTGGCTGTCGGACCCCTCAGTCACCCGCTTCGCGCTGCGGCGGGCGCTCAGGATCATGCCGGGGTTGGCGGCGGTCGTGGCCGGGATGGTCCTGGTGTTGGGGCCGTCGTTCACGGCCTTGCCGCTCGGCGCCTATGCCCACGATGCCGAGACGCGGCGGTATCTCTGGAACGCCTTGCTGGCGCCCTATTATGCGTTGCCCGGCGTGTTTCAGGATGGGCGGCCCTTCACGGCGGTGAACGGGTCGCTGTGGTCGCTGCCGATCGAGGCGGCGATGTATGCGCTGCTGCCGCTGTATGCGGGGCGGGCGGCAGCGATCCGTTGGGCGGTGCTGCCTTCGGTCGCCGTGGCGGCGTTGGCGGCGGGCTACGTGTTCACGGTGATGCGGCCGGAGCAGGTGCAGCCGGTGGTCTACTGGAGCAGCGTGCCGTTCGCCTTGCGGTTTGCCGGAGCGTTCGTGCTGGGAGCGCTGGTGCGGTGCTGGCGGCTGGAGGCGTGGCTGAGCCCGCAGGCGGGGCTGCTGCTTCTGGGCGCGCTCGGGCTGATGCCGGCGGGGCCGCTGCTGGGCGGGGCGGTGTTGCTGGCCATACCCTATCTGACGTTGGCGTTCGGGCTGGCTGAAAGCCCGATCTTAGCGGGCATCGGGCAGCGTACCGACCTATCATACGGGCTTTACCTCTGGGGCTGCCCGGCGCAGCAGGCGCTGGTCTCGCTGTTCGGCCTTGGGTTGGGGCCGTTTGGCCTGACGGCGGCGGCTTTGGCCGTGGCGGCGCCGATCGCCTGGGTGTCATGGCGATGGATCGAGCGGCCTTGCCTGGCGCTGAAACCAAGGCGGCGGGCGGCGGCGCGGGAGGCGCAAGCCGACGCGGTTGCAATCGGCGTCGCGACGCCTTGACCGAACGGCGTGGCAACGCTGCCCGGCAAACCGAAAGCTAAAGGCGTTCGTTCGCCTGACCGGGCAACGGCATCCGTTTCCGAACGGGCCTCAAGCCTCGGCCGTGCTGGGGCCGCGCCAGGCCCGCTCGAAGGGGAGCCGCCAAGCGTGCGGGGCGACGAGCTGATGCACGGATTTCGGCCCCCAGGAGCCGGGCTCATACAGGCGCACGGGGGGCGGCAGTTCGAGCAGGGGTTCGGAGACTTGCCACAGGCGTTCGATGCCCTCGGCGGTGGTGAAAAGGGTATGGTCGCCGCGCATGGCGTCCAGGATCAGGCGTTCGTAAGCTTCGAGCACGTCGCCGATGAGGCCGGTGTCGTGCATGGCGAATTGCAAGCTGAGCTTGTCGAGCCTCATGCCGGGGCCGGGGCGCTTGCCGTAGAACGAAAGCGACATCTTTGAAGCGTCGGCGAGGTCGAACGTCAGGTGGTCCGGTCCCTGCGCGCCGACGCCGGAGCCTACGGGGAACATGCTCTTGGGCGGCTCGCGAAAGGCGATGGAGATGATGCGCTGGCCTTCGGCGAGGCGCTTGCCGGTGCGCAGGAAGAACGGGACGCCGGCCCAGCGCCAGTTGTCGATCATGCACTTGAGGGCGACGAAGGTCTCGGTGTCGGATTCCGGGTCGACGCCGGGTTCGGCGCGGTAGCCGGTGTATTGCCCGCGGACGACGTGACGAGGCTCGATCGGCAGCATACTGCGGAAAACCTTGTTCTTCTCCTCGCTGATCGGCTTGGGCTCGAGCGCGGTGGGCGGCTCCATGGCCATGAAGGCGAGGATCTGGAACAGGTGCGTGACGATCATGTCGCGGAACGCCCCCGTTTGTTCGTAGAACGCGGCGCGCGTGCCGAGGCCCAGCGTCTCGGGGACGTCGATCTGGACGTGGTCGATGAAATTCCGGTTCCAGATCGGCTCGAACAGGCCGTTGGCGAAGCGGAAGGCGAGGATGTTCTGCGCCGGCTCCTTGCCGAGGAAGTGGTCGATGCGGAAGATCTGGTCCTCGGAAAACACGTCGTGGAGCTTGGCATTGAGGGTGACGGCGGTGGCCAGGTCGGTGCCGAACGGCTTCTCCATGATGATGCGGGAGCGGTCGACGAGGTCGCCGCGGGCCAGCATGTGGACGGCGGAGAGGGCGGCGTTGGGCGGGACGCTGAGATAATGGACGCGGCGGCTCTCCCCGCCGAGGGCCTGTTCGGCGCGGGCGACGGCCGCGCGCAGGACCTCGGCCCCGGCGGAGAGCGGGACGTAGTCGAGGGAGTCGGCAAAGGCGGACCAGTCGTCCTCGTCGACGCGGCGCATGGAGAATTGGTTGAGGGACTCGCGCGCGTGGGTGCGGAAGGCCTCGGGGGTGAGGTCGTCCAGCGAGACGCCGATGATGCGGCAACCGGGAATGAACCCGGCGGCGGACAGGTGGAACAGGCCGGGGATGAGCTTGCGGCGGGAGAGATCGCCGGTGGCGCCGACGAGGACGACGACTTGCGGGTAGCGGGGGCCGACCCCGGCGCGGGCTTTCTTGGACGACATCGCTGCTCATTCCATGCTCGTTGCAATGACGGCACTGTATGCCGAAAAGCTCGAATGGCGTCACTGAATGGAAAGCCGGCCCGGGAACGCAATGACGGGCCGCATGATCGGCGTGGAATAGCCTTGCTGACTTCTCTCGCCCCTTCTAAGCATCAGTCCGCGGGACGGCTTGGCGTCCCCGTGCGCGGAACGATGCGTCTTGAATGCCTGCGTAGGCCAGCATCATCCTTCACCTCAAGTTATCTGAACCATGTCGCTCCCGTCTGATCAGGCCGTCTCATCGTTGCTCGCGTCCGTTCCGGCCATCATGTCCGAGCGGTCGCCACGCCTTGCTCATGACGCAAGGGCGGCGTCGGAATGCCATCCCCGCCCCCCGCAAAGCCCTCTGCGGCCTTGAACCCGAGATCATGAAGCGCCTCGCCTCCCGGCCCGCCCTGCACGAGGCCCGACATGGCCGTTGAGCTCCGCACCGTCACCGAGGACGAAGCCGAAATCCGTCTCGACCGCTGGTTCCGCCGCCACTTCCCCGGCCTCACCCAATCCGCCATCCAGAAGCTCTGCCGCACGGGGCAGATCCGCGTCGACGGCAAGCGCGCCGATGCCGCGACCCGCCTTGCCTCCGGCCAGGCCGTCCGCGTCCCGCCCCTTCCCGCAGGCCCGGCCCCGGCGGCGCCCGCCGCCGCGGACCCCGCCATCCGCCGCGAACTCGAGTCCATGGTCCTGTACCGCGACGATCAGGTCATCGTCCTCGACAAGCCCTACGGCCTTCCCGTCCAGGGCGGCCCCGGCATCACCCGCCATCTCGACGGCATGCTCGACGCCCTCCGCGACGGGAGCGGCGTCCGCCCCCGCCTGGTCCATCGCCTCGACCGGGACACCTCCGGGGCGCTGGTCCTCGCCCGCACCCCGGGCGTCGCCGCCAAGCTCGCGAGCGCGTTCCGCGGCCGGGCGGTGCAGAAGACCTACTGGGCCGTCGTGGCCGGGCGTCCCGTCCCGGTCGAGGGCCGCATCGATCTTCCCCTGCTCAAATACGCCGGCGCCCGCGGCGAACGCAGCGTCCCCGCCACCCGCGACGACGAGGACGCCCAGCGCGCCGTGACCGACTACCGCACGCTCGACAACGCCGGGCAGAAGCTGGCCTGGCTGGAGCTCAGCCCCGTCACCGGCCGCACGCACCAGCTCCGCGTCCACTGCGTCGCCCTCGGCGCGCCCATTGTCGGCGACCGTAAGTATCACGAGCCGGACCAGAACAACGCCGGCAACGCCGTCATCGAGGGCCTGCCGGACAAGCTCCACCTGCACGCGCGCGCGCTCGACCTGCCGCACCCGGCCGGCGGGCGCCTCGTGGTCGAGGCCGCGCTGCCGCCGCACATGCGCGAGACCTTCAAGACGCTCGGCTTCGAGGCCCGCCCGCCCGCGAGGGCCGCCCGGCGATGAAGCGCGCCGGCCTCATCCTGCTCGTCATCGTCGCCCTGCTGCCGCTCGCGGCCTATGTCGGCGGCGGCGCGGTCCTGAACAGCGGCTTCGTCCGCGCCCGCATCGTTGCCGCCGTCGAGCGCGCCACCGGCCACCCCCTCCGCCTCGGCGGCCCCCTCCGCCTCGCCTGGTCGTCCGCTCCCACCGTCACGGCCACCGACGTCGCCCTGCTCAATCCGCCCGGCTTCTCTCGCCCGGACTTCGCCACCCTGCAGCGGCTCGTCGTTCGCCTGCCGCTCCGCCCGTTGCTCTCCGGCCAGGTCGAGGTGCGGTTCATCACCCTGGATCATCCCGACATACGCCTGGAGCGGAACGCGGCCGGCCAAGGCAACTGGCGCCCCGCCTCGACCCCGCAACCGGCGCCGGGCAGCCCGGCCCCCACGCCCGCCAGCCCCGCGGCCAACCCGCTCACGATCCGGCAAATCAACGTCAACGATGCCCGCCTGCAATGGCAGGATTCGCCGCCGCTCACGATTCAGTCGCTGGCCCTCGCCCCCTCCGGCGGCCCGCTCCAGGGCACGCTCTCGATCAGGGGCGTCGATTTCACCCTGAGCGGAACGTCCGGCCCACTCACCCAGGCGCCCGCCCCGATCAATGTCTCTGCCGTCGGCGGAGGCCTCGCGCTCACCGTTGCCGGCCAGCTCGGCGGCGAGTTGGCCATTCGCCTCCTCGTCCCGGATACCGCGGCGCTCCAGCCCTTGCTCGGCCAGCCGGTCCCGTCAGTGAAGGGCGTCGATGTGTCCGCCCAGCTCGGCCCGGGCGGTCTTGGCAACCTGCACCTGCTCGCCGCCCCATCCGACCTCGGCGCCGTTCTCCCAGGCCTGCAACTCACCCGCCTCGATCTCGAGGCACAGGCCCTCGACAAGCCTCTCAAGCTCGTCGCCGAAGCCCGCCTGCGCGATTTGCCGGTGTCGATGGCCTTCAACGCCGAAACCCTGAACGCCGCCGTGCAAGGCGGCCCGGTCCCGTTCCAGGCCTTGATCCTGACCGACGGCGCCAGCCTGAGCGGGCAGGGGGTCCTGGCTCCGCCCTCCGATCCGGCCCTTGCCGTGACCGTCGCGGCCAAGATCCCCGACCTTCGCCGCACCGGCGCCCTGGCCGGCCTCTCCCTCCCAGCGCTGCAGGACGCGGCGCTCGATGCCCGCCTCTCGCCGCTGTCGCCGGGGCCTGGCCTCGCCATAAGCGGCCTGCGCTTCAACAGCAAGCAAGGCGATCTGTCCGGCGACCTGGCTTTGGGACGCAAGCCCCGCCCGTCGATCCGAGGCGCCCTGGCCTGGCAACGCCTCGACCTCGACGCCTTCATCCCGCCCGCGGCGGCGCCGCAACAGTCACCCAGCCCACCGGCATCAGCGTCCGCCGCCCCGCCCGAGCACGCCCTGGACCGCCCCCTTCCGTTTGCCGCCCTTCGCCGGGCCGACGCCGACCTGCGGTTCACCGGCGCCGAGGCCCGGCTCAAAGGCGCCGAATACCGCGCCATCGAGGCCCATCTCGTCCTGCAAGATGGCAAGCTCCGCCTCGACCCGGCCAGCCTTACCGCCCCCAGCGGCGCGATCCAGGCCCGGCTCGGCGCCGATGCCGCCGCCGCCCCGCCGACTGCCGCCCTCGCCCTGCAGGCCCCGAAGCTGAATGCCGCCCCTATCGCCGCCGCCGCCGGCGCGAACGGCCTGCTCGCCGGCGCGCTCGACCTCAATCTCGACCTTCGAGCCGCCGGCAGCACCCTACGCGCCATGCTCCCGACCCTCAACGGCCACGCCGGCATCGCCCTGACCGACGGCCGGATCGGCAACAAAGCCCTGGTCGGCCTGTTTGGCGCCCTCCTGCGCGCCGCCAACCTGCCCATCGACGCCAGGGGCGAGAGCCAGGTGCGTTGCCTCGCCGCCGGCGCCGACATCACCGGCGGCCAAGCCGAAATCCGCGCCTTCGCCCTCGACACCAGCCGCATCCAGTTGCAAGCTGAAGGCAGCGTGAACTTGGTCAACGACACCCTCAACCTTCGCGTCCGCCCCACGGTCAGCATCGGCGGCATCAATGTCGGCGGTCCCGTCCGCCTGACCGGCCCGATCGCCGCCCCGACGCCCGCGCTCGAGCGCGGCGGCATCGCCCCCGGCCGCTTCGGCTTTTCCCTGGGCGTGCCGTTTACCGATGTCTGCGGCCCCGCCCTGGCCGCCGCCCGCGCGCCCGCCAAGGCGACGCCATGAGCGGACTGCGCCGCTTCTGGGCCGAGGCCCGCGTCGGCGGCAAGCCAGGCGCCTACAGCGTCCTGCTCGACAACAAACCCATGCGCATCCCGGGCGGCGCCCCGCTGTCGATCCGCGGCCGCGCGCTCGCCGAGGCCATCGCCGCGGAATGGCAAGCCGCGGGCGGCGAGAAAGGCGCCCCCCTGAGCATGGACGCCGTCCCGCTCACCCGCGTCGCCGGCACCGCCCAGGACCGCATCGCCCCCGACCCGGCCCCCATCGCCCGCGAGTTGGCCCGCTACGCCGAAACCGACCTTCTCTGCTACCGCGCCGCGCATCCCGAGCCCCTGGTCATCCGCCAGGCCCTGGCCTGGCAGCCCTGGCTCGACTGGCTTGGCCGCCGGCACGGCGCAAGGCTCGTCCCCACGGCAGGCATCGTCCACGTCGAGCAGGACCCGGCCGCCTTGGCGCGCGTCGGCGAGGTCATGGCCGGCTACGCCCCCGAGGCCCTCGCCGCCCTCGGCGTCGCCGTCCCGGCCCTCGGCAGCGCCGTCCTCGGCCTCGCCCTCGCCGACGCGGCGCTCGACGCCGCCCAAGCCTACGCCCTCTCCAGCCTGGACGAGCAGTTCGAGGTCGACGCCTGGGGCGAGGATGCCGAGGCAGCCCACCGCCGCGCCGCCGTCGCCGCCGACATCGCCTTGGCCGAGCGCGTCCTCCGCCTGAGCGCCCAGCCGTGACCGCGAAGCGCCTGCGCATCCAGGGCCATGTCCAGGGCGTCGGCTACCGCCAATGGATGGTCCGCACCGCAACGACCCTCGGCGTCGCCGGCTGGGTCCGCAACGAGCCGGACGGCGCCGTCGCGGCCTTCGCCGAGGGCGATGTCGCCGCGGTCGAGGAGCTGTTGCGCGCCTGCCGCCGCGGCCCGCCAGGGGCATCCGTCACCCTGATCCACGAAGATTTGGCCGAACCGGAGGGCAGGGTGGATTTCATCGCCAAGCCAACCCTCGGCTGAGACGATGAAAACTCCTCGGGTCTCAATCGAAAATTAACGAGCGTCGCTAAAAATAGATTTCGTCTCATTGTCGAAATGGAGGTTTATTTTGGTTGACTCTATCGGTTCGGTCGCCGTCGCGACCCTCTCAGCATTGCCGGCGCGCTCGCCATACCCGGCGCCGTTCCAGCCAGGGGCCTCGAACGCCAATGCCAAGCCGCAATTCGCCTTCCGGGCGGACCAGGTGAAAATCAGCCCCGAAGCCCAACGCATCGCGGATCTCGCCAAGAACCTGTCGGATAGCAAATCCGGTTCAGCGGGCGCGGCGTTCGGCCGCGGGCTGCAGGACCGCGTCAGGGCCTTGTTCGCGGCCGGCGGCGTCAGCGCTGCGGCCGCGGCCCCGCCGGGCGATGCCAAGCCGGCGCCGGCGCCCGCATCGTCCGGCGCCGCCCCGGCAGCGGCATCGACGGCGCCCGCCCAAGCCAAGCCCTCGGAGGCGCCCAGAAGCGAGCCTGCGCCCGAACAACAGGCAGCAAGCCAGCCCGCGCCCCCATCCAGCCAGCCGCCACCGAGCCAACCCGAGGCCTCGGCGTCCCCGCAACAAGCCTCGGCGCCGCCTCAGTCCGCGCCTGCCGCCAGGGATCCGCATTCCGCCAGCGAGCCGCCGGCGGCGCAGGGCGGCGCAAGCGGAACGCAATCAAACGCCCAGCCCGCAGCCGCGCCGCCTGCGCCGAAGCCAAAAGGCGGCTTGCTCAGCGTGTTCTCATGAGCGCTTGATCCGGCGTCGCATGGCCGGGAGCGCGGCTCCCGGCCCAAGCGGACCTATCCCTGCCCGCCATCATCGAGCCGCCTGCCGAACACATCCGTCCAAGCGCGCCGCAACGCCCTGTCGGCATCGCCCATCGTCACCGCCAGCCCGAGCGCCCGCAAGCTCGTCACCCCGTGCTCGCGAATGCCGCACGGAACGATGCCGCCGAAATGATCGAGGTTCGGATGCACGTTCAGCGCCACCCCGTGCCAGCTCACCCACCGCGTCACCCGCACCCCGATCGCGGCGATCTTCGCCTCCCCGCCGGGCGCGTCGGCCACCCAGATGCCAACCCGCCCCGCCCGCCGTTCGCCGCGGACCCCGAGCCGCCCGAGTGCCACGATCAGCCACTCCTCCAACCCGTCCACGTAGCGCCGCACGTCCCGCGCCGGCACGCGCCCATGCGCCCGCGTCAGGTCGAGCATCGCGTAGGCCACCCGTTGCCCCGGCCCGTGATACGTCCACTGCCCGCCGCGCCCCGCCCGATGTACTGGGAACGGCGCCGCGCCAACCAGGTCCGCGTCCTGCGCCGACGTCCCGGCGGTATACAGCGGCGGGTGCTCGACCAGCCAAACCAGCTCGCCCGCTTTGCCCGCGCGGATCGCCGCCACCCGCGCCTCCATCGCCGCCAGCGCCGCCGCGTAATCCTGCAGCCCCGGCGCCGCCCGCCATGAAATATCCGCGGGCGCCCCGATTGAACCCAGCCCATCCATCCGCTATACGCCGCCTTCTTGCAGGCCCGGCGCGACCGGGCAGGCAGGCACGATGCGGTCGTGGCGGAATGGTAGACGCGCAAGCTTGAGGTGCTTGTGGGGGCAACCCCGTGGAAGTTCGAGTCTTCTCGACCGCATTCCCTCTCCGCTCTCCTTCCTTGCGGACCGCCCCATTGCCTTTCGGCAGGGCCTTGCTAATCGTGCCATAACCGGAGGACGTGGTGATGGACGAAGACTTTCGTAAGGCAGCGCTCGACTACCACCGCCTGCCCAACCCGGGGAAGCTCTCCGTCGAGCCGACCAAGCGCATGGCCACCCAGCGGGACCTCTCGCTGGCCTATTCCCCCGGCGTCGCCGCCGCCTGCCTGGAGATCAAGGCCAACCCCGATCTCGCCCGCGACTACACCGCCCGCGGCAACCTGGTCGGCGTCGTCTCCAACGGCACCGCCGTCCTCGGCCTCGGCAACATCGGCGCGCTGGCCGGCAAGCCGGTGATGGAGGGCAAGGCCGTCCTGTTCAAGAAATTCGCCGGCATCGACGTGTTTGACATCGAAGTCGACGCCCAGGACCCGGACGTGTTCTGCACCGTCGTCGCCGCCCTGGAACCGACGTTCGGCGCCATCAACCTCGAGGACATCAAGGCGCCCGAGTGCTTCTATATTGAGCGCTGCCTGCGCGAACGCATGAACATCCCCGTCTTCCACGACGATCAGCACGGCACCGCCATCATCGTCGCCGCCGCCATCCGCAACGGCCTCATGCTGCAAGGCAAGCGCCTGGAGGATTGCAAGCTGGTGACCAGCGGCGCCGGGGCCGCGGCCTTGGCCTGCGTCGACCTGCTCGTGGCGATGGGCCTGCCCGCGGAGAACGTCACCCTGACCGACGTCCACGGCGTCGTCCACGCCGGGCGCGACGCCGACATGCCCCCCAACATGGCCTGCTACGCCCGCGAAACCGAGGCCCGCACCCTGCTCGACGTCCTCCCCGGCGCCGACATCTTCCTCGGCCTCTCCGCCCCCGACGTGCTGAAGCCCGACTGGCTGCGCCACTTGGCCAACAAGCCGCTTATCCTCGCCTTGGCCAACCCCGACCCCGAGATCCTTCCCGCCCTCGTTCGCGAGCTCCGCCCCGACGCCATCGTCGCCACCGGGCGCACCGACTACCCGAACCAGGTCAACAACGTCCTCTGCTTCCCCTTCATCTTCCGCGGCGCGCTCGACGTCGGCGCCACCGAGATCAACGAGGCCATGAAGCTCGCCGCCGTCGAGGCCACCGCCGAGCTTGCCCGCGTCGAGGCCAGCGAGGTCGTTGCCGCCGCCTACGGGGGCGCCGCCCCGGTGTTCGGCCCCGACTACATCATCCCCAAACCCTTCGATCCCCGCCTGATCCTGCAGATCGCGCCGGCCGTCGCCCGCGCCGCCATCGATTCCGGCGTCGCCACCCGCCCGATCGAGGATTTCGAGCACTACCGCCGCGACCTGGAAAAATTCGTCTTCCGCTCCGGCCAGGTGATGCGCCCGGTGATCGAGGCGGCCAAGAAGGACCTCCAGCGCATCGTCTTCGCCGAGGGCGCCGACGAGCGCGTGCTGCGCGCCGTGCAGACCCTGGTCGACGAGCGCATCGCCCGCCCCACCCTGATCGGCAACCGCGATGAGATCGTCCGCAAGGTCCAGGCGATGGGCCTGCGCCTCAAGCTCGGCGACACCGTCCGCGTGCTCGACCCGGAAACCGACCGCGGCATCTTCGATCCCTTGACCGAGATCTACCAGAACCTGGTCAGCCGCCGCGGCGTGCCCCCCGATGCCGCGGCCCGGCGGCTCAAGCGCCGGGCCACCGTCGCCGCCGCCATGCTGCTGCACGCTGGCGAGGCCGACGCCGCGGTCTGCGGCGGCACCGGCGACTGGTGGCGACACATGACCTATCTCATGCCGATCATTCCCAAGCGCCCCGAGGTCTGCCGCATCTACGCCTTCTCCGCCCTCATCCTCGGCGCCGGCAACATCTTCGTCTGCGACACCCACGTGAACGTGGACCCCTCCGCCGAGGAGATTGCCGAGATGACCATCCTCGCCGCCGATGCCGTGCGGAATTTCGGCATCACGCCCAAGGCCGCCCTGATGTCGCACTCCAGCTTCGGCAGCAGCAGCACCGACAGCGCCCGCAAGATGCGCCGCGCGCTGGCCATGATCCGCGAGCAGGCGCCCGACCTCGAAGTCGACGGCGAGATGCACCCCGACGCCGCCCTCGTGCCCAGCCTTCGCGACCGCATGCTGCGCGACAGCCGGCTCGACGGCGTGGCCAACCTGCTGGTGATGCCGAACCTCGACGCCGCCAACATCGCCTTCAACCTGGTGAAAGCCGGCGCGGACGGCTTGCCGATCGGCCCCATTCTGCTGGGCATGTCCAAGCCGATCCATGTCCTGATCCCGACCGCCACCGCGCGGGCCATCGTCAACGTCAGCGCGGTCGCGGCCCGGCAGGCGCAGAACTTGAACAAGCGCGGGTGATCCCGCTCGCCCTGGGCCTGGCAGCACTGGCCGCGACGCTCTGGGCCGCCAACGCCTTCTCCCGCGCGAGCGTCGCCTCGGTCAAGTCGTTCCTCGCCTGGGTCGCCGCCCTGGCCGGGCTCAGCCTGACCGCCCTGCTGTTCCTGAGCGGCCGGGGCTCGATCGCGATCACCGGCCTGTTCCTCGCCGGCCCGCTGGCGCTGAATTTCTGGCGCGAGAACCGGGCCGCCGGAGCAGGCCCCGGCCGCTCCGCCCCGGCGCGGCCGGGCCGCATGACCCGCAAGGAGGCGCTCGAAATCCTCGGCCTGCGCGACGGCGCCTCCGACAGCGACGTCCGCGCCGCCTGGGTCCGCGTCATGCGCGGCGCCCATCCCGACGGCGGCGGCACCGACTGGCTCGCCGCCCGCGTCAACCAGGCGCGGGACGTGCTGCTGCGGCGGAGGTAATCGCTTGCGGTCGTCCTTCATGAAGCCGAAGCGCGCGTCGCGTCCAGGCTAGTGTCCTGCCCCAGAAGTTCGCTTTCGGACTTCTGGGATAAGCAGGCCACGAAAACAAAGGGCTAGTATTCCGAGGCACGCGCTTGCAACACGACGAACTTCTGAACCGGGTCACTAGGTAAGGCAAGCCGCCCTTGCCTCAATTCGAGATGACGACGTTCACCACATCCGAGTAGCTCCCCGGCGCAGGCGTCGGCTCGCCGCCGTGCTGCCATACGCCGCCACGGACACGCTCGTCCCGCTCACGCTCACCGTGTCCGTGCCAGGCGTGTTGCCCCAAGGCTGCGTCCGCGCCGCGTCCCGGTAAATCCCATAGATGATCTGGTTGCCTCCCGACCGCATGACCCGGTTGGCGGCGCTGGTCCCCATCTGGCCGTAAGCCAGCGCGACCGTGACCGTGACAGCCGATGAGCACGTCACAGTGATGTTCGACGTCGCCAGTATCGCGCTCGCAAGCGAGCTCTTCGATCCGAAGTCCATCCCCGTCGCACTGACCGAGCAGGCCGGCGGCACGGTGGCCGTGACGGTCATCGCCTGCTGGTTGTCCATCACCGTCATGCCCGTGCAGTCGGGCGGACCACCCAGCTTGCAGTAAGCGGTGAACGCGTTGGAACCAAAGGTGTTGACATAAGTCCCGGCTGTCGCGCCGGTGATCGGCCCGGTGATGCTGGCGGTCAGCGGGAACGGGCCGCTGCTGTTCCCAACGATCGAGACCGGGCTTTCAGGCGGATAGACGTCGGCGCTGATTGTTCCGATCTCCGGCGTCGCATTGGCCGCCTTGGTGATCTTGATCGGGATCGTCGAGCCGTCCGAAGCGGCGATCCTGCGAACGCTTCGAGTGGAACCAGCCGCACTGCCGCTGCCGATCCCCAGGCAGGCATGAACCGTAGCGCCCGCCGTGAAGCCCGTTCAGCTGAACAAGGCGGACGCGCTCGCGTAGATCGTGCCGCTCGTGGTGCTGCTGACCGAACCGAAATTGAGCGTGGGCGCGTTCGCTACGGAACACGTTCCGGCTGCTTGGCTCGGCCGTCCCGCCATGAGCAAAACCCCCAACCCCAGAAAGGCGCCGACGCAAACCCGCCCGATCATGCGCTCATCCTCATCGCAAATCCCGGCACTCGAATGGCCCGATTGACCGGCCCGGCCCGCCACGCCCGTCGAAGCCCGTCTCAAAGGCGCAGCTCCGCCCATCCGGCAGCAACGCGGAAAGCACCGCCCGCTTCGGCAGCGCCGGCATCCAAGCCCGGCCTTTCTTTCCCACCGGGATCTGCTCGCCATCCTGCTGGATGACGGTCCCGAGCAGCGGCGGCTGCCCGCCGACGCGAACCCAGACAATCGCGCCCGCAGCGCCCGACGCCACACTCAGCCGGACCGCCGATCCGCTGCCTTGCCGGATCGTCACCAAGCTCCGCGTGCTTTGCGCGATCGTCGACAACGGCAGGTCGTGGTCGCCGATCTCAACCCGCTGCGGCGTTCCTGCGACGTCCACCTGTACGGCGATCTTGCCATCGAAGGCCGTGCGACCGGTCTCCCGCCCATTCAGCAGCACCGGCACGCCCGCCTGTCCCGTGTCGACCACGATCAAGCCGCCCCGCGCCGGGTCGCCTGCGAAGGGATGCCATCCAGCGATCCCAGCCGACCCGCGCGCCTGCGCGTAAGCCTGCATCTGCCCCGAGAACCGCCGTGCGCCCACCGGGCCGATCCCATACCCCGTGCGCATCGCCGCGTCAGCCGCTCGGTATTGGTCGCGCGATTGGCCCGCCGCCGAAACGGTCCACCCGATGTTGCCCCGCTCGGCGCCCGGCGGCCCCAACGGCGATGCCTGCGCGCCAACCCCGCGGTCCTGCCACGACCCAGACACCGACGCGCTCACCGACCCGCTGAGCGCCAACGACACTCCGAACAATGCCGTGGCGCTCGCACGGCCCGCTTCCTGGCGGAGCAACGTTCCATAGACCGGCACGCGCGGGGCTCATCGTCGCCGAGAACAGGCCGAACGGCGCCGAACTCTGATAGCTCTGCCGGGCGTGCCCGGCACTGATCCCGAAACCGCCTTCGCTGGCCCACGACGCCCGGACCGACAGCCGCTCCTTGGGCGGCAAGCTGAACACCGGGCTCAACCCACGCCCCTTGGCGTAGACCGTCCCGGCTTGCAAGACGATGTCGTTGAACGCGCCGAAGCTGCGGCCGTAAAGCCCGTTGAGCACCGTGTTCCAGGGGCCGGCGACCGTGACGCCCGCCGACGCAAGCCACCCGTCCGCCCGCCGCTTCGGGCGCCCGCAACCGTTGCGGCCAGGCCGAGCCGCTGCGTGACGACGGCCTTCGCCCCGATCTCGGCTTCAGCCAACTTAGGTCCCGCCTCGGCATGCGCCGAACCCGTCAGCCGGTCGCTCACGCCGTATCTCACCGACCCGTAGCCATACGGCTCCCCGAGGTAACGGTCGGATCGCGTGCCCCAATCGAACCGCGGCGCACCGATCCCGCTCGACCAAAGCGCCATCCCTGTCGCCGCTAAGCATCATTCCGCGGGACGGCTTGCCGTCACAACGCGAAAAATGATGCGTCTTCAAAGGCGCCTAAGCAGACATTCGTGGCACAAGCCACGAATGTCTGCTTAGCCCGATATTCACCCGCGGCAGATCGAACGGCGCCTCGACGGCCTGGCCGGTCACATCGGTGACCACCACCCGCGTGCCCGGCGTATAAAGTCCCGGCGGCAGCAACACCCGAAACGGCCCGCCGCTCGTCGAGGCGCCCTAGGTGCGCACTCCATTCGTGTAAACGTCGGGCGCAGACGCCGCGAGCGCGGCGCCGCTCACCGACGGGATCGGCAACGACGACCAGGCAGCAGGTTGCCCGCTGTGATCATCGCCGGCGCTCACCCCTGCGAACCGATACGGCCGCCCGATCGCGCCGGCGTCCGACACGGAGTACCCAATACTGATCGAGACGCTGCGGTCTAGCGGTCGCCGAGTGACGCTGCTGTCGAGCCGCACCAACGCGCAGAACCCGGCTTCGGCGGCCACGTCTTGCCGCCTCGCGCTGTCATACGCCCATCCGCTGTGCGCCATCAGGTCAGGGCCGAAACCAGATACATCCAGCAAGCCGCCAAGCGCCTGGGCCGGACCTGGCCCCGTCAAATTGCGCCGCACATTCACGTCATCGTTGAGCGCCGCCCCCCAAGTCTCCGGACTGAGGTCCACGCTCGCCGGGCTACCAGCGCTGATGTCGAGGACGTCCATCAGCGCGGGCGGCGCCTGCAGCGCGATCGTGCTATGCGGTCGGTCAAGCTGGACCTGGATCGCCGGCGTGGCCGCAAGTTCGACTGCGTCGCCCCGGTCCGGCAACCGCAGCAGCTGCGCAGTCTGCCTCGGAACGCTGATCCTGTCGTTTCGTTCGTTGAGAGCCAAGACGCCCGCCGGGGTTCCATTGATCGTCGTCTCGAGCAGCAGGACGCTGCCAGCGGCGTCATCGGATGCGATCCGTGACCGGCCCTTGTCCGCCGCCGCTGCATCCCCGTTTGCCAACCCGGCCTGAGGCGCCGCCAGCAGGAGCACGCACAATAGGCCTGTGAAGGACCCCCTTGTTGGCCTCCAACCAAGCAGAAGAACGTTACGCGGATAATGTTGCCGAAACCTTAACAGGGCGGCAGCAACGATTAATTATTTGGCGGTTGCGGAGTTGAACGAAATTATACCGAACGCCCTATGCGTTGACCGTTCTCCGCCTCGGCCATCGCAAGCGTTTCTGGCGTGGCAAGCCTGACAGAACCGGTCATTGCAAAGGGCCGTTGATATTGGTCCGTAACGCGCTGCTCCGCTACATCGATTGCTTGATCTTCTTGCCCTCATCCGCCGCCCGCCAAAGATAATGCGCCGCCGTAGAGCGGAACGGCGTCCAAACCGCCCCGATCTCAGCCAACGCCTTCGGCTTCGGCTGCGCCTCCAGCCCGTTCAGCAGCCGCCACCCTTCCCGCACGCCGAAATCGTCCACCGGCAGCACGTCCGAACGCCCGAGCGACGAGATCAGCATCATCTCCACCGTCCAGCGCCCCACCCCGCGAATGACGCACAACCGCTCGATCAGCGTCGTATCGTCCAATCCCGCCGCCTCCTCGGCGCTCGGCACGACGCCCTCGATCCGCCGCGCGCAAATATCCCTGATCGCCGCGATCTTGCTGCCCGAGAACCCGCACGCCCGCAGCGCCGCGTCCTCGACCCCCGCCACCGCCTCCGGCGCCGGGAAGCCCGGCCCGGGGAACAGCGCCGCGAACCGGGCCAGGATCGCCCGCGCCGCGTTGCCATGAAGCTGCTGGTGCGCGATCGACCGCACCAGCGCCTCGTAGGGCTCCCGCAGAACAACATCCCGCTGCGGCGGGCCGATGCGTTCGATCAACGGCCCAAAAACGAGGTGGCAACGGATCAAGTGCGCGATGGCGTCCTGCAAGCGAACGTCCTTCCCTTCAGCTAAGCGTCATTCCGCAGGACGGCTCGCCGTCGCAGCGTGAAGAATGATTTGTCTGGAAGATTTATCAGCGGACAATCGTGGAACAAGCCGCGAATGCCCGCTTGGGGCTCGAGTTTAACCAACCGCATCGCGATTGTGGGTAGGAGTCGGTCGACTGAGGTGGTCCAGGACCATCCGCACCGCGCGCTCGCGCACTTCAGGGGAATGGGGTGGGGTTCGCTTCGCGATGGCTCCACCCTTCCAAGAGCTGGAGTCTCCGGAGAACCCGGTACGGTTCACTTCCGGGAAGAGCCGGGTGCGGGAAAGCCGCCTGCTCGGATCTGTGAGGGCGGAGCCGAATAACCGAGCTACTCGACCGCTACCCGAGCCAGATAGGAAAGAATGCGCTTCACCGAATTGCCCCGGCCCCACCGGACTTTGCCGTTGACAATCCCTGCCCAGTTTTCGAGCATTCGTGAAAGGCATGGTCAAGTTTCGCCAAACAGGGAACGCAATGTGGGTGCGCTGCTGATCGAAGCCGAAGGCGTGTCGAAATCCTTCGCGGGCGTGCAAGCCTTGCGCGACGGCCGCCTTGCTCTGAGGCCTGGCAGCGTCCACGCCCTTTGCGGCGGCAATGGCGCGGGCAAGAGCACCTTCCTCAATATCGTCATGGGCCTGCTGCGCCGCGATGCGGGGCGCATTAAGGTCCGCGGCCGGGACGTCCATTTCACCAGCCCGGCGCAAGCGCTCGACGCCGGGATCGCTATCATCACTCAGGAATTGTCGCCGATTCCGGATATGACGGTGGCCGAGAACCTGTTCCTCGGCCGCGAGCCGAAGCGGCTGGGCTGCTTCGTTGATACGTCCCGACTGAACCGGCTGGCGGCCGACCTGCTCGGCCGCCTGCGCTTCCGCATCGACCCCAGGCAGCCGATGCGCGCCCTGAGCCTGGCGCAAACGCAACTGGTCGAGATCGCCAAGGCGATCAGCCACCAAAGCACGATCCTGGTCATGGACGAGCCGACGTCGGCCATCGGCGAGGCGGAAACCGAGGTGCTGTTCGACGCCATCCGCACGCTGACCGGCCAGGGCGTCGGCGTCGTCTACGTCAGCCATCGCCTGACGGAGATCTTCGCCATCGCCGACGACTATACCGTGTTCCGCGACGGCGGCTTCGTCGCTGCCGGCCGTGTCGCCGATATCGGCCGCGCCGGGCTGGTCCGCCTCATCATCGGCGCCGACGTGCGCGACGAATACCGCACCCACCCGGCCCCGGGCGGCGCGGCCATGCTGCGAACCGAGGGACTGGGCCGCGATGGGCGGTTCGAGGACGTGAGCCTCGACGTGCGCCGCGGCGAGGTGCTGGGCATCTACGGCCTGATGGGCGCGGGGCGGAGCGAGTTCCTGGAGTCTATCTACGGCATCGCCCCGGCCGACCGGGGCGCCATCCGCATCGACGGCGCGGTGACGCCGATCCGCCGCCCGGCCGATGCCCTCGCCGCCGGCTTGGCAATGGTGACTGAAGACCGCAAATCAACCGGCCTCGTGATGACCGGCGCCATCCGCGACAACGCCACGCTGTCCTGCCTCGACCAGCTCAGCGCCGGGCCATTCGTCCGCGCGGCGCGCGAGCGGGCGCAGGTCGGGCGCGCGATGGACCAGTTCCGCATCAAGGCGCCTTCGATCAACGCCCCGGTCCGCAGCCTCAGCGGCGGCAACCAGCAGAAGGTGGTGCTCGCCCGCTGCCTCGGCACCGGGCCGCGCATCCTGCTGTGCGACGAGCCGACCCGCGGCGTGGACGAGGGCGCGAAACGCGAGCTTTACGCCTTCATCTCCGGCTTCGTGGCGGAAGGGCGCTGCGCCGTGCTGGTGTCCTCCGAGCTGCCCGAGGTGCTCGGCATGAGCGACCGCGTCGCGGTGTTCCGGCGCGGCCAGGTCGCGGGCATGCTGAGCGGTCCGGAGGCGACCCCGGAACGCCTGGTGCAGTTCGCGTCGTGAGCGAGGCGGCCGAGCGCCCGGCATTGGCGGCCCGGTTGCGGCTCGGGGCCGGGCAGGCGCTGTCCCGCTACGGCATCGTAATCGCCTTCTTCGCCTTGTGCGTGGCGCTTAGCCTGCTCAACCCGTACTTCCTCACCCCGCGCAACATCGGCAACGTGCTGCGCCAAGCCAGCATCAACGGCATTCTTGCCATAGGCCAGACCTTTGTCATCCTGACCGGCGGCATCGACCTTTCGGTCGGCTCGCTGCTGGCGCTGTGCGGCCTGCTTGGATCGATGATCGTCACCGGCGCCGATCCGGGCAGCCCAGCCGTCGCGATCCTGCTCGGCGTGGGAGCGGGACTGGGCTTGGGCATGGTCAACGGCCTGGTGGTGGCGCACCTGCGCGTGCCCGCGTTCGTGGCCACGCTCGGCATGTTGAGCGTGGCGCGCGGGCTGACCTTCATTTCCAATGACGGGATGCCGGTGCCGAACCTTGCACCGTCGTTCCTGCAACTCGGCCAAGGCGTCGTTTCTGGCGTGCCGGTCCCGGTGATCCTGTTCGCCGCCACGGTGCTCGTCGCCTGGGTGGCGCTGCGCTTCACCACCTATGGCCGCTACGTCTACGCGGTCGGCGGCAACGAGCGCAGCGCCCGCACCAGCGGCGTCAACACCCGGCGCATCGTGTTCTCGGTTTACGCCGTCTCGGGGGCGCTGGCCGGGCTGTCCGGCATGGTGCTCGCGGCGCGCACCACCTCGGCGCTGCCGCAGGCGGGCGTGAGCTACGAGCTGGACGCCATCGCCGCGGTGGTGATCGGCGGCACCAGCCTCACCGGCGGCGTCGGCAGCCCAGTCGGCACCTTGTTCGGCGCGCTCATCATCGCCGTCATCAGCAACGGCCTCGACCTGATGGGCGTGTCGTCCTACTACCAGCAGGTCATCAAGGGCGTGATCATCGTGCTCGCGGTGCTGCTGGACACCTCCCGCCGGGTGCGGGACTAACGAAACAAAACAGGAGGAAACGTATGATCGGACGCCGGACGCTTCTTTCCGCCACGGCGGCGACGCTTGCCATGCCCGCCATCGGCCGCGCGCAGGGCAAGACGCATAAGATCGGCGCCGCCGTCTACGGGCTGAAGGCCGAGTTCATGCAGCTCTGGGTGGGCGCGATCAAGGCGCACCCGGCCGCCAAGAGCGGCCAGGCCAACATCACCGTGTTCGACGGCCAGTACAACGCGCTCACCCAGTCGAACCAGTTCGAGACCATGATCACCCAGCAGTACGACGCCATCATCTTCGTGCCGATCGACGCCGCCGCCGGATCGGACGCGGTGCGGAAGGCCAAGGCGGCCGGCGTGCCGGTGATCGGCTCCAACACCCGCGTCACCAGCGACGACCTTACCTCCTTCGTCGGCTCGAATGACGTGAAGGCCGGCGCGATGGAGGCCGAAGCCGTGGTCAAGGCGCTGGGCGGCAAGGGGAACATCGTCGTCATCGAAGGCCCGATCGGCCAGAGCGCGCAGATCGACCGCGGCAAGGGCAACCAGCAGGTCCTGTCCGCCAACCCCGGCATCAAGGTGCTGGAGCACAAGACGGCCAACTGGTCGCGCGCCGAGGCGCAATCCTTGATGGAGAACTGGCTGACCGCGCACCCCGGCCAGATCCAGGGCATCATCGGCCAGAACGACGAGATGGCGCTCGGCGCGCTGCAGGCGGTGAAGGCCGCCGGGCTTGATGCGAGCAAGATGCCCATTGCCGGCATCGATGGGGTAAGCGACGCCCTGCGCGCGGTCAAAGCAGGCGAGATGGTGTCGATCCTGCAGGACGCCACCGGGCAGGCGCAGGGCGCGCTGGACGTGACGCTGCGGCGCCTGATTGGCGAGAGCTATAAGCCGCAAGCCGAGGCCTGGACGGAATACGGCGATCAATTGTCCTGGGACGACGGCATGGCCAAGGACTACAATATCCCGTGGACGCCGGTGACGAAGCAGAACGCCGACGCGCTGCTCGCCAAGCGGCAGAAAGCCTAAGGTGGGCCCCGTCCTTGCCAGCCTTGCGCCCGTAGGCCACGGGCGGGAGGCCCGGACGTGATGCCGCCCAGCTTCGACGCGGCGTTCGACTTCACTGGCAAAGCAGCGCTGGTCACGGGCGGCGCGGCCGGGATCGGCGCGGCAATCGCTGAGGCGCTCGCCGCCCGTGGCGCAAGGGTCGTCATCGTCGACGTGAGTGCCACGGCGCCTGACGCAGCGGGCGCCCTGCCTGGCGTCGGCCACATCAGCCACGTCGCCGACCTCACCGAACCCGGCGCGGCCGACAAGGCGGTCAAAGCTGCCGTGGCGGCACTGGGCAGGCTCGACATCCTGGTCAACAACGCCGGCATCGTGTTGCTCGAACGAGCGGAAGCGGTGTCGGACGCTGATTGGGACCGCACGATGGCGATCAACCTGCGCGTCCCGTTCGCCATGTCCCGCGCCGCCTTTCCGGCGTTGCAGGCGGCTGGAGCCGGCCGGATCGTCAATCTTGCCTCGCAAGCCGCCTTCGTGGCCCTCGACCGCCACCTGGCCTACTGCACCAGCAAGGCGGGCATCCTCGGCATGACCAAGGTGCTGGCGATGGAGTGGGCGCCGCACGGCATCACCGTCAACGCCATCTCGCCCACCGTGGTCGAGACTGATCTCGGTCGGAAGGCATGGGCTGGCGAGGTTGGCGAGGCGATGAAGCGAAGAATCCCGACCGGCCGTTTCGCCCAGCCGGAAGAGATCGCGCTCGCCGCCGTATTCCTGGCAAGCGGGGCTGCCGGCATGATCACGGGCGCCAACCTCGTCGTGGACGGCGGCTACACGATTCAATAGGCTGCAGCACGGCCGTGTTGCACAGATCAAAGGGATGTTTGCAGTTACCCCCAACCCCGGTCGTTATCGGGCAATGCGGATGGGGATCGGGCGTCGCAACTCCAGCATTCGGTTGAGGGCATGGATGGCGGCGCCCACCTCGGTGGCCCGGCGCTCGTGCGTGCGCGAGAGCAGCCCGTCGCCGATCACCTGCTTGAACCGGCCGATGGCCGCCTCGGCCAGAGCCCGCGTCGCGTAACCGGAGGGGTTCTGCCAGGCTGCCCGTCCGCGCTCGGCGATGTGCTGTAGATGGCGGTCGCGCTGCGTGGGCGCGGTCTCGGCCGTCTCGCTCGGCATGGCCGTGGAGCGCGGCGGCACGATCACCGCCGCCTCGGGATGGCGCGTGCCGATCGCAGTGGACACGCCCTCCTGGCCGTAGGCGCCGTCGGCGGTGAAGGACGCCACTGATGCCCCCACCTGGTCGAGCAAGGGGCCGACCTCGGCGCCGTCGTCGACCTCCTTCGCAGTGAGCGCCGCCGCGACGACCTGCCCGGCGCCGGCATCCAGGCCGATGTGCAGCTTGCGCCAGGACCGGCTGACCGACATCCTGTTCAGTACGCTGAAGATCTCGCGAGTGCCGGGGCCAAGAACACATACGTTCTTGCTCGAAGGACGAGCGCGGCCAACTTGATCCACATTGTTCAGAGAAGGAGCAGAAGCCGATGAATTGGCGTTTCAGGGTTGGAAAAGCGGGAAGGCTCGCGCCTTTCTTGGCGGTGGCTGCGACCCTCGGCGCATGCTCCGGCGCTTCCATGTCAAAGAGCGCTGAGACGCTTGGCTATGGCACGCCCGGCGTCTCCGCATACGGCCAGGATGGCGAGGACGAAAGCCTGCAGGCGATGCTGGCGCGATGCAACGGCGTGCCGCAAGCGTCCGCGGCAAGCGAAGTTCGGGGATTGCCCGCTGCCTGCGCCCAGCTCCGGCGCACCCTGCGCAACCAGCCGGGCAACGCCGTGCAGCCCGGCCGTGAGCTTTAGCGCAGCAAAGCTGCCCGGCAAAACGGCTTCGGGCGCTTAGTCGTCCGAAATGGGCCGAGCGCGCCGGCAGTCCACTCGGATCGTTTCATCGGACTGAGACGACGCTCCCGCGTCGCTCGGAGAGACCGATCGCACATGCCTCTCGCGAGCCGCTACCCGCCCGGCCCGCGCCAGATGACATTCCGCCCCCGGCGCCCTACTTACGCCAGAGCACCCAAAGGACGACCCGGCGCCCCATGGCCACCAGCAACGACATCCGTGCCACCTTCCTCGACTACTTCCGCCGCAACGCGCACCAGGTGGTCGCCAGCAGCCCGCTCGTCCCGCTCAACGACCCGACGCTGCTGTTCACCAACAGCGGCATGGTGCAATTCAAGAACGTGTTTACCGGCCAGGAGCGCCGGCCATACCAGCGCGCCGCCACCTCGCAGAAATGCGTCCGCGCCGGCGGCAAGCACAACGACCTCGACAACGTCGGCTTCACCGCGCGCCATCATACGTTCTTCGAGATGCTCGGCAATTTCAGCTTCGGCGACTACTTCAAGCCCGTCGCCATCGAGCACGCCTGGACCCTGCTCACCCGCGACTTCGCCATCCCGAAGGACAAGCTGATCGTCACCGTCTATGCCGACGACGACGACGCCGCCCAACTCTGGAGGCAGGTCGCCGGCCTGCCGGACGAGCGCATCATCCGCATCGCCACCTCGGACAATTTCTGGCGCATGGGCGACACTGGGCCGTGCGGTCCCTGCTCGGAAATCTTCTTCGATCACGGACCCGCCGTCCCGGGCGGGCCGCCGGGATCGCCCGACGAGGACGGGGACCGCTTCGTCGAGATCTGGAACCTTGTCTTCATGCAGTACGAGGAGGGTCCGCCCGGCACGCGCGTGCCGCTGCCCCGGCCGTCGATCGACACTGGCATGGGGCTTGAACGCTTCGCCGCCATCCTGCAGGGCAAGCAGGACAACTACGACACCGACACGCTGCGCGCCCTGATCCTGGCCAGCGCCGAGGCGACCGGGCAGGACCCGGACGGGCCGTTCAAGACCAGCCACCGCGTCGTCGCCGACCACCTGCGCAGCACGGCGTTCCTGATCGCGGACGGCGTGCTGCCGGCAAAGGAGGGGCGCGGCTACGTGCTGCGCCGGATCATGCGCCGGGCCATGCGGCACCTGCACATGATGGGCACGGCCCAGCCGGTGTTCCACACGCTGCTGCCAGCCCTGGTCCGGCAGATGGGGGCGGCGTTCCCCGAGCTGCCGCGGGCCGAGGCGCTGATCGGCGAGACCATGCGGCTGGAAGAGGACCGGTTCAAGGCGATGCTCGACCGCGGGCTCGGCCTGCTGGCCGAGGAGACCGGGCGGCTTGGCGGCAGTGAGCCGTTGCCCGGCGCCGTCGCGTTCAAGCTGTATGACACGTTCGGCTTCCCGCTCGACCTGACGCAGGACGCCTTGCGCGACCAGGGCAAGCAGGTGGACGTGGCCGGGTTCGAGGCGGCGATGGCCGAGCAGCGCACCCGCGCCCGCGCCGCCTGGGCAGGCACGGGCGACGCGGCGACCGGGCGGATTTGGTTCGACCTGCACGAGCGGCTGGGCGCGACCGAGTTCCTGGGCTACGCCGCAGAAGCCGCCGAGGCGGAGATCGCCGGCCTCGTCGTGGACGGCGCCTTGGCCGAGCGGGCGGACGCGGGCTCGGCCGTCGCCGTCATCCTCAACCAGACGCCGTTCTATGCCGAGAGCGGTGGCCAGGCCGGGGATGCCGGGCTGATCGCCGGCGCGGACGGGCTTAGAATCAGCGTTGCCGACACGCAGAAGAAGCTGGGTGACCTGTTCGTGCATCTCGGCACGGTCGAGGACGGTTGCGCCCGGGTCGGCGCGCAGGTCCAGGCGACGGTTGACCACGCCAGGCGGAGCGCCATCCGGGCGCACCACAGCGCGACCCACCTTCTGCACGCGGCCCTGCGCCGCCGCCTCGGGCCGCACGTCACCCAGAAAGGCAGCTTGAACGCGCCCGACCGCCTTCGCTTCGATGTCAGCCAGCCGACGCCGATTGCCCGCGATGACCTGGCCGTGGTCGAGGCCGAGGTCAACGCGCAGATCCGCCGCAATTCCGAGGTCACGACGCGGCTGATGACGCCGGAGGCCGCCGTTGCCGAAGGGGCGATGGCGCTGTTCGGCGAGAAATACGGTGACGAGGTTCGGGTCGTCTCGATGGGCGCAGGCTCGGGCGAGTCCTACTCGACCGAGCTTTGCGGCGGCACGCATGTCGGGCGCACCGGCGATATTGGCCTGTTCCGCATCGTCGGCGAGGGCGCGGTCAGCGCCGGCGTGCGCCGGGTCGAGGCGGTCGCCGGCGAGGCGGCGCTGGCGACGCTGGCCGCGACGGACCGGATCGTGGCGGACCTCGCGGCACAGCTTCGGACCTCGCCCGCCGAGCTGCCCGAACGGATCACGCAGATCCAGGAGGACCGGCGGCGGCTGGAACAGCAGGTGTCGGAGTTGCAGAAGAAGCTGGCGACCGGGCAAGCCGCGGCCGAGACCGAGCGGCACGGCGGCGTCGCGCTCGCGGTCCGCAACCTCGGCGACATTCCGGCCAAGGACTTGAAGGGCGTGGCCGAGGCGATCGGCGACGGCCTCGGCAGCGGCGTCGTCGCCGTCGTCTCGACCGCGGAGGGAAAGGCGAGCATCGTCGTGCGCGTCAGCCAGGATCTGACGAGCCGGTTCAACGCGGTCGACCTCGTGCGAAAGGCAAGCTCGGCGGTCGGCGGCAAAGGGGGCGGCGGGCGGCCCGATCTCGCTCAGGCCGGCGGGCCGGACGGCGCCCAGGCAGACGCCGCGCTCGATGCGGTGCGGACGGCGCTCGCGGCCTGATCGGCGCCTCGTCTACGCCGCGGGACGGCGAATAACGCGCATTGACCGCGGGTCCTCGCGGCAAAGCATTATCAAGCATTCGCCCGGTTGAGACTGCCGTTTGAGCAGAATCGACCGGACCCAAGCCTGCGTTGGTCTACGAAACAAACGGAGGCCATGACCCGACATCAACGCATCAGCAGCACGCTCCGATCAAGCGACGCCATAGGTCTTGAACCAGGCCAGCATCCGGGTCCAGCCGTCCTCGGCTGCTTGCTTGTCGTAACTCGGCCGGTAATCCGCGTGGAAACCGTGCCCGGCTTGCGGGTAGATGACGATGTCGACCGTCTTGCCCGCCGCTTTCGCCTTGGCCTCCGCCTCGCGCACTTGCGATACTGGAATGCCTTTGTCCTGCCCGCCGTAAAGCCCGAGCAGCGGACACTTGATCTCGCCTGCAAAATCCAGGACGGTGCGCGGCTGGATCGAGCTCGGCTGTCCGCCGATCGGGCCATACCAGGCCACCGCCGCTTTCAGGGCGCCGCTGTGCGCGGCATAGAGCCAGGTGTTCCGCCCGCCGCGGCAGAAGCCGGTCACGCCCAGGCGGCCCAGGTCGCCCCGGTTCTTTCCAGCCCACGCCGCCGTGCTGTCGAGGTCCGCCAGCAACCGGTCATCAGGGGCCTTGTTGATCACGTCGCGAATGATGGTCGGCACGTCGCTCATCTTCGACAGGTCGCCCAGCCGGGCGTAGAGTTCGGGTGCGACCGCCAGGTATCCGGCCTTGGCCAGCCTGCGGCATACGTCCTTGATATACTCATGAACGCCGAAGATTTCTTCGATCACCACCACCGTCGGGAACGGTCCGGCGCCGTCCGGATGGGCACAATAGGCCGGCAAGCCGCCGTCGGAAACCGGGATCTTGGTTTCCTCGGCCTTGATACCCTGCGTATCGGTATGGATCGCCTGCGCCTGCGCGCCGGCCGCGGCAAGCGTGAACCCGGTCATCAGCCCGGTCATCATCATGCCCCGGCGGGCAAGCGGATACGTCTTCAGCCCATCCAAACCGTCCATCATCTCTCTCCCTGGATAAATCTGCCGCTTAAGGCTTGTTCAGAAATAACCGCCACAGATCAATCGGGTGAACGAGCCTTAAACCGTCGCCTTGCCGGGCGGCTTTGTCGGCGTGCTGCCGCACTCGTTGCCGACGCCGCCGTTACGGTCATGCCATCGCGGCTTTGAGGTTCTCGTCGATCCTGCTCAGGAAATCCTGCGTGTTGAGCCATTTCTGCTCACGTCCGATCAGCAGCGCCAAGTCTTTCGTCATCGCCCCGCTCTCGACCGTCTCGACGCAGACCCGTTCCAGCGTGTCGGCGAACGCCGTCACGTCCGGCGTGCCGTCGAAGCGCCCGCGGTAGGCGAGGCCGCGGGTCCAGGCGAAGATGGAGGCAATCGGGTTGGTGCTGGTCTCACGGCCCTTCTGGTGCTCGCGGTAATGCCGGGTCACGGTGCCGTGGGCGGCCTCGCTCTCGATGGTGTTGCCGTCGGGGCTGGCGAGCACGCTGGTCATCAGACCGAGGCTGCCGAAGCCCTGCGCTACGATGTCGCTCTCCACGTCGCCGTCGTAGTTCTTGCAGGCCCAGACGTAGCCGCCGTCCCATTTCAGGGCGCTGGCGACCATGTCGTCGATCAGGCGGTGCTCGTAGGTCAGGCCGTGCTTGTCGAACTCGGCCTTGAACTCGGCGTCGAAGATGTCCTGGAACACGTCCTTGAACATGCCGTCATAAGCTTTGAGGATCGTGTTCTTGGTCGAGAGATAGACGGGGTACTTGCGCGCGAGCCCGTAGTTCAGGCTGGCGCGGGCGAAACCCTCGATGGAGGCTTTGGTGTTGTGCATCCCCATCGCGACGCCGGCGCCTTTGAAGTCGTGCACGTCGAGCACCATCGGCTCGCCGCCGCCCTCGGGATGGAATTGCAGCGTGACCTTGCCAGGCCCCGGGATCTTGGTTTCGCTCGCGCGGTAGATGTCGCCGTAGGCATGGCGCCCGATCACGATCGGCTTCGACCAGTGCGGCACCAGGCGCGGCACGTTGCCGCAGATGATCGGCTCGCGGAAGATGGTGCCGTCCAGGATGTTGCGGATGGTGCCGTTCGGGCTGCGCCACATTGTCTTGAGCTTGAATTCCTCGACCCGGGCCTCGTCCGGCGTGATGGTCGCGCACTTCACGCCGACCCCGTACTGCCGGATGGCGTGGGCGGCATCGACCGTCACCTGGTCGTCGGTCTGGTCGCGGCATTCGATGCCGAGGTCGTAGTATTTCAGGTCGATGTCCAGATAGGGCAGGATCAGCTTGTCCTTGATGAAGCCCCAAATGATGCGGGTCATCTCGTCGCCGTCCAGCTCGACGACGGGGGTTTTCACCTTGATCTTGGCCATGCCATCCTCTCGCAACTCGTATCGCTAGTCGTATCGCTAGTCGTATCGCAACTCGTGGGCCGACAATCGCACCGGCGCGTATGCGCCGCAAGCTACCGGGGCGCCGCGCACCCTAGCGCCGCATTCACCCCCGCATCGTCCGGCAGCGCTCCCCGCGGGAACAGCCGCGTCACGTGGCCCATCTTGCGCCCGGGCCGCGCCTCCGACTTGCCGTACAGATGCGGGATCAAGCCCGGCGTCGCCACGATCGCGGGCCAAAGGGCCGTCTCCGCGGGTCCGACCAGGTTCTTCATCACCGCATCCGCGTGCCGCATTCCCGGCGGCAGCGGCAACCCGGCTATGGCGCGGACGTGCAGCTCGAACTGGCTGGCAGGACAGGCCTCGATGGTCCAGTGCCCGGAATTATGCGGGCGCGGCGCGATCTCGTTCACCAGCACCCGGCCGCCCCGGTCCACGAACATCTCCACCGCCAGCAGGCCGACGAGGCCGAGCGACTCCGCCACCCGCCACGCCACCCGCGCCGCCTCCGCGGCCGTCCCCGGCGCGACGCGGGCCGGCGCCAGCGTGAGATCGAGGATGCCGTCGCGGTGCCGGTTCTCGGCCGCGTCGAACAGCGAGCCGCCGCCGTCCGCGCCGCGGGCTACGATGACGCTGATCTCGCAGGCGTAGTCGATGAAGCCTTCCAGGATCAGCGGGCGGGGATGCAGCGCGTCCCAGGCCGGGGCGAAATCGTCCTCGCGGCGCAGCAGCGCCTGGCCCTTGCCGTCGTAGCCGAGCCGGGTGGTCTTGAGCACGCCGGGCAATCCGATGGCGTCGGCCGCCGCGTGCAGGGCGCCGAGGCTGTCCACGGGCCGCCACGGGGCCGTGGGCACGCCGGCTTCGCGCAGGAATGATTTCTCCGCGATCCGGTCCTGGCTGATGCGCAGCACCGAGGGCGCCGGGCGGACTGGCCGCAGGGATTGCAGCAGGTCGAGACCCTCGGCGCTGACGTTCTCGAACTCGAAGGTGATGACGTCGGCCGCCTCGGCGAAACGCCGCAGCGCGTCCGCGTCCTCGTAGTCCGCCAGGGTCGATGCCGCCGAGACTTGCGCCGCCGGGCTATCCGGCTCGGGCGTGAGGATGTGGCACCGATAGCCGAGCCTGGCCGCGGCAATCGCGGACATGCGGCCGAGCTGCCCGCCGCCGATGATGCCGATGGTGGCGTTCGGGGGAAGCGCGCTCAAGGCCGCGCCGGCGCCTCTGCCACCGCAGCCGTCTGCGCCGCGCGCCAGGCATCGAGCCGGGCCGCGACCTCGTCGTTTGTCGTGGCCAGGATCGCCGCCGCCAGCAGCCCGGCATTGACCGCCCCCGCCCGCCCGATCGCCAAGGCGCCGACCGGAACGCCTGCCGGCATCTGCACGATGCTGAGCAGGCTGTCCATTCCCTTCAATGCGTTGCTCTCGACAGGCACGCCCAACACCGGCAGCGAGGTCCAGGCCGCGCACATGCCTGGCAGGTGCGCGGCCCCGCCGGCCCCGGCGACGATGACCCGCAGGCCGCGCCCCTTCGCCTCCCGCGCATAGGTTGCAAGGCGGTCGGGCGTGCGATGCGCGGAAACGATGCGGACTTCGTGCGCGACCTCAAGGCAGCCGAGCGTGTCCGCGGCATGGCTCATGGTGTCCCAATCCGACTCGCTGCCCATGATGATGCCGACGAGCGGCGCATCGGCTGTGGTCAAGCGATGTTGTCCGGGATGAGCCGGCTCTCAAGCCAGGACACCTCATCCTTCAGCAGCAGCTTGCGCTTTTTCAGGCGCTGCAGGTGCAACTGGTCCGTGCCCGACTCAGCTAGGCGGGCGATCACCGTGTCCAGGTCGCGGTGCTCGCTGCGAAGTTCATGGAGTTGGCGCAGCAGCGAGTCGCGGTCTGTCAACATCGCGGCATCTTACCATGCCGCGCGCGAAAACGTCACCAGTGCTCCCGGATGATTGCGGTGGCAATTCGAGGTGCGTCGGCGTTACGATCAGGTTACGCGGCTATCGTGGCCGCGTCGCTCAACCGAGAGGAGGCACCATGAACTTGCAGTCCCGGATCGAGAGTCTGAAGGGCCGACACGCCATGCTTGAGGATCAGATCCTTGACGAGGACCACCGGCCGCGGCCCGACGCCGACGCTCTTTCGCGACTGAAAGTCGAGAAGTTGCAACTCAAGGAAGAGATCGAGCGGCTGCGCAGCCGATAGACGCGCGAGCGGCGGAGGAGGGGCTAAGCCGCCGCCTCCTCGGTTTCCAACGGGGGCGGAACAGGAACTGATTGACCCTCGCGCAACAGGCGGTCGTTCGCGGCGCTCACCATCCCATTCAGGTCGGACTGGCTGCAAAGGCCCAAGATGACCGGATCGCGCGGCTTGATGTTCGCGCTGTTCCAATGGCTCCGGTCCCGAACCTTCTGGATCGTCTCCTTCGTCGTGCCCAGCAGCTTCGTCACCTGCGCCTCGCTGAGTTGCGGGAAGTTGCGCAGCACGAAGGCGATGGCGTCGGGCCGGTCGTTGCGCTTGGCCACCGGGGTATATCGTGCGCCTTTGCCGCGCTTGCTGATCGGATTGCTCGCCGGGATCAGCTTCAACCGGCCGGCAGGGTCGGCTTCGCACCGCTTGATCTCGTCCGTGGTCACCTGGGCGTTGGCCACGGGATCGTAGCCGACGATGCCCTGGGCGACTTCGCCATCGGCGATGGCCTGGACTTCCAAGGGATGCATTCCGCAAAAATCGGCAATCTGCGTGAAGGTCAGGGCAGTCTTCTCGATAAGCCAGACAGCGGTGGCTTTCGGCATCAGGGGGAGTGTCATACTATCAAGTCCTGGCTCCGCGTCAGGCGAAGGGCCGGCAGAGGCGCGTTGGATTAAAGATCGTGGAGCGGATATGAGATCGGCAATGACCGCGGGTCAAGAGCAAGGGTGCATCGGCGCCGCGGTCAGGCGGAAAGATGAGGGAGCGCGGAATGCTGGTTGAAGACGACGCGCCTCGGCGGGCACCGGCGATGGCGGCCTTGCCGTTGGAGCGCCTCGGCGTGGCCGAACTCCGGGCTTACATCGAAGGGCTGCGAGCCGAGGTCGCCCGCGCCGAGGCAGAGATCGCCCGCAAGGATGGGCATCGGAGCGCGGCTGAAAGCGTATTCCAGGTTCGGTAAAGACATCAAGGGGGCCGGACGGTCCCGGCCCCCTCGTCCTGCTTCAAGGCCGGATCAGGCAGCTTTCGCTTCAGTTTCGGCGTCGTTGGCGATCACCATCGGCGCGCTGGCGGACCCGATCTCAACCCGGCGCGGCTTCAGAGCCTCCGGCACAACTCGCTTCAAACCAACGTGAAGCAAACCGTTCTGCAAATCAGCCCCGGCAACCTGGATGTGATCGGCAAGCACGAAACGGCGTTCGAAGGCGCGTCCCGCGATGCCGCGGTATAGAAGCTCGCCTTTCTGCGCCTCGTCCTTCACGCGTCCAGTGATCACGAGCGTGTTTTCCTTGACCACGATATCAAGGTCATCGTTGCCGAAGCCTGCAACGGCCATAGTCAGCCGGTAAGCGTCGTCGCCGGTGCGCTCAATGTTATAAGGCGGATAGGCCGCCACGGCCGTGGACTGCTGCGCGGTGTCCATTAAACGCGCCAGGCGGTCAAAGCCGATCGCAGTGCGGAACAGAGGGGATAGATCATACGTCATGGAAAAACCTCCAAAAAGCAAGGTCTAGGAGACGGACCGCCCGATGGGCCGGTCCTGATTAGGCTCCGAAGCCCCGGTTGGGCGCCTCGAACAACGCCGAGATGGCATTTCGGTGGCCCGCGTTCAAGGCTACGGTTAGGAAAATTTGTGATTGGCACGAGCATTGCAGCGCAGCCGCCGTGACCAAACGGATACCGGCCGCCCATGCGCGTTCTCCTCGCCGACGGCGATCTTGAACGCGATGCCGCCGTCGAGGCCGCACTGCTCTCCGCGGGAGCGACCGCTATCGTCCGGCCCTTCCAAGCCGAAACGCTGCTCGCCGCCGTCGCGCGCAACGCTCCCGAGGTCGTCATCGTCGATATGCAGCGGCCCGACCGCGACGCGCTCGACGACCTGCGCCACCTGACCCGGCACGACCCTCGGCCGATCGTCATGTTCATCGATGCGAATGACCCGGCCTTCATGGAAGAGGCCATCGCCGCCGGCGTCAGTTCCTACAACGTGGTCGGCAGCAAGTTGCCGGACGTCAAGCCCATCATCCAGGCGGCGATCGCCATATTCCGCCGGTTCAGCCAACTTGAGGCGGACTTGCGCCGGGCCGAAGCGGGGCTTCAGGACCGGGCGACCATAGACCAGGCCAAGGCGATGCTGATCAGAACCCGCCGTTTCTCCGAACCCGACGTGCACCGCTGGCTGCAACGGCAGGCGATGAAGCGCGGCCGCCGCATCGCCGAGCTCGCCGCCGACCTGCTGCGAGGCCCCGATGCCGGCTGAGCCGAGGCCAGTACGGCTCGGGATGGTGCGCCTGACCGACGCCGCCCCGATCGTCCTGGCCCAAACCGCCGGCCTGTTCGCGGCCGAGGGCTTGGCCGTCCATATCGCCGTCGAGCCGTCGTGGGCGAACGTTGCCGACAAGCTTGCCTGGGGCTTGCTCGACGGCGCGGTGATGCTGCCCCCGCTCGCGATCGCGATGCGCCTGGGATTGCGGGGGTCGCCCGTCAACCTCATCGTGCCCGCCGGCATCAGCCGCAACGGCAACGCCGTCACCGTCGCAACCGGCCTGGCGCGGGCCGTGCTGGCCGACGGGCGTCCGGACCCGGCCATCGCCGCCGGCCGCCTCAGGGACGCGATGCCCAACGCCCGCCCGCTCCGGTTAGCGGTCGTGCATGCGTTCTCGACGCATGACCTGTTGCTGCGCCTGTTTCTTGAGCAAGGCGGGATCGATCCGATGACGGCGGACATTACGGTGATCCCCCCCGCCAACATGCCCGCCGCACTGGCCGCCGGGCAGATCGACGGGTTCTGCGCCGGTGCGCCGTGGGGCGGGGTCGCCGCGGAGGCCGGAAGCGGGCGCATGATCGCGGCCTCCTCGGCCATCTGGCCCGGTCATCCCGAGAAATGCCTGGCTGTCCGCGCCGCCTGGTCGGACGCGAACCCGGAGGCGCTGCTGCAGTTGCTGCGCGCAGTGCGGCAGGCCGGGCTGCGGTGCGACGATCCACAAGAGGCGGCGAGCCTCGCTGCCATGCTGGCGCGGGACGAGTGGGTCGGCGTGCCCGCTCATCTGATACAAGCCTCCTTGCCGGGCAACGGCGGGGACGACGTCGATCAGTCGGCATTCGCCGCCCGCGGAGCGGGTCTGCCTGCCCCCGATGACGCCCGCCGGTTCGCGCGCGAGATGGCGCGCTGGCGTGACATTCCGCCCGACGCGGAGGCGCGGGCCGCGAGCATGTATCGGCCCGATTTGCACGCAATGGCGGCACCTGGCTTGCCGAAAATGTAGGCAACTGCCCATGTAGTTCGCGTTTGTTGCGCCGAAAGCAAGAAAATCATGCATGCTGCAGTGCGAAGCCGCTGGCTTTTTCCATGTTCTATAGCTATTTTTTAGGTCGAACATAGGCTGTCGAGCCTGGTTCCGAAGCTTTGCCAACGGCGGCTTGGCGCGATGACCGGCCGGATCGCGGCCACGTTCACTGACCGGCGAGCCAATGACGGTTCGCGCAGCCCGGCAGCGACCGGCGCGGAGCAAAATCCATGACGCAAGTGCGCCGACCCTGCGTGACGATCCTTCGAGCCGCTCGGGGCGCCCAGCCATGAACATGATCGCCCCCAGGCGCCTCCGTCTCGTCGTCATCGGCAACGGCATGGCCGGAATGCGGACCGTCGAGGAGATTCTTGCCCGCACGCCGCACAAATTCGGCATCACCGTATTCGGCGCCGAGCCGCACCCGAACTACAACCGCATCATGCTCAGCCCATTGCTCGCGAAGGAGAAGACCTTCGACGAGATCGTCATCAACGGCCACGAGTGGTACGACCAGAACGGCATCGAGCTGGTCACGGGCGAACGCGTCGTCAACGTGGATCGCGAGGCCCGCGTCGTCGAGGGCGAGCGCGGCACGAAGCGGCCCTACGACGCCCTGCTGATCGCCACCGGCTCCGATCCGTTCATCATCCCGGTCCCGGGCCGCGACCTGCCCGGCGTCATCACCTTCCGCGACGTGGCCGACGTCAACGCCATGCTGGAGGCCGCCGGGCGTGGCGGGCGCGCGGTGGTGATCGGCGGCGGCCTGCTCGGGCTGGAGGCGGCCAACGGTCTGGCGCTCAACGGCATGGACGTGACCGTCATCCACCTGATGCCCACGCTGATGGAGCGTCAGCTCGACGTGACGGCGGGCAACATGCTCCGCGCTGACCTGGAACGCCGCGGCATGACGGTGCTGACCGGCGCCAACACCAAGGCGCTGCACGGCCGGGGCCGCGTCGAGCGGGTGGAGCTGGCTGACGGCGCCATGCTCGCCGCCGACCTGGTGGTGATGGCGGTCGGCATCCGTCCCAACACCGGCCTGGGCCGAGCCATCGGCCTCGAGTGCAAGCGCGGCGTCGTGGTCGACGACCAGATGCGGACCAGCGACCCGGCCGTCTTCGCGGTCGGCGAATGCGTCGAGCACCGCGGCCAGACCTACGGCCTCGTCGCCCCGCTGTGGGACATGGCCAAGGTCTGCGCCGACGCCATCTCCGGCGTGGCCGAGACCGCCTATTGCAGCAGCGTGACCGGCACCCGCCTCAAGGTCACCGGCATCGACATGTATTCCGCGGGCGACCTGACGGGCGACGACGCGACGGAGGAGGTCGTGTTCCGTGACCCGGCCCGCGGCGTCTACCGCCGCCTCGTGCTGCGCGGCGACACGCTGGTCGGCGCCGTGCTCTACGGCGACGCCAAGGACGGCAACTGGTATTTCAACCTGCTGCGCGACGCCAAGCCGCTCGGGGCCTTGCGCGACAACCTGATCTTCGGCCAGGACCTCGCCAACGCCGCCAGCGGCATCGACCCTGATGCCGCCGTCACCGCGTTGGCCGACGATGCCGAGATCTGCGGCTGCAACGGCGTTTGCAAAAGCGCGATCCTCGGCGCCATCGCCAGCAAGGGCCTTGCCACCCTCGACGCCGTGCGCGCCCACACCAAGGCCTCCTCCTCCTGCGGCAGTTGCACCGGACTGGTCGAGAGCCTGCTCGGCCTGGCGCTCGGCGACGGCTACAAGGCGCCGGTGGGCGAGACGCCGATATGCGCCTGCACCGGCCTCGGCCACGACGCCGTTCGCGCCGAAATCGCGGCGCAGGACCTCAAGACCATCCCGGACGTGATGCAGACGCTCGGCTGGGCCACCGGCGACGGCTGCCATGTCTGCCGCCCGGCGCTGAACTACTTCCTGCTCTGCGCCTGGCCCGGCGAATACGTCGACAGCGCCCAGAGCCGCTTCGTCAACGAGCGCATGCACGCCAACATCCAGAAGGACGGCACCTACTCCGTCGTGCCGCGCATGTGGGGCGGGCTTACCAACAGCCGCGAGCTGCGCGCCATCGCCGACGTGGTGGACAAGTTCGCGATCCCGACGGTGAAGGTGACGGGCGGCCAGCGCATCGACCTGCTGGGCGTCAAGCGTGAGGACCTGCCGGCGGTGTGGAAAGATCTCGGCGCGGCCGGCATGGTCTCGGGCCACGCCTACGGCAAGGCGCTGCGCACGGTCAAAACCTGCGTCGGCTCCGAGTGGTGCCGCTTCGGCACGCAGGACAGCACCGGCATGGGCGTGGCGTTGGAGCGCATGACCTGGGGCTCCTGGTTCCCGCACAAGGTCAAGCTCGCCGTCTCCGGCTGCCCGCGCAACTGCGCCGAGGCCAGCATCAAGGATTTCGGCGTCATCGCGGTCGATAGCGGCTGGGAGCTGAGCGTCGGCGGCAACGGCGGCATCCACCTGCGCGGCACCGAGCCGCTGGCCAAGGTCGAGACCCCGGCGCAGGTGCTGGAATACTGCGCCGCGTTCCTGCAGCTCTACCGCGAGGACGCCCGCTACCTGGAGCGGACCGCCCCCTGGGTGGAACGCCGCGGCATTGCCTGGGTGCGCGAGCGCGTGGCGGACGACGCGGAGAACCGCGCCGTGCTGCAAGGCCGGTTCCTGTTCGCGCAGCAATTCGCGCAAGAGGACCCTTGGGCCGAACGGGCGCCGGACAGCGATATGGCCGAGCCGTATCAGACCCTGGTCCCGGCGGAATAGCGGCGGATGGACGGCTTCGATCTCGCGTCCCGTTGGCTCGACGTGGGCACGCTGGACGACATCCCGCGCCAGGGCGCCCGCGTGGTCGCCACCCGCCGCGGCGACATCGCCGTGTTCCGCACCCTGGACGACGCCGTGTTCGCCCTCGACGACCGCTGCCCGCACAGGCAGGGCAAGCTCTCGCAAGGCATCGTCCACGGCAACAACGTGACCTGCCCGCTGCACAACTGGGTGATCGCGCTTGCGGACGGGCAGGCCCGCGCGCCGGACGAGGGCTGCACCCAGGTCTTCCGCGCGCGCGTGCTGGAGGGGCGCGTGCAGGTCGCCCTCTCTGAATGAGCGAGGCCGCACCCCCAGCAAACGTCCGCACCACCTGCCCCTATTGCGGCGTCGGCTGCGGCGTCGTCGCCAAGCCCGACGGCAGCGTCGTTCCCGATCCGGCGCACCCGGCGAACTACGGCCGCATCTGCAGCAAGGGGGCGGCCCTCGCCGAGACCATCGACGATACCGGGCGCCTGCTGCACCCGGTCATCGACGGCGCCCGCACCGACTGGGACAGCGCGCTCGGCCTCATCGCCAGCCGTTTCCGGGACGCCATCGCCGAGCACGGGCCGGACAGCGTCGCGTTCTACGTCTCCGGCCAATGCCTGACCGAGGATTACTACGTCGCCAACAAGCTGATGAAAGGCTTCATCGGCAGCGGCAATATCGACACCAACTCGCGCCTGTGCATGGCCTCGTCGGTTGCCGGGCATGTGCGGGCGTTCGGGGCGGACATCGTTCCCGGCACCTATGAAGACTTGGAGCACGCCGACCTTGTCGTCCTGGTCGGCAGCAACTTCGCCTGGTGCCATCCGGTGCTGTTCCAACGGTTGCAAGCCGCCCGGGCCAAGCGCGGCACCCGCGTCGTCGTGGTCGATCCGCGCCGGACCGCCACCTGCGAGGCCGCCGACCTGCACCTGAAGCTCACGCCGGGCAGCGACGTGGCGTTGTTCGCCGGGTTGCTCGCGCACCTCGACGGGGCTGGCGCGGTCGATCAGAAGTGGGCGGCGGCTAACACCACCGGCCTCCAGCAGGCGCTGGATGCTGCGCGGGGCGTCGATGTCGCCACCATCACCGGGCTTGACCAGGCCGACATCGACCTGTTCTACGCCTGGTTCGCCGACGTTCCCCGCACCGTCACCGTCTATTCTCAAGGCGTGAACCAGTCGTCCGCCGGGACGGACAAGGTGAACAGCATCATCAACGTGCACCTGGCCACGGGGCGGATCGGCTGCTACGGCGCCGGGCCGTTCAGCGTGACCGGGCAGCCGAACGCGATGGGCGGGCGCGAGGTCGGCGGCCTGTCGAACCAGCTCGCGGCCCATATGCGGTTCGACCAGCCGGGCGCCGCCGACCGCCTCCGCCGCTTCTGGCAAGCGCCCGCGATGGCCGCCAAGCCTGGCCTCAAGGCCATCGACCTGTTCGACGCCGTGCATGACGGCACGATCCGCGCCATCTGGATCATCTGCACCAACCCCGCCGACAGCCTCCCCCGCGCCGGCCACGTCCGCGAGGCGCTCGCCCGCTGCCCCTTCGTCGTGGTCAGCGACATCTGGCCCACCGACACCACCCGGCTCGCCCACGTCGTGCTGCCCGCCGCCGGCTGGGGCGAGCGCAGCGGCACCGTTACCAACTCCGAACGGCGCATCACCCGGCAACGCGCCTTCCGCCCCGCGCCCGGGGAAGCGCGCCCCGACTGGTGGATGCTGGCCGAGGTCGGGCGCCGCATGGGCTGGGCCGAGCGCTTCGCCTGGCCCGGCGCCGCCGCCGTGTTCCGCGAGCACGCAGCACTCACCGCGTTCGAGAACGACGGGACCCGCCCGCTCGACCTCGGCGCGCTGGCCAGCATCGGCGACGACGACTATGACGCCATGCCGCCGCTGCAATGGCCCGCGCCCGCCGGCGGCAAGACGGGCGGGCGGCTGTTCGCCAACGGCGGCTTCCCCACCGAGGATGGGCGCGCCCGCATCGTTCCCACGGTCTGGCGCCCGCCCGCGAACGCCCGCAGCGCCCGATACCCCATGCTGCTCAACACCGGGCGCGTCCGCGACCAGTGGCACACCATGACCCGCACCGGCCTCGTCCCGCGCCTGGTGCAGCATGTCGCCGAACCCTTCGCCTCCCTGCACCCCGACGACGCCGCGAGCCTCGGCATTGCCGCCGACGGCCTCGTCAGACTCGCCACCGCGCACGGCAGCACCGTGCTCCGCGCCGCCATCGACCCCGGGCAGCGCCCCGGCGAGGCGTTCGTCCCGATGCACTGGACCGATGCCTTCAGCTCATCCGGCCCGATCGGCGCCCTGGTCGCCCCCGCGGTCGATCCGCTGTCCGGCCAGCCGGAGCTGAAGGCCACCCCGCTCGCAGTGACCCCCGTCGCCACCGCGTGGCGCGGCCTGCTGCTGCACGCCCACGCGATCCGACCGGACGGCATCGTCTGGTCCCGCATCCCGATCGAGCACGGCCACGCCTTCAACCTCGCCAGCCCGGAACCCTTGCCGGACGCCGGGTCGCTCGCCACCTACGCTCATTCACTGATGGCGGCAGGCGAGGCGGAGATCATGGAGATGGCGGACCCGAGCCGCGGCGTCTGGCGCTTCGCCGCCATGCGCGAAGGACGGCTGCTGTCATGCCTTTACCTGACCAGCCGCGGTGCTGCGCTTCCGTCGCACCAGGCGCTGTCCGCCCTGCTGGCCGGACCGATCGCCGACGCCGCGCGCCGTTCCGTGCTGGCCGGCGGCGGCCCGGTCGGCGAGTCGGAAAAGCTGGTCTGCGCCTGTTTTTCCGTCGGGCTCGAGACCTTGCGCGGCGCCATCGCCGGGCAGCGCCTCACCACCGTGGCCGATGTCGGCGCCGCCCTGCGCGCCGGCACGAATTGCGGTTCCTGCATCCCCGAGCTGAGGGAGATCCTCCGTGACCAACTCGCCCCGGCCTGAACCGGCCGTCTCGCTCATGCTGTCAGGGCGCACCGTACTGATCGTCGGCCCCGCGCCCGCCGAAGCCGCCGCCATGCTGCAGGCCGGCGCCGCTGTGCGGGCGGCCGGCTTGGACGAGCGCCTCGACCTCACGAACGTCGCCCTCGTGCTCGCCCCGCAGGACCATCCGGCGCTCATGGCCGCGGCCGAACGCGGGATCTTGGCCAGCGCGCTCCCCGGCGGTAAAAACGGCGTCGGCAATAAGCGCGCCAGCTATTCCCGAACCAGCCCCGAGCGGCCAGGGCGGGTCAGCCTGGTCGGCGCCGGGCCGGGCGCTGCCGACCTGCTGACCGTCCGCGCCCTCGACGCCCTGCGGGATGCCGATGTCGTGCTGTATGACAAGCTTGTCAGCGCCGACATCCTGGCCCTGGCCCGTCCGGGCGCGCGGATGATCGACGTCGGCAAGCGCTGCGGCCGCCACGCGATGAGCCAGGCCGCGATCAACGCCCTGATCGGGCGGCACGCCAAGGCCGGCGGCCACGTGGTCCGATTGAAGGGCGGCGACCCGTTCATCTTCGGCCGCGGCGGCGAGGAGCTGGACAGCTTGCGCGCCGCCGGGGTTGAAACCGAGGTCATCCCGGGCATCACCGCGGCCCTGGCAACCGCCGCCCGCCTGGGGATTCCGCTGACCCATCGAGGCGTCGCGCGCAGCCTGCACCTGATCACGGCCCACGGCGCGGACGACCGTCTGCCGGAGCACGACTGGTCCGCCCTGGCCCGCGCCGGCGGCACGCTTGCCGTCTACATGGGCGTCAGGACCCTGCCGCTGCTCGCAGTCCGCCTGGTCGCCGCCGGCATGGCGCCGTCCACCCCGGCCATCGCGGTCGAGAACGCCTCGCTGCCCAGCGAGCGCCGCCTGCGTGCGGACCTGTCCGAAATCGCCGCGGCCGTATCCAAGGCGGCGGTCGACGGCCCGATGCTCGTGCTGATCGGTCCGGTCGTGGCCCTGGCCGACACGCAGCAGGCCGCGGCGCCCGGCCAGGAGCGCCGCGTTGCCGCCTGACAGCTTGCTCCCCGAGCCATCGGGCGAGCGGCCGAAGCACCGTCCCGACCCGGCCGCCGTCATCTCGGAACACCCGTTCGCGCAGTATGTCCGCACGCTCGGCCGAGGCCCCGGCCGCTCCCGCGCGCTGACCCGCGACGAGGCCCGCGCGGCCCTCGGCATGGCGCTTCGGGGCGAAGCCGATCCGCACCAGGTCGGCGCGTTCCTCATGCTGTTGCGCTACCGCGGCGAGGATGCGGACGAGATCGCCGGGCTGGTCGAAGCGGCCCGGCACGAACTCGGCGCAGGATTGCCCGCGGGCGTCGAGCCGGTCGCGCTCGACTGGCCCAGCTATGGCGCCGGACGGACCCGCGGCGCTCCCTGGTTCCTTCTGGCCGCCCTCGCCTTGGCCCGCGCCGGGCATCGCATCCTGATGCATGGCAGCAACGAGTTCACCCGCGGCACGCCGGTCACGGATGCCCTGGCCGTCCTCGGCCTGCCCGTGTGCCAAGGCAAGAACGAAGCCGTCCAGCAACTCGAAGCCGCCAACTTCGCCTACCTGCCGCTCGCCGCCCTGTGCCCGGCGTTCGACAACCTGCTCCGCCTCCGCAACCTGCTGGGCCTGCGCTCCCCCATCAACACCGCGGCCCGGTTGCTCAACCCGTTCGATGCGTTGGCCAGCGTCGACGGCGTGTTCCATCCGCCCTACATCGCGCTGCACCTCGATACCTCCGAACGGCTCGGCCGCAAACGTCTGGTCGTCGTCAAAGGCGGGGGAGGGGAGGCGGAGCGCAACCCGGCCAAGCCCATGCAGGCGCACTGGCTGGACCACGCCTCGGGACGCGGCGAGATCGAGTTGCCCGCGATGCCCATGCCGGAGCACGCAGCCAGCCTGTCCGACGCCTGGCGCATCGGCGCCGGCCCCGGCGCGGAGGTCGCGCGGGCGACAGTCGCGCTCGGGCTGCTCGCTCTGGGCGAGGCGACCACTGCCGCCGACGCCGACGCGAAAGCCGAGCGGATCTGGCGCGCGAGGCTGGATTAGACTGCAATCGTCCCGGGCGGAAAGTCAGGACGACAATGGCCTAAGCAGACATTGGCGGCTTGTGCCACGGGTGTCTGCCTGAAAGCCTTTAAAGACGCATCATTTTCCGCGTTGTGACGGCGAGCCGTCCCGCGGGATGACGCTTAGGGCTCGTTCGGAAATAACCGCACCAAACCGATCGGGCGAACGAGCGCCTCAAATCCTTATTTTGCCGGGCAGCTTTGTCGGCGTGCTGCCGCACGAATTGCCGACGCTGCCCTTAGCTGGCGGCAACCGCCGAACCCATCAAGCTCCGCAGCTTGGCGGCGATCGCGTTCGGCGTCGTTTGGTGGGTGAAGTTGCCGACGAACTGACCCTTCGGGTTCATCACGTAGATGATGCTGCTGTGGTCCATCGCGTAATCCCCGCCAGCCTCGTCGTGCCGCTTGTAGTATACACGGTAGGCGCGGGCAGCGGCGGCGATTTGCTCCGGGCTGCCGCTGAGCCCGGTAATCGGCGCGTCGAAGCCGCTGACATAGTCCTGCATCGCCTGCGGCGTGTCCCGTGCAGGATCGACTGTGATGAAGACGACGGCGACTTTTTTGCGGGCGTCCTGGCCAAGCTCGTCCAGCGCGCCGGCCATGTCCTGCAGCGCCGTCGGGCAGGCGTCCGGGCAGTGGGTGTAGCCGAAGTAGACCAGCATCCATCGGCCGCGGAACTCCTTGTCCGTGACCGTGCGCCCGCCCGCGGCTTCGAGCTGGAACGGACCGCCTATGGGAATAGGCTGGGGATCGCGCTCGTCGCGGCCCCAGGTGAGCCACGCGCCGGCGCCCAGGAGCCCCGCGGCAAGCACGCCGCTCGGCGCCAGCAGGAGCAGTCTGCGGCGGTTCGTCATGACTTGTGTCCCGGCCTCGCGCGATGATCCGTGTCCGGCCCGCGGGCGCCGATGGGCGCGACCTTGACCTCCACGGTCATGGGCGGGGCGTGCTCGAACCTGAGCTGCAAGGGAAATGTCTGGCCGGCAACGAGCGGCGTCTTCAGGCCCATCAGCATGAGATGATAGCCGCCGGGCTCCAGAGGCGTGGGCTGGCCAGCCGGCAGCACCAGGCCATTCTTGAGCGGGCGCATCCGCATGATGCCATTGTCCATCGACATCTCGTGCACCTGGACGCTGCTGGCAACCGTGCTGCTGCCGCCGACGAGGCGGTCGGCCGCCGGGCTGGTCAGCGTGACGTAGGCGGCCCCGACGGTCTGGCCAGGCGCGGTGGCGCGCGCCCAGGGCTGCTGCGCCTGAACCCCGGCCGTTTCAGCGGCCTGGATGACGATGCCATGTGCTGGGTTGGCGAGGCAGTAGCACGGGACAAGCAGCCCGGCAGCGAGCAGGTGATGGCGCATTGGCGGGCCTCCTGGTCTGACGCGCTATGCTAAGACGCGCGAATTTGGATTGAGGACTCGTTCGCACATGACCGCTGCGACTTGATTGGGCCAACGGGCGCCCCGAACCTTTTTTGCCGGGCAGCTTTGACAACGTGCTGCCGCACGCATTGCCGACGCCGCCCTTATGGCACGGCCCGATGCCGCATGCACGCGCCGCTCCGTTCTGCTGCCCTCCTCGACACCCGGCAATGTTATAATGTATCAAAATACCCCGTTCAATTGAGAAGGCGCTCCCCCATGAAGATCGCGTCCGCCGCCGCCGTGCTGCTAGGCCTGTCATTGAGCGCGTCAGCGTGGGCGCAGCCCAAGCCGCCGGCGTTGACGCTGGTCGCCGCGGAAAGCGTCTACGGCGACGTGGCGAGCCAGGTGGCTGGTCCGGACGTGACAATCAGCAGCATCCTCAGCAATCCGGACCAAGACCCGCATTTGTTCGAAGCAAGCCCTTCCGTCGCCCGCGCCCTCTCCTCCGCTCGGATCGTGATCTACAACGGCGCCGGCTACGACCCATGGATGAGCAAGCTGATCGGCGCCACCGAGGCCAGGAACCGCACCGTGCTGGTGGCCTCAGCGCTGGGCGATTGGAACGCGGGCGGCAACCCGCATCTCTGGTATGACCCGGCCGTCATGCCGGCCGTCGCGAAGGCACTGGCCGCGGCTCTGACCACGGCCAACCCGGCGCACAAGGATGCCTACGCCGCCCGCCTGAACAGCGTTCTCAAGTCCCTCGAACCGCTCGATGCCAAAGTGGCCGCCATGCGAAAGCAGTTCGCCGGCACGCCCGTTACCGCGACCGAGCCGGTGTTCGGGCTGATGGCCCGGGCGATCGGCCTCGATATGCGCAACGAGCGTTTCCAGACCTCGGTGATGAACGGGACCGAGCCGCGCGTGTCCGACGTGGCCGCGTTCGAGACGGACCTGAAGCGGAAGCGCGTCCGTGCCCTGATCTACAACGCTCAGGCAACCGGGCCTGCGGCCAAGCGGATGCTGGCTTTGGCCAAGCGCGGCGGCGTTCCGGTCGTGGGCGTGAGCGAGACCGAGCCTGCGGGACAGGATTATCAAACCTGGATGCTGAAGCAGCTCGCGGCGCTCGACGCGGCGCTCTCGGCCAAGCCGTGACCGGCATTGAGCTCGACGGCGTAACGCTCGCGGTCGGCGGGCGGCAGGTCCTGCGGGCCGTCTCGCTCTCGATCCATGCCGGAGAGTTCGTGGGCGTGCTGGGGCCGAACGGGGCGGGCAAAACCACGCTGCTCCGCGCCTTGCTGGGCCTGGTTCGGGCGCAGCAGGGCGCGGTGCGGCTGTTCGGGCAAGCGGCGCGCCGGGGCGACCCGCGGATCGGCTACATGCCGCAGGCGCGGAGCAACGTGGCGGGGCCGCGAATGACCGGGGCGGAGTTCGTGGCCAGCGCGGCGGACGGCGCCCGATGGGGCCTGCCGTGGCCAAGCCGGTCGGCGCGCAAGGAAATCGATAGGGCGTTGTCGCTGGTCGGCGGCGAATCCTTGGCCCGGCGGCGGCTGATGCAGCTGTCCGGCGGCGAGCGGCAGCGGCTCCTGCTGGCGCAGGCGTTGCTGGGCCGGCCAAGGCTCCTGCTCCTGGACGAGCCGCTGATGAGCCTCGATGTCCGCCATCAACGCGAAGTCGTGCAGCTCGTGCAGCGCCTGCAACGCGAGCTCGGGCTGACGGTGCTGTTCACGGCGCATGAGCTGAACCCGCTGCTCGCAGCGATGGACCGGGTCCTCTACCTGGGCGGCGGGCAGGCGGCGATCGGCGCGGTCGGCGAGGTGGTGACCGGCCCGGTGCTGTCGCGGCTGTACGGCGCCGAGATCGAGGTCGTGCGCGCGGGCGGGCGCGTGTTCGTGATGATGGGCGGCCAGGAGGCGGAGCACGGCGCGCACGGCTGCGGGGGCGCCCACGCGCATGTATGAGTTCATGGCGAACGCGCTGATGGCGGGCACGGTCGTGGCCGTGGTGGCGGGCGCCGTCGGCTACATGCTGGTGCTGCGGGGAGAGGCCTTCGCCGGCCATGCTTTGGGACACATCGGCTTCAGCGGTGCGACCGGGGCCGGGCTCGTTGGCCTGGCGCCGCTCTGGGGCCTGGTGTTGATGACGCTGGCCGGCGGGATCGCGATGGGGCTGCTGGGCGCGCGCACCGCCGGGCGGGACGTCGCCATCGGGATCGTGCTGGCCGTCTCGCTCGGTTTCGGCCTCCTGTTCCTGAACTTCTACACCGCGTCTGCCTCGCAGGCGACGGCCCTGCTGTTCGGCAACGTTTTCGCCGTGGACCGGCCGACGGTCTGGGCGCTGCTCGGCCTCGGGCTCGCGAGCCTGGCCCTGTTCGGCGCGATGCTGCGGCCGCTGGTGTTCGCGAGCTTGCAGCCGGAGGTAGCGGAGGCGCGCGGGGCGCCGTTGCGAGGGCTGTCCGTCCTGTTCATGGCAATCGCCGCGCTCGCGGTGGCAGAATGCGTGCAAGTCGTGGGCATCTTGCTGGTGTTCACGCTTCTGGTCGGGCCGGGCGCCGCCGCGCAGCGGTGGACCGGGCGCGTGCTGCCTGGGATCGCGCTGTCGGTGGCTCTGGCGCTGATCGAGACATGGGCGGGCCTCGGCGCCGCCGTGCTGACCGATTGGCCCGCGAGCTTCTGGATCAGCGCGCTCAGCGGCACGGTTTACCTGGCCGCTTGCTTGCCGCGACGTGCGCCAGGCACAAATTGACGTTTGAAGCCCAGCAATAACGGCCGATTGAATGGTCTGGCTGTCGTCAGCGCGCGTTGCCTCGGGGCTTGACGAGCTGATTTTTGTGTCGGCGAGGCCTTGGAACTGGCCTGATGGGCGTCAGACAGCCGCTAATCTGGCGAGTAATCGTCGGCATCGTTGTCTTTCTGATCGCAGAACAGCGGCTTTTTACCGCAAATTTGTTGCTGTTCTGAATCTTAATGGGATTTTCCGGCAGCAACGAACAATTCGGCGCAATTCAGAATTCATGTGAACGCCAGAAGTTTCCTACTAATCAATCTCGTAGGAACTTAAGTGGTTATGTCTGTAATTTTCACGTGCTTCTGTAATCTCGAAACACATTTGGACTATAATTTAACGTCTCAGATGCGTTATCCGCTCTTGTGCTATCGTTACAAATACGATGATGAGGCTGGTGACGAATAATATTCGGGGTTGGAGGCGCGCTGCCATACAAGGTTGCACCGAATGACGATGTGGCTAATGCGAGCGGGCAAAACTGGTGAGCGGGAATTTCTCGCTCTGGAACACAAGGTTGCGATGATTGGCTGGGAAGACCTGCCGGACCTCACGCCGTATACGACCCGCGGCGGCCTCGAAGCGCTGCTGCGGTCCACCTATCCGAACCAGAAGCCGAAAACACTGAACAACTGGCACGGCCAGATCTGGGCCATGCGCGACGGCATCAAGCCGGGCGACCTCGTGGTCATGCCGCTCAAGAGCCGGCCGACAATCGCGATCGGCGCCGTCAGCGGCGATTATCAGTTCCGCGCCGATCTGGCCGAAGGACCATTCCACGCCCGCCCGGTCGATTGGCAGGCCGAGGTTCCCCGGCGGGCGTTCGACATCGACATCCTGCTGTCGTTCGGCGCGTTCATGACGGTGTGCCGGGTCGAGCGGAACGACGCGGAACAGCGGGTTCGCGCCTTGCTGGCCGAAAGCGGCGGCAAAGCCTGGCCGCTCGGCCCGGCGCGGCACGTGCCGCCAACCCGCCCGGCGCTGCCCGCCCCCGACATCGAGGAGCGGTCGGCCGACATGATCCGCGACCGGATCGCGCAGAAGTTCAAGGGCCACGCGCTTGCCGCCCTGGTCGCGGCGTTGCTGGAGGCGCAAGATTACCGCACGACGATCTCCCCGCCCGGAGCGGATGGCGGCGTCGACATCCTCGCCGGAAGCGGCCCCTTGAGCTTCGGCGGGCCGAAACTGGTGGTGCAGGTCAAGTCGCAGGACACCAGGCTGGACGTGCGGACGTTGCGGGAACTGGCCGGGGTCATGGCGCGATACCGGGCGGATTTCGGCCTCCTGGTCGGTTGGGGCGGGTTCAACCAGCCCGTGCGCGCCGAGGCGGCAGCCGACTATTTCCGCGTCCGCCTGTGGGATGCCAGCGACATCGTGGCCGGGGTGAAAGAGCATTACGGCCGCTTGCCGCAGCAGATCCGGGCGGAAATCCCGCTGAAGCAGGTCTGGACCTTGGTGCCGAACGACGCGGCCAGCGCGGCCGCCTGAACCGGCCTGGCCTAGCCGCGCGCCGCGCCGCTTGCTAAGCGTCGTGCCGCGGGGCGGATCGCCGTCACGACGCGAAAGGCGATGCGTGTTCAAAGCCCCCTGAGCAGACATTCGCGGCTCATGCCGCGAATGTCTGCTCAGGGGTGCGGCTTGCAGCGGAGAGACCATAATGCCAGGGAACAGCCGGTCCGTCGATCTCGATGTCAACGAAGTGGCATTGATCGTCGGCGAAGAAGACGGATCGATGACGGTGCGGGTGGTCCCTGCCGTGGAGCTTGGCGACAACGCGGCCGAGATCCCGGAGCCGTATGAGATCGCCGTGGCGCTGGCGATGCGGCTGCTGAACGATCCGGATTTCCACGACGATGTGCTGGAATGGTACGAGAGCCAGGAGGACGACGAGAGCGAGGACGAGGAAGGCGACGACGCGCCTCCAGGCAGCAAGGGCTGAGGCCGGCCGGGATGCGCTACGTCTCCACGCGCGGCCAAGCCGCCCCGCGCGACTTCGCCGGCGTGCTGCTGGCCGGGCTGGCCGAGGATGGCGGCCTGTTCGTGCCCGAGGCGTGGCCCTGCTTCTCCGCCGATGACCTGCGGGCGATGCGCGGGTTGCCTTATCCGGCGGTGGCGGCCCGGGTGCTGCAACCCTTCGTCGGCGGCTCGTTCGCGCCCGACACGCTTCTCGCGTTGTGCCGGGAGGCCTACGCCGATTTCGGGCACCCGGCCACGGCGCCTCTGGTGCAGTTGGAAACCGGCCTGTTCGCGCTCGAACTGTTCCACGGACCGACGCTCGCCTTCAAGGACCTGGCCATGCAAGTCATCGGCCGCATGTTCGACCATGTCCTGCGGCAGGACGGCCGCCGGGTCACCATCGTGGGGGCGACTTCCGGCGACACCGGTTCCGCGGCGATCGAGGCCTGCCGCGGCCGTAGCCAGCTCGACGTGGCGATCCTGCATCCCGCGGGCCGCACCACCGAGGTGCAGCGCCGGCAGATGACGACCGTCCGCGCGGACAACATCGCCAACATCGCCGTGGACGGCACGTTCGATGACTGCCAGGACTTGGTCAAAGCGATGTTCGCCGACGAGCCGTTCCGCAAAGCGCTCCATCTGTCCGCGGTGAACAGCATCAACTGGGCGCGGGTCGCGGCGCAGATCCCCTACTACGTTTACGCGGCCCTGGCGCTCGGCAGCCCGGACCGGGAGGTGGCATTCAGCGTGCCGACGGGCAATTTCGGCAACGTGCTGGCGGGCTGGGCGGCCCGGCAGATCGGCGTGCCGGTCGCCCGCCTCGTTGTCGGCAGCAACCGCAACGACATCCTGGCCCGCTTCTTCGAGGCCAACGACATGACGGTCCGCGCCGTCGAGCCGAGCCTCTCGCCCAGTATGGACATCCAGGTCAGCAGCAATTTCGAGCGCCTGCTGTTCGAGCTGCTCGGCCGCGACCCGGCCCAGACGGCGCAAGCCATGCGCCGCTTTCGCTCGACCGGCTCGATGACCGTGCCGGACTCGGCATGGATGGAGGCGCGCGCCCTGTTCCAAGGCTTCCGGCTGGACGACCCGGGCACGACGGCCGAAATGCGCCGCCTTCATGCCCGGGGCTACCTCGCCTGCCCGCACTCCGCCATCGGCATCGCGGCGGCGCGGGCGCACCCGTGCGGGACCGTGCCCATCGTCGCCGCGGCCACCGCCCATCCCGCCAAGTTCCCGGCAGCGGTCGAGGCGGCGACCGGCATACGCCCCCCCCTGCCTCCGCGCCTCGCCGACCTATATGAACGTGAGGAACGCTTCACCCGCGCGGCCAACCGGCTCGACGACGTCGAGGCGCAAGTCCGCGCTTTCTCGCTAAGGAATGCTGCATGACGGACGCCGTCCAGGTTACCCGGTTGCCATCAGGCCTGCTCGTGGTCACGGAGGAGATGAGCCGGGTCGAGACCGTCTCGATCGGCGCCTACGTGGCGAGCGGCACGCGCAACGAAACCGAAGCCGACAACGGCGCCTCTCATTTCCTGGAGCATATGGCGTTCAAAGGCACCGAGCGGCGGACCGCAGCCGGCATCGCCGAGGAGGTCGAGAACGTCGGCGGCCACATCAACGCCTACACCGCGCGCGAGCAGACGGCCTATTACCTCAAGCTGCTGAAAGAGGACCTGGCCCTGGGCGCCGACATTATCGGCGACATCCTGACCCACAGCGCCTTCGCGCCCGAGGAGCTGGAACGCGAGCGCGGCGTCATCCTGCAGGAGATCGGCCAGGCCAACGACACGCCGGACGACATCATCTTCGACAAGTTCCAGGAGACCGCCTTCCCGGAGCAGCCGATGGGCCGCCCGACCCTGGGCACCGAGCGGGGCATCCGCGCCATGACCCGCGGGCAGCTCACGGGGTATATGCAGCGGCATTACGCGGCCGGGAACACGGTGGTGGCCGCCGCCGGCGCGTTGCGGCACGGCGCCGTGGTCGATCTGGTGCGGCAACACTTCGCCGACCTGCCGACCGAGATGCCGCACCGCTTCGAGACCAGCCGCTACGCGGGCGGCGAGTTCCGGGAAACGCGGGATCTGGACCAGGTCCACATCGTCCTCGGCTTCCCCTCGGTCCCCTACGGCGATGACGACTACTACGCGGCCTTGCTGCTCAGTACGCTGCTCGGCGGCGGCATGTCGTCGCGCCTGTTCCAGGAGATCCGCGAGCGGCGGGGCCTCGTCTACTCGATCTATTCGTTCGCCTCGCCGTTCCTGGACAGCGGCCTGTTCGGCATCTACGCCGGCACCGGGGAGGACGAGGCCAAGGAACTCATGCCGGTCGCCCTCGATGAGCTTCGCCGGGTGCAGGAGGACGTGACCCCCGCTGAGCTGGCGCGGGCGCGGGCGCAAGTGAAGGCAAGCCTCCTCATGTCTCTGGAAAGCACCGGCAGCCGCTGCGAGCAGTTGGCGCGGCAGATGCAGGTGTTCGGCCGGGTCCTGCCGACGGAGGAGTCCGTCGCCCGGCTCAACGCCGTCGATCTCGACGCAATCAGGCGGACCGCCCGACGCATCTTCCGCGGCAAGCCGACGCTCGCGACGATGGGTCCCGCAACCCACGTGCCCTCCCTTCCGGTCGTCGCGGAGCGGCTCGCGGCATGACGGCGGCGCCCATGACGAACGGTCCGGCCTTGCTCGACGAGCTGATCGGGCGGGCACGAGAGGCTGGCGCGGATATGGCGGATGCCCTGCTGGTGGCGGGAACCTCCATCAGCGTCGCCCGCCGGCTCGGCAAGACGGAACAGTTGGAGCGGTCGGAGTCCAGGGATCTCGGCCTGCGGGTGTTCGTCGGCAAGCGGCAGGCGATCGTCTCGTCCTCGGCGGTTGACCCGGCAGGGTTCAAGGCGCTGGCCGAGCGCGCCGTCTCGATGGCCAGGATCGTGCCGGAGGACCCGTTCGCGGGCCTGGCGGAGCGGATGCAGCCCGCGGAAGCCGTCGATCTCGACCTCGATGACGCGCGGGAGCCTGACGTTGAGTCGCTGGTCGCCCGGGCGGGCGCGGCGGAGGACGCGGCGCTCGCGGCGCCGGGCATTACCAATTCCGAAGGCGCGGAGGCCGGCTATTCCCGGATGATGGCCGTCCTCGCGACCTCGGCCGGGTTTGCCGGATCGTATACCCGCACGAGCCACTCGACCTCCGCCACCGCGCTTGCCGGCGAGGGCACGGGCATGCAGCGGGACTATGATTACTCCTCGGTGGTCTATCTGGAGGATTTGGAAGACGCGGCCACGCTTGGCCGCACCGCCGCGGATCGTGCGCTCGCCCGCCTCAACCCGACCCGTCCGAAAACAGCCCGGCTGCCGGTGGTTTACGACCCGAGGGTGGCGTCCAGCCTGATCGGCCACCTCGTCGGCGCCGTCAATGGCGCATCGATCGTGCGCGGGACAAGCTTCCTGAAAGACCGGCTCGGCCAGAAGGTGTGCGCCTCCGGCATCGAGATCAGGGACGAGCCGCGCCGGCCGCGGGGCCTGCGCTCCCGTCCGTTCGACGCGGAAGGCGTGCCGACGTCCGCGAAGGCGATCGTCGACGATGGCGTGTTGACCACCTGGCTGCTGGACAGCCGCAGCGCCCGGCAACTCGGGATGCAGACGACCGGAAACGCCGCCCGGGGTACTGGTGGCCCGCCGTCGCCCGGCGCTAGCAACCTGTGCCTCATGCCCGGATCGATGTCGCCGGCCGAACTCATGTCCGACATTTCCGAAGGCTTCTACGTGACGGAACTGATCGGCATGGGCGTGAACGGCATCACTGGCGACTACAGCCGCGGCGCTGCCGGCTTCATGATCCGCAACGGCGCGCTGGCGGAAGCCGTCTCGGAAGTCACCATCGCCGGCAGCTTGCCGGACATGTTCATGCACATGACGCCCGCGAACGACCTGAGGCTGCGGCGCGGGACGGATGCGCCGACGATCCGCGTCGAGGGGCTGACGATGGCGGGAGCGTGAGGCGCCGGTAAAGCAGAGGCGATATCCGAACCAAGCCCAAGCAGGCGCCGGTGAAAATCGAACTGATCGCGGACGCCGACGTTCCGGCGTTGCTCGCCTTGAACAATGCGAACGTGCAAATGCTGTCCTGGCTCGGCCAAGGCCGTCTGAAGGCCATGCTGCATCGATCCGTATTCGCGCGCCAGGTCCGTCCTGCCCAAGCCTTAATCATCGCATTTGATCAGGACAGCGGCTACGACGGGCTTTACTTCGGATGGTTCAAGCAACGATACGAGCGCTTCATTTATGTCGACCGCATCGTCGTCGACGCATTGTCGGGGCGGAAAGGTCTCGCTCGGGCGCTGTACGAGGAGTTGTTCGCCCACGCCCAATCATCGGGATACGGAACAATTGGCTGCGAAGTCTACCGGAACCCCCCGAACCCGAAATCAGACGGCTTCCACGCGGCTCTAGGCTTTAATGAGGTCGGGCAGCACGACGTGAGTGGGCAAGTAAAAGCCCGCTATCTGATGCGGCACGTCGCTTGATGCAAAAAGCCCGGCCTTACCAAGCCGGGCTTTTCGTCAGACGATCATGCCGCTTCCAAGGCAGCCTGCCGCCGTTCCGCAACCTGCATCTTCATTGACTTCTGCAGCTTCTCGAAAGCACGCACTTCAATCTGACGAACCCGCTCGCGTGAGATATTATACTGCTGCGACAAATCCTCCAGCGTAGTCGGATTGTCCTTAAGCCGGCGCTCGATGAGAATATGACGCTCGCGTTCGTTCAACGTCTTCAACGCGCCGGACAACAACGCCCGACGTCCGCTGATCTCTTGCTGCTCGGCAAGCACCGTCTCTTGGCTTTCGCCTTCGTCAACCAGCCAATCCTGCCATTCGCCTTCGCTGTCGGCACGCACCGGCGCGTTGAGGCTGTTGTCCGGCGCGGCAAGCCGGCGGTTCATGCTGACGACGTCCTGTTCCGGTACTGCCAGCATGCGGGAAATCTTCGCCACTTGATCGGGCTGCAGATCGCCATCCTCGATCGCCTGCATTTGTCCCTTCAGCCGACGTAAATTGAAGAACAGCTTCTTCTGCGCGGCCGTTGTCCCCATCTTTACCAGCGACCAGCTGTGCAGGATATATTCCTGGATCGCGGCGCGTATCCACCACATGGCATAAGTGGCCAGACGGAAGCCCCGGTCCGGATCAAACCGCTTAACGGCCTGCATCATGCCAACGTTGCCTTCGCTGATCAGCTCGCCGACCGGCAAGCCATAACCGCGGTAGCCCATCGCGATCTTGGCAACCAGCCTGAGATGCGAGGTAACCAATTTATGGGCGGCGTCCTGATCCTCGCTATCCCGCCAACGGCGCGAAAGCTCCAGCTCTTCCTCGGGCGCCAGCATCGGGAACTTGCGTATTTCTTGAAGGTAGCGGGATAGATTGCCCTCAGGGGCGACATTTACGGTTGCAGCAGCCATCTAAATCGGCCCTCTTTCATCCATCGACGGATCGTCCGTGCTCTATACGACACATCGGCACCGTCAGTTGCAAGGAAACCTTGAAATCGGCGCTGTTAATTCCATCACGTCCAAGCGATTGCCCCGAAGCGGCATCACGCTTGACTGAAGGCGGATCCGAACGCCCCGGTTTCCGCGTTGATCGTTTGATATAGGACCGCATTAGTCCTGTCAAGAATTATCGAGTGCGCCTAACCAAGCGCGTCGATCAGCCGCTGCATGTCGGGTGGGACCTGGCGCTCGAAAAACAGCGGCTGACCGGTCGCGGGATGACGGAAGCCGAGGCTTGCCGCGTGAAGCGCTTGGCGCGGAAAGTCGAGCAAGGCGGCACGGATCTCCGGCGCGAGCGCGCGCGCAACCGCCGGGATGCGGCGAAGATACACGGGGTCGCCGATCAATGGATGCCCGGCGGCGGCAAGATGCACCCGTATCTGATGGGTCCGGCCCGTCGCAAGCTTGCACCTCAGCAGACTCGCATGCGGAAACCAGGTCCTCGCCGTCGCGTAGCGGGTCAGGGCCTGCTTGCCGCCCCGCTCCACGACCGCCATCCGTTTGCGGTCGCGCGGGTCACGCCCGATCGCGCCCGCGATCTTGCCGGAAGCGGGCGCCGGCGCGCCCCAGACAACGGCGACGTAGTGCCGGTCGAGGTCCCGCGCGGCGAAGCTGGCCGACAGCCTCATCAGCGCCTGCTCCGTCTTGGCGACGACCATCACGCCGGACGTCTCCTTGTCAAGCCGGTGCACGATCCCCGGCCGCCGCTCGCCTCCGATGCCCGGCAGCGTATCGCCGCAATGGGCGAGCAGCGCGTTCACGAGCGTTCCGTCCTGGTTCCCCGGCGCCGGATGCACGACGAGCCCCGCCGGCTTGTCGAGCACGATGAGATCCCGGTCTTCATGCAAGATGGTAAACGGGATCGCTTGCGGCTCTGGCCGGGCTGGCGCCGGAGCCGGGCACTGGAGCCTGTAGAGGGCGCCGGCGCGGGCGGGATCGGCCGGGTTGCGCAACACAACGTCGTTGCGGCATACGGCGCCCTCTTCAATGAGGGACTTGACGCGGGAGCGGGAGAGCGTGCCGATGGCGCCGGCAAGGAACCGGTCCGTGCGTTGCCCGGCCGCTTCGGGACCGGCGACGATGGTGATCGGGGCAAGACCGTTATCCACGGGAGGGGCGTGTGCAGGCGTTGAAGGTGGCGGTCGTGGTCATGGGCATCCTGATCGTGGCGGGCGTCGCAGTCCTGGCAGTGACGCTGGTGACGCGTATTTCGGGCCGGCCCGGGCCGATTGCGAGCGTGGTGTTGAAGGAACCGGCTGGAACGCGGATCGCAGGCGTGGCGATGTCGGCGGACCGGCTGGGGGTGACGCTGCAAGGGGGCGGCCCGGACCGGATCGTCGTTGTCGATACGAGGCACGGGCGGGTGCTCGGACACGTCGCGCTGGCAGAGTGATGGCGTCCAAGAAGCAGACGTTGCCCGAGAAGCTCTGCGCGGCATGCAACCGGCCCTTCGCCTGGCGGCGCAAATGGGCCGCGAACTGGGACAACGTCCGGTATTGCTCCGACGCCTGCCGAACCGGCCGCCGCGCAGCCGCCCGTGCGAAACAAGGCAAACCTGGCGCTTGATCTTCGCCCGCTGGCGCCATAAGACCCCGGTCGAGTTGGTCCTGTTCGTCTAGAGGCCTAGGACACCGCCCTCTCACGGCGGTAACAGGGGTTCGAATCCCCTACGGGACGCCAAATCAAAAGAACACATTGCGAGATTTCGGGCTGGCACCCCGACGTACGGCCTCGGAACCGGTTGCCGCGGGGTTGGCCACTGGCCCCCGCATCCGATCGCCGGGGCGCGGGCCGGAGACAATTTCGATAGTGATCGCTTATCATTCGCAAACAGAGGCGGACGGGAGAATACGGACACGCAGTTGAGCGGATTGTCTGCCTGATAGCGGCGAGGATGCCGCGGATCAGGAGCTGGAACGATCAAACGGTCACGCCGGGACCACGCCCCGGCTTTCAAGGCAAGCGTGGCGCTTCAACCAAAGCGACGCGATGCCCCGACCGGGCCGGACGCCTCTCATCAAGGCTCTTGAACGGTGTTGCTCTCCGGAGAAACAACTCAATAGAAGAGCCGGAAGCGGCGACGAGGCAAGCGGGTTATGATGACAATGACAGGGGTTGGCCGGAATCGGATCATCACAAGAACGGCTTTGCTGCTGCTGCTTGCGGCCGCCCCCGTCCCCGATCCGGTGCCGCTCAGCCCGCGGCCCGGCGCCGCTCTCGACAAGACCGCCCGGCGCTTGATTGCCAGTGACCTGGCCGAATCACGCCGGCAAGGCGACCACCCCCTCGTGCTGGTCGGCTCGGCAGTCCTGGACCAGAAATCCGGCAAGCCGGCCCTCTTTATCCAATTGCAATCCGCCCGCGAATGCGGCTCGGCAGGTTGCAGCACGTCGGTCTGGCTTGAGCGCGGCAAGAGCTGGGACCGCGTGCTGGACGGCGTGGCCGGCAAGCTCTCCGTCTCGTCCAGGCGCACCCGCGGCATGGCCGACATCCTCGCCGGAAACACCCGCTACGTCTGGAACGGCCGCTCATACGACGACCCAAGGCCGGCCCCGAAGCTCGATCTCGGCCTGAAGAAACCCGAAGCGCGGCCTCGGCAATAAGGGCGGCAGCACGCCGGCAAAATCAAAATAAAGACCTGAGCCACCCGTTCCCCCGAACGAGCCTCAAGCCTCCGGCTCGTCCAGCTCCGCGCCCCACATCCGTTCCAGCGCATAGAGCGTCCGGGCCTCCGGCTTGAACAGGTGAACCACGATATCCCCCGCGTCGATCAACACCCAATCCGACCCGGCGCTCCCCTCGATCTGCACCCGCTTGATCCCGATCTCCTCCAGCTTCTCCTCCAAGTGCTGCGCCATCGCCGTCATCTGCCGGTCCGCGATCCCGGTCGCGATGATCATCCGATCCGTAAACACCGCCCGCCCGGCCAGATCGAGCGTGACCACGTCCTCGCCCTTGTCCGCCTCCAGGCTCTCGACGATGACGGCTTGGATCTGGTCAAGCCGCGCCGGCTCGGCCACGTCGGGCACGGGCGCTGTTCGCGTGCTCGCGCGCGGACCGGCGGCGGCGGCTTTCTTGCGCGGCGTGCCGGGGACCTTCGCCGCCTCGGCCAGCGCCGCGGGGGGCTTGGCCGGCTTGCGCTTGGCCGGCGGCTTGGCGGCCGGGTCGCTCACTGGTTTTCTGGCTATGACGTTGCTCCTTCAGGCACGTCTTGTGGCAAGGACCGGGGCCGCCCGCAACTCCGCTTGATCCGGCAGGGCGAAGCTAAGGGCAGCGTCGGTCATAAGTGCGGCAGCACGCCGACAAAACTGTCCGGCAAAATAGAGAGTTAGGGCTCGTTTGCCCGATCGAACCGCGGCAATTAGTTCCGAACGAGCCCTAAGGGCAGCGTCGGCAATGCGTGCGGCAGCACGTCGGCAAGCTGCCCGGCGAAACAACGGCTTGAGGCGTTCGTTCGCCCGATCATATCGCAACGGCCATGTCCGAACGAACCCTAACGCAGTCGTTCGCGGATCGCGGTCGCCGAAGCGGCATTCTGCCGGCCCGGCAGGAACGTCCACGCCGGCGCCCGCAACCCGGCCAGCGCCGGCGCCGACCGCGCCGGCCGCAGCCACGGACGCAGCCGCTGCGCCGCAAGGCTCGCCAGCGCGCGCTGGTTATACGTCGGCCGGGGCATCACCGCGATCGGCATCGCCGCCGCGATCCCCAGCCAACGCTGCCAACGCGGCAACTGCGCCAAATTGTCCGCCCCCATGATCCAGACGAACTCCACCCGCGGGAACCGCCGCCGCAACGCTCGCAGCGTGTCGAACGTATACCGCGTGCGTAATTCCCGCTCGATCCCGGTCGCCACCACCCGCCGCCCGTCGCCGATGCCCCGGGCGCTCTCCAGCCGCTCCCGCATCGGCGCCATCCCCGCCCCCCGTTTCAGCGGATTGCCCGGCGACGCCAGCAGCCAGACCTGATCCAGCCCAAGCCGCCTCAACGCGACCCACGCGATATGCGAATGCCCCTGGTGCGCCGGGTTGAACGAGCCGCCCAGCAATCCCACCCGCGTCCGCCGCCGGTCGCCCCAGCGCGGAATCGGGTCCGGCGCCCCCCCCGCCGAGGAATTCAGGGCCGCACCTGGCCCGTGCCGGTAACGACGTAGCGGAACGTCGTAAGCTGCTCCACGCCCACCGGCCCGCGCGCATGGATGCGCCCGGTCGCGATCCCGATCTCCGCCCCGAACCCGAACTCCCCCCCGTCGCAGAACTGCGTGCTGGCGTTCCAAAGCGCGACCGCGCTGCCGACGCGCGCCAGGAAATGCTCCGCCGCCGCCGCATCCTCAGTGATGATCGCCTCGGTATGCCCGCTGCCGAACCGCGCGATATGCTCCAGCGCATCATCCGGCCCGTCGACCACGCCGACCGACAGCTTGGCATCCAGCCATTCGGTCGCGAAGTCCTCCTCGCTGGCCGGCGGCAGGCCGGGCACTATGGCGCGAGCGCGCTCGTCCGCGACGAAGACGCAGCCGAGCGCGGCCAGGTCCTCCACCAGCGGCGGCAGCAGCGATGGGGCGATGGCCGCGTCGATCAACACCGTTTCCGTCGCGCCGCAAATGCCCGTCCGCCTCATCTTGGCGTTGGCGACGATGGCGCGCGCCATCGCCGGGTCGGCGGCCCGGTGCACGTAGGTGTGGCACAGCCCCTCGGCATGGGCGAGCACAGGAACCCGGGCCTCGCCCTGCACCCGCTCGACGAGCGCGCGTCCGCCGCGAGGAATGATCAGGTCGATCACCCCGCTTGCCCTCAACATGCTGGCAACGAAGCCGCGGCTGGAAGTCGGCGGCGACTGCACCGCATCCTCTGGCAGCGTCGCCGCGCGAAGCCCGATGCGCAATGCGGCAAGGATGGCGGCAGTGGACTGCGCGCTGTCCGAACCGCCCCGCAGAATGACGGCGTTCCCGGATTTCAGGCACAATCCAGCTGCATCGGCGCCAACGTTGGGCCGGCTCTCATAAATCATACCGATGACGCCGATCGGCGCTGCGATCCTGCGGAAGCGCAGTCCATTGGGCCGTTCCCACTCCGCCAGAACGCGCGCGAGCGGATCAGGCAAGGCCGCGATCTGTTCGAGGCTCGCCGCCATCGCCTCGATCCGGGCCGGGGTCAGCAGGAGGCGGTCCTGCATGGCCGACGTGCCATGAAAGCCGGCGACATCGGCCTCGTTGGCGGTCAGGATGCCGGGCGCTGCATCGCGGAGCGCGCGGGCCTGCGCCCGCAATCCGGCGTTGCGTTGCTCATCCGAGCTTGCAGCAAGAACCAAAGATGCGGTCCGGCACCGTTGCCCGGCATCTCGCAGCCACGTAGAACAGGGGTCGGCGTTGTGGTTCATGCTGACGCACTGTGCCGCGTGACGGCGTCAGACGCCAGCAGATAGAACCGGCTGCGGCACGGGGAAGGCGGGATCTCAACGTTTCAGGCGGCGCGCCCGGCTTTCGGCCTCCAACTCATCGACGGGCTTGCGTTCGACCCGCAAGGTCCACCAGCCCTTGGTCACGACCTCCATGTCCGGCGCTCGCACCTTCGTCCCGACGCCGTCGCCGCCGTGAACCTCTGGTCGTATTTTCGGGCGAGTCTCTGTGTCTGACATCGGCAACCTCACCGTAGTTTCGGCACATAGGTTACGGCAATCACCGTTACCAGTGCTATCGTTGCAAGTACGGATAGGATTGTCGCCAGCCCGGCGATCGACCGGCGCTTCGCCCGGCTGCGATTGATGGCGCGGTTATGCTCCGCGGCCAGCGCATACTGCCGCGCCAACTCCCGCTTCAGTAGCTCGACCGGTTCGATGCTCGCCTCAGAACCGCGGCCCGCCTCCGTGCGCTCCCGATCCAGCCGGTCGGCGAACTCAAGCAGATCCGGCTCAGGAGCGATGTAGTCAAACCGCGCCGGCATGATCGACGCGGCCAAGAAGATAAGCGCGACGAACGTCGTGACCCCCGAGACGATCCCGAAGCCGGCCGCGGCGCGCCACGCAGCAGTGCCAGCCGGCGGCAGGTGCTCGACTGTCTGGAACAGGGCCGTGAGCTGCAAGGCCAGCGTGGCCGCGAAGAATGGCAAGGTGCGCCAGACGTTCTCCTCATGCTCGATCTCGCGATGGTAAGCGTCGGCCAGAACGCGTTCGATGTGGTCGAAGACGGCAGACCCCGGCACCGGCTAAAGCAGGCCTTCCTGGCGGAAGCTGAACGTTTGGCCGTTCCCGACGATCACGTGGTCGTGAACGGAGACGGAAAGCGCGTCGGCCGCGCGGATGATGGCCTTGGTCATCGAAACATCGTCCCGCGACGGCGCCGGGTCGCCGCTCGGATGGTTGTGCATCAACCAACTACCTTCATATAAATGACTGACCTTACTGACTATTTCGGCCGTCCTGGCGAGCGTTGATGGCGGTCGTTGGTGGCGGTTTCTGGTGAGCGTGCGTGACCATCATCGTCAGTCCTCGACGCTCATGGGTAATCCGCGCGAAGCACGGCAGGCAACCAGGTTCTTCTGATCCCAGGCGTCGAGCTGTTCCGCGGGATAGAGGATCGCCTTGCCGATCTTCACGAAAGCTGGGCCGATCCGAGCCGAGCGCCAGTTGCGCAGTGTCCCGACGCTGATCTCTCCGCGGTATCGCTCCGCTACCTCCTCGGCGGTCAGATACATTCGATCACTCATCCTCACCTCCTGCGCATCCTGGTCACGGGCAGGATAATGCGATCACACGCACGACTTGGAACGCCCTTTTGCGGAGCGGAGAACAAAGAGAAATGCACGGCGGCTTTCGGCGGTTTAGGCGGGATGCAGCGCTTGAGGCGCGGCGTGGTATGCGGCGAAGAGGCAACGAGCCCGCCGAGTTCGAATCCCGCACGCCCCGGCTACCGGCGTGGTGGCTCGGGCAAGTACCGGCTACTGACGGCGGCCGGGGCGCAGCAGAGCGCGCATTAGCGCACCCGGCGGGCCGGGCAGGATGAAGGCGGGCACTACGTCTACGCTATACCACTCTGATCGCGTTCGTCAGCGGGGGTGAATGGGCAGAGCGCAAACGGCTAGACTTCTCGCGCCAGCGGTTGACATCGCGGTAGACTTGGCGAGCCGTTCCGTTCATGATTTCGAGATGCCCGCTGATGAAGGGTCATGAGGAGCCTTCAGGTGCTTTCCTTGACGCCTTCGGCGAGCACTACCCTGTAGCTCGCCCCCCTGAGCCGGTGTGATTTTGCCTCCTGATAGACAGAGCTGTCGTACCAGGCGTGCGCCGCCTGCATGTCATCGAACTCAAGGACGACCACACCATCGATCGGCGGACCTTCCAGCGCTTCGGCTCTGCCGTAGAACACAAGGGGTTTAATTTTGTGATCGCCCCGCGCGAGGCGCGCGAGGCGGGTATACTCGCCCATCTCGGCCTGGTCCGTCACTGCGTCGCGGACGAAGATCACGTAAGCAGTCATGCGGCGGCTCCTTGGGATCAGGCGAAACGTCGCGGGCGCACGATCACGGGCTTCAGGTCGGACTGGGCAAGCACCTCGGGAGCATCCTCGGCGTCGTAGGGCGTCATCACAAGCTCAGGGTGGAGGTGGCCGCAACGCAGAAGCTCAAGCACCTTCGGCAAGTGCGGGGTAATGCTAGCCAGGCCCGTTGAAAAGGTGATGTCGCGCTTGTAGAGCTCCCATACGGGGATCGGCGTGTCCTGAAAGAACATGGCAAGGTTGGACAGATGGCCGCCCGGTGCAAGGCATATGCAGGATTGTGCGAGTTGGTCTGGCTGACGGGCGGCGTTGATCACAACCGGAAACCGCGAGTGATGTCTTTCCGGTTCAATGGTGGCGAAAACAGTCGCACCGAGCTTCTGGGCGACTTCTCGACGACGCTCGTCTGCATCGACGAAGACGACACCATCGGCACCTCCTGCCACGGCGTGATCCACCGCGAAGAGGCCCAGGCTCGGCAGGCTACTGTTGACCAGGACTGATGCGCCTGGATGCTTGGACAAGCCGCGCCAGACGGCAATGTAGGCGTCGGTGAGATTGTCGCTCGCGCTGGCGGCGGAAACGGGATCGATTCCCTCGGGCAGGCGAGTCAACATGCCGTCGGCGAAGGGTACTCGCACCTCCTCGGAGAACAGCCCGCCCCAGGCGCCGCCGATCGGCACTCCGTAGCCAGCCAGCCCCGGTGCCGACGTGCAGGCGGATTGGAGGCCACGCCGGCACTCGGTGCACACCCCGCAGGAGATGTGCCATGGCACCACAACCAAGTCGCCAGGTGCCACCGTCCGGACCTCGTCGCCGACGTCGAGCACTTCAGCCACGCACTCATGTCCGATCGGAAACTCGCTGCCGAAGTCGACGTGGCCGCCGATGATACGCCGGTCGAGGTCGCAGGTCGTCGAAGCCACGGGGCGAACGATCGCCTGGAGCGGCCCCTCGATCGAAAGGTCAGCCGCTTCTCGCCAGGCGAGCTTCCCGACCGACACAAAATGGAGGGCTCTCATGCGTCAGTCTCCGGAGGGGTCGCGACGTTCCGTCCCGTCAGCAGCGATGGAGCGGTGCCGAGGACGGCGCGCAACGGCCTTTGTAGACCATTGACGTCCACGGTAAAATCGTGTGTCGTTCGCCGGCTTGCTCGAGTGCGCGCGCCGAGCGCTGGAGCTGATTGTCGGGTTCCCATTCGAGCTGCAGCTGCGTCGTCTCCATCACGTTTCCGATCAGAGCGTAGGCGCCGATGACGATGATAAGTTCGATCACTTGCCGCTCATCGAGCAACGTTTTGACTGCATTGAAAGTCTCTCCCGTAACCACGCCGTTGCGGATCTGCTCGTCGATGAAAGCCAGTATGACGCGATCCTCGTCGGTGAAGAGCGGGCTGCGGATATCTCCCTGCTGCAGGGCCGCCAGCTGCTCATCCGTGATCGCAGCGTCGTCGCGTGCGATCGTGAAATGCCATGCCCATCCGTAGTTGGCGTTGCGCACATGGTCGACATGCGTGATCGCCAGTTCACGATGACGCACGTCGAGCGCCAGGTCTCCCAGCATCGCGTGCACCAGAGCGCCAAGCGGACCGAAGGTCGACGGGGCATGGGCGAGCATGCGGAACAGATTGTCCTGCACGAAGCCGAGCTGATCCCACACCGGCTTGACCGCGGGACTGCCGGTGTCGGCATAGCGAAGCCGGGGTGTCGTTTCGGGAAACCGATATCCGTCGGGGATGTAGGGGTGGCTCACGGTTGTCGTCCTTTGTGGTCCGGCGTGGCTCGGGAGTGGTCGCACATGTCGCGCGCCGATCTCGCGCGCCCGGTTCGGAGCCAGCGCCGAGGAATGTTGCTTGCCGGCGTGCCGGCAGTGGCCGGTTACCTCTAGTCCGCGCGAACGCGACCGGACAGACGTCGCGGGACTTCGCGGCACTTCATGGCGCGGGGGAAGGCTCTACCGTCACCGCCGCCACTCACTCGTCGAACGGCGCATTGTTCAGCATGGTCGGAACGTCCGGCATCGGGATCGGCGCCCGATTCTGTGCGATGTGCGTGCAGATGTGAAAAAAGTGCGGATAGGGCTGCTTGCTGTCGAGCTCTTTCGTCAGCGTATCGTTGAACGCGCGCTTGAAGCTCAGTCTCGGATAGCGGCGGACGACCTCGGTGACGTCGGCAGGATCCAGCTTCGCGTCCGGCAAGCCGACGACGTCGTGCACGACGCCAAGCTCCATCAGGCGGCTGGTATCGTCACGAAACAGATTGATGTCCCATGTGTGGAGCGCGATGTTGTCCCAGACGCTCTGCGCCCGCTCGCGCGAGACCCCCTTGCCGACGAGGAATGTTCGCGCCGCGCCTGCTCCCTCGATCTCGAAGCGGTGCGGGCCATGAGCATGCTCGGTGAGACCCAGGTCGTGCAGCACGGACGACAAAAACATGAGTTCGCTATCGACCCTGGTGCCCTCTGCTTGAGCGAAAAGCTCGCTAAACCAGTAGCAGCGCATGACATGGTTGAAGAGGAGGTCGGAGGACACCGAACGCGCCAGCGCTTCCGCCTGTCGCACGATGCTGCTGTCTGGAATCCTGATGTCTGCGATCATGACTTGTCCTTCGGTTTCTTCTGATTGACCGTTGCGGGATCAGGCGCTCTGCGCGGAGCGGATCGCATCGACCACCTCGGAGGTCGCCTCAAGCGGGGCCATGTGACTGACGCCGGGGAGCACCGTATACTTGGCGGTCGGGATCACCTTGCTGAATGCGGCGCGAAGAGAGGCTTCGGTCTCGACCACGTCGGCGCCGCCGACGATGATATGCGCGGGCACGGTGATCCTGGACGCCTGCGCGCTGATGTCCTCTGTCATGCCGTGCTCGGGCCAAGCGCGCTTCGCACCGGGCGACCCGCGCAACGCATCCTCGATGATCTGCTCGCGCGCCACGTCGGACAGCGGCAGCGCCGCGATCACGCCCATCACGCCTTCGCGGCTTTGGTAGGAGGCGATCATCGCTTCGCGCTGCGCTTCCGGAACATCGAGTGCTGTCGGCGGAGCCGGCGCCATCAGGATCAACCCCTTTAGACCGTCCGGCTGCCGCACGGCGACGATCTGGGCCACCTTGCCGCCCATCGAATGGCCGATGATGATGAAGTCCTTGAGGCCAAGCTGATCGACAATGCCGAGAACGTCATCGGCCAGCGTCTCCAGGCTATAATCCGTGGCGTCCTGGCTCGACCGGCCCCAGCCGCGAAAATCCATAGCGACGCAGCGATGGTGCTCGCACAGGCCCTCTATGACGGGGAGCCAGCTCCCGATCGAGCCGCCCCAATAATGGAGAAACAGCAGGACGGGGCTGCCCTGGCCCGCTTCGACGACATTGATATCGACGCCGTTGACGCGATGAACGCTTTGCTTGTGGGACATGGTTTACCTCTTGCGACGGGACTGATGTGGCTTCGCAAGGACGTGGCGAGCAGACCGAAGACCGCTTTCCGACGGATCAGGCCGGTTCGACCACCCGACGGCTCTGGGCGATCCGCACCGCTTCGCCCGTCATCTCGTCGCCCATCACCGCGCGCGCCGCCGCCACCAGTTCGGGCTCGCACCTGCGCGGGTGGCCGGTGTCATAGGGCGGCTCGGGATCGTACTCCATCATGAGCTGGGTCATCTTGGCGACCTCCTCGCCTCTCAATTCAGCGAGAAGCCGCAGGCCGAAGTCGATGCCGGCCGTCACGCCGCCGCCGGTGACGCGGTTGCGGTCGATCACCACGCGCTCGTGAACCGGCGTGGCCCCGACCGCTTCCAAGGCGTCGTACAGAGCCCAGTGAGTCGCGGCGCGATGATCGTCGAGCAGCCCGGCCATGCCGAGGATCAGAGATCCCGAGCAGACGGATGTGACATAGCGCGCCTTGGGTCCGGTCCGCGTGAGGAAGTCGATGATCTGCGCATCGCGCATCGCGTCATTCGTGCCGAAGCCGCCGGGCACCATCACGATGTCGAGCTCACCATCGAACTCGGCGAATGTCGTCGTCGGGACGAGCGCGACGCCGCTATCCGACATGACGGGATCGAGCGTCTTCCAGAACAGGTGGGTTTTGCCGTGCAGCCCCAGCGCCGATTGCGGGCCGGCGAGGTCGAGCAGTGTGAAACCGGGGTAGAGCACGATCCCGAGCGACAGAGGCGATGCGGCGGGTGCGGGCATGTGAGCGGACATGGCGGGTCTCCTGAAAACTGTAGAGACGCTAGCGCTTGTCCGGCTAGGGCGCGAGTGGCAGAAACGACAATAATCGCTCGTTTCCCGCCGCAGACATCCTGCGGCTGTCAGCGCTGGAGATGTTCATGCACCGGGTCGCGGTTCTTGCGCTCGATAGCGTCATAGCCTTCGATCTCGGCATCGCCTGCGAGGTGTTCTCGCGAGCGCAGCTGCCGGACGGGACGGCTGCCTACAGCGTTCTCGTTTGCGGGGCGCGCGGCAGCGTTCGGTCAAGCGCGTTCAATCTGCGCGTGCTCGGCCGGCTGAAGGAAGTCACGACCGCCGATACCGTGGTGGTGCCGGGCATCGAGGACATTGAGGGACCGATCGCGCCGCAGGTGATCGCCAGCATTCAGGCAGCCTGGGACAGAGGCGCGCGGGTCGTGTCGATCTGCACCGGCGCGTTCGTACTGGGAGCGGTCGGCCTGCTGGATGGGCGGCGCGCCACCACGCACTGGATCGCCACCGACGACCTTGCCCGCCGCCATCCGCGAGTGATCGTCGAGCCCGACGTGTTGTATGTCGATGAGGGCAGGCTGGTCACCTCCGCGGGCGCTTCGGCGGGCCTGGACATGTGCCTGCATCTCGTTCGTCGTGACCATGGGCAGGCGGTCGCCGCTCAAGCCGCTCGGCTCGCTGTAGCGCCGCTCAACCGCGACGGCGGCCAGGCGCAGTTCATCTGTCAGGCGCCGTCCGGTAGTGAGAGCAGTTTGGCCACGACGCTGGACTGGTTGTTGGCGCGCATAGAACAGCCGCTGAACGTGGCCGCCATGGCGGCTCGCGCGGGCATGAGCGAACGCACCTTCGCCCGCCGCTTTCTAGAGCAAACGGGAACAACGCCTTTGCAGTGGCTGCTGACGGCCCGCGTTCGGCGAGCGCAGGAGTTGCTGGAAACAACCGGGATGACGATCGATGAAGTCGCCGAGCGATCGGGATTTGAGTCTCCTGTGACCTTCCGCGCGCGTTTTCAGCGAACGGTTGGATTAAGCCCCGCGACATACCGCCGGCGCTTTCGGGCCAAAGCGGCCTAGGTCGTCGAAACACCTGTCGCGCATGCCCCCTGTCCCCACGCCGATGGATCGGCGACGGCCTCGCCATGGACCTTTGCGGCTTCACCCAGGGTTCTCACGCCGAGCGTTGAACCCGTTCTTGGCGGGACAGAATGAGCGCAACAGGGGAAGGCTGCACCGGTCCCCGAGATCCAATGGTGGGTGAGACACCCTCAGAACGGCGAGGTTCCCGGCGTGTACACGTTCAGGAGCGACGCGAGCGATCCTCAGGCCATCGTCGCATTGCGGAAGGCCGTGCTGGCGCGTTTTCCGCGCTCGATACGCTGATCAACAACGCCGGCATCATGCGCAACCTGCGCTTCGGCGCAGCGCAGAGGCCCGAGGACGTGACCCGCGAGATCGAGATCAATCTCAGCGGGTCGGTGCGGATGATCGACCAGTTCCTGCCGCACCTGCTGACCCGGCCCGGTGCGCTGATCGTCAACGTGTCTTCGGGCCTGGCCTTCATCCCGTTCCCCGCGGCGCCGGTCTATAGCGCTACCAAGGCTGCGATCCACTCGTTCACGCAGTCGCTGCGCGCGCAGCTCCAGGGCACGGGCGTCACGATCATCGAGTTGGCACCTCCCGGTGTTGAGACGCCGCTGTTCCGCGGCGAGTTCGCGGCAGAGACGCGCGGACAGAAAGCAATGGATCCGAAGGAGTTGGTTCGACGGGCGATCTCGGGCGTCGAGGCGGGAAAGCTGGAGATCCGACCAGGCCATTCCAACATATTGAACGCCATGAGCCGGATCGCCCCCCGGTTCATGCTCAACCAGATGGCGAAAATGTCGAAACCCAAAAGCGACTTGGCCCGCAAGAGAGCTTGAACTCATGCTGCGACAGTCCATCCCCGGCACTCCGTTCCGGAGCAGCTCCGACCGCGAGCCCATGATGCGCACGTCGCCGTCAGCGAGCTTGACGGGCTGAGCCAGCGCGGAGTTGGTTGCGCCGGAACCTGGCATCCGGGCCGCGAAGCTTGCGTTGAGCGGCGGCCGCGAAAGCGCCGAGCGTCGCCGGCGTTACTTCTGGGCTAACGTGGTCAGCCTTGATCTCGGCCCGCTCCGCATCGGCTGCGGCCTGGGTCTTGATTGCGCGGCGTCGTCAACGGCTTAACCGCGGTGGCTGGGGGCGTGTCCAGATCTGTTCCGAAGCGGCGGGGCCGTGCAGGAGAAAGCTGGGCACTACGCCCACGCCATATTACTCTGTTAGCGCCCACATTGCGGGTCCGCTGCACTCGCCAGGATTCGCAGGCCCTACCTCGTATGCACTTGTTTGACCTCACTCGAAAGGAGGATGGGGAGCTGCTTCAAATAAGCCGCTAAACTCACTTACTACGATTCGACGGAAATTCGAGGTAGGTGTGATTGGCTGGCACCTCCTCGTCCGCGATGGAGTGTGCGCATTTATTGCGGCAACACGCTCACGTCGGAGCTGTCGAGAATCGTGCGCCTGATTTCGGAACTGAAGCCGAATAAGGGAACCGCGGCTCAGGCGCGCTCGCTACATCTAGGGAAGTCATCTGCTCCGCCGTCAGCGGCGTGCCGAGCGCCGCAAAATTTACCTGCAACTGCTCGGGCTTGCTCGCGCCGATGTCAACGCCGGTCGGACTGCAGGCCATCGTGGCGGAGTAAACGTAGGCCAGCGTTTGAGCGGTGAGGCGCCTGGGTTGTCTTGTCGGCGCGATCCAGTCCTGCGCCCGCATAACGGCGCGGCGAACAGCCCATAATGCGTTTAAACGCGGTGTTGAAGGCGTTCTCCGACTCATATCCCACCGCATGGGCGATGAGCGCAGACGGCCTGCGTCCGGCCGCCAATCGTTCGGCCGCCAGCATCATGCGCCAACGGGAGAGGTAGGCCATGGGCGTTTCGCCCACCTTCTCCCGAAACCGCTGCGCGAACACCGATCGCGACATGCCCGCCCGCGCGGCGAGCTCACCGAGCGTCCAATGATGCGCCGGATCGGCGTGCATGGCCCCGAGGGCCGCGCTCAACTGTGTGTCGGCGAGGGCGTAGAACCAGCCGACGCGCCCACCCGTCTGTCTTTCCAGATAGAGACGTAGCGCCTGTAAAAGCATCATCTGCGCCAAGTGTTGAGCGGCAAGCGACGCCCCGGCCCTGTGGTCGCGCATCTCGACCCTCATCCTGTCGATCGACCAGCGCAACGCCGCCTGGTCTTCGGCAGCGTGGAGATGGATCATCGGCGGCAGCACGCTCAGCAGCGCCTGCGCCTTGTCTCCGTCGATCTCGAACCGGGCGCCGATGAGGAAAAACCCGCCGCCGCCATTGTGCACGATCGCGCCGTTAAGCGGTGGTCGCGAGAACACATCGTGCGCTGGGAGCGGCGTGACAGCGAGGTCACTGGCGAGGCGGAAAGAGCAGCCGCTTGGCGCCACAAAGCAGTCGCCTGCGGCAAGTCTGATCGGGTCTCCGACGCCGTCAACCGAAAGCCAGCCGCCGCCGCGCGTCACCGCGTAGCATTTGATCGTGCCGATATGGCTTTCGAAACGGATGGCCCAGTCGCCGCCCGCATCAAAGCCGGTGGTCAGATAGCTCTGCGGCTTTAGCAGGGCCAGGACATCGGAGAGCGGATCCACCGAGCCTCCCGGACGATCGCGATGAAATGAAGGACGATCAAGTATAGATGGTATGTCGCTAGCTGTCTATCTGATTGTGCCCAAGCAGGAGGTATCCATGATCGTCGTCACCACGCCAACCGGCAACATCGGTCACCACGTCGTCCGCCATCTGCTCGACGCCAACGAACAGGTGCGTGTCGTGGTGCGCGATCCGGGAAAGCTACGGGAGGCCGTCCGTGGTCGTGTCGAGGTCGTGGAAGGTTCGCATGGCGACGCCGAGGTTGCCGATCGGGCCTTCGACGGCGCCGAAGCGGTGTTCTGGCTGGCACCACCTACACCTTCGGCAACCCCTGACAGCGCGTACATCGACTTCGCTCGTCCCGGGGCGGAGGCGATCCGTCGTCAAAAGGTCGCGCGCATCGTTGCGGTGACACCGCTTGGGCGCGGCACCGAATGGCAAGATCATGCTGGGCTCGCAACAGCGGCGATCCGAATGATCGACCTCCTAAACGACACCGGGGCTGCGGTGCGCAGCCTCGCTCTGCCCGCCTTTATGGACAACGCGCTTCAGCAAACTGGGCCGATCAAGCAGGGCCGGATGTTCGGTCCGCTCGATCCAGACAGGAAGGTGCCGCATACCGCCACTCGCGACACGGGTGCGGCCGCGGCCCGGCTGCTGCTGGATCGGTCCTGGACCGACTTTGAGGAAATTCCGCTGCTGGGGCCTGAGGATCTCTCGTTTAGCGAGATTGCCGCCATCACCTCGGAAGTGCTCAATCGAGAGGTGCGCTATCAGCAGGTGCCGTTCGAGAGCTTCAAGGCTCAACTGATGGAGCGCGGCATGACCGACGCTTTCGCCCAAGGCTACGCCGACATGATGCGCGCCAAGAACGAGGGAATGGACAACGCCGTCTCACGTTCGGCTGCGCTCGTTGGACCTACGACGTTCCGCAAATGGGCGGAGGAAGAATTGAAGCCGGCCGTATCCAGCTGAACCTATCGACTACTGCAAATCGCTAACGCGCAGAGAACTATCGCTATTGCGCAAGCGCACGATCTGCGCAACCCAATCCGGAACTATCAAGTCGGTCATCACCCTGATGCGGCTCAACGAAGCTGACGGACTCGCCGTGGATTATGGCGAGAGCGAGCGCGGTGCTTCAGCGGGTTCGGCAGCATCGGAGGGCTCGATGGAATTATATTCAGTGATCTCCATGCTTGACCTCAAATCAGTGGTTCAGGCGATTTCTGTCGCGGATTACTTGAGCATTCGGCGGGCCGCGGGCCATCTCGGGCTGCAACCCTCCGCCGTGAGCCGACGCATCCAAGGCCTGGAAGATCAGCTCGGCGTCTCTCTGTTCGAACGCTACAGCACGGGCGTTCAGCCTACGTTCGCCGGCCATCGCTTTCTAAACCGGGCCCGCTGGGCGCTTGCCGAGCTGGATTACGCCGTCCGCAGCGCCACGAGCGTTCAGAAGGGCGATGCCGGCAGCCTCACGATCGCCTTCTATCCATCGCTCGCCTCCGGTTTTTTGCATCAGATACTTGCTGAGCACCGGGCACGTTTTCCGCATGTAGAATTCGGTTTTCTGGAGGCAGCTCCGGCGGACCAGCTCGTGGCTGTTCGACAGCACCGGGCTGATGTCGCCTTCTTGCTGGCGGCAAGCGAGGCGCCTGGCGTCGACAGCGAATTTCTCTGGGACGAGCCCATTTCTGTGGCCCTGCCTGAGTCCCACCCGCTCACCGAGCGGCGCGCCTTATCCTGGGCCGATCTCCGCAGCGAGAAGTTCGTAGTCCGAGCGTACGGCTCAGGACCTTTCATTTACGCGTGGCTTGCAGCCAGACTGCATCCGGGCGGCTTCGCACCGACCATCACGCAACACGATATCTGCCGTGAAAGCCTCCTCAGCCTCGTGGGGGCCGGCTATGGGCTAACGGTTGTATCCGGGTCCGCAACCGCGCTGATGGTCCCCGGCGTCGCATTTCGACCGGTTGAGGACCAGGACGCGACAGTCGCGATCCGAATGGCTTGGATGGGGGACAACGAGAACCCGGCGCTCGGCCGCTTCCTCAGCCATGCTCGCCGGGTGTCTCGGCAATCAGAGGACCCGCATTGACCTCGGGTCCTTGGAGTTGGACCTTCGTCTCGACTCCGCGTCGTGCTTTGACAAACGCTCGATCCGTCGCCATGAACCGCGCCAGCATGGGCACCACCAGTTTCGTCGGCTCGGCGGGGTGGCCCGTCTCGCGGCCAAGCACCTCGGCATAGGCCGCAAGATCGCGATGCACGTGGGCGGGCAGCTCCACCGTGAGCCGCACCGGCTTGTCGTCGACGAGGGGTCCGAGCTTCAGTTGCGCCATCATCCACTCCATCAGCCCGCATAGGGCTCCATCACGAGGTCACGCGTGACAATCACCCGGACCGGAAATCCCGGCCGAACCGTGATCGTCGGCTGGACCTGCAGCGAACGCCCAACCACCTGGCGTCCTGTCTGGCTGAAGGAGTCCGACGAGCCGCGCCGGATCGCGTCGACGAGGCTGTTCTCATTATTCGACGAGGTGCCGGCCTCCGAGCCGACCGAGAGGATGGTCGAGAGCAGCGCCGCCTTGAACAGCGCGCCCCAGTGATTGTCGACCTGATCCTCAAGTCCGGCATAGCCCTCAGGGTCGGTCCCCGGCTGTCGCTCCAGCACGATCGAGCGACCATTCGGCATGACGATGCGGTTCCAAACCAGCAGTGCGCGGCTCTGCCCGAACGCGACCTGGGCGTCGTACTGTCCGATGAGCCGCGCGCCCTGCGGGATCAGCAGCACCTTGCCCGTGGGACTGTCGTAGACGGCCTCTGTCACCTGGGCGGTGATCTGGCCGGGAAGGTCGGAGCGCAGGCCGGTGATCATCGCGGCCGGGATCACAGATCCCGCCTGGACGACATTGCGACTTGCCGGCGCCTGCACCCGATCCGAACTGGTGGTGCGACGATCGACGGGCGCAGTCAGGAAGGCGAGCTTGCGGTCGGCCTCGCTGGGCTGCTGCGTCCCACCCGCATTCGGTCCGAGTGCCGCCTGGTCGAGCGCGGGCAAGGGCACAGGCGTCGTCCCGGCGGCGAGTGAGACAGGCTGCACAGCGGCCCGAGCCTCGCTTGCGAACAGCCGACTGGTGCGGGCCGCCTCCAGCTCCTGGGCGAGCCGCGCGCGCTCCTGCGCCAGGCGCTGGGCTTCTGGATCGGGCGCGGAAGCCGGCGTCGGCTGCGGCATGCCCGGCGCCGGCGCTCCGGCGTTCAGCAGCGGCTTGCCGAGGTCGCCAGGCAGCGGCGGACCGAGCTGCGGCACGGGCCGGGACACGCCGGCATAGTCGCGGGGCAGGCCGTTGAGGCCGTCGGGGGTGGCGCGATTGTCGGTCGAAAGCAGCTCGGGGCCGCTCGATCCCAGCCCGTGCGGTCGCAGCGCGAACAGGAGCGCGCCGCCGAGCACGATCGCGGACACCGTGCCGAGGCCGGCCAGCACGCGCCGCGACAGCCGCGTGACGCGCGACCGCTCTGGCCGCAGCCGCAACGCTGCGGCGATGTCCTGATCGGAGCGCGGGCGCTCGGGGCCGGTCCGTTCCGGCCGCACCTCGTCCAGCCTGCCGGGCGCCTCCGGGTCGATCGAAGCCGGCTCCTCCTCGTCCCGGTCCGTCACGAGGTCGGCCTTCCGTCCGTGCGGACGATCCGCACCATTTTCTGGTGCTCGCCGCCGAGCCGCAGCTCCGCCGCTGCGAACAGCCGGGCGACGATCATGAAGTGGCCGCGGACGCGGTAGTTGACGAGTTCGGCCCCGCCCTCGGCGCCGATGACCCACAAGGGCGGCATCTCGCCCTGGGCGATGCCGCGCGGAAATTCGATGAAGACCTGCCGTCCGTCGTCATAGGCGCGCAGCGGCCGCCAGGGCGGAGTGTCGCCCTCGATCCGGTAGCGGAAGTTGAGCGCGTCGAGATCGACCCCGTTCGCCACGGGCTGCACCGCCTCGGCCCGCGCGTTCTGCTGGTGCAAGGCAATCAGCTGGTCGGACGCGTAGGACCAGGACAGGCTGGCCATGTAGGTGCGCTCGGCCGAGCGCATCTCAAGATGATAGGTGCGTCGGTCGGTGTTGATGACGAGGTTGGTGAGCAGGTCGGCGCGCGACGGCTTGACCAGGATATGGACGCGCTTGGTCGCGCCCGAGCCGCTCTCGGTGTCGCCGATGATCCAGCGCACGGTGTCGCCCGCCGCCACGGGGCCGGATCCCACGAGCTGCTCGCCGGGCTCGAGCGCGATGTCGGTGACCTGCCCCGGCGCGGCGTAGAGCTGGTAAAGCGCCCCGTCCGAGAAGGGATAGACTTGAACCGCGTTGACGTAGCCCGACCGGCTCGGCTGCATCCGGGCGGCGCGGTTGGCGAGTTCGATGCGGGCACGCGGATCGGCCGGCTCCGGCGCGGCAGTGCGCGCGCCCGGCAGCGGCTTGAGCTGGCCCGGCAAGGGTAGCGGCTGCGGCACCTGCACGATCTGCACGGGCTTGGGTGGATCGGCCGCGAGCACGGCCTCGTGGGGCGTGTTGTCGTAGGCGATCTCGGGCGGGGTGTAGTGGGCGCAGCCGGCGAGCGAGGCCGATCCGAGCAGCGCCGCAAGGGTGATCGAACGGCGCATCAGCCGAGCTCCTTGGACCAGTTGAGGGCGGTGACGTAGACGCCGAGCGGGTTCTTCTTCAGCGTCTCGGCGTCACGGGGCGTCTGGATCGCGACGGTGACGATGGCGGTCCAGCGTTCGGTCGCGGCGAGCGCGCCGTCGGTGTAGCGGCGCTCGGTCCAGGCCACGCGGAAGCTCGACGGCGAGGCGCGGATCACGCTGGAGACGTCGACCGAGACCTGGGTCTTGCCGAGCTTGCCGAACGGGTCGTCGGTGCGGGCGTAGTCGTTGAGCGCCGCCGCACCCTGGGTCGTGGTGTAGTCGTAGGCGCGAAGCCAATTCTGGCGCAGGATGATCGGGTCGGCGGGAATTGAGCGCACCTCTTCCACAAAGCGCGCCAGATGCCAGGCGATCTGCGGGTCGGTCGGCTGGTAGGCTGCGTCTGCCGGCGCGACCGCCTGCGCCTGGCCGAGACGGTCGACCTGCACCACCCAGGGCACGATGCGGCCAGTGGCGGACTGCCAAACCAGGCCGCCGGCGAGCCCGGCGGCGAGGAATAGCGAACCAAAGGCCATCAACCGCCAGTTCTTGGCTTGGACCCGGGCGGAGCCGATGCGCTCGTCCCAGGCCTGGGCGGCCCGCTGGTAGGGGGTCTCGGGTTCGGGGGTGCGCCCGTAGCGCACGTCGGGTCGCTTGAACAACATCACTCGCCTTCGCTGACAGAGACGGAGGATCCGGAGCCGCCGCCGTCGCCCGAGCGCACGGCGTGGACGGCGGTGGAGACGCCCTGATGGGTGGACTGGCGGCGGCGCATGGCGCGCGCCCAGCCGGGCTCGCCGCCGGAAGCGGTCTGGGCGGCCGGGGCAGTCGCGCCGCCCGCGCCCTCACCGCCGATCGTGCCGCCGGTCGCCTTGAAGGCGCTGCGCGCGCCGGAGCGGTAGCTCTCCCCCATGCTCGCGGCGGCGCGCCGGAGTGGACTCGCTGCGGCCTGCGCGGCGGCCGAACCGCCCGCGCGTGCGACACCGCCCATCCCGGCCGCGACGGAAGCCGCGCCGCTCTCGCCAGCGGCCGCGGTCCTGTAAGCGGTTGTGGCCGCGCCCGCGATGCTGGCGCCGCCGCGCGCAGCGCCGGCCGCAGCGCCTCCGGCTGCACCGAGCGCACCGACACCGCCCGCGGCGAGCCCGGCGCCCGCGGCGACGATACCGCCCGCGGCAAGGCCGGTTCCGACTGCGGCGCCCGCACCGAGCTGCGGGCCGCCGGAGACGATGCCGTTGGCGATGCCCGGGCCGAAGATCGACAGACCGAGCAGCGACAGCGCGGCGAGCACCAGGCCCATGGCGTCCTCGATCGTGGGCTGGCCGGTGAACCCGCTCGTGAACTGCGAGAACAAGGTCGAGCCGATGCCGACGATCACGGCCAGCACCAGCACCTTGATGCCGGACGACAGGACGTTGCCGAGCACGCGCTCGGCCGCGAAGGCGGTCTTGTTGAAGAGGCCGAAGGGGATCAGCACGAAGCCGGCGAGCGTGGTCAGCTTGAATTCGATCAAGGACACGAAGAGCTGGATCGCCATGATGAAGAAGGCGAGCAGCACCACCATCCAGGCGAACAGCAGGACGGCGATCTGGATGAAGTTCTCGAAGAACGAGACGAAGCCCATCAGCCCGGAGATCGAGTCGAGGATGGGCTTGCCGGCGTCGAGCCCGACCTGGGCGACGCGGCCGGGACGGAGGAAGTCGGCCTCGCTGAGGCCGGTGCCCGATGCCTTGAGGCCAAGTCCCGCGAAGCTCTCGAACACGATGCGGGCGAGATTGGTCCAGTTGTTGATGATGTAGGCGAACACGCCGATGAACAGCGTCTTCTTGACCAGTCGCGCGATCACGTCCTCGTCGGGCGCCATCGCCCAGAACAGGGCGGCGAGCACCAGGTCGATGGCGATCAGGACGCCCGCGAGCCACTTCACCTCGCCCTGAAGCAGGCCGAAGCCTGAGTCGATGTAGCGGGTGAAGACCTCCAGAAAGCGGTCGATGACGCCGGTGCCGCCCATCCTACCGCTCCGGGGCGGGGTGAGCGCGTCCGCCGAAGAAGCGGCGGCGGTTCTCGGCCCAGGCGGCGCGGCAGGCCGCATCGTCGGCCGCCACCGTCCCGAGCGCATTGCAGCGGGCGAACTCCGCCTGGAGCGGAGTCTCGGCCAACGCGGGCGCCAGCGTCACCGAACGAACACGTAGCCCGTCCTCGTCCTCCCTTCCGGCCAGGATCACGGCACCCGCGATCAGCGCGGCGCCGATGCCGCCCAGCAGCAAGCGGCGGACCACCTTGGCATCCCAGGCCGCATGGAGGCGCAACCGCCATGACAGCCCCGCCTTCATTGGTGGAACATCGTCACGGTCGAGGGTTGATACCCTTGGCCGGGGGTGAGGAAGCGGCGGAGCTGCTCCTGCCCCTGGCTCTGGGCGGCGGCGCGCTGGGCCATGTCAAGAGACTGCGCGCGTCCCTGGGCGGCGATCGCGGCCGTGAGATCGGCGAGCTGCTGCGATTGGAGCGCGAGGAGCTGGTTGCCGGCCTGGGTCGCCTGGAGGGCGCCGGTGGCCGACTGGCTCGACGTCACCAGGGCCGACATCTGCGCGCTGTTGCTCGGCTGGTTGCCGAGTACGGTCGCCTGGGTGCGCATGGCGTCCTGGAACGCCTGCACCGATTGCTGCCAACGCTGCTGCGCGCTCTGGATGAGCGCCTGATCGGAAGCGGAGGTGCTCGCCGGAGCGTAGGTGGTGTTGAACGCCCGATCGATGTTCTGGACGTTGTAGGCGATTCCCTGCGCCGTGCTGATCAGCTGCTGGGTGCGGGCGATGTCCTGCTGGATCGGCGCCAGCGCGGAATAGGGCAGGCTCGTCAGGTTGCGAGCCTGGTTCACCAGCATCTGAGCTTCGTTCTGGAGCGAGACGATCTGGTTGTTGACCTGCTGCAGCGCGCGCGTCGCCGTCAGCACGTTCTGGGCGTAGTTCGTCGGGTCGTAGACAACCCACTGTGCATGGGCGGGCGCGCCGGCCAGCGCGAGCGACATAACCGCGGCGCCGGCGAGCGCACTGAGGCGCAACGAGCGGAAGGTCATGGCTGAGACTCCAGGGCGAAGGTGGACATCAGGTCGGCCGCCCAGCCGACGCCGCGCGTGTTCAGCCAGGCGCGGGCGAAGCCGGCGCGGCCGTGAGTGGCGAACAGCTCGCTGATGAGCGCCTGATCGGTCTTGGAGGAGGCGGCCGCGAAGGCGAGCGCGACCTCGCCGAGGCCCAGCTCGAACAGGCGGTTGCCGCGGCGGGACTGGCAGTAGTAGTCGCGCTTGGGCGTCGCCCGGCTCAGGATCTCGATCTGCCGGTCGGACAAGCCGAAACGCCGGTAGGTCGCCGCGATCTGCGGCTCGAGTGCCCGTTCGTTGGCGAGGAACACACGTGTCGGACAGCTCTCGATGATCGCGGGCGCGATCGGGCTGTTGTCGATGTCGGCGAGCGACTGGGTCGAGAAGACGACGCTGGCGTTCTTCTTCCTGAGCGTCTTCAGCCATTCCCGCAGCTGGCCGGAGAAGCCCTCATCATCGAGTGCGAGCCAGCCCTCATCCACGATGAGCAAGGTCGGGCGGCCGTCGAGCCGGTCCTCGATGCGGTGGAACAGGTAGGCCAGCACCGCGGCGGCCGCGCCGGTGCCAATCAGCCCCTCGGTCTCGACCGCCTGCACGTCGGTGAAGCCGAGCCGCTCGGCATCGGCGTCGAGCAGCCGGCCCCACGGCCCGCTCAGGCAGTAGGGCTGGAGCGCGCGCTTCAGCGCCTGGCTCTGTAGGAGGACCGAAAAGCCGGTCAGCGTGCGCTCGTTCACGGGCGCCGAGGCCAGCGAGCCCAGCGACGACCACAGGTGTTCCTTCACCTCCGGGGTGACCGAGACCTTCTCGCGGGAGAGGATCGCCGCGACCCATTCGGCCGCCCAGCCGCGCTCCTCCGGCAGGTCGATGCGCGCGAGCGGCTGCAAGGCGACGGGCTCGGCCGCGTCGTCGGACAGGCTGCCGCCGAGGTCGTGCCAGTCACCGCCCATGGCCAGTGCTGCGGCTCTGATGCTGCCGCCGAAGTCGAAGGCGAACACCTGGGAGCGATCGTAGCGCCGGAACTGCATGGCCATCACGGCGAGCAGGACCGACTTGCCGGCGCCGGTCGGGCCGACCACCAACGTGTGGCCGACGTCGCCGACGTGGAGCGAAAAGCGGAACGGGGTCGAGCCCTCGGTCTTGGCCACGAACAGCGGCGGCGCGTCGAAGTGCTCGTCGCGCGCCGGTCCCGCCCACACGGCCGAGAACGGCATCATGTGGGCGAGGTTGAGGGTCGAGATCGGCGGCTGGCGGACGTTGGCGTAGAGCTGACCGGGCAAGGACCCGAGCCAAGCCTCGACCGCGTTCACGCCCTCGCGGATGCAGGTGAAGTCGCGGCCCTGGATGGTTTTCTCGACGAGCCTCAGACGCTCGTCGGCGGCGCGCGCGTCCTCGTCCCAGACCGTCACGGTCGCGGTGACATAGGCCTGCCCGATCAGGTCGGAGCCGAGCTCCTGGAGCGCCATGTCGGCGTCGACCGCCTTGTTGGCGGCGTCGGAGTCCATCAGCACCGAAGACTCGTTGGTCATCACCTCCTTGACGATGGCGGCGATCGACTTGCGCTTGGCGAACCACTGCCGCCGGATGCGGGTCAGCACCTTGGTGGCGTCGGTCTTGTCCATGGCGACCGCGCGCACGCACCAGCGGTACGGGAAGGCGAGCCGATTCAGGTCGTCGAGCAGCCCGGGCCAGGTGCGCGACGGGAAGCCCATGACGGTCAACGTGCGCAAGTGCGCCGAGCCGAGCCGCGGCTCCAGGCCGCCGGCGAGCGGCTGATCGACCAGGATGGCGTCGAGATGCATCGGCGTCTCGGGCACGCGCACGGAATGGCGGCGGGTCGAGACGGTTGAGTGCAGGTAGGTGAGTGTCTCCTCGTCATCGAGCCAGGCGGCTTCGGGCATGAAGCCGTCGAGCAAGGCCAAGACGCGGTCGGTGCGGTCGATGAAGCCGGACAGCGCGGCACGTCCGTCGGCGCCGCTCTCCTTGTCGCGGCCCTCGTAGAGCCACCCTTCGGCGCGGTCGGCCGCGTCGGCCGGCGGCAGCCAGCAGAGGGTGAGGAAATAGGCGCTCTCGAAGTGCGCGCCCGCTTCTTCGAACTGGGCGCGCCGCTCCATCTCGACCAGCGCCGATGCGGGATCGGGGAAGGTGGAGCGCGGATAGCGGTTGGCCGGGATACGCTGCGCTTCTACGAACACCGCCCATCCCGAGCCCAGCCGGCGGAGCGCCCCGTTCAGACGCGCGGTGGTCGAGACCAGCTCGGCCGGCGTTGCGCTGTCGAGGTCCGGTCCGCGGAAGCGGGCGGTGCGCTGGAACGAGCCGTCCTTGTTGGCGACCACGCCCGGGGCGACCAGCGCCGCCCAGGGTAGGAAATCAGCGAGGCCCTGCGGCTTCTTGCGGTACTCGGCGAGGTTCAGCATTGCGTGCGCCTCAGCAGCCGAGATGGGCGGGGTAGCGGAGATGGCGGCGCACCACGTCGACGAAGGCCGGATCGCGGCGCGCCGCCCAGACAGCCGCCATGTGGCCGATTAGCCAGAGCGCGGCGCCGACGATCCAGAGCCGCAAGCCGAGACCCACGGCGGCGGCGAGTGTGCCGTTGATGATCGCGACCGTGCGCGGCGCGCCGGCCATCAGGATCGGTTCGGTCAGGCTCCGGCGCACGGGCGCGTAGAAGCCGACCGAGGGTTCGTCCGCCTCGCCCATCAGACGAGCGCCCCGCCCGAGAAGGAGAAGAACGACAGGAAGAAGGAGCTGGCCGCGAAGGCGATCGACAGGCCGAAGACGATCTGGATCAGCCGGCGGAAGCCGCCGGACGTGTCGCCAAAGGCGAGCGTCAGGCCGGTCACCACGATGACGATCACCGACAGGATCTTGGCGACGGGACCCTGGATCGAGTCCAGGATCTGCTGGAGCGGCTGCTCCCAGGGCATGTTGGAGCCGGCCGCGTAGGCGGGCGCGGCGACGAGCGCGAGCGCAAGGAAAGACGCACCGGCGGCAAGCCGACGACGAAGACGGACGATCATGGGCGGTCTCCAGCGGGGATGAGGACGTAGTCGGCGTCGGGCCCGAGGCCTTGGACGTCGGCGAGTTCGCTGAGCCGGCGGGCGGAGCCGCGGCCGGCGAGCACGGCGATGAGGTCGATGGTCTCGGCGATCAGCGCGCGCGGGACGGTGACCACCGCCTCCTGGACAAGCTGCTCAAGGCGGCGCAGCGCGCCGATGGCGGAGCCGGCGTGGAGCGTGCCGATCCCGCCGGGATGGCCGGTGCCCCAAGCCTTGATCAGGTCGAGCGCCTCGCCGCCGCGCACCTCGCCGATGGGGATGCGGTCGGGGCGCAGCCGCAGCGCCGAGCGCACAAGGTCGGTCAGCGTCGCCGCGCCGTCCTTGGTGCGCAGCGCCACGAGGTTCGGCGCGGCGCATTGCAGCTCGCGCGTGTCCTCGATCAGCACCACGCGGTCGTCGGTCTTGGCGACCTCGGCCAGCAACGCGTTGACCAGCGTGGTCTTGCCGGTGGAGGTGCCGCCGGCAACGAGGATGTTGGCGCGGGCGGCGACCGCCTTGCGCAGGACCTCGGCCTGGTCCTCGGACATAATCCCGGCCGCGACGTAGTCGCCGAGCGTGAACACCGCGACCGCGGGACGCCGGATCGCGAACGCCGGGCCGGCGACCACCGGAGGCAAGAGGCCCTCGAACCGTTCCCCCGTCCCGGGCAGCTCGGCCGAGACGCGCGGGGAGCCGGGATGGACCTCGGCGCCGACATGGTGGGCGACGAGGCGGATGATGCGCTCGCCATCGGCGGCGCAGAGCCGCTCGCCCGTGTCTTCGAGGCCGCCCGCCAGCCGGTCGATCCAGAGCCGGCCGTCGGGGTTGAGCATCACCTCGCCGACGCTGGCGTCGTCCAGCCATCCGGCGATGGCCGGTCCCAGCGCGGTGCGCAGCATCCGCGCGCCGCGGGCATGGGCTCCGGACAGGAAGGGGATGGTAGTCACGCTCGAGAACCCCGTCTGACTGGCGCGCCGCGGCGCGGATCACTGACGGGGTGGATACAAAGCGGCTGACTAGGCGGAGCTCAATAAGAGGATTGTGGTGAGAGGGTCCTGGCGTAGAACGGGAAGCAAATCGGCGGGTTGGACCAGAGGTTTGGGATGGAACCGGCTGAAATTTCCGTCAGTGCTGCGGTCCGGTGAAATAACCGAATACCGCCCGCGTTACACGCGTCGTCAGCGCTTGCTGGTCGGTCTCGCCAATCACGCCGGCTGCATCAACCATGCCCTTGATGATCGCCACCACGTCGCGAGCGGCGGCCGCCTTGTCCGGCTGTACTGGTAGGTCGGGCCGCCGCAAAACCGTCGCCACGATCGCCTCGAAGCGCGCGCCAACCTCCTTCGTGCAGGTGTCGAGCGGCATCCGTGCCTCTTCGAAGTCGAGGGCGCGCGCGAGCGCCGGCCGGCGAAATTGGTGGCGCACGCACGACTCGATGAGCGCCAACGCGGCGTCGCGACCGCTCGCCGCTGCCTCTGCGTCTCGGGCATCGAGGAGCAGCAGCGTGGTCTCGCGCGCGATCAACGCACCTATCAGCGCCTCCTTTCGTGGGAAGTATTGATAGAGCGAACCGATGCTCACGCCGGCCCGTTCGGCAACAGCGTTCGTCGAGAGGCCGGCGAAGCCGTCCGTCTCCAGAATGCGAGCCGCCGCCTCGACGATCGCCTCAACGGTCGCCCGCGAACGCGACTGGCGCGGGTTCTTGCGAGGGAGGGGGCGCTGAGGCGAGGTCGGATCGTCCATCAAGGCGAATGCGAGTAGCCAATGTGAGCGGGAACTCGCATCCTGACGTCATTAACGATGGATGGGAAGAGCACATGGCGGCCCCACGCGACGACTTCGAGCCGGCGATCACAATCTTCATGCTAGTGAAGACCACGCCCGAGTGGCTGGGCTTTCCCGTAGAAAAGCGACACGAGCTCGCCAAGGCGCAACTCACGCCAGTTCTCGAAAAGCACCGCGACAAGGTCAGGCTGCGCTACTTCGACATCGAGTTCTACTCGGCGCGCGTGACCGATCTGTGGATGTGGGAGGCGCGTGATCACCACGCCTACGAACTCCTGGTCGAGGAGCTACGCGAAACGCCGTTTTGGGATCGCTGGTTCGAGGTGGTCGAGATTTTACCGGGCGTCGAAGACTCCTACGCCAAGAACTATGATCGTGAAACCATCACAGCATGAGCACCGACCCGCGCACCGCAGTCGTCACCGGCGCCTCCAAGGGCATCGGGGCGGCAATCGCCCGGCGGCTGGCTGCCGATGGCTTTCACATCGTCGTCAACTACGCGTCCAGCGAAGCCGAGGCGGCCCGCGTTGTCGCTGAGATCGAAGCGGCAGGCGGCGCCGCAACGGCGGTTCGCGCCGACGTCGCAGACCCCGTTGGCATCTGCGCGCTGTTCGACGCGGCCGAGACCGCCTCCGGTCCGGTCGACGTGCTGGTGAACAACGCCGGCATTCTCAAGACGTCACCGCTGGCGCAGGTCGCGGACGAGGAATATTACCGCCAGCTCGCGGTCAATCTCACCGGGACGTTCAACGGCCTGCGTGAGGGAGCGCGGCGCGTGCGCGACGGCGGCCGGATCGTCAGCCTTTCGACCAGCATCGTCGGCACTTACCTGCCGGCGCACGGCGTGTATGTCGCGACCAAAGCGGCCGTCGAGGCTCTCACTCGTGTCCTCGCGAAGGAGCTTGGCTCGCGCCAAGTCACGGTCAACGCCGTCGCGCCCGGACCGGTCGCCACCGATCTATTCCTTACCGGCCGCTCCGAAGAGCTGATCGCGAAACTCACGGCCGAAATCCCGCTCGGCAGGCTGGGCGAGCCCGACGACGTCGCCCGGGTCGTTTCGTTTCTTGCGGGCCCTGACGGCGGCTGGGTCAGCGGTCAGGTCATTCGCGCCAATGGCGGACGCAACTGATCGCCTGTCTTCGCCCGTTGAGCCTAGCGCGGCGGCGGGACTGGACAGCCTTCAACGCTCAGGAGGGATGGTTCGATGATATCCGCGCCGACGCTTGGATGGCGATATTGGACTGTTCTGTGCTTCGCCAGCGTCCTCGGGGCGAATCTGGGAGATGTACTTTCACGGGAGCTGGGGCTCGGATACTGGCGCGGCCTGCCCGTGCTTGCCGTGCTTCGTCGGCGTGACGCTGGCGGCGCGTTTTTCGGCCCCGGTCCACGGCTTGGTATTGGCTCGCGATCGTGCTCGTGCGCGCTGCAGCGACCAACCTATCCGACTGGCAAGTCCTGAACGAGGGAGAGCCGCCGACCGTGCGCTCACCTTTGTCTTTTCCGATCGTCATCGTGGTTTGGGGCGTCGTTCTCGTGTGTCTCGCGCTTCGGGAGTGCCGGGCGCAAGATCCTGGCCCATCGAGGACTGATCTCTGGTTCTGGACAACTATGCTGGCAGCCGGAACACTGGGGACGGCCGTCGGGGACTGGCTCGGCTTTCAATCCGGCTTCGAACTGACGGGGGCGACCGTTCTGATGACCGTCTCGCTTGGCGTCGCGTTCTTAGGGTTGTCTCGAAGGTCTGAGCGGCAAGTATTCGCGTTCTGGGCGCTCGTCCTGGCGATACGCACGTGGGGAACCAACGTCGGCGATCTCCTGGCCGATACAGCCGGTCTTTGGCAGGGCTTTGCGATTTCCGTCTCCGTCACTGCGCTGATGGTTTCATACCTGAGTCGGCGCGGACCCGCGCGGCCGGCCGCGCTTTAGCTCATGCAACTTTTCACGATCATGTCGGCCCGCTCGTCATGGTGTGCCGCTAACCTCCGCATCGAAGTCGCGCGAGACCTCGTCGGCGAGCGATTTGCCCTTGGCGAGTCGCCGCCCGAGCGCCTCCACAAAACCCTCGTAGCGCTCGCGACCCTTGGCCTGGGCCGCCGCATGGGCGCTGTCGGGCAGCGGCGGCACGCTGGTCAGCCAGAAGCGGACGAAGAGCGCCAGCGCCTCGTTGCCGATCGTCTCGTGCCGTTCCAGTCGTTCGAGCGCGCGCGTTATTCGGTCCAGCCGGCGCGCCAGCGCGGCCTCGAGCCGGTCGGCGGCGTCGGCCGATAGGTGCGAGGCGAGCGCCGCCTCCACCACCTGCGCCTGCGGCACGTGGGTGCGCGCGGAATAGTCGGCGAGTCGGGCGGCGATCTCGGTCGGGATCCGGAACGTATATTTGCCGCGCGCGGCCATAGTCAGAGAGCCATGCCATCACCGGGATCGAGCGACACCTGCCGCGCCAAGCTGCGCGAGGCGCGCGCCTGGAGCACGCGCGCCTTCACCGCCTCCTGGTCGGCATCCGGTTCTTCGTCTAGGTCCTCGAACTCGCGCGCCGGCCGCGCTGGCGGCACCTCGGGCGCGATCGCCTCGTGTTCGGGCAGCTCGGGTTCGCGCCGGATGCCGGCGTTGGCCGGGTCCTCCGTCTCGACCGGCTTCGCGGCAGGTTTGACGGCTGGTGCCGGAACCGGCACGGGCGCAGGCGCCGCGATCGGCCTCAGCGCGCTCCAATCGTCAGCAGGCGCGGTCGCCTGGCTCCGCACCGGCTTGCGCTCGGGCGGCGGCAACACCCGCGCGGCGAGCTGCCGGTCGGCGTAGTAGCGGGCCTTCTTAGCCCGGATCGGGGCCAGTCCCGACACCAGCACCAGCTCGTCGGTCGGCGGCAACTGCATGATCTCGCCGGGGGTGAGCAACGGCCGCGCCGTCTCCTGGCGCGACACCATAAGGTGCCCGAGCCACGGCGAGAGGCGGTGGCCGGCGTAGTTCTTGGCGTCGCGGATTTCGGTCGCGGTGCCGAGCGCGTCGGACACCCGCTTGGCCGTGCGCTCATCGTTCGCGGCGAAGGAGACGCGGACGTGGCAGTTGTCGAGAATGGCGTTGTTGACGCCATAGGCCTTCTCGATCTGGTTTAGCGACTGCGCGATCAGGAAGCTCCTGATGCCGTAGCCGGCCATGAACGCGAGCGCGCTCTCGAAGAAGTCGAGGCGGCCGAGCGCCGGGAACTCGTCCAGCATGAGGAGGAGCTTGTGGCGCTTGCGCTTGTCCTCCAGCTCCTCGGTCAGCCGCCGCCCGACCTGGTTCAGGATCAGGCGCACGAGCGGCTTGGTCCGCGAGATGTCCGACGGCGGAACGACGAGATAGAGGCTGACCGGCCGAGCGTGGTCGACGAGGTCGCGGATGCGCCAGTCGCAGCGGCGCGTCACCTGCGCCACCACGGGGTCGCGGTAGAGGCCGAGGAACGACATGGCGGTCGAAAGCACGCCCGAGCGCTCGTTCTCGCTCTTGTTCAGGAGCTCCCGAGCGGCGCTGGCGATCACCGGATGCGTCCCGGCCTTACCCAGGTGCGTGGTGGTCATCATCGCCCGCAGCGTCGTCTCGATCGGGCGCTTGGGGTCGGAGAGGAAGTTCGCAACGCCGGCCAGCGTCTTGTCGGCTTCGGCGTAGAGGACGTGCAGGATGGCTCCGACCAGCAGCGCGTGGCTGGTCTTCTCCCAGTGGTTGCGCTTCTCCAGCGCGCCTTCGGGGTCGACCAGAATGTCGGCGACGTTTTGAACGTCGCGCACCTCGTTCGGCCCGCGGCGGACCTCCAGCAGCGGGTTGTAGGCGTCGCTGTCGGGGTTGGTGGGGTCGAACAGGACGATGCGGCTGAACCGCGCGCGCCAGCCGGCGGTCAGGCCGTGGTTCTCGCCCTTGATGTCATGGACGATGACCGATCCGGCCCAGGAGAGCAGGGTCGGCACGACTAGGCCGACGCCCTTGCCCGAGCGTGTGGGGGCGAAGCACAGCACATGCTCGGGGCCGTCGTGACGGACATAGGCTTTGCCGAGCTGCCCCAGCACCGTGCCGTCAGGTCCGAGCAGGCCGGCCGCGCGCACCTCCTTCTCGGTCGCCCATCGCGCGGAGCCGTAGGTGTCGGCCGTCTTCGCCTCCCGCGCCCGCCACACCGACATGGCGATCGCCACCACCACAGAGGCGAAGCCGCCCGCGGCGGCGATGTAGGCGCCGTGCTCGAACACGTGCGGCGCGTAGGCGTCGTAGGCGAACCACCACCAGAAGAACGCCGGCGGGTGATAAACGGGATAGTGGCCCGCCATGAACCAGGGATGGCCAAGCTGCGCCTGGTAGCCCAGCTGCGCGGCCGTCCACTGCGTCGCCGCCCAGATGAAGGCCAGCGCGATCGAGCAGACGGTGAGGACCTGGCCCCAGAGGATGCGGGTGGCGTTCACGTGTGACCCCGTCGAAGAGACGGGGCGTGGTTGAAGTCATCCGTGGCGAATGAAGCAATGGCGAAACGGAGGGCGTCGCAGGCTGGCGAAGAATGGCGTGCAATGACCGGTCTTCATGGTTAGTTCTCTGTCCGCTTCTGGGCATAGGCCCTGGGGTCAGCGGCCGGTTCCTCCACGTCCTTCGACCCTTTGCGGCGTTCTTGCGCCACTACGTGCCGGTTAGTCAGCCGCTCCCAATTTCCATGGGCAAAGGCCGCCCTTTCCACCTCATCAAGCCCGCAGTCGTTAAGGAAGCGCCGCGCATCGTGACCGGCACGATACTGGTAAGGGAAGTCGGTGGAAAAAAGCAGGCGATCGGCGCCGACGATGGCGACGGCACGCTCCAGATAGTGGCGCAGAAACATGCCGCTCGCCGTCACGTGGACATTGCGGCGCATGTAGGTCGCGATCGGATGCTTCAGCCCAGCCACGCGATCCATCGCTGCGAGACGCTCGGCATAGAAGAGCACCAGCTCGCCCCAGTGACCGAGGATCACCTGTAAGCCCGGCATACGGTCGAACGTGCCCGCGAGCATCAAACGGACGAACTGAATGCCGGCATCGTAGTGCCAACCCAGGCCGTACATGGCGAACGCGGCGTCGACCTCGGGCTTGAAGCCGGAATAATAGGCTGATCGCACCGCCGTGTCCGGCGTACGCGGATGAAGGAGTATGGGCGCGTTCAGCGCCTCGGCGCATCGGAAGATCGGTGAGAACGCCGCGTCGTCGAGGTTGCGCGGGCCTACCCGGCCGCAGAGGATGGTTCCCTTGAACCCCAGCTCGCGCATGCAGCGCTCAAGTTCCAGCGCGGCTTCGTCCGGCATCGCGACCGGGAGCGCGGCGAGCGCCTGGAAGCGGGTCGGATGGCGCGCGATCACCTCGGCCACGGTGTCATTGGCCAGCCTCGCCATATTGACGCTCTCCGGCCCGAGATCGTGAAGTGCTGGCGTAGTCAGCGAGAGAACCTGCACGTCGACGCCGGTCTCGTCCATCAGCGCCAGCCGTTCGCCGGCAAGGTCGAGCAGGTGGCGTCCGATCGCGCCGGAGTGGATCGCGACACTCGGATCGACCGCCTCGAGGCCGATCGCAGTCCAGGCGTCGCGGATCTCCTCGGTCAAATAATGCTCCTCGATCCCGATCAGCTTCATGCAGCGCCTCCATCGGCACGTTGCAGGACGCCACGCCGGAAATCTCAGCGCGGCAGGTCGCGCATTCACCAGGGAACGACGTTCCCGTCGCGATCGAGAAAGCGCAGTCCCGGCTTGCCCTGCTCTGCGAGAAGTACGTTCACGACCTTGGGGATGCTGTCCTCGATGCCAAGCGGCGCGTCCGGACCGCCGAGATCGGTCCGGACCCAGCCCGGCGCCATCAGCACCAAGGCTCGAGGTTCGCCTGCATGACGCGCGGCATAGCTGCGCATATACATGTTGAGGGCGGCCTTCGTGCCGCGATAGACCTCGTGGCCGCCCTTGTTGTTGTTGCTGACGCTGCCCTGACCCGACGACATCACACCTATGAGACCATCGTCCTTGACCAGTCCTTGCAATCCCTCGACGACGCGCATCGGGCTGAGCGCGTTGGTGACGATGACGTGGACGAACTCGTCGGTGGAGATGTCCGCGATCGTCTCTTCCTGGTTTCGATCGGCGGTTCCGGCGTTTGAGAACAGCATGTCGAAGCGGCGATCCGAAAGACGATCGCGCAATGCCTTGATCTGGTCGGGCCGCGTGATGTCGACGTGCTCGACGGCAAGGCGGTCGGGATGCTCGTCTGCGAGATCGTGAAGCGCCGTCCGATCGGATCCGCGAACGGTCGCGACGACGTTCCATCCATGCGTCACGAACTCGGCTGCCATGGCCAGGCCGAGACCGCGCGAAGCGCCGATGAGGAGGATCGCACCAGGGTTTTCGCGTGCGGATGTGGGCATTTTAGTTCCTTTCGCTTCTTGGCCTGCTCCGATGTGCGGTCCAGGCATAAGCCGCGCCAGACGCATGCCATGCACTATATTGTTGCACGAGACGCTATGGCCTGGCCGAGCGCAGGCCTATGAGAGCGTCTATGAGCGACCTCGACATGAACCTGCTCGTCGCGCTGGATGCGCTGTTGACGGAGGGCAGCGTGACAGGCGCGGCGCGACGCTTAAACCTGAGCGCCTCGGCCATGAGCCGAACACTGGCACGCGTTCGAACCGCGACGGGCGATCCGTTGCTCGTGCGTGCGGGGCGCGGGATGGTCCCGACGCCCCGGGCGGCCGAGCTTCAGGCCCAGGTTCATGAGCTTGCGCGTGAGGTGCGAGCGGCGCTTTCCCCACGCAATATCGATCTGGACCTCTCCGGCCTGGAACGCACCTTCACCGTCCGAACCAGCGAGGGATGGTTGGATCTTTTCTCCGCCGCCGTGATCACTGCCGTCGCGGCCGTGGCCCCCGGCGTTCGCCTACGCTTCGCGCCCAAACCGCAGAAGGAAGCTGGATCGCTGCGCGAAGGCGCCGTTGACCTAGACATCGGCGTGCTCGGCGCGGCGGCGCCCGAACTGCGCACCAAGCTGCTTTTCCGCGACAGGTTCGTAGGTGCTGCTCGGGCCGGCCACCCCTTGCTGACAGGTGACATCACGCCGGAACGCTACGCAGCGTGCCGGCATGTCGCCGCGTCACGCAGGGGAGCCTTTCGCGGACCCGTCGACGATGCACTGAAAGAGCTGGCGCTCGGACGCATCGTTGTCGCGGTTGTGCCGGGCTTCCTCGATGCGCTACGGATCGCTCGGCAGTCCGAACTGGTGGCGCTCGTCCCGCGATCATGCCTCGCAAGCCTCGACGCGCAGTCCAACCCCGTCAGAAGCTTCAACCTTCCCGTTCTCACGCCCGAAATTGCCATATCGGCTATGTGGCATCCCCGCTTGGATGCCGATCCAGCTCATCGGTGGCTCCGCAATGTCGTCGTAGAGGTGTGTAGCTCGGTTTCGGAGGGCGAAACGAATGGTACCAACCAAGATCGGGCGCGGCATTAACGATCGGCTGGTGCTTCGGAACGCGCGCCTTATGGCTCGAGTGACCGAAGGTGGAGCGTGAACGGTCGCGGCGAACTCTCCGGAGAAATCAGCCGATCCCAAGTCCGCGCTTACGCCCGAAGCTCCAGTCCACGCCGCCTCCCGGCAACACGACGCCGGACACCTGTCGCCCAAGATGCTCCTCCAGCACCGGCTTCCACGGCACCAGCTCAAATCCGAGCCCGTTATCGATCATCGCGAACCGTCCGGAAGCGAGCTGCACGCGCTGGCGGTAGATGCCTGCGACGTGCTCCCCCTCGGCCGCGGTCTGGCGAGGCAACCCCGTTTCGGCCGAGAGCTTCCCCGCCGCCGCGTTGAGCTCCTGCCGTCGCAGCGTGTCGAGCAGGTCGCGCGCGAGCACGGCGCGCTGCCCCACCCGGCGCGCCAAGCCCTGAGCGGCGAGGTGGTCGGTCCGGCGTTCAAGCGCCTCGCGCACCTCGGTGCCGAAGCCGCTGGCGGCGAGCGAACCCGGCTCGCGCGCGACAAGAGTCCGATCGAGCCAAGTCGCCCCAGGCGAGGTCACTTGCGCAGCCAGGGGCAGGTCCGAGCGGACGGCGAGGCTGACACGCCGCTGCCCGTCATCGCCGGCGAACGGCCGGACCTCCACGATCGCACCGATCGGGGCACCGCCGGTCGCCTCCAGACTGCCGAGCCGGATGTGGTGGGCCCGGCCATCCACGCCCTCGATCACGACGTAGGCGGTGCCTTTCAGCTCGTCATGCAGGCCGCGATCGGCAAGCCGTCCCAGGACCGCAGGTGCGTCCTCGCCGTGGATGGCGAAGGCGCCCGCGTCCGGCTCGCGATCGCCTCTGCTGAGCGCCCGATGCATGGTGCTGATGATGTCGCCGCGATTACCCATCGCGCGCAGGGTGGTTTCGATGTCCGGTCTGAGCGTCCACTGCGCCGGCCCGACAGGCTCCGCCAAGCCGAGCCGTTCCAGCACTTGGGCGCGCCCAATCATCAGCCGGCGCAGCTCTGGGTCGGGCGGCGCCACGCCTCCCGGCCGGAGATCCACTACGCTGGCGCCGTCGTCCGCTAATGCTCGAAGGGCACGATCGAGTCCCGTCCACCGTTCGGCTCCGACCTCCCGCTCCAGACCTGACCGGATCGCCTGCTCGGAACGCGGGCCCAGCTCGAGCCCGACCAGCTCTTCGGCCCGCGCCCGGAACCCCCGACTGATATATTCGCGGCTGATGACGAGGTCCGACCCGTCCTCAGCGACGCCGCGGGCGAGCACATGGACGTGCGGCTGATCGGTGTTCCAATGGTCGATCGCTACCCAGTCTATCTTCGTCCCGAGGTCTCGCTCGGCGCGGGCCATGAGGTCGCGGGTGAAGGCGCGGAGGTCCGCCATCTCGGGAGCGTCTTCGGGCGAGACGATGAAGCGGAAGTGGTGCCGGTCGTCCTCGCAGCGCTCGGCGAAGGCGGACACCTCCGCAGCGTCGCCGCGCGCATCGAACATGCGCGCGTCCGCTCCGTCCCGGGTCACGCCGTCGCGCTGAAGATAGCTCAGGTGCTTGGCGAGCGGGGCGGAGCGGAACCGCGTGCCGCGCTGGCGCACGACACGCGCCTTGATGACCACTCGGCGCTGAGGCGATCGGAGCGTGAGCGCCGCTGCCGCGGCGCGCCCGCGCCCGAAGCCGGCGCTCCGGCCGGATGGGCCACGGCCGAGCCCTGGACCCGTATGCCCAGCCTTCCTGGCGGCGCTCATGACCTGACCCACGAAGCTCCGCGGCTTGCCCGCTCCTCGTCCGCCGTCACGGACCCGTCCTGGTCGAATCCGCAACTCGTCATCACGGGCGCTCACGAGGCGTGACACCCGCCGTCGCGTCCGACGCTGGCGGCTAAGCCACTGATCCTGATCGTAAATGTGAATGTCGTGCCAGCCGGATGACGGCGAGAGCTGGCAGGCCACTCCTCGCTAAGTCGTTGATCTGACAAGGCGAGCGCACCCCCCGAACACCCAAGGCTGGCAGCCGTTTTATCTCGCCCTCTCTCCCCCGTTGCTTCGTCAACCTTCATCCTCCTGATTTGAGTGCTACACGAGAGCTTGCCGCAGCGGCCGAGAACCCGCTGGGACACGCCGTAATCGCCGCGAACCCGATCCGGCGAACTCCTGCGCCTTCCGCACCCCGTCATCACTGTGAACCGGCGTTCGCGCGATCGGGGAACAGTTCGTTCCGCAGCGCTTGCGGCGGCGCAGGAGAGGCAGGCAAAGCGCGGTCCGGCAGCGGGCGGTCTGCCGTTTGCTCGCCATCTGACGGCGTACCAAACTGCGCGCCGGCCGCACCCGAACGGGTCACGAAGATCGCATCGGAGCGTCGGACCACGGATGCGTTGGCGTCGATGATGCGCACGATCCGCCCGCGCTCGGTGGCGGTATGCATGGGCGCCGTCGCGCTGGCCACCCGCACGAAGATCGGGGCGGACAACGGCGAACGAGGCGCGGACCAGCCGGCAAACGTCGGCAGGGGCAGCACGCTCCCGCCAACCACCGGACCGAGACGTGCGAGGTAGGCGACCGTTTCGGCGGGCAGCGGTCGGGCGCGCAACCGGTAATCGTCCCAGCGTCCCGGACCGGCATTGTAGGCGACCAGGAAGCCGGGTGCGCCATAGCGATCGTAGAGCAGCCGAAGATAGGCTGTCCCCGCCAGCACGTTGTCGCGCGGCTCCCATGGGTTTGCGCCCAGCCCGTAGCGGGCGCGCATGTCGGCGTAGGTTTCGGGCATCACCTGCATGAGCCCGATTGCGCCCTTGGGCGACAGCGCGCCGGTACGCCCACGGCTCTCGACCGCCATCACCTCGGCGATCCAAGACGCAGGCACACCGAACCGCCGCGACGCCTCGGCGATCAGGTCCTGTAACGTCGGCGTGGGCGTCGACGCACGTGGGACCGGCACTGGCTCAGGGCCGGCAAGAGCGAGGTCTGGGGTGAGCGCGAGCACGCCGATGGCGGCGAGCAACGCGGCCACTGGGCGGCTTTTCAGCCGTGAAGGCGACCGGAAAAGAGAAGCGGCGCGCACCGTCACTGCTCCTCGTCGGTCCAGATCGGCTCCGCGCGACCAACGATGGTGCTGCGGTCGAGCGGCCCGAAATAGCGCCCGTCGAGTGAGTCCGGCCGGTCGGGGTTGAACAGGAACACCTGTTCAGTCGTGAGCACGACGCAACCTTGCCAATCCGGCAAAGGACGGCCGCGGTGATCGCGCGTCAGCGCGTCCCCGAGCGGCACGCCGTCGACGCTGACCGCGACGCCGGTTCGGCAGACGCGCTGCCCGCCGAGCGCGGCCACGCGCTTCAGCAGCGGCACGCCGCGCGGCAGGTAGCCACCGTCCGCCAGGAACCAGACGAGATCATCGGGCGGTCGCACGACGACGAGGTCGGTGAGCTTGGGGCGCGGTTCCGGCTCGACGCGGTAGAGGCCGAGCGGCGCGCTGGGTGACGCGTTCCAGATCAGCGCGGGATGCACCGAAGGCGTCGAAAGCGCGACCATGCTCGTTCCCGTGATCGTGGCGAGCAGCGTCTTCCAGGCAAGCGTCATGCAGCGATCCTCCTTCGTAGAAGCCAGGCGGCATGGCGCTCGCGCGTGTAAGCGCGAGGGCCTTCGCCGGCGGTGATGCGGTTGTGGACGTGCCGCCAATGGTCCGGGCAGGCGTCCTCGGCGGCGATGTCGAGCGCCTCGACTTGGTCGATGGCGGCAAGCACCTGCACCGCCTTCGGCCAGCCCGAGATACGCAGCAGGATCTCCGCACCGGGGGTCACGAACGGAACTGTCGAGAGCGGCTCGCCCGGAGAGACGGCGCAGAGCACGTCGATTCGGCTGACCACGGTGCCGTAGTCGTTCGACGCCCAGCGGACGAACGCGAACACGCTGCCCGATGCAAAGGCGAGCACGCGGCGGTGGCGGTCGATGATGCGCTCCTGGCGCTCGCGGCCGAACCGCACCCAGCGTTCCACCTTGCCTTCGAGGTGGATCAGTTCGACCTCGGTGAGCGCGGTCACGGCGCTCCTCCATGGTCTCCGGGGTCGCCGCTGAACTCGCGTTCGAGCAGCGCGCGCAGCATGTCCGCGACGGTGATCCCGCGCTCGAACGCGGTGATCTTGATCCGGCCGCGGAGCACGGGCGTGACGTCGATCGTCAGCCGGGCAGTGTGGGCGTCCTTCGGCCCGGAGCGCGGCTCCGGCGTGCGGACCCATGCGTCCGCCGCGCTCGGGCGGGCCGCGAAGGGCGAAGCGGGAGCGCGCCGGGTCATGGCGTCAGGCCCTCGATCTCGGCCGCGAGCGCCGCGATCTCGGCCGCCGCCAGACAGCCTGGATCGAGCTCGTCAGCGAGCCGTCCGGTGCGCGCCGCGTCGGCGAAGATCACGCGCTGGCCGATGCGCGTCGTGAGCATTGGCGGATCGTGGTCGGCGAGAGCGTCCGCAGTCTCGCGCGCGATGACGGTGCGGGCCGCGCAGCGGTTCAGCACCATGCGCGTGGCGAGCTCGGGGCGGAACACACGCGCCTCGCCCAGCAGCCGCAGCATCTCGGCCGACGCCCAGCCGTCGAGCGGCGAGGGCGTCGCCGGGATCAGCACCAGGTCAGCGGCGAGCAGCGCGGAGCGCGCGACGCCAGCGATGCGCGGCGCTCCGTCGACGACGACGTGATCCGCATCCGTCGCAATCGCGGGCAGCTCGCGGTGCAGCGTCTCGCGGGCCAAGCCGACGACACCGAACAGGCGCGGCACGCCTTCGCGAGCGCGCGCCTCCGACCAGTCGAGCGCCGACCCTTGCGGGTCCGCGTCGACCACCACCACGCGCTTCCCCTTGCCGGCCCAGCGTCCGGCCAGGTGCAGCGCCAGCGTCGTCTTGCCGACACCGCCCTTCTGGTTGACGAGCGCGACGATCATGGCCGCCGCTCCCGTCCGAGGCTCGGCCCGAGCTCGGAATGGGGCTGCCTGAGGCCAGCGCTCGCGCGCCCGCGCGCGGGAGAGTCACCAACAGAAGAAGAGACGTTAGATTCGTTAGATAAGTTAGGCGGATCGAGCGCGAGCGGAAGCTGCTGATCTTGCGTGTGTTTTCGATCGACCTGAAAAGCGGCTTGCGCCCGAAGTCCCGATAGTGCTGCGCCCGAAGTCCCGATAACCGTGCGCCCGAAGTCCCGATAGGGCGAGAACTCATCCACAGCGCCGTCCACAGACTTATCCACAGGCCGCATCGCGATCAGCTCGCGAGCGCTGCCGTCGGCCTCGACGACGCGGCTCAGCTCAAGTGCGTAGCCGGGCAGCGGCTGACGCGCCGCGATGCGGCGCAGGTCCAGCGCAAAGTCGGACAACCGGGCGGTGGAGGCGCTCTTAGCGTGGAGATGCTTCATGTCGAACGACCAGCCAGTGGGCTGGCGGCCGGCGTGCTTACGCGCGACGCGGTACAGCCAGCGCTCGATCCCGCCGGTCAGGGCGAAGTAGCCGGGGTCGATGGTCAGAACGAGCCGGCGATCGAGGACCCCCTGATAGAACCAGTCAGGGAGCACGAACTCCATGCCCTCGATCCGGCCGGCGCGGGTCGCGAGTTCTTCCCACTCGTTGATCCAGGAGAACTGCTGGCGCCGCCAATGCTCGCCTTGCCGAATGGTGGTCCGGATCACCGTCGATTGCAGGCGCGCCAGCGCGCCGCGAAGGAGCAGATACTCGCGACTGCCCGTCGCCCGGCCGATCGCGGTGAGGAGCTGGTAGGGGGTGAAGCGGAAGAAGCGCGAGGTTGGCAGGCCGCGGTCAGCGGCCTCGACCAGTTGCGAGCCTGCCCAGATCAGCACGTCGGCGTCCCAGATGGTTGCCAGCCCATGCTCAGGGACGGCGTAGACCTGCACTTCCGTAGAGCCGGATTTGTAGTGGATGGGGGTCACGCGCTTGGCCTTGGCGAGGGAGAAGAAGGGCCGCTCCATCAGGTCGCGCTGGTCGCGCGGCGCGACGGGACCGGAGAGCGCTTCAAAGACGTCGAGCGAGGCGCGCTCGCTGGTGGGCGGGAAGCGACGCACGGAGCTGCGACGGGCTCAGCGCCGCTCTTGGCCCGCATAGCGGGCGAGCGGCGCGTAATGCGGCTTGGCGGGCGACACGCTCTGGCCGGTGTCATCCGAGGTCGACGCCTTCGAGCCCTGGCTCACCCAGGCCTGCAGATCGTCGACGCGATAGACCACGCGCCCGCCGAGCTTGGAGTAGCGTGGGCCGGTTCCGTAGGTCCGGTGCTTCTCCAAGGTGCGCGGCGACAGGCCGAGGAAGCGCGCCGCCTCGGGCGTGCGGAGGTAGCGCGGCGGGAAACCGGCGAGTGGATCGGGCATGGCGTAGCTCCGGTGGTGCGTGCCCCGTCGCCGGGTATCGGCGGCGGTTGGCGAGCACCCTGGCGGAGCAGGCGCGGCGGGGTGGATAACGAACTTATCGGCGGGGTGGCGTCACCCCCGTCGGGACGTGCGACGGCGCTTGGGCGCACGACGCTCCGGCCGGAGCAGGTCGAGGTAGCCGCCGCGCATGAGCTGCGTGCCGTAGCGCACGAGGCGGATCGCCTGGGCGCGCAGGCTGTTGTCGCGGAAGGCGGCGCCCTTAGGCACGCGCTCACCGAACAGCGCCTCCGAGATCGCGCGGTAATCCGCGCCGTCGAGCGAGCCGTCCAGCGCCCGCAAGGCCAGCTTCAGCCGTCGACGGCGATAGGAGGTCAGCGTTGCGGGCGCGGCCCGGCCTGCGACCAAGAGCCGGTGCAGGCGTCGTGCGGCGTCGAGCCGGTCCTCGAACAGAGCGTCGAAGGGCAGCACGAAGGCGATCGCCTTGCCGTCCGGCTGACCGGGCAGGAGAAGAGCACCGCGGACCGGCGGCAGCGCGAGGAGGTCGAGGTAATTGCCCTCGGCTACTGATGCGATCGAGGCTGGTTCAGCCCCATGGAGGTCGGGCGCGTCGAACAGACTTGCCGGGAGTGGCGTCAGTAGGGCCAGTCTCGGGTTCAGCGCCGGGAGCCATACGATGGTCGCCTGGTCGGCGCGGAGGCGCGGGTCGACCGCGAAATCGCAACCCCCAGCGCGTCAGCGCCGGCTGAGGGTCATCACCGGCCCGACCGTCGGGCAGGGTCGCGAAATCGGCGGCGTATTGGTCGTTGCGCCGCAAGAACTCGTGCGCGATCTTCTCGGGGTCGAGATCGTCGAAGTAGTCGTAGGCGGGGCCGCTCCGCCAGTCGCCGCCCACCACGGACATGCGACGTTCCTCCACAAAAGACGCCTACGCCGCGACTCGGGAGGAACGTCCCAGGTCCACGCTACGCGCGTGTAGGGAGGCGCGGGTAGATCGGCTGGCGGCAACGCGTGTTGCCAAGGACGCAACATCAATGGGTTAGTGGGCGTGGCGACCGGCAAGGAGGTCGCGGTAACCGACCTGCGTCATCCACCGTGCGCGATCCAGGTGGGCCTCGTGGACTCGGCGCGACCGGTCGGGCTCGGCGGCTGGATCAAGGCCGAGCACGATCGCGGCGACCTCCTGCCAATCCGCTTGCTCGGCAGCGGCGTCCAGCAAACGGGCGTAGGTTTTGAGATGCCGACGATCGTAGTCGGTCAGATGCTCGGAAGCCGGCGGCGCTTCGGCGACGGGCTCGGACGCGGCGTTCATCGGCTCCTCCGATCAGGTCGCGATATCGCGGGCGGCCTCTCGTTAACCTTGGCCGTCGGACGTTCGCAACCGCACATCGTGACACGCCAAACGCAACTGCCGGGTCCGACGCAACACAAGCCGGGTATTATAATGCGCGGCATTCTAATACGCGAGCGGTGTCCATCCGGTGGATGGATATCCGGAGTCTCTTTGGCGGCAACATGCGTCGCCTGCGACTCGCGGCCGGGCTTAGTCAGGACGCGGTGGCGATACGAATGGGCGTCGACCGCGCCCATGTCTCAAGCATGGAGCGGGGGCAGCAGAACGTCACGCTGGCAATCTTGCACGAGGCGGCGCAGGCGATCGGCGTCAAGCCGGCGGCGCTCCTGACTGAAAGCGACGAACCCGCCCCGCCGATCGGGAGCAAGGCGCCCCGCACGCGGCGCGCGGTGCGACCGCGGCAGTGATGATCTGGTCACGGCTCTTTGTTTTGCGACACTTTTTCGCCGCGACTAACGCGAGCGCCCCGCCCGGGCGGTCCCGAGCGGGGCGGCGTGGTCCGGCTCAGTCGCCGTTGCGCTTGCCGTTGGGGCGCGACCAGATGAGGCTGTAGGTGTCGCCGCCATCGTCGTCGAAGAGGTTGGCGGTAATCGCCGCGTTGAAGCTTGGGTCGTCCAGCTTGACCGAGAGATACTCGCGGCCTGCATCGGACTGCTTGGCCCAGGCGGCGCCGATCTCGGCCCGGCCGACCAGCACCCGGTGCGTGGGAGCCTTCTCGTTGGAGGAGCGGGTCTCGACGGGGGTGATCCGGACGTTCTGCGCCTGGACCGAGAGGGTGGTGATGTCGCCCACGAAGCCGTTGCCGCTCTTCTTAAAGGTGCCGATGGTCGCCATGGTGAAGTTCCTTTCAGTGTCTCGAGCCCGCGCCCATCGCGGCCTCGATGGCGGTCCAGAGGCCGGAGGCGACCGACGACGCACCTTTCAGGGCCGGAGCACCGCGGAGGACGGCGGCGGCGCGATCTTTCTTGCCTCGCGAGGAATGGCGGCTTGCCGCCAGGGGAAGAAAGTCGAGCGGCCGCCGTTGCGGCTAAGGCGGTCGAGGCGTCAGCCGTCCTTCGGCCAGACCAGGCCATCACAGAGGCGGCGTGGGCCGCGTGCTCAGGCGCTGTCCAGGAGGAGCCCGTGGCGGCTTCTCGTTGCGCTCTCAAGACGGCAACGACTTCCGGCGCACGATCGACGGCTCCGGCGCGCAAAACGGAGGACTCGGCGTGACCTCACCAACGGTATTGCGGAGCGTCGCTGGTCGCCCCCGAACCGAGTAGCGGCCAGGGCTGACCTGCGACGATGCCGCGTGTTCACGGCCAATGACGTCCTCCCTGACGCCCATCACCGACTACATCCGACGCTGGCGGTCGGGATCAGGACTTCGGCAGGTGCGCCCCACTGCGCGAGGCGACCGTGCCCGTCACGACGCTCGACGGGGATCTGCCGAGGCGGGGCGCTCGCGCGGTCGCGTCAGGGATCGAGCCCGGAGGGTCGAAACGGCCGTGCCGGTTCGAGCGTAGCCCAAGAGCCCGGCCCGGAGGGCGACGCCGAACCTCTAAAGGTCACCATGCGTTGCTTGCGGTAGCCGTGCCTGGATAGTTCCGCTCGGTAGTTAAACGACGGTGAGTCCTAATCTGGAAGGTGCATCAAGACGTTCACCTTGCGGCCAGCCGGATCGTGAACGAAGAAGCGGCGAACTCCCCAGGGTTCGTCTGTAAGCGGATAGACGATCTCATGCCCGAGAGCACATGCTCGCGAATGCGCCGCGTCCACGTCGTCGACCTCGATGGAGAGCATCGGAAGCGCGGAACCCGAGCCGCCGCCGCTACCCATCGTCAGTTGAGGCCGCATCTGTTCCTCTGACGCGAGCGTCATGATCCAACCCATGTCCATCACGACATTAGAAACTCGCCAGCGCCTTGGGATCATCAGCGTGGAGGTCAGCGACTATCCGCAGCACCTTCATAACGATTCCTCTGTTGCAGGTGCGGAATCTATACCGGCGCGTAGTCGAACACGTAGCTATGCAGTGCGTGGTCCTTCATGCAGTAGGATGACGGGGGTAGCGAGCCGGACCAGCGCCGCGCCCGCGATGATCACCGCGCCGACGCCGGCGAAGATGGGCTGCCAGATGCCATGCGCTCCGCCTATGCGCGAAAGCCCAAGCACGACGTGGTAGCCCGCGAAGGCCGCGGGCGCGGCAAACGCGATGGCAATGCCGAGCCGCAGCAGGTTGGACTTGGTCGCGGCGAGGATGAGCTGGCCGACGCCAAGGGTGGCGATGGCCGCTAGGAGGCCGATCAGGATCGCGCCGAGCCAGCCCGCGCCGGTATCGTAAGCGAAGCGGCCAGCGGTCACGCCCGCGAACAGCGGAAGTGCGTAGATCGCCATATTGAACATGAGCGCGATCAGCAGGCAGATGCCGGTCAGGCTGAAGAGGACTCCGAGAATCATAGCAAAACTCCAGGACAAGAGGATGTCCGGAGCGCCGCCACCACCACCTTGGCGCTACAGGTGAAGCATAGCAGATTGCGGGGCTCAGTAGAACCGCAAAGGCGCAGTCCCGTCGAAGCGGGACTGCGGTTCCGCGGCGGCTGACCGACGGGCTTAACGGGCGTGCGGATCATATTCCGAGACCACGGAAGCGGGGTCGCCGTCGAACTCGGTTGCCGGCATGGCAGCGTAACCCTCGGCGGTGCGGATCAGGACGATGCAGGTCATCAGCGTGGTGGCGAGGCTCCAGGCGAAGGCTTGCGCGGTGGGAAGGGACATCGATCCGGCTCCTGTTCGGGAGCGGGGACCATCCCCGCTCGACAGGCGCCCGATGTGTCCGGCGCGGGACCGCGATCACCGACGGCTTCAGCCGTCGGCGGTAGCGTCAGCGTACCGACCCTTCACGGGTTGATCGAACAAGGTCCTGGGCTGGACCAAGGATCAGCGACTATGAGAGCGGGTGACCCCTCGGCGAGGAGCCGTTCCCTGTCGCGGTCGCGCGTCGCTCGGCTATAGGGTGAGCGGCTGCCGAGTGGCTCTGCAGCGATCAGGAAGGTCGTGAGCTTGTCGAGTTCGTTCACCGTCGACGCGTTTATCCGCAAGTGGCGTACGGTCGAGTTAAAGGAGCGCTCGGCTGCGCAGGAGCACTTCATCGACCTATGCCGGGTACTCGGGGAGCCGACGCCGGCCGAAGCCGATCCGAGTGGCGACTTCTACTGCTTCGAGCGTGGTGCGACTAAGACGAGCGGCGGCGAGGGTTGGGCCGACGTATGGAGGCGCGGCTGCTTCGGCTGGGAGTACAAGGGCAAGCGCAAGAACCTGGATGCGGCATTCGGGCAGCTTCAGCAGTACGCGCTGGCGTTGGAAAACCCGCCCCTGCTCGTCGTGTGCGATCTCGACCGGTTCATCGTCCGGACCAACTGGACGAATACGGTCAGCGAAAAGCACGAGTTCACGATCGAAGAGCTGCGCGAGCCGCGCAACCTTCAGGTGCTCAAATGGACCATGTCCGAGCCCGAGCGGCTGCGCCCGGGCAAGACCCGGCAGGACCTGACAGAAGACGCGGCTGCCGAGTTCGCGACGCTGGCGCAAGCATTGAGGACGCGAGGACACGAGCCGGGCAAGGTCGCGCACTTCGTCAATCGGTTGGTCTTTTGCATGTTCGCCGAAGACGCCGACTTGCTGCCGAACAAGATGTTCGCCCGCATGCTGGAGGCGGCCAAGGCGGCCCCCGACGAGTTCGCGCGCCTTGCCGGCACGCTGTTCGCGGCCATGAGAAACGGCGGTCTGGTCGGCTTCGAGCGGATCGACTGGTTCAACGGCGGTCTCTTCGACGACGACGAGGCGCTGTCGCTCACGGCTGACGACATCGATCTGTGCCTCCGGGCCGCCAAGCTCGATTGGAGCGAAGTCGATCCGTCGATCTTTGGCACGCTTTTCGTGCGCGGCCTTGACCCGGACAAGCGTTCCGAGACCGGCTCGGAGTACACCGACCGCGACAAGATCATGATGATTATCGATCCGATCATCACCCGTCCGCTGCTTCGGGAATGGGAGGAGGTCAGGCAAGCGATTATCGAAACCATCGAGCCCGCGCGCCAAGCCGCTGAGGAGGCCATCGCCGGCGCCGCGAGTTTTCCCGAGCTTGCCGAGGAGGTGCGAGCGGTGGAAAGTCGGCTCGTCGCGCGCCCGCAGCTCGAACTGTTCGGAGAGCTCGCCAAGGCCCGGCGCGTGCGCGCCATGGACACAGTGCGCGCCGCGCTGCGTGCCGCAGACCGCGCCTATGGCGAGGCACGTGAGCAGGGGCGGTCGGCCTTCAACGCCTTTCTCGCACGACTGCGTGCCTTTCGCGTCCTGGATCCGGCTTGCGGGTCGGGCAACTTTCTTTACCTGGCGCTGGTCGAGCTCAAAAACATCGAACGCCGAGTCTCGATCGAAGGCGAGCTTCTCGGGTTCCCTCCAGAGTTCCCCGCCATCGGTCCCGAAGCGCTGCTCGGAATCGAGATCAACCCGTATGCGGCCGAGCTCGCCCGCGTTTCCGTCTGGATCGGCGAGATACAGTGGATGCGCCGGTCGGGGTTCAACATTGGCCGACAACCGATCCTGAAGCCTTTGACCACCATCGCTTGCCGCAACGCGATCATCAATGAAGACGGCACGCCTGCGGCATGGCCCGAGGCTGACGCGATCGTCGGCAACCCGCCGTATCTCGGGGCCAAGCTGTTGAAGCGTCGGCTCGGGATCGAGATGACCGATGCAATCCGCTCGCTCTACGCGGGTCGGCTCCCCGGCTTCACCGACCTGGTTTGCTACTGGTTCGAGAACGCCCGCGCCATGATCGAGCTCGGGTCGGTCAAGCGAGCCGGACTCGTGGCGACGAACTCGATCCGGAAAAACACCAATCTGCCGGTCATGCACCGGGTCACGGCTGCGACACGTATCTTCGAAGCGTGGAGCGAAGAGCAGTGGACGGTTGACGGCGCGGCGGTGGATGTCTCGCTGATCTGTTTTGGCGATGCTGGCAGCGAGCCAGCGCGCCTTGATGGCGAGGTCGTGGCGTCGATCAACGCTGACCTCACGACCGGGCTGGATCTCACAGCCGCCAGGTCGCTCCGCGAAAACCGGAACGGTGCGTTTCTCGGCATCCAGAAGAGCGGTCCGTTCGACGTGCCCGGCGAGGTCGCGCGAGGTTGGATGCGCGAACCGAACAATCCGAACGGACGATCGAATGCCGAGGTGCTGAAGCCTTACTGGAACGGCGACGACCTCACCGGACGTCCCCGCGACATGTGGTTCATCGACCTGCCGCTCGGGCTCAGCAAAGCCGAGGCTTCGCTGTTTGCGAGCCCGTTCCATCACGTAGCAACCACGCCGGACGACGAAGGACTCACGGTGCAGCAGTTGCGCGCGGCGCTGGGCGAGCGAGCCGGACCACGCTGGTGGGAGCCGCATTGGCCACGGCCGGAAATGCGTTCCCGGATCGAGCGCCTGAGCCGTTACCTTGTTACGGCAGAGACCGCGCAGCATCGTGTCTTCGTTTGGCTGTCCTATCCCGTGCTGCCGGACAAAAACCTCATCGTCATCCCGCGCGAGGACGATCTAATGTTCGGCTTGCTGCAAAGCCGCTTCCACGCGGCGTGGGCGCTGCGCAAGGGTTCCGACCTGGAGGATCGCCCGCGCTACACGCACACCACGACGTTTGCGACCTTCCCGTTCCCGGAGGGGATGACACCTGACGTCGCCGTGAACGCGGCGCGAGCGTTGCCCGCTGCGTCCGCGATAGAAGCGGCTGCAGCGCGGCTGGACGAACTGCGCGATGGCTGGCTCTACCCGGGCGACCTGATCGTTACAGAGGCTGAGGTCATCAAAGGATTTCCGGTCCGGCGGCTAGCCAAGGACGACGCGGCTCGGCAGCTGCTCGCGCGACGCACGATGACGGCGCTCTACAATGAGCGACCGGAGTGGCTGACAGAGGCGCATCGGGCGCTCGATGCCGCAGTTTCGGCAGCCTACGGCTGGGATGCGGATATCAGGGACGACGACGTACTGCGCCGGCTGCTTGAGCTGAACCTAGCGCGATCTGCCTGAGGGCGGCGCTTACGCGCCGCCCGGTTTGCGGAAGTCGAACAGCGGGATGCCGAGCTTCCTGGCCTTGTCGGCGAGGTTGTCGCTGATGCCGGTGCCCGGAAAGATGATGAGTCCGATCGGCAGCGTATCCAGCATGGCGTCGTTCCGCTTGAACGGCGCGGCGCGCTTGTGACGATCCCAGTCGGGCTTGAACGCGATGTGGGTCACCTTGCGAGCGTCGGCCCATTTGGCGGCGATTAGCTCGGCACCCTTGGGCGACCCCCCGTGCAGCAGCACCATGTCGGGATGTTTGGCGTGAACCCGGTCGAGCGCGGCCCAGATGGCCCGGTGGTCGTTGCAGTCGGTCCCGCCGGTGAAGGCAATCTTCGCACCCGGGGGCAAGAGCACCTGGGTCTCCGCCCGGCGCTTGGCGGCGATGAAGTCGCGGCTGTCGATCATCGACGCGGTCATGGCGCGGTGGTTGACCTTGCTGCCGTGCCGGGGCGTCCAGGCATCGCCGGTGATACGGCGGTAGCTATGGGCGGCGGCGTCGCGGAAGGCTTCGAGCGCGTCGCGGCGGTCGAGGAGCACCTGGCCCTTGCCCAGCAGCCGTTCGAGCTCGACGGACTTCACTTCGGTGCCGTCCTGCTCCCGCTGGCTGTCGCGCTGCGCGACCTCGTTGTCGTCGAGGATGCGGCCGACCCGTTCGGCGGCGCGGTGACATGCGTTGACCAGTCCCCAGAGGAGGTCGTTGCCGTCGGGTTCGGAGCGGGTCCCCTGGACGGCGGTGGCGATGGCGTCGAAGGCTTGGGTCATGACCTCGCCGATGCGGCTGTCGTCGGCGGGCTCTCGCGGGTCCGGTTCGTCGTCGGAGGGTGTGAAGCCGTAGAGCTCGATCTGGTCGACGATGTGGGCGGTGGAAGACGAGGCGTGTGGGGGCTCGAAGTCGAGGTCGGGGTCGTGCGCCATTGGGGTGATCCTTCGCCGTTCGTAAGACCGCGCCCGTCGCGGCCTTCGTGGCGATCACCCGACCGGGGCCATAGGGGACGGACTGCACCGCAGCGCCTTCGCGGCGGCCGAAGCGCAGCGGAGGACGGCGGAGGGCGGCTTTCTTGTCTCGCGAGGAATGGCCGCGCAGCGGTTAGGGGAAGAAAGTCGCCCGCAGCCGTTGCGTCCGGCCCCGGCTCCGGTCAGGTCGCCCCCTAGAAGGCCAAGGGCGCGCTCTTGGTCCAACGGCGGGAGGCTCGTCCGGCGCATGGCCCCGTTCGGCTAAGTCGGTCTACGCGGCTCGGACTCGCTGGCGGGCTGCCTCACCGATCAGGAGAAATCGGCTCACGTCCTCCGGTGCGAACTGCGTCCTGAGCGCCACAGTCAGTGCGTCGGTCCCGAGGCGAACGAGGTCGTCGTTGAGATCGCCCAGCGTCGGTCGAAGCCGGAGCGTTTCGATACCTGCGGCTTCCGCTCTGGATGCAAGCTGGTCGGCGCCGTTCCGCCCCGCCGGGTCGGCATCCTCGGCGATGTAGAGGCGCTTGCATGTCGGCGGCAGGATCAGGGCGGCAAGGTGCGCGGCCGAGAGCGCGGCGACAACGGGAAGGTTTGGTGCGACCTCCCGCAGTGACAGGACGGTCTCGATGCCTTCCCCAGCCGCCATCGTATCAGCCGATCGGCCGAACCGGACGCCGTGGCCCAGCAGGTCACCCATCGCTCGCCGCGGCGTGACGATCCGCGCTTTGTAGCTGCCCGCCGGGTCGAGCCAGGTGCGCTGCAACCCGGTGATCGTGCCGGCGAGGTCGGTGACAGCGGCGATCAACGCGGGCCAGGCGGTGCGAACGTCGGGATCATCGTCCCGGTCGGGCCGGTAAAAGCAGCGCGGGTGGGACCTGAGCGACGTGCAATCCCGCAGAGCCGTAAGGCCGCGAGCACGCAGATACGTTTCTGCGGTCGTGCCGCGGATCGGCTTGGAGATCGCCCACAGCCGTCGCGCTGATTCCGGCGAGTTGGTCGGTGCCGGCGTCGCGATCTCGTCGTGGCGCTCGGGACGAGGCAGGCTCAGGAACCGGCGCGCTTCGTCGAGGATGTCGCGCATTTCGGTCAGGTGCTCGCGGGCGGCGATGAGGTCGAGCAAGTCGCCATGTTCGCCAGTGGCGGCGTCGGTCCATTTGCCCGCTGCGCCCTTGCCCGACTCAGGCCCGCAGAGATGGACAAAGAGGCTGCGCCCGGGCGAGTTCTCTATATCCCCAACGAGCCAGTAGCGGCCTTCACGACGGCCGGCGGGAAGGTAGTGGCGGCACACGGCCTCGGTGTCTCGGGCGAGGCGGCGCGCTAAATCGAATGCGGTGTCCGGCATCGTGGTCTCCGGCAACAAAAAGCCCGCCGCTCGTGGGCCGAGCCGGCGGGCGAAGGTGGGCGGGCGTGTTGTGGGAAGGTTCAGTCGGCCGGGACTGAGGGGGTTGCGATCCCCGCGCCCTCACCATCGCCGACCGGCTCGCCCCTGCCCATGGCCCGTTCGCCGCCGAGAAGCGCCGATTGCGCGACGCCGGTATCGGCGTCGAAAGCCGGATCGAGCGCGCCCTGCAGCCAGTGATCGCAATCGAGCCACGCGAGGCTCCGACGCTGGCCGAGGTCGATCAACTGCGCGCCGCCGCCGTACCCATCGAGGCGGGGCTTCGAGCAGGTCAGCGCCCAGGTAAACCCCCAGCGGCCGGTAAGGTCGAACGCCTCTGCGCAGGCGATCACGAAGGCGATGACGTGCTCGGGCTCGCCGTAGCCGCCCGAGCTGATCCACAGCGCCCCAGGGCTGCATGCCGGGTCGAGCTCCATCTTGAACCCGAGATCGTGGCCTTCAGCCTGGTCGATCTCGGCCGTGAGACGCTGGCGAATATGCTCGGCCTGAGCCGCTTTATCCGCCGTGCCGACGTCGAACATGCAGGAGAACTGGGTAAAGTAGTCGGCCATACGGGCCTCCTGAAATGAGCACGCCCGGCGCAATGGCCGGGCGTGAGGGGTGAGGTTGCGGGGCGACCCAGGCCGCCCCGCGAGGATCGCGCTATTCCGCCGCCATGGCGTGCGCGGGCTCGAGGTCCGGGTCGAACGCCTCGGCTTCGAACGGCTCCAGGTCGTTGGCCTCGACCGGCTCCTCGGCTTCGATCGCCTCGTCGGTTCCGACCGCCTCGCCAGCGTCGGCCGTCTCGGCCTCGACTGCTTCGGCCGCAGGCTCGACCGGCTCGGGCAACGCGTGGCCGGGCGTGCGCAGCGACTCGGGCAGCCAACCCGTACCGGCAAGCAGCGCCTCGGCTTCCGTCGCCATCTCCACTTTCTTCAAATGCTCGATGCGATCCGCCGCTCGCTCACCCTTGCCTTCGGCGACGGCCTGCAGGATGCGCGCCTTGGTGACCCGGCCGAGGAAGTTGGCCGCGGTCGGCGTCCAGCTCTCGGCCATGTCGAGGTCAACCGCCTGCGCGAGCCGGTCGGCGTGCGCGAAGGCGCGGGGCCGCCGGTTCCAGGCCTCGTGGACCGAGTTGACGCTGAGCGACACGCAATGCGCGAACAGCACGTCGCGGCGGTCGCGGTCGAAGTCCGCCAGCACGTCCCAGAGATCGCCCGACTCCTTGGGCAGCACCGACCTCCACGCCTGGTGCCGCTCGTCCAACGCGCGGGCGAGCGGGGTGTCGTTCAACCCGGGCGCCTGACTGCCGAACTGGACGCTCTTGAGGTCGAACTCCAGGCAGGTGTCCGAGCGGTAGCTGTAGAACACGCCCAGCGCGAGCGCGTGCAGCCCGGCCAGGAACGCCACGTCGGGCCGTCCACCAAGCGCATGGCGCAGCGCCAGCGTGCGGTGCGCGGTCAGCTCGGTCAGCAGCCGGTCGGGGATCGGCCGCAGTCCCTCATCCTCCTCCGGCTCGGCGGGGGCGGCGGTGGCGTAGATGGCCTCGCCATCCTCAGTCTCGGCAGAGGCCGCGACAGCGTAGGCCGGGGCCTCGTCCGTCCCGATCTCCACCTCCGGCTCGGGTTCGGCCGGGAGTTCGTCCTCCGGCCGGACGTAACCGCGCTCGACGCGCAGCGAACCGTCGGCGGCGATGCTGACGAACGCGCCGGCGCGGGTGACCTCGTCGGCGTCGAACACGATCGGCCGGGCGGTGAGCGCCTCGATCGCGGTCTCGAGCTCGCCCATGCGCTGGTCCTGCTCGTCGGTCAGCTCCTCGGCCTCAGCCGCCGCGGTCTCGACGTCATCGACCTCCTGCTGGAGAGCGGCGAGCGTCGCCTCCTCATCATCAGTCAGCGGCACGGTGTCGCCCCGCAGCTGGCGCAGGCCGTAGCTGTGGCCGTAGGCGAAGTCGGGTGCGACCTCGACCCACTTCCAACCCTCGGCCCCGATCGTGGCGGCAGCCTCATTGAGCTTCTCCGCCACCATCATGTCGACCAAGCCGACATCCTGCAGCCACCCGCCGTCGTCACCCTGGAACAGGTCATTCAGGACCGTGCCGCCTGCCTCCTCGTAAGCGGCGATGCCGACGAACTGCGCTCGCTTGTCCGACGCTCGCACGGCACCTTCGGTGAGCATGCGCCGGATGGCGTAAGGCTGCTTGTCGTAGGACTGGCACAGCCGCTCGAACACCTGCTCCTGGCGCTCATGGTCGCCGCTGACGGTGAACGCCATCAGCTGGTCGAGGGTCATGCCGTCCTCGGCATAGACGTCGAGCAGCTTGGGGCTGACCGACGCCAGCCGCAGTCGCTGCTTCACGACTGCGACAGAGACGAACTGATTGGCGGCGATCTCCTCCTCGGACTGGCCCTTGGCGCGAAGCGCGAGAAAGGCGCGGAACTGGTCCAGCGGGTGCAGCGGCGCGCGCTGGACGTTCTCCGCGAGGCTGTCCTCCTCGGCGAGGCCGTCGGTCCGCACGACGCAGGGGACGGGCGCGGTCTTGGCGAGACGACGCTGCTTCACCAGCAGCGCGAGCGCGCGGTAGCGGCGACCGCCGGCCGGGATCTCGAACATGCCGGTCTCCGCGCCGGCTTCGTCGACGACGGCGCGCACGCTCAGCCCCATGAGCAGGCCGCGGCGGGCGATGTCCTCCGCGAGCTCCTCGATCGAGACGCCCGCCTTGACGTGGCGGACGTTGGACTGGCTCAGCAGGAGCTTGTCAAACGGAATGTCGCGCGAGGACGACAGAGTGATCTTCTGGACTGACTTGGCCACGGTAGTTCTCCGTGACGGGCTGGCCGGGAGCCTCTCTCTCGACCCTAAACCCGTCACGAAACTCCGGCCCACCTCTTCCTCTAGGGAAGCGATGAGCCGGAAACTGAGGGATCCGGAGAGACGCGGACCCGAAAACGCGTGTTTACGATTCCACGTCCGGCCCGACGACGAGCGGCGGCATCATGAAGTCCGCCGCATCGAAGTGGGCGAGGATCGCTTCGACTGAGCCGAGGCGCTCGACCGTCGCGTGATCGACGAAGATGCGGTCGCTCTCGTCGGCGTCGTAGCTCCGGGGATCGCCGGAGCCGTCGAACACGACGCGCTCGGCGCCCCATTCGCCGCCATAGCCGCCGGACCAGCGGACGTAGGGGACGTGGTGCTCGCGGGACCACGCCTCCAACTGCTCGAAGATGCCCCAGGCGACCTCGTGCGCGTAGAGCTGGAGCGGCTCGCCCGGCGTGAGCTGGGACGGCTCGAACGGCTCGCCGTCCCACTCGGTCGAGAGCCCTTCGTCGGTGAGGAGTTGCGTGAGTTCGTCGAGCTGGGCGGCGGTAATGGTGCCGCCCAGCGCGATGGAAGCGGAGACGCGGTCAGCCATGATCGCCTCCCTCACGCCGCTGCCGACAGGAGCTTGGCGGCCTTGGCCTCCAGCTCCAGCCGGGCGTCCTGATGCGGGCGGGTGCGCGCGAGCGCGGTGATGCCCTGCACGAAGTCGAACACGCTCTCCGGCGGCCGACCCTCCTCGGCCAGCACCGTGGCGATGATCTTCTCGGTCTCAGGGCGCGAGAAGCCCCGCTTGCGCAGGAAGGTTTCGCGATCCTCGTCCTTCCTCGCAACGATCGCTTCGCGCGCGGCGCGGATGCCGGCCATGAACGGCATGGGCGAGCTGTCGGCGAACCGGGTAAGCGCCGGCGCGGCTTGGTGCGCGAAGCGGTGGCCGGCAAACTTGCTATGCCGGATCGAGATCTCCTCGAAGCCCTCCGCGCCCCAGATGTTGCGGTTCATGCACACCGCGCGAAGGTAGAAGCTGGCGATGCCGAGCGTCTTGGAGCCGACCTCGCTGTTCCAGGCGTAGAAGCCGCGGAAGTAGAGGTCCGGATCGCCATTGGGCAGCCGCCCGGCCTCGATCGGGTGGGCGTCGTCGACCAGGAACAGGAAGACATCGCGATCGGAGGCATAGAGGGTAGTGGTGTCCTTGGTGACCTCGACGAACGGGTTGTGGGTCATGTTCGACCAGTCGAGCAGGCCCGGCACCTTCCAGCGGGTGTCACCGGTGCCGCTGCCCGCGATGCGCATCACCGCCTCGACCAGTTCGTGATCCCAGATGCGTCCGTAATCCGGGCCGGTGACGGCGCGCAGCTCGATCCGGCCATCGTCTGCCTCCAGCGTCTTCACCAGCTCGGCGCGGTGCGACAGAAGCCCATGCTGGAGATTGATGCCGGCGAGCGGCGCCGGGAGCTGGCGCATGTAGCTGGCGGGCGCGCCCACCAAGCTGCAGAGCTGGCCATAGGACCAGTGGGTCGGCGCGACCGGCTCGGCTCGGCCGGGCACGACCAGCGCGAGCCGCTCGGCGTTGTCGCGGCTCGCCTCGATCCGCAGCGCCTTGGTCTCGACGGTGCGCGCTGTCGCACGCTCGGCGCGACCGCGCACGGCCGCGTGCAGCTCAGTCAGCGACAGGTACCGCTCGTCGTCGGGACGGCTGAACCACTCGGAAGAGACGCGACCGATCCGCTGGCCGCGGCTGATGTCCACCTTATAGGCGCCGGTTGCGGGCGGGGCGGAGCCCGCCGGCTCGGCGTGGCGGGAAGGCAGGGTCTGAAGCATGGGAGATCTCCGGACGGGCCGGCCGGGAGCCTCTCTCTCGACCCTCAACCCGTCACGGCGGAAGCCGCAGCTCTCTCCCTCTCATCGGCGAGCCAGAAGCCACTTGGCGCGGCCGAGCGCATCTCGGGGGCGTTGCGGGTCCACCCGCAGAAGGGGTCGGCCGAGACAAGGCTCGGCCGCAGGGGAAGGCTTTCCCCGCTCGCGTTCAGGTCTCATTTGAAGGCTTTGGGCGGGGTGTGACCTCCGGTGCGTCGGTCGATGCTCGGAATCGCCCGAAATCCGTATACGTGTTTCGGACCTTCTGCAGCTGGCGTTCCGTCCGAAAGATGACTACAAGTTTCGGACATGGGTACTGACTCGCCAGACCTTAAGACGAGGCTGCTGCATCGCGTACGCTCGGATGCGCCGCGTAAGGTCTGGACTCCATCCGACTTCGTGGACCTCGCCTCGCGCGATGCGGTCGATAAGGTGCTGCAGCGGCTGACGACGGCTGGGACGCTCAGACGCATCGATCGCGGGCTCTACGACCAGCCGGGCTCGAACAAGCTCACCCAGAAGCTCAATCCGCCTGATCCGCGCTCGGTGATCGATGCGGTTGGCCGGCGCGATCAGACGCGCATGATCGTCGACGGTATGACCGCAGCCAACGACTTGGGCCTGACCGATGCCGTTCCTGCCAAAATCGTCGTGCATACGGACGCACGCCGCCGTGCAATCAAGCTCGGAGCCGTGACGATCACCTTTCGCCCGACAGCCGCCAGCAAGCTGTTCTGGGCGGGGCGACCGGCGATGCGTGTCGTCCAGGCGCTTCACTGGCTGCGCGATACGCTGGGACGTGACGGCGAGAGCGACCAAGTTCGATCCAAGCTCGCGAAGCTCCTCAACGATCCGACGCTGGGCTCGCCGCTCAAAGCCGATCTCGTCGAGGGCATGACGGCGCTGCCGGCCTGGATGCGGATGTTCCTGAAGCCGCTAATAGACGCCGGTCCTGGCGACCGCGCCCAGCCCTCAGGGGACGACCTCGGCGACGCTGACCCTCGCGACGGCGACCCTGAGCGTCACCGGCGGCGGCGTAAAGCCGATGATCCGTCCAAGGCGGACGAGGAGCCACCGCGTGCGGAGGCGCGGCCGCTCCGCAGATCGGCTCAGGCCCGCTCGGCGCCCCGGAAGCTCGAGGCATGAACCCGGCCTATGACGAGGTCCTCGCCGCAGGGCCCGAGACCATGCTGAGCGCCTTCGACACGACCGCGCTTCGCCTCGGCACAGCCTCCCAAAACATTGAGAAGGATTTCTGGGTCTGCTGGACCCTGGACGCCTTGTTCAACGGCCTAAGCGGGGGTGGCCCACGCCTGCTCTTCAAGGGTGGGACGTCCTTGTCCAAGGGGTTCGGCCTCATCAACCGTTTCTCCGAGGACATCGACGTCACCGTGTTCCGGGACGACATCGGCGAACCGGTGACCGTCGGGGAGTTGGATGCGCTCAGCGGCAAGAAGCGGCGGACGAGACTCGACGCGATCAAGGCGGCTTGCCAAGCCTACATTAATGGCTTGCTTCGGGACGAGTTGAGCGAAATTCTAAAAAGCAAGCTGGCTGCTGCCGGCTCGACGAACGGCGCGACGCGTGTCGACGTGGATGATTCCGACCCCGACGGCCAGACGCTGCTTATCTGGTATCCCGCCGCGACGCCGCGATCGGACTATGTGAGGGCGGCCATTAAGATCGAGTCCGGCGCGAAGTCGGCGCTGGATCCAAACCACGAGCGGCATATCAAGCCCTACGTCGACGACGATCTGCCCGCGCTGGACCTCACCGTGCCGGGCGTGCGCACGGTCGACCCGGAGCGCACCTTTTGGGATAAGGTCGTCATCCTGCACGGGTTGCGACGCTGGTTCGACGCGCGAGGCGAGCTGCGAGGCGGTAATCAGCGTGTCTCGCGCCATTATTACGACCTGTACCGGCTAGCGGCGGCGGCCGTCGGGGCGAGGGCCCTCGCAGATGCCGCGCTTGGGCAGGACTGTGTCGCCCACGCCCGCATGTTCTTCAACCGGCCAGATTACGATCTGGCGAGCGCGATGCCCGGCAGCTTCGCGTTGACGCCGCACGACGCGATGGTCGATCAGCTCCGCAGCGACTATCGGGCGATGCAGGGCATGATTTTCGGTGAGCCGCCTTCGTTCGAGGCCGTCTTCGACAGCATCGCCGCCCTGGAGACGCGCCTGAACGGCATCGGCGCGTGGCAAGCCGAGGCCGCGCGATGAAGCAGCAGGACGACCTCGCCGGCGCGGCGTCGGGCGACCAGGGCGGGCGAAGGAGTGAGGTGGCGATCACGCCGTTGCGAAGACGCCGTCTGACGGGCGAACCTTACACGCGCGACCCGAAGATCGAGGCGCTGCTGGCCGAACTTTCACTCCTGCCGCGCGACGTGCTGATTGAGCGCGCTGCCATCTTGCGTCGGGCCGATCCGCGGTTCGTTCCGACCGAGTGCCTCGTCTACTTCGTGCGCGCGAGCCGCCACGACAACAACGACGCGTGGTTCGAGCGCCTCTATAGGGTGCTGACCCAACGCGTGTTGCGGAGCCTGCCGAAGGCAGAGAGCCCAGATGGCAAGACCGAGTCCCTGACCCGCGGCGTGGTGCGCGACAGAGTCTTCGGCCGCTTCGCCGAACTCCTATCCAGCGATCGTGTCGCCTACGCTGAGAAGCTCGACTATTTTGAGGTGCGGTTCGACGGCGCGCTGGCGAGCTTGCGGCGCGATGCGCAGGAGCAGGCTTGGCGCGACGAGAACCGCTCCCAAGCGCTCGAATACGACGAGGAAAGCGGCGAGCTCTCGCCGGAGGTCGAGGCTGCCGCCGGCACTCATGATCCGTTCTCTACGTCCGATTTTGACGACCCGGCTTACCGGACACGCCTCGATGCCGCGATTGACGCTCTACCGACAGAACAAAGCAGGATCGTTCACATGCTCAGCCAGGGATTTCCCATAGACTCAAAGGATTCGGACGTCATGACGATCGCCAAGGCGCTCGGCCGCTCCGAGAAGACCGTCCGAACCTATCGCGACAAGGCGTTCGCTGCGCTGCGCGCCGTCATGGCCGAAGGGGACGCGCCATGACTTCGGCCGCACAATTGCAATCCCGTGAAGCCGTGCTCGACGCCTTCGCGGTCGAGCATGATCCGGGCCCGGGCACGCTGGAGCGCTACCTGCGCCTCTACCCCGAACATGGGGGAGCGCTGGTGGATCTTTCACGCGAGCTCAACCGCCAAATCGACGAGGACGACGCGCCGCTCTCGATGGCTGAGCAAGCGCTGCTCGACGGCGCTTGGGCCCGGCACGCGGCCGCCAAGCCGGCGATCGCGGCCGCTGACCCCTTGGTTGCGCTGACGGTCGAGGACTGGCGCACCGTTGCCCAGCGCTTGGATGTGCCCCGGCAGGTCGCCACGGCCCTGCGTGAGCGGCGCGTTTCGATTGTCAGCATCCCTAAGCGGATCCTCGACCTTCTGGCCGAGGTGGCGCGTAGCTCCGTCGGGCAGCTCGAAATCTCATGGGGGTCGGAGGCGCTCACGGTGGCGCGAGCCTATAAGGCGGACGGCAAGCCCAACGTCGGCGCGCAGGTCAGCTTCGAGCAGGTGCTCATTGAGGCGGGCGTCACGCCGGAGAAGCGCGCGAAATTACTGGCGGACGCGGGCTGACATGGATGGCGTGGAGCTCGCGAGGCAGATCGCCGCAGGGCTTCACGCCGATCTTGTCGCGTCGGGTGCGGATCCTTGGTCCCCCTACGTCTTCGCTGTCGCCGAAGCTCAAAGGCGGGGCATCGACGTCGAGCCCACCTCCGCCGGCGCCACGGTCCTGAACGGTGGTCGCGCGACCTACGTCGCGGCCGACAAGCTGATTGTCCACGAAGGCTCAGGGTCGCCGTTTGATCAAGCGTTCCTGGTCGCGCATGAGATTGGTCACGTCGAGCTCGGCGACGATCTGGATGCCGACGGGGTCCCGCTGATCGACCCGGGCCGGCCTGCCGAGCCGTCTCCGGTCGGGATGGATCGGGTCGTCGACTATGGCCGGCGCCAACGCCGCGAGGTCCAGATGGACCTTTTCGCGCGCGAACTGCTGCTTCCCCGCGCTGTCGCGCGCAAGCTTCACGTGGATGACGGGCTCACCGCCTCGGCGATCGCCGCTCGGCTGAGTGCCCCCTTCGACGTCGTGGCGCAGCAGCTGCTCGACGCCTTGCTGCTGCCCATCGTTCCGGTCGCCACCGGCGAGATCGCCGTCGAGCGGCCGCTCAATGCACTACAGGCGATGGCCGCCGCACATCGCGGCGAGGCTTATCTGCTGGAAGCGGGGCCGGGCACCGGTAAGACGCAGACGCTGATCGCGCGTGTCGAAGGTCTTCTTGAAGACGGCGTGGACCCGCGTCGCATCCTGCTCCTGACCTTCTCGAACAAGGCGGCGGGCGAGATGGCGGAGCGCATCTCGCGCAAGCGGCCCGAAGCGGCCGCCGCAATGTGGATCGGGACCTTCCACGCTTTCGGCCTCGACATTGTCCGCCGCTTCCACGCCGAGCTCGGCTTGCCCAAGGATCCGCGGATGATGGATCGCACCGAGGCGGTCGAGCTTCTGGAGGAGGAGTTCCCGCGACTGCGGCTGACGCACTATCGCAATCTGTACGATCCGACCCAGATCATCGCCGACATGCTGGCGGCGATCTCGCGGGCGAAGGACGAGGTCGTTGACGCGCCGGCCTACGCGGCGCTCGCCGAGGCGATGGCGGCGAAGGCGGGGGCGGACGTCGAAGCGCGCGAGACCGCCGAGCGGGCGGGCGAGGTCGCGCGCGTCTACGGGGCCTACGAGGCGCTCAAACGGGGAGCTCACTGCGTAGATTTCGGCGATCTTGTCGCGCTTCCGGTCCAGCTGCTCGAACGCGACGAGGCGATCCGCGCCACGCTGCAAGTCCAGTATGATCATGTTCTCGTCGACGAGTACCAAGACGTGAACCGCAGCAGCGTGCGGCTGCTGAGTTCACTTAAACCTAATGGTGGCAATCTCTGGATGGTCGGCGACGCGAAGCAGTCGATCTACCGGTTTCGTGGCGCGTCCTCGTTCAACATGACCCGGTTCGGAAAGGAGGACTTCCCGGACGGCGTCCGCGGTCGCCTGAAGCGCAACTATCGGTCCGTGCCCGAGATCGTCGCCAGTTTCTCGACCTTCGCGGTCACGATGCGCGCCGGTGACGCCGACAGTGGCTTGGACGCGGAGCGCGACGGCAAGGGCTGCAAGCCCGAGCTTCGCACAGTTCAGCGCGCCGAGCAGCAGCAGGTGGCGCTAGCGGACGCGATTGAGGAATTGCGCCTTGCGGGTCACGCCTATCGCGACCAGGCGGTCCTCTGCACGGGTAACGACAAGCTCTCGACCATTGGGCAGGACCTCGAACGGCTCGGCGTACCCGTGCTATTCCTGGGCAGCCTTTTCGAGCGGCCCGAGGTCAAGGACCTCCTATCGATGCTCTCGATCCTGGTTGATCGGCGGGCGATGGGCTTGGTGCGAGTCGGCTGCTGGCCCGACTTCGCCATGAGCTTCGGCGATGTCGCGGCCGTCTTCGCTCACCTCCGCGCGGTCGAGCAGGCGCCGATGGCTTGGCTGGGTTCGGCCGACACCACGCCGGGAGTGAGCGATGCGGGCCGCGCGACGCTCGCCAGTCTGGCCACCGCGCTTGAAGGCTTCGATCAGACGTCGCCGCCTTGGACCGTGCTGGCGACCCTCTTGCTCGACGGCACCCGGATCGGTGCGCGCCTGGGCACGTCGCCCGAACTCGCCGATCGGACACGTGGGATTGCGATCTGGCAATTCCTGAACTTCGTCCGCGTGCAGCCCGCCGGTCGTGGGCTGCCAATCACACGTCTGCTGGATCGGGTCCGCCGGCTGGTCCGGCTGGGGGACGACCGCGACCTTCGCCAGCTGCCAGCCGCCGCCCAGCACCTCGACGCGGTACGGCTGATGACCATCCACGGCGCCAAGGGCCTCGAGTTCGGCGGTGTGCATATCCCGGGCCTGAACGGCGACACCATCCCCCGCACGCCGCCCGCGCCTCCGTGCCCGGCCCCCGACAGCATGGTCGCCGGCGCCGAGGGCAGCGCGCTCGAAGCGTTCCGCGCGGGCCAGGCCGAGGAGCAGGAGTGCCTGTTCTATGTGGCGCAGTCGCGGGCCCGCGACCGCCTGCTTCTCTACGCGCCGACCGAGAAGAGCAATGGGCACAACCGGCCGCTGTCGCCCTTCTTGGACCGGCTTGGCGCGACCCTGAACCGCCGCTCGATAACCCCCGCCCGGACTCTGTCGGCGCCGCCCGAGGCGCGCGACGTCGACCTGCGCGTTGATGGGCGGCTGCGTTTCGGCGCGCCCCAGATCGCGCTTTATGAGTCGTGCCCACGGCGCTTCTTCTACACGCACGTTCTGCAGGTCGGCGGCCGGCGGACCGCGACGGCATTCATGCACCTCCATGAAGCGGTGCGGTCGGTGGCCGAGCTGGTCATCGCCTCCGACGGAACCTTCGATGAGGCCGAGCTTCACGCGCATACGGATGCGGCGCTCGACGGCCAGGGGCTGACCGACCACGGCTATCGCGCCGAGTTTCGCGATCTAGCGCTCGCGATGCTGGGCTTTTTGCTGTCGGACCGGGCAGGCGCGACCGCCGAGACGCCGGTCGCGCTCAGCCTCGATTTCGGGGGAGAGGAGGTCATCGTTCGACCGGATGAGATCCTGGTGCGCCCGGACGGGCTCCGCGCTGTCCGTCGCATCCGCACGGGCCATCTGCGCTCGGCCGAAAGCAAGGACGTTGGTGCGGCCGCGCTGATGCTCGCGGTTCGGCAGGCCTTTCCCGGCGCCGTGGCCGAGCTGGTCCACCTGTCAGACGGCGAGGCGCGCCCGCTCGCCTTGTCCGATCGCGAGCTGAAGGGCCGCAGGGACAAGCTCGCCAAGTTCCTCGTCGACATTCGCGCGGGCCGCTTCCCGGCCGAGGTGTCGTCGCGCACCTGCCCGAACTGCCCCGCCTTCTTCATCTGCGGGCCGACGCCCGAGGGACCTCTGCAAAAAAACTTCGCCTGACCTTGCCGGTCGGCCAAGCTCGCTCCGATTGGACCCTTAGAGCCCGGGCGTCGCCCGGCCAAAGGTAAGGATCCAATCGCATGAAGACCGAAGAGCTGCTTGACTACGACGACCTCGGCGAAGCCCTGCGCGAAGACCGGGCGCTGCGCCCGGCGCGGGGATACCGCTTCCTCCTCGCGCAGGGCGACCTCAGCTTCCAGTCCCGCGAGGTGCCCGATCCCGTGCCGCTCGGCCGCCAGCTGCTGGAGTCCGCCGGTCTGCACCCGCGCGACGGCTATAGCCTGTTCGCCATCCTGCCCTCGGGCGACTTCGAGGACGTGCGGCTCGACGAGCCGTTCGATCTGCGCGCGCGGGGCGCCGAGCGTTTTATCGCCTTCCTGACCGACCGCGACTTCAAGCTGACGCTCAACGACGAGGAGCTGCGCTGGGGCAAACCCGCCATCAGCGGCGCGGTGCTCTACGGCCTCGCCAAGCTGCGCGAGAGCGAGGGTGTCTTCCTGGTCGTGCCCGGCGGTGAAGACCGCCTGATCGAACGCGAAGAACTCGTCGACCTGACCCAGCCCGGCATCGAGCGCTTCATCACCGCGCCGATCACCTTCGAGATCGTCGTCAACGCCCGGCCGCGGACGGTCAACACCGGCATCGTCAGCTTCGAGCAGGTCGTTCAGCTCGCCTTTCCGGGTCATCACGAGCCGAACGTCGTCTTTTCCATGACTTACCGCCATGCGGCTTCCAGTCCGCACGCGGGCGAGCTCGGGGCGGGCGGATCGGTCGACGTCAAGAAAAAGGGGACGGTGTTCAATGTCACGCGCACTGTTCAGTCGTAACGCCGACCTCAAGCGGCTTCGGGACGAGGGCTACTTCGTCCAGCAGCGGGGCGGTTTCCTCGTCATGCGCGAGGTGCCCTATGTCGATGCGCGCCGCCAGGTGCGCACCGGCACGCTCATCTCCAGCCTCACGCTGGCCGGCGATGAAACACGCACGCCCGACACCCATGTCGTCCATTGGGACGGCGACTTCCCGTGTCGCGCCGACGGCGTAGCGATCCAGGGCATCGCCCACGCCAACGGCGTCTTCGATCTCGGCCACGGGCTCAGGGCGACTCACGCCTTCTCCAGCAAGCCGGAGGGCGGCTACACCGACTACCACCAGAAGATGACGAGCTACGCGACCATCATCGCGGGCCCGGCTGCCGTACTGAAGGCCGGCGCAACGCCGCGCGCAATCCGTGAACCGGAGGTCGAAGAGGACAGCGTCTTCAACTATGTCGAGACGGCCTCGGACCGGGTCGGGATCGGCGTACTCACCCAGCGGCTGGCGGGCGAGCGCATCGCCATCATCGGCTGCGGCGGCACCGGCGGGTATATCCTCGACTTCGTTGCCAAGACGCCGGTCCGCGAGATCCGGCTGTTCGACGGCGACGAGTTCCTCACCCACAACGCGTTTCGGGCACCAGGCGCGCCGAGCCTGGAGGAGCTGCGCGAGGCGCCGAAGAAGGTGGACTACCTCAAGGTCATCTACGGCCGCATGCACCGTAACATCGTGGCCCACCCCGTTGGGCTTGATGCCGGCAGCCTGCACCTCCTCGACGGCGTCACCTTCGCCTTCCTGTCGCTCGACGCGGGTGAGTCGAAGCGGCTGATCGTCGAAAAGCTCGAGGGGATTGGCGCCGCGTTCATTGACGTCGGCATGGGCCTTGAGCTGGACGAGGGTTCGCTCGGCGGAATCTTGCGGGTGACCGCAAGCACGCCGGGCAAGCGCGACCACACGCGGCAACGCATCTCGTTTGCCGGCGGCGGGGCCGAGGACATTTACGCGTCCAACATCCAGGTCGCGGACCTGAACGCGCTGAATGCCGTGCTCGCGGTCGTGAAGTGGAAGAAGCTGCGCGGCTTCTACCGCGACCTCGAGCGCGAGCACCACAGCACCTACACCACCGACGGCAACATGCTGCTCAACGGGGATCTGGGATGATGCGGCACCAGCGACTCGAACACCGCTTCGTCGAACACATCCCCGAGCGTATGGACCCGGGCATCCTCTACATCTCCATGGCGTACGCGACCTCCGCCCACAGCTGCTGCTGCGGCTGTGGCGAGGAGGTCGTCGCGCCGTTCACGCCGACCGATTGGAAGATGACGTTCGACGGCGAGACGGTGTCGCTGCGGCCGTCAATCGGCAGTTGGACCTTGAAGTGCAAGTCTCACTACGTGATCGACCGCGGGAAGGTCATCAAGGCTGGACCTTGGACGAAGGAGCAGGTCGCCGCGGAGCGGCGCCGGGATCACGCTGCCAAGGCCCACTTCTACGGACAAGCGCCGTCGGACGATCAGCCCGCCGCGCCCGTTCCGGTCGCACCCGCATCAAGCGGCTGGCGGGGCCTATGGCGAAAAATCACGGGCCGACGCTAACCTACTCCCCGGCGCGCCAGCGCGCGCCGGGGAGGGCCATTTCAGGCAGCTTCGGCCGCGGGCACGTTCACCCGCTTCCTGGCCAGCAAGGTGCGCACAAACTTGTCCCACCGCGCCATGCCGGCCCGCTTCTCGGGCATGTAGTTCCAACGATCGTAGTTTTTCGAGCTGACGTCGTGCAGAGCGTGGTTCTGGATGCGGTCGCGGATCTCCTTGGGTACCCCCGCCTTGCCAGCGAGCGTCTTCCATGTGCGACGAAGGTCGCGGTTGGTGACGATGGGGATCACGCCACGATCGCGCTGTCGCCACATGCAGGAATACAGCGTGCCGTGACTCACGGGCTTGGAGGGGTCCTTCTGAGACGGAAAAAACCAACCATGCTCGTCCGGCTTGATGGAATCGATCAGCTCCGCGGCCAACGACGGCAACGGCACCGCGTGCGGCGTGGTGTTCTTGGTCTTGGACCAGTCGATGATCCGCTCAGCCGCGTCCCACTGGTCGGTATGGAGGCGAGCGATCTCCTCCACACGCTGGCCTGTCAGCATCAGTAGCTGAACGGCGCGCAGATACGGCGGATGAATCGGGACGTCGGGGCACTCCAGCCAACGCCACAAATGAACGAACTCGTCCTCGTCGAGCCATCGCGTGCCGACCTTCTTGGGCTCGGTGGGGATGCCGGCTGCGGGATTATAGACGAGGCAAAAGCGCCGGAGCGACGCGTTGCGATAGTCGTGCTCCGACTTCATGCCCCAGCTATAGGCGGCGCGGATGTAGCTGCGGACGTGATCGGCCATGGCCGCCGCGCCGCGCGTGAAGATCGGCCGCAGCACGTTGGTGACTTCATCAGGCTCGATCTCCCGCGCGGGGCGGTTGCGGCCTAGCGTGTCGGCGACCTTGTTGAGCCCCTTCTCGGTCTCCTTCCAGGACGGTTTGCCGGCCGCCTTGAGCGACGCCACATAGGCTTCGAACAGGTCCGCCACCGTTCCGGGTCGGGTGTCGCCGGCGATCTTGATGCTGCGCCCCTTCTGGATGGCGTCTGCATAGTCGCGCTTAAATACTTCCCGTGCCTGAGCGAGCGACATGGAAGGGTAGTCGCCAAGCTTCTTCTTGATCCGCTTGCCGTCGCGCCATTGCTGCGCCATCCACTCGGCCAGAACGCGGGCCGGCATGGGCCGCAACCCGAGGACCAGCCGCCCGACCCCGCGGCCCTCGCCGTCGGGGAGCGCCTTCTGTTTCCCGGTCAGCTCGACGTCTTTGATCGCGCGCCGGATGGCCCCGTCGGTCAGGCTCGCCATGCCCGTTCTCCTTGTTCGCCTGGGGGCGGTTGCCCACCGGCGATTGGGGTCGGTATGGCTGCCGATCCCCCTCTAACCGCCCCCAATATGCTGCAAGTCGCCACGCTTTCGCAAGCTCAAAATCCGTTGTGTATCAACGTGATTAGGCGTGACTGAGCGTGCGTCTGGACGTCCAAGTGGGATGATTGTGCACCAGGATCAGCGCGGACGCATGCAGTTCCAGCGCCCGCTTCACCACCTCCCGCGGATAGACCGGCGTATGATTGACCGTGCCCCGGCTCTGCGCCTCGTCGGCGATCAGCCGGTTCCTGTTGTCGAGGAACAGGATGCGGAACTGCTCGTTGCGCTCGCGAGACAGCACGGCGCCAAGGTAGGCCGTCAGCCGGGGCCAGTCCGAGAGCACCGGGGTTTCCCGCACCTCGGCCCGCGCCAGCCGGTGCGCCCCGGCCTGCACCAGCTTGAGCGCGGCTGCCCCGGCATCTCCAAGCCCCTCGATCGCCCGAAGCTCCGCCAGCGGCGCGCTGATGCTGCCGGCGAAGCTGCCGAACCGGGAGAGCAGCGCGCGCGCGATCGGCTTGGTGTCCCGGCGCGGCAGCGCCAGGAACAGCGCCATCTCAAGCAGCTCATGATCGGCCACCGCGTCAGGCCCGGCGGTCAGCAGCCGCGCACGCATCCGGACACGATGCCCCTCGGCGCTGACGGGCGAGGCGGGGCGCGGGTCAGGCGCCGGATTATGCGTAAGCTGGCCGAGCAGGTCGGCAGGCTTCTGGGTCATGCGTCCGGCACGTACCAGCGGCTCAACGCCTCGCGCCAGGGATCGATCGCCACCGCCCGCCGGGCGTTCCGGTCCATCGCCACCAGTGTCGTCACCGCCCGTCCGCATAGCGCATCATTGGACGCCAAACGTTGCCGAAGCGTGAACGAGCGCCCCCCGAGCCGGGCCAGCTCGGTTTCGATCCGCACGTCGCCGGGCCAGGACAGCTCGGCCACGAAATCAAGCTCCAGCCGGACGATCACCACGGCCACGTCATGCCCGCCCACCGGAAGGCCGGCGAGCGTCATCAGCTCGGCACGGCCCTGCTCCAGCATGACGGCGAAAACGGCGTTGTTGACGTGCCCGAGCTTGTCGGTGTCGTTGAAGCGCAGGCGGTGGGTCGTGACGTAGGCCACGCCCGGCGAGGTCATGCGTAAGGCGGCTTGTCGAGGCCGGCTGGCGAGTAGGTGAAGACCTCGCACCCGTCCTCGGTCACGCCCACCATGTGCTCGAACTGGGCGGACAGGCTGCGGTCCCGGGTCACGGCCGTCCAGCCGTCGTCCAATACCTTCACCTCCGGCCGCCCCGCGTTGACCATCGGCTCGATGGTGAAGAACATGCCCGGGCGCAGCACCGGCCCTTCGCCAAGACGGCCGAAATGCAGGATGTTGGGCGCCTCATGGAAGCGGCGGCCAATGCCGTGGCCGCAGAAGTCCCGCACGACGCTGAAACGGTTCGCCTCAACGAAGGTCTGGATCGCGTGCCCCACGTCGCCGAGAGTGGCGCCGGGCCGTACGGCCTCGACGCCGCGCATCAGCGCCTGATGCGTGATATCAAGCAGTCGGGCCGCCCGCGTCGAGGCACGGCCCGCCACGTACATCCGGCTGCTGTCGCCATGCCACTCGTTGAGAACGACGGTGACGTCGATGTTGAGGACGTCCCCGTCAATCAGCCGCCGGTCGCCGGGAATGCCGTGACAAACCACGTGATTGATGCTCGTGCAGATCGACTTCGGAAAGCCGCGGTAGTTCAGCGGGGCGGGAATTGCTCCGTGCGCCACGATAAAGTCGTGGCAGACCTGGTCAAGCTCGGCAGTGGTCACGCCCGGACGAACGTGCTCCGTGATCAGATCAAGCGTTTCCGCCGCAAGCCGCCCGGCGGCACGCATCCCGGCGAAATCCTCCGGGTTATGGATCGTGATCCGTCGTGTGTCGCCGCCGCCGTCCATCTTTGCCCTGTATCCCAGTTGCAAGACTAAAGATGCGGGGACCAAGCGCCTGACGCAAGGTTTCCGCTGTTGCCGAACGGCGCGTTCACGCGGATACACGCTCCCAAGACCGAATGGACGATCGCCATGCCAGCCCTGAAAGCCGCCATCATCCCCGTCACCCCCTTGCAGCAGAACTGCGTCCTGCTGTGGGATGAAGCAACGAAGGCCGCGATGGTCATCGACCCGGGCGGCGACGTTCCGAAAATCCTCGAAGTGGTCGGCGCCCAGGGCCTGGCCGTCGAGCGCATCCTGCTGACCCACGGCCATATCGACCACGCCGGCGGCGCCGCGGAGCTGAAGGCGCTGATCCCGGGCGCCGTGCTGCAAGGCCCGGACGAACGCGATGCCTTCCTGCTGGACAGCCTGCCCGAAGCCGGCTCCGCCTACGGCCTGCCGGACGCCCGGGCGGTGCGGCCGGACGCTTGGCTGCGGGAGGGCGACGTCGTCTCGTTGGGCGAGCATCGCTTCGAGGTGCTGCATTGCCCGGGCCACACGCCGGGCCATGTCGTGTTCGTGAACAAGGCGGCCGCCATGACCTTGATGGGCGACGTGCTGTTCCGAGGCTCGGTCGGACGGACGGATTTCCCTTACGGCGACCCCACGGCGCTGCTGCGCTCGATACGCGACAAGCTGATGCCCTTGCCGGACGCGATGGCGTTCATCTGCGGCCACGGACCGGGGAGCACGATCGGCCTCGAGCGCCAGACAAACCCCTACGTCGCCGAGGCGATGGCGCTGACGGCCTAAGCTCTGACATCGAAGCGTCACGCAATGCCGCCTCGGCATGACGTGCGGGCCGGGTTATGCCGCCGCTCGCGTCAGATGAACGAGGTTGGCAATGGTCATGTTCATGAGAACAAAACCCTCCCGTCATACGGCCGAGGCTGGAGCGGGAACAGGCCTGTTTCTGCGTCGCTGGGCGGCAAACCCTTTCCAGATGCGCTCGGTCGTGCCGAGCGGGCCGGCCTTGTGCCGAAGGTTGCTCGCCCAGGTCCGTCATGCGCCTGGAGAGTGGGTGCTGGAGCTGGGCGCAGGCACAGGTGCGGTGAGCCGGGCCTTGCTGGCCGGCGGCATTCCAGCCGAGCGGATCACCGTCGTCGAGATCGTCCCGGACATGGCCCGCTACCTCAAGCAGAGCCTGCCCGGCGTCGAGGTGATCGAGGCGGCGCCCGGACCTTGCCAGAGCTGTTGCCCCAAGCTCGTCGCCGCCAAATCGGCGCCGTGATCTGCGGCATCCCGCTCGTCTTGCTGCCGGTCCGCGAACGAAGTCGTTTCATAAATGCAATAAACGCGGTCGCCCCCGGACGCGGCTTCCTGCATTACCGCTATTGCGTCACGTCTCCGCTGCCGGTCCGTAAGCTCGGGTTGGTCGCAAAGCGCGAGGCTTGGACGCCGTCCAGTCTCCCTCCGGCCAGCGTTTGGCGATAGGATCCAATCGCCTCATGAAACGATCAGCCTCGGAACCCGGCCTCAGCCGAGTTGATCGATCGCCCGCGCCAGAGCCACGTCCTTGCTGGTCAACCCGCCCGCGTCGTGCGTCGTCAGCACGATCGTCACGTTGTTATAGGCGTTCGACCACTCGGGATGATGGTCCATCGCCTCCGCCAGCAGCGCCACGCGCGCCATGAAGCCCCAGGCGGCGGAGAAATCCTTGAACTTGAACGATCGCCCGATGGCGTCCCGGCCCTCGATCGCCTGCCAATGCGGCAGGCTGGATGAAAGTTGATCGCGTTCCGGCTTCGACAGCGACGGCATCGGGCTTGACCTCCGGGGCAGCTTCACGGCGGAGTGACCGCCATGCCGCACTATAGCTTGCCGCCGTCGGCCGAGGACATCGTCGATTTGGCTGACCGGGCGCTCGCCGCCATCCCGGAGCGCCTGCGCGCCCATGTCCGCGGCGTCTCGCTGCTGGTCGAGGACGTGGCCGACGACGAGACGCTCAAGGAGGTCGGCGTGGACAATGTCTGGGAGCTGACCGGCCTCTACCGCGGAGTGCCGTTCGGGCAGGCGGCAGGCGCCGTCCCGCAGGCGCCCGATCAGATCCTGCTGTTCCGCGAGCCGATCCTGCTGGAATGGATCGAGACCGGGGACGACCTGTTCCGGCTGGTGCGGACCGTGCTGATCCACGAGATCGCGCACCATTTCGGCTTCAGCGACGCCGAGATCGAGGCGCTCGAGGGCGGCGAGTAGTGCGCGTCCTCGGCATCGGCGCCCGCGTCGACCTCGGCGGCCTCTACGTCAGCCTGATGCGCGAGGGCCACGACGTCCGCGTCCACGCCAGCGACCCGGCCTACGCCGCCGCTTTCGACGGCCTGGTCGAGCGCGTCCCGGACTGGCGCGAGGCGCTGGCCTGGGTCGGCGGCGGCCTGGTCCTGTTCGAGAAGGTCGGCCAAGGCCCGGCGCAGGACGCCCTGCGCCGCCAGGGCTTCAACGTCGTCGGCGGCAGCGCCTTGGGCGACCGGCTGGAATACGACCGCGGCTTCGGCCAGGAGGCGTTGCGGGCGGCCGGGCTGCAAACGGCGCCGGCCCACTCCTTCCCAGGCCCCGCGCAGGCCGCCACTTGGCTGCGCGCCCATCCCGGCCGGATGGTGCTGAAGCACTTCAACAACGCCCGCGCCACCTTCGTCGGCGACCACGCGGGCGGGCTCGACGTGCTGTTCCAGCTCGCCCGCGCCCCGGACGGCCCAGTGCTGCTGATGCCAAGGCTGGAGGGGGTGGAGGTCGGCGTCGGCGCCTATTTCAACGGCCGGCGCTTCCTCGGCCCGGCCTGCATCGACTTCGAGCACAAGCGGTTCTTCAACGGCGAGATGGGCGAGATGACCGGCGAGATGGGCACCCTGCTGTCCTATCGCGGCAGCGGGCCGATCATGCGCGCCACCCTCGGGCGCCTGGAACCTCTGTTCGCCGAGGCCGGGCACGTGGGCTACGTCAACCTGAACATGATCGCCAACGAGCAGGGCCTGTGGCCGCTTGAGTTCACCTGCCGGTTCGGCAACCCCGGATACGCGATCCTCGCCCCTTTACAGACGGAAGGCTGGGGCGACCTATTCGAACGGATGCTTCGGGCCGACGCCCCGTCGTTCCCGACCAGGCCGGATTGGTGCGCCGGCATCGTGCTCACCATCCCGCCCTTCCCTGAGGAGCGCCCCGGCGCCGACCCGGCCTCCGACCCGCCCATCCTGTTCCACCAGCCCCCGGATGACATGTCCCATTACCACTTCGCCGATCTGCGCCAGGCCGACGGCCAGCTCTACGCCGGCCGCCGCACCGGCTACGTCATGGTCGTGACCGGCGCCGCCCCCTCCATCGAGCAGGCGCAGGCGGCAGCCCTCGCGCGGGCCGGAAGCGTCTGCGTCGCCGACCTGCGCTACCGCACCGACATCGGCGAGCGCGTCCGCCTGGGCGAGCTGCAACGGCTGCGCGCCCTCGGCTGGTTCGACGCCGCGTGACGCCCCCGGTCGAGGACTGCATCGCCGGGCTGATCTCGCCCGAGGTGGCGATCGCCCGCATGCTGCTGATCGGCGCCAGCACGGAGGGCATCATGCGAACGCTGGACGCGGCCCCCGAGCACGCGGCCAAGCAGGCGATGCGCCGCCTGGTGGCGGGGCGGCAGGCCGGGCTTGACCTGCTCGCCAGCGAAGTGGCCCAGACCGCCAACCAGCACGACGGCTCCGGCCCCACCCCCGCCGAGGGCGTGGCCCGCATTGCCGCCTTCTTCGACCACGCGGTCAGCCGCTCGCCGGAGGCCAGCGTGGCGCTGTATTCGCTGGGCGATCCCGCGATCCTGGCCGCCGCCACGCGCGAGATCGTCAATTGGCTGGAAGCCGAACGCCTGATCCGCCCCGGCGCCGACGTGCTCGACGTCGGCTGCGGCATCGGGCGGGTCGCCGCGGCGTTGGCCCCCCGATGCCGCTCCATCACGGCGATCGACGTCTCGCCCGGCATGGTGGCGGAGGCCCAGGCCCGCTTGGCCGACTTCGGCAACGTCCAGGTGCGGCAGACCGGCGGCGAGGACCTGGACGGCTTCCAGCCCGCGTCGTTCGACCTGATCCTGGCCGTCGATAGCTTCCCCTACATCGTGCAGAACCAAACGGCGCCGCGCCATGTCCAGGGCGCGGCCACCGCCTTGCGCCCGGGCGGCGCGCTCTGCATCCTCAATCTCTCCTATCGGCAGAATCCCGGCGCCGACCGCGCCGACGCGGCCGCCTGGGCCGAGGCCGCGGGCTTGCGCCTGGCCCAGAGCGGCGCCGCCCCGTTCAGCTTGTGGGACGGCGCCGCCTTCGTGTTCCTGCGGTGATCCGCTGGGCGCTGCTGCTGCTGCTGGCCTGGCAGCAGCCGGCGCTGGCCGATGGCCGCGCGGGCGGCACCCTCCGCCTCCTGGCAAGCAGCGCCGCCGGCTCGATCGATCCGCAGATCAACTACACGGCGCAGTTCTGGCAGGTGTTCGCCGCCGTCTATGACGGGCTGGTCGCGTTCCGCAAGGTGGCCGGCCCGGGCGGTCTCGAAATCGTCCCCGATCTCGCTGAGGCCGTGCCCGCGCCCGAGCGGGATGGGCTGCTGTATCGCTTCCGCATCCGCCAGGGGCCGCGGTTCTCCAACGGCGCCCCGGTGCGCGCCGCCGATGTCGTGGCCTCGCTCCGCCGCATCTTCCGCGTCGGCAGCCCCACGGCGCAGACCTTCTACGGCGCCATCCGCGGCGCCGAGGCGTGTCTCTCCGCCCCCGGCGCCTGCCGCCTGCCCGGCGTGCGGGCCGAGGGCGACGAGGTCACCATCGAGCTGACCCGGCCCGACCCGGAGTTCCTGCAGAAGCTCGCATTGCCCCACGCCAGCATCCTGCCCGAGGCCGCCCCGGCCCACGACGCCGGAACCCGCCCGCTGCCCGGCACCGGCCCGTACCGCATCGCCGCCTACGACCCGAACCAGGCGCTCGTGCTCGAACGCAATCCGCAGTTCCGACCGTGGAACCCAGAGGCGCAGCCCCCCGCCTCGCCCGACGCCGTGCGCTACGAGTTCGGGCTGGAGGCCGAGGCGGAAGTGACGGCGGTGCTGAACGGCCAGGCCGACTGGCTGTTCGATACCCCGCCGCCGGACCGGCTGGCCGAGATTGCCAGGCAGGCCGGGCCGCGCGTGCATCTCGACCCGGCCTCCGCCATCTGGTTCGTGCCGCTGAACACGCACCTGCCGCCGTTCAACGACGTGCGGGTCCGCCGCGCCTTCAACCTGGCCGTCAACCGCGAGGCCGCGGTCCGCCTGTTCGGCGGCTCCCGCATGGCCGAGCCTTCGTGCCAGGCCATCCCACCCGGCCTGTTCGGCTACCAACCCTACTGCCCCTACCCGCAGGACCGCGCCGCCGCCCGCCGCCTGGTCGCCGACAGCGGCGCCGCCGGCCAAACGGTGACGCTGGTGACCGACGACAGCCCCACCGCGGTGGCCATCGGCACCTACCTGCTCGACGTGCTGAGCGACCTGGGCTTCCGCCCGCGGCTGCAAAGCCTATCGGCGAACATCCAGTCAACCTATATCCAGAACACCCACAACCGGGTGCAGGCGAGCCTCACGACCTGGTATGCCGACTACCCCTCGGCGGCCAACATCCTCGCCGGCAACTTCGGCTGCGCCGCCTTCCATCCCGGATCGGACAGCTCAACCAACATCCCCGGCTTCTGCGACCCGGCGCTCGACGCGCGGCTGCGTGCCGCGTTGCTGGCCCACGACGGCGAAGGGATCGCCGCGGTGGACCGCGCTATCACCGACGCGGCCCCCGCGGTCGTGCTGTTCGCGCCGCGCTACATCAATCTGGTCTCAGGCCGGGTGCGGCATTTCGTCTACCACGAGACCTTCCGCTGGCTGTTCCAGCAGGCGCGGCTGAATTGAAGACGGCGCTGGCGGCGCTGGCGCTCATCGTCCTCGCCTGCCTCTCGGCCCCGCTCTACGCCCGGCACGTCTCCGGCACGGACCCGTTCCGCGCCAACGTGCTCGGCTTGATCACGGTCGGCGGCAAGGCCCGCCCGGTGCTGGCCGAGGGGCCGGGCGGGCTTGGGACCGAGCCGGTCGGGCCGGGCTGGCGCGGGGCCTACCTGCTCGGCGCCGACGGCCTGGGGCGGGATGTCGCCGCCCGCCTGCTGTATGGCGGGCGGACCTCGTTGCTGATCGCGGCGGCCGCGAGCGCGATCTGCCTCGGGCTCGGCCTGTTGGCCGGGGTGCTGGCGGGGGCCGTGGGCGGCTGGGCCGACGCCGCGCTCTCGGGGTTGCTGGACCTGCTCTGGGCCTTTCCCGTCATGCTGCTCGCCATCTCGCTGGCCCTCGTGCTGGCCGGCGCGCCCATCGCGCTCGGCCCGGTGCGGATCGGAACGGGTGGCCTCGCGCTGCCCATCCTGATCCTCGGGGTGGTCTATATCCCCTACGTGGCGCGTCCGGTCCGCGCGGCGCTCGTGGCGCTCAGGGACGCGCCGTTCATCGAGGCCGCGGCGGCCACGGGCGGCGCCCGCGTCCACATCCTGCGCCGCCATCTGCTGCCGCAACTGACGCCGTTGCTGCTGAACCTCGCCCCGGTCGTAGCCGCGGTCATGCTGCTGACCGAGGCCACCCTCTCCGTGCTCGGCCTGGGCGTGCAGGCGCCGGGGGCGAGCTGGGGCACATTGATCGCCGATGGGCAGGGCCTGATGCGCCAGCGCCCGGTGGTGGCGATCGCGCCGGGCGTCGCGGTCGCGGCCACCGTGCTGGCCCTCAACGCGCTGGCCGAGGCAATGGGCGCCGATGCTTAAGGCCGCGGCCCGGCGGCTGGTCCGTGGCGCGCTGGTCATGTTCGGCATCAGCGTGCTCGTGTTCCTGATCTTCTTCGCCACCCCCGGCGCCGATCCCGCCGCGCGCCTCGCCGGGCGCGGCGCCTCGCCCGAGATCATTGCCCGGGTCCGGGCGGAATACGGCCTCGACCGCCCGCTGCCGGCGCAATACGCCTCCCTGATGCGCCGCCTGTTCCTGACGCGGGACCTGCCGAGCTTCGTCAACCGCGGCCAGCTCGTCGTGCCCGCGGTCATGCGGGCCGCGCCAATAACGCTGGCGCTGGCCTCGGGCGCGGCCGTTCTCTGGATGGCGGCCGGGCTCGCGCTCGCGCTGGCGGCGGCGTGGTCCGGGCGGCGGGTGGGCCAGGCGCTGGTGGCGCTCGGCCTGCTCGGCGTGTCGATCCCGGCGTTCTGGCTGGGCGAGCTGGTGACGATGGCGTCGCAAGGCCCGTGGCGGCAGACGTGGTTCGCCTGGGCGCCGCCGCTCGGCATGCCGCCGGAGGGCGCGCTCGGCTGGCTGCGTACGCTGGCCTTGCCCTGGCTGACGCTCGCGATCCTGTATGCCGGGGTCTACGGTCGCCTGCTGCGCGCCGGCCTGGCCGCGGCGCTGCGCCAGGACTACGCGCGCACCGCCCGCGCCAAGGGCCTCGGCGAGACGCGCGTGGCCCTGCGTCACGCGCTGCCCAACGCCGCGGCGCCCGCGCTCGCCTTGCTGGGCCTCGATCTCGGGGCGCTGCTCGGCGGCGGCACGGTGCTGGTGGAGGTGGTGTTCGGCCTGCGCGGGATCGGGCGGCTCACCTACGACGCGCTGCGTAGCCTGGACCTGTCGATGGTCATGGCCTGCGTGCTCTACGCCTCGCTGTTCGTCGTGCTGGCGAACGGGGCGGTGGAGCTGGCCCAGGCCGCGCTCGATCCGCGGCGGCGGGGGTAAGGGCGCGCCTGAACAAACGGCGGTCAAAAACTCGGCTACCAATGCCAATTGCGAACAGTATAGATGGTGACTCTGAACATTGCCTATCAACTACAGGTCAGATCGTTAATAAACGCCGACCGATCCTCTATCGGATCATGACCGCCACGTAATATCATCCGAACGAGTTCGGCACGGGACTTCTCTGCTGATTCTCGATCACGACCGCACGCAACGTTTAAGGATTACAAAATGGCTGGCGATTACACCTACGATTTCAGCGCCTTTAACGGCGGCGCGTCCGACGCAGGCCAAGGCGGCGGCCAAGGCGGCATGTCGTTCATGATGGGCGGCGGCATGGGCGGCGGCGCCCAGGCTGGCGGGCCGGGCGGCGCGAGCGCGATGGGCGCCGGCGCTCCCGCGGGCGGCTCGGGCGGCGATATGTCTTCGATGCTCGCGCAAAGCCCGTTCGGCAGGCTGCTCGACCTCCCCGGCGTGACGCCGGAAAGCTTGTTCAGCAACATCAACCCGTCGGATTACTCCAGCGTCGGCGCCAGCCCGTTCGCAGCGCTGGGAGACAGCGTCAACTCCGGCGCTTACGGCGGCAACCCGTTCGCGGCCATCGGCCCCTACGTGAACCAGGCCGTGGCCGGCGGTGCCGACATGGTGCCGATGGGCGCGCAGTAAACCCGTCCGAATGGCCCGGCAGTTTCCGATCAAGGGCTGCCGGGCTTCCCTAAGGCCGGCGTCGGCAATACGTGCGCCAGCACGCCGGCAAAGCTGCCCAGCATAACAAAGCCTGCCATAAACCCGCCGGCAACGATTGTCGTCCGCGCCTGAACCGGCCATGCTGCCCGCCACCGCGCAGGAGAGCCCCCGATGTCAGGCACCCTCGGCCACGCCTTGCTCCACGCCCTGCGAGACCACGGCGTCCGCGAGGCGTTCGGCATCCCCGGCGACTTCGTGCTGCCCTTCTTCAAGGTGATCGAAGACAGCGGCATCCTCCCCTTCTACACCCTGAGCCACGAACCCGGCGTGGGCTTCGCCGCCGACGCTGCCGCCCGGTTTCACGGCGGGCTGTCGGCCGCGGTCGCCACCTGGGGCGCCGGCGCGTTCAACTTGGTGAATGCCGTGGCCGGCGCCTACGCGGAGCGCGTCCCGGTCGTGGTGATCAGCGGCGCCCCGGGCGTGCACGAGCGCGCGTCCGGCTGGAGCCTGCACCACATGTCGCGCGAGATCGGCACGCAGACCCGCATCTTCCGCGAGATCACCTGCGACCTGGCCGTGCTCGACGACCCGGTCCGCGCCCCCGCCGACATCGCCCGGGTGCTGCGCAGCGCCCGGGAGCAGTCGCTGCCGGTGTATCTCGAACTGCCGCGCGACCTGGTCGGCGCCGCTGCCGAACCTGTCCGCCCGTTGCCGCCGAGCCCGGTTATCGAGGCCGCTTTGCACGAGGCCGCGGCCGAGATCATCGGCCGGCTGCGGCAGGCGGCGACGCCGTGCATCGTCGTCGACGTGGGCGTGCGCCGCTATGGCGTTGAGGACAAGGTGGCGGCTTTGGCCACCCGGCTCGGCGTTCCCGTCGTCAGCACGTTTACCGGGCGCGGGCTGCTGTCGGGGCATGGCGAGGTGGCGCGCGGGACCTACATGGGCGCGGCCGGGCAACCGGGGGTGACGCGGCTCGTTGAGGGATCGGACGGGCTGCTGCTGCTGGGCGTGATCCTGTCCGACACCAATTTCGCGGTCAGCGAGCGCAAGATCGATATGCGCCGGGCGATGCTGGCGATCGATCGGGAAGTTCGGGTTGGGCATCACGTGTATCCCGACATCCCGCTCGATCGGCTGATGGATGCGCTGCTGGACCAGGCCGGGAGCCGCCGTGCGGCGCCGCCGTGCAGCTTTCCGCCAGAGAGCTTTCCGCATGGGCTGGCGGCCGACGATACGCCGGTTGCCCCGAGCGACATCGCCGCCGCTCTGAACGATCTGTTCCGCACGCACGGGCCGATGCCGATCGCCTCCGACATGGGCGACTGCCTGTTCACCGCGATGGAGGTGCCGAATACCGAGCTGGTGGCGCCGGGCTATTATGCGGGAATGGGCTATGGGGCGCCGGCCGGGCTTGGGGCGTGCGTCGCGTCCGGGGCGCGGCCGGTGATCATGGTGGGCGATGGGGCGTTCCAGATGACCGGGTTCGAGCTGGGCAATTGCCGGCGTTACGGCTGGGACCCGATCGTGATCGTGTTCAACAACGCGAGCTGGGAGATGCTGCGGGTGTTCCAGCCGGAAAGCCGGTTCAACGACCTCGACGACTGGCGGTTCGCCGAGCTGGCCGGGCCCCTGGGGGGCGATGGCGTGCGGGTGCGGACGCGGGCCGAGCTTGTGGCGGCGCTGGCGCGCGCCCATGCGACGCGCGGGCGGTTCCAGCTTATCGAGGTGATGCTGCCGCGCGGGAAGACGAGCGACACCCTGGCGCGCTTCGTCGCCGGGTTCAAGGCGGCGCGCGAGACGCAACCGGCTGAAGGAGCGCATTGAATGGCCAGTCCCGTGACCCACGTCGCCGTGCTCGGCTGCGGCACCATCGGCGCGAGCTGGGCGGCGAATTTCCTGGCCCAAGGCCTGAGCGTCGCCGCCTCCGACCCGGCCCCGGGCGCGGAGGCGTTCCTGCGCCGCTTCGTCGACAACGCCTGGCCGACGCTCGACGCGCTCGGCCTCGCGCCCGGCGCGGACCGGGGGCGGCTCGCGTTTCACGCCGATCCGGTCCGGGCCGTCGAAGGCGCGCAGTTCGTGCAGGAGAGCGGGCCTGAGCGGGAGGAGGTCAAGGTCGCGCTATTCGAGCAGGTCAGCGCCAGCCTGCCGCCCGCGACGATCCTGGCCAGCAGCAGCTCGACCCTGTTGCCGACGGCGATGCAGGCGCGATGCGCGCATCCGGAGCGGCTATTGCTCGGGCACCCGTTCAATCCGCCGCACCTGATCCCGCTGGTCGAGGTGTGCGGCGGCGAGCGGACGTCGGCTGCGGCGGTCGAGACGGCGATGCAGTTCTACAGGGCGATCGGCAAGCACCCGATCCGGCTGAATAAGGAGATCCCCGGCCACGTCAGCAACCGGCTGCAGTCCGCGCTGTGGCGGGAGGCGGCCTATCTGGTGGAGCAGGGGGTGGTGAACGTGGCCGACGTGGATGCGGCGATCGCGATGGGGCCGGGCCTGCGCTGGGCGCTGATGGGGCCGATCCTGACGTTCCATCTGGGCGGAGGCGCTGGAGGGCTTCGATACTTGATGGAGCACATCGACGTCTCGAAGCTGTGGCCGGGGCTTGGGACGCCGGAGATGACCGCGGAGTTCAAGCAGGCGCTGATCGAGGGGGTCAACGAGGAGGCTGGGGAGCAGTCGGTGGAGGCACTGGCCAACGAGCGGGACCGGCGGCTGCTCGCTTTGCTGCAAGCGGTCCGCTAAGCGGCCGGCATGGTCGCGGCTTGACCGGCGCCAGGCGGCCGTAACGGGCAGATTCTCGGCCCGCTCTCTTTTTTGGCTCTCATCAAGCAGCCTGCCGCCGCCCGCAAGCAAGCGCCGCCGTCTTCAACGCTTAACGTAACAAATTTCTTGCGCACTGGCTGTTTCGTCGCTCTTTTAATTCTGATATCAAACTAATGATACCAGTGACATGAGACGCTGCGCGATGGACGGTTCACTGGCAATCCCCGCAACGCGGCAACCAACCAACGAGGCGGAGGCAGCATCGGTCGCCCAGTCGCGCGTCATCGCGGTGATCGTGACTTACAACCGAATGGCTTTGCTGCGGCAATGCCTCGATGCCGTGCTCGGCCAGACCAGGCCGCCGGACGCAGTGGTAGTCGTCAACAATGGCAGCGACGACGGCACGGCGGACATGCTGGACACCGAATACGCTGGCGCAATCGTGCGCGTGCAGATGCGCCGCAACGTCGGCGGCGCCGGCGGATTTAATCGTGGCATGGTTTGGGCTTACGACGATGGGGCCGACTGGCTATGGCTGATGGACGACGACGGCATTCCCGCGCAGGATGGTCTGGAGGTCATGCTTCGGCCGGACTATTCCGCCCGGCTTGCGCTCATGAACCCATTGGTTGTCTCCCTCGATGACCCAACTGACCTGAGTTTCGGCGTCATGGTCAACAACATCGCCACCAAATCCGTGCCGCTGATCCGGTCCGAGCTTAAGGGCGCCGATGTCCTGGCCGGACAGATTAACCCGTTCAACGACACGCTGGTCTCCCGCGAGGTGGTCCGCAAAGTCGGGCTTCCGAAGCGGGAGATGTTCATCTGGGGCGATGAGGTCGATTACACCAACCGTGTGCAAAGGGCGGGTTTTCCGTTCGGGACGATCCTGTCGTCCACGCACCGGCACCCCGGAGGCAGCAATGCCCTGGTCAAAAGCGTCAGGTTCGGCTTCTTGGGATCAGTGGATCTGACGCCCGATTCGCGCATCGGCCTGGCGGCGCGCAACATGGGATACCTCTACCGCACTCGGGGCGACTTGCGGCTTCTGCTATTGAAGCCGGTCGTCATCTCGGCTTTCCACTTATATCGAGGCAAGTTCCGCAATTTCTGGAATTTCATCCGATATTACGCAGACGGAGTCACAGACCGGTTTCGCTTGGAGCCATCGCGTGAGGCGCTCCTGTCCGATGGGGAGCTGTTTGAAGTGCATGTCCCGGTGCAATCTAGGGCAATGGCCCACGGGGATGGATGATCAGCCCGAATTCATCAGCAAACCCAGCCCACGGCGCCGTTCCTCCAGACGTTCGCATATACGGCAAGCAAGCTACGGCCTCGCGTTGCAAGGTTTGCCAAGCGTCATCTCGCAGGATGACTCGCCCTCATAACGTGAAACCCGCCACGCACGCCGCCGCTGCCTGGCATTTCGCGTCCGACCCAGGCTCAATGCCTCAAGACGCCACCTCCCGGTAAACGCCGATTGTGCCCTCAACGCTGGAGGCCCACGTGAACCGGGCGGCCCGCGCCGGCCCGCTCAGACGCGCCTCGGCAGCGGCGCCGGGATCGGCAAGCAGGCGGGCGAGGCCAGCGGCGATGGACGCCGTGTCAAGCGGGTCAACCAGGACCGCGGCGTCGCCGAGCACTTCCTCCATCGGCGAATGGGCCGAGGTCAGCACGGGCGTCCCGCAAGCGGCGGCCTCCAGCGGCGGAAGGCCGAAGCCCTCGTAGAGAGAAGGATACGCGAACGCGGCGGCGCCCGCGTAAAGGGCGGTGCGGTCCCTATCGGGAATGTAGCCCAACCGGCGAACGGCCCCCGTGCGCTCGGCGCGCTCCAGCCGGCATTCAAGCTGTTCGGCACGCCACCCGGCAGGGCCTGCCAGCACGAGCGGGCGTTCGGCGCGGATCGCGTCAGGCAGGCTAAGGTAGGCGTCGAGCAGGCGCTCCAGGTTCTTCCGCGGCTCGCGCGTGCCGACGGCGAGCAGGTAGCCGCCCGGTTGCAGGCTGTAACGGCCGAGCGTCTCCTCCACGTCGGCGGACGGGAGCGGGGCGAACTCGGGCGCGACGCCGTAAGGCACGACGCGGATCTTGGCCGGATCGATGCCGAGGGTGGCGACGATGTCGCGCTTGATGAAGCTGGAGCCGGTGATGATCCGGGCGGCCTCGTGCGCCGACCTGACGAGTCCCTTGCCGAAATAGCGGATGCGCTCGGGCGGGTGCATGTCCGGGTAGTGCAGCACCGAGAGGTCATGGATCGTCACGACCTTGGCGCAGCGCAGCGGGACCGCGACGTGGTTGGGCTCGTGATAGATCGCCCCGTCCGTATCCGGGATCTGCCGCCGGCCTTGGAAGGCGCGCACGGCGTGCCGGACGCGGCGGACACCGGGCACGGCCGCGATCATGCGCTTGACCGGCCCGACCTGGCGCACCTCGGTCGGAGCAGCCAGCACGGCCTCTCCGAGCGGCGGCGGCGCCGGGCGCATGTTGGCGAAGCACAGGACGTCGATATCCCCGCCATGCTCGATCAAGCCGGTCAGGATCTGCTTGGCGTAATGGCCCACGCCGGTCAGGGGCGGCGAAAGGAGCGCTTCCACGTTGAACAGGATACGCAAGGGGACTTAGGCGATCCTCCCGTGGCAGTGCTTGTACTTCTTGCCCGAGCCGCACGGGCATGGCGCATTGCGAGGCGTTGCCTTCCACGTGCTCGGGTCAGCCGGATCGGGCGCTGCCCGCGGCCGTTCCGCCTCCATCACGTCCGACCCGGCATACGGCGCCTCTGCAGCCGGGTCGTTGTAGCGGATGGTCGTCGGCATCTCGGGCTGGAACAGCGGTTCGGGGGGCGCCTCCGGGCCAAGCTCGACGCGCGCCAGCATCGAGGTGACCCGCTCCTTCAGGTCGTCCAGCATGGCGTTGAACATGGCGAACGCCTCGCTCTTGTACTCGTTGAGCGGATCGCGCTGGCCGTAAGCGCGCAGGCCGATTCCCTGGCGGAGGTAGTCGAGCGCCAGCAAATGCTCCTTCCAAACCGCGTCCAGCACCTGCAGCAGGATGCTCTTCTCGATGAAGCGCATCAGGTCGGGACCGATGTTGGCGGCTTTCGCCGCCATATGCGCCTCGACGGCCGCCTCGATCCGCTCACGGACGCCTTCCTCGTCGATCCCCTCCTCGCGCGCCCAGTCCTCGACCGGCAGATCGAGGTTCGACACGCGGCGGACGTCGCTGGCGAGCTCGGCGGTATCCCATTGCTCGGCGTAGGCCTTCTCGGGGATGCGTTGCGCGACGATGGCGTGGACCACGTCCGCGCGCATGGACTGCACGGTCTCGCTCACGTCGGTCGCGCGCATGAACTCGCGGCGCTGCTCATACACCTCGCGCCGCTGGCTGCTCATGACGTCGTCGTATTTCAGCACGTTCTTGCGCATGTCGAAGTTGCGCGCCTCAACCTTCTTCTGCGCCTTCTCCAACGCCTTATTGATCCAGGGATGGATGATCGCCTCGCCGTCCTTCAGGCCGAGCTTGGCCAGCATCCCGCCCATGCGGTCGGAGCCGAAGATGCGCATCAGGTCGTCTTCGAGGCTGAGGAAGAAGCGGCTGGCGCCCGGGTCGCCCTGGCGTCCGGACCGGCCGCGAAGCTGGTTGTCGATGCGGCGGCTCTCGTGGCGCTCGGTGCCGATCACGAACAGCCCGCCGGATGCCTTCACCTTCTCGTGGTTGGCCGCGACCTCGTCCAGGATCGCCTGCTCGGCGCCGGCACGGTCGGCCGGGTCCACGTCCTCCAGCTCCAGCTTGAGGCGCATCTCGGAATTGCCGCCGAGCTTGATGTCCGTGCCGCGCCCGGCCATGTTGGTGGCGATGGTGATCGCCCCCGGCGCGCCGGCTTGGGCCACGATGGTGGCCTCCTGCTCGTGGAAGCGGGCGTTGAGCACCGCGTGCGGCACACCCTTATGCTTCAGTAAATTGCTGATGATCTCGCTTTTCTCGATGCTGGTCGTGCCGACCAGGACCGGCTGCTCGCGTTCGCGCGCCTCGGCGATCAACGTGGCGACCGCCTCGTACTTCTCATTGGCGGAACGATACACCTCGTCGTCGGCATCCTTGCGGACGACGGGCACGTTGGTCGGAATGTCGATCACGTCGAGCTTGTAGATCTCGGCGAACTCGTCCGCCTCGGTCAGCGCCGTCCCGGTCATGCCGGAGAGCTTCGGATAGAGCCGGAAATAGTTCTGGAACGTGATGCTGGCCAGCGTCTGGTTCTCGGGCTGCACGGTCACGCCCTCCTTGGCCTCCAGCGCCTGGTGCAGCCCCTCGCTGTAGCGCCGCCCCTCCATCATGCGCCCGGTGAACTCGTCGATCAGGACCACCTTGTCGTCGCGCACGATGTAGTCGACGTCGCGGTGGAACAGCGTGTGGGCGCGCAGGCTCTGCTGCACGTGATGCAGCACGGACACGTTGAAGATGTCGTAGAGGTTGCCCTCGGTGACGATGCCGGCCTCTTTCAGGAGCGTTTCCACCTGCTCAGACCCAGGCTCGGTCAGGGTAACGGTCTTGAATTTCTCGTCCTTCTCGAACGTCGCCGTGTCGGTCACCAGGCCGCGCACCACGGCGTTCACGGTGCGGTAGAGATCGCTGCTGTCCTCCGCCGGGCCGGAGATGATGAGCGGGGTCCGCGCCTCGTCGATCAGTATGCTGTCGACCTCGTCGACGATGGCGTAGGCGAAGTCGCGCTGGACCATGTCCTCCAGGCGATACTTCATGTTGTCGCGGAGGTAGTCGAAGCCGAACTCGTTGTTGGTGCCGTAGGTGATGTCGGCGGCGTAGGCGGCGGTGCGCTCGCCGTCGTCGAGGCCGTGGACGATCACGCCGGTCGTGAGGCCGAGGAAGCCGTAAATGCGGCCCATCCACTCGCTGTCGCGGGTGGCGAGGTAGTCGTTGACGGTGACGACGTGGACGCCCTTGCCCGGCAGCGCGTTGAGGTAGACGGGGAGGGTGGCGACGAGGGTCTTGCCCTCGCCGGTCTTCATCTCGGCGATCTTGCCGTCGTGCAGCACCATGCCGCCGATGAGCTGGACGTCGAAGTGGCGCAGGCCGAGGACGCGCTTGGCGGCCTCGCGCACCACGGCGAACGCCTCGGGGAGCAGGTCGTCGAGCGGGGCGCCATCGTTGAGGCGGGCGCGGAATTCCCGGGTCTTGCCGGCGAGCGCCTCGTCGCTGAGCGCCGACATGGCCGGCTCATGGGCGTTGACCTGCGGCACGCGGCGCTGATAGCCCTTGAGGGAACGGTCATTGGCGGAGCCGAAGACGGCGCGGGCGAGATTGGCGAACATGGATTGGCCTTTGGCTCGGGCCGTCGTCGCCCGGTCGGGCGGGGCGGTCTGGAATAAGACGGTCCCGCTCAAATAGGAGCGTGGCCGGACCGGGTCAACGCGGGCGCGCCGGGGCTGACTAAGCAGGCTTGCGTGGCTTGTGCCACGCAAGCCTGCTTAGGAACCTTTGAGGACGCATCATTTTACCGGCAGCGTGGCAGCACGCTCCGCCGAATGATGCTTAGCCAGAGAGCGGAACGATGCGGAACAGCCGGTAGCGGCCGTTGTCGAAGACTGGCTCGAAACGCCCGGCTTGCTGGCCGAAGAAGCCGGCCTGGAATATATCGAGCGCCGTCTGCAACCCATCGCCATGATCTGTCAGGCCGCGTTCGCGGGCAACGGCGAGAACGTCAGGCTGATCAATCGACAGCAACAGATGCGTCGCCCCGATCGACCCGGCCCAATCCCAGAATTGCGGATCAGTCGGCGCCAGGCTGTAATCGGCTGACTTGCGGTGCGCGTAGAACACGACGGTTCGCGGGCGGCGGGCGATGACGACATCCCCGGCTGAGGTCATCCGCGCCAGGCGGGCGAAAGCGTCAACCGCGCGCGGCTCGACGAGGCTGTATTGGTCAGGCGTCCGCAAGGTTGCGGCGACGGGATCAGCGATCATGCCGATCGCCACTGCGGCGGCAAGCATGGGAGGGGCGAGCTGCGGCAAGCCAATCCGAGTGGCGGCGCAGATCACCCGTGCCCCGGCGAAAGCGTAAACGAGGGCGAGGGCCGAAACGGGCAGCCAGTAGCGCGGACTTTGCAGAAGCGAGGTGAGATTGAGCAGCAGCAAGGTTTGCAGGATGCAATAGGTCTCCGCCATCGTGACCCGGCGGCGGAGTTGGGCGACAAAGCCGACAGCGGCGAGCACGACGAACCCGGCGGTGCAAACCCTGCGGAGCAGCTCGACCGATGGAGTTCGCGACGGCGGTATGGCCCCGGTGAATGTGGCAATCGCCGTGAGATTGCCCGGCATGGCGGCAATGTTGTGCAGCACGACCTTCGCGTGCTCCAGAACTTCGGCGGTTCCCCGGTGCGCCTCCGGCTCGGTGGCAAGCACGCCGAAGTTCTGTATGACGTAGTCTTGCGCGACGCCGAGAATGACGCCGGCGAACAAGACGGCCGCGATGGCAGAGGCGAGGAACGCCGGCCACGCCAGCCGGCGACGGCGGGCGATATCGGCAAGGATCGCCGCCGGACCAAGCAGCACCCCGGTAATCCGGATCAGCGAGGCCCAGGCGATCAATGCGCCAACGGCGACGGCCGACCCGAAACCTGGACGATAGCGGCCGCCCGTCCAGAGCAGGCGTTCGCCGATGAACGCCAGCATGATGACGAACAGATACAGAGACTCGGTCGGGACCCGCATCGTGCCCTGATTGAGGAAAATCGGGCTCAATCCAGCGATCAGGCTTGCGGCCACTGCGCTCGTCAGCCCCGTCACCGGCGCGGCGAAAACAGTCAGCGCACCGGCAAACAGGGCGTAAAGTACGCAATTGACCAGTGCCGTCGCATGCACGGGATCAGCGGCAACGGCAACGATCGGCGCGAGCACAAGCGGATAGCCCGGCGGATAAGCGCCTTGGCCGCTATCGGCGAGGTCATAATGCTTGTTGAGAATGTAGTCTGGCATCCCATACACGGTCCCGTGAGCGACCGCGAGGGCATCCGACACATAGCCGGTAAAATCATCGCTCGTGTTGCTGGGGCGGAAGTCAAAGAGTGCGAGCTGAAGGCAGAGCACGGTCGCGACGACGAAGCCGGCGCTGAGCACGCCCTTCGATGGGCGAGTGGTCCAATGCATGGCGGCGGACGTCTCGGTAACGGTTTGAGGCACAACTGATCCATGTCTTTCCTGATCAGGATACGCGCGGAGATTGAATGCGAAACCGGTCATTCCCGCAATTTTATGAGGAGTTCCGTCGTGATCGGTTCTCCCTTGTAGCCGGCGGCATCAACCTGGCATTCGCTCGTCGAGAATTGGATGGCGCCGTCTTGGAATTGTCCGAACTTGTTCGCGCCGGGCGGTTCAGGCATTCTCCGCCGCTCGAAACCGAGGATATTTCATGCGTGGCTTGAACCTGCCCATCGCCGTCGCCGCCCTGTCGCTCACCGCGGCACTGCCGGCGTGGGCGCAGTCCAATGCGGGATCGTCCGCAACCCCCGCGCCGCCCGCCGCATCGCCCGACCAGGCATCCGGCGCCGATCCGGTGGTGGCGAAGGTCGGCGATACGGAGATCCACGCGAGCGACGTGAAGGACGCATCCGCGGGATTGCCGGAGCAACTGCGCGGGATGCCGCCGCAGATGGTATACCCGATGCTGCTGGACCAACTGATCGACCGCCGCGCGCTGGTGATCGAGGCGGAGAAGGCAAAGCTTCAGGACAATCCGGCGGTCGAGAAGCAGATCAGCCGCGCGCGGGACACCGCGCTGCAGAACGCGCTCCTGAGCCGGGACATCGCGCCGACGCTGACCGAGGAGGCGATCAAGGCGCGCTACGACAAGGACTACGCCAACAAGCCCGGCGCCGAGGAAGCCAACGCGGCCCACATCCTCGTGCCGACCGAGGACAAGGCGAAAGAGATCATCAAGGAGCTGGACAAAGGCGGCGATTTCGCCAAGCTGGCCAAGGAGAACAGCACGGACCCAAGCGCCAAGGGCAATGCCGGGGACCTCGGCTGGTTCAAGAAAGGGGATATGCTGCCGGCCTTCTCCGACGCGGCCTTCTCGCTGAAGCCGGGAGAGATCACTCAGACCCCGGTCAAGACGCGGTTCGGCTACCACGTCATCAAGCTGATCGGGAAAAGGACCGCGCCGGCGCCGACCCTGGAGGAGGTGCAAGGCCAAATCCGGCAATCGCTGATCCAGGAAGGCGTGGCCAAGGCGCTGACCCAGGCCAAGGACGGCCTCAAGATCGTGAAGTACAACCAGGACGGGTCGCCGATGGCCGAGCCGCCGCCGCCGGGCACGCTGCCCGGCGGGGCCGCGCCGAGCGGGACGCCCACGAAGTAGACGGCGTTGAGCGTCTCGCCGCTCGCGGTCCCGCTGCCCAATCTGCCCCCGCTCGCCGGGGTGCGGCTCGGGGCGGCGCAGGCGGGCATCCGCTACCATGACCGGACGGACCTGATGATGATGGAGATGCCGGCGGGCACCCACGTCGCGGGCGTCTTCACGCGCAACCAGTGCCCCGGCGCCGCCATCGACTGGTGCCGCGACGGGGTGGTCGGCGGCCGGGCACGCGCGCTCGTCGTCAACGCGGGCAACGCCAACGTGTTCACCGGACGCGCCGGCGCGGACGCTGTGGAGGCGACGGCCCGGGCCGCGGCCCGGCTCGTCGGCTGCGGCGCGCACGAGGTGTTCGTCGCCAGCACCGGGGTCATCGGCGAGCCGCTGCCCTACGAGAAGCTCGTGGCCGCACTCCCCGGCCTGCACAGGAGCCTCGACGCCGATGCGTGGGCGGCGGCGGCGCGGGGCATGATGACGACCGACACCTTCCCCAAGGCCGCGACGCGGGCGACGACCATCGGCGACGGGGCGGTGCGGATCACCGGCATCGCCAAGGGCAGCGGCATGATCGCGCCCGACATGGCGACCATGCTGTGCTTCGTCGCGACCGACGCGCGCATCCCGTCGGTGCTGCTGCAGGACATGCTCGCCCGCGGCGTGAAGCGCAGCTTCAACTGCACGACGGTCGACAGCGACACCTCGACCAGCGACACGGTGCTGCTGTTCGCGACCGGGCAGGCCGAGCATGACCGGGTGCATAAAGCCGGCGCCAAGCTGCTGCGGCGCTTCCGCGAGGCGCTGGACGAGGTGCTGCTGGACTTAGCGCTGCAAGTGGTGCGCGACGGGGAGGGGGCGCAGAAGCTGATCCGAATCGACGTGACGGGCGCCGTCTCGAACAAGTCGGCGCGCAGGGTGGCGCTGGCGGTGGCCAACTCGCCGCTGGTCAAGACCGCGATCGCCGGGGAGGACGCGAACTGGGGCCGGATCGTGATGGCCGTCGGCAAGGCCGGCGAACCGGCCGACCGGGACCAGTTGAGCGTGGGCGTCGGCGGGACCTGGATGGCGAGGGATGGCGGCGTGGTCGCGGGATACGACGAAGCCCCGGTCGTCGCGCACATGAAAGGCCGAGAGATCGGGATCGAGATCGACCTCGGCTTGGGCGATGGGCGCGCCACGGCTTGGACCTGCGATCTGACGCACGGCTATATCGACATCAACGGCAGCTACCGGAGCTGATGTGATACTGGTCGGACATGGGCGGGAGCGCCCTTGGCCCTGACGCTGACCGCCCGCGCGTTCGAGCCGATCAGGACCGAGCGCCTGTTGCTGCGCCCGTTGCTCCCCGGCGACGCGGAGGCGCTGCATCGGCTGGTCAATGACTGGGCCGTGGTGCGCAACCTGGCGCGGCTGCCGTTCCCCTACCCACGCCCGCTCGCGGACGAGTGGATCGAATCGACCCGGCGGCAGATCGAGGCGCAAACCGGCTACCACCTCGCGATCACGGGCCAGGAGGAGGGGTCGGAACTGGTCGGGTGCATCGGGCTCAGGCTCGACCTCGCGCCGCGCGTCGGCAGCCTCGGCTACTGGGTGGGCCGGAGGTTCTGGGGACACGGCGTGGCCAGCGAGGCCGTGACCCGCTTTGCCCGTTGGGCGCTGGCGAACCTTGACCTCGACAGGATCGAGGCGCACGTCGCAGAGGACAACCCGGCCTCCGCCGCCGTGCTGCGCCGCGCGGGGTTGCGCGAGAGCGGGCGGGGTGAGGCGTCGTTCCTGGCGCGGGGGGGCAAGCATCCGGTGCTGGATTTCGAAGCGACGCGCGACGACCTGTTCCCGCCCGCCGAAGCCCTGCCGGACGGCGCGACAAAGCCGCTCGTGCTGGTGTCGGCCTGCGCGCTGATCGACGTGGACGGCCGGGTGCTGCTGACCCGGCGCCCCGAGGGCAAGGCGATGGCCGGGCTTTGGGAGTTCCCGGGCGGCAAGCTCGGCCCCTCGGAGACGCCCGAGGCGGCGCTGATCCGCGAGCTGCGCGAGGAGCTGGGCATCGACGTCGCGGAAAGCTGCCTGGCCGCCTTCGCGTTCGCCTCGCACGGCTACGACGGGTTCCATCTGCTGATGCCGCTTTACCTCTGCCGCCGCTGGTCGGGCCGGCCGGACGGGCTGGAGGGGCAGGCCTTGGCCTGGGTGAAGCCGCAGCGGCTGGGCGACTATCCGATGCTGCCCGCCGACAAGCCGTTGATCCCGTTGCTGCGCGATTTCCTGTAGGACATGGACGTGACGAACCCGACCGCGTGCGTGCTGGTGATCGGCAACGAGGTTCTGTCCGGGCGCACGCAGGACGCGAACATCCGCTTCCTGGCGCACGGGCTGGGCGCGATCGGGATGCCGCTGCGGGAGGTGCGAGTCATTCCCGACGTGGCGCAGACGATCGTTGGCGCCGTCAACGAATGCCGCGCCCGCTTCAACCACGTGTTCACCACTGGCGGCATCGGCCCGACGCACGACGACATCACCAGCGAGTGCGTGGCCGCGGCGTTCGGCGTGCCCTGGGAGCCGCATCCGGAGGCCTGGGCGCGGCTCGACCGGCACTTCAAGCCTGGCGAGTTCAACCCGGCCCGGCAGCGCATGGCGACGATGCCGCGCGGGGCCACGCTGATCGACAACGCGGTCTCGATCGCGCCCGGCTTCACCATCGGCAACGTGCACGTCATGGCGGGCGTGCCGCGGATCATGCAATCCATGTGGGCGGCCTTGGCCCCGACGCTGCAAGGCGGCGTTCCCGTCCAGTCGCGCGCGGTGCACGTGTTCGGCCTCGGCGAAGGCGCCATCGCGGCCGGGCTTGGCGCGATCCAGTCGCAATACCCGGACGTGGACCTCGGCAGCTACCCGTTTTATCGCATGGGTGGAAATGGCGTGGCGCTCGTGGCCAAAGGCACCGACCCATCGATGCTCGATCAGTGCATCGCAGGCGTGGCAAGGCTCATCGCCGGCATGGGCCATGAAGCGGTCGCGGGCGAGCCTGAGGTTTAGTGTCCCGGTTCAAAAGTTCGTCGTGGTGCAAGCGCGTGCCTCGGGACACTAGCTCTTTGTTTTCGTGGCCTGCTTATCCCAGAAATTCAAGAGCGAACTTCTGGGGCAGGACACTAGACCACAATCGCGCTGACGCAGTCAGGACAACGAAAGCCTAGCCCCGGCGATGCGGCAGCATCAGAGCGCCCGCGGCCAAGCCTGCCGCCATTGCGCCGTAAACGACCGCCATTGACCGCTTGCTCAGCACAAGTTCCCATCCGGGCGTAAACCGCTTCGGCGTCGGTCCGTAATCGACCGCCGCCGCGATGGCCGACAATGCGAGGGCACGCTGCATGACCGATGCGGGCGAGAGGGCAGGGCGGGCGGCGATCCAGCGCTCGAAGAACAAGGCCCAGAAGATCGTCGCCGCATGATGGGTCGCGTAACCGACTGCCGTGTGAGCGAGATCGGCGCCGCCGAATTCCCCGGCCCGGTTGCCGTTGAGCCAGTGGCTCGTGGCGTTGAGGGGTTGCAGCGCCGCCTTGCCCTCGGCCCGGGCGACGAGGCTCAAGGCAACCGTGGAGGCGACGCTCGCGGCCGTTCCGGAAACGGCCGCCCGCGCCAAGAGGCCTGTCCAACGGCCCATCACCTAAGCATCATGTCGCGGGACGGCTTGCCGTCGCAGAGCGAAGAATGATGCGTGTTCAAATAAGCATCATGTCGCGGGACGGCTTGCCGTCGCAGAGCGAAGAATGATGCGTGTTCAAATAAGCATCATGTCGCGGGACGGCTTGCCGTCGCAGAGCGAAGAATGATGCGCCTTCAAATACTCCTAAGCAGGCGTTCGTGCGATAAGCCATGAATGCCTGCTTAGTCCACGACGACGCGGACGCGATGCCAGGATGCGCTCAGGTAGCCCTTGAAGTTCCAAGTGTCGTCCGGCACAGAGGGCTGGGTCTGCCCGGCCGAGTCCCAGGCCCGCGCGACCAATTCATGCCCTCCTTTCGGCAAGTCGATCCTCGCGTGCCATCGCGTCCAGGACCATGACGCCTCCCGATCGTGATCGAGGCTGGCTTGCGTCCAGCTCCGTCCCCCGTCGCCCGAAACGTCCACCCGCATGATTTCCCGCTCGCCCGCCACCGCGTAGCCGCGTAGGTCGGCGGGTCCGGCGCCGAGCTTCGCGCCGGCTTGGGGCACGCAGATCGCGGCGTTCAGCGGCATGTCGTTGATGATGATGCCCCGGGACCAGTCGACCGTATCGGGATCAACGTCGGGCGGCAGCAGCTTATAGTCGCGCTGCTGCATCGGGTTGTCGGACGGCATATCTTGAACGGTGATGCCGGCAAGCCACTTGGGGCTGCGGACCCCGGCGTAGCCAGGCGTGATCACGCGGATTGGATGCCCGTGCTCGGGCATGAGCGGCCCGCCGTTCAGGGCGTAAGCGAGGATGGTGTCCGGATGGAGCGCTTTGGCCATAGGGATGGACACTCCGAAGCGGAAGGTCCCCTCATCCGGCATGGTCACGTCGTCGGCGGAGGCGAAGGCGACGTGGCCGGCCTCGAACTCTGCGCCGGCCTCATGCAGCACATCGCGCAAGGCAACCCCGGTCCATTCCACGTTGCCGATCGCGCCCGCCGCCCAGGGGTCGCCGAGCACCGGCCGGACCTGCCGCATATCGGCCCGCCGGTTGCCGGCGCACTGCAGCACGGCGATCACGATGCGGGACCGGAACTGGCCGCGCAGGTCGCTGGCCGACAGGCTGACCGGCTTTGCCACCCGGCCGCCGACCTGCACGCGATGCGCGGTCTCGTCGAGTTGCGGGATCGTGCCGTGGGAACGGACGTAAAGGCAGGCTTGCGGCGTAATCGAGGTGGCAATCAGACGGTCGAGCGCAGGCTCGGCGTTGTAAGGGTCATCGGAGTGGGCGATCAGGCCGGGTTTTGGCACGTGGCGGTCCTTTGCGTCAGGCCGGGCGGCGGGCAACGATCAAATCGTGCTTGATGCCGTAGTGGGCGCCTTGGAAGGATTTTTCATCGACTTCGGTGAAAATATTCGTCCACCCCGCCTCACGAAGGAGGCGTTGCGCCAGGGTCTCGGCCACCTTCTGGTTCTTTAGGGTGATGAACGTGGCGAAGCCCGGCATTGCAAGCAGGCTGCCCATGATCGCGTCCACCGTTGGTTCGTGAAGGATATGCTGGAACACGACGGAGTCGTAGATCGCGTCAACCGGCTCGGTTTGGGTGAGAACGGCGACATCGTCGTAAAGGGCATCATAGAAGCCGGCGGCCGGCGCCAGCTCGGGCGCCTTCAATCGGGCGATCATCTCGGGAAGGTCCAGGCCGACGAGCCGAGAACAGGCGCCGCGCAGAATGGGAGCATTGCGACCCAAACCGCAGCCGAAGTCGACCACTACTGTTGCCGCGCCCGGATGCCGCAGAACGTTCATCAGCCCGGGGGAGAAATGATTGGGCCGCCAATCCGCAGCGCCGGTGATCTTCTGCTTCAACAGCTCGAAGGGATCGTTGGCCGCAGCCTCGGTCCAATTGGCATAGCCGTCCCAAATATCCATTCGCACACCCCCCTAAGCATGATGGCGCGAGAAATGATGCGCCTTCAAAATTTCCCAAGCAGGCGCTCGCGCCATAAGCCGCAACGGTTCGCTTAGACTGAAATCGTCCCGAATGGAAAGCGAGGCGCGCCGACTGCAGGTCCAGATCAATGCTGGATCCTCATCGCCCCAACGCACTCGGGACGATGAGGGTCGAAGGGCGGGCGCGTTCAGCGCAGACGATAATGCCGGCACGGCGCACTGGCCAAAACCGCGCGCCGACGGCATCTGAGGCGGATGTCATCGCCTGAAATCTTCGACCGCCACGCCGTCCGCCTGCACCGGGACCGCGCCGCGCGCACCGTGGCCCTCGTCGAGGACCTGCTGCGCGACATGGCCGAACGGCTGCTCGACCGTCTCGACGACACCACGGCCCGTTTCACGCAGGCGCTCGACGTCGGCGGGCGCGGCGTCGTCGCCCCGCTTCTGCGCGCGCGCGGATTGGACGTCGTCAGCGCCGACCTCTCGCCCCGCATGGCTGCCCGCAACGCCGGGCCCTCGGTCGCGGCGGATGAGGAGCGCCTGCCGTTCGGCCCCGGCGCGTTCGACCTCGTCGTCGCCAGTCTCTCGCTGCATTGGGTCAACGACCTGCCGGGCGCCCTCATCCAGCTCCGCCTGGCGCTCCGCCCCGGCGGCTTGTTTCTCGCCAGCGTCCCGGCGCTGGGCACGCTCGGCGCGCTGCGCGCGGCGCTCACGGATGCCGAGGCGGCGCTTCGCGGCGGGGCGTCGCCGCGGGTGTCCCCGTTTCCGGATTTGCGCGATCTCGCCGGCTTGATGCAGCGTGCCGGGTTCGAGCTTCCGGTGGTCGATGTCGAGGACGTCGCATTGGCCTACGCCGATCCGCTCGCGATACTTCGGGAGCTTCGTGCGGCGGGCGAGGCCAACGCTGTGGCGTTACGGGACCGCAAGACCCCGCCGAGGACCCTGTTCCCCGCGGCGCTGCTTGCATTGACGAAGGCGGACGGCCGCGCCCCTGCCTCGCTCCGGCTCGGGACGATGACGGGGTGGGCGCCCGGGCGGGCTTAACCGCCCGTCATGCTCATGTGCCGGCCCACGGACGGCGCCGTGCTCCGCCGGTCGATCACGAAATCGTGCCCCTTGGGCTTGCGCCCGATCGCTTCTAGGATAGCCGCGTCCAACTCCGCCTCCGACGCTCCCGACCGAAGCACCCGGCGCAAATCCGCCGCGTCATCCTGGCCGAGGCACATGAACAGCGTGCCGGTGCAGGTCAGCCGCACCCGGTTGCAGCTCTCGCAGAAGTTATGCGTCATCGGCGTGATGAACCCGACCCTGGTTCCGGTTTCGGCCACGTCGAAGTAGCGCGCCGGGCCGCCGGTCCTGAAGCCGGTCTCAGTCAAGGCGAACCGCTGCCGCAGGCGGGCGCGCACGATGCTGAGCGGCAAATACTGGTCGGTCCGGTCGCCGCCGATGTCGCCCATCGGCATCGTCTCGATCAGGCAGAGGTCATGCCCTTGCGACCCGCACCAGGCCAGCATGGACGCGATCTCGTCCTCGTTCTCGCCGCGCAGGGCCACGGCGTTGATCTTGACGTGCAGCCCGGCCGCCTTCGCCGCCTCGATCCCTTGCAGCACCTTGTCCAGTTTGCCCCACCTTGTGATGCGGCGGAACCGCTCCGGGTCGAGCGTGTCGAGGCTCACGTTCACCCGGCGCACGCCGGCCGCGGCAAGCCCGTCGGCATACTTGGCAAGCTGGGTGCCGTTGGTCGTGAGCGTCAGCTCCTCAAGCCCGTGGCCGAGCCGGGCGCCGAGACGGCGAAACAGGGTCATCACGTCCCGGCGCACCAGCGGCTCGCCGCCGGTGATGCGCAGCTTCACCACCCCCTGGCGGATGAACGCCGAGCAAAGGCTCTCAAGCTCCTCGAGGCTCAGCACGTCCGGCTTGGGCAGGAACGTCATGTCCTCGGCCATGCAATAAACGCAGCGAAGGTCACACCGGTCGGTGACGCTGACGCGCAGGTAAGAGATGTCGCGGCCGAATGGGTCAATCATGACCTTATTGTCGGCCTGACCGCCGTCGGGTTCAAGCGACCGGGTTCAGTCCTCGTCCAGCATCTCCAATTGCACCACGGCCGCGTTGATCAGCACCTTGCCTCTGTGCTCGAAATTGACCGTCACCCGGTCGCCGACGACGGATTGGACCTGCCCCACCCCCCAGTCCAGCTCGCCAGGATGCAGCACCCGGTGGCCCGGCTCGATCAGCACGACAGTGTCCCAGCATTAAATCTGAGACCCTGCGTCATGAGGAGGCGTCCCGGGCGAAGCCGGCAGAGGAGGCTATGACCGCGACAACTGGCCGCGAATAGCCGTAATCAAAGCCGAAACGCTGCCGCCGTTGCGTTGCATGTAGGATTCGTAATCGGAGCGCTGCGTAATTTTCAAGCTGGTGCCCTCAGCTTTCAGATCGGTGATCTTCGGCTGCCCGCCGACATTCTGCACCACCCATTGCGCGTTGTTCGCCTGCTCGTTCTGCCGCTTGATCAGCGTCCCCACCACCATGCCGCCATCCCCGGGCGTGGTCCGCGTCGGCTTGAACGTGACGCCGGTATACTCGCCGATCTTGCCGAACACGTTGTTCAGCAACACCTGGTTGAACAGCTTGACGTATTCGTCGAGCTGCTGCGGCGTCGCCGTCCGGCGATAGCGGCCGAGGCAGAACAAGGCGATGTCCTTGATATCGACCGCGGTCTCGATCACCGGTTCGAGCTTCTTCTTTTTCTCCTCGTAGGAGCCGGGCCCGTTGATGACCCGGACCAGCTCGTCGCCCAGCTTCACGACGAAATTGGTTGCCGCCTGCTCGCTCAACCCGCCGCCTTGGGCCCAGGCCCCATGCCCGGCGGCCAGGAGCGCGCCCGCCGCCGTCGCGCAAATCAGCAGATGCCGTCGTGTCATGCTCATCGTCAAACGTTATCCTTGAATGATGGGTCCGGCGCGGCGCCGGCCGCGAGACTATGGTGTCCGTCCCGCCCCGCCTCAATGGGAGAACCAGGCCGGCACAGTCGGGGGCAGCCCCTTCGACGTCGTGTCGATCTGCGATTGCCGGTTCTGCCGATACAGGCTCCGATAGGTCGCATACGGGTCCAGCGCCGTCCGGTCGATGTTGTTGGTCACGTCCAGCAGCCGCGTCCGCGTATCGACCACGCCAGCCGCGCCCTTCGACACCTGGATCGCCGTGTCGCCGCCGAACGTGGCCCAGGTGAACGGACTGAGCGCCACATCCCCGGCAAATCCGGTCGCGTCCCGAGGGTTGCTCGGACCCAGCACCGGCAGGAACAGGAACGGCCCGGCATCGAGCCCCCAGAGCGCCAGCGTCACCCCGAAATCGGTGGTGTTGACCGGGTACCCCCAATCCGTCGCCACGTCGAACAGCCCGGCGCCGCCGGCCGTCGTGTTGATCAAGAACCGCATCAGCGAGTTCCCCGCCATCCGCGGCTTGGCCTGCAGCACGTTGTTGGCGAACACGACCGGGGTCGCCGCGTTGACCAGGAAATTATGGATCGGCCGCCGCACGCTCTGCGGCACGTTGTTCTTATATGCCGTCGCCACCGGCTTCAGCGTGTACGTGTCGATGGTCTTGTTGACCCGATAGAAAAACCGGTTGGTCGGCTCCAGCGGATCGTTGGTCTGCCGATAGTCCTGCAACGCCGCCTGGTCGCTGGCCGGCGGCGGCGTGGCACACCCCGAAGCCGCGAGCGCCCAAGCGGCAACCGCCGTGGCGAAAATCTTCCGAAACACTGCAAGCCGCATGAAATGGTCCTGACTGAGTGTGGGGCCGCAGCCCCCGGCGCGCGCATGTGACGCCGCCAAGCGAAGCCGCTATACTACCCGCAACGTTTGCAAGCTGGCACGATCAAAATGCCGTGTCGCTTCCTTTCGCAGAGTCACTGTGTCGAATGATAGGCGCCCTGCTATGAACGAAGTCAATCCGCAACGCCCCCAGGCGCGATCCCAGGCGCAATCGTCGGCGCAATCCCCGGGCGCCACCCTCGAGCGCTGGCTCACCGGCCCCCGCTTCGACGGCCTGCCCCCGCGCTCCGCCGCGATGACCCCGCCCGCGCTCTCCTTCGAGTTCTCCCCACCGAGGAACGAAGCGTCCGAGACGTCGCTGTGGACCTGCATCCAGCGCCTCGAACCGCTCGCCCCCCGCTTCGTCAGCGTCACCTACGGGGCGGGCGGCAGCACGCAGGACCGCACCCATGCCACCGTCGCCCGCATCGTCCGCGAAACCTCGCTCACCCCCGCCGCCCACCTCACCTGCGTCGGCGCGACGCGCGAGCAGGTCGACGACGTCGCCCGGCACTACTGGGAGGCGGGCGTCCGCCACATCGTCGCCCTCCGCGGCGACATGCCCGGCGGACAGAGCTACGCCGCCCATTCGAACGGCTACGCCTACGCCGCCGATCTGGTCGCCGGGCTGCAGAAGGTCGCCCCGTTCGAGATCTCAGTCGCCGCCTATCCCGAGATCCACCCCACGGCACTCGGCCCCGACCACGACATCGACAATCTGAAGCGCAAGCTCGATGCCGGCGCCACCCGCGCCATCACGCAGTATTTCTTCGACGGCGCCGTCTTCCTGCGCTTCCTCGACCGGGCGCTCGCCGCCGGCATCACCGCCCCGATCGTGCCGGGCATCCTTCCCGTTTCCAACTACGCCCAAGCCGCCAAGTTCAGCGCCATGTGCGGCGCCACCGTCCCCGACTGGATGGGCCCGCTGTTCGAAGGCACCGAGCAGGACCCCGAACTGCGCCGCATGATCGCCGCCATCGTCGCTGCCGAGCAGGTCCGTCTGCTGCAGGCCAACGGCGTCGACGAGTTCCACTTCTACACCCTCAACCGCCCGGATTTAACCTATGCCATCGCGCATCTCCTTGGCGTCCGCCCGCGAAAGAGCGGAAGCGAAGTAGCCGCCGGCACGCCGGACTGAGCAGGAACAGGCCGATGAGCGGCGGGCTCCGGCACAAGCCGAAGAACGGCATCATGCACGAGTCGGTTGACGCAAGCAGCACTGCAAGATGGGGCGTGATGCTTCGGGTCCCGCTCATCCGTCCCGCCGTCGCCGCTTCCCGCTTCAGCGCAGCAGCGAGCGTCGGCAGTCGCCGGCGGGCGGCGGTTCAGCCTCGCGCGTCCGGGCGGCGTGCAGCGCGGCGTGAGCAGGCGACGGGGCGCAGCACGGCTTGAGCGCGCACGTCTTGCAATCGGCCGTCGAGCATCGGATGCGCGTCACCGTCCGTTTCTGGTTGGCGCCGGCGGCCCGGCGTTGGCGTGCGTGGCCGGCCGGGCAGGTTGCGAGTTGCTGGTCCCGGACCATACGTTCGGCGACGCCATTGCCGCCGTCCGCCGGGTGCTGTAGGCGCCGCCCGGCGTTCCGATGCTCCGGACCATGGCCGATACGGTCATAACGCTCGCCCGCTCGCTCAAGCGACTGGTGTAAACGCTCTGCCTCGCGGCTTGTGATGCAACCTCGAGCTTAGGAACTCCTCGCTATCCTCCGAATACATAAATCGGGCCTTGCGTGATTGCGGCATCCATTGGATTGCTGAATGCTCGGTCCGCCTGTTGAATTGTGCCGCGATCAGAACGTGATCGTCGTTCGCAGTCCGAACACCGCCGCCTCGCCCAGCCGCTGAGGCGGTTGCAAGGGATTGGATACGCCACCCGTGAGATCGTAGAGATATTGCACGTCCGGCTGCACCTCCCACCAGGGCGTGACGTAGGCGTGGTAGGTGAGTTCCACCACTCCCTCGTGCCGCCCGACCACCGATGAGCCGCCCGTTCGAAAGGCGTCGCCGGCGACCTGGCCCGCCGTCCTGTTTACCCGCGCGATGCCGAATGCCAGGCCTGCGGTGTCGTGGTCGCGCCCAGGGATGGGCCCTCTCCAGGTCACGCCGGCGTCGGCGTAGAGGTTCACCAAATCGTTGCCGCCGAACGCCCCCATGACCCGCGCGAATACGCCGACCCCGCCGTCCTTGTTGCCGGGGACGCGCCAGATGAGTTGGTCGGCGACGCCGTAAACGCTCCACGTCGTTTGGAACCGTCCGCCCGTGGCCGGGCCGGTCGGAGGCCGCGCCGAACTGAACCAGGCGCCGACCTTGTAGGCGCCCGGCCGATCCGTGGCGCCTCCGCGCTGGTTGATCCCGACTTGCGCCTCGGCGATGGCGAACACCCCGTCGCCCAGCCGGAATGCGGCGCCGGCCGAGTCGCGCAACTGCGCCGCCTGGGCGCCGACCCCGGCCGGAGCGCCGTTGAACACGCCCACCAGCAAGGCGGTGTCGTCCCTTGGCACGGCGCGGATCCGGACGCCTGGCGCCGGCAGCGGGAACACCGGCCCCCCGGACGGCAGCTCGAGCTGAGGCAGGGTCGGCCAGCCGAACGTGTTGCTGAGGAACAACTTGGAATACGTGCTGATGAGGTATTCCCGGTCGACCGCGAGCTGCCCCGCCCGGACGCTCAGCCGGTCGTTGAGCAGGGTCTGCTCGTACCAAAGCTCATACAGCAATGTGCCGCGCAGCCCGCCCTCGATGCCGCTCGCGACGTTGAGGTTGTTGCCGAGGTTGTCGGCGCTGAGGCCGCGCCCTTGAAGGTGCAGCGCGCTGACGTTGAAGGCGCCGCCGGGCAGGCCAAGAGCCTTTGCGGTATCCACGCTCAGGACAAGCTGCGCCAGTCCGGCGTAGATCGCGCCCTGCCGGGCATCGCCGGTCGCGTTGCCGAACGCCTCGCTGATCTCGGTCAGGCCGAGGCTCACGCCCAGGTTGCCCAGGCGCCCGCGTATCCCGCGCAGGTCGCCGAACAGGTTCGCCCGCTGCCAGACGCCGGCGCCACGCGGCGTTGGCGGGCCCTTGCTGCTGGCCCCGTGTCGCCTCCCTGACGTTGGGCGCGGCAGGCTCGCTGCCGCCGAAGGAGGATGCCTGCCCGTGTGCCTGACCCGCGGCGAGCAATCCGCCCAACATGGCCAAAACGAAATGCGGCCGGGCCTTCGCCATTCGTCCGCGAGCGCCAACTCGCGCCGTGCGGGGACCCTGCTTGCTGCCAAAGACTTGCATCGGCGCTCCCCGCTTTCCAAAACGCAACGGCGCCGCTAACGGTCCAGGAAAGGGATCAACGCAATCGGACGAGAGCAGCGATTCCAACTCTCTCTGCCGGGTGTTGTTTTCTCAACCTGCAATCTGGATCGCGATCCGGCGAGGCAATCTTGAGGCGATCAACGTCCGCATGGGCGCGTTCCAGTCCGCGACGGCGCAATAGGCAGCGCTGCTGCCCTGCCTATTGCGGTGACCAGCCTGCGGGCGCGATCTCGAAGCCCTCGAATTGGAACGCCGGGGCGACGATGCAACTGACCAACGACCAGGCCCCAAGTCCGCTCGCCTCCTGCCAAGCGCCGGCTGGAACGGTGGCTTGCAATCTCTCGCCAGAGCCCAGATCGGGGCCGAGGCGAACTGATTGCCGGGCAGCGCCGCTGCTCGCGATCCCGAGGTAAAGCGGCGCGCCGGCCTGCCAAAGCCAAACCTCGGCCGCATCGACGCGATGCCAGTGGGACCGCTCGCCTTCTGTCAGCAGAAAAAGAATGCTTGTCCCGGCGCCGCGAGCGCCCGCAGCCGGCTGATCGCGCCAGATCTCCCGGTAGTGCCCGCCTTCCGGGTGCGGCAACAACTGAAGCGCTTCACGTACGGCTTGAGCCGATCGGGACGGATCGCGAAGGTCGAGCGTCATGCCGATCTTCCTATCACGTGAACGCCCACCGCAACGTCTGAGCGATCCCGAGCGTGCCGGCGCGCACGAGCGGGCGGGCGAGCGCCGGGCTGTGCAGCCCGTGCATCTGCCGCGCCCAGCCGGGCAGCAGGTCGACGGCGGCCTGCAGCGTCAAGGCTTGCAACGGCTCCGCGATCGGGCTTGGCGCGCGCTGGTTCATGACGATCCGCGCGATCGTCCGGGTCCGCGCATCGCAACGCGTCGCTGCGCGCATCGCCTGCATCAGCCGCCGGGCCTCGATGCGGGAGCGCGGCAGCGGATCGGCGCCGAGCATCTCGCCCACCTGCGCCATCTCCGCGAAATAGCGGTCCTGATCGGCGCCCGTCATCCCCGGCTCCCCGTAGCGCATCCAGCCGTCCAGGAACGTCGTCGTCTCGGTCACGTGCACCCAGGCCAGCAGCGATGGGTCGTTGGCGCAATACGGCGTCCCGTCCGGCAGCACGCCCTGCACCCGGCCGTGGATGCGGCGGATGCGGGCGATCACCGCTTCGGCCTCCTCCCTGCCGCCATACGTGGTCAGCGCGATGAAGCGGGCCGTGCGCCGCAGCCGGCCCTGCATGTCGCTGCGGAAATTGGAATGGTCCCAAACGCCCGCCAGCACGCCCGGGTGCAACATCTGCAGCAGCAGCCCGGCAACCCCGCCCACCATCATCGACGTCACGTCGCCATGCACCCGCCACGCCACCGAGCGCGGTCCGAACAGCCCGTCCGAACGCCGCTTCACCGGCGCCTCGCCGCGCGCGGTGTCGTTGAACAGGGCCACCACCTTGCCCGTGATCGCCTTCTTCAACGGTTGCGCCAGCAGCCCCGCGCCCAACGCCGGCCCGGCTTCCGTCTGTCGATACGCCATCAGCGCAAGACCTTACTCAGCAACGTCGCCATGAGCCGCAACATAGGCATTCCTGGCGAAACGGCCACTCTTGCCCGCCGCTAAGCAGACATTCGTGGCTTGTTCCACGGATATCCGCTTAGGAGTTTGTGAAGACGCATCGTTTTCCGCGTCGTGACGGCGAGCCGTTCCGCGGAATGATGCTTAGACTGCCCGGGCGCCGATCACCGCGCGAGCGTGTGGTACTCCGCGTTGGGCATCATGTCGGTCCCGTGCGCCACCCGGTTGGTGTAGTTGAAGAACGCGGCCACCTCGGCGATGTCGAAGATGTCGGCATCGGAGAAGCCCTGCTCGCTCAGCGCGTTCCGGTGCTGCTGGGCGACGTGGTGCGGGGCCTCGGTCAGAAGCACGGCGAAATCGAGCATGGCGCGCTGCCGCGGCGGCAGGTCGGCGACGCGGTAGTTGAACGCCAGCATTTCGCCAAGCTCGGGGTCGCCGGAGAGCTTGCGCGCGGCGGCGCCATGCGCCACCAGGCAGTAGTAGCACCGGTTGCTGGACGAAACCGCGACCGCGATCATTTCCCGTTCCAGCTTGCTGAGCCCGGACGGCCCGAGCATCAGCTCGTCATACATGCGGATGAATGTCCGCAGCTTCTCCGGCCGCAGCAGCCAGGCGCGCAGGACGTTGGGCACGAAGCCCAGCTTGTCGCGGCATTTCTGGAAATAGGGCCGAAGGTCCTCGGGCAGCGCGCTCTCGTCGGCGTCCTGCAAGGCGGTGACATGGGTGGGTTGGGGCATGTTACGGCTCCAGTGCTCGGGCGCGCGCGCGAAGGGCGAATTTCTGCATCTTGCCGGTGCTGGTCTTGGGCAGCTCCCCAAATACCACCGTCCGCGGCGCCTTAAAGTGCGGCATCCGCTCGCGGCAGAAGTCGATGATGTCGTCGGCGGCGGCGTCCTGGCCGGGCTTCAACGTCACGAAGGCGCAGGGCGTCTCGCCCCATTTCGCGTCGGGCCGGGCCACCACCGCCGCTTCCAGCACGGCGGGATGACGATACAGCACGTCCTCGACCTCGATCGTGGAGATGTTCTCGCCGCCCGAGATGATGATGTCCTTGGAGCGGTCGCGGATCTCGGCATAGCCGTTCTCGTGCCACACGGCGAGGTCCCCGGTGTGGAACCAGCCTCCGGCGAAGGCCTCCTCGGTGGCGGCCGGGTCTTTCAGGTAGCCCTTCATCGTGACGTTGCCGCGCATCATGATCTCGCCCATCGTCGTGCCGTCCTGCGGCACGGGCGCCAGCGTTTTCGGGTCCGCGACGATGACGTCTTCCTGGATCGGGTAGTTCACCCCCTGCCGCGCCAATCGCGCCGCCCGCGCCGGGGCCGGAAGCGCATCCCAGGCATCGTCCCAGGCGCAGACCGTGATCGGACCGTAGGTCTCTGTCAGGCCATAGACGTGCGTGATGTCGAAATGGAGCCGCTGCATCCCTTCCAGCACCGCCGCGGGCGGGGCGGCCCCGGCGGTCATGACCTTGACCGGGCGTTCGAGCGGCCGCACGCCCTCGTGGTTGAGCACCATCCCGAGCACGATCGGGGCGCCGCAGAGGTGCGTGACGCCGTGCCGCTCGATGGCGTCCAGGATGGGAGCGGCCTCGACCCGGCGCAGGCACACGTTCGTGCCAGCCATGGCGGCGATGGTCCAGGGAAAGCACCAGCCGTTGCAGTGGAACATCGGCAAGGTCCAGAGATAGGTCGGATGCTGGGCCATTCCCCAGGTCATGGCGTTGCCGACCGCGTTCAGGTACGCGCCGCGGTGGTGATAGACCACGCCCTTCGGCTTGCCCGTGGTGCCGGAGGTGTAGTTCAGCGCGATCGCATCCCATTCGTCGGCGGGAAGCTCCGGCGCGAAGGCGGCGTCCCCGGTCTCCAGGAACGACTCGTAGTCGGCAGCGCCCACAGGGTCATTCCCGGGTGCGAGGGCGTCATTGACGTCGATCACGAGCGGCCGTGCGCCGTCAATCCGCGCGAGGGCGTCCCGCATCGTCGGCGCGAACTCGCGGTCGACCAGCACGGCGCGGGCGTCGCCGTGGGCGAGGACGAAGGCAACCGTCGCCGCGTCGAGACGGACGTTGATGGCGTTCAGCACCGCCCCGGCCATCGGGACCGCGAAATGGGCCTCGATCATCGCTGGCGTATTGGGCGCCATCACGGCGACGGTCTGGCCCGGTTCGATGCCCGCCTTGCGCAGCGCCGAGGCGAGACGCCGGCAGCGGCTGGCCGTCTCCGACCAGCTTTGGCGCAGCTCGCCGTGGATGATTGCGGTGCGGTCCGGAAACACCGCGGCGGTCCGCTTCAGGAAGCTGATCGGGCTGAGCGGCGCGTAATTGGCCTGGTTCTTCGGCAGCGGGTCGGGCATAATAGATTAGTTGGCGTCCTTCAACGCCATTCTCCCTGTCACTCTTTAACCATACGCTCTGTTATACGGAGTCAAGTCTGAAAAAGCAGGACGCAATCCAAAAATCCGATGGTGTCACTAATCTGACTAGTGGACCAATCCGAAGTTGATAAGAATAATTTGACCTATAACTATAGCTACTATACTTCCAATAGCACAAATTATAATTAATCCTAAAGGAGTTTTAGAGAAGCTACGAGTTGTCCTCCTAAAATTTGGATTGCTATTAGCAGCCTGATTCAAGACATTTTCAATTTTCTGTTCTACACTAATCGGGCCCTGAGCATTTTGGGCATTGATTGGCCCAGAAATCTGAATAATTGGGTTGTTCGACATGTTGCTTGCGTAACTTCCTCTAGGAAATGTATCAGCAACTCCCCGCTCAAATGCATCGTTTTTTATCCTTGTTGTAAGCCTCCAGAGGTATGTTCCAGTCGCAAACGTGAATGGTCCAAAGAATACTGCGTGATATATGCAAGTAGCAGGTAAGGGAGTTAATAGGAAAGCATACCAGAAATCAGGTGGAGGATCAGGCAGCACATTCCAAAGTGACTGCACCAGTGGCACTTTGAAATACAAAAACCTGATTAAGGACCAGAGCTGAGGACATAAGAAACCGCATCTGCCTAGCTGAATACTTTCATAAACAGCTTTAAAAGGACCTATTAAAACAATAGCTAGGCTCAATACAAACAGTAAGCCACCTAGCGCGATAAACATGAGCGCTCTGCGCCGGGCTTCTGGGTATGTCATTCTATCCGGCTATCGTCCCCCCAAGAGATCGTCAAGCGAGTGGTATCCAATGGTCTGGTTTAGTTGGTCTATGATAGCCTCGGTAAAACTGCGATTAGCTCCGCTAGCGGCACCGGCGCCGCGTGAGGGCGGCTGGCCAGCATCGCGTCGATCAGCGCCAGCGCCTCGCGCCGCCCGCTGTTGGCCGCCTGCTCGAACGGGGTCCAGGTCTGCGTGAAATCAAGCGCGGCGAACACCTTGCGATATGTCCGCAGCTCGTTGGGCGTCAGCGGGATGCCGCGCACGAACGCCTTGTGCGCGGAAATCGTCGTGGCCCGGCGCGGATCGCCCGGATCAAGCTCGAACTTCAGCGCGTCGCCGCAGAACAAGATGCGCCGCTCCCGGTCATACAGCACCGTATGCCCGGCGAAATGCCCGGCCGTCAGGTGCAGCTCAAGCCCGGGGATCGGCTCCAGCGCCTCGTCGAACGGCCAACTGACCTGCAGCGCGCCCGACCACTCGAGGTCGCCGGGGTGCAAGGCTAGCTCCGGATCGAACCGGTCCTGCAACTGCCACAGCGCCCCGTAGGCGTGCGGGTGGGAGGCCGAGAGGACCTTCATGCCGCCGAGCGCCTCGATCTGATCGAGCGCTGCCCTGCTGAACACCGGGCAGCCCTCGAAGCCCATGTTCCCCTCCGGCGTCTGGATCAGGTAGGCGCTCGGCCCGATGCCGCTGACCGGCTCGTTCCAGAACCGCCACACGCCGGACTCCAGCTCGGCCCAGTGGCAGGGATACCGCGCTTCGGCCTCCTCCCGGGTCCAGAACTGCCAGCCGTCTTGCGGCACCACGTGCCGGGCATCGAGGCACATGGGGCAGGCGGGCGGGCGGGCGAAGTGCCGCTGCCAATAGCCGCAATTGTCGCAGACGAAGGCCGGCAGCCGCAGCGCGCCGGCGAAGGGAAGGTAGCCCGGGTTCATGGCGAAGGTTTCCAACGCCGTGGCCCGCGACGCAAGGGCCGGCGCATTGACGGGCCGCGGCAGTGCCCATAGCGTCCGGGATCAACCAAGCGGCTGCGCGAAGCAGCCCGAACAGCGGGGAGTGTCATGACCAACCGATCGATCCGGATGATTGCCATCGCGGCGTGCGTGCTCTTGATGCACCGGCCCGCCCAGGCGGAGACCTACACCGTCGGCTACAGCGTCGCCACGCTCTCGAACCCGTTCTTCCAGGGCATGACCCGCGGCGTCGAGGACGGCATCAAGCAGCATCCCGACCTCAAGCTGATCAACACCAGCGCCAACGGCGACGCCGCGACGCAGGCCAACCAGGTGCTCGACCTGATCAACCAGAAGGTGGCGGCGCTCATCCTCAACCCCGTCAACGCCGACGCGATCGTCCCCGTGGTCAAGCGGGCCAACAGCCGCGGCATCCCGGTCTTCACGCTGGACCGCGGCGCGTCGTGCGGCGGCTGCCAGGTGAATTTCATCGAGACCAACAACGAGGCGCTCGGCCAGGAAGGCGCGCGGTTCATCGCCGAGCAATTAAAAGAGCGCTACGGCGAAATTCGCGGCAACGTCATCGACCTGCAGGGCCTGCTCGGCACCACCGCCGGCGACGCGCGCGAGAAAGGCTTCTCCGAGGCCTTCGCCAAGCTGCAGCAGGACAACCCGGGGCTCAAGCTCATCGCCCGCCAGGCCGCGGATTTCGATGCCGCCAAGGCCTTCAACATCACGACGCAACTGCTGGCCGCCAACAGCCAGGTCGACGCCATCTTCAACGGCAACGACGACAACGCCGTGGGCGCCATGCGGGCGATCAAGCAGGCCAACCGCTTCCAGCCGATCGGCGACAAGACCCACATCGTCATCATCGGCATCGACGGCACCGCCCAGGCGCTCACCGCCATCCGCGACGGCCAGATGGACGCCACCATCTCCCAGAACCCGCTGAAAATGGCGGCGCAATCGGTCGCATACGTCGAGACGTACCTGCACGGCGACAAGTCCATCCCCGCCCATGAATTCTGGCCGCACATGCTGATCACCAGGCAGACCATCGGCAGCCAGCAGGTCAAGGAGTACGGCCTCTGGAGCGAGGAGGTCGCCCGCAAGTAGGCGAGGCCGGCCGCGTTGCCGCCATTGCTCGACATGCAGGGGATCTCGAAGCGTTTCCCCGGCGTGCGCGCGCTCGACCAGGTCAGCCTCAGCGTCGCCCACGGCGAGGCGCTGGGGCTGGTGGGCGAGAACGGGGCGGGCAAAAGCACGCTCATGAAAATCCTGGCCGGCGTCGTCAGCGCGGATGCGGGCCGCATCACCCTCGACGGCCAGCCCTTCGCCCCCCGGCGCCCACGCGACGCGCTCGACGCCGGGGTGGTGGTGATCCACCAGGAACTGAGCCTTGTCCCGGAGCGGTCGGTCGCCGACAACCTGTTCCTCGGCCACCTGCCGCGAGGGCGCTTCGGCGTCATCCGCCGCCGGTCGTGCCACGAGGCGTCGTCGGCGCTGCTGGCGCGCGTCGGCCTCGGCGTGTCCCCGCGCCGCAAGGTGCGCGACCTCGGCATCGGCGAACGGCAACTGGTCGAGATCGCCCGCGCCCTCTCCCGCCGGGCCCGCGTCATCGTCATGGACGAGCCGACCGCCGCATTGTCCGGCAGCGAGGTCGTGGCGCTGTTCGAGACCATCCGCGGCCTCCGCGCGCTCGGCGTCGGCATCGTCTTCATCAGCCATCACATCGAGGAGGTCTTCGCCGTCTGCGCCCGGGTCACCGTCCTGCGCGACGGCCGGACCGTCGCTACCCGCCCGGCCTCGGAATGGACGCGGGACACGCTCGTGCAAGCCATGGTCGACCGCCCGATCACCGCCATGTTCCCGAAGGCGCAGGTCCCGATCGGCGGCCCCGTTCTGCAGGTCCGCGGCCTCTCGGCGCCGGGCCGGGTCCACGATGTCGGCTTCTCGGTCGGCGCGGGCGAGATCGTCGGCCTTGGCGGGCTGATGGGGGCGGGGCGGACGGAGACGCTGAAGGCGATCTACGGCGCGCTCCCGGGCGCTGTGGGCGAGGTTCGCGTCGCCGGGCGGGTCGTCAGGCGTGCCGGGCCGCGCCGGGCCATGGCCGCCGGAATCGCCTTCGTGCCGGAGGACCGCAAGGCTGAGGGCCTGATCCTGCCCTTCTCGCTGCGGGACAACGTGGCACTGTCCACGCTGGGCCGGCTTGCCTGGCTGCGCACGGTCCTGCTCGGCGGCCGCACGGCCGCCGCTGCCCGGCGCGCGGTGGAACGTCTGCGGATTCGGACGCCGGGCATCTCGCAGCCGGTGCAGGGCCTCTCGGGCGGCAACCAGCAGAAGGTCGTTCTGGCCCGGGCGCTGCAGACCGAGCCGCGCGTGTTCCTGCTGGACGAGCCGACGCGGGGGATCGACGTGGGCGCGAAGGTGGAGGTCTATCGCCTGATCGGCGACCTGGCCGGGCGAGGCGCCGCGGTCGTGATCGCCTCGTCCGACATGCTGGAGCTGCTCGGCATCTGCGACCGCATCCTGGTCATGCGGGGCGGCCGTCTCGCGGGCGAGGTCGGGCGGGAGTCGTTCACCCAGGAGCGGATCATGTCGCTGGCTGCCTTGGCGCCCGATCATGAAGGAGCGTGAGTTCGGCCTTGACCGCGATCCGGCGCATCGATCAACGACGAACGGGAACGAGCGACGCGCCGGCTTTCGACGGCGACCGGCGCCGGTGGCTCGGCGCCGCCGGGCACTTCAGCCCGTTGGCTCAATCAGGACACCGAAAAAGGCCTGCGCTTTGACTCCTGCCGCGCTTCCCCGCTGCGTCGACGCACCGGCATGAGCGATCGGCCGAAAGGGCTGGCCGCGGTCGGCCAGGCCGTGAACGAGCTGACGATCGTCGTCGCCTTTCTCGCCATCACCATCGGCTTGGCCGCAACCACGCCGCAATTCCTGACCACCGCCAACGCGCTGTCCATTCTGCTGGCCAGCTCGCTGATCGGCATCGTCGCCGTCGGCCAGACCTTCGTCATCGTCACCGGCGGCATCGACCTCTCGACCGGCTCGGTGGTCGCCCTCGCCGGCGTCGTGAGCGGGCTGGCGCTGCAAGCCGATTGGGGGGTCGTGCCCGCCGTCGCCGCCGGCATCGGCCTGGGCGCGCTCTGCGGCAGCTTCAACGCCTTCGCCGTGACCGCGCTGGGCATGACGCCCTTCATCGTCACCCTGTCGGTGCTGGCGATGGCGCGCGGCCTCGCCTTCATCGTCACCGGCGGCAATACCCTGTTCGGCTTCCCGGAGGCCTTCGACGGCATCGGCGGCGGCAATTTCGGCCCGGTCCCGATCGCGGCCCTGATCACCCTCGGCGTCACGTTCATCGGCTGGCTCGTGCTGTCGCGAACCGTCTTCGGCGCCGAAATCTACGCGGTCGGCGGCAACCGCGAGGCAGCCCGGCTCGCCGGCGTCCCGGTCGGGCGCACCCTGGCGCTGGTCTACGTCATTGCCGGGGCCTTGTCCGGACTAGGCGGCGTCGTGCTGGCCGGCCGGCTCGACAGCGCCCAGCCGATCGCGGGCGTCGGCCTTGAGCTGAACGCGATCGCCGCCGTGGTCATCGGCGGCGCGTCCCTGTTCGGCGGCAAGGGCTCCATGCTCGGCACGCTCCTGGGGGTTCTGATCATCGGCCTGATCAACAACGGCCTGACCCTTTGGAACGTGCAGCCCTTCTGGGTCCAGTTCATCCAGGGCGCGGTCATCTTCCTGGCGGTGCTGGTCGACAGCTTGAACCAGAAGCGGCGGGGCAGGGGGTAGATAGACCAGCGTTCCCTGGCAAGCCCGAGGCGTCCATGGGGAACGGATCGTTTGATGCGCGATCCGGGGCTATGCTAAGTAGATCGGCAACTATCCATGGGTTGTTCGGGGGCGTTTCCAACGGACACCCGGTTGAGGGAATGGGAACAGGTTCATGCGCAGGCTTGCTACGGCATCGATGATCGCGTCCGGGCTGCTGGCGGCCTCGGTTTCGGCCCATGCGGCGGACACCTCGGGCAAGAAGGTGGCGTTGTCGAACAACTATGCCGGAAATTCGTGGCGGCAGGCGATGCTGTCGAGTTTCGAGCAAGCGGGCAAGCAGGCAACGGCCGCCAAGCAGCTTGCCGCGGCGCGGAGCTTCACCACGGCGGAGAACCAGGCGACGGAGCAGGCGGCGCAGATCCAGAACCTGGTGCTGCAGGGCTACGACGCGATCGTGGTCGACGCCGTCTCGCCCACGGCGCTGAACGGGGCGATCAAGCAGGCGTGCGACGCGGGGATCGTCGTCGTATCGTTCGACAGCACGGTGACGGAGCCTTGCGCCTACAAGATCGGCGTGGACTTCCGGCAGATGGGGCGGATGCAGGTCGACTATATGGCCGAGCGGGGGCTGAAGGGGAACCTGCTGGAGGTGCGCGGGCTGGCGGGCAGCAGCGTCGATACCGAGATCCACGAGGGGATCGAGGCGGGGGTGAAGGCGCATCCGGAGTTCAAGGTCGTGGCGTCCGTGAACGGCAACTGGACGCAGACGGTGGCGCAGCAGGCGGTGGCGGGCGTGCTGCCGACGCTGCCGGAGATCGCGGGCGTGGTGACGCAGGGGGGCGACGGATATGGGACGGCGCAGGCGTTCGCCGCCGCCGGGCGCAAGGCGCCGCCGATCTTCATGGGCAACCGCTACGACGAGCTGACGTGGTGGAAGCAGCAGAAGGAGAAGGACGGGTATGCGACCGAATCGGCGTCGATCTCGCCCGGCAGCTCGACCTTCGCGCTGTGGGTGGCGCAGCAGGTGCTGGAGGGGGCGAAGGTCCCGAAACAGATGACGCTGCCGATCGTGTCGGTGACGCAGGACACGCTCGACAAGGCGTTGTCGCAGACCGCGCCCGGCAGCGTGACGATGATCGAGTATGGTCAGCAGCAGGTGAAGGACTTCATCGCCAAGCAGAAGGGCTGAGGCGGGCCGCAGCCGTGGAGGACGCCATCCGGCTGCGCGGCGTCGCCAAGAGCTTCGGCGCGGTTCATGCCTTGGCCGGAGTGGACCTGCATCTGAGCCGGGGGGAGTGCCTGGGGCTGGTCGGGCATAATGGGGCGGGAAAGTCGACGCTGATGAACGTGCTGGCGGGGACGCTGGCGCCGGATGCCGGATCGTTGCAGGTGCTGGGGGAGGATGCGGCGGCGGGGGTGCGGCACGAGGCGATCCGGTGCGTGTTCCAGGAAGGCTCGCTGTGCCCGAACCTGACGATCGCGGAGAATGCGCGGGTGATGCATTCCGGGATGACCGGCTTCGGTTGGCGGCGGCGGGCCGGGGCGATGATGACCGAGGCCTTGGACCAGGTGTTCCCGGAGCATGGGCTGCGCGGCGAGCAGGTGGTGGGGGACCTGCCGATCGGGCAGCGGCAGATGGCGGAGATCGCGCGGGCGTTCAGCCATGCCGGCGCGCCGCCGGCGGTGGTGATCCTGGATGAGCCGACCTCCTCGCTCGATGCCCACGCGGCGGAGGGATTGCTGCGGCATGTGCGGGCGTTTGCGGCGGCGGGCGGGGCCGTCGTGTTCATCTCGCACAAGCTGGGCGAGGTGCTGACGGTCGCCGACCGGATCGTGGTGATGCGCGACGGGCGCGTGGTGCTGGATGCGGCGCGGGAGGGCATGACGCGGGACAGCGTGGTCTCGGCGATGGGCCACGCGGCGCCGGCTGCGGGGGAGCGGCGCCGGCGGGATTTGGCCGGGCGCTTGCTGCGGCTGCGGATTGCCGGCGAGGCGACCGGAGGGGCGCCGCTGGAGGCGCGGGAAGGGGAGGTGATCGGGCTGGCCGGGCTGGCAGGCCACGGGCAGACCCGGCTGCTGCAGCGGGTGCTGGCCGCGTCCGGCGCGCGGGATGCGTCCGTGCGGCTGAAGGCGGCGACGGCGCTGGTGGCGGGCGACCGCGGCGCCGACGGGGTGTTCCCGCTGTGGTCGATCGCGCGCAACATGAGCGTGCGCTCGCTGGCGGCGCTGCGCCGGGGGCCGTTGCTCGATCCCGCGCGGGAGCGGGCCTTTGCCCAGGATTGGCGCGGGCGGATGGGGCTGGTCACGCCGGACGTGGCCAACCCGATCCTGTCGCTGTCGGGGGGGAACCAGCAGAAGGCGCTGTTCGCCCGGGCTTTGGCGAGCGACGCGCAGGTGGTGCTGATGGACGACCCGATGCGCGGGGTGGACGTGGGGACGAAGCGGGACGTGTATGGGCTGATCGGGGCCGAGGCGGAGCGGGGGCGGACGTTCCTCTGGTATACGACGGAGTTCGACGAGCTGCTGCATTGCGACCGGGTGTTCGTGTTCCGCGACGGGCGGGTGACGGGGGCGCTGGAGGCGGATGCGGTGAGCGAGGACGCGGTGCTGCGGCTGTCGTTCGCCGAGGCCGCGTAATTGCCCCCGGGACGCACGAGGAGGCGGGCGCTGGCCTCGGCGTTGCGGGGCGCCTTGCCGGCGGCGGCGTTCGCGTTGCTGCTGGGGGCGATCTTCGCGCAGCAGCCGCGGACCATATCGTATTTCGGGCTTAACCTGCTGCTGAACCTCGCCTTGCCGGTGGTGCTGGCGACGATGGCGCAGATGCTGGTGATCGCGGTCGGGGACCTTGATCTGTCAATCGGGCCGTTCGTCTCGTTGGTGACGTGCATCGGCGGCGCGGTGATGCCGGCCAACCCGGCGCTGGCGACGGGGCTGCTGGCGGCGGCGGTGGCGTTCTATGCGGCGACGGGGGCGTTGATCGGGGCGCGGGCGCTGCCGGCGATCGTGGTCACGCTGGGGCTGTCGTTCGTTTGGCAGGGCCTTGCGGTGATCGTGCTGCCGACGCCGGGGGGGACGGCGCCCGCGTGGCTGTCCGGGGTCATGCGGTTTCGTGCGCCGTTGATGCCGCTGGCGTTGTGGGGGTCGGTGATCGTGGCAATCGTGCTGCATGTCCTGCTGATGCGGTCGGCTTATGGCACGGTGGTCCGCGGCATGGGCGGGAATGCGCGGGCGGTGGCGCGGTCGGGATGGAACCTGGTGGCGCTGCGGATGGCGGTGTACGCTGGCGCGGGGGTGCTGGGGGTGCTGTCAGGGCTGAGCCTTCTCGGGCTGACCACGTCGGGCGATGCGAACCTCGCGGGGCGCTATACGCTGCTGTCGATCGCGGCGGTCATCCTGGGCGGCGGGGAGTTCGTGGGCGGGATCGTGTCGCCGGCGGGGGCCGTGCTGGGGGCGCTGACGTTGACGCTGGCGGCGTCGCTGCTGACGTTCCTGAACGTGCCGCCGGATTGGCAGATCGGAGCCCAGGGGATCATCCTGATCGCGGTGCTCGGCCTGCGCGCCGTCATCGAGCGCATCGGCCAGCCTGCGGCGGCATGAGGACCCTGCTGACCCGGCCCTGGGCCTATAGCTGGATCGCCGCCGCTGCGGCCTGGGGCGTGACGATCGGGCTGAACGGCGGCGAGGGCGGCGGAGCGCTGCTGGCAGCGGCGCTGTCGTTCTCGGCCTTCTCGGTGCTGGCCGCACTGGGGCAGATGCTGGTAATCACGCTGGGGCCGGGGAACGTGGACCTGTCGATCCCGTCGGCGATCGCGCTGTCGAGCGCGGTGTCGATGGTGGTGATGAACGAGCAGGCGGCGATGATCGTTCCCGGTTTGCTGGCCGCGGTGGGGGCGGGAATGGCGGTGGGGCTGTTCAACGTGACGCTGATCCGGCTGCTGCGCATCCCGCCGATCATCGCCACGCTGTCGGCCGGGCTGGTGGTGATCTCGGTGGCGATCAGCTTCGGGCGCGGGCTGAAGGTGAAGCCGCCGCCGGAATTCGCCGCGTTCGCGACCGGGCGGGTGCTGGGCGTGCCGGTGCTGGCCTTGGCGGCGGCGGCGGCGATGGCGCTCGTTTGGCTGCTGCTGGAGCGCACGGTCAGCGGGCGGACGGTGGCCGCGATTGGCCAGAACGCGCGGGCGGCTCGGCTGGCGGGGTTGGCGGTGCAGCGGGTGCGGCTGCTGGCCTACGTGGCTTGCGCCGGGCTGGCCGGGCTGACGGGGGCTTTGCTGGCCGGGTTCTCGGGCGGCAATTCGCTCGACCAGGGCGAGGAATACCTGCTGCTGACCATCGCCGTCGTGGTGATCGGCGGGACGGACGTGGGCGGGGGGCGTCCGAGCGTTGCGGGCATCGGCGGCGCGGCGCTATTCATGTTCCTGCTGATCGCCATGCTGAACACGGCGGGCGCGGGGCCTGGGACGCGGATGCTGCTGACCGGGCTGATTATCATGGGAGTGATCGCCTTGGCTGGTGGGCCGCGGGACTAGAGGATGGGTCCGTTCATCTGGCATGGCGGACTGATGCTGCTGGCCTGGTTCGTGCTGCTGCCCGCCGGGGCCTTGGTCGCGCGGTTCTACAAGGTGCTGCCGCGGCAGGACTTCCCGGCGGTGGTGGACAGCAAAGTCTGGTGGCACGCGCATCTCGCGCTGCAGTATGGCGGCACGCTTGCGGCGGGGGTGGCGTTTTGGATCGCTTGGGACGGGCTGGGCGGGGCGATGGACTGGTCCAATCCGCATGTGTTCCTCGGCGCCTCCGTGCTCGGCATCTGCGCGCTGCAGGTTCTGAGCGCCTGGCTGCGCGGGACGAAAGGCGGCCCGACCGAGAAGGGCGCGGACCCGAACGACCCGTCGACCTGGCGCGGCGACCATTACGACATGACGCGGCGCCGACGGGCGTTCGAGGCCTGGCACAAGCACGCGGGCTACATGGCGTTCCTGCTGGCCATGCCAACGGCTTGGCTGGGCCTGGACTTGGTGGATGCGCCGGAGGCGGTTCGATTGACGCCGTTCGTGTCGGCCGGCGTGTTCATCGCCGCCTTCGTCATGCTGACCCGGCGGCGGCGGCGGGTCGATACCTGGGCCGCGTTGTGGGGACCGAAGCCCCCTTCGGCCGCTATCTCGGCGCCGCGTCGCGGTCGTGGATCTCGGCCGGCGGATGGGTGGCCTCGACCGCGGTGAAGGCTTCAAGCACGCGGTAGCTGTGCTCGGCATCCTTCGGCACCACCCATGAACTGCCGGGCTGCAGCTTGACGGTCTGCCCTTCGGTGGTCAGCTCGGCTTGCCCGGCAATCACGTAGCCGACCGTCTCATAGGCGCGGCGGACCGGCTTCATGTCGTCCAGCGGCCGCACCTGCTCCCATAGGCGCATCGACATCGTTTTGCCGGTGGCGAGATACTTCTGTCCCTGCGTGCCGCTGGGCGAATGCCCGGCCTCGACTTTCTTCACGCTTGCGTCCGCCATTTCAGGGTTCCTTTCGTTGTGCCTCAGCATCCGTTCGCGGGACTGGCTGGCCGTCACGACGCGAGAAGTGATGCGGCTTCAAAGAGTCCTAAGCGGACCACCGGGTTGGAAGTTCCGTATCTGCCTGAGCCACTGGATTGCCGGCTCGCGGAGAGGGCGGGTCAGGGCGATGTCATGCCGCTGTCCGGCGCCGGCTTGCGGCCGCGAACATGCAAAAAGAGCGGCGCGACCCGGGTATCGGCGACGGCAGGCGCCGCTACTGCTGCGGCCTCGTCGGCGCACGGCTCGCCCAAACGCTCCAGCACGAAGCCGCTCGCCACGACCAGGTTGATCAGGCGCTCAGCGTCCGATGAAAGCGGGGCGCGCTGCTTAGCCGTAAGATTGTCCATCCTCCGCAGGCCTGCCTTGCCCGGCATCGCATGACTGCGCCGAACGCTCCGCCCCGGACTTTGGTGCGGGCGGCCTGGCCGGGCAGGGTTGAGCCGAGCCGCTTGGGCGAACCCGGCTGATGTGACATTGAGGCGGCGGCGCGGGCGAGGAGCTGGTCCTGGCTGTAACCGCGCTTGGAGCGGCGTTGATGACGGATGAGAGCCAAGAGAACGGCACGAAGGCCGAGACCACCCCGGAATCGAAGGAGATCCACCGCGTGCTGCGCGAGGAGGGCAGCAAGGAGATCAGGCGGCATTCGGGCGCGGTCGCCTGGTCGGGCCTGGCGGCGGGGCTGTCGATGGGATTCTCGTTCCTGACGATGGCGGTGATGGAGGCGGCGCTGCCGGATGCGGGCTGGCAGCGGCTAGTGAGCGGGTTCGGCTACTCGCTCGGGTTCCTGATCGTCGTGCTCGGGCGGCAGCAGTTGTTCACCGAGAGCACGCTGACGGCCATTTTGCCGATCCTGTCCGAACGGAGCTTGCGGCAGGCGCCGAGGCTGCTGCGGTTCTGGGCAGTCGTGCTCGTGGCCAACCTGGTGGGCACGGGGCTGTTCGGATGGCTGCTGTCGTATGAGCACCTGTATGGGCCGGAGATATCGGCCGCGCTCGAGAAGATCGCCTTGGGCGCGCTGAAGGACCCGTTCTGGCCGATGCTGACCAAGGCCGTGCTGGCCGGGTGGCTGATCGCGCTCATGGTCTGGCTGCTGCCAAGTGCCGGATCGGCGAAGATGCTTGTTATCGTCGCGCTGACCTACGTGGTGGCGATCTCGCATTTCTCGCACGTGATCGCCGGTTCGGTGGAGACCTCGTTCGCGGTGTTCATCGGGGCGATTTCGCCGTTGGAGTATTTGACTGGGTTTTTGGCGCCGACCTTGATCGGCAACACGATCGGCGGGGTGGCGCTGGTGGCGATACTGAACCACGCGCCGTTGGCGACGGAGGCTTGAGCGGTCTGCGTCGGGCGCGACCGGGTTTTACATCCGTGCCGACCGCCACGGAAACCGTTTGATCCAACTTAGGGGGGCCGGAGGTTACGGCGATGCCCGGCCGCTCACGCCGCCTGGCCATCCGTTCGGAGCGGGCGAACGAGCCGTCCATGACTTGCCCCGGACTTCAGCCGGCCGCGAGGCCCGCGATGGCGGGATCATTCAGCGTAGCCGGCCCGGCCGCGTGCGATGGCTCTGAAGTCCGATCGAGGCTGCATCAGCATGGCATGTGCCGCGGTTCGGGCTGAAGCGCGCTGTCCGGCGGCGGACCGTTCGGCTGAGGGAGAGCCCATTGATGCGGGTTTCATGCGGCACGGGGCTGCTGGATCGATGCCGTATGGGAACGAGAACAGCAAACGCCCGGCGGTGCTGTCCAGCAAGATGGTCATGCCGGTTCCCCGGCATCCTCGTCGGGGCGGTGGCGCCATTGGGCGGCGATGCCGGTAGGCTTGGCACGCTGCAGAGCGGTTTCCAAGGCCAGCTCGGCCGCCATCGGGATCAGCCAGATGACGCGGGCTTGATAACGGCCCCACGGTCCGGACAAGACGCCGCAGACGATGCCGTTCAGGGCGACGCCGGCGATGATAAGGATCGCGAAGGCGTTGAGACGGCGGTCTCGCGGCCGATCGGCTTCCGCCGGCTGGGCCGGGCTCAGCCAGCCCATGAGGCCGCCGCCCACGACCAGCAACGAGGCGGCAACCACGACATACTGGACTGCCTGCAGCAGCTTGAACGCGTGCGTCTGGTCGCAGGCGTGCGGGTCCTTGAGGCAGGGGCCGATGTTGGGGACAATTTGCGCCACCCGCATCGTGCGGTCGGAGTGGGCGGTCAGCAGGCCGTGCAGCGCGCCGCCCACGTCGTATGCGATCGTGAACGTCGCCAACTGCCGCATCGCGTTGCGTGCCGAGGCCCGGAATTGGGCCAGCGGGTGATGCAGGATGGTCCCGAGCACGATGGCCGGCTGCTCGTTGAGGAAGCGTTGCCGCCCGGCCGGCTCGGTGATGAGCGGCAGGCCGTGCCAGGTCACGTCCGGCCAGATGATGTCGTCGGTGAACAGCACCTGGGAGTCCTTCCAGCGGCAGGCGGCCCAGCCCCGCTGGGCGCAGGTCTCGCGCAGAAATTGCTGGCCCGGCCCGTCGGCGATGACCCGGCCTTCGAGGAACGGCGGGGAGCGGACCTCCTGGCCGAAGATCGCCGTCATGCCGACGCCGCCGGCGTAGGCCGCGACGCCCGCGCAGGCCAGCGCGGCGGCGGCGGCCAAGGCGCCGGGCCTCGCGCGCAGCCTGGGCGCCATGACCCGCATGACGACGAGGCCGGCCAGGAGCGTGGCAACGACGGCGGGCAGCACGGACAGATGGACGACGACGGCGTAGGCGAGCACGGCGGCGAGCCCGGCGCGGCGGCGCGGCCTCAGGCGGCCGTGGAAGCAGAGCAGGAGGCCGGCGGCCAGCAGCGCGTAGGCGGCGAAGATGTCGGGCATCAGGTAGGCTGCGAAGTATGGCAGCGTGCTGAATGCGGTGAGCGCCGCGATGAGGCGCACGTAGGCCAGCGGGCGCGCCCGCTCGAGCGCCACGTCGGCAGTGACCCAAAGCAGCCAGGCGGCGAGCAGCGACTGCAGCGCGGCCGGGGCCCAGAGCGTCAGCGTCGAGCCGAGGGCGTAGAGCGGGACGGCGTAGAAGCTGGACCGCGCGCCGATCGCCGTCATCACGAGCTGGAATTGATGCGCGGTGACGTGCTCCCACGCGCCGGGAAAATTGTCGGCCGCCCAGAGGCCGCGGTGCGGCGGGAAATTGGCGAGCGGCGGCCAGGGGCGGCGGATCGCGGCCAGGATATCGTGGCCCCAGCCATAAAACGTGGGCGTGTCCCAATAGATGAAGGGATGCCTGGATAGGAGGGCGGGCAGCAGGAGAACGATGCAGCCGGCGAGGATCAACGCCCCCGGCCTCGTGATCGCTTGACGCATGTCGACGCCTTTCCGCTGCTGGCGGGCACGGCTCCGGTCAGATCGCCCTTGCCCTATATTTTCATCATAGCAATAATTACGATAACGGCGCTATAACGGAATTGTTCGTCAATGGATGCTGCACGTGAGATATTCGCGGCCGGCCAGCGCGAGCGGTCCGCGAACCTGGAGGACAGACCGTGATGGATCAGATGAAGCCGCCCGGCAGCACGCTGCTGGGACGAATGGCGCTCGCGCGCGGGCATACGCAGGGCTTCGATTACCTTCGCATCCTGCTGGCCATCAGCATCGTGCTCTGGCACACGGTCGTCACCTGCTACGGCTTCGCCGCGCAGGAGACCGGATGGTCCGGCTGGCGCAGGCCGTTCGTGGCCCTGATCCTGCCGATGTTCTTCGCGCTCAGCGGCTTCCTGGTGGCCGGGAGCCTCGAACGGTGCCGGACGCTGACCACGTTCCTGAGCCTGCGCGTGCTGCGGCTCATTCCGGCGCTGGCCGTCGAGATCTGCCTCTCGGCCATCATCGTCGGGCCGATGGTGACGAACCTCGCGCTGCCGGACTATGCCGCCGACCCGGCGACGCGGGCCTATTTCCTCAACATCGTCGGCGACATGCACTATGCTTTGCCGGGCGTATTCAGCGGCAACCCGTTCCCTTACGTGGTCAACGGCCAGTTATGGACGGTGCCGTTCGAGCTTGATTGCTACCTGGCGATCGCGGTGCTGTCCGTCGTCGGGCTGCACCACTATCGCCGCGTGTTCACCGTGCTGGTGCTCGGCCTGCAACTCGCGTTCGCGGCGATGGCGGCGCATAGCGGGCTGCTGTCGGCGCACGTGACCGGGCCGGCGCCGGGGCGCGTGCTGGTGCTGTGCTTCCTGGCCGGGGTGATGCTCTATCTCAACCGGGAGCATGTCGTGCATAGCCGGACGCTCGCGATCCTCAGCCTTGCGGCGTCGTTGCTGCTGTTGGCAGCGCCGTCGGGGGACATGTTCGTGGCGATCCCCGCGGCGTATCTGACCGTCTATCTCGGCCTGCTCAATCCGCGCCGCCTGGCGATTATGAAGACGGGCGACTACTCCTACGGCATCTTCCTCTACGGCTTTCCGGTCCAGCAGGCAGTGGCCTATCTCGGCCCCTGGGCGCGGCACTCGGCCGTCAGCATCGGGCTGAGCCTGCCCATCGTCGCATTGATCGCGGCGGCGTCCTGGCATGGCGTGGAGAAACATGCGCTGAAGCTCAGGCGGCATCTGCCGGCGATGGAGCGCTGGCTGCAATCGGTCCCGCTGTTGCGGTTGAGCCGGTTCAAGATCGGGCGAGAAGGGGGCGCGGCGTAGCGTCCGGTCTGATAAGCTGGTTGGTATGGCCGATCCGTTCGATCTACAGAGGTTTGTCGCGGCGCAGGAACCGGCGATGCCGGCGGCGCTGGCGGAGTTGCGCGCGGGCGCGAAGCGGAGCCACTGGATGTGGTTCGTGTTCCCGCAACTGGCCGGGCTTGGGCGCAGCGCCACCGCGCAGCGCTACGCGGTCTCCGGCCTGGCGGAAGCGCGGGCGTATCTGGAGCACGCTCTGCTGGGGCCGCGGCTTGTCGAGTGCGTGGGGCTGGTCAACGCGGCCGAGGGGCGGTCGGCGCACCAGATTTTCGGCAGCCCTGACGACATGAAGTTTCATTCCTCGGTCACGCTGTTCGCCCGGGCATGGCCTGCGGAGCCCGGCTTCCGGCTGGCGCTGGAGCGCTATTTCGATGGGGCCGCGGATGAGGCGACGGCGAGGCTGCTGGGAGACGGCTGACACGGGTGAGCCGAATTCGCGGGCATGGCCTGGGCGTTATGCTGTAGGCTCGCAGCGACAGGCGGGAGAACCGCCGGGCAATGGGAGGACGGCATGAGGTTGGGACACGCGCTGCGGACGGCAGCTGTCGGGACGGTGGCGTGGCTGCTCGCGGGGCAGGCCCTGGCGGCGGATTACCCGGCGCCGCGGCAAGGCGATTGGATCGCGCGCGATTTCCGCCTCCGTACCGGCGAGACGATGCCGGAGCTTCGGCTGCACTACACGACGGTCGGCGACCGGTCCGGCGAGCCGGTGCTGGTGCTGCATGGCACGGGCGGGTCGGGGCAGGGCATGTTGGCGCCCACGTTCGCGGGGGAGCTGTTCGGGCCGGGGCAGCCGTTGGATGCGCGGAAATACTTCATCATCCTTCCCGACGCGATCGGGGCCGGGCAGTCGAGCAAGCCTTCGGACGGGCTGCGCGGCAAGTTCCCGCATTACGACTACGCGGACATGGTGCAGGCGCAGCACCGTCTGGTGACGGAGGGGCTCGGGGTGCGGCATCTCCGGCTGGTGCTCGGCAATTCGATGGGCGGGATGCAGACGTGGATGTGGGGCGAGACGTATCCGACGTTCATGGATGCGCTCGTGCCGATGGCCTCGCAGCCGACCGCGATGGCGAGCCGGAACTGGATGATGCGCAAGCTGCTGGTGGATTCGATCCGGCAGGACCCGGAGTACAAGGACGGCGACTACACGGCGCAGCCGCGGTCATTGAGAATGATGAACGTGTTTTTCGGCGTCGCGACGAGCGGGGGCACGCTGGCCTACCAGGCGCAGGCGCCCACGACCGCGGCGGCGAACGCGGCCGTGGACAAGCGGCTCTCGGCGGCCGGGCCGAAGGACGCGAACGACTACGTTTACCAGTGGGATTCGTCGCGCGACTATGACGCCTCGGGCGGGCTCGGGCGGATCAGCGCGCGGATGCTGGCGATCAATTCCGCCGACGACGAGCGCAACCCGCCGGAGACCGGGATCATGGCGCAGGAGATCGAGGCGGTGGACGGCGCCCGGCTCTACGTCATCCCGGCGAGCGCCGAGACCCGCGGGCATGGGACGACCATGCTGGCGCGGTTCTGGGCGGATGAGCTTGCGGCGTTTCTGCGAACATTGCCTCCGGCGACGCGCGGGGAGGGACGGTGAGACGGGCGGCCGATCGAAACGGCAGAATTGGCGTCAAGCGCATATTTGTTGTCGTGACGGAAGCGGTTTGTCTGAATAGAGGCATACGGTTTGTTCGGCGCCGCCGATCGTAGCAGTCGCTTTCGAACCAGCATTATGGCTCAAACGGGGGGGGGGTGCTCCTCACCCCCGAACGATCCGCTGCCTGGAGGCAGGCCGGGGCGTCGCCGCGATCGTCATCGTATTAAGGCACGTCTGCGTCCACGCGTTCGAGGTCCCGGCAGTCGGAGTGTTCATTCCGCTTCCGTCCGCCACCGCAGTCATGTTCTTCTTCGTGCTGAGCGGCGTGGTCTTGGGCTTGCCGCCTTCGCCGCAGCCGCCGTCATTCGCCCGGGCCATTCGGTTCATCGCGGCACGGGCGCTGCGGGTCTATCCAAGCTGGTGGCTCGTTCTCGGCCTGACGCTGCTGGCATGGCCGTTCCTGTTTGACGGGTCTCGCATGTGGCTGTGGGCCAGCCTTTGCCCATTGCCGCTCCCGATGGAGCGCCTGATCGGCAAGCTCATCATCCCGCAGGCTTGGACCCTGCATTGGGAGATGCTGTTCTACCTTGCCCTGGCCGTGCTGCTGGGGGCCGGACGCCTGCTGTCAGGGGTTGCCTGCTGGGGTGCGCTGATCCTGCTCGGGTCGCTTTCTCCTCGGCTGCCCGTGAACTCCGAGGCTGGCCAGTTCGTGTTCAGCCTCGTCACGCATCCGATCTGCCTGCCGTTCATCGCGGGCCTGCTCGTCGCCCGCATCGTTCAGACCTATACGCCGGGCGTGGCTTTGTCATGGGCAACGGCGCTATCGGGAGCGGCGGCGACCGCCTACGACGTGGGCGCCCATACGGCCGGCGTGTACCTCCCTCATCAGGTGAGCGGCTACTCGTTCTCTGCGCTCTCGATCGGCGGCCTCGCGCTTGGACTGATCTGGCTGGAGCGCAATTCCGTGTTGCGCATTGGGTCCTGGGGGACTGTTCTGGGCCAGGTCTCCTATCCGCTCTATCTCATGCACTGGATGATGATGGATCTGACCTTCACCGTGCTTCAGAGGCATTCGATCGACACCGCTCGGTCGCCGCGCCTCTATGCCGTCCTTGCCTTGCTCGCCTCGTTCGCGGGCGGCGGATTGCTGACATACGCGTTCGACCGGCCGGTGCAGGCGGCGCTGCGTGCCGCACGCCGTCGCTGGCAGTGAGCATTCGGGTCTCTTGCCCTCGCCCGGCGAAACCGGGATTGTGCGCACCATGCACGCGACCGCCGCCCGCTGATGCGATTCCGTCCCTACCGCCTCGATGGCCTGTGGCTGGTCGAGCCTGAGCGCCGGGCCGACGAGCGCGGCTATTTCGCCCGCACCTTCTGCGACGAGGAGTTCGCGGCTCACGGACTGCCGACGCGCTTCCCGCAATGCAACGCCTCGTTCAACGCGGGCCGCGGCACGTTGCGCGGCTTGCATTGGCAGGACGAGCCTTATCCCGAGGGCAAGCTGGTCCGCTGCGTGCGCGGCGCGGCGTTCGACGTGGCCGCCGATCTTCGTCCTGGCTCTCCGACGCGTGGGCAATGGGCCTCGGCGGAGCTGTCAGCCGATAACGGCCATGCGCTCTACATCCCGCCCGGTTTCGCGCATGGCTTCCAGGCGCTCGAGGATGGGACCGAGCTGTTCTACCAGATGACGGAACGCTATCGCGACGGCCTCGCGCGCGGAGTGCGCTGGGACGATCCCGATTTGGCCATCGAGTGGCCGTTGCCGGACCCGGTGCTCTCCGCGCGCGATGCCGCCTTGCCGCTGTTCGGTGCCATCGCTGACGGCAGAGCGTGACGACCCCGGCATCCCCGCGCTTCTGTGCCGTCTGCGGCGCGCCGGCCCGGGCGCCGTTCCAGGCCCCGCCGCCGGAGCTCGCGCCCGACCTCGACCTCCGCCCCGGCGAGCCGACCCGCTCGACCCTGCCGCGCTGGGTGCAGACCTGCAGGCAATGCGGCCTGTCCGCGCCCGATCTGGCCCGGCCCCCCGCAGGCGCGCGTGCCGCCATCGAGACGCCCGCCTACCGCGCCCTGTCCGGCCCGGCGCCGGATGCGCCGTTCCTGCGCTGCGCCCTGCTGTGCGAAGCCGGCGGCGAGCCGGCGGAAGCCGCCGAGGCAACGTTGCAGGCCGCCTGGGCGCTGGATGACGCCGGGCAGGATGCGGCCCCGCTGCGTCTCCGCGCCGCGGCGCTCTGGGGCGAGGGACCGACGCTGCAGGATGCGTTGCGCGTCACCGACGCGCTGCGGCGCGCGGGCGCCTTCGAGGCGGCAGGGACGCAGGCCGGCCGGCTGTTGGCCCGCGCCGGGCTGGAGGAGACGGACCGGGCCGTGCTCGGCTACCAGCAGACGCTGATCGCCGCGCGCGACTGCGGACGGCACTTGCTCTCCAGCGCCCTGCGCCCGCCCGCCCGCACGCCGCACGCGAGCCACGGCCGCAAGGCGCCGCGCAGCCTCTGGCAGATGCTGGCCGGGCGATGACGCTTGAGGCCCGCCTGCGCGAGGCGCTCGACGGCAAGGCGAAGCCGCTCGGCTCGCTGGGGCGGCTGGAGGACCTTGCCGTGACGCTCGGGCTGATTCAGGGGACGGAGCGGCCGGCCGTGGCCGAGCCGGTCGTGCTGGTGTTCGCGGGCGACCACGGGGCGGCGGCGTCGGGCGTGTCCGCCTACCCGTCGGCCGTGACCGCGGCGATGGTGGGCGCTTATCTGGCCGGCCAGGCGGCGATCAGCCTGTTCGCGCGGCAGGGGGGCGCGCGGCTGCTGGTGGTGGATGCCGGGGTGGCGGCCGAGCTTGCGCCGCATCCGGAGCTGATCGACGCCAAGATCGGCTATGGGACGCGGGATTGGACGGGCGGCCCGGCCATGTCCGAGGCTCAGGCGCGGTCGGCGCTCCAGGCCCCGGCGGGGTTGATCGACCGGCTGGTTTCGGAGGGCACGACCGTCATCGCCCTCGGCGACATGGGGATCGGCAATACCGCAAGCGCTGCGTTGCTGGCGCACAAGGTCGGCGGCTTGCCGCTCCAGGTCGGGCGTGGGGCGGGCCTCGATGACGCGGGACTTCGGCGCAAGCGCGAGCTGGCCGAGGCCGCTTGCGCGCGGACGGCCGAACGGCTGGCGCCGGTCGAGGCCCTGGCGGAATACGGCGGGTTCGAGATCGCGATGCTCGCCGGCGCCATCCTGCGCGGGTCGGAGCGCCGGGCGTGCATGGTGATCGACGGGCTGATCGTGACGGCGGCCGCGGTTGTGGCCCACGCGATCCGGCCCGGTTGCCTCGAATGCTGCGTGTTCGCGCACCGGTCTGCCGAGCCGGGGCATGATGCCATGCTGGCGCATCTCGGCGCCGCGCCGCTGCTCGACCTCGGGATGCGGCTCGGCGAGGGGACCGGCGGCGCGCTGGCCATCCCGCTGCTGCGGGCGGCTGCGAGCATTCTGACCGGGATGGCCGATCTGTCCGACCTCGCCTAAGCAGGCATTCATGGCTTATGCCGCAAACGCCTACCTAGGAGTCTTTGAAGACGCATCTTTCGCGTTGCGGCGGCGATCCGGCCCGCGACATGATGCTTAGCCCCTGGCGCCGGGAATGGGCGTTGCTGCTGGCCGCGGTCCAGGCGCTGACGCAGCTGCCGGTTCCGGCGGTGTATGACGCCGACATGCTGCGGCGGTCGGTGCGGTATATGCCAGTGGCCGGGCTGCTGGTGGGGATCGTGGCGGCAGGCGTGTTCTCGGCGGCGCGAGCCGGGCTGCCGGGCATGGCGGCGGCGGCGCTGTCGTTGGCCGCGACCTTGCTGCTGACCGGGGCGCTGCATGAGGATGGGCTGGCGGACAGCGTCGATGGGCTGTTCGGCGGGCGCTCGCGCGAGGAGGCGCTGCGGATCATGCGCGACAGCCGGGTCGGGGCGTTCGGCGTTCTGGGCCTGATCGTGGTGGTTGTCGCCAAGCTCGCCTGCCTCGCCGCATTGCCGGGCGCTGCCGGGCCGTTGATCGCGGCCCATGCGGCGAGCCGGTTCTACGCCGTGGCGCCGCCGGCCGTGCTGCCCTATGCGCGGACGGACGGGATGGCGGGCGAGCTGGTCCAGCCCGACATCGCCGACTTGGCAATCGCCGCACTGTGCGGCCTGCTGCCGCTGCTGCTGCTGGGGCCGCGGGCAGGCCCGGCTTTGCTTGTGTCAGCGGCGGCGGCGCTGTCGTTCGGGCTTTACGTGCGGCGCCGGCTGGGCGGCTACACCGGGGACGTGCTCGGGGCGATGCAGCAATTGACGGAGCTGTCGGTGCTGCTGGCGGCGCTGTGGCGCGCGGGCTGATCCTGGCGGCCCGGCATCCGCGCCCGCGCGTGCCCGGCCGCATCTGCTACGGCCGCGCCGACGTGCCGCTGGCCGAGCCGCCGGAGGCTGGGGCGGCGGCGCTGCTGCAGGCGGCGGGCGACCCGGTCGAGCGCATCGTATCGAGCCCGTCCAGCCGGGCGCTGCTGGTTGCCCGCGCGGTCGCGGCGCGAACGGGGGCGCCGCTGCATACCGACGACCGGCTGCGGGAGATGGATTTCGGCGGCTGGGAGCAACGGCTCTGGTCGTCGCTGCCGCGGGCCGAGATCGACGCCTGGGCGGCGGAGCCGTTGCGCTACCGGCCAGGCGGGGGGGAGAGCGTGGAGCAGATGCTGACGCGCGTGCGGCGGGCCTGGACCGGTATCGCGAGCTCGGCCGACACCACGCTGGCGGTGACGCATGCCGGGCCGATCCGGTGCTTGCTGCACCTGGTGCGCGGCGTGCCGATCCTGGAGGCCATCGCGGCGGGCATCGCGTATGGAGCGGTGATCCGGTTCGAGCCTTGAGGCTGGCTGTTGTCATAGCTGTCGGCGGCGGTTACTATGTTCTTGTTCTGTTCCAGAATCCAGCATGACGCAATCGTTCGACCCGTCCCTCGACCCGTCCCTGCGCCGCATCCTGCACGTCGACATGGATGCCTTCTTCGCCAGCGTCGAGCAGCGCGACAACCCGGCGTTGCGCGGCGTGCCGGTCGCAGTCGGCGGGTCGCGGCAGCGCGGCGTGGTCGCGGCTGCGAGCTATGAGGCGCGCACGTTCGGGGTGCACTCGGCGATGGCGTCGGTGACGGCGCGGCGGAAGTGTCCGGAGCTGGTGTTCGTGCCGCCTCGGTTCGATGTCTACAAGGCAGTGTCCGGGCAGGTCCGGGACATCTTTGCCCGCTACACGCCGTTGATCCAGCCGCTGTCGCTCGACGAGGCCTATCTCGACGTCACGGCGGCGGTCTCGCCGGACTTGACGGCGACCGCGATCGCGAAGGAGATCAGGGCGTCGATCTGGCGGGAGACGGGGCTGACCGCCTCGGCCGGCGTTTCATACAACAAGCTGCTGGCCAAGCTCGCGTCGGATGTCCGCAAGCCGGATGGACTGTTCGTCATCACGCCGCGGATGGGTCCGCAGTTCGTGGCCGGCCTGGAGGTCGGGCGGTTTCATGGGATCGGGCCGGTGACGGCGGCCAAGATGAACCGCCTCGGCATCTACACGGGGCGGGACTTGCGGGAGCAGTCGCTGGCGTTGCTTAACGCCCGGTTCGGCCGGGCGGGGCGTTACTATTACGGGATCGCGCGGGCGGAAGACGATCGGGCGGTCGAACCCGACCGGGTACGGAAATCGATCGGGGCGGAGAAGACCTTCGAGCAGGACGTGACCAGCTTGACCGAGGCCCGCGCCGCGCTCGGGACGCTGCTGGCAAAGCTGTGGGCGGGCTACGGGCAGGGTCGTTTGGCCGGGCGTACGCTTACCCTGAAGCTGAAGTATGACGATTTCGAGATCGTGACCCGGCGCCGGACGTTCGAGGCCGGCATCGTCTCGCTGGCGCAGGCTGACCGGGCGGCGGGCGACTTGGTAGGCGGCTTGTTCCCGCTGCGCCGGCCGGTGCGGTTGCTTGGCGTATCGCTCTCGAACTTTGGCGCCGGCGCCGAGACGGCGGCTCCGCAACTGGCGTTGCATCTGCCGGAAACGTGCTGAGGCCGTTCGCGGGCTGGCGGGATTGAATTGTGGCTTCAATGTTTCAACAGAGATCGTTCATCTGATCTGCTAAATTGTTGTCGCTGATCGCGATGCCGATGTTGTGACGTTAATGTCACAATGACGTAAAACCGAACCAATTCACGAAACGACTTGGTGCATTTATGTTAGATTTATGCAAAGGTCGGTTCGTGGCTGCATCTATTCCGCAGCTTTTGTCAGAAACGGTTAAGCTGGAACTCGATTCATGACGATTCACGCTGCGTCGCATGGTTTGATTGACCTTCGGGATGTATTGCCCGTGACATTCGGCAGGAGCTTTGGCTGGCTGCACTCCGGCTACTGCGATGTCGGCGTGATTATATGCGCCGGCACGGGACGCGATGCGAGGGCCGGCTACGGGGCGTTCCGGCACCTCGCCGCCGAGTTGGCGCGCATCGGCTATGCCACGCTCCGGTTCGATTACCCTGGGGCCGGCGACGCCCTTGATCTTGACGGCGACGAGCCGTGCGCTGCGTGGCTGGACAGCGTCGAGCAGGCCGCCGAGCGGATGCGGGCAACGGGCGTGAAGCAAATCGTGCTCTGCGGCTACCGTCTCGGCGCGTTGCTGGCCGCCTCCGTGGCCGCTCGGCGCGACGACGTTTGCGGGCTTATTCTGCTTGACCCTGTCACATCGGGGTCGCTTTACTTGCGGGAGCTTGCGGTTGAGCAGAGCTTGCTCTCCCACGGTCCCGAGTCGTGCGACGGCCGGGTCGAGGTGGACGGGACGGTTCTCACCGCCGCGTCGGAGGCGCCGTTCCGGGCGCTGGATTTGATGAAGCTCGAGGCTTGTCCGGCGCCTCGGGTGCTGTTGCTTGCCTCAGCCAACCGAGCTCCGAATACTCGGCTGGCTGCCCGCCTCGCCGGTCTTGGCGCCGATGTCGAGCAGGATGCGTTCGAGCCGATTCTCGAAATCGAACAGAACGGCCTCATCAGCCCAACCCCGCCGGCCGAGCGTATCCAGCAATGGATCGGACCGGCGACGCCGACCGCGTTCAGGCCGACCCCGGTTGCGCCGAACATTGTGGAACTGAACGGAGCGCTCGGCAGCTTTACCGAGCATCCGTTGCGTTTCGGCGAGGGGCAACGCCTGTTCGGGATGCTCTGCCGGCCGCACCACGAGGCGATTCCCGGGTTCGTTTTTCTAATTGGCAACGGCGGCGCCGTCTCGCATCACGGATACGGCCGTTTCGGCGTGATGCTTGCGCGCCGTCTCGCTGCGGCCGGATATGCCTCGCTGCGGATGGATTACGCCGGCATCGGCGAAAGCGTCGGGGCCGAACGTATCCACGTATTCGAGACCGACCGTTTGGCCGACACCTGCGAGGCGATCGATACGCTGCAGCGGCTCGGGTTCAGCCGGTTCGGCGCCGGCGGGCTTTGCTCCGCCGCCTACCATGGGTGGCACGCAACGCTGGCTGACCCTCGGATCGAAACCGTGGTGATGCTCAACCCGTCCACGTTCAATTGGCCGAAGAACCAGGACTTCGCCCAGTTTCTGCTGGACAATACGCGATCCACGAATTTTTACGTCGAAACAATGATGCGCGGATCAGCCTGGCGGCGGCTCATTCGCGGCGAGCTGAACGTCCACGGCGCGATCCGAACCGTTCGCGCGCAGGCGTTGCGGCGGATAAAGGCTGTCGGTTTGAGGGCCGCGAGCGTTGTAGGCTGGAAGAGGCGCATTGCAGGTCCGCGCGAGGGCATGGCGCTGCTGTCAGCGCGCGGCGTGCGAAGCTTGGTTGTGGTAGGCACGATCGATGCCGGGCTCAATCTGCTGCAAGCTCATTTTGGCCGGAATGGACGGTGGCTTGCTGCCCTGCCTGGCGCCACGGTTCGGCTGTTGAATGACGTCGATCACTCGTTGACGCGCGTGGCCATGCACGAGGCAGTGACAAGCGCGGTCATCGACTTTTTCCAAGCGGGACAGGTTAATGACAAAGAATTGGCGCCGGGCCATGCTGTGCCAGATTTGATTACAGCTTAGCAACGGAACATCTTGCCAACGAGCCAAATGGGCCAGATATAAACTGGTGCCATGCAGGATGATATCGTCTTATCTGAGATTACAGCAGTGTTTCGGGATGAACTCCGTATCCCGAGTTTGGTACTTGGAGAAGACGCTTTATTGACCGACATTCCCGGATGGTCGTCGCATACGTCGGTCCACATCATACTGGCGCTGGAAGACCGGTTTGGAGTTGAACTCAGGTTAAATTTCTTAAGGAAAGCTCAATCTATTCGAGACCTTATGCAAGCCATTCACGACCGCATGTAGTCGCAAAGGAGCAGTCCTCCAGATGGACTCCTCCATTCGCATCGGTATCACCGCTAAACGCGTCTGCCCGCCACTGCATGATAGATCCATAGAACAATAATGGCGCCGACAATCGCTACGATCATGCTGTAAATATTAAATCCTGTAACCGGCGTGCCGCCGACGGCGGAAAACAAAAAGCCACCGACGAAAGCGCCGACGATGCCGAGCACGATATCGAGCAAAATGCCTTGCCCCGTGCCGGCATAGATTTTGCTCCCGATGAACCCGGCAATCAGGCCCAATATCAACCAGCCAATAATCGACATTTCGTCTCCTCTTCTAAAACTTCAATCACCGTAGCCAGCATTGCCGAGACTGGCGACGGCTTTCGAACTGCAAACAAAAATGTTTTGTCAGGTCACGCTGACGACCCGCTTGCGACGTTCGGCATCAACCTGCTCCGCTGTATATGGAGGCGCATCCGGATCATGCTTGGTCCAACCCTCGGATTCATATTCCGCGCGCCGCTTGCCGATGTCGACCGGCGTGCGCCCATCCAGCATGGCGTCGATCCGGCTTGCGTCCGACTCGTCCGCGCGAACGGTCACGAGCGTGCCGCCGCGGCGGACCCCTTCGGAATAGGTATTCGCATCCTCCTCGCTTACGCCAGCTCCGACGAGCGCGCCGCCCAGGCCACCGGCCGCGGCGCCGATGCCGGCCCCGGTCAACGTCGCGATTAGCCAGCCAGCCGCAACGATCGGCCCGACGCCGGGGATGGCAAGCGCGCCAATACCGGCTAAAAGCCCGGCGCCGCCGCCGAGGATTGTGCCGACGGTCGCACCCGTGCCAGCGCCAGCGCCGGCCCCGGTCGTATCGTCAGTGGCGCCGCCGGTCGAAGTTGTTCCGCCAGTCGCGGCGTAGCGGTCATCCGCATTGTTCGCGACGATACTGACGTCGCTGTGCGGGACACCGCCTGCCTCAAGCTCCTGGACGACTTGCTGCGCGTCGTCATAGCTGTCGTAGAGGCGTGTATATGTCTGCATAGCCATGTTTGTCTCCTGACGTTGGGAACGGTCAATCAAACCTAAGGGCAGCATTGGCAGAACGTGCTGCAACACACCGACGAAGCTGCCGGAAAGACAAGAACGCGAGGCTCTCGTTCGCCCAATCGGGTTACATCGACTAAGTCCGAACGAGGTCCTATTGGCGTCACTGCTTCGACGGGTTGGCTCCTGTCGTATTTGTGCCCAGCGTCTTATCCATTGCCCGGCCGGCCGCGGTGCCGGGCGGATTGCCCGCTGTTCCATCCGGGTTGCTGGCAGATGGGTTCATGCCCGTCGTATTCGTTCCAAGATTGCGATCCATTGCCCGGCCAGCCGTAGTGCCCGGTGGGTTCGCTGCGGCGTTGCTGGCTTTAGCCATGCCGCTGCCCGTTCCCACGTTGCCCTTATAGTCCAACCAGACTTGGTGGCTGGAACCGTCCTTCATGCCAGTTCCGCGCCAGACGCCGTTGGCATCCTTCTTTAAACCATTAACGCTCGTGAACCCATGATCCGCGATCCGCGCGCTTGCTTCGCCTTGGGTAAACGAATTGCTGCCCTTGGCCGGGCCTGGGGCATTGGCCGAGGTTGTGGCGACCGCCTGGTTGTTGTTGCCGCCCGCCGCCGTCGTGCTCGGGTTGTGCGGCGCGGGCGTTTGCGCCATCGCCGTTCCTGCCAGCAAACTCGCGGCAAATGCCAATGTTAAAGTTTTCATCGTCATCATCGTTCTCGCTTTAAGGCTTGGTAAGACCTGTCCCGGCCGCTTCGCCTGGGCAATCCGGGACATGCTCATGCTAACGACCGATTAGGTCTTTGAGTTCGCCCCGCTCGTATTTGTGCCAAGCGCCTTGTCGACTCCTCGGCTTGCCATGGTGCCGGGCGGGTTGCCAGGCGTGCCATCGGGTGTCCTTCCCGAGGCTTGATCATCCTGGTCGATGTCAACCTCAGTACGCCGGACGGTATCCTTGACGGTCTCGACGTGATCGGACGCTTCCTTGCGAAGGCCGATTTCTTCCACGACCCGCGCCTCTTTGTTGACGACAGCTTCCTCGTGGGTTCCGCGCGCCTCGATCGTGCGCTCTTGGAACAGGGCTTCGTCGGCCTGAGTAGGGGCACGGTCGACGGGGCGGCGGTCAACCTTCACCGTTTCATCGTGCAACGTGACCTGTTCCTCGACGGGGCGCTCGACGACATACGACCGGATGCGAACGCCGCCGCGCTGAGTGTCGCGCTTGCCGACGACCAGCCGTTCCTCCACCACCTTGATCGTCTCGTCCGCGGCGCCGGATGCTTGTCGCGTCGGGGCGGCCGAATTTGACCCAGGCTGGCTCACGCTGGTTGATCCTTGCTCCGAGCCGACTGCGCGACGATGCGCGGCCTCGTCGTAGCCCGTCCATCCAGACTTGCGCCAGCCGACCTCCTGCTCGTCAAGGTCTAAGGCGTGCTTGCGTTCCAGCAAGGCGGCTGCTTGCTCAATCTTGCCGTCCTCAATGTCCGTGGTCATCAGCACAGCTCCGCGGCGCATCCCTTCGGCGAAGGCGTAACGATCCTCGTCAGAGATCGAGATATTGCGCAACGAGCCGAAATAGCCGGTTTCAGCATAGGGATTGGCCTGGTCGTAACCCGTGTCGTTCGACCCTGATTCCGGGTTGACGCGAATCGATGACCGAGCCAGCCCAAGTTCGCTGGCCAAGGCGTCCGCGGCCTCGTCCGCTTGGCCGCGCGTGTTGAACATCGCAGTGATCGTGTGAGACGTCATCTTTTTCTCCTTTAACTAAACGAAGCGTAATAGTCGCGTTCAAACAATCGCCGGAGCATTCAGTTTAGGCGCTCGCTTCTGCTGCCATGACCGGACTTTCGGAACCCTTCTCGCGGCGCTCTGCCATGAACGCATCAAATTCCGCCTTGTCGCGTGCCTGGCGAAGTTTTTCCAAAAATGCCTGGAACTCTCTCTGCTCGGTTTCCAGCCGGGCTATTGTCGCATCGCGATAGTTATCGAAGGCTTGGTTGCCGCTGCTTTTCCTGCGAGCGGGCCACCGGATGGGCATTGAACGCCGGCCAGGAAAAATGGTTTCAAGATTGAACCACCCATCGGCCTGCATGTCGCCACGCCACGCCTGCAACCGGCCGGTAATGGCGAGGAATGCCACGATGGCAAGTCCAATCGGCCAGGCCACCCAGAATGCAACGAGCAGCACGGTTAACCAAGCGAGCCTACCTTGCTCGTCAAGCTTGTTCAAAAGCATTGGACCACTCCATCCTATGTGAGAGGCCTTAACACTGGGGAATTGGAAAAGGTTCGGCCGTCAGCGAACACGTCTTCGTGTCGATGCGCGCTACGTCGGCGGTCGCAGTTCAATTGCCTGCAGGTAGACCAGCAGCCCCGCCTCGAGCAGCTCCTCGGGCGCCATCGGCAACAGTCCGCGGTTGCCCGCTTCGCGAACGAACAGCGAGGCGATCCCGTGCGTCAGTGACCAGACGTGCAGCGCTACCATTAACGCGGGCGGGCCGAAGCGGCTGCAGCTGCGGTCACACGCCATCTGCGCTGCCTGCCGCACCGAGGCGAAGGCGTCGGCGCGTGCGCGGGCCAGTTCCGGATATGTCTGGTCGGGCAGATTCGCTTCGAACATCGTGGCATAGACGGCAGGCTCCCGGCCCGCGAACGCGAGATGCGCCTGCGCGCAGCGCTCTAGGGCCAAGCCCGGACTGGTGCGGTTGGCCTCGCTGACGCGGGCCAGTTCGAGGCCAAGCCCCTCGAAGCCGCGCCGGGCGACTTCGGCCAGCACGGCGTCGCGGTCGCGGAAATGCCGGTAGGGCGCGGCGGAGCTGACGCCCACCGCCCGGGCAAGCTCGGCGATGGCGAACCCGGCCAATCCACGTTCGGCAATCAGGCCAAGGGCTGCTTGAACAAGAGTCTCGCGCAAGTTGCCATGATGGTAGCCCGCCCGCGCCCGCTCCTTGTCCTGGTGCCTCACGACCGGCGCTTTTTGCCTGTCGGCGCCGTAAGCCTGGCATCGTGGAAGCTATTTAGGGCAGCGTCGATAACGAGTGCGGCAGCACAGCGATAAAGCTGCCCGGCGAAATAGAGACTTAGGGCTCGTTCGCCCGATCGAGTCGTAGCGATTATTTTTGAACGAGCCCTTAGCCGGCCACGAGCGCGGGAGGGCTGCAGCGGGAGGGCATCGCTGGTCATGAAAGGTTTATAGTCATGGCGGTCCAGCTCTGTTTGTCACATCTTAGCGTTCAGCCGGCCAGAGCCAGGCCGCGCCGCGAACGCCGCCGCTGTCGCCGTGGCGATTGCGCAGGATGGGCGTGTCGATCGTATCGCTGAACACGTAGCGCCGCAGCCGCTCCGGCGCCTGCCGATACAGGTGCGCCATGTTGCTCAGGCCGCCGCCCAGCACGATCACGTCCGGGTCGAGCACGTTGATAACGACCGCAAGGCCGCGCGCCAGCCGGTCGGCGTGCCGATCGAGCGATCGTATCGCAGCGGCATCTCCCGCCTCGGCTCGCTGCAGCACGGCGGCGGCGTCCGGCGCATCGCAGGTTCGCGCCAGGCCAGGCCCGGCCAGGTAAAGTTCAAGGCACCCTCTCTGACCGCACCAGCAGGGCGGCTCTGGGAATTCGTCCGGGCCGGGCCAGGGCAGCGGGGTATGGCCCCATTCGCCGGCCACGCGGTTGCGGCCCTCCAGCACGCGCCGCTCGACCACGATGCCGCCGCCGCAGCCCGTGCCGAGGATGACGCCGAACACGCAGCGGCGCCCTTGCCCCGCGCCGTCGACCGCTTCGCTGAGGGCGAAGCAGTTGGCATCGTTCTCAACCCTGATCTCGCGTTCGAGCGCGAGCCCAAGGTCGGCGTCGAGCGCGCGGCCGTTCAATGTCTGGGTGTTGGCGTTCTTGATCACGCCCGAGGCCGGGCTGAGCGTGCCCGGAATGCCGACGCCGACGCTGGCCCGGGCCCCGATCGCACGCTCCGCCGCCTGCGTCAGCGCCGCCATGTTGGCGACGCTGGCCTCGTAGGTGGGCGGCGTGCTCACGCGCTGGCGCCAGATGATCGCGCCATCCGGGCCAAGCGCCGCCGCTTCGGTCTTGGTGCCGCCGAGATCGATGCCGATGCGATAGGCCATCCCGTGTCGATACCGGCCCAGGGCTTTCGCATCAAGCGACGGGCCTGTAGTTTGGGGACCTCGGCGAGAGCCCGCACATCGAGTGGCCGCGACAATGAATTTCGGGTTCTGCGGCACTTTCCGTGCTTCTGGACAGCGGCTACGAGGCGGGATGAGCCTATGAGGGGAGCACATCCCTCGTTGAAAGCTCTCGTTGTCCAAGCGCCTCTTGCCCCTGATCCCGGCGGGCCTGCCCGTTGTGCAAGTCCTGCCCAGCCCTGAATGCGTCGCCATCCTCGCCCAGCCGCTGTCCGCCTCGGCCGCCTGTCCCGATTGCAGCACGGTGTCGAGCCGTCTCCACAGCCGATACGAACGGACCCTGGAAGATGTTCCTTGGCAGGGCCGCCCGGTGGCGCTGCGCGTCCAAGTAAGCCGCTTCCGCTATCTGCAACCGGCCTGTTCGCGGCGGACCTTTGCCGAGCGGCTGGGAAATGCGGCCGCCGCTTGGGTCGGGCGCGCCGGCCGGCTCGGCGATTTCCTGCGCAGCGTGGCGGAGGCGGTTGTGCCATTGCTGATGGAAACCGACGCGGATGGCCTGACCGGGCTCGGACGGCATGAGCGCAGCGGCGCTCGCACGCCCGACACGCGGCTGGGCAGCCTGCAGCCGCGGAGTCTGAAGCTGCGCCAGGGCAGCTGCTTCCCGCCGGTTCTCAAGCCGCGGCGGACGTCGGAGACGGCCTTGGCCGCGTCATCCAAGAGGCCTGGAACGGGGCGTCTCGGCCCGGCGGGTCGACGGCCTGGTGCAGGCCATAGGGCTTTCGGGCGCCGGCACGGGCATGGTGAGCCAGCCGTGCAAGGACGTCGGCGACCGGGTGAACGCCTTCCCTGATCGCTCGCTGGCCGGCGACTGGCCGCTTGATCCTCTTTGCGGCTCAAGCTGACTCGATGCAGCCGATCTCAAGCAGCGAGAGGGCGGAGCCGGCCAAGATCCTAAGCGGGTGGGCGGCGGCCGGGTCGTAGGCTGAGGTGAATGTCGTCTCATCCTGGAGACGATCAATGGCACGCATTGACCATCCTGCCGCAGCCGCCGTCGGTTCCGAGGCTGCCACGCCGGCCGATGCGGACGCCGCGCGGTTTGCTGCTCTTGAACTGAGCCGTTCGAGCCGGGTCCTGGCAGCCAGCGCTCCTGGCGAGGACAAGGCCAGCAAGCATGGCTTGGCTGCTTGCGACGGTCCTGGCTTGCCTGCCTGCTGCGGCGTTTGCAAGAGCGCGGCGGTGCGGCGGTGCGGCGGTGCGGCGGTCGGGCGGACGTTGCTGTCATGCAGGCCGCGACGGGTTCTGGGCGCATCGCCTGCTGGTGGCCCAGGAAGTGCGCAGCTTGGTAGTGGGCCCGTCCTCGATGGCGGTGAACCGGCGCAGCCGCCGCGCCAAAACGGACCGCATCGACGCCGAGGCGATGCTGCGCACGCTGATGGCCTGGTTGCGCGGCGAGCGGCAGGCGTGCGCCATAGGGCGGCCGCCGACCCGAGAGGCGGAGGGCGCGCGGCGGCTGACCCGCAAGCGGGAAGCGCCGCTGGCCGAGCGCATCCGGCACGCCAAATGGATCAAAGGACGAGTGGCCGCACAAGGCGTGTTTGGGTTCGAGCCGACCCGGCGAGATCGGAAGATCCGGCGGGCGGCGCGGCGTTGCCGCCTCGTCTGACGGCCGAAATCGGTTGCCAGCTGGACCGGCGGGAGCTGGCCATGCAGCAGCTCGCCGCCGTGGAGGCCGTGCGTGACGCCGCGTTCGCGGCCGGACGCACGGCCTCCACGGCGTCCGTCGCCGCCGGAACAGAGGAGAAAAAGCGGGCAACCGGACACAAGGGCGTGTCGGCGGCATGGCCCTGCGGCGAGGCGCCCGGCGCGCGCCTGATGCGGCTCAGGGGCGCGGGTCCCAGGACCGCATCGGCGCTGGCAGGGAAGGCGGTCTTCCGCGACGTCCGCACCCGGCGGGAGGCGGCGTCCGACGCCGGCCTGCCCCCCAGTCCGCGGCAGAGCGGCGGCATCGGCCGTGAGCAGGGCATCTCCAAGGCCGGCAATGCGCGCGTGCGCCGGGCCATGGCACAGCTGGCGCGGCCGTGGCAGCGCAACCAGCCCGATAGGGCGCTGAGCGTGTGGTCTCGCGAGCGCGTCCGCGACGGGCGGGCCGGGTCAAGCGCATCGCCATCGCCGCACTCGCGCGCAAGCTGCCGGCGGCGCTGCGGCGGTTCGTCACCCACGGCCTGGCGTGAAGCCGGCGCGGGCGGGCTGAGGGAAACGGCGCGCCCGCAGACCCCGATCCGCGGCTCGGCCTGACGCTGAGCCGCTGATCCGGGGTGGATGGCGACCGGCCGGAGCCGGGGCTGGAACATGCCGCGCTCCCAAGCAGGGTCCCATTCCTCCGGGCCCTGGCGCTCGAGCACGAGGGATCCTGGTCCGGACCGCGCGAGGTCCGAGCGGATGCGAGGCGATGCGGACAGTGCCGCCGCGTGATGGATAACGGGCTCGAACCGCCGATCAGGCCGAAAACGAAACCGGCAATGAGCGCTTGACAGGAGAAGCCCCATAGGAGGGTTCTGGGAGCGGGCCGGCTGATCCCAGATTCCGTCATCGTGTTCGAGGTGGTCAAACCGGGTTCGGTTCGCACCAATCAGGCGCTGAGGCTTCGCGAGTATCGCGGCGTCCGCTCGATCAAACGCGCTGTGCTGGTCGAGCAAGGCGGCGCCGCCCAAACTGTTCATTCGCGGCAGCAAGACGAGCCTTGGCTGACGGCGGCCCTTATGGCCGGCGATGCTCTGGCCCTGCCGGAGATCGGCATCGAAATGCCGGTTGCGGCGTTGTACGAAGACGTCGAGTTCGCGCAGGAGCGCAACCCGGATCGAAACGACGATGGAGGCGATGATGGCGGATCATGATCTGGTGGCGTTATGGGAAGAGCACACCCGGTTCGAGTTCGGCGAGCGGGACGTGGATGCGACGATGGCGACGATGGTGGCCGAGCCGTACGTGAACCACGTGCCGACCATGGCCGGGGGCGTCGGCCACGACGAGCTGAAGCGGTTCTACAAATACCACTTCATCGGCAACAACCCGCCGGACATGGCGCTGAGCCCGATCAGCCGGACCGTCGGCGCCGACCAGGTGGTGGACGAGATGGTGCTCAGCTTCACCCACACGACCGAGATCGACTGGATGCTGCCCGGCGTCGCGCCCACGGGCCGTCGGGTCGAGGCGCCGCTGGTGGCGATCGTGCGGTTCGAGGGCGACAAGCTGGCGCACGAGCACATCTATTGGGACCAGGCTTCAGTGCTGGTGCAGATCGGGCTGCTCGACCCGAAAGGCTTGCCCGTGGCGGGCGTCGAGACGGCGCTGAAAGTGCGGGACAAGGCGCGGCCGAGCAACGCCATGCTGGAGGCGCAGTGGGGCCGAAGCGCGGGGCTGGCGCTTTAAGCCGCCATCTGGACTGGCAATTGACGCCCTGACGGTCCCGTCAGGGCGATTGCAGGATAAGCAGACGCATCATTTTTCGCGTCGTGACGGCGAGCCGTCCCGCGAAATGATGCTTAGGCCTCAGCCCGGCGCGACGCCGTGCGCGTGGCCAGCAGGGCGGCCGCGGCGAGCAGGATGGGCGGGAAGACGACCCAGTTGACCGCGCCCCAGCCGGCGGTGGCGAGCAGTTCGCCGGACGAGAACGAGCCGACGGTCATCATGCCGAACACGAGGAAGTCGTTGAAGGACTGCACCTTGGTGCGCTCCTCGGGCCGATGGGATTCGAGCACCATGGCGGAGGCGCCGACGAAGCCGAAGTTCCAGCCAAGGCCCAGGAGGAACAGGGCGGCGTAGAAATGGGCGGCGGTGAGGCCGGTCAGCCCCATCGCGGCGGCGGCGGCCGTGAAGGCCAGGCCCAGGGTTACGATGCGGGGCGCGCCGAAGCGGGCGATCAGCGTGCCGGTGAAGAAGCTGGGGCCATACATGGCGATGACATGCCATTGCAGGGCGCCGTTGGAGGCCGAGAGCGGCAGGCCGCACAGATGCATCGCCAGCGGCGCGGAGGTCATGACCAGGTTCATCAGCGTGTAGGAGACGACGCCGCAGAGGACGGCGGCGACGAAGCGGGGCTGGCTGGCGATAAGCCGGAGCGGGCGGCCGGCGGCGATCTCGGCCTTCGCCGGCTTGGGCAGGTCGACCCCGGCGAGCACGGCCATGGCGACGAGCGCGACCGCGGCTTGGGCGAGATAGCTGGCGACGAAGAGGTATGGGTCCCACAGATGCATGGTGAGGTTGACGAGCTGCGGGCCGAGCACGCCGGAGAAGACCCCGCCGGCCATGACCCAGGAGAGGGCGCGGGGGCGGAAGGCGGGGCTTGCGCCGTCGGCGGCGGCGAAGCGGAACGAGACGACCACGGCGGCGTAGCAGCCGCCGAGCAGGGTGGCGGCGCAATACAGCGCGAAGGATTGCTGCAGCAGGGCGACGGCGGCGAGCAGGCCGCTAGCGACGCCGCAGCCGGTGCCGGCGATGAAGGCGCTGCGGCGGCCGTAATGACGGGCGACCCAGCCGGTGGGCAGGGTGGCGAGCGCCATGCCGACGACGAAGACGGAGATGGGCAGGGTGGCGAAGGTGGGCGATGGCGCGAGCGTGGCGCCGATGATGGCGCCGGTGGCGTAGACGACCGAGGCGTTGGCGCCGGCAAGGGCCTGGGCGGCGGCGAGGCGCAAGACGTTGCGGCGGGCGCGGCGGTCGTCGAACGGGGCGGCCGCGGCGGAGGCGTGCATGAGGCGTGGATCCCTGTCGGTAGCGTTTCGGCATCTGCTCACGGGAGCCGCGGGCTCGCAACGGCCTGCCGTCGCAACGTGGGCTGGTATGCGCAAGGCGGGACCCTTAAAAGACGCGCGAGACCGCTATAAGGCGCGGCATGGACGGCGGCAGCACGAGGAGCGCACCCAGGATGGATTTTGCCGAGGCGCGGGACCGGATGGTCGATGGGCAAGTACGGCCGAATAAGGTGATCGACCCGCGCATCATCCAGGCGATGCGCCGGCTGCCCCGTGAGCGGTTCGTGCCGGAGGCGATGGCGAGCCGCGCGTATTCGGACGAGGACGTGCCGCTGCCGCATGGCCGGGCGCTGATCGAGCCGATGGTGATCGCCCGGCTGGCGCAGTCGCTGCGGGTGCGCGCGGGGGAGACGGCGCTGGTGATCGGGGCCGGGGCGGGCTACGGCGCGGCGTTGCTGGATGCGATCGGGGCGAAGGTGACGGCGCTGGAGGATGACGCCGGGCTGATCGCGCTCGGTCGGACGGTTCTGCCCGCGGTGGCGCCGGGGGTGACGATGGTGGAGGGGCCGGTGCAGGCCGGGTGGCAGGCGGGCGGGCCCTATGACGTGATCCTGATCGAGGGCGCAGTGCAACAGGCGCCGGACGCCCTGGCCGACCAGTTGAAGCCCGGCGGACGCCTGGCCGCGGTGGTATCCAAGTCAGGCGGGCCTGGCCACGGCGTGCTTGCCGAGGTCGTCCGGGTGGCGGATGGGGTGCGGCTGCGCGGGCAGGCGGTGTTCGACTGCGCGACGCCGATGTTGCCGCAGATGGCGCCCCGGCCCGCTTTTGCTTTCTAGTCCGGGCCTGGCTGTGGCACACTGCGTCCGCCGGCACGCCAGAATGGTGGGAATATCGATGCGTCTGAGTTCGTTTTACGTTTTTGGGATGGCGCTGCTGGCCTCGGGCACGGCGCTGGCGCAGCCTCGAACGCTGCAGGAGTCGTTGGCCGCGGCCTACGCCAACAACCCGACGTTGCAGGCGGCGCGGGCGCAGCTCCGCTCCACAGACGAGCAGGTGCCGCAGGCGCTGGCAGGCTGGCGGCCTCAGATCACGGTATCCGGGGCGATCGGGTACGCGGACGGGACGTATCGGTCAGCGATCGGGAGCGCGCCGGCGACTGTAACCCGCAACTACCGCGACATTGCCACCGCCCAGGCGAGCCTGACGCAGCCGCTGTATAGCGGCGGCCAGACCCGGGCGAGCACGAACCGGGCCGACAACAGCGTGTTCGCGCAGCGCAGCCGGCTGCTGGGGACGGAGCAGCAGGTGTTCATCGACACGGTGACGGCCTACGTCAACGTGATCGCGCAGCAGCAGGTGCTGCAACTCAACATCAACAACGAGCAGGTGCTGCAGCGCCAGTTGCAGGCGACCAACGACCGGTTCCGGGTGGGGGAGATCACGCGGACGGACGTGGCGCAGGCGCAGGCGGCGCTGGCCGGCGCCACTGCGACGCGGCAGACGGCGGAAGGCAACCTGCAGACGGCGCGGGCGACCTACCGGCAGCGGGTGGGGTTCGAGCCGGGCGAGCTGGTCGAGCCGCAGCCGACGCAGATCCCGGTGAAGAACCAGACCCAGGCGACTCAGCTTGCCTCGACCAACAACCCGGCCGTGATCGCCGCACTGTTCGACAGTGCGGCGGCGCGGGATTCGGTCGATGTGGCGTTCTCGGCGCTGATGCCGCAGGTGAGCCTGCAGGGGCTGGCGGCGCGCATGGACAACTCCTCGATCCGCGGTCAGCGGACCATCGGGGGGCAGGTGCTGCTGAACGCCTCGGTGCCGATCTATCAGGGCGGGGCCGAGTATTCGCGCGTGCGGCAGGCGCGGCAGCAGGAGCAACAGGCGCGCAACGTGGTGGACGAGGCGCGGCGGCAGGCGGTGCAGCAGGCGGCGAACGCCTGGGAGACGCTGGCGGCGGCGCGCTCGACGATCCAGAGCACGCGGGCGGCGATCCAGGCCAACCAGGTGGCGCTGGTGGGGGTGCAGCGGGAGGCGATCGTCGGCAGCCGGACGACGCTCGACGTATTGAACGCGGAGCAGGCGCTGCTGAACTCGCGGGTGACGCTGGTGCAGAACCTGACGAACCTGATCACGGCGAGCTACACGGTGCTGGCCGCGGTTGGCCGGTTGACGGCGCGGGACTTGAATTTGAACGTGCCGCTCTATGATGAGACAGCATACTATCAGGCCGTCCGGGGCCAGTTGTTCGGGACCCGGGCATTTGGGGTGAATGAGCGTCGGTGATGGCGAGCGATCCGAAAGCGCCGTCCGGAGGGGCGGCAGACCCGTCGATGGACGATATCCTGGCCTCGATCCGCCGTATCCTCGATGAGGAGGGGGCGAAGACGGGGTCTGAAGGCGACGAGTCGGCCGACGTCTTTGACCTGGATCGGTCGATGATGCTGCAAAAGCCGGACAAGGCGGCGGAAGTCGAGCCTCGGCGGCTGGTCGTAGGGTCGAGCGAGGCTGAAACGCCCGGCGCAGCCCTGGCGGGCGAAGCGCCGCCGGATGGCGGAAAGGAGCGGGCGGTGGCAGGTCCTGAGCGGAGTGACCCCGGAGCGTCGGATCGGATGGTGGCGCCCGAGGCTGCGGCGGCTGCGGCTGCTTCGGTCGGGTCGCTGCTTCAGGCGCTGGCTAATGAGCGGAATGTGGCGACCCACCGGGGCGGTCCGACGGTCGAGGATCTGGTGCGCGACGAGATGCGGCCGATGCTGAAGGCCTGGCTGGACGGCCACCTAGCGCCGTTGGTGGAGCGTCTGGTTCGCGCCGAGATCGAGCGTGTGGTCAACCGGATGACCTGACCCGCTTAGTCGGGGGTTGCGCCGGGGCAATCGCAGGGTACAACCGGCGCATGTTGAGCAAGAGCTTCGACCACGCGGCCGCGGAGCCGGCGCTATACGCCGGCTGGGAGCAGCAGGGCGCGTTCCACGCCGATGCCGCAAGCGAGGCGGCGCCCTTCACCATCATGATCCCGCCGCCGAACGTGACCGGCAGCCTGCATATGGGCCATGCGCTGACCATGACGCTGCAGGATGTGCTGGTGCGGTGGCGGCGGATGCAGGGGCGGGACGCGCTTTGGCAACCCGGCACGGACCACGCGGGGATCGCGACCCAGATGGTGGTGGAGCGGTTGCTGGCGACACAGGGCGAGGCCCGGCAGGAGATGGGGCGGGACCGGTTCGTCGAGCGGGTCTGGCAGTGGAAGGGCGAATCCGGTGGGGCGATCACCGGGCAGTTGCGTCGGCTGGGGGCGTCGCTCGATTGGCCGCGGGAGCGGTTCACGATGGACGAGGGGCTGTCGGACGCGGTGCGGGAGGTGTTCGTCAGCCTGTTCCGCGAAGGGCTGATCTACCGCGACAAGCGGCTGGTGAACTGGGACCCGAAGTTCCAGTCGGCGATCTCGGACCTGGAGGTGGAGAGCGCCGAGGTGGCGGGACATCTCTGGTATGTGCGGTATCCGATCGAGGGGTCGGACGAAACCATAACAGTGGCGACGACACGGCCGGAGACGCTGCTCGGGGATACGGCGGTGGCGGTGCATCCGGACGATGAGCGGTTCCGGGGCCTGGTCGGCAAGATGGTGGCGCAGCCGCTGACAGGGCGGCGGTTTCCGATCATCGCCGACGAGTATAGCGACCCGGAGAAGGGAACCGGGGCGGTCAAGATCACGCCGGCGCACGACTTCAACGACTTCGAGGTCGGGCGGCGGCACGGGCTGGCGATGCCGTCGGTGCTGGACCGGGAGGGGCGGATCACGCTCGGGGAGATTGAGGCCGAGCTTGACGGCTCGGCCGGGTTCGTGCGGTCGCTGGCAGGGCGGGACCGGTTCGAGGCCCGCACGCTGCTGGCGGCGGAGCTGGAGCGGGCCGGGTTGCTGGAGAAAACGGAGCCGCACCGTCATGCGGTGCCGCACGGGGACCGGTCCGGCGTGCCGATCGAGCCGTTGCTGACGGTGCAGTGGTATTGCAATGCGGAGGCGCTGGCCCGCCCGGCGGTGGAGGCGGTGGAGCGGGGCGAGACCGTTTTCGTGCCGCGGCAATGGGAGAACACGTTCTTCGCCTGGATGCGGGACATCCAGCCCTGGTGCATCAGCCGCCAGCTTTGGTGGGGGCACCGCATCCCGGCCTGGTATGGGCCGGACGGCACGGTGTTCGTCGGGCGGGACGCGATGGATGCGGCCGGGCAGGCCCGGGCGCATTACGGCGAGGACCGGACGCTGACGCAGGACCCGGACGTGCTGGACACCTGGTTCAGCTCGGCTTTGTGGCCGTTCTCGACGCTCGGGTGGCCGGAGCGGACGCGCGAGGTCGAGCGGTATTACCCGGGCGACGTGCTGGTGACGGCGTTCGACATCATCTTCTTCTGGGTGGCGCGGATGATGATGATGGGGTTGCACGTCCAGAAGCAGGCGCCGTTTCGGACGGTGTATATCCACGGTCTCGTGCGCGATGAGCGGGGGCAGAAGATGTCCAAGTCCAAGGGAAACGTGATCGATCCTCTGGAACTGATCGAGGCGTACGGGACGGATGCGCTGCGGTTCAGCGTGTGCTCGCTGGCCGGGCCGGGGCGGGACATCAAGCTGGGGGCGAAGCGGGTGGAGGCGGACCGGAGCTTCGTGACCAAGCTGTGGAACGCGGCCAAGTTCTGCGAGATGAACGGGGTGGGGCCGGTCGCCGGGTTCGAGCCGGGGAGGGCGCGGTCGGCGCTGTGCCGGTGGGTGCTGGATGCGGCGAACGGCGCGGTGGCGGAGGGGACGGCGGCGCTGGAGGCGTATCGGTTCGACGAGTATGCCGCGGCGGCGTATCGTTTCACGTGGAACGTTTTCTGCGACTGGTTCCTGGAATTCGCCAAGCCGGTGCTGAACGGGCCGGACGGGGCGGAGAAGGATGAGGTGCGGGCGACGGGGGGTCACGTGCTGGGCATGGTGCTGCGGCTGCTGCACCCGGCGATGCCGTTCGTCACCGAGCATCTCTGGGACGAGATGGGGTATGGGGCGCCGTTCAGCCTGATCCGGGCGGCGTGGCCGGAGGCGGCCGCTGTCGAGGGCGCCGAGGAAGCTCGCAAGGAGTTGGATTGGGTGGTGCGGCTGATCGGGTCGGTGCGGACGGTGCGGTCGGAGATGAACGTGCCGCCGTCGTCGCTGACGCCTATTCTGCTGCAGGGGGCGGATGCGGCGACGATGGAGCGGGCGCGGGCCTGGCACGAGGCAATCGGGCGGATGGGGCGGGCGAGCGAGGTGGCGGCGCTGGAGGGGGCGATGCCGAATGGGAGCGCGCAGGTGGTGCTGGACGAGGTGACGGTTGCGCTGCCTTTGGCGGGGATCATCGACCTTGAGGCGGAGCGGGGGCGGTTGGGCACGGAGCGGGCGAAGGCGCTGGCCGAGGCGGAGAAGGTGCGGCGGAAGCTGGACAATTCGGAGTTCGTGCGGAAAGCTCCCCCGGAGGTGGTGGAGGAGAACCGGGAGCGGTTGGCTTCGCACCTGGCTGAGGCGGAACGGCTGGCGGCTGCCATTCAAAGGATTAGTTAAGGCGAGGGCGCTGTCCTCGACCCGCTGGGGCCTTGGCCCCAGACCCCATTTGTTAGGAGCAGTTCATGTTGAAGAAGCGGTGGGACAAGGCTCGGTTGCCTTCGCGGCATGTGACGGAAGGGCCGGGGCGGGCGCCGCACCGGTCGTACTACTACGCGATGGGGCTGACCGAGGACGAGATCAACCAGCCGTTCGTCGGCGTGGCGACGTGCTGGAACGAGGCGGCGCCGTGCAACATCGCGCTCAACCGGCAGGCGCAGTCGGTGAAGGTGGGGGTGAAGGAGGCGGGGGGGACGCCGCGGGAGTTCACGACCATCACCGTGACGGACGGGATCGCGATGGGGCACCAGGGGATGAAGAGTTCCCTGGTGTCGCGCGAGGTGATCGCGGACAGCGTGGAGCTGACGGTGCGGGGGCATTGCTACGACGCGCTGGTGGGGCTGGCGGGGTGCGACAAGAGCCTGCCGGGGATGATGATGGCGATGCTGCGGCTGAACGTGCCGAGCGTGTTCATGTATGGGGGGAGCATCCTGCCGGGGCGGTTCAAGGACCGGGACGTGACCGTGGTGGACGTGTTCGAAGCGGTGGGGCAGCACGCGGCGGGGTCGATGAGCGACGAGGAGCTGCATGAGCTGGAGTGCGTCGCGTGCCCGAGCGCCGGGGCGTGCGGCGGGCAGTTCACGGCCAACACGATGGCGACGGTGAGCGAGGCGATCGGGCTGGCGTTGCCCGGGTCGGCCGGGTCGCCCGCGCCGTATGAGGACCGGGACCGGTGGGCGGTGGAGAGCGGGCGGGCGGTGATGGCGCTGGTCGAGAGCGGGTTGAGGCCGCGGGACATCGTGACCCGGCGGGCGCTGGAGAACGCGGCCGTCGTGGTGGGGGCGACGGGGGGGAGCACGAACGCCGGGCTGCATTTGCCGGCCATGGCGCACGAGGCGGGGATCTCGTTCACCATGGATGACGTGGTGGAGATCATGCGGCGGACGCCCTACATCGCCGACCTCAAGCCGGGGGGGAAGTACGTGGCCTTGGACGTTCATCGGATCGGGGGGATTCCGGTGATCCTAAAGGCGTTGCTGGATGGGGGGCTGCTGCATGGGGATTGCATCACCGTAACCGGCAAGACCTTGGCGGAGAACCTGGCGCACGTCCGGATCCCGGAGGACCAGGACGTGGTTTACCCGGTGTCGCGGCCGTTGAGCCGAACGGGGGGCGTGGTCGGGCTGCGGGGGAACCTCGCGCCGGACGGGGCGATCGTGAAGGTGGCGGGGATGAAGCGGCAGCGGTTCGAAGGGACGGCGCTGTGCTTCGACAGCGAGGAGGAGGCGTTCGCGGCCGTGGACGCGCGGGCCTACAAGGCGGGGGACGTGATCGTGATCCGCTACGAGGGGCCGAAGGGGGGGCCCGGGATGCGGGAGATGCTGTCCACCACCTCGGCGATCTACGGGCAGGGGATGGGGGAGGCGGTGGCGTTGATCACCGACGGGCGGTTCTCGGGCGGGACGCGGGGGTTCTGCGTGGGGCATGTGGGGCCGGAGGCGGCCGTGGGAGGGCCGATCGCGCTGGTGCGGAACGGGGACCGGATCGTGCTGGACGCGGAGGCCGGGGTGATCGAGGTTTTGCTGTCGGAGGAGGAGATGGCAAAGCGGCGGGCGGCCTGGACGCCGCGGGGGACGGATTACAACAGCGGGGCGATCTGGAAGTTCGCGCAGACGGTGGGGCCGGCGCATCTGGGGGCGGTGACGAACCCCGGGGGGGCGGCGGAGACGCATTGCTACGCGGATATTTAGGTTGGGATTGGCTTGGAGTCTTGAAACTGAGCGGTGTTCTTGGGGCGGTCGGGTTAGATTGCCGGGTTTACCGGCCCAGTGTCCGCATAAGACGGAACGTGCCATTCCCGTCGCGTGAGATTCGGAGATAAGCAGGCTGTCCTGAAACGAGCGTTATTGCTTCTTCAACGGTACCCCCTCCGCAAATGGTTCCTGGATCTGCTCCTATTATTGCGTTGCCTGCTGGGACGTTCAGCCTTACTGCCTCTCCGGTGCCCAGATAGGCGGCAAGATCGCCCTCAACGAATACTTGGGCTTTGCAGCCGGATCCTGCAAAGCCACGGTCCCGGCGGACGATAACAGGTGCTGTGTTGGGGGAAGCATCGCGATAGAGAAGCTGATCGGGAATGAATTTTGCCTCGGACAACGGGACGGGCGTGGTTGAGCATGCGGACAGGGCGGCTGCAGCGACTAGAAGGGCAAGGGTGCGCATTGGGGAGTCTCCGGCGTGGCATAATCATACTTGCGCCAGTGAGAGATGCGCCATGACGGACATGTTGGAAGTTGTTGGATACGCAAACGTTGGGGCCTGCGCACTCCGTGGCAGCGACGAGCCCCGGCAGTGCGCGGAGAAGCACTGCTTCGTTGGCATTCAGGTTCAGAATGCGGCTGCGACACGGACATTCTGCTTATGCGAGGAATGTCTGCCTGAGAGTCTTTAGGACCGGTTCATTTTTGCTTCGCGATGGCGGGCTGTCCCGCGACATGGCGCCCAGCATGGCGGCTTGATCATTGTTGAGGAACGGCCCGGAGCACGCTCCGGGCCGCCGTTGCCTAGCGGTCGGGCGAGGAGACGGCCCAGGCGTGGCCGTGGACCAGCCCGTCGTCGTGGTTGTGGCGCGCGGCCCCGGGCTTGACCTCGGCGGGCGCGTCGCCGTCGTGAAACTGCTCGGTTTCGGTGCTGCCGGCCATAGCCGTGGTGCTGGACGTGCCGCCGGAGGCCGCCGTGGCGACGGCGTCGAACCAGCCGGTGCCGACCTCGCGCTGGTGCCGGGTCGCGGTGTAGCCGTCGGGCTCCGAGGCGAACTCGGCTTGCTGCAGCTCGGAGTAGGCGGCCATGCCGCGCTCCTTGTAGCCGCGGGCGAGCGTGAACATCGAGTGGTTCAGGCTGTGGAACCCGGCCAGGGTGACGAACTGGAAGCGGTAGCCCATCGCGCCGATTTGCTGCTGGAAGCTGGCGATGGCGTCGGGGGAGAGCTTCTTCTGCCAATTGAAGCTGGGCGAGCAGTTGTAGGCCAGCATCTTGCCGGGGTATTTCGCGTGGATGGCGTCGGCGAAGCGCTGCGCCTCCTCGAGGTTCGGCTCGCTGGTCTCCCACCACAGCAGGTCGGCGTAGGGCGCAAAGGCGAGGCCGCGGGCGATGGCGTAATCGACGCCGACGCCGGGGCGGATGCGGTGGAAGCCTTCGGGGGTGCGCTCGCCGGTGAGGAACGGGCGGTCGCGCTCGTCCACGTCGGCGGTCAGGAGCTGGGCCGAGTGGGCGTCGGTGCGGCACAGCAGCACGGTGGGCACGCCTTCCACGTCGGCGGCGAGGCGGGCGGCGTTGAGGGTGCGGATGTGCTGGCTGATCGGGACCAGCACCTTGCCGCCCAGGTGGCCGCACTTCTTCTCGCTGGCGAGCTGGTCCTCGAAGTGGACGCCCGCGGCGCCGGCCTCGATCATGGCGCGCATCAGCTCGAAGGCGTTCAGCGCCCCGCCGAAGCCGGCCTCGGCGTCGGCGATGATCGGGGCCATCCAGTGAATGGCGCCGTCGTTTTCGAGCCGGGCGATCTGGTCGCAGCGGCGCAGCGCGGCGTTGATGCGTTTCACGACTTGGGGGACGGAGTTCACGGCGTAGAGCGACTGGTCGGGATACATTTCGCAGGAGGTGTTGGCGTCGGCGGCGACCTGCCAGCCGGAGAGATAAATGGCGTTCAAGCCGGCGCGGACCTGCTGCATGGCCTGGTTGCCGGTCAGCGCGCCGAGCGTGTTGACGTAGGGCTCGGTGCGCAGCAGGCGCCAGAGGCGGGCGGCGCCCATCTCGGCGAGCGTGTGGCGGACGCGGAAGCTGCCCGAAAGGCGGGCGACGTCTTCGGGGGCATAGTCGCGTTTGATGCCGGCGAAGCGCTCCGGGTCTTGGCTGGGGATGCCGCCGGCCATGCCGTCTGGCGCGAAGTTGGGGGCGAAGTGGGGATGGTCGTTGGCGTGCATTGCGTCTCTCCTCGAATGGCGCTGGTGAAGTATTGACATTGCGCCCGCGAAGGTCAGCCCCTATTCGTGCGTAAGCCCAGTAAGGGCGTTGTTGGATTGTTTGTAGAAGCAGTAAAACAGTAAAGGTTGTAAAGTGGCGCCACTGCTTATCGGACGCACTATTCGCCGCTTGCGGCAGGAGCAACTCCTGACGCAGCAATCCTTGGCCGCGCGGCTGGGCATTTCGGCCAGCTACCTCAACCTGATCGAACACGAGCAGCGGGCGGTGACGGCGAGCCTGCTGGTCAAGCTGGGGCAGACGCTGGACGTGGACCTCGCCACCCTGTCGGGCGCGGAGGAGCGGCAGTTGGAGGCCGGGCTGCGGGAGGCGTTCGGGGACGCGCTGCTGGACCAAGACGTGCCGGATGCGGAGATCGCGGCGCTGGCGGGGAGGAGCCCGGCGGCGAGCCGGGCGGTGCTGGCGCTGTACCGGGCCTGGCGGGTGGCGCGGGAGGATGCGAGCGGGATCGCCTTGCCGTCCGGACGCCGGTTCGTGTTGCCGAACGAGGAGGCCCGGGACGCCTTCCATGAGCGGGGCAACCATTTTCCCGAGCTGGAGGCGGCGGCGGAGGCGGTGCGGGCGAGCCTGACGCCGGAGCCGGCGGAGCTGAACCACGCGATCGCGGAGCGGCTGCGGCAGCTTCATGGGCTGCGCATCCGGGTGGCGCCGACGGACGGGTCGCTGCGGGAGTATGATGCGGAGGGGCGGCGGCTCGTGCTGTCGGAGCAGTTGCCGCGGGAGAGCCGGGGGTTCCACTTGGCGTTCCAGTTGGCGTTGTTGGAGGTGCGAGAGGCGGTGGAGGCGCAGTTGGAGGCGATCGCGCCGAGCACGGCGGAAGCGGCGTCCCTGATCCGGCTGGGGCTGCTGAACTATGCGGCGGCGGCCCTGCTGATGCCGTATGAGCCGATCCGGGCGGCGGCGATGGAGCTGCGGCATGACATGGAAGCGTTGGCGGACCGGTTCGGGGTGAGCTTCGAGCAGGCTTGCCAGCGGCTGTCGTCGCTGCAGCGGGTCGGGAACCGGGGCGTGCCATTCTTCTTCCTGCGGGTGGATGCGGCGGGGAACGTGAGCAAGCGGTTCTCGGCGGCCGGGTTCCCGTTCGCGCGGTTCGGAGGGTCTTGTCCGCGCTGGGTGGTGCATGCTGCGTTCGCGTCGCCTTCGCAGGTGCAGGTGCAGGTGGCGCGGCTGCCGGATGGGGCGGCGTTCCTTTGCTTCGCGCGGTGCGTGGTGGGGCGGGCGGTGCGGTGGGGGGAGCCGCAGCCGACGCACGTGGTGGCGATGGGGTGCGACGTGGCCCATGCGGGGGCGGTCGCCTACGCGGACGGGATCGACCTGGAGCAGGCGGCGGTGGGGATTGGGTTGTCCTGCCGGCTGTGCGACCGGCAGAACTGCCGCAGCCGGGCGTTCCCGCCGCTGGAGCACCGGCTGGCGCTTGACCCGGCGGTGGGGAGCGCCAGCCCTTACCGGTTCACGATCCGGTCCTGAGCCTGGCCGCTGCGGACTCCGGCGCGCAAATCCTTGACGGAGACGATCACGCGGGCGTGGCCTCAGCAGGCGTTGGTGGCTTCTGTTACGGATGTCTGCTTAGGAGTCTGTGAAGACGCGTTATTTCCCGCGTTGTGACGGCGAGCCGTCCCGCGGACTGACGCTTAGGGCTCGTTCGGAAATAACCGCTCTGAGTCGATCGGGCGAACGAGCCTTAAACGCTTTGTTTTGCCAGGCAGTTTTTCGGCGTGCTGCCGCACTTGTTGCCGACGCTGCCCTTAGTCCCGGCGCTCCGCCGCGGGCGCATTGGCCCGCCGCCCCGGCCCGGTCGTCCGAATCGGCTGCGATGGGCGCCGGCCTGTCGGTTTTGGCCTGCTGTAAGCGGGTCAATCCCACTCCGCCAACGCCCGCCACTCCGCTTCCGTCAGCGTCCGCACCCCCAGCTCGGCCGCCCGCTTCGCCTTGCTGCCGGCGTCCGCCCCCAAGACGACGAGGTCGGTTCGTTTGCTGACGCTGTCGGTGACCTTGGCGCCCAGGGCTTCGGCGCGGGCCTTGGCTTCGGGGCGGGTCATGGTTTCGAGCGTGCCGGTGAATACGACGGCCTTGCCGGAGAGGGCGCCGGCCTCCGCGGCGTTGGCGGCGGGTTCGACCGTGAGTTCGGCGGCGAGGCGGGCGAGCGCGTCGCGGTTACGGGGCTCGGCGAAGAAGGTGGCGAGTTCCTCGGCGAGCGCGGGGCCGACGCCGTTGATGCTGCCGAGGGCTTCGCGGTCCTCGCTGCCGACGGTCGTGGCGGCGAGCATCTGCGTGCGCCAGGTCTCGAACGTGCCGTAGTGGCGGGCGAGGAGGCGGGCGTTGGTCTCGCCCACGCGGCGGATGCCGAGGGCGAAGATGAGACGGGCGAGAGGGATGGCGCGGCGGGCCTCGATGGCGCGGAGCAGGTTCTCGACCGAGCGGGCTTTCCAGCCTTCGCGTTGCAGCAGCTCGTCCTTGTGCCGGGCGAGGCGGAAGATGTCAGCGGGTTCGGCGAGCCAGCCAAGACCGTGGAACTCGATGACGGTCTTCTCGCCGAGGCCGTCGATGTCGAAGGCGGGGCGGGAGACGAAGTGGATCAGGCGCTCGACGGCTTGGGCCGGGCAGATGAGGCCGCCGGTGCAGCGGCGGACGACCTCGCCGGGGGGGCTGACGGCGGCGCTGCCGCAGGCGGGGCAGGTTTCGGGGAAGACGTAGGGGGTGGGGCCTCGGGGCTTGCCCGTGACCGGACCGAGGATTTGCGGGATGACGTCGCCGGCGCGCTGGACGGTGACGGTATCACCGACGCGGACGTCCTTGCGGGCGATCTCGTCGGCGTTGTGCAGGGTGGCGCGGGCGACGAGAACGCCGCCGACGTTGACCGGGGTCAAGGTGGCGACGGGGGTGAGGGCGCCGGTGCGGCCGACCTGGATGCGGATGTCTTCGAGGGTGGTTGCGGCCTGCTCGGCGGGAAATTTCCAGGCGATGGCCCAGCGGGGCGCGCGCCCGACGAAGCCGAGGCGGCGCTGCAGCGCGAGGTCGTCGATTTTGTAGACGACGCCGTCGATGTCGTAGTCGAGCCCGGCGCGGGCGTCGGCGAGTTCGGTTTGGAAGGCTTGCGCCGCCGCCTCGCCGGGCAGGGCGCGGGAGAGCGGGTTGACGGCGAAGCCCCAGGCGCCGAGGCGGGCGAGGTAGGCGGAGTGGGTGGGGGCGGGCGGCTCGCTCGCGTCGCCCAGGGCATAGGCGAAGAGGGAGAGGGGGCGGCCGGCGGTGATGGCCGGGTCAAGCTGGCGCAGGGAGCCGGCGGCGGCGTTGCGGGGATTGGCGAAGGTGCGCAGGCCGGCCTGTTCCTGTGCCGCGTTGAGGGCGAGGAAGTCGGCCTTGGCGAGAAAGACTTCGCCACGGATCTCGATGCGGGCCGGGGCGTCGCCTTTCAGTTCGTTCGGGAACGCTTTCAGGGTGCGGAGATTGGCGGTGATGTCCTCGCCCTCTGTCCCGTCGCCCCGGGTTGCGCCGCGTATAAGCTTGCCGTGCTCGTAGAGCAGGTTGACGGAGAGGCCGTCGATCTTCGGCTCGCCGACCAAGAGGAGGGGGACGTCGGCGCCGAGGCCGAGGAAGCGGCGAACGCGGGCGAGGAATTCGGTGAAGTCGGCAGCGTCGAAGGCGTTGTCGAGCGAGAGCATCGGCACGCGGTGGCGCAGCTTGGCGAAGCCGGACGCGGGGGCGCCGCCCACGGAGAGGCTAGGGCTGTCGCTGCGGACCAGGGCGGGGAATTTCGCTTCGAGCTCGGCGTTGCGGCGGCGGAGGGCGTCGTATTCGGCGTCGGAGAGTTCCGGGGCGTCCTGCTCGTGATAGAGGCGGTCGTGGCGGGCGATCTCGATGGCCAGGCGTTCGAGTTCGGTTCTGGCGTCCTGCTCGGTCATGCGGCGCCCAGCAGGCTGTCGGCGGCGGCGCGGGCGGCTTCGGTGACGGTCTCGCCGGCGAGCATCCGGGCGATCTCCTCGCGCCGGGCGCCGGCGGCGAGCGGGATGACGCTGGTTTCGGCCCGGCCGCGGCCGGCCTGCTTCAGCACCTGGAGGTGGGCCGTGCCGCGGGCGGCGACCTGGGGGCTGTGGGTGACGACCAGGACTTGCACGCCGTCGGCGACGCGGGCGAGGCGTTCGCCGACGGCGGCCGCGGTGGCCCCGCCGACGCCGCTGTCGACTTCGTCGAAGACGAGGGTGGGGACTGTGCCGTCGCCGGCCAGCACCACCTTGAGCGCCAGCATGAGGCGGGAGAGTTCGCCGCCCGAGGCGATGCGGTCGAGCGCGCCCGGGGTCTGGCCGGGGTTGGTGGCGATGAGGAAGCGGACCTGGTCGGCGCCGGCGGGGCCGTGGCGGGCCGGGTCGAGCGGCTGCACGTCGATGACGAAGCGGGCGCGGTCGAGGCGGAGGGGGGGGAGTTCCTGCATCAGGGCGGCTTGCAGGCGCTTGGCGGCGGCGGTTCGGGCCGCGCCGAGATCGGTTGCAGCGGCAGCGTAGGCCTGCTTGGCCGCGGCCTCGCGCGCCTCCAGTTCGGCAATCTCGGCGGTTCCGGTCTCAAGCGCCTGCAACCGGCCCTGCAGCGACGCGAGCAAGCCCGGCAGGTCGGCCACCGCGACCGCGTGCTTGCGCCCGGCGGCCCGAAGGGCGAACAGGCGTTCCTCGGCGTGTTCCAGCAGGCGCGGGTCGGCGTCGGCGTCGGACGCCAAGCGGCTCAGCAGCGTCTCGGCTTCCGCCAGCGCCTCCTCGGCGCGGTCCAGGGCGGCCAGGGCGGGAGCGGCCGGGCTGTCGGCGTCCTCCTGGCCGGCGGCGGACAGGCGTTGCAGCGCCCGTGCGGCCGAGCGGAGGGCGGCGGCCGGGCCGGCGTTGCGGCGGTCGCGCGGGGCGATTTCCGAAAGGGCGCCGGCGATGGCCTCGGCGCGGCGCTCGCCTTGCTGGAGGCGCTGGCGTTCGGCGGCGAGGGCGTCCTCCTCGCCGTCCTGCGGCGCCAGGGCTTGCAGCTCGTCGGTCGCGTGACGCAGCCAGTCCTCCTCGCGACGGGCGGCTTCGATGGCGTCCGTGGCGCGGAGGCGGGCGGAGCGGGCTTGCTGGAGGGCGGTCCAGTGTTGCCGGACCGCGCCGCGCATGGCGGGATCGACGCCGTAGGCATCGAGCAGGGCGGCGTGGTTGGCCGGGTCGGCGAGGCCCATCTGGTCGCCTTGGCCCTGGATCTCGACCAGCATCAGGCCGGCGCGGCGGAGGAGCGCCACGCCCACCGGCTGGTCGTTGATGCTGGCGCGGGAGCGGCCGTCGCGGTTGACGACGCGGCGGACGACGATCTCGTCCTCGGGGGCGATGCCCTGTTCGTCCAACAGGGCGAGGGCGGGGTGGTCGATGGGCGGGGCGAAGCTGGCGGTGACGCTGGCCTGGTCGCAACCGGCTCGAACCAGGCCGGCGTCGGCGCGGGCGCCGAGGGCGAGGCCGAGGCTGTCGAGCAGGATGGACTTGCCGGCGCCGGTCTCGCCGGTGAGAACGGTGAGGCCTGGGCCGAATTCGAGGTCCAGCCGCTCGATCAGCACCACGTCGCGGATCGAGAGCGCCGTCAGCATGGGCGAGTATTTAGAACAGGCTGCCGAATGTTCGAGAGAAGAAGCCGCCGGCCGAAGCCGAGGCTTGCAAGGGCTTGGCCATGCCGTGCTCGGCGAGGGCGCCGTAGGCGTCGGCATACCAGGGGCTGCCCGGGTAGTTGTATCCGAGGACGGCCGCGGTCCGCTGGGCCTGCTCGGTCATGCCGAGCAGCATGTAGATCTCGGTCAGGCGATAGAGGGCCTCGGGGGCGTGATTGGTGGTCTGGTAGTCGTCGATCACGCGCTGGAAGCGGGTGATGGCGCCGGCATAGATTTTCTGGCCTTCGTACCAGCGCCCGATTTCCATTTCCTTGCCGGCAAGGTGGTCGCGGCAGAGATCGATCTTGAGGCGGGCGTCGCGGGCGTAGGCGCTGTCCGGGAAGCGGTTGACGACTTCCTGCATGGCGGCCATTGCCTGCTCGGTGCCTTTCTGGTCGCGCTGGATGTCGGCGATCTGCTCGTAGTAGCACAGGCCGCGCAGGTAGTAGGCGTAGGCGACGTTGGGGCTGGAGGGGTGGAGCTGGATGTAGCGGTCGAGCGCGCCGACGGCCTCGGTGTAGTTGTTCTGCAGGTATTCGGCATAGCCGTGCATGAGCTGCGCGTTGACGGCCCAGGACGAGTAGGGAAAGTTCTGCTCCACGGCGTCGAACTGGTCGACGGCGGCGACGTAGCGTTTCTGGTTCAGCGCGTCGATGCCGTTGTTGTAGAGTTCCTCGGGGCCTTTGGCGACCGGATCGGGCTTGGCGGCGAGGTCCTCGTTCTTGCCGGTCCACGGAGCGAGTGAACTTAGGGTCTCGCAGCCCTGTAACGTCAGGATCGCGAGCAGGCCGCAAGTCAGCAGGCGGATACGGTTCATGCGCTGCCTATAACAACGTCTGCCTGCAAAGGAAACGGATCAGGCGGCGAGCAAGGCCTCGGCGGGCGCGGCGACGCGCCAGTTGGCGGCGTTGGCGAACAGGGCGCGGAGGAGGAGGTTGTTCAGGCGGTGACCTGACTTGACGCCGACGAAGCGGCCGCTCAACGCGCCGCCCGCGAGCGCGAGGTCGCCGATGGCGTCGAGCATCTTATGGCGGACGAACTCGTCGGCCATGCGCAGGCCGGCCGGGTTCAGGATCGCGGCGCCGTCGACGACGACCGCGTTGTCGAGGCTGCCGCCGCGAGCGAGGCCGGCCTGCTGCAGATCCTCGATTTCCCGGCGCTGGGCAAAGGTTCGCGCGCGGGCGATGTCACGGCGGAACGAGAGCGGGTCGAGCGAGAGGCTGAGAGCTTGCCGACCGATCGCCTCGGCCGCGAATTCAATCGACATTGCGAGATCAAGGCTGGTGCGGCTGCCGCTTGGGCGATGCGGGCGCAGTTCGGCGTAGCAATCCCCATCGCCGACGCGGACGCGGCGGAGAACCTCGATGACCGGGCGGGGCGCGTTCTGGGCGACTGACCCCGCGCAATCCAGCAGGAACAGCCAGGGCTCGGCCGATCCATCGAAAACCGGCGCCTCGGGTCCGTCCAGCTCGATCAGCGCGTTGTCGATCGCGGCGCCGGCAAGGGCCGCCATCAGATGCTCGATGGTGCTGGCGTGGATGCTTCCCGACGCCTCGTCGCCGATCACAGTGCAGAGGCGCGTGTCGATCACCCTGTCGAACCGCGCCTGGACCGTGGCGCCAAGGTCGGTGCGCTTGAACGCGATGCCGTGGCCGACCGGGGCGGGAAGGATTTGGACGGTGACGCCGCGGCCGGTATGCAAGCCTTGGCCGGCGCAGCCGATCGGCTCTTTCAGGGTGCGCTGGGAGTCGTCACTGGACGATGCCGTCGTTTCAGAAGCGGGCAGATAAGACAGGCCGTCCATGTTGGTCCCCGGTGCCTGCCCGATGGCAGAAAAGTCGAGACGCCAGGATGACGTCCTGGTGACACTGTATTCGCAGCGCACCAGGATCGCCAAGTCAATCAATGTTTCTGAGTATTGCGTCGTAACGCACTGTTAAGGTTTATCTTTCTGCTATGATTGCCGCCGCAAAAATGCCGGAATTTCCAGCGCCTCGTCCTGGTTATGCTGCGCCTGCGTCGACGGTTGCGCGGGAGCGGCGTTCGAGAAGCCTGGTTCGGCCCGTTGCGGCTCCGGCGCTTGGTCGTGCGGTTGCGGGCGAACGCCGCGCATGGAGCGGGTCATCATGCCGAACAGGGCGCGAGCCGGAGACGTCGCGGGCGCTGCTTCGGCAGGGACCGGCGGCACGTGGTGGCCGGTTTCGGAGAAGATCGCGCTCTGACGCGAGGCCGCTGACAGCCGGGAGCCCGGCGCGGGCGCGGCATACGTGCGCTGTTGCGGCATCTGCGGCGCCGGGGGCGCCGCTTCCGCCTGGGTGTGGGCGGAGAACTGCTCCGCGGCCGGCCGGGGCGTGAGGAACTGGGCGCCGGGGGCGGGGCGGTGCATGGCGGGCGCCGCGGCCTGGCCGCCGCCGGCGGCGTGGGTGGCTATCGCCTCGGGCGAGTAGGCGTCGCCGCCGACCACCATCAGGCGGGGACGCTGCGCTTCGGCGTGGGACGCCATGTCGATGCCGGTCGCCACCACCGAGACGCGGACGCGTCCGGAGAGGTCTTCGTCGATGGCGGAGCCGAAGATGATGTTGGCGTCCTCGGCCACTTCCTCGCGGATGCGGTTGGCGGCCTGGTCGACCTCGAACAGGGTCATGTCCTCGCCGCCAGTGATGTTGATCAGGAGGCCGCGCGCGCCGGCCATGCTGGTGTCTTCCAGCAGCGGGTTGCTGATCGCGGCCTCGGCGGCGCGGACGGCGCGGTTGTCGCCGTCCGCTTCGCCGGTGCCCATCATCGCCTTGCCCATTTCCGCCATGACGGTGCGGATGTCGGCGAAGTCGAGGTTCACGAGGCCGGGCGCCATCATCAGGTCCGTGACGCCGCGCACGCCCATATAGAGCACGTTGTCGGCCATCTTGAACGCCTCGCGCCAGCCGGTGCGCTCGTTGGCCAGCCTGAACAGATTCTGATTCGGAATGACAATTAATGTGTCGACGTATTGCTGCAGTTCGGAGATACCTTGCTCCGCCGCCTTGGTGCGGCGCGCGCCCTCGAAGTTGAAAGGTTTGGTGACGACGCCGACAGTCAATACTCCTCGCTCGCGGGCCAGTTGCGCGATAACGGGCGCCGCCCCGGTGCCGGTGCCGCCGCCCATGCCGGCGGTGATGAACACCATGTGGACGCCGTCAAGGTGACGCATCAGCTCGTCGGCGGCCTCTTGCGCGGCTGCGCGGCCGATCTCGGGCTTCGCGCCGGCGCCGAGGCCTTGGGTGAGGTGCGGGCCGAGCTGGATGCGGCGGTCGGCCTTGCTGTGGACGAGTTGCTGCGCGTCGGTGTTGGCGACGACGAAATCGACGCCGGCCAGGCCGGAGGTGATCATGTTGTCGACCGCGTTGGTGCCGCCGCCGCCGACGCCGATGACGGTGATGCGCGGGGTGAAGTCGGTGTGGGTCTGGACGGGGACGGTGAGGTTCAGGGTCATGCTTGGGCTCCTTGCTGGGGAGTTGTTAATTGAAGGTTAATAATTTGAAGTTGGCATCGTCGGCGCGCGTCTGTCTTGTCCTCTCACAATCGTTCGCGAAGAAACTTGATCGCCCGGCCGATGAATCCTGCCGGGGCGAGGTCGGTGGTCTCGATGTCGGCCAGGCTGCGGCCTGAGCCGGAGGCCCAGCCGAGCAGGCCGGCGGCGGTGGCGAACGCCGGGCCGTCGTGGAGTTCGGGCAGGCCGCGAATGGCGTGGGGGCGCCCGAGGCGGGTTTGGCGGCCGAGGATGTGCGAGGCCATCTCGCGGGCGCCGGCGAGCTGGCTCGCGCCGCCGGTGAGCACGACGCGGTTGGCTGCGTCGCGGTTGAACCCGGCATTGCTCAGGCGGTCGCGGACCATTTCGAGGGTCTCCTCCAGGCGGGGGCCGATGATCTCGACCACCTTGCTGCGAGGGATTTTCTGGATGTGGTGCTCGGCCTCGCCGACGAGCGGGATGGGCAGCATCTCGCGCTCGTCGTCCGGGCTGCCCTGGGCGTTGCCGTAGAGGGTTTTCAGGCGCTCGGCGTGGGAGACGGGGGTGGAGAGCAGGCGGGCGATGTCGTTGGTGACGTGGGCGCCGCCGAGCGGGATCTGCGCGGTATGGACGACGTGGCCCTCGCTGAAAACGGCGACGTCGGTGGCGCCGCCGCCCATGTCGATGACGGTCGCGCCGAGTTCGCGTTCGTCGTCGACCAGGACGGACAGGCCGGAGGCCATGGGGGCGCTGACGAGGTCGGCGATGTCGAGCTGGCAGCGCTCGATGGCGGCAACGAGGTTGCGGAGCGCGGTGGCGCCGGAGTCGACTGTATGCAGGCGGACGGTGAGCTGGTCGCAGTGCAGGCCGCGGGGGTCGGCGACGCCGTGGGTGTCATCGACGGTGAAGCCGAGCGGGAGAACGTGGATGGTGTCGCGGCCTTCCTGGACGGCCCGGCCGCGGCCTTCGTGCAGGATGCGGCGGAGGTCCTGGTCGCCGATCGGGCGGTCGCCCATCGGCCATTGCAGGTTGATCTGGCGGCTGACGGGCGCGCCGCAGGAGAGGTTGACGACGACGCTGCGCAGGTGGTGCTGGGCCATTTCCTCGGCGGCGCCGACTGCCTTGAGGATGGCGAGGCCGGCCTGCTCGATGTCGGTGATGCCGCCGCCGCGGATGCCGCGGGAGGGGGCGAGGCCGAAGCCGGTGACGCGGAGCCTCGCGTCCTGGTCGACGCGGCCGATGAGACAGCAAATCTTGCTGCTGCCCACGTCGAGCACGCCGAAGGGACCGGTGCGGAGCGGCCTGCCGCGCCCGGCGGGGGCGTCGGGCGGCATCCCGGGCGGCAAGACCGGGCGGGTTGACTGCGGCGCCGGCGGGGCAATAGGGCGGACGATGGTGTTCATGCCATGTCCCTCAGGTTGGCCGCTTGGGCGGGATGGGCGGGACCGGCTCGGTCATCGGGCGGATCGTCAGCCGGTCGCCGAGGCGCATATCGACCGTCTGCAATGGGCGGTCCAGGAGTTGCTGGCTGGCTTGCAGCTCGGCGAGCTTGGCCAGGGCCGCGGCCTCGGCGCCTTCGGGGAGGAGGACGTCGGCGCCGTTCTTGAGGCGCAAGTTCCAGCGCCGCTCGCCCACGCGAACGGCGGCGGCGACGCGCTCCTTGAGCTGCGGCTGGGCGGCGAGCGTGTCGAGCAGGGCGGCGGCGGCTTCGGGCGCGCCGGCGCCGACGACGAGGGGGAGGGAGGCGAAGGCCTCGGCATCCTTGGCCGGGTCGCCGTCCTCGACGACTTGGCCGGCGCGGTCGATCAGCACGAACTTGCCGCCGGACTGCCAGACGGCGACGGGGCTGCGCTCGCGCAGGGTGACGATGATGGTATCGGGCAGGCGGCGCTCGACGGTGGCGTGCCGGACCCAGCTGAGCGCTTCGATGCGGGCGCGGGCGGCTTCGAGGGAGACGCCGAGCAGCATGTCGCCGCGGGCGACGCCGAGGGCGCCGCGGAGCTTGGCTTCGGGCGTTTTGCGGCGGCCCTCGACGACGATGGTCTGCACCGTAAGCCCGGCGGCGACCCCGAGGCGGCGCTGCAACGTGGCGAGGGTGCGGGCCGGGTTGATGCTGTGCACAGCCGCGGCGACGCCGAGGACGGCGACGACGGCCAGCAGCGCGAGGGCGATCTTGCGCCAGTTCCGGCGCTGGCGGCGCCAGAGCAGGACGAGGCGGCCGGGACGATTGCCGACCGGGCGCGGAGGCTTGGCCGGCGTGCGAAGCGGCGCGCGCGGGCGGTCGGCGGGTCGGGTCGGGTCGGCTACGCGCGGCATCGGGCGTGCTCGATCATCCAGGCGCACAGGGCCGGGAAGGGGATGCCCAGGTGGGCGGCCTGCTCGGGGAGCAGGCTGGTGGGGGTAAGGCCGGGCTGGGTGTTGACCTCGAGCAGGACGAGTCGGCCGGGTTCGCCAAGCGTGTCGTCGTAGCGGAGGTCGGCGCGGGTGGCGCCGGCGCAGCCGAGGGCGCGGTGGGCGGCCAGGGCCACGTCCAGGGCCTTGGCGTAGGTTTCGGGGTGGATCGCGGCGGGGACCTGGTGATGGCTGCCGCCGTCGCCGTACTTGCTTTCGTAGTCGTAGAAGGCGCCGGCGTCGGCGTGAATCTCGGTCACGGCGAGGGCGCGGTCGCCCATGACGGCGACGGTGAGCTCGCGGCCGGGGACGAATTCCTCGATCATGGCGGTGGGGCCGAAGCGCCAGGCGCGGGCGATCTCGGCCCGGCGGTTGTCGCCGTCGCGCATGATCTCGACGCCGACGGAGGAGCCTTCGTTGAGGGGCTTGACCACGTAGGGCCGGGGCAGGGGATCGGCGTGCTCGAGGGCGGCGACGTTGATGACTGCGCCGCGGGCGACGGGAAGGCCGGCGGCGGCGAAAATTGCCTTGGCGGCCTGCTTGTCCATCGCGAGCGCGGAGGCGCGGACGCCGGAGTGGGTGTAGGGGATGCCGAGCCAGTCGAGCACGCCCTGGATCGCGCCGTCCTCGCCGTAGCGGCCGTGCAGCGCGTTGAACACGGCATCGGGCTTCGGGTCGAGCGCCCGCAGGACGGCGGCGAGGTCGTCGCCGACCTCGATCGGGACGACGTCGAAGCCGGCTTGCTCCAGGGCGATGATGACTTGGCGGCCGGAGGAGAGGCTGACCTCGCGCTCGGCGGAGATGCCGCCGTAGAGCACCGCGACGCGCTTCATGGCTGGCCCCAGGGCGTGGCGCCGGGGGTATCACCAGGGATGCCGATCCGCTTGATCTCCCATTCGAGCGCGGCGCCGCTCATGGCGTGGACGCGGCGGCGCAGCTCCTCGCCCAAGCCTTCGAGCTCGGCGGCGCTGGCGCGGCCGAGGTTGAGCAGGAAGTTGCAGTGCTTCTCGCTGACCTGCGCATCGCCGCAGCGAAGGCCGCGCGCGCCGGCGGCTTCGATCAGCTCCCAGGCCTTCTGGCCCGGCGGGTTGCGGAAGGTGCTGCCGCCGGTGCGGGCGCGGGTGGGTTGCGTCGCGTCCCGGCTGGCGCGGATGCTGGCCATGCGGGCGGCGATGGCGGCCTTGTCGCCGGGGCGGGCGCGGAAGCGGGCGCGGGTGACGATGGCGCCGGGGGGCAGGCTGGCGTGGCGGTAGGCGAAGGCGAGGGCGTGGGCCTCGATGCGGACGTGCTCGCCGGAGCGGGTGACGAACTCGGCCCAGTCGAGGCAGGAGGCGACGTCGCCGCCGTAGGCGCCGGCGTTCATGGCGACCGCGCCGCCGATGGAGCCGGGGATGCCGGAGAGGAACTCGACGCCTGCGAGGCCGGAGGCGGCGGCGTGCTCGGCGACGGTGGCGTCGAGGCAGGCGGCGCCGGCTATGATGCCGCCCGGTTCGGTTTGGATGTCGCTGAAGCCGCGGCCGAGGCGGACGACGATGCCGGCGATGCCGCCGTCGCGGACGATGACGTTGCTGGCAGCCCCCAGGACGCAGACGGGCATGTCGGGCGGGAGGGCGCCCAGGAAACGGGCGAGGTCGGCGGGCGAGGCGGGGCGCAGCAGGACCTCGGCCGGGCCGCCGACGCGAAACCAGGTGGCGGGGGCGAGCGGGGTGTCGGCCTGCACGCGGCCGGCGGTGGGCGGCAGGTGGCCGAGCAGATGCTGCATGTCGAGGGCGGCGCTCATCCGGCGCGCCTCTGGCCGGCGGTCTGCAGCGCGGCAAGCTGCTCGGGGAGGGCGCCGGCCCATTGGGTGATGTTGCCCGCGCCGAGGCAGACGACGAAATCGCCGAGGCGGGCGATGGCGTGGACCATCTCGGCCAGGTGCTCGGGGCCGGGGAGGGGGACGACGCTGCGGTGACCGCGGGCGCGCAGGCCGTCCACGAGGGCGTCGCGGTTGATGCCGGGGATGGGGGCCTCGCCCGCGGCGTAGACGTCGGCGACGATGACGGTGCCGGCGTCGTTCATGCAGGTGCAGAACTCGTCGAACAGGGAGGCGAGGCGGGTATAGCGGTGCGGCTGCACCACGGCGATGACGTCGCGGGCGCCGGCCTGGCGGGCGGCCTTGAGCACGGCGGCGATCTCAACCGGGTGATGGCCGTAGTCGTCGATGACGGTGATGCCGCCGCTCTCGCCGGTCTTGGTGAAGCGCCGCTTGACGCCGCGGAAGCCTGCGAAGGCGCTGCGGAGCGTGGCGTCGTCGATGTCCATCTCGATGCCGATGGCGATGGCGGCCAGCGCGTTGGCGACGTTGTGGCTGCCGAGCATGGGCAGGCGGAAAGGCCCCATGCGGCGGGCGCTGCGCCGGGCGCGGTCGGTGACGACGACCTCGAAGGTGGCGCCGAGCTTGTCGGTCACCAGGCGCTCGGCGCGGACGTCGGCCTGCGGCGAGAAGCCGTAGGTGACGATGCGGCGGTCGGACAGGCGCGGGATCATGGACTGCACGCCGGGGTGGTCGATGCACAGCACGGCGAACCCGTAGAAGGGGACGTTGCCCACGAACTGGTCGTAGCCGGCGATCATGGCGTCGGCCGTGCCCCAGTGGTCGAGGTGCTCCGGGTCCATGTTGGTGACGACGGCGATGGTGCTGGGCAGGCGCAGGAAGCTGCCGTCGCTCTCGTCGGCCTCGACCACCATCCACTCGCCCTCACCCAAGCGGGTATTGCTGCCGTAGGCGTTGATGATGCCGCCGTTGATGACGGTGGGGTCGAGGCCGGCCGCCTCCAGCACGGCGGCGACGAGGCTCGTGGTGGTGGTCTTGCCGTGGGTGCCGCCGATGGCGATGGACCAGCGCAGGCGCATCAGTTCGGCCAGCATCTCGGCGCGGCGGACGACGGGGACGAGCCGGGCGCGGGCGGCCATGACCTCCGGGTTGTCGGCGCGGACGGCGGTGCTGACGACGACGACCTGGGCGTTGGCGACGTGGCTCGCCTCGTGGCCGACGGCGACGGGGATGCCGGCCTCGCGCAGGCGGCGGACGTTGACGCCGTCGGCGATGTCGCTGCCTTGGACGGCGTAGCCGAGCGTGTGCAGCACTTCGGCGATGCCGGACATGCCGATGCCGCCGATGCCGACGAAATGGATGGTGCCGATGCCGAGGGGGAGGGCTCTCATGGTCTGGTCCTTTGGGCCGCCAGGTCCTCGACCAGGTCGGCGAGCGCTGCGGCGGCCTGGGGGCGGGCGTGGGCGGCGGTGGCGGTGGCCATCATGGCGAGGCGGTCGGGGGTGGTCAGGCGCGAGGCGAGGGCTTCGGCCAGGAGGGCGGGGCGTTGGGTGATCTCCGCCTGCTCAAGCACGTCGGCGTCGATGCTGGCGGCGTTGCGGGCCTGGTGGCCGTCGATGGCGCCGGGGAGGGGGACGAGCAGGGCCGGGCGGCCGATGGCGGCGATCTCGGCCACGGTGCTGGCCCCGGCGCGGGCGATGACGAAATGGGCGCCCGCGAGGCGGCCGGCGAGGTCGGGGAAGAAGGCCGAGAGTTCGGCGGGGATGCCAAGCCCGGCATAGGCGGCGCGCACCCGGTCCAGGTCCTCGGCCCGGCATTGCTGGACGATGCTGAGGCGGGCGCGAAGCTCGGCGGGCAACAGCGCGATGGCGACGGGCACGGCGTCGCTGAACACGCGGGCGCCGAGGCTGCCGCCGGTGATGAGAAGGTTGATCGGGCCGCTCGGGTCGGGGGCCGAATAAGGCGTGCCGGCCAGGGCCTGGATTGCCGGGCGGACGGGGTTGCCAACGACGATATGGGCAGGGCGGGCGGGCAAGCGGCTGGTCTGGTCCATGCCAAGGGCGAGGTGGCTGGCGAAGCGGGCGAGGGTTCGGTTGGCCCGGCCGAGGACGGCGTTCTGCTCGTGCAGGATCACCGGCGGGCGGCGCTTCGAGAGGCGGGCGGCGAGCGCCGGGGGCACGCTCGGGTAGCCGCCAAAGCCGACGATGGCGGCGGGGCGGAGGCGGTCGATCAGGCGGCGGGCTTCGAGCGTGCCGGCGGCGAGGGCGAGGACGGCGCGGCTGCCGCGGGCCAGGCCGCGGCCGGCGATCCCCGCGCCTTTCAGGACGTGGGTCTCCGTGCCCTGGAACACGGCGGAGGAAAGGCCGCCGCTGCGGGCGTCGGTCATGAGCACGACGCGGCGGCCGCGGCGAATCAGCTCGGCGGCGAGGGCTTCGGCGGGGAAGAAGTGGCCTCCGGTGCCGCCGGCGGCGACGATGACCGGGCCGGCTGACTGCTCGCCGGGCGTTCGCACCGCTGGCAGGTCCATGACGCCGCTCATCGGATGGCCTCGGCTTCGAAGCGGTTGCGGCGCCGGGTCAGGGCCAGCAACATGCCGATGCCCATCGCGACCGCGAGCACGGAGGAGCCGCCATAGGAGACGAACGGCAGGGTCATGCCCTTGGTCGGGATCAGGTGCAGCGAGCTTGCCATGTTGACGAAGCTTTGCAGGCCGAAGCTGGTGACGAGGCCGGTGGCGGCGAGGACGATGAACAGGTCCTGCTCGGCCAGGAGACGCAGCAGGCCGCGGATGACGATGAACATGAATAGGGCGAGCACGAGGGCGCAGACGATGAGGCCGAATTCCTCGCCCATGACGGCGAACACGAAATCGGCGTGGGCATCGGGCAGGACGTCCTTGACCCGGCCTTCGCCGGGACCCCGGCCGAGCAGGCCGCCGTTGCCGAAGGCTTCGAGGGCGGTGTTGACCTGATAGCTGTCGCCGGAGGAGGGGTCGAGGAAGCGGGTGACGCGGCTGCGGACGTGGGGGAAGACGCTGTAGGCGGCAACCGATGCGCCCACGATGCCCGCGCCGGCAACGCCGACCAGGACGATGTTGAGACCGCCGATGTAGAGCTGGACGAACAGGACGGCGGCGACGACGGCCAGCATGCCCATGTCGGGCTGTGATTTCAGCAGAAGGGCGATGACCGCGAAGATGGCGCAGGCGATCAGCGTGCCGGGAAAGCGGCGGGTGCGCTTGCTCTCGGCGATCAGCCAGGCGGTGACGACGGCGAAGCAGGGCTTGAGGAATTCGCTCGGCTGCAGGCTCATGCCCGGCATCGCGATCCAGCGGCGGGCGCCCTTGATCTCGGCCCCGAAGACGAGGGTGGCGGCAGTGAGGGCGAGGGCGACCAGGCAGCCGACCACGGCGAGGCGGCGCACGCCGCGGGGGGAGAGCAGGGAGGTGGCGACGACGACGAGGCCGGCCAAAGCGAGGAAGACGACCTGCTTGGCGATGAACATGTCGCGGGAGACGTGGATGCGCTCGGCGACCGCGGGGGAAGCGGCGAGCATCATCACGTAGCCGAAGAAGATGAGGGCGGCGACGGCGAACAGGGTCCAGCGGTCAACGGTCCACCACCAGCGGCCGAGGGTCGAGGAATCGTTGCGGGAGAGCGCGGCCATCAGGCGCTCCTTCTCTGGGCGGCGGGCAGGGCTTGGCCATCGAGCACGAGCGCGCGGAACCGCTCGCCGCGGGCCTCGAAGCCGGTGAACTGGTCCCAGCTCGCGCAGGCGGGGGAGAGCAGGACGGTGGCGGCGCCGGTGCGGCGGGCGAGCGTGCGGGCTTCGGCTACGGCGGCGTCCAGCCTGCCTGCGATGCTGTTCGGGACGCCGGCGGCGTTCAGTGTTACGGCGAGTTCGGGGGCGTCGCGGCCGATCAGCAGGGCATGGGCGATGCGGGGAAAGTACGGGCGGAGGGACTCGATGCCGCCGGCCTTCGCCTCGCCGCCGGCGATCCAGATGAGGCGCTCGTAGCAGGCCAGGGCGCGGGCGGCGGCGTCCGCGTTGGTGGCCTTGCTGTCGTTGATCCAGGCGATGCCGTCGGTGGTGGCGATCCGCTCCTGGCGGTGGGGCAGGCCGGGGAAGCTCCGAATGCCGCGGGTGATGGCGCCGTCATTGGCGCCGAGGGCGCGGGCGAGGGCGAGGGCGGCGGCGGCGTTCTGCGCGTTGTGCGGGCCGGGCAGGGCGGGCGCGCCCGTCATCGCCATGATCGGGCCTTGGGCGTCGCGCAACGTGCCTTGGTCGCACCAGATGTCGGCGCGGCGCTCGCCGGAGATGGTGATCACGTGCGGGCCGGAGAGGGCGATGGCGGCGGTCTCAGGGTCGTCCACCCCGAGGACCGCCGTATCGCCGGGCTGCTGGCGGTCGAAGACGTGGCGTTTGGCGTCGATGTAGCCCGGCATATCGCCGTGACGGTCGAGATGGTCGGGACCGAGGTTGAGCAGCGCCGCGGCGTCCAAACGCAGGCTCAGCAGGCGTTCCAGCATGTAGGACGACATCTCCAGCACGTAGACGCCGCTGTGGCCCAGGCGGGGGAGCGCCAGGGCGGCGGCGCCCAGGTTGCCGCCCACCGCCGATTCGATCCCGGCGCCGGACAAGATATGGCCGAGAAGTGCGGTGACCGTGCTTTTGCCGTTGGTGCCGGTGATGCCGGCGAAGCGGGCCTGGCTGCCGCTGGCGCGGACGGCCTGGAACAGCAGCTCGGCGTCGGACAGGATCGGGATGCCGGCGGCGCGGGCGGCGTCCGCGGCCGGATGGGGGGCGGGCAGGGCGTGCGGGATACCCGGGCTGAGGATGAGGGCGTCGAAGCCGGCGAGGCCGTCCGTCGGGTCATGCAGGGGGAGCGTGGCGGCGGCGCGGGCGTCCGGGCGGTCATCCCAGACGGCCACGTCCGCGCCCTTGGCGGCGAGGCTGGCGGCGGCGGGCGAGCCGTTGCGGCCGAGGCCGACGACGGCGTAGCGGCGGCCATGGAACAGGGTGGGGGAGAACCCGGTCATCGGATCTTCAAGGTGGCCAGACCCACCAAAGCGAGGATCATGGAGACGATCCAGAAGCGGATGACGATCGTGGGCTCGGACCAGCCTTTCTTCTCGTAGTGGTGGTGCAGGGGCGCCATCAGGAAGACCCGGCGGCCGGTGCGCTTGTACCAGAACACCTGGATGATGACGGAGACGGTCTCGACCACGAACAGGCCGCCGACGATGGCCAGCACAACCTCGTGCTTGGTGGCGACCGCGACGGCCCCGAGCGCGCCGCCCAAGGCGAGGCTGCCGGTGTCGCCCATGAACACGGCGGCGGGAGGGGCGTTGAACCAGAGGAAGCCGAGGCCGGAGCCGACCAGGGCGGCGAGGAAGACGCCGAGCTCGCCGACGCCGGGCACGGGGTGGAGCTGGAGGTAGTCGGCGAACACGCGGTTGCCGACGAGGTAGGCGATGAGCGCGAACACCCCGGCGGCGATGATGGTGGGGACGATGGCGAGGCCGTCGAGCCCGTCGGTGAGGTTGACCGCGTTGCTGCTGCCGATCATGACGACCATGCCGACGAGGGGGAAGGCGTAGCCGAAGGGGATCAGCGCCTCCTTGAACACCGGGATGGCCAGGCCGGTGGCCAGCGGGCCGCGGATCAGCAGGCAGATGGCGATGGCGCAAAGCAGGCCCATGACGAGCTGGGCCACGAGCTTGCCGCGGGCGGAGACGCCCTTGGTGTTGCGGCGGGACAGCTTGAGGTAGTCGTCGACGAAGCCGACGCCGCCGTAACCGAGGGTGAGCAGCAGGACGGCCCAGACGAAGCCGTTGCGCAGGTCGGCCCAGAGCAGGGTGGAGATGGTCAGCGAAAGGAGGATGAGGACGCCGCCCATCGTGGGGGTGCCTTTTTTCTCGATCAGGTGGCGGGCCGGGCCGTCGAGGCGGATCGGCTGGCCGCCGCGCTGCACGGACTTCAGCCAGCGGATGACGACCGGGCCGAGCAGGAAGCTGATGAACAGCGCGGTCAGGCAGGCGGCGCCCGAGCGGAAGGTGATGTAGCGGAGCAGGTTGGCGACCGCGAACTGGTCGGCGAACAGGTGGGCGAGGTTGAACAGCATCAGCGGTCGGCCCCGGCAAAGGCGGGGTGGTGGTTATGGGCGGGATGGCCTTGGGCGGGGCGCTCCAGGGCTTGCACCACAAGCGTCATGCGGCTGCCGAGGCTGCCTTTGACCAGGACGGCGTCGCCGGGGCGGATCGCCGCGCCAACGATGGGGGCGAGGGCTTCGGCATCGGCCGCGTGCGCGCCGCGGAGGGAGGGGGATGCCTGGTCGAATAAGGCGCGGGCGAGCGGGCCGCAGGTGAAAAGGAGGTCGGCGCAGTCCTGAACGTCGCCGGCAAGGCCGGCGTGTTCGGTCTCGGCGAAGGGGCCTAGTTCCAGCATGTCGCCGAGGACGGCGATGCGGCGCGTGGCGGGCATGTCGCGCAGGAGCGCCAAGGCGGCGCGGACCGAGGCGGCGGAGGCGTTGTAGCTTTCGTCGAGCAGGAGCGCCTGGCCGCCGTGGATGCGGCGCTGCTCGCCGCGCCCGGCCGTGGGCTTGAAGGAACTGAGCCTCCCGGCGGCCGTGCGCGCGTCGAGGCCGAGGGCGTGGCAGGCGGCCAGGGCGGCCAATGCGTTCAGGGCCATGTGCTTGCCGGGGGCGGCGATCGGGACATCGAGCGCGCGGCCGGCGACGTCGGCGCGGACCAAGCTGCCGTTCCCTGCCGGTTCGATCGCTCGCAGGCGGATGTCCGCGCCAGGCGCCTCGCCGAACGTCAGCACCGGGCCAGGCGCGCGGGCGGCGAGGCGGTTGAGGAAGGCGGAGTCGGCGGGAAGGATGGAGATGCCGCCGGGCAGCAGGCCGTTGAGCAAGGCGGCCTTCTCGTCGGCGATGGCCTCCAGGCTGCCGAGGCGGCCGATATGGGCGCTGGCGATCGCGGTGACGATGCCGACGTGCGGTACCGCCAGGCAGGCGAGCGGCAGGATTTCGCCCGCGTTGTTCATGCCGATCTCGACCACGGCGAAGGCGGCCTCCCGCGGCAGGCGGGCGAGGGTGAGCGGCACGCCCCAGTGGTTGTTGTAGCTGGCTTCCGCGGCATGGGTGGGGCCGAAGGCAGACAGGGCGGCGCGCAGCATCTCCTTCGTGGTCGTCTTGCCGACGCTGCCGGTGACCGCCGCGACACGAGCTTGAGAGCGGGCGCGTCCGGCGCGGCCGAGCGCCTGCAGGCCGGCGAGGGTGTCAATGACGAGCAGGGCCGGGGCATCTGCGGGCACGGCCTTGCGGTGGACCATGACCCCGGCGGCGCCCCTGGCGAGCGCCGCGGCGGCATGGGCATGGCCGTCCGTCCGGGCATCGAGGGCCACGAACAGGTCGCCTGGACGGAGGCTGCGAGTGTCGATCGAGACGCCCGTCGCGTCAAAGGCGCGGGGCATCAGGCCGCTGGCAGCGGCGGCCAGTTCGTCGGCGGGCCACAGCGCGGTCATGCGGCGCCGGCCAGTCGGCGGATCACGTCCGCGTCGTCGAACGGGAGCGTCGTGCCGGCGATGGTCTGGCCGGTCTCGTGTCCCTTGCCGGCGACGGCCAGAACGTCGCCCGGACGGAGCATGTCGAGGCCGGCGGCGATGGCCTGGGCGCGGTCGCCGATCTCGGTGGCGGCGGGGCAGGCGTTGCGGATGGCGCTTCGGATGGCGGCCGGGTCTTCGCTGCGGGGGTTGTCGTCGGTGACGATGGCGATGTCGGCGTGGCGGGAGGCGGCGGCGCCCATCAGCGGGCGCTTGCCGGGGTCGCGGTCGCCGCCGGCGCCGAAGACGACGATGAGGCGGCCGGACGTGTGCGGGCGCAGCGCCAGGAGCAGGCGCGCCAAGGCGTCGGGAGTGTGGGCGTAATCGACGTAGGCGGCGGCGCCACGGGGTTCGGCGGCGAGCTGCATGCGGCCGCGGACGCCCTGGAGGGCGGGCAGGCGCGAGAGCGGGTCGGCGATGCCCACGGCGTCGGCCAAGCCCGCGGCGAGCAGGGCGTTGTCGGCCTGGAAGCGGCCGGGCAGGGGGAGTTCGACCGTGCGTCGCGCGCCGCCGTGTTCGAGCAGCAGGGTCTGGCCGCCCGGGCGCGGTGTGGCCGAGAGCAGGCGGATGGCGCTGCCGCCCTCGCCGACCAGGCGCAGGTCGAGCCGGCGCTGGGCGGCGACGTGGGCGAGGGCCAGCAGCGTCGTGCTGTCGAGCGCGGTGCTGGCGACGGCGGGGGCGCCGCCGGGGAGCAGGTCGGCGAACAGGCGCAGCTTGGCGGCGCGGTAGGCCTCGATCGTGCCGTGGTAGTCGAGGTGGTCGCGGGTCAGGTTGCTGAACCCGGCGGCGGCGAGGCGGATGCCGTCGAGGCGGAATTGGTCGAGGCCGTGCGACGAGGCTTCAATTGCCGCGGCCTGCACGCCGTCCCGGGCTACGCGGGCGAGGGCGCCGGCGAGGGTCACCGGGTCGGGCGTGGTGAGGCCGGGCTCGCTGCTGCCGTCCGGGCCGGTGAGGCCGAGCGTGCCGAGGCTTGCCGCGCGAAAGCCGCTGGCGCCGAGGATCTGGCGCAGGAACTCGGCGGTGCTGGTCTTGCCGTTGGTGCCGGTGATGGCGACGACGGTGTCCGGCTGCGCCCCGGCCTGCTGGGCGGCAAGGCGGGCAAGGGCGCGGCGGGGTTCGCGGTCGAGGATCAGCGGGCGCTCGGGCACGCCTTCGGGCCAAGTCGTGCCAAGCGGGGCGAGGACGGCGGCGGCCCCGCGCTGGACGGCCTCGGCGATGAAGGCGCGGCCATCGGCGCGGGCGCCGGGGAGTGCGGCGTAGAGCATGCCCGGGCGCACGTCCCGGCTATCGGCGGTGATTCCGCTGAGGCCGGGCGGCAGGTCGGGCGGGACGGCGATGTCGAGCGCCTGCAGCATCTCAGCGGGCGTCGGCGGGGCCAAGATAGGCCTCGTGCTGGAATACGGGCTTGCGCGCGGGCGCGGGGCCGGCGGAGACCGGGACGGAGGCCGGGTTGCTGGCCATCGGCTGCGAGGCCGGCGCGCCCGGGCGGGCGGGGCGGAGCGGCATGGCGAGGGTGGCCTGGATGGCGGCCTCGTCGGCCGTCTGCGGCATCAGGCCCAGCATCGGGGCGATGCGGGCGATCACGCGCCCGGCCCCTGGCGCTGCAACCTGGCCGGCGGTCGAGTAGCCGCCGGTGCTTGCGTTGCCCTTGGGCTCGTCCAGCATGAAATAGACGGCGTAGCGCGGCGCGTTCATGGGGAAGACGCTCATGAAGGCGCTGATGTTGGAGTGCTTCTTGTAGCCGTGGGCCGAGGTCTTCTCCGCCGTCCCGGTCTTGCCGCCGACGAAGTAGCCGGGCACGTCGGCCGACTTGCCGTAGCCGTCGGTGACGACGAGGCGCATCAGCTTGCGCACGGTGTCGCTGGTGGCGGGCTGCATGACTTGGGTCTCGTCGACGGGCGGCTCGCCGGTCTCGGAGGCGAGGATGGTCGGGCGCAGGAAATGGCCGCCGTTGGCCAGCACGGCGGTGCCGCGGACGACGTGCAGCGGGCTGACGGCGATGCCGTGGCCGAAGCCGACGGTCATGGTCGTGACCTCCTTCCACTGCCCCGGGCTTTGCACGATGGGGCGGCCTTCCTCGGGCAGCTCGACGCCGATGCGGTTGAACATGCCGAGCTTTTTCAGCCACGCGCGCTGACGCTCGGCGCCGACGGATTGGGCGATGTGGGCGGCGCCGAGGTTGGAGGAGTAGGCGATCACCTCCGGCAGCGTCAGCACGCGGTGCTTGCCCTTGAAGTCGGTGATGGTGAAGCGGCCGATGCGGATGTTGTGGGCGGCGTCGTAGGTGTTCCACAGGTGGCCCACGCCGCTGTCGAGCGCCATGGCCGCGGTTTGCAGCTTGAAGGTGCTGCCGGGCTCGTACATGCCGGTGACGGCCCGGTTGAAGCGCTGCTCAGGCAGGGCCTCACCCAGCTTGTTGGTGTCGTAGTCGGGCAGGCTGACCATGGCAATGACCTCGCCGGTGCGGACGTCCATGACGATGCCGCAGGCGCCGATGGCGCGGAACTCCTCCATGGCGTTGCTCAGCTCGTCGCGCATGGCGGCCTGGACGCGCACGTCAATCGAGAGGCGCAGGGGGTCCGGGTTGTCGCGCAGGCGCTGGTCGAAGAAGCGTTCGGCGCCGGCCACGCCATGCTCGTCCACGTCGACGCCGCCGATCACCTGGGCGGCGACCCGGCCTTGGGGATAGCGGCGCTGCTCGGTGGGTTCGAAGTAGATGCCGGGGATGCCGAGGTCGTTGACGGCGAGCTGCTCGCGCGCGGTGATGTTGCGGGCGAGATAGACGAACTGCTTGTTGCTCTGCAGGCGTGCCTTGACGGTGTCCAGATCGAGCTGCGGCAGCGTCTGCTTGAGCTTGTGCGCCGTGTCGGCCGGGTCGATCATCTCCTGCGGGTTCGCATAGAGCCCGGCGGTCGGCAGGCTGAGCGCCAGGATCTGGCCGTTGCGGTCCTCGATCATGGCGCGGCTGTGCGGCGCTTCGTGGCGGAGCTCGGCCGGAGGCGGGGCGTCCGTCTCGCCCTCCGCGCCCGTGCCGAGCGCGTCGGGCAGTTGGGCGAGCCGTCCGAGCCGGTTGGATTCCATCGGCATGAACACGGTGGCGCCGGCGAGCTTGATCATGACGGCCGCGAACAGGACGCCGAAGCCGCCGGCGGTCAGCAGCAGGCGGCTCCGGGTCTTTTCCAGCGCGGCGCGGCGGGCGAGCTCGGGCGCTGCGGCGCGGATGGCGCTGGGACCGCCGGGCATGCCTTCGGGCGGCGGCGCATTGGCGTTCGGGGCCGGGCGGGGCGCGTCGTTCACGGGCGCGGCGTCTAGCGTCCGCCCGGGATGGCGGCGGGGTTGGCGCTGAACGGGACGGGGGGCGGGAGCGCGCGGTAGTTGCCGCCGAGGGCGCTGGCGACGACCGGCGGGGGCGGCGCGTAGGCGCTGGCCTGCATTACGGCGGCTTTCGGCTCCGGAACGGGGATCGGGCGGCGTTCGACTCCGCCGCCAATGATCGAGTGGGCCGGATGCGGCGGGCTGGGCGGACCGGCGCTGGCGGTCACGACGGGGGCTGCCGGGCGCGGGGTCGGCGCCGGGTCCGCAGCCGGGGGCGTGACCGGCGTCGGGGCTGGCCGGCTCGCCACGCGCGCGGCGGCGGGCGCTGGCGGCGGCTTCGTTGCAACGGACGCGACTTTCGGCGCCGGAGCGGGCTTGGCTGCTGGCGCGGGTTCACCGGCGACGCTCTCGCCATCCGGCTCATCGTTGGGCGGGACCACGCTGCCGGGCGGCGGCAGGCGGCTGCCGAGGTCCGCGAGTGCGGCGAACTGCGACGGGCTCAGCGTCTTGAGGCCGAGGTGCTGGCGGGTGAGTTCGGCCAGGCGCTCCGGCTCGTTCAGCAGCGCCCATTCGCCGCGGAGCACGCCGATGCGGTCGCGCATCGCGTCGGTTTGCTTGATCGTTTGCACGATCTCGCGGTCGAGCAGCTGCGAACGATGCTTGATCTGATACAAATAAAGCCCGGAGCCGGCGGCCAGGAGCATGCAAACGCAGGTGGCAGGCCGGATCATGGCGTTCCAACTTCCAGGGGCGCGTTGGCGGACAGGCGGGCGATGGCGCGGAGCCGGGCGCTGCGGGCGCGCGGGTTGGCGGCGACCTCGTCATCGACCGGGCGGAGGGCGCCGCGGGTGATGAGGCGGAAGGCGCCGGCGGCTTGCGGCTTGAGGCCGGCCGGGTCGTGGCGCGACGGCGCCGGGGTCTGCCCCGAGGCGTCCTGCATGAAACGCTTCACCAGGCGGTCCTCCAGCGAGTGGAACGAGACGACCACGAGCCGTCCGCCTGGCGCGAGCAGGGTGGCCGCGGCGGCGAGCGCCCGTTCGATCTCGCCCAGCTCGTCGTTGACGCGGATTCGCAGCGCCTGGAAGCTGCGGGTGGCGGGATGGATGCCGGAGCGGTCTGGCGGGACGACGCCGCGGATGATGCCGGCGAGCTGCTGCGTGGTTTCGATCGGCGCGGCGGCGCGGGCGGCGACGATGGCGCGGGCGATCCGGCGGGAAAGCCGCTCCTCGCCCAACCGATAGAGGGTGTCGGCGAGTTCGGCTTCGGGCAGGCCGTTGACCAGGTCCGCCGCGGTCGGCCCGGCCGCGCCCATGCGCATGTCGAGCGGGCCGTCGCCGCGAAAGCTGAAGCCGCGGGCGGGGTCGTCGATCTGGAACGAGGAGACGCCGAGGTCGAGGACGATGCCGTCAAGCGCGCCGACGCCTTGGTCCGCGAGCAGGCCGACCATGTCGCCGAAGCGGCCCTCGATCAGGTGGAGCCGTCCGGGGAAGCGGGCGGCGAGTGACGCGCCGCAGGCGATGGCGTCCGGGTCGCGGTCGATCGCCCATACGGTGCAATCGGCTGTTTCGAGCAGCGCGCCGCTGTAGCCGCCGGCGCCGAACGTGCCGTCCAGGTAGTTCTGGCCGTTTCTCGGCGACAATGTTTCGACGATTTCACGGCGCATGACAGGAATGTGGGTCATGGAGTCGACGCCCGTCCAGGAAGGGACAAACCGCGTGCCCGGGCGCGTTCCCGGGCGTCGGCGCTGCGTCGTGCGCCGGCCTCCGGCTCCCAAATCTGGAACAAGCGGCCTAGCCCCATGAAGACAACTGTATTGGTCAAGTTGGCGTGCTGCACCAGAGACTCGGGAAGAATAATTCTTCCTTCTTTATCGGCTTCCACAGGATAGGCGTCGGCGTATAGAGCAGTTGTGAGATCATCTTGATCACTACTGAAGATGTTAAGCGTTTCGAGCGGGTAAGCAAGTGAATGAAAGACCTCGGCTGGCCAGGCTTCGATGCAAGCGTATTGGTGGGATGGGCGAAGAACCAATGCTGCCGCGGCCTTGTCGTCTCCGTTTCGCAACGCGTTGCGGAATGCTGCCGGCACCGAAGTGCGGCCTTTGGCGTCAAGCCGGTTCTTATGGGTGCCGAGGAACTGGCTCATCGCGCTGTGTTCCTCCCCCCTTCAAACTCTTGCCCGACGAGCCCGCTAAGTGTGTGGTTGCTATCCCAATCATGTCCCTAGCCAGCTCGTTTGGGTAGTCATGGGGTAACATGGGAAAACGTGGGCGTCAAAGGGATTAAGCGGCGAACCTGATAGAACACTGTAAAAAAACAAATGCTTACAGTTGCAGAAAAATGGTAACTGTAGCAGCAATTGAACGCCGCCCGAGTCGCGTCTAGTCTTTGGATAAAATGTCAGACGGCCTGTAAGCCGGGTTCTGTCCGCGCCTTGCAGCGCTGTGCGACCATTCCTCTGGGACGCGACTCGCATCGCGCCTCACGCGACCAACCCGGGCGGCGGGACGGGAACGTCCCTGCGTCACGCAACCTGCGTTGCGCCGCCGGCCACCCCTATTCGGTCTTGCTCCCGGTGGGGTTTACCCTGCCGCCGCTGTTGCCAGCGGCGCGGTGCGCTCTTGCCGCACCGTTTCACCCTTGCCCACCGCTGATCTGGCCCGACAATCGACGCCCTGACGAAACCGGTCAGGGCGATTGCAGGCCAGCGCGCGTGGGCGGTTTGTTTTCTGTGGCACTTTCCCTAGGGTCGCCCCCGCCGGCCGTTAGCCGGCACCGTATTCCCGTGGAGCCCGGACTTTCCTCCACCCCGCAACGGAGCAGCGGTCGCCCAGCCGTCTGACAATCGCGGTCATGCGCCGGGGACAGGTGGGCGTCAAGGCCGGCCTGCCATCCGGCTAGTGCTTCGACACATTCAGAGAGTGCAGCATGAGTCGAAGCAGCAGCCTTGTTCGGCGGGCTGATTCAGCCAACAAGTTGAAGGGCCCGTTTGCATCAGACCACTAGGTCTTCCCGCATCATGCATTCTGTGGCGCTGAGCGTCCAGCGAGGCGTTGAAGCCTCCTGCGCCGGTCCCGCTGGCAGCGCCGCCGGCCAGCCCCGTGCAGCATGCTGCCGATACGGGACACGATGCCGGCGTTGCCTTCACGCGGCCGGAAAGCCGAGGCGGCGGAACAAGTCGATGAGCACTAGATTGACGTTGAATTTGAAGTCGTCGGTATCCCTCACGCGGTCATAGACGGCTCTGAGCGGCCATAGCTCGAACGCTTCGACTTCGCCGTCGCAGGGCCTGGGGATAAAGTCTGCGGGGAGATAGAGGTCGTAGCAGTGCAGCACATCGCGCCGCAATCCCTCCGGGCGCTCCATCGCGTAGGCGACCGAGCCGACGTGCTCGGCCCCGTTCAGCAGGTCCGGGCCCAGTCCCGCTTCCTCTTCCGCTTCCTTCGTCAGCGTCGCCATCGGGGTGAACCCGGCCGGCACGCCGCCGGCGACGATATGATCCAGCTTGCCCGGGTCCAGCAGCTTGTCAGCCGACCGGCGTGCCACCCAGAGCCGCATTCCGTCGGGACAGCGCACGAGACCGTTCAGATGCACGCCGATCGCTCGCACGCCGAACAGGGGCAAGGCGCCGCGGTCGAGCGACGCGAGAACCTGGCCCTCCGCCGTGGCGCGGACGTCGAAGGCTTCGTCGCGCCAGCGGAACTGCCCGGCATCCGCCAGCCGCCGGGCGATGTCCTGAAGGCGGTCAGGCTCGATGCTGACGCGGCCGTCGGTGGTCGCGGCGCCGAGCGCGTTCAACGTGCGCAGCAGTCCATGAGCGATCCAGCCGACGTGATGGCCGGCGACATAGAAGCCGAGGCGTCCGCCGGGGAGCGTCGCGTTGTTGCAAGCGGCGACGTGCCGCTGGAAAGCATCCATCACGGCGATATGGCAGCTATTCCGCCCTGCGCCAGCTACCGGGCTTTGCATGAGGCGGCGCTGCGGCCACATACGGCTCATGCGACACGCCGAGACAACCGAGCCCACGCTGCGATCGTCGCGCAACGGCTTTCAGACCATACGCTCCCTGCTTCCCTACATTTGGCCCCGAGGCGATCGGGCCAGCCACGTTCGCGTCGTCGCGGCCGCTTTGCTGCTGGTGGCGGCGAAGCTTGCCACCGTCTACATTCCGGTCGTGTACAGCCAGGCGGTGGACGCGCTCTCGCCGAAGAACCACATCCTGGTGGTTCCGATTGGGCTGATCGGCGCCTATGCCCTGTTGCGGGTCGCCGCGTCCGGGTTCGCCGAGATGCGGGACGCCGTGTTCGCCGCGGTGCAGCAGCGGACGATCCGCAAAGTGGCGCTGCAGACGTTCCGGCACCTGCACCAGCTCTCGCTGCGCTTCCACCTTGACCGGCAGACGGGCGGGCTCAGCCGGTCCATCGAGCGCGGCACGGGCGGGGTGGAGGCCGTGTTGCGGCTTGCCGTGTTCAACATCCTGCCGACGTTGTTCGAGGTCCTGCTGGTGACCGCCATCCTGTGGCGGATGTTCGACTGGCGGTTCGCGATGCTGACATTCGCCACGGTGGCGCTTTACGTCGGGTTCACGGTCGGGTTCACGAGCTGGCGCATCCGGTTTCGCCGGACCATGAACGAGATGGACAGCGACGCGCAGACGAAATCGGTCGACAGCCTGCTGAATTTCGAAACGGTCAAGTATTTCGGCAACGAGGCGCATGAGGCAGCCCGGTTCGACCACGCGCGCGCGCGGTATGAGCGGGCGGCGGTGAAGAGCCAGGTGACGCTCAACATGCTCAACCTGGGCCAGGCGGTAATCATCGCCGGGGGCCTTGGGTTTGTCATGCTGCTGGCCGCGCGCGGCGTTCAGGGCAACGCGATGACGGTCGGCCAATTCGTGCTGGTCAACACCTACCTGATGCAGCTCTACCAGCCGCTCAATTTCCTCGGTTTCGTGTATCGCGAGATCAAGCAGGGGCTGGTCGACATGGAGCAGATGTTCCAGTTGCTGGGCGTGCATCAGGAGGTGGCCGACAGCCCGGCCGCGCGCGCGTTGCCGAACCGGGCGGCGGGGGCCGGCAGCGTCGTGTTCCGCGACGTGCATTTCGGCTACAACGCCAACCGCGAGATCCTGAAGGGGGTCTCGTTCACGGCCGAGGCGGGCGCCAAGCTCGCCGTGGTCGGGCCGACCGGGGCGGGCAAGTCGACCATCAGCCGGCTGCTGTTCCGCTTCTACGACGTGACGGACGGCGCGGTCATGATCGATGGGACCGACGTGCGCGACTTGACTCAGGCCAGCCTGCGCGCCGCGATCGGTGTCGTGCCGCAGGACACCGTGCTGTTCAATGACACCATCGCCTATAACATCGCCTACGGCCGTCCGGGCGCTACGCAGGAGCAGATCGAGCAGGCGGCGCGGCTGGCGCAAGTGCATCAGTTCGTGCTGGGCCTGCCGGAAGGCTACGCGACGAGGGTGGGAGAGCGGGGGCTGAAGCTCAGCGGCGGCGAGAAGCAGCGGGTGGCGATCGCGCGGACGATCCTGAAAGACCCGCGCATATTGATCCTGGACGAGGCGACCAGCGCGCTCGACACCCGCACCGAGCGCGAGATCGAGACGGCGCTGCGCGCCGTGGCCGCGGACCGGACAACGATCGTCATCGCCCACCGGCTGTCGACGGTGGTGGATGCGGACGAGATCTTGGTGCTGCAGGAGGGCCAAGTGGCCGAGCGCGGCGCCCATGCGAGCCTGTTGGCCAAGGGCGGGCTGTATGCCCGGATGTGGCTGCTGCAGGCCGAACAGCAGGCGGCCGAGGCCGAACAACCGGCGCTGGCCGCGCAATAAGGGAGCGACCCGATGGACTATAACGAACCACCCCCCGACCTCAGCCACGCCGGTGCCGTGGTGGACAAGGCGATCGAGTACATGCTGGGGCAGAACCTGGCGCCGATCGCGGTGGCGTCCGCCCTGCTCGGCGGCTCGCTCGGGCTGCTGGCCCGGAGCATGAGGGACGAGTCGATCGTTCAGGTGCTGGAGAACGCGGTGGAAAGCGTGCGCTCCGGCGAGCTGCGTGCCGAGTACGGCGAGCCGGACCTGCCGCGCCGCGACTCTTGACCAGTCATGCCATCATGGGCATAAGCCCCGTTCCGATCGCGGGCAGCTTCGCGTGAGCTTGCCGCCCCGGCCAAAGCATCAGGAACTGAACCCATGTCCCGTCGCTGCCAGTTCACCGGCAAGGGCGTGCAGTCTGGCAACAACGTCAGCCACGCGAACAACAAGACCCGGCGACGCTTTCTGCCGAATTTGCAAAATACGTCGCTAGTCTCGGACATTCTCGGCGCGCCCGTGCGGGTGCGGCTGACCACGCACGCGATACGGACGATCGAGCACAACGGCGGGCTCGATGCGTTCCTGCTCGGCACGCCGAACCGGGATCTGCCGGCGCCGGCACAAGTGCTGAAGCGGCGGATTGCCCGGTCGCAGGCGAAGCGGGCCGCGGCACAGGCCAGTTAAGGCCCTGCGTCCGCTCCGGGTTCGGGGCGGGCCGTGGTAGGGTTCAGGATCAAGCGCTTCGGCAGGGGCGCCCGGGTTCGGTTCCCGGCGCAAGCAGCTTCGATCGCGGTCCGATTGCCCGACAGCCGGACGATGGCGGTCGAAGAGTATGGCGATCCTGACGGGCCGGTCGTGTTGTACTTTCATGGTTGGCCAGCTTGCAGGCTTGAAGCGGGGCTGATCGCCGATTTGCCGGTGAGGCTGCTCGCGTTCGACCGGCCGGGATATGGGCGGTCGACCATGCGCCCCGGCCGTACATTGCTTGGTTGGCCGGACGACGTTGCTTTCGTGGCCGACCGGTTGAGTCTTGACTCATTCTCGGTTGTCGGACTCTCGGGCGGCGCGCCGTATGCCGCCGCTTGCGCTTATGCGCTGGGCAACCGCGTTCGCGCCCTGGCGCTGGTCAGCCCCGTGCCGCCTTCGACGGGGGTGCCTTATCGCACGCCGGGCATCGGTCATCTGTTCCGCATGGGGCGGCATCCGAAGCTGGCCCGGCGGCTGTTGATGCTGTTGCGCCCGTTGCTGCATCGGCGAATCATCACGCCCAGCACCGTGGTGGGCGGCGGCCTGCCTGCCGCGGACCGCGCGGCGCTGACGCCGGAGGTGCTCGCCGGGCTTGGGCATGTGTGGCGCCAGGCTTTTGCCCGCGGCATTCAAGGCGCGCTGTCGGATGCGGAGATCTACGCGCGGGACTGGGGCGTGCCGCTCGATGCGATCCGGGCGCCGACGAGCGTGTGGTATGGCGCGCAGGACTCGCTGATCCCGGAGAGTGCGCTGGCGCCTTACGGCCTGATCCCGAGGGTTCGCTGGCACGTGCTTGCCGACGAGGGCCATTATTCCCTGCCGCTGCGGCATTCGGCGGGTGTGCTGGAGGAGCTGGCCCGTTTGGGATCGGCTTAGCGCTCGTTTGGAAATAACTGCTCTGTGTCGATCGGGCGAACGAGCCTCGGGCTTTCGGTTTGCCGGGCAGCTTTGTCGGCGTGCTGCCGCACTAATTGCCGACGCTGCCCTTAGCTTTCCAGTTCGCTGTCCCAGTAGAGGTAGTCGCGCCAGCTCGCGTGGAGGAAATTTGGCGGAAAGGCGCGGCCGTTTTCCTGCAAGGCCCAGGTGGAGGGCTGCTGCGGCGCGGTGCGGGGGTGCATGTGGCATTCGCGCGGGAGCTTGCTGCCTTTGCGTAGGTTGCATCCGCCGCAGGCGGTGACCACGTTCTCCCACGTCGTGCGGCCGCCGCGGCTGCGCGGGACGACGTGGTCGAAGGTGAGATCCTGGGTGGGGAAACGGTCGCCGCAGTATTGGCAACTGAACGCGTCGCGCAGGAACACGTTGAAGCGGGTGAAGGCGGGGCGGCGGGCGGCGGGGATGTAGTCTTTCAGCGCGATGACGCTGGGCAGGCGCATGGTCAGGCTCGGCGAATGCACCTCGTCGTCGTATTCGCTGAGGACGGACACGCGGTCGAGGAACACGGCTTTCACCGCGTCCTGCCACGCCCATACGGAGAGGGGGAAATATGACAGGGGCCGGAAGTCCGCATTCAAGACCAGGGCCGGAAAGTGCATACCGCCGTCGGGCAAAACGCGCTCCTTACTCGCGGCGCGGCGCTGGCGCCCTTATCTTGGTCGAGCCGCCAGATAGCGTGCGCCGCCGAACTGATTTGCTTATCGCACCGCATTTTGCACCCGGCAAGCGCAAGAGGCGTTTGTCATTCCCTCATCATCGTTCAAGGCGGATGGCGCGGGCTTGCCGCACGGCGAATTGGGCGGCGCGCCTATGATGCGCGGCGCCGTCACGACCCGATTCGCGCCCAGCCCGACCGGTCCCTTGCACCTCGGCCACGTTGCCTCCGCGCTTGCCGCGTGGCGGACGGCTCGGGAGGCGGGCGGGCGTTTCCTGTTGCGGCTGGAGGACATCGATCCGGTGCGATGCAAGCCGGGCTACGCTGATTGGATCGAGGAGGACTTGGCATGGCTCGGCCTCGAATGGGATGGCCCGGTGCGGCGGCAGTCCGAGCGCCTCGCGGAGTATGCGGCAACGCTTGCCGCGCTCGATGCGCGCGGCCTGCTCTACCCATGCTTCTGCACCCGCGCCGATATCGCGGCGGCGGCCCATGCGCCGCACGGGCCGACGGGCGCGCCGGTTTATCCCGGCGCCTGCCGCAGCCGATCCCGAACGGAACGCGGCGACCGGATTGCCGGCGGCGAGGCTTATGCGCTGCGGCTGGACATGGCTGCCGCGGCCCGGCAGGCCGGCCCGTTGACGTGGCGCGAGGTGGGCGAGGGCGCCGTGGCCTGTGATCCCGAGGCGTTCGGCGACGAGGTTCTGGCGCGCAAGGACACGCCGGTCAGCTATCACCTGTGCGTCACCCATGACGACGCCGCACAGGGCGTAACCCACGTTACCCGCGGCGAGGACCTCCGGGCGGTGACCAGCATTCACCGGCTGCTGCAAGCCTTGATGGGTTGGCCGGCGCCGCGATACGCGCATCACGCGTTGCTGACCGACGAGGCCGGGCAGCGCTTGTCGAAACGGCGGGGCGCTGCCGCGATCCGTGACCTTCGCGCCCGAGGCGTTGCCCCGGGGGAGGTACTGCTCAGGGCGGGAGCAGGGCAGCTGTCACCGCCACGCCGGCGCTGACCTCGCTGTCGCCGGCCTCCGTCGGCATCGGCGCGGGCCCGGCGCTGGCCGCGCGCATCATCATCGGCCGAAGCATGGTCTGGCCCGGCTCGACCGTGATCGATCTGATCTCGCCCAAGCGAAGGCCGGCCGCCTCGGCCACCGCCCTGGCCTGGGCGAGGGCCGCGCGCGTGGCCTCGGCCGCGAGCCGGTTGCGGGCGGCCTCCGTCTCCGACTCGCGCGGGCGCAGGGCGAGGCCGTCGATCGTGTTGGCGCCGTGGCTCAGCGCGCCGTCCAGCACCGCGCCGAGATGCCCGGTCTCGACCTGGAAACTGACGGAGGCGCGGCCGGTGAAGCCTGCCGACTGGGGCGGCTGTCCGGGGACGGGCTGCGGCGTGGGCTGGATCATCAGGCCGCCGGTTTGCAGCCGGGCGAGTTTGGCCTCGCGCAAGTAGGCGAGCAGCGGCGCCAGGCCTGAGGCGAGCGCCTTCTGCACGTCCGGCGCGGCCGGGGCCTGCGCCTCGACGCCAAGGCGGACATCGGCCACGGTGTTCTCGATCCGGTCGCGCGCGGCGCCGTGGGTCGTGATCGTTGCGGGCGCCTGGGCCATTGCCGGGCCTATCGCTGCCCACGCGATCGCGGCATAGGCGGCGCATCGCGCGCGACGGGTTGGGCGGAGGTCATTCGGCACCGGCTGTCTGCCTCACAGCGTCCATCCTCCGTCGATGATCATGGCTTGCCCGGTGAGGAACTGGCTCTCGTCCGAGCCGAGATAGACCGCGAGCGCGGCGATCTCCTCGGGCGAGCCCAGGCGGCCCATCGCCTGGCGGCTGATGAAGTCGCGCCGGGCCTGCTCCACTGACCCGGCGACGGCGGCGTTGACGGCGATCCGCTCGTCCAGGCTGGGCGTCTGCACCGTGCCCGGGCAGATGGCGTTGCAGCGGACGCCGTGCTTGACGAAATCGGCGGCGACGGACTTGGTAAGGCCGAGGACGGCGGCCTTGCTGGTGGCGTAGACGCAGCGGTTCGGCGCGCCCTTGATGCTGCTGGCGGCGCTCGACATGTTGATGATGCTGCCCCGGCCGCGCTCGATCATGCCGGGCAGGACGGCGCGGATGGCGGCCACCATGCTGCGCAGGTTGAGGGCGAAGGCGAACTCCCATTCCTCGGCGGTCGCGTCGAGGATGGTGCCCTGGTGGACGAAGCCGGCGCAGTTGAAGAGGATGTCGACCGGGCCTGCCGCGTCCAGCGCGCGGGAGACCTCGGCGGCGTCGGTGGCGTCGAGCTTCTGGGTGGTGATGTTGTGGCCCAGATCGGCCAGCTTGGCCTCGTTCAGGTCGGAGGCGATGACGCGGGCGCCTTGTGCGGCGTAGGCCAGGGCGGTGGCGCGGCCGATACCTTGGGCGGCGGCGGTGATGAAGGCGGTTTTTCCGGCGAGACGGCCTTCTGGCATGGGGGTCCTCCGTTTGTTGGGGGTGGTTGCAGAGGAGGTGTTTTAGACGGTTGGGGTTGTTGGTGGCGATGGGGGATTTTGGCGGCGGATTTTGCTTGGGGATTGGCGCGAATTTGGCGATCGGAGTTGCATTGCTGGTCGCGTATTGATCCATCTCGAACGTTTGTGGCTGGGTTCGGTAGGTCCGCAGCTGGTTGAAAGCGGATAAGCAGCTTTGGAGTAAGGGCCTGCATGAGCGGACGTTTGCTGCCCTTCACCCGTTGACAGCTCTCGATCCTGGTCAGCCGCCTGCGCGCAACTGCACCTGCTTGAAACCGATCATTCAGCATATGCGCCTTTTACTGTTCGTCCGGAGGTAGCCAACTCGGCTTGTATATGATGGACGTCTCTTGCCCACTGATCCCTGTTAAGTCGAGAAACACAATTTTTTGCAAGATTTCTGCAAAATTCTCTGTAGAATAGAAGTCGTGCTTTTGGGGTCCAATCATGCTGTTGCGCTTCGGCGTATCCAATTTCCGCTCAATCCGTGAGTATGCCGAGTTGTCGCTCATTGCGTCCGGTGCCATCAAGGACCAAGGACCGGACCTCCTTGAGTGGTCAGAGGGCAAGGTGCGGGTGCTTCCTGGCATCGTCCTTTACGGGGCGAATGCAGCGGGCAAATCCAGCGTCTACAACGTTATGAGCGCGATGCGCAGTCACGTCCTTCAATCTTATAGCAAATTAGGTGCTACGGCCAATATACCTCGAAATTCCTTTGCGCTTGATCGAACCTCAAATAAAGAACCCACTCGATTCGACTGTGATTTCATACTCGATCGAGTCCGGTACCACTACGGATTTGTGTTTGGCGATACAAGGTTCCTGAGAGAGTGGCTATATGCTTTCCCTAGCGGGCATAAGCGTATTCTCTTTAACCGCGATGCGGAAGTCCCTTCAATCGAGTTTGGGAAACATCTGAAAGGAAGAAATAAATTAATCGAGGAGCTTACTCGACCGAACTCACTTTTTCTCTCTGCTGCGGCGCAAAGCTCTCATCCCCAACTAACGCCGGTTTACTCGTTCTTTGAACGACAGCTAACGGGACTCGGTGCCGGGATGAACAGCCGTAATATTCAAAACATAATAGGCAGGCGAAATGACCCTCGCTTGGTGTCCTTTTTGCAACTAGCTGATACAGGCATCGCTGGGCTGAAAACTAAGAAAGTCGAGCTTGATGAACGCTCGCGCAAAATCTTCCAGACCATTCGCGCCTCTCTTGTGGCAGACGCAGTGGACAACATAGACATCGTGGCTGACGAGCCGAAGCCTGGAACCGAAGTGATGTTCTCGCATACCGGCTTCGAAGAAGAACTGTTTGAGCTGCCATTCGTCCAAGAGAGCCGTGGCACACAGAGGCTTTCAGATATGGCGCTTGCTGCTTTCACGGCCCTAGATTCTGGCGGAACGATTTTCATCGACGAATTAGATACTAGCCTGCACACCCTTTTATCATTGAAGTTGCTCAGCCTGTTTATGGATAAAGCCACTAATCCACACGGTGCGCAGATAGTCGCAACAACTCATGATACGAATATTTTGTGCTCCGGTCTTCTTCGAAGAGACCAGATATGGTTCGCAGAGAAGGGGCAGTCGGGTAGCACTCATCTTTATCCACTTACCGATATCAGCACGAGGAATACGGACAATCTTGAGAAGGGCTATCTTCAAGGCCGATTCGGTGCAGTTCCCTACCTTGGGCGAGTTGAAGGCTTGTTCGGTGCCGACAATGGCGAGGCGTAAACCACCTGCGCCGCCACGGCTCAGTCGACGAGGATCGGTGCGTCAGCCAAAGCTGGCACTGCTGGTGTTCTGTGAGGGTGAGAACACAGAGCCTCACTATATCCGTAGCTTCGCACGTGAGCACGCCAACAGCCTGGTCAGCGTCGAAATCATTGCACCGGCTGGAGTACCGACTACTATTGTGGCGAAAGCAAAAGAGGCTCGCGGACAAATAGCTGTGTCAAAGAACAGCTTCGAAGAGTTCGATCAGGTCTGGGTCATGTTTGACAGAGATGAGCACCCGAATGTCGATCAAGCGATTGCTCATGCGGAGGCAGCCGGCGTTCATGTTGGCTTTTCGAACCCCTGCTTCGAGGTTTGGCTCTTACTCCACTATGCCGAACTCGACGCGCCTGATCACCGCCACGAGGTGCAGCAGAAACTCGCGAAACATGACAAGCATTACGATCCAAAAGGAAGCAAAAAATTAAACTATTCAGCACTTTCGCCTAACTATACCCTTGCCCTTACGCGCGCGATCCGCATGCGAGCGCGGCGACAAAATGAAGGGAAAGCGAAAGGTGAACCATATACTGATGTAGACGTACTCACCGAGTTGATAGTAGCAAACGGACGTACCTAGCCGTGAGAGACTTTAGCAAAGGGATTATCCGCCGCACTTGTTTCAGAAACATTCATTTACGAACGCTCTGTATCGAACATAGGCAAGGATTGAGCTGCAGCCGCTTTCTCGGACCCACATTCCGTGAGCCGACGATTGGCACCCACCTATCTCGGCCATTAAGGTTCATTGGATTCACGTTCGCTTTCAGAACGTCAGCCGAGTTACTCGAACGACCGAGATCGGCGCATAGCCGTCAACAGCGATTACGCAGCTTATGTCCGGTTTCCACCCAACTGCGACATAGCACTATCCAGTCAGCACAATCAGACGCACACCAAGCCCGCAGAACACCGCAAAACCCCCCCACCCACCCCCCAGCCACCCCTAATGGCTATGCCGAGCCTCCCCCCGTGTCTCAACGATATTCAAATACAGCGTCGCCGGCTCCAAACACGCGCCCGTGTTGTGCTGGCCCACCATACTGCGGCTGATCTCCTCCCACGGCGTCTGGCTATGCAGCGTCGGCGGCTCCCAGGCGGCGCGACGGGCGGCGAGCTCCTCGTCGGAAATCATGACATCCACCTTGCGGGCGTTGAGGTCGATCCGCACCCGGTCGCCGGTTTGCAGCAACGCCAGCCCGCCGCCCACGGCCGCCTCGGGGGCGACGTTGAGGATGCTGGGGCTGCCGGAAGTGCCGGACTGGCGGCCGTCGCCCATGGTGGGCAGGGCGCTCACGCCGGCTTTCAGCAGGGCGGCGGGCGGCTGCATGTTCACCACCTCCGCGCCGCCCGGATAGCCGACCGGGCCGCAGTTGCGGATAACGAGGATGCTGCGCTCGTCGATGCCGAGCGCCGGGTCCTCGATGCGCCCGTGGTAGTCCTCGGGGCCTTCGAACACGACGGCCCGGCCTTCGAACACGTTGGGCGCGCCGGGCTCGCTGAGGAAGCGGCTGCGGAACTCGGGGTCGATGACGCTGACCTTCATCACCGCGCCGTCGAACAGGTTGCCGGACAGGACGGCGAACCCGGCCTTCTCCTTCATCGGCTCGCCATAGGCGCGGATCACCTCGCGGTCGACCAGGACCGGCTTGGCCAGGTTCTCGCCGAGCGTCTGGCCGGTGCAGGTCATCACATCGGTGCGCAGCTTGCCGGCGCTCAGCAGCTCGCGCATCACGGCCGGCACGCCGCCGGCGCGGAAGAAGCCCTCGCCGAGGAAGCGCCCGGCCGGCTGCACGTCGGTCAGCAGAGGGATGTCCGCGCCGACCCGCTGCCAGTCCTCGAGCGTGTGGTCGACGCCCATGTGCCGGGCGATGGCGATCATGCTGATCGGGCAGTTGCTGCTGGCGCCAAGGGCGGAGGCGGCGGCGACGGCGTTCTCGAACGCGGGCTTGGTCATGATGTCGGACGGGCGCAGGTTCTCCTGCACCATGCCGACGATGCGGTGGCCGGTGTGGTAGGCCATCCAGCCGCGCTCCTTGTGCGGGGCCGGGATGGCGGCGCAGCCGGGCAGGGACATGCCCAGGGCTTCGGCCAGGCTGTTCATGCTGAGCGCCGTGCCCATCGTGTTGCAGTGCCCGGCCGACGAGGCGGAGTCGGCGACCATGGCCAGGAACTCGGGATACTCGATCTTCCCCTCCGCCATCAGCTTGCGCGCCTCCCAGACGATGGTGCCGGAGCCGGCGAGGCGGCCCTTATGCCAGCCGTCGAGCATCGGGCCGCCGGAAAGCAGGATGGCGGGGATGTTCACCGTGGCCGCCCCCATCAGCACGGCGGGGACGGTCTTGTCGCAGCCGCCGGTCAGCACCACGCCGTCGAGCGGGTAGCCGTGCAGCACCTCGACCAGGCTGAGGTAGGCCAGGTTGCGGTCGAGCGCCGCGGTGGGGCGCTTGCCGGTTTCCTGGATGGGGTGGATCGGGAACTCGAGCGGGACGCCGCCGGCGTCGCGGATGCCGTCGCGCACGCGCCCGGCCAAGTCGACCAGATGGCGGTTGCAGGGGGCGAGGTCGGAGCCGGTCTGGGCGATGCCGATGATCGGGCGTCCGGATTGCAGCTCGCCGAGCGTGAGGCCGAAATTCATGTAGCGCTCGAGGTAGAGCGCGGTCATGCTCGGGTTCGACTGGTCATCGAACCAGCCGCGGCTGCGCAGGTGGCGCGCGCCGTTGTCGTGCGGGGTAGGGGAGTGGTCGGGCATGGTCACGCTTCCTTGGATGGCCGCTTGGGCTTGGCCGCATCGGGCCGCCGGAAAATGGGCCGCGGTGGTTCCAGCGTCAACGCACCCATCTCATCCTGACTGGAAACGATCGAAGGAGCATCGGTCCCATGAACCTCAACGCCGATTTCGCGTCCCGTGCCGCCGTCCATGCCGCGCGGCTCGGCTGGACGCCGTCGCCCGTGCCGGGCGTGGACCGGCGGATGCTCGACCGGGTGGGCGACGAGGTGGCCCGGGCCACGTCGATCGTGCGGTATGCGCCCGGCAGCCGGTTTTCGCCGCATACCCACGGCGGCGGCGAGGAGTTCCTGGTGCTCGATGGGATGTTCCAGGACGAGCACGGGGATTTCCCCGCCGGCAGCTATATTCGCAACCCGCCCGGCACGCGGCATACGCCGGGGTCGGCGCCGGGCTGCACGATCTTCGTCAAGCTGTGGCAGTTCGATCTGGATGACCGGGTCGAGCTTCGGGTGGAGACCGTGCCGGGCCATTTCGTGCCGGTCAGCGGACGGGACGGCGCCGAGATGATGGCGCTGTTCGACGACGCGTTCGAGCAAGTGCGGATCGAGCGGTGGGCGCCCGGCGCGGCGGTGGCGTTCGATGCTCCGGGCGGGGTGGAACTGCTGGTGCTGGACGGCGGTTTCAACGAGCGCGGCGAGCATTTCGAGCAGCAGTCCTGGCTGCGGCTGCCGGTGGGATCGCGGCTTGAGGCCGGCGCCGGGCCGCAAGGCTGCCGGGTCTGGATCAAGGCGGGCCATCTCCTTCATGTTCGAGGGGCGCCGGCGCTCAGCGGAGTCCCTTGACCACCAGGACCGCGCCCGTCGCCAGCAGCACGACCAGGATCAGCCGCCTGAACGCCTCGCCGCCGAGCCGGCCGTAAAGCCTGGCGCCGAGAAGCGACGGCGCCAGCACGAACGGGAGCATCCAAGCGGACAATCGCCACACCTCCCGCGTCAGCAGGCCGGAGACGGCATAGCCGAGCAGGCCCGCCGCTTGGGCGACGATCAGGAAGCTTTGGAACGCGGCGCGGCTCCGGTCCCGGTCCCAGCCGCGGACGGCGCACCAGATCGTTGGCGCCGGGCCGCTCAACCCGGCGATGCCGCCCATGATACCGCCTAGGATGCCGGCCGCGCCATCGGCCCACCCGCCGCCCCAACGGATTTTCGGCAGGTTCTTCAAGGCCAGCATCGAGGGGCAATAGAGGCAAAGCAGCACGCCGACCGATAGGCGGAACGTGGCCGGGTCAATCAGCGGCAGGAGTGCCACTCCGATTGGCACGCCGGCCAAGCCGCCGAGCAGCATCGGCGCCGTCCCACGCAAATCGATGCTGCTGGCAACGGTGCGGATCGTCAGCATCTGCCCGGTGAGCGAGCAGATCGCGACCAGGGGCGCGGCCACCTGCGGAGACAAGGCGCCGGACCAGAACACCGCGGCGACCAGCCCGAGCCCGAACCCGGCTAGGCCTTGCACCAGTCCGGCGGCGGCGGCCCCGAACAGCAGCAAGACCGTCGGTGCGCCGATATCAGTAATCCGTGGGCTCGATCACGTTCTGCGGGCGGCCCATCAGCGCCGCCCGCATCGTCTCCGCCGACTTGACCCGGATATCGAGATGCGCCTCTGGCGTGAAATAGGCGGAATGGGGCGTGATGATCAGCCGTCCTTCAAGCCAGGGTTCACGCGCCCGGTAGGCGACAAGCAGCTTCGGGCCTGGCGCCACGGGCGGTTCCGTCGGCAGCACGTCCAGCCCGGCCCCGGCCAGGCGGCCTTCGCGCAGGGCGTCGTAGAGCGCATCGATGTCCGTGTTGGTGCCGCGGGCGGTGTTGATGAATACGGCGTGCTCGGGCAGCAGGGCGAACTGCGCTGGCCCGATCATGCCCCGGGTTTCCGGCGTGTCCGGCGCGTGCATCGACAGCACGTCGGATTGGCGCAGCAAGGCGTCCAGCGTGTCCGCGCGGCCGATGCCGAGGGCGAGGCCGGCGCCGTTCGGGCGATGCGGGTCGAAGAACGTGACGTTGAACCCGAGCGCCTTGGCCCGGAGGGCTGCGGCCGTTCCGATCCGCCCGAGCCCGACCACGCCGAAGGTTTGCGCCCCGGTGCGCCGCAGCAGCGGGCTCGGCTTGGCCGCCCAGGCGTCGGGCGGGTCCTGCCGCTGCCGGTCGTAGTGCATGAGCAGGCCTCGGCGGAGCGCCAGCGTCATGGCGATGGCGTGATCGGCGACCTCGGTGGTGCCGTAGTCGGGGACGTTGCAGACGGTGACGTGCCGGGCGGCTGCGGCGGCGCGGTCGATGCGGTCGTAGCCGACGCCCATGCGGACGATGGCTCGGAGCCGGGTCATGCGCGCGAGGTCCGCGTCGGTTACGAACTGGCGGAAGATCATCAGGCCTTCGGCGGCGGCGCAGTCCTCGTCGGTCAGCTCGGAGAGCGAGGCGGTGTCGCGCATGACGATCCGTGCCTCGGGGCCGAAGATACGGCGCTCGTGCGCGTCGTCCTGATACATGCGTTCGGGGTAGAGGATCATCATTCGGGCGGTCCGCTGCAATGTTGCGGGCAGGGGTAAGCCCCCAGGGGTGCGTTTGCCAAGGCGCGGTTGCCAAGGTGCGGCATGTCGCGCAGCATCGGAGCGAGGAGGAGACCTTGCGATGAATGGTGCGGAGAGCCTGGTGCATACCCTTCTGGCCTGCGGGGTGGACACCTGCTTCGCCAACCCCGGCACGTCCGAGATGCACTTCGTGGCAGCGCTCGACCGCGTGGCCGGGATGCGCTGCGTCCTGGCGCTGCAGGAGAACGTGGCGACCGGGGCGGCGGACGGGTATGCCCGGATGGCCGGGCGGCCGGCTTGCACGCTGCTGCATTGCGGGCCCGGCCTCGCCAACGGGCTGGCCAACCTGCACAACGCCCGCCGGGCGCAGAGCGCCATCGTCAACCTGGTGGGCGACCAGGCCACCTATCATCGCCCGTTCGATGCGCCGCTCACCGCCGACACCGAGGGCTGGGCGCGTCCGGTCTCGGTTTGGACGCGGACCGCGACGCGCTCGGCGACCGTGGGACAGAATGCCGCCGCCGCGGTGCAGGCGGCCCGCGTCCTGCCCGGCGGCATCGCGACGCTGATCCTGCCGTCCGATACGTGCTGGGACGAGGGTGGGACGCCGGCCGCGGCGCTGGCGCAGGCGCCGGCCCCTTCGGTGGCGCCGGATGCGCTCGCCGCGGCGGCCCGGGCCTTGCGTTCGGGCGAGCCGGCGATGCTCCTGCTTGGCGGCCATGCCTTGCGGGCCGGGGCCTTGGCGATGGCGCAGGGGATCGTGGCCGCGACCGGGGCGCGTATGCTGTCGCAGACGAGCAATGCCCGGATGGAGCGCGGGGCCGGGCGGACGCCGATCGAGCGGGTGCCGTATCCGGTGGACGAGGCGATCGCGGCCTTGGCCGGGCTGAAACACCTGGTGCTGGTGGGCGCGTCGGACCCGGTCGGGTTTTTTGCCTATCCCAACAAGCCGAGCCGCATGGCGCCGGCCGACTGCCAGGTGCATATGCTCGCCCGCCCTGAACATGACCCGGCCGAGGCGCTCGAGCGGCTGGCCGGGATGCTGGGCGCCCGTGCCGCCGAGGCGCCGGTTCTGCCGCGTCCCGAACGGGTGCGCGGCCCGGTCAACCCGGAGGGCTTTGCCCATCAAGTTGCCGCTCTGCTGCCGGAGGGCGCCGTCGTGGTTGACGAGAGCATCACGTTCGGGCGCTCGCTGTCCCCGGCGACGCAGGCCGCGGCGGCGCATGATTGGCTGCAGATCACCGGCGGCGCCATCGGCTGCGGCATGCCGCTGGCAACGGGGGCTGCGGTCGGCGCGCCGGGGCGGCGGGTGGTGAATCTGCAGGCGGATGGCTCGGCAATGTATACGTTGCAGGCGCTTTGGACCCAGGCGCGCGAGAAGCTGGATGTGACGACAGTGATCCTGTCCAACCGCAAATACGCGATTTTGCTTGGCGAATATCGCGGGGTGGGCGCCAATCCCGGCCGGACGGCGATGGACATGCTTGACCTGGGCAACCCCGATCTGGACTGGCCGGCCCTGGCGCGCGGCATGGGCGTTGAGGGCGCCCGGGCCGATACGCTGGACGGTTTTGCCGATCTGTTCTTACAGGCCAATGACCGGAGCGGGCCGTTCCTGATCGAATTGGTGATCTGACCGCCCGCCGGATTGTCGTTCTCTTGAGGGTTTTCGCGATACTCTCCGGCCAAGCCCCAAGGAGGAGATACGATGGACTTCACCATACCGCCCGACTTGGCCGACCTGCAGGACCGCACGCGCGTTTTCGTTCGCGAGACGCTGTTGCCGATGGAACGCGACCCGAGGCAAGGCGCGCACGGGCCGGAGGAGCCGCTGCGCCTCGAGCTGCAAGCCCTGGCGCGGCAGGCAGGGCTGTTCGCGCCGCATGTCTCGGCCGAGTGGGGCGGCCTCGAACTGGGCCATGTCGGCAAGGCGCTGGTGTTCGAGGAAGCGGGATACTCGTTGCTCGGCCCTCTGGCGCTGAACGTCGCGGCCCCCGACGAAGGCAACATGCACCTGTTGGAGGTGGTGGCGACCGAGGCGCAAAAGGCGCGCTGGCTGCGTCCGCTGGCCGAGGGACGCATCCGCAGTTGCTTCTGCATGAGCGAGCCGCCGCCGGGCGCCGGGTCCGACCCGGCGGCACTGGCGACGACGGCGGTTCGCGACGGCGATCACTACGTGGTGGAGGGCCGCAAGTGGTTCACCACCGGCGCCGTCGGCGCAGGCTTCGCAATCATCATGGCGCGCGGCGAGGACGGCCGGGCCACGATGTTCCTGGCCGACATGGACGAACCCGGCATCAGCATCGAGCGCGTGATGGACAGCATGGACTCCGCCTTCCCCGGCGGGCACGCCGTCGTCCGCTTCGACGGCCTGCGGATACCGGCCGAGAACATCCTGGGCGAAGCAGGCCAAGGCTTCCGCTACGCCCAGGTGCGGCTCGCCCCGGCCCGGCTCACCCACTGCATGCGCTGGCTGGGCGCGGCGCGGCGGGCGCAGGACGTGGCGCTCGGCTACGCGGCGAAGCGGGAGGCTTTCGGCCGCCCGATTGCCGAGCACGAAGGCGTCGGCTTCATGCTGGCCGACAACGACATGGACATCCGCACCAGCCGCCTGGTGATCTGGCACACCGCCTGGTTGCTCGACCAAGGCGAGCGGGCCGGCGCCGAGAGCAGCATCGCCAAGGTCGTCTGCAGCGAGGCGATCTGGCGCGTGGTGGACCGCTGCGTGCAGGTGCTGGGCGGCCAGGGCGTGACGGGTGAGACCGTTGTCGACCGCATCTTCCGCGAGGTCCGCGGCTTCCGCATCTATGACGGGCCGAGCGAGGTGCATCGCTGGAGCCTCGCCCGCCATCTCGTCAAGCACGGCGCGAACCGTTGACGCCGTTCGACCTCTCGGGCCAGGTCGCCGCCGTCATGGGCGGCGGCCACGGGGCCCGTCAGCCATCGCGCAGGGCCTGGCGGCACAGAGCCGGGCTGGCGCTGCCGTGACGGGCCGGAGCCTGCTGGCCGATGCAGGCGATGCCGCCGCCTGACGCGGAACCGTCGCCGGCTCGCCGCGCTATCAAGCGACATCGTTCAGGAGCTCGCGCATGACCACGGCACGCAAGGCCGAAGGAGACAAGGTTCGCTACGCCGTGGTCGGCGCCGGCTGGATCAGCCAGGCGGCATTCATGCCCGGCGTCGCGCAAACCGGCAATTCGGTGATGACGGCGATCGTCACCGGCCAGCAGAAAAAAGCCGAAGCGCTGGGCAAGCGTTATGGCATCGAGCGCACCTACCATTATGACGCCTACCAGGCAGCGCTCGACAGCCGCGGCTTCGAGGCGATCTATTTGGCGCTTCCGAATGACCAGCACCGTCAATTCGCCGTGCCCGCGCTCGAAACCGGGGTGCATGTCCTGCTTGAAAAGCCCATGGCCACCAGCGAAGCGGACTGCCGCGCCATCCAGGATGCCGCGCGGGCGTCCGGCGCAAAGCTGATGATCGCCTACCGCCTGCATTTCGAGCCGGCGAACCTGGAAGCCATCCGCCTCGCGCAATCCGGGCAGCTTGGCCGGACCTGGCTGTTCACCTCCGTCTTCGCCCAGGCCGTCTCGACCCGCAACCACCGCGCGAGCAACGGCTACTGGGCCGGCCCGGTGCCTGATATGGGTACCTACCAGATCAACGCCGTCCGCAACCTGTTCCGGGCCGAACCGATCGAGGTCAGCGCCCACGGCACGAAGCGGGATCATCTGGGCTACGATTTTCACGATACGGTCTGCGTGACTCTTCGTTTTCCTGGCGATCGGATCGCGGAATTCAGCGTCGGCTACGGCCTCAACACGTTGAACGAGTATCGCCTCTGCGGCGACAGCGGCAACTTGACGCTCAACCCGGCATTCGGCTTCCCAGGCCCGCTCCATCATCGCCTGACCATCGGACAGACCACCACCGAGCGCGCCTTTCCCAAGCTCGACCAGTTCGGCGCGGAGACGAAGTACTTCTCCGATTGCATCTTGCAGGACCGCGACCCCGAGCCGGACGGCGAGGAGGGCTTGCTGGACGTTCGTGTCCTTGCGGCCATTGAACGCGCGTTGCAAACCGGGGAGACGCAAACGCTGCCCCCCTTGCATCGACCCAAGCACCCGGCGCCGGAGCAGGCGATCGAACTGCCGGCAATCACCGTTCCGCCGCTCGTGGACGCCTATCCGCCGGGCAAGGGCTGACGGTCTTGCTATTCCGCCGCGAAGGCCCACTCCGCGTTGCGGTGAACAAGCCCCTTAAGCAGCGAGAGCACGCTTGCCGCCGCCTCGGCATCCTGTCGCTCAAAGGCCTGGTCCAGCACCGCGTAGGTGACCGCGTCATTGGTCGTGTTGACCAGCGCCATATTCCACGCGCCGAATATCTTTGAGGACGCGGGCGCCGCCTGCAGCACGACCACGTCGTCGTGGCGAAGGTCCAGTTGAATGCGCTCAAACGTCTCCTGCACCTGATCAAGCCCCCCTTCCAAAATCTGGGCGAACGAGCGGTCGGTGTAGAGCATCGCGCCCGTCACCTCGTCGCGCGCGTTGTTGGCACGCGAGATAGCCATGATCCGATCCAACTCCGCAGCCACGCTCTCGCGCGGCCCGTCGATCAGGTTGCGGCTGCAATAAACCAGGCGGAACAGCTTGTTCATCATACGGTCTCCGTCACTTGCAAAAGTCGGTTGATCAGATCGGGAAGCTCGGTCGGCGGAACGGGGCGGCTGACCAGGTAGCCCTGCATGTCCGTGCAGCCGTCGGCGCGGATTATCGACTCCTGCTCCAGGGTCTCGACGCCCTCCGCGGTCGTCGTCATGCCCAGAGCGGACCCGAGCGCCGAGATCGCGCGCACGACCGCGACCGCTTCCGGACTGCCCGAAAGGTCGCGGATGAAGGAGCGGTCAATCTTGAGCTTGTCGAATGGAAAGCTGCGAAGCTGGCTCAGCGACGAGTATCCGGTGCCGAAATCGTCCATGCTGATCCTGATGCCGAAGCCGCGCAGCTCGCGCAGGATGTTCAGCGTCGCCTCGCTGGACTGCATCAGGGCGCTCTCGGTGATTTCGATCTCAAGCCGGGCGGCCGGCAATCCGGCAAGCGAGAGCGCCGCTTTCACGGCACGCGGCAGACGGTGCCGCTCCGCCAGCTGCTTCGAAGACACGTTGACGGCCACCGTAAGCGGCGCCGGCCAAGCTGCCGCCTCCCGGCAGGCCGCCCGCAACACCCATTCCCCGATCGGAACGATGAGGCCGGTCTCTTCGGCGATCGGGATGAACTGATCCGGGGGCACCAGGCCTCGCTCGGGATGATTCCACCGCAGCAGCGCCTCGAACCCGACGATGCGGCCCGTCACGAGGCTGGTCTGCGCCTGGTAGTGCAGCTCGAACTGCTCCAGCACGACGGCGCGGCGCAAATCGTCCTGCAAGCCGTGGCGGGCGCGGGCGCGGGCGTTCAGGCCCGGCTCGAACACGCGGACGGTTTGCCTGCCGTCCTCCTTCGCCTGATACAGCGCGAGATCGGCCGCGCGCATCAGGGCCGCCACGTCAGCGCCGTCACGCGGGCCCGTCGCTACGCCGACGCTCGCGCCGATCGTCACCACGTTGCCTTCGATCAGGTAAGGACGGTTGAGCAGGTCGATCAGACGCGCCGCCAGGGCCTCCGCCCCGGCCGTGACCTGCACGGCGACCGCGAACTCATCTCCGCCCAGCCGGCTCACCGCATCGCCATCGCGAACCGCCGAGCGCATGCGCCGGGCAACCGCCTGCAGCAAGGCATCGCCGACCGGATGGCCGTGGTAGTCGTTCACCGCCTTGAAGCGGTCGAGGTCGAGCATCAGCACCGCGACGCGATCGGGTTCGCCCGGTCCGGCCAGCAGAGCGGCGACGCGCTCACGGAACCACTCACGATCCGACAACCCGGTCAAGCCATCGATGCGGCTTTGAGGAACGCCGGACGCCCTGACATGAACCAGCCTGGCGACCATCAGGCCCTCGGCGGTCCGGCTCAGCGCAACCTCGATCGCGTGTCCGCCAGGCGCGATGATCTGTCCGTCCTGCCCCGGCGCATCGATCGGCGCCGCCTGCAACCGTTCGAGCATGGACAGGAAAGCATCCCTGCCGCCCTGATCGAGGACCGCGCACTGCGGCAAAAACGCCGAGATTGTCGTGGGATGCCGGGCCTCGCATCCAGCAACGCCGAGCATCTGAGTTGCGGCGGCATTGCACAACAGCACGCGCCCGGCAGCATCGACGACGACCAGCCCCGCTCCGGCCGCCCCAGCCACGGCCTCAAGGACGGCGCCGAGCTGCAAGCAGCGCGACACGCGGCACGCCTCAGCAGGCTCCTCCCTGTCCTCGCTTGCGAATGCCATCGGCCCAATCATCCCATGCAGCGGCGCCGGATGCGCCTCCGTCATCGAGGAGAATGGACCGGAATTCTAAACGTTTGGTTACTCGGCAGCCCCTCGCAACGCCGCCCCCGCTCCCACCGGGCAAAGCGGCAGCGCCGCCGCCAGCACGGCGCAGAGCAGCAGCAGATGCGGCCGCGGACTGAGCCCCGCCGAGGCCGCCTCGACCGCGGCGGCGCCGAAAATCAGCACCGGAGTTGCCAACGGCAGCACCAGAAGCGGCAGCAGCACCCCGCCCCGCCGCGCGCCGACCACCAGCGCCGCCCCCAGTGTTCCGAGCAGCGAGAGCGCCAGCGTCCCGGCCAGCAGCCCGCCCAGCAGCACCGGCAGCAGCGATGCCGGCATCTGCAGCATCACCGCCACGGGCCCGGCCGCGACCAGCAACGGCAACCCGGCGCCGAGCCAGTGCGCCAAAGCCTTGATCGCGGCCACGATCGGCGCGGGCAAGCCGGACAGCAGAAGCTGATCGAGCGATCCGTCTTCGTAATCGGCCCCGAACAGCCGGTCGAGCGGCAACAGGGCCGCAAGCAGCGCCCCGACCCACACGATGCCCGGCGCGAGCCGCGCGAGCGTCTCCGGCGCCGGGCCGATGGCCAGCGGGAACAACGACGCGGAGAGAACGAAGAACAGCGTCGCCGCCAGCGTGTCGGCGCCGTGCCGCACCGACAGCCGCAGCTCGCGGCGGAGCAACGCGAGGCCAGCGCGCATCAGCCGCCAAGTCCCAGCTTGTCCGCACCCGGCAAGGGCAACGGCAAATGCGTCGCGGCGACCACGGCGCCCCCGCCCGCCCGATGCGCCGCCAACGCCTCGCCAAGCGCTGCGACCGACCCGGCATCCAGCCCGAGCGTCGGCTCATCCAGCAGCCACAGCCCGGCGCCGCGCCCGATCAGCCGGCACAACGCCAAACGCCGGCGCTGACCGGCGGACAGGAACCGCGCCGGCACGTCGATCAGCGAGTCGATCCCGAGCATGGCCAGGCTGCTCAAATCAGCCGATGGGAACGCCAGGTTTTCCCGCACGGTGAGGCCCGGCTTGATCGCATCCAGATGACCCAAGTAGGCGAGATCGCACGGAGGCTCGCCCACCGCCTGCCCGCGCCATGTCACAGAGCCCGCCTCCGGCCGCTTCAATCCCGCGAGCACCCGGAGCAGCGTGCTCTTGCCAGCGCCGTTGACGCCCAGCAGCAGCAAAGCCCCGCCGGGAGGCACGCGCAACGACACGTCGCGCAGGACGAGCCGCTCGCCGCGGAACGCCGACACCCCGTTTGCGGCAAGGCCGGGATAAAATGATTTGGCTTCGGCCATACGCGACGGGAACGGCACCTATATCAATGTGGACGGCATGTGGACGCCAGCGACACCACTATGGTTTAACGCTTGCGTAAACAATACCGCCCAAGATGCACCCCACGATGGAAGGCCCCGCAGCGATGAACATGATCGGGCATGACAGCCTCAACACCCGCACTGACCTGCAGGCCGGGGGCAAGACCTATAGCTACTTTTCCATTCCCGCCGCCGCCCGCGCGCTGAACGAGGACGTGAGCCGCCTTCCCGTCAGCCTCAAAATCCTGCTCGAGAACGTGCTGCGCTTCGAGAACGGCGGCAGCTACAAGGTGGACGACGCCCGCTCCATCGCCGAGTGGGCCAAAACCGGCAGCAGCAAGCGCGAGGTGCCCTTCCGCCCGGCCCGCATCCTGATGCAGGACTTCACCGGCGTTCCTGCCGTGGTCGACCTTGCCGCGATGCGCGACGGCATTACCGCCCTTGGAGGCTCGCCGGAGCAGGTCAACCCGCTGATCCCGGTCGACCTCGTGATCGACCATTCGGTGATGGTCGACTTCGCCGGCGCCGCCGACGCGCTCAGCAAGAACGTCGACGCCGAGTTCGACCGCAACGGCGAGCGCTACGCCTTCCTGCGCTGGGGCCAGACCGCGTTCCAGAACTTCCGCGTGGTGCCCCCCGGCGCCGGCATCTGCCACCAGGTCAACTGCGAATACCTGGCCGACACCGTCTGGACCAACGAGGAAGGCGGCAAGACCTACGCCTACCCGGACACGCTGTTCGGCACCGACAGCCACACCACGATGGTCAACGGCATCGGCGTGCTCGGCTGGGGCGTGGGCGGCATCGAGGCCGAGGCGGCCATGCTCGGCCAGCCCATCGCCATGCTGATCCCCGACGTCATAGGTTTCCGTCTCACCGGCGCGCTGCCGGAAGGCGCCACCGCCACCGATTTCGCGCTCATGGCAACCCAGATGCTGCGCAAGAAGGGCGTGGTCGGCAAGTTCGTCGAATTCTTCGGCCCCGGCCTTGCCGAGCTTGCCGTCGCAACCCGGCTCACCGTCGCCAACATGGCCCCCGAATACGGCGCCACCTGCGGCATCTTCCCGGTTGACCAGGCAACGCTCGACTACCTGCGCCTGACCGGCCGCGCCGAGGAGAAAATCGCTCTCGTCGAGACCTATGCCAAGGCGCAGGGCCTGTGGGTCGATGCCAGCACGCCGGCCCCGGTCTTCACCGACGTGATCGAGCTGGACCTCTCGACCGTCCTTCCCAGCATTGCCGGGCCGAAGCGCCCGCAGGACCGGGTGCTGCTGAAGGACGCCTCCTCGGCGTTCAAGGCCGACCTCACCAAGTCGCTCGGCGTGCCTGCCAACGACGTCGGCAAGCGCGCGGCGGTCGCCGGCACGAACTACGCCATCACCCACGGCGACGTCGTCATCGCCGCTATCACGAGCTGCACCAACACCAGCAACCCCTACGTCATGCTCGGGGCCGGGCTGCTGGCCCGAAAGGCGCGCGAGAAAGGCCTGACGCCGCGCCCCTGGGTCAAGACATCGCTCGCCCCCGGCAGCCAGGTCGTGACCGAATACCTCGACCGCGCCGGGCTGACCACGGACCTCGACGCGCTCGGCTTCCAGCTTGTCGGCTACGGCTGCACCACCTGCATCGGCAACTCCGGCCCGCTCGATGATGCCGTCGCTGACGCCATTGAGGACAACAAGCTGGTCGCCGTCTCGGTGCTTTCCGGCAACCGCAACTTCGAGGGCCGGGTGCATCCGAACGTGCGGGCCAACTACCTGGCCAGCCCGCCGCTCGTGGTCGCCTATGCCCTGCTCGGCACCATGAACGAGGACATCACCACCGCCCCCCTCGGCACCGGCAAGGATGGCCAGACGGTCTATTTGAAGGATATCTGGCCCAGCAACGCCGAGATCCAGGCCGCGGTGCAGCAAGCTCTCGGGCGCGACCAATTCCTCAAGCGCTACGGTGAGGTGTTCGAGGGCACCGAGCAATGGCGCGCGATCGAGGTCGATGCCAGCAGCCAAACCTACAAATGGAACGGCGGCAGCACCTACGTGCAGAACCCGCCCTATTTCGACGGCATGGCCGCAATCCCCGAGCCCGTCACCGACATTAAGGGCGCCCGCGTCCTGGCCCTGTTCGCCGACAACATTACCACCGACCACATCAGCCCGGCCGGCAACATCAAGCGAGACAGCCCCGCCGGCGACTATCTCGGCGAGCACCAGGTCATGCAGCGCGACTTCAACAGCTACGGCGCCCGCCGCGGCAACCACCAGGTCATGATGCGCGGCACCTTTGCTAACATCCGCATCAAGAACGAAATGGTCGCCGGCATCGAAGGCGGCTGGACCCGGCATCAGCCCAGCGGCGAGCAGATGCCGATCTACGGCGCGGCCATGCGCTACAAGCGGGACGGCGTGCCGCTGGTCGTCTTCGGCGGCAAGGAATACGGCATGGGCAGCAGCCGCGACTGGGCCGCCAAAGGCACGGCGCTGCTCGGCATCAAGGCCGTCATTGTGGAAAGCTTCGAGCGAATCCACCGCAGCAATTTGGTTGGCATGGGCATTCTGCCGCTAACCTTCAAGGACGGCGCAACCCGACAGTCGTTGAACCTCGACGGCACGGAGACGATCGACATTCTGGGGCTTGAGCAACTGTCGCCGGGGATGGATTTGCAGATGGTAATCCATCGCGCGGGCGGCCAGAGCGATACGGCGCCTCTGCTGTGCCGCGTCGATACCGCCGACGAAGTCGCCTACTACCGCAACGGCGGCATCCTGCATTACGTGCTGCGGCAAATGGCGCAGGCAGCATGAGGCAGCGTGGGTTATGGGCCCGGCCGCGACGCGCCCCGATCGGCGCCGCGGCATCGGTTTCCTCGGCAGTTACGAACGGCAGCGCCTCGTCGTCGCTGATGCGAAAGGCCGACCTGAGGCTCGTCGAGCGGGCTGCGGCGGTCAATAGGACGTGCCGGATCACGGCAGGATTTATACCAACGGCAGCCGATCCTGACTCTTGGGATTCCCATGTTGGCTCGGCCGTGATCCGCTGACCCCTGTCCCGGTTCGCAGGAGGCATGGATGGCAGTCCCGATCACCCGTACGGAATACGACGCGGCCGGCTTTCGACACGCGGCGTCCCGCTGCAAGGACGCAGATGCAGCGCGGCGCATGCTCGCCCTTGCCCTGGTGATAGAGGGCCGCAGCCGCACCGAAGCCGCAGAAGCCTGCGGCATGGACCGCCAGACGCTCCTGGGTGTACCGCTACAACGAGGAGGGCGTAGACGGCCTCACCGACCGCAAGGCGCCGGGCTCCAAGCCCCGCCTCTCGCCCGAGCAGCAACAGGACGTCGCCGCCCTCGTCCGCTCCGGCCCCGACCTGGCCGAGCACGGCGTGATCCGCTGGCGCCGCATCGACCTCTCGCGCGTCATCCAGGCCCGCTTCGGCGTGCACCTTGCCGAGCGCAGCGTCGGTGCCCTGCTGACCCGGCTCGGTTTCAGCCACGTCTCGGCCCGGCCGCACAACCCGGCCCAGGATTTGGCCGCCACCGAGGCGCATAAAAAAACTTTGCCGCCCTGATCGCGGACGCCATCCCCGAACACGCCCGCGGCAAGCCGGTCGAGCTCTGGTGGCAAGACGAGGCCCGCGTCGGCCAGCAAGGCACGCTGACCTACGTCTGGGCCGACAAGGGCGCCAGGCCGCCCGCACCGCGCGACTGCCGTTACGCTAGGGCCTACATCTTCGGCGCCGTCTGCCCGGCCCGCGGCACCGGCGCCGCACTCGTGCTGCCCTACGCCGGCAAGCAGGCCATGACCTTGCACATGGCCGAGATCGGCCGCGCCGTCGCTCCGGGCGCCCATGCCGTCGTGCTCCTCGACGGCGCGGGCTGGCACAAGCCGGGCGGAAGGCTCACCCTGCCGAACAACGTCAGCATGCTCACCATCCCGCCCTACAGCCCCGAGCTGAACCCGCAGGAGGACGTCTGGCAGTATCTGCGCCAGAACCAGCTCTCCAACCGCGTATTCGACACCTACACCGCCATCGTCGACGCCTGCTGCGACGCTTGGAACGCTCTCATGCAACAGCCCGAAAGGGTAACCTCAATCGCCACGCGCGAGTGGGCCAAAGCGGTCATTGTCTGATGCCGTTGGTATTAGCCGCGTCGGCCTCCGCATCGCCCTCTCCTGGGTCGCATTGCTCGGCATCATACGTCCTGGCGAGTTCAAGCTCCCTCGGGCGCTGCCGGCCTTCGCCGCCCGCGCCAACAGCAGGCGTCAGACGGAGATGTCCTTCAGCCTCCACATCTTCGCCCCCCCGGGTCAGCAGATCCGCGATTACGGATGCAGGCAGCGCCTCCGTTCGCGTCGTCTCCGTTCCGGCTCTTGCCACACGGGCGGCCTCGGCCGGCGCGTCAGACGGCTGCACGTCAGAAGCGGCATTGACCGCAAAGCGGCGGCAGGCGGCTCGGCCGGCCGGTCCACGATGAGCTTTCCGCATGGGCCAGGTTTCAACGGCTCAGGTCCTTCCGTCAGCGCCGGATAGTCCACAACGACTCGCGCAGTCGCCGTATCGTGGGCCAACGGCCCGGCGGCGCGCGTCCGATCCGAAGCGTCCCCGTTTGGATCCGGCGGAACGGTGTCGATCAGCTTTCAAAAGAGAAACCCGATTGGCGTGCAGTCGGGTTCCCCTTTAGCTCTCGTTTCCGGTCTCGACGATATCGCAATGATGGGTGAGGCGATCGAGCAGCGCCGAACTCATTCGGGCGTCGCCGAATATTTGGGGCCGGTCGGCAAAATCGAGATAGGTCGTCATGATCACTGAGGTCTGGCCGTGCAAACGGGCCAGGAGATGGAACAGTAACTCGCCCTCCGAGCGCGAGCACGGCAAGTAGCCCGATTCGTCCAGCGCCACGGGGCCGAGGCGGCGCGGGCGATTGTCCATTGCGAGCACGCAACGGTCTTGGCTTTCCGCCTCCACACAGTTGACCAAATCGGCGATATTGAAGAATTTTGCCTGGGCGCCAGCGCGGATCATTCCTGTCAGCTTCTCTGACATCACGCCGTGGGATCGCTTCGCGAGGGCGGCGATAGCGACACTCAGATGCGTTTTGCCGGCGCCCGTTCCGCCGACAAACACGGCATTGCGCCGCTCAGCCAGGAACGCGCCCGCGTGCGGGCTGGCCGCCAGCGCCTCGCCCGCCGGCAAAAGGTCGAAGCGGAAGCCGTCGGGGTCGTTCATCTCCGGCAGGCCAGCAATGCCGAGCCGATAGCGGATCGAGCGGCTCTGCCGTTCGGCCGCCTCGGCGCGAAGCAGTTCGCATAGGATCTCCTCGACCGTGCGGCGTTGCCGGATGCCTTGCACCACCGCTTCGTCGATCGCCGCCGCCATGCCGCGCAGGCGCAGATTGCTCATCGCGGCGATCAAGTGATGCCGCTGCATGCTCAACCGCTCCAGCTGGGGCCGCGGCGGACAGGGGGCTTTGCCCCATAGGCGTTAAGATAAGGCTTGACCCGGCGCGAGTGGGTTTGATTCTACGGCCAGATGCAGACCCCAGCATCTCTCCCCGCGGACGGGTTCGACGCTGTTCTGGGGCGACTTCCGCCACAGCTCGATCTCGATGCGCTTGCCCGCCAAACCAAAGCCTTCGAGCGCAAACGCGTTCTGGAAAGCGGGGCCAACCTGCTGCGCCTGTCATTGGCGCGCGGCCCGGGCGGATTGTCGCTCAGCCAGACCGCTGCCTGGGCCACCAGGCTCGGCTTTGCCCAGATGAGCGACCCGGCCGTGAAGTATCGCCTCGACAAGGCGACCGAGTTTCTTGCAGCGGTCCTTGGCCATCAGCTCGCGGCCACATCCCCCCGGTGCTGCAGTACGCTGGGCCGGCCGCGTACTGCGCGCCAGCGACGGCACCTGCATCCGCGAGCGCGGCAGCAAAACCGCCGACTGGCGCGTGCACGCAGTCTATGATCTCGGACGCGGCGGCTTCTCGCATCTCGAACTGACCGACGATCGCGCCGCCGAGGCGATCACCCGCGGCGCGCCTATCGCCGGCGAGATCCGCATCGCCGACCGCTACTTCGCCCGCGCCGGCGCCATGCAACAGTGCCGCGACCTCAGCGGCAACGAGGCCGATGTCATCGTCCGCGTCGGCTGGAGCGCGCTCAGCCTGACCCGGCAGGACAGCCGCCCGTTCGACCTGATCGCCCACATGCGCGCTCTGCCCCATGATATGCAGCCCCACGAAGTCATGGTGCTCGCCAGAACTGGCAAGCTCACCCCAGCCCTGACGCTGCGCCTGATCATCCAGCGCAAAACCCCGCAGGCGACCGCGGCAACGCGCAAGACGTTGCTCAGAGAGGCATCGCGCAAGCAGAAGACGCTTGACCCGAGCAGCCTGATCGCGGCCGAATTGATGATCCTGGCCACCTCGCTGCCGGCCCAGGACTATCCGGCCGAGGAAATCCTTGCCGTGTATCGGCTGCGCTGGCTGATCGAATTGGCGTTTAAGCGGCTCAAGAGCCTGCTGAACATCGATGCCATTCCCACGCGCACCGACCGCGCCTCGCGAACTTGGCTTTACGCCCATCTCATCCTTGCCCTGCTGTGCGACGATCTGAGCCAGGAATTCCTGGAAGCTTCCCCCTGATGACGTGATCGAGGCGGCATACGTGCCATCACTATGGCTCATCTGGGACCTCACCCGGCGGGTGCCGCTCGCCGCCATCATCGGTGCGCTCACCTTCACCGACCTGCTCCACGCCAATCACAACGTCCACTGCCGCCTCGCCCACTCACGCCGAAAGCGAAAAACGCGCATCCAATACCCCGTGAGGAACTTATCTTAACGCCTATGGGGCGCAGCCGGTCATGGCGGCCGCAATCTGCGGGGGGCGGCAGCGCCAGCGCTAAAGCGCACTGCAAGCACGTTGGGACACTTTTCCCTATGTGTTGGGGCGGAGGTATCGATGGCTGGAGCATGCCCGACGGACCTGCGCAGCCGCGTTCTGGCGGCGGTCGAGGCAGGCGAGGGCGTGGACGCAGCGGCGCAGCGGTTCGCGGTGGGACGCTCGACGGCGTATCGATGGGTGGCCGCCGCGCGCGACGAGGGGCGGCGCGAGGCCAAGCCGATGCATGGTGGTCCCACGCCGCGCATCGCCGGCGAGGTTGAGGCGACCATGCTGGGCCTGGCGGGCAACCCGAAGCGCCTGACTTTGGCCGAGATCACGTCCCGGCTGGCCGAAGCGCACGACGTCCACGTCCACCTGGCCACCGTGCACCGGGCGCTGCGGCGTGCTGACCAACATGGCACGCCTGCACGGTCGCAGCCTGTGCGGCACGCGTGCTTGTGCGTCGGCGCCGTTCGGGCACTGGAGGCGGGTCACGGTGCTGGGTGCGCCCGGGTCAGAGGGCATCGTGGGGGCGATGAGCGTGAAGGCGGCAACCAGCATGGCCGTGTTCCATGCCGACCTGCGGGAGGCGCTGCTGCCCGAGCTGCGCCGCACCCGGCCTGATGCCGTGCTGATCACGGACAACCTGTCGGCCCACAAGGCCCCGCGTGTCCGGGCACTGCTCGACGCCCCGGGCTTTAACGACCGCTTTCTGCCCACCCACTCGCCGGACCTGAACCCGATTAAGCCAGCATGGGCCAAGGTCAAGGCCGGGCTGCGCCGGATCGCCGCGCGCACCGCCGAGGCACTGCACCAAGCACTCGCCCCGGCGCTGGCCGTAAACGTCTGCTGATGGCCGCCTTGTGAGGGCCGGGCTGGCTTGTTTTCTATTGCTGCATGGAAAAGAGCAACACGTCGGCCAATGGTAAGCGTCAGCCGCAGGCCGCGGCTTTGATGGTCCAGGTCTGGCGTTGGATTCGGCTAATGTGTCCAGAACCAGGGGAGCAGGGCGTTGATCGGAGAGATGGAATAGTCGGCAATGCGCCCGAGAATATCGGTCAGGTAGGCTTCAGGGTTGATGCCGTTCATCTCGCAGGTTTCGAGGATGGCATAAACGCAGGCGGCGCGCTGGCCTCCGGCATCGGACCCGCAGAAGAGATCGTTCTTCCTGCCCAATACTGGGGGTTTCATTGCGCGTTCCGCCGCGTTGTTCGGCATCTCAAGGCGACCATCGGTGGTGTAGCGCACGAGTGCGGCCCAGCGCGACAGGGCGTAGCGGATGGCCCCAGCCAGCGCGCTCTTGCCGCTGATCCGGGCCAGCGAACTGTCGAGGCATGCGCGGAACTGATCGAGCAGCGGCCGGGCGTGCTCCTGGCGGGTGGCAGCCCGCTGCTCGGGCAGTTGCCCCCGGATGTCGCTCTCAATGGGGAACAGGGCGGCGACCTGCTGCAAGGCCTGCAAGGCGACCGGCGAGGCGGTGGCCTGATGCACATCATAGAGTTTCCGACTCGCATGGCTCCAACAGGCCGCTTCGGTCAGCAGCGGGTCGTCTCCGGGCGTGGCCGGGGCGTAGAGCTTGTTGAAGCCTGCATAGCCGTCGGCATGCAGGAACCCGTGGCAGCCATCGAGCAGGGCGTGGGCATGGATGCCGCGGCGATCGGCTGAGTAGCGGTAGAACGCCGCTGGCGGCACGTCCAAACCCATCGCGAAGCGATCCCACGGCGTGATGTCAGCGAAGCTGACAGGGGGCGCTCGTCACGCACCAGCACCCACAGCCGCCCGGTCTTGGTTTTGCCCAGGCCGGGGGCGAGCACCGGCACGGTGGTGTCGTCAGCGTGCAGCGCGGCGCCGGCGCGGACGTGGCGGCCGATCGCCTCAGCCAGCGGCGCCAGCAGGAATACGGCCGCGCCGACCCAATCAGCCAAGGTCGAGCGGTCGAGCTCCACGTCCTCGCGGGCGTAGATCACGGCCTGGCGGTGCAAAGGCATGTGGTCGCAGTATTTCGCCACCAGCACATGGGCAATCAGGCCCGGCCCGGGCCGGCCGCGCTCGATCGGCAGCGTCGGCATCGGCTGCTGCACGATGGTCTCGCACGCCCGGCAGCTCAGTTTCGGCCGGATATGGCGGATGAGCTTGAAGCTGCTTGGCACATACTCCAGCACCTCGCGCTCGTCCTGGCCGACCCGGCTGAACACCGTGCCGCCGCAACCGGGGCAGGCGCAACGCGGCTCATGGGTAACGGTCTCGCGCGGCAGGTGCGGCGGCAGCGGCTTGCGCACCGGCTGGCAGCGCCCGCGCGTGCGGGCCTGGCGCGGGCCGCCGGCGCCGGCGGCCTGGGCACGGGCGGCGCCCTCGGCCGTCTCCTCCTCCAGTTCGCCGATCAGCAGTTCGAGCTGCCCGATGTCGCGGCCGAGCGTCTCCGACGACCGGCCGAACTGTGCCCGACGCAGCACGGCCAGCTGCATCTTGAGCTTTTCGATATGCAGCCTCCCTGTCAGCTTCGCTGACATCACGCCGTGGGATCGCTTCGCGATGGCGTGGATCTCGGCGGCGTTGGCCGTGATCTCGATCTCCTTGCGCGCCAGCTCGGCTTGCAGGCCGGCCGCGAACTGCCGCAACGCGTCCGGGTCGGTGGGCAGAGGAGCGGTCGCCAAGGACATGGCCTGATCGTACCAAAGCCCGGTCTGGACTGACAGCGTTTCCTTTGACTGCTCCCGAACTCAGGCGACATCAGACCGCCACGGGCGTGCGCGGCGGCTCGGGCGCCACCATGCGCCGCCAGTCCATCGCCTCGATCAGCAGGCCCAACTGCGCCGGCGTCAGCGCCATCGCGCCATCGACGATCGGCGGCCAAACGAACCGGCCCGCCTCCAGCCGCGGGGCTGCCAGGCACAGCCCGGTTCCGTCCCAGTAGAGGCATTTCAAATAGTCGGCCTTTTTGCTGCGAAACAGGAACAGATGCCCGCTGAACGGGTCGCTCACCAAGACCTGCGCCACTTGCGCCGCCAGCCCGTCAAATCCGTAGCGCATGCTGACCGGACGGCAGGCCAGATATGCCTTGGTCCCGGGCGCCGCCTGGATCACGACGTCCCTCCATCCGCAGCGCCGCCAGCACGCGGCGCAACGCGCGCTCGTTGACGAACGCGTCCACCCGCAGCCGCGCGCCGCAGGCCAAATCGATCTCGATCATGCCCGCACGGTCCTCCACCGCCAGGGATGGCCGCGGCACATGGCCAGGCAATGGCGCCGCCGTTACGGCCGGCGCCGGATGAGCGATCAGGGCAGGCCCGCCATCCTCCGCGCGGCCCAGCACGCCGACCGGCACGAACCCGAGCGGCGTCTCCGCACCCCGCGCCTTGTCCGGCAATGCCGGTGCGGCGGCGCAAGGTTGGGCCGCCGCTTCCTCCAAGGCAGCACGGCGCCAGCGATCAATCAGGCTGGTGCAAGTGCCGAACCGGCGCGCCAACTCCGGCACCCGTGCGCCGGGCGCCAGGCACGCCTCGACCACCCACGCCCGGAACGCCGCATCACGCATCCGCCGCCGCTCGCCGACGATCTCAATCTGTGTCTCCGTGGCTGCCACAGCGGCAGCCACATCGGCCGACGTGTTGCTCTTTTCCATGCAGCAATAGAAAACAAGCCAGCCCGGTCCTCTGAGGCGGCCATCAGCAGACGTTTACTCCTGCGCGAGGAGGAGACAGCCAGCAACCCGAGAATGCGTCAGCTGGAACGCGCGCTTGATATTGCGCTGTCCGGCCGTCATGCCTCCAGCGATGGAGCCCTATCGAGTAGCTCATGAAAGGCGGCAACCGTCGCCGGCGGCAAGCGGTGAATAACCTGAGCGAGCCGGTTCGCCAACGCCGTCTGTTCCGGACTCAGCCCGGCCGTATCGACCGTGACGCGCGGGTGCGAGAGGCGGGCCAGCCGGGCAAGCTCGTCGGCTTCGTCCCAGATCAGTCCGAAGGCGTCGCAGATCTGATGCACCAGGCCTGAACTCGGCACGCCGCGGTGACCGTGCTCGAGCGCCGACAGATAGGCTGGACTGATTTGCAGGATATCGGCAAGCCGGCCCATCGTCATGCCGCGGCCAGCGCGCAATACGCGCAGACGGGCACCGAACGGCGTCATCCGGCGTTCTGCCGCTTGCGCTTCAGCAGAAGACGGACGCTGCCGGGATTAAGCGCGTGGGGATGCGCCGCGGCAAGGATCAGCGCGCGCAGGTGCGGCTGATTAAGCCATAACGGGAACTCGCGGCGGATGATCCCGCCGGTCTCGCCGCTCCCCCGGCCGGTGATCACCTCGACGCAACGAACGGAGCTGGCCGCAGCGCTGGTCAGGAACCGATCAAGTGCCTGGTAAGCGTGCTGGACCGTGCGCCCGTGCAGGTCGAGCGTTCGGACCGGGTGCAGCTTGCCTTGCCGGAACCGATTCCACGTCGCCGCGTCCAGCCCGCCTGGCGCGGCGCCGACGAGAAGGGCCGCCGCCGCTTGCGAAAACGGCCGCGCCGGTTGCGTTTGCGGCAGCTTGAGAGCTTGCGGGGTTAAGGGCGGCAGCAGTGACTCCGGCGGCGGGACGACAATCCCGGGCATCGGAGCGACGCAACGGGCGTAGCTGGCCCAAACTGCCCGGTCCGTCTCGGTCAGGCCGCGCCGGGGCATCGTTCCAAGCTGTCGCTGTCCGCAGCGACGCTCTGACGGTTGCCACCGCCCATCCAGCTGGCCTGCCCGGCGAGGACGCAAGCGGCAGAACAATGCCGGAGGCAGATCAAGGAACAGACAGGCTGCATCATGTCAGTTTCCGGGCGCCATTCGCCGGTCCTTCGCTTGGTCTCGGTCCGGCGCGGCGGCCTGCAAGGACTGCTCTGCAAGCCTCGCCTGCGCCGTCGCTACGTAATCCGGATCGACCTCGATCCCGATCCCCGTACACCCTTCCATCGCCGCCGCCAGCACCGTCGTTCCTGCGCCGGCGAATGGGTCAAGCACGACTGCGCCGGGTTGCCCGTGCAGGCGGATGCACCAGCGAGGCAGGTCGAGCGGGAACGTTCCCGGATGCAAGAACTTCTCGGCCCGGCTTTGCACCGTCTTATATGGGATGAACCAGGTGTCGCCCCGGCACCGCAAGTCCCGGGCATGGCCGCGGCGAGCGATGTTGCTCTTGTCCTTGAACGGGACGCCGATCGACAGGCGGTCGAGCTGCACCCGTCCCTGGTGCGTCAGGTGGAAGACGTGCTCGTGGTTGCGGTGCAAGAAACGCTCTCCCGGCACCGGCTTGAAATGACCAACGCCGTCATCGCCGATCGCGACCGACTTGATCCAGGCAATATGATTCTGCAACGCGAACAGCGCCCGTAGCCGGACGATTAGCTCGAACGGCAACCACGGCTGCGTCGATGACCCGGCAACATTAAGGAAAAACGAACCGCCCGGCCGCAAAACCCGACGGAGCGCCCCACCCACGGTCGTCATCCAGGCCAAGTAGTCCTCTTCGGCCCGCCGGTCGTCGTAATTGCTATAGCCGATACCGAGATTATAAGGCGGGGACGTGACGATCAGGTCGACAGACTCCTCAGCCATCGCGCCCAGGACTTCGATGCAGTCTCCGCAATGCAGCCGGTGCGGACCAGGGATTGGCATGGAGGTCTAGCCCGTGCGGGCCGCTTCCAGCCGCCACGCCGGGTCGGGTTGGTTCAGGTCGCGCTCGAATGTCCACAAGTCAGTGATCTCGGCCACGGCATCTGCTCCCGCGACCGGACGTCCATCCGCGCCGAGTGTTTCCGACACTTGGTCGGAGACGAAACGCACGGTGATGTGGGCAGCGCTGCCGTCGAGCGTGGCCTCGTCGATGCTCGCCTGCTCGATCCCCTTGATCTCGCTCCGCTGCGTCTGCCCGGCGCTCTCACGCGCAGAGATCGCCTGCTCAAAGGCAGCGTAGGTCGCGTCTCCCAGCAGGGGGCGAAGCGCCACTCGGTCGCCATTTGCGAAGGCGCTCACGATCATGCGGAATGCGGCTTCGGCGCCGTTCAGGAAGTGCGCCGGTGAAAAGTTCCGATCGACGCCCTGCATCGCCTGCAATGTCTGCCCGGTCGGGCTGGCCGGGTCCGGCAACGGCCGTTCCGCTTCGGGCGTCTCCGCCTTGCCGTCGATCGTCGGCCCCATTCGCGCCGTGTCGGGCGAGGCGGCGGCATTGGGCCGGTTGCCTGGATTGGATCGCTCGAAGCCGGTCCGCTTGCCGAGGATGCCGCGCAGCCTGAGCACCAGGAATGCCGCGATCATGCCGAACAGCAGCAGGTCGATGGGAAAGCCAGCGCCCATTAGATCGAGTCCTTTCTCATCCGCCACACATAGGCCCGCTAATAGGACCAAACAATGAACGAGTGGTGAAGCAACCGTAATCACCCCGGCAATCCGAGGCCGCCGCCCTTGGGCGATGCCCGGCAACCTGCTAAGCCCGGTCCATGATCCTGCTCCGCCACGGCCAAAGCGAGTTCAACCTTCATTTCACCAAAACGCGGACCGATCCAGGCATCACCGACCCGACGCTCACCCAGCTTGGCCACGAGCAGGCGGCGGCGGCGGCCGAGGCGCTATCGCGGCAAGACATCCGGCGCATCCTCGCTTCGCCCTACACCAGGGCGCTGCAAACCGCCGCCCCGCTCGCCCGCCGCCTCGAGCTCCCCGTCGTGGTCAATCCCTCGGTCCGCGAGCGGTACGCCTTCACCTGCGATGTCGGCAGCCCGAGGGCCACCCTGATGCAGGCCTGGCCCGAACACGACTTCTCGGCGATCGAGGAACGCTGGTGGCCCGAAATCGACGAGCCGGCCGAGGACGTGGTCGCCCGCGCCGGGCTGTTCCGGGCCGAGATGGCCGCAGAGCCAGACTGGGCGCACACGCTGGTGGTGTGCCACTGGGGCTTCATCATGTCCCTGACCGGGCAGTCGGTGCAGAACGGGCAATGGATCCGCTACGACCCGAACTCGGCGCCGCCGGCGGAGATCTCCTGGAAGGTTGCCTGATCAGCGGCTGTCGTTATATTGCTCTACCACGGCCTCGGGCGTTCCGTCGGCGCGGATTCGGCCCTGGTCCATCCACATCACCCGCGTGCTCCATTCCAGGATCGCCTTCTCGCTGTGCGACGACAGGATCAGGATGTCGGCGCCGCGGACCATGTTCTCGAGCCGCGCGGTCGCCTTGTCCATGAACGCCGCGTCCCCGGCCAGGAACCATTCGTCCATCAGCAACACCTGCGGCTTGATGGCGGTGGCGAGCGCGAAACCGAGTCTGACCGTCATGCCGGAGCTGTAGAATCGCAGCGGCAGGTCCAGGAACGCATCGAGCTCGGCGAAATGCTGCACATCCTCCTCGAGGGCGCGAATCGCCTTGCGGTCCAGCCCCACCGTCAGCCCCCGCAGCGCGATGTTCTCGCGCCCCGTCATCTCGGGGTTCATGCCGAGGTTGGTATCGAGCAGCGCGCCGATCGAGCCCTGGACATGCACCTGGCCGACCACGGGTTCATAGATGCCCGCCAGCGTCCGCAGCAGCGTCGTCTTGCCGGCGCCGTTCTGGCCGATCAGCCCGAGCCGCTCCCCGCGGCCGAGCCGGAACGAGACGCCGCGCAGCGCCTGCACCACGATCCGATGCCGGTCGTCTTCCTGCAGCCGCCCGCTGGCCGCGGCGAACACCGTGCGCTTCAGGCTCCGGCTGTTGCCGTGATAGATCGGGAACTCGACGTCGATCCCTTGCACGTCCACCGAGGCCATCGCGCTAAACCCAGAACGCCAGGCGGCCGCGAACCCTGACGAACGCCAGCCAGGCGGCCCCGGTCAGCGCCAAGCTGTAGCACGACACCGAAACCCAGACGGCCGTGCTGGCCGCGGCGCCGAGCAATGGGGCGCGGACGATCTCAAGCAAGACGTAGAACGGGTTCGCGATCAGCCATTCCCGCCCCGCCTCGGTCAGCAGGTCAGGCTTCCAGATCACCGGGCTGACGAAGAAGGCGATCTGCATCACGCTGCCGATGATCGGCGGGATGTCGCGGAATCGCGCGCAAAAGGCGCCTAGCAACAGGCACGCGGCGATCGCGTCGAGGAACCACAGTCCCATGCCGGGGATGACCTCAAGCACGGACCACCCGGGCCAAACGTCGAACCAGGCATAGACCGCGACGATGACCAGCACGTTATGCGCGAACACGATCACGTTGCGAACCAGCACCCGCCCCGCATACAGAAGGAACGGCATCCGCATCGCCCGGATCATGCCTTCGCTGCTGGTGAAACAGATGCAAGCCTCCGTCACCACCCCGGCCAGCGTGTTCCAAAGCACCAGCGAGAGCGCGAGATACGGCAGGTACTCGTGCAGCTCCATCTTGAACAGCTTGGCATAGAGCACGCCCAGTGCCGCGACCATCACCGCCGTCGACAGCGTCAGCCAGAACGGCCCGAGCACGGACCCGCGGTAGCGCAGCCGGATATCGAACCAGCCCAGCGCCAGCGCCAGCCTCCACAGCCGCACGGCGCCCAACAGGTCCGCCACCGCCTGCTGCTGCCGCGCCCGCCACGTCAGGTTGGAGCGCAGCAGCAGGTCGCTCGAAGCCGGTAAGGTTGCAGTGGTGTCGGTCGCGCTCATGAAGGAGGCGGCAGTAGCCGATCCGCCCTCATGCCGCAACTCAGCCATTATCTGTCGCGCATAAGACACGTTCATAACAAAAAACGACGCGCGAACGACAGAGAGTTGTTGCCGAAAAAGCCGTGTCGGGTTAACGGGTTGCACAAGGTTCCTTCCGGAAGGACTGAGCGACGGCCTGCAACTTACCCCTTGCAGGCCCGCTGCGGCCATTTCGCGTCAGCGGCAACGCAGGCGTCGTTTTCACGAGCCCCGTTCCGCGGCAGAAACGCCGGGACAGACGCAAGGGGCGGACATGACGGGAGGTCCTGCTTGAAGGTCCAGAATTTTGCCCGCGTTGCCGGATGCGCCGCCGGTCTTGCCTTTTTGGCGGCTTGCGCAAGCGGCCCCAGGCTCAGCGCCCAGTCGGAATCGTCCCGCTACCGCGCCCACGCCAGCCGCGCCTACGCAGCGCCCGGCCCGGCCAGCGACCCGTGGGGCCCCTATATCCGCGAAGCCGCCGGCAAGTACGACGTGCCGGAGCGCTGGATTCGCGAAGTCATGCGCCAGGAGTCGGGCGGCCAGCTTTACGGGCGCCACGGCGACCTCATCACCTCGGGCGCCGGCGCCATGGGCTTGATGCAGGTCATGCCGGCCACTTACGACGAACTGCGCGGACGCTACGCCGAACTCGGCGACGACCCGTTCGACCCGCACAACAATATCAGGGCCGGCGCCGCCTACATCCGCGAGATGTATGACATCTTCGGCTCGCCGGGCTTCCTCGCCGCCTACAATGCGGGCCCCGGGCGCCTCGACGACTACCTGACCCGCAACCGAACTTTGCCGGAGGAAACGCGGCGCTACGTCGCGGCAATCAGCCCCCGCATCGCCGGCAGCGTCCCGGGCTCGCCGTCGCCGGGTGCGATGTATGCGTCGAACGCCCTGCCGTCCGGCACGCGCTACGCGCCTGCCACACGCTATGCAAGCAGCCAAACGACGCCCTTGTCCCGGCCCGTCATCGTGTTGAACCCGCCGGCGCCTCGAGCTGAGCCGGCGCCGATCCAGCTCGCCCGCGCAACGGCGTCGGGCGGTCCTTACATCACGTTGCAGAAGCCATTCCCCGAAGCGCCCGCTCCGGTTCAGCAAGCCCCGGCCGTCCTGGCGGAGCCGTTGCCCCCGCCCCGCGCCCCGGCGCCGGTCCAGGTCGCGCAGGCTCCGGAACCCTCGCGCGCCTTGCAATTCGCCCAAGGCTCGCAACGGCAACTCGCGGCGGCGGCGCTGGTGCCCGTCCAACCCCGCCCATCCCGGTTCGCCTTGGTCAGCCCCGCCCAGGCGGAGCCGGCCGGCATCCGCCAAAGCGGTTTCTCGCCGGGCGACTGGGCCGTCCAAGTCGGCGCGTTCGCCAACCGCGGCGTCGCGGTCTCGGCAGCCGGCGCGGCGCGGCAGAACGCACGCGACGTGCTGGGCGGCGCTCACACAAACGTGACAAGCGTTCGGCAATCATCCGGCATCCTTTACCGGGCGCGGCTGACCGGGATGTCGCGCGATTCCGCGGCCGAAGCCTGCGAGCGTCTGGCGAAGTCTCGGACACGGTGCATGGTTGTCTCGCCGGACGCCCAATCGTAAATCTGCCATCGGCGTTGCCGCAACAGGATGGTCGGTCAGATCGCAGGGGGCGCCACGCTCGCCCCGCCGCAACGCCACGTAACGTTGCATTAACGATATTGAACCGCCCGGCTGGGCTGCCCATAGAAGGAGGGTTATGACTGTCGCGATCGCCATGAAGCCGATGTCCGCGATCTCGATCGCGCGCGACGTGCTCGCCGCCGAAGCAGCCGGGTTGCGGAGCCTGGCCGCTTCGCTGGACGGAGCGTTCGACGCCGCCGTTGAATGTCTTCAGGCGTGCGGCGGCCGGGTGATTGTGTCTGGGATGGGCAAGTCGGGTCTGGTCGGCCGCAAGATTGCCGCAACCCTCGCCTCCACCGGCGCTCCAGCCCTGTTCGTCCACCCGGGCGAGGCTAGCCACGGGGATCTCGGCATGATCGTGCGCCACGATGCCGTCCTGGCGCTCTCGAACAGCGGTGAGACGACGGAACTTGCGGACCTCGTCAGGCACACGCGCCGTTTCGGCATCCCGCTGATCGCGATCACCGGCCGCGCGGAATCGACGCTAGCCCGCGCCGCGGACATTGTTCTGTTGCTTCCCGCCGCGGCCGAAGCCTGCCCGATCGGCGTCACGCCCACCACCAGCACGACCATGCAGCTCGCGCTCGGCGACGCCATCGCGGTGGCGTTGCTCACGCGCCGGGGCTTCACGGCAAGCGAGTTCTCCGCATTCCATCCTGGCGGCCGCCTCGGCGCCCAACTCCGCCGCGTCGGGGACCTGATGCACACCGGCGGGTCCATCCCCCTCGCGTCGACGGGCACGGCGATGGACCAGGCGCTCCTGCTCATGACAGGCAAGGGCTTCGGTTGCCTCGGCGCCGTGTCGCCGGACGGGCGCCTCGCCGGCGTGCTCACCGACGGCGACTTGCGCCGCGCCATGGGACCGGACCTGCTGTCCCGCCACGTTGGCGACGTGATGAACAAGGCTCCCCGCACGATCGGCGGCGAAGCGCTCGCGGCCGAGGCGCTTCGGGTGATGAACGAGGCGCCCCGTCCGGTCACCAGCCTATTCGTCACCGACGCGGACGCGAGACCGCTGGGCATCCTGCACGTGCACGACCTGCTCCGGGCCGGCATCATTTGACCGCCTCCGACATCCGGCTGCAAGCACGGCGCGTCAATCCCCGGGGCGACATCCAGAGCGACCGGCTGATGTCGGCCTACCGGCGCCGCAAGACGCCGACGCCGAAACGGATCGCCCGTCGCCATCTGGCCGTCGTGTTCGCGAAATGGGTACTGCCGTTGCTGGCCTTGGTCCTGCTCAGCTCGATCGCGGTCTGGCCGGAATTGGTCCGGGTCAAGGACCAGGAGCGCATCGCGTTCCGCAAGGCGTTCTCGCTCGAGGCCGAATCCGGACGGATGCTCGGCCCGCGCTACCGCGGCGTGGACGAACGCGACCGCCCCTACACCGTCACCGCGGCATCGGCGATGCAGACCGGCCCGGAGCGCATTGCCCTCGTTGATCCGAAGGGCGACATCGTCACGGAATCCGGCACTTGGCTCATGGCGCAGTCCAAGCAGGGCGTCTTCATCCAGCGTCGCTCGCTCCTGGATCTGTCGAATGACGTGACGCTCTATCGCGAGGACGGCACGACGCTCGAGGCCGATGCGATCGCGGTCGACCTCAAGGCCGGAGCGGCGTCGAGCGGGGACAAGACGCACGCGGAAGGCCCCTTCGGCACGCTCGACGCCCAGGGCTTCATGCTGACCGAAAAAGGCGCCTCGATCCAATTCACCGGTCCGGCCCACGTCGTCCTGAACGGCGCTGGGGCGAAGTGATCCGTACGGCGGCCCTCGGCCTGATGTTGCTGGCGCCCATCGCCGCCAAGGCCCAGGGTCTGGACTTGTCGAGAGGCGGCGCGATCGACATCACCGCCCAGGGCGGCGTCGAATTGCGGCAGAGCGAGCAGGAGGTCGTCGCCCACGGCGATGCGCGGGCCGTGCGGGGCGGCGTCACCGTCACGGCCGACACGCTGATTGGCCGCTACCGCAAGAAAGCCGCCTCCCCGGCGGCGCCGCTGAAAACGCCGGGATCGCCCGATGCCTCGAACGCCGGGGCAAACGAGGTCTACCGTCTTGAAGCCATCGGCCATGTGCGGATCTTCACCGCGACCGATCTCGCAATTGCCGACAAGGCCGTCTACGACATCGACCAGGCGGTTTTGCTGCTGACCGGCCGCGCCATGTCGATCACCACGCCGCAGCAGGTCATGACCGCGCGGGACACGATGGAGTATTGGTCGCTCAAGCGCATGGCTATCGGCCGGGGCTTGGCGACGGTGACCACGAACGATGGCCGCCGCATGTCCGCCGATGTTCTGGTTGCGTATACCCAGGCCCCCGACAACGGCGCCGTTCAGAATGCGTCTCAGACCAGCAAGAAGCCGGACGACCTTGGCAGCGCGTCCGGCAAGCTGGAGCGGGTCGAGGCCTTCGGCCACGTGGAAATCCGCACGGCGACGGAGACGGTGAAGGGAGACCGAGGCATCTACGTCGCAGATACCGGCGTCGCGCGCCTCGGCGGCCACGTGCAGATCACGCGCGGGCAGAACCAGTTGCAGGGCGACGACGCGGTGGTCAACATGCGCACTGGGATCTCGACTCTGGTGAACGAACCGGGCAAGCGGGTGGAGGGACTTGTCATGCCGAACGACGTGCACGGCAGCGACGGGAAAGAGAAAGGAAGCGCATCATCGACGCCCGCCTCGAAACCGTAGCTGACCGCGACGCGCTGGGCGCAGGCACGGGCCTCGTCGCCCGCGGCGTGGGCAAGATCTACAAGAAGCGCCCGGTCGTGCAGTCCGTCAGCATCCACGTCCAGCGCGGCGAGGCGGTCGGCCTGCTCGGCCCCAACGGCGCCGGCAAGACCACGACTTTCTACATGATCACCGGCCTGATCCGGCCCGATACCGGGCGCATCGAGCTGGACGGCAGCGACATCACCGGCCTGCCTATGTATCGGCGGGCGAGGCTCGGCATCGGCTACTTGCCGCAGGAAGCCAGCGTGTTCCGCGGCCTCAACGTGGAACGCAACATCAAGGCCGCGCTGGAAGTGGTCGAGCCCGATCCTGGCCGGCGGCAGCAGATGCTCGATGAGCTGCTGGCCGAGTTCGGCATCGGCCATTTGCAGCGAACGCCGTCGCTGGCGCTCTCGGGCGGGGAGCGCCGCCGGGTCGAGATCGCCCGCGCGCTGGCCACCCAGCCGCATTATATTTTGTTGGATGAGCCGCTGGCCGGGATCGACCCGATCGCAGTCGGCGAAATCCGTGACTTGGTCTCTCACTTGAAAGATCGAGGCATTGGCGTCTTGATTACTGATCACAACGTGCGCGAGACGCTCGAGATCATTGACCGTGCTTACATCATGCACAATGGACAAGTTCTCATGGAAGGCCGCCCGGACGAGGTGGTGGCGCACCGGGACGTGAGGCGCGTCTATCTTGGCGAAAGGTTTAGCCTGTAGATTACCCGCATGGCGATGGGTCCACGGCTAGAGTTCCGGCAAACGCAATCACTGGTCATGACGCCGCAATTGCGTCAGGCCATCAAGCTGCTGCAGTTCACCAACCTCGAGGCGGCGGCGTTCGTCGAGGAGGAGTTGGAGCGCAACCCGTTGCTTGAGCGTGACGAGCGCGCGGATGCCCCGGCCGAGCGCCCGGCCCCGGACCAGCGTCCGGATGCGATCGAGGGCATGGACGCGGCGGCGCTATTGGCGGGCGAGAGGCTGCCCGATGCCGTGGAGGCCGATCACGCCAACAGCTACGACGCGGGCGGCGCCGCCGACGGCGCGGCGTTCGAGCAGAGCTATCCGGGCGCGGTGCGCGGCGTGCGCGACCTCTCGGACGAACGCGGCATCGACGACCTTGTCGAGACGCCCCGAAATCTGAGGGCGCATCTCGGCGAGCAGCTGCGCCTCAGCTTTTCCAACCCGGTGGAGCGGATGATCGGCGCCCAGCTGATCGGCATGCTCGACGGCGCGGGGCGAGTCGCCGTAAGCAATGCCGACCTGGCCGAAGCCATGGGTTTAGAGGAGCCGCAGGTCGCCGCCGTCCGCGAGCGAATGATGCGCTTCGATCCATCCGGCCTGTTCGCGCCCGACCTGCGGACCTGCCTCGCCGCCCAGCTGGCCGAGCGCAACCGGCTCGACCCGGCGATGCAGGCCCTGCTCGACAATCTCGATCTCCTCGCCCGCCGGGACATCCGCGCCCTGATGGCAGTCTGCGGGGTGGACGCCGAGGACATCACCGACATGATCGCCGAGCTGCGCCGGCTCGATCCGAAGCCTGGCGCCGGTTTCGACGCGACACCCATCCAGCAGGTGATCCCCGACGTGCTGATGCGGGCGGCTTCGAACGGCGAGTGGCTGCTGGAACTGAACCCGGACACCATGCCGAGGGTGCTCGTCAACGAGAGCTACCACGCGCGGGTCGGCGCCCGGGCTGGGCGCGAGGTGCGGACATTCCTCGGCGAGAACCTGTCCAGCGCAAACTGGCTCGTGAAATCGCTGCAGCAGCGCGCCAACACCATCCTGCGCGTCGCCGCCGAAGTGGTGCGGCAACAGGATGCGTTCTTTCGCCAAGGCGTCGGCCACCTGCGCCCGCTCATCCTGCGCGACGTGGCCGAAGCCGTGGAGATGCACGAGAGCACGGTCAGCCGGGTCACGGCGAACAAGTATCTCGCCACGCCCCGCGGCGTGTTCGAGCTGAAATATTTCTTTACGACGGCGATCGCTTCAAGCTCTGGCGGGGAAAGCCACAGTGCCGAAGCGGTCAGACACCGTATTCGGGCGTTAATTCTTAGTGAAGGCCCGGTCGAGGCGCTCTCGGACGACGCAATCGTGTTGGCATTGCGAAGGGAAGGCGTGGACATCGCCCGCCGGACCGTGGCCAAATACCGGGAGGCGTTGCGTATCCCGAGTTCAATACAGCGCAAGCGGGAGAAGGCATTGCCGGCATAATGCGGGGCGCGCACGCAATCAGGCAGGGAGTTGGACCGATGCAGATTACGGTGTCAGGTAAGCAGGTGGATCTCTCGGACGCATTGCGCGTGCGCGTTGCCGAACACCTGGACCAGATCGCCGGAAAGTATTTCGATCACGCCCAGGAAGCGAACGTCACCTTCAGCCGGGCGCGCAGCTTCTTCACCTGCGACATCAATGTCCACGCCGGCCGCGGCCTCATGCTGCGCGGCGAGGGCGAGGCGGCCGATGCCCACGGCGCGTTCGACGATGCGGCCGAACATATCGCCAAGCGCCTGCGCCGCTATCGCCGCCGGGTCAACGAACATGCCCGCGATCTTGCCAACCGGGCCAGGCCGGAGGCGGCGAGGCAATATATCCTGCAGCAGGAGGAGGAGGCGGCGAACGTGGCCGAGGCAGACGGCGGCCCAGCCTCGGCCTTCGCGACGGTCGTTGCCGAAAGCCCGGCCGATATTTGCACCCTCAGCGTGGGCGAGGCCGTCATGCAAATGGATCTCGCGGATCAGGCCGTGCTGATGTTCCGCAACAGCATGACCTCCGAATTCAACGTCGTCTATCGCCGCTCAGACGGCAATATTGGGTGGATCGACCCGGCCGCTGCCCAAGGATAGGTCAGCGGCGGGCCAAATCCACAATGGTCTTGGGGCACGATCGGCAATAGGCATAGATGAAGTGTTCGACAAGACAAAAGCTGGAGGCGCTCGTTCGCCCGAAAGGGCGCTTAATGCACCATCGCCGGCAACATCTCATGCTGGACGATGGCTGCCATAGCAAGGTCGCAATCGGCCGCCATCGCCATGGGCGAGCCATCGGCCGCATGGATAGCGAATGCGGTCTGGCCATTAAGCACGACCGGCTTGACATAGGCCAGTTGCGCCATTCCAAGCTGCATGAGTTGCTCGGCCGTCATGTGGCGAACATCGATGCCAACGGTCGTGGGAGCTTCGGGTGAGGTGGAAATCGCCATAGTCTTCACTCCTCGTAAAGCCCAATGCCCCGGATAATGGCGGCACTGGACGTTTGTTTGCTGACCCGGCCCGCGACCGGGACAATCTACGCCCGGGCGGGCGCATCCGGCCTGTCACTCGTGATCCGGCGCATCGTCTACGACCGCTGGCACGTTTGCCTGCGCCGGCCGGCTGATGTGGATGGTCTTCACCCGCACCTCGGGCTGCGGCCGGGCCAGGTCGATGTGCAACAGACCGTTGTCCAACCATGCCCCTTTCACCTCGATCCCTTCGGCCAGCACGAACGCGCGCTGGAACTGCCGCGACGCTATGCCACGATGAAGGTAAACACGGCCTTGAGGCTCTTCCGCCTGCCGCCCTCGAATGACGAGTTGATTGTCCTCTTGCGTGATTTGCAGTTCGGCCATGCTGAAACCGGCAACCGCCAGGGTGATGCGCAGCCCATTCGGGCCTGTTTGCTCGATGTTGTAAGGCGGATACCCGTCCGAGGACGTTTTAGCCGCACGCTCGAGGACTTGTTCGAGATGATCGAAGCCCAGGAACATGGGCGATGTGAACACACGTGTTGTCATCCGGCCCCCTCGGTTGAGCGAAGCAACGCCGAGACCCATCATGGCGCCTCGGCATGACAGCATTTTGGCCGCCGGTCATTTTAGTTCAAGGGTTGCTCTCATGAACGTCCAGAGGAGGCGTGCAGAGGCGGCCTCGGATTGAACCGCCTCCTCCTGGCCGCTACATCGCAGGCATGATCCAAACGCCTTCCCCCGTGGCCGGGACGACCGAAGCCGCCATGCCCATCCTGTTGCCTCCCGCCGCGGTGTTGCGCGCGAAGGCGAGGCCGGTCGGGCCAACCGATGCCGACCTAATGCGTCAGTTGGCGGCGCGAATGCTGCCCACAATGTATGCAGCACCGGGCATCGGCTTGGCCGCGCCGCAGGTCGGCGTTGGCCTGCGCTTCGCCATCGTCGACCTGATGCCGAACGAGACCCCGGCGCCGATCTACATGGTCAACCCGGAGATCATCCGCGTCAGCGAGGAGTGGGCGACGCGGGAAGAAGGCTGCCTGTCGCTCCCCGGCCAATACGCCGACGTTTCCCGCCCCGCCCGCGTGGCGGTCCGATACCACGACCTGCAAGGCGCACGCCAGGAGATCGAGGCCGACGGCTTGCTCGCGGCGTGCCTGCAGCATGAGATCGACCACCTCGACGGCGTCCTCTTCGTTGACCACCTCTCGGCCCTGAAGCGCAACATGATCCTGCGCCGCCTGGCAAAAGAGCGGAAACTCAAGGCCGCGGAACCCGCGTGAGGTTAGCCTTCATGGGCAGCCCGGCCTTCGCGGTGCCGGCGCTGCAGGCCCTGCACGCGGCGGGCCAAGACATACGAGCGGTCTATACGCAGCCCGCCCGCCCTGCCGGACGCGGCCAGGCACTGAGAGCCTGCCCGGCGCAACGCGCAGCCGAAGCCCTCGGCCTCCCGGTCCGCTCGCCGGCCCGCCTCCGCAGCGATGCCGCCGAACATGCCGCATTCGAGGCGTTAGAACTGGATGCCGCGGTCGTGGCGGCTTATGGCCTGATCCTGCCGCAGCCGATGCTCGACGCGCCGCGCCTCGGCTGTCTCAACATTCACGCCAGCCTGCTGCCCCGATGGCGCGGCGCCGGGCCGATCCAGGCGGCGGTGCTGGCAGGCGACGCGGAAACCGGCGTCACGATCATGCAGATGGACGCGGGACTAGATACCGGCCCTATGCTGCTGCGCCGATCGACCTCCATCGGGCCGGAGACGACCGCCCCCGACCTGCACGATACGCTCGCCGCCCTGGGCGCGATCCTGATCGTTCAGGCGCTGTACGACTGGCCAGAACCGATCCCGCAACCGGGCGGCGCGACCTATGCGCCGAAGCTGACCCGGGAAAGCGGCAGGCTGACATGGACGCGAAGCGCCGAAGCGCTCGGCCGCATGGTCCGCGGTCTGCTCCCCTGGCCCGGGGCGTGGACGATGCTGGACGGCGAACCCCTGAAGGTGCTTGAGGCCCGCCCTGAGCCCGGCCAAGGTCAGCCCGGCACGGTGCTGGATGACAAGCTGCTCGTCGCCTGCGGAGAGAACGCGCTCCGGCTCCTGCGCGTGCAGCGCCCCGGCCGCGGGCCGATGGACGCCGCATCCATGCTGCGCGGCCGGCCTGTCGCGCCTGGCGCCCTGCTCCATTGAACCGCTGGGCCTTGCTGCTGGAATACGACGGCGCCGGCTTCGCAGGCTGGCAGAGGCAAGACGGCGTGCCGACCCTTCAGGGCGCCCTGGAAGCGGCCGCCGCGAACCTGAACCGCGGCCAGCCCGTCCCGAGCGTCGTCGCCGGGCGGACCGACGCCGGCGTCCATGCAACCGGCCAGGTGGCCCTGATCGCGTTGCCGGGCCACTACCGCGCCAACCAGGTCAGGGACGCGCTCAACTACCACCTGAAGCCGCACGCGTTCGTCGTGCTGCAAGCGGCGCAGACCGCGGATCACTGGAGCCCCCGCTTCGATGCCGCCAGCCGAAGCTACTGCTATCGTATCCTCAACCGCCGCACGCGGCCCGCGCTCCGGTCCGGCCGGGTCTGGCACGTCGAACGTCCGCTGAGCGCCGCTCTCATGGCCGATGCCGCCCAAGCGCTCCTCGGGCGGCATGATTTCACCTCGTTCCGTGCCGCCGCTTGCCAAGCCAAATCGCCTTGGCGCACGCTGGACCGCCTCGATGTCGACCGCGATGGGGACGAAATCACGGTCACCGCGGAAGCCCGCAGCTTCCTGCATCACCAAGTCCGCAACATGGTTGGCGCCTTGAAGCTCGTTGGCGAAGCGCGCTGGCCGGTCGCGAAGATGGCCGAGGCCCTGGCAGCGCATGATCGGTCCGCGGCCGGCCCGACCGCCCCTGCCGAGGGCCTGGTTTTAACGAAGGTTCGCTACGATCCGGACCCGTTCACTCCAGCGCCATCTGGATCAGCCGCGGGATCATGATCAGCGCGACGGTGCCGATGTTGACCAGGATCACCAGCAGCACGGCCCGGCCCCGCGACAAGTCAAGCCCATGCCGCGCAACGATCCAATGCAGCCAAAGCCCATAGATAGCCAGGCAAACCACCAGCAGCTTGGCAGCCGCCTCCTCGGTCATCCCGCCGCCGGTCGCCACCTGCATCACGATCAGCAGCACGAACGCGGCGACCGGAATCGCCCACTGGCACCAGTTGAACGCGGTGGCGTATCGCAGCCAGTCCTCCTCGCGCCCCCAGCGAAGCGCAAGGACATGCGACAGCACCGCCGGCGCGAGCTGGGCCACCGCAGTCAACGCCAACGCGGTCAGCGCCGTGACGATATCGCCGGACAGCAGCAGCACCGCAGCCCCGACCAGCGGAAACGCGATCAGCGGCGCCAGGCTGGCCAGGAACGCCTGCGGCGTGTCGCCGAAAAAGGTGATGCCCTGGCTGCGGCCGAGCGCGAGGCGGGCGGCGCCGATCAAAGGCTGAAAGTTCATGCGAACGCCGCAATGACGGCGCCGTAGGCCCGTGCCAACGCCCGCAGCTCCGCGACAGGCACGCGCTCGTCGGCTTGGTGCATGGTCGCCCCCACCAGGCCGAATTCCGCCACTGGGCAGTACCGGGCGATAAAGCGGGCGTCCGACGTGCCGCCGCCCGTGTCGAGACGAGGCTCCGTCCCGCAAGCCGCGGCAATCGTGGCCACGAGGCGCTCCACCATTGGGCCGGGCTGGGTCAGGAAGCTCTCCCCGCTGATTTCAACCTCGATGTCGGCTTGAGGCGCGAGCGGCGCGACAGCCGCGTGAAGCCATTTGCTCAATGCAGCCCCCGTGTGCTGATCGTTGAACCGGATGTTCAGCCGCGCGGACGCCGCGGCCGGAATGACGTTGCTGGCCGGATTGCCGACGTCCACGCTGGTGATCTGCAGCGTGCTCGCCTCGAACCAATCGCTGCCGGCATCGAGCGGGGCAGCGATGAGCGCGTCGAGAACCTGGACCAGCCGATGCACCGGATTGTCTGCATTCTGCGGATAGGCGGCATGGCCCTGCGTTCCGTGCACAGTGATCCGCGCGTTCAGGCTGCCCCTGCGCCCGATCTTGACCACCTCGCCAAGACGGCTCGGGTTGGTCGGCTCGCCAACCAGGCAGAAGTCAGGAACATGCCCCTCGGCCGCCATCCATTCGAGCACGCGCACGGTGCCGTCGGCCGCCCGCCCTTCCTCGTCGCCGGTGATGAGCAGGCTGACCGACGCCTCGCCCGCCGGCCTCTCGCCCAGCGCCGCCACGAACGCGGCAATCGCTCCCTTCATGTCGCACGCGCCCCGGCCGATAATCGCGCCGTCCTTGATCTCGCCGCCGAACGGGTCCGCGCTCCAGGCCGCATCGCCGGGCGGCACGACATCGGTATGCCCGGCGAAGCACAGATGCAGCGACCCGCTGCCGCGCCGGGCAAACAAGTTCGGCGTGCTGCCGAACGGCAACCGCCAGACGGCGAACCCGAGCGGTTCCAGCGCCGCCGCCAGCACGTCCTGCGCCCCCCCGTCAGCCGGCGTCACGGAGTTGCAGCGGATCAGCGCCTGCGCGAGGGGAACAGGATCGCTCAATCTCTGAGCAACTCGTTGATGGACGTTTTCGCGCGGGTCCGCTCGTCGACGCGCTTGACGATGACGGCGCAGGCAAGGCTCGGCCCGGGTGAGCCGTCCGGCAACGGCTTGCCCGGCAGCGAACCGGGCACAACGACCGAGTATTCAGGCACCCGCCCCACGAACACCTCGCCCGTCTCGCGGTCGATGACCTTGCTCGACGCGCTGATGAACACCCCCATGGACAGCACGGACCCGCGCCCCACCACGACGCCTTCCACCACCTCCGAGCGCGCGCCGATGAAGCAATCGTCCTCTATTATGGTGGGATTGGCCTGCAACGGCTCCAGCACCCCGCCGATCCCGACGCCGCCGGACAGATGGCAATTGCGCCCGATCTGCGCGCACGAGCCCACTGTCGCCCACGTATCGACCATCGTGCCGCGGTCCACAAACGCGCCCACGTTCACGAAACTCGGCATCAGCACGACGCCCGGCGCCACGTAGGCGCTGCGCCGGACAATCGCGCCCGGTACGGCGCGGAACCCCGCCTCGGTAAACCGGTTCTCGCCCCAGCCCTCCGTCTTCATCGCCACCTTGTCCCACGCCGCTGCCCCTCCTACCCCGGGCATGGTTGCGGAATCGTTAAGGCGGAAGGAAAGCAACACCGCTTTCTTCAGCCACTCATGCACGGTCCAGCCGTCCGGGCCGGGTTCTGCGACGCGCAGCGCGCCTCTATCAAGCGCGTCCAGCACCTCGTCCACGGCAGCGCGATCATCACCCGTCGTCTTGGGGGTCAGCATCTCGCGCCCTCCCCATAGGGCATCGATCCTCGTACGAAGTGGATGATCAAACATCAGTGATCCCGCGGTGGCGTTGCGGGCGGACCATGCTGTCGGGTGTGCACCGTGTCAAACGATTGCCGCAAGGTAAGAGCATCTTAACTTTGGTCATGCACTCTCGGCGTGGAAGGAAATCCACATGAGCCTGAGCGCCGCATCCGAACAGCCCACCGACGCACCTGAGTCGGCCCATCACTCCAAGCCCGGCATAACCGCTTCGCAAGCGGCAGCATTGTTGCCGGGGCTCCTGGAAAGCCGCCAGCGCTGGCAGCAGTTCGGCACGCTCGCGTCCGACATCCTGTTCGAGACCGACGCGGCCGGCCAATGGAGCTTCATCGAACCTGATACGGCCCTCGGCTGGCCGGCCGCAGGACTGCTCGGCCAACCCGCGGCCTCCATTCTGGCCGATCCCGCCGGCCCGAACCCGTTCCAGTCGACGGGTCCGCTGCGCCGCAAGCCGACGTGGTTGCGAACGCAGGCCGGCACGCCGGCGTGCATGGCCCTCACGCTGACGCCGATCCTGGACCAGGCGGGCCGCTTCCGGGGCCTGCGGGGCGTCGGGGTCGATGTCACGCAGGAAGAGCGCGCCGCGAAGGGCGCCTCGGTCGGGCTGCGCCGAGGCCTCGTCCTCGACCGCTTGCTGACGCAGATGCGCCAGGAGGTGCTGGCGCCGAGCATGATGGGCACGGCGCTCGACGCGGTCATCCAAGCGCTCGGATGCCAGGCAGCGGCGATCATCGACTTGATGCAGGTCGATCAGCCGGCCATGCTGCACGCCGTCGGCGCCGACCTTGCGCCGCGTATCGGCCCGGTGCTGCCGTTGCTGACAGCCGGGGACGATACCATCCGGTTCATCGACCTGACCGCCGGCGAGCAAATCCTCGTCTGTCCATGCTCCACGCGATACGGCGAGCGCGCGGCTCTGCTGGCCTGGCGCAAACCGGGTCACCGGCCGTGGGAAGCGGATGACCCGACACTCGCGGGCGCCATCGCCGGCGTCATTCGCATCGTGCTGGAGCATGAAGCCATCCAGCGCGGTCTCGCCCGGCAAGCGCGAACCGACCCGCTGACCGGCCTGGTGAACCACCGGATGTTCATCGAGGAGGCCGAGCGGCGTCTGGACCGGCAGGAGCGCGAGTGGCAACCCGGCACGCTGCTGCTGATCGACGTGGACGGCCTGAGACACATCAACGACCGTCTCGGCCATGAGGCAGGCGATGCCGCGCTGAAGCTGACCAGCGCGCTGCTGCAACGCACGTTCCGGCCCTCCGATCTCATCGCCCGCCTCGGCGGAGACGAGTTCGCGGTGTGGCTCGACGGCGCCGATTCACTCACGGCCGCCGAGCGGGCCGAATCGCTCTGCCAAGCAATGCCGAAAGAGTTCTCGCACTTGACGGAGGGCGAAGCCAAGAAAGGCGGCGTCTCGATCGGCATTGCCACCCGCGACCCTGGCAGCAACGAGATGTTGGAACAGATGATCCACCGCGCCGACCGTGCGATGCACGACGTCAAACGCGGCGAGGGTGGGCACTGGCGCGTCTCGCTCGCGATCAGCCGGAGTTAAAGCTCGTGGCCTCCGCATCGCCGGCCCTCGCGCAAGGCGGGCGGCCCGCTTGGCAGGACCTGGAAAGCGACGAGGCGACGCGAGTCCGCCTGGCAGCGCGGCCCACCACGCCGCCCACCGTCCTGCGCGTGCTCGCAAAAGACCCGCTGCTCACCGTCCGTGCCGCCGTGGCCATGAACACGGTCCATGCGCCAGGCGCCGACCGCAGGCTGCTGGCCGACCAGGACGAACGAATCCGGGCGCTGCTTGCACAGAAGATGGCACGGCTCCTGCCCGGCCTGTCCCGAACCGAGCGCGCTGCCGCGCACGTCCACGTTGAGCACACGCTGAAGGTTCTCGCGCAAGACGCTGCCGTTCGAGTGCGGGCGGCTCTGGCCGACGCGCTGATGCTGCTGCCGGAAGCGCCGCGCGACGTCATCCTCCGCCTCGCGCGCGATGCGGACGCGACGGTGAGCGGCCCGGTTGCGCGCTTCTCTCCACTATTGAGCGATGCCGACCTCATCTCGCTGCTATCGTCGGCGGCGATACTCGCAGGCTTGGCGGAATCAGTGGCAGGCCGGGAAAATCTTGGCTCCATCGTCGCGGACCACATCGCGGCCTACGCCGATGGTCCGGCCATCCGCATTCTGCTGGAGAACGAATCCGCCCTTGTCCAGGACGCAACGCTCGAGATGCTGATCGGACGTGCGGGCGCCTACCCCGACTGGCACGAGCCGCTTGTCTGCCGTCCAACGCTGCCCGCGAGCGGCATGAAGGCCCTGTCGAACGTGATCGCCGGGCACTTGCTCGAAATGCTGCTCAAGCGGCCGGACATGCCGAGAGATCTGACCGAAACCTTGTGCAATCGATCAACGAACAGCCCAAGTCAAAAACACGCACCTGGACCTATGTTGTCGCCGCATGACTGCTACGGCATCAGCGTCGTGGTTCGCGGCGCAACCGAAGCAACGCTGATGCAAGCGGCGGCGGCGGGCGACAATCAGCAGGTCGCATCGCTGCTCGCCGAGGCAAGCGGCGTCAGCATCGCGGTGGTCAAACGGGCAATGTCGCTTCGTAGCGCCAAAGCGCTGATCAGCTTGAGTTGGAAAGCCGGCCTTTCGATGCAGGCCGCTCAGACCGTGCAATCCGCCCTGGGCCGCCTGAACGCGAGCGATATCGTAACCGCTAGCGATCAGGGCGAATACCCGATACCAGCCGACGAGATGGGCTGGCAATTCGAGTTGCTGAGAGACGTTGAACGCTAACTGAGCGCCTCGCCTAGAGCGCCCCCATTCCTCACGCGCCGGACAACACGGTTCGCATCGCCTCGCAGCACGTCATACCCGACCCCTTCATCCGACCTCTTGAATGCGATGTCGAAGCGATGCTCACCCAAGCGGACGTCACGCAGAGTAAGGTCCGGCAGCCAGTCCGGAAACTCAGGGTCGATAAGCAATCGCCCGTTCGGCGCATCCAGCTCCAACCCCAGCATCGCTTGCACGAGCGCGAACACCGACCCGGCAGCCCAGGCTTGCGGCACGTTCGCGCCGAGGTACTGCACCGGAAAGTTCGTCTCGTCGCGCTCGACCCCGGAGTACAGCTCCGGCAATTGCCGATGCGCGAAATACCTGGCAGCCCGCTGGATATCCCCGGCGACCCGGTTCGCCTCCTCATGAAAGCCATACCGCTTGAAACCGAGCGCGATTAAACTGTTGTCATGCGGCCACACCGCGCCGTTCTGATACGAGAACGGGTTATAGGACGGGTTGTCCGCGCTCAGCGTCCGAATGCCCCAGCCGCTCCACATATCGTCTCGCATGAAACGGCCGACCACCCGGCCGGCGCGCTCGGGCGGGACGATGCCGCACCAGAGCAGATGCCCCGGGTTGCTCGCGACCGACAAGATCGGGCGCTTGCCGCCGTCGAGGCAGTAAGCATAAAAGCCCCCTGCCTCATCCCAGAACGCGTCGTTGAACTTGCTGTAAAGCGCGTCCGCCTTGGCCGTCAGCACCGCCGCGCGACCCGAATTGCCCAGCGCCGCGAAGATTTCCGCCATGCCGCGCCAAGCAGCGAACACGTATCCCTGCAACTCGCAAAGCGCCTTTGGGCCTTTGACCGGCGTCCCATCGGCGTCGACGACCGCATCGCCGCTGTCTTTCCAGCCGACGTTCTCATATCCCTGATCAGACCGGGTGCCGTATTCCTGGAATCCATCCCGGTCGCGGTCGCCGAAAGCCTCAATCCAGCCGAGGCAGCCCTCGGCGGTCTCAAGGTGCTGCCGCAGCAAATCCATGTCGCCCGTCGCCTTCCACGTGGCGTGCAACAGCATCAGGTAGAGCGGCGTCGCATCCGCCGTGCCATAATATGGCGTATGCGGAATGAGCTTGAGCGCGGCCAATTCGCCGCTGCGTAATTCGTGCATGATCTTGCCCGGTTCGGCATCCCGGTAATCGTCGCGTTCGCGCGCCTGCCATTTGCCCAGCACGCTGAGCGTCCCGCGGGCAAAATCGGGATGCAGGATCATCGTCTGCAAACAGGCAATCAGCGTATCCCGCCCGAACAGCGCCACGAACCAAGGCAGCCCGGCCGCCGGGATCTGCGCCACGCCGCCGTCGTGCTCAACCGGCAGTCGAAGCGCCGCCATGTCCTCGACCGCCTGATTGAACAGCCGCTCGAACGACGACACGCTGCTCGACAGTTTCAGCACGTTCTCACGCCAGCGGTCCAATTCCCGCTGCTGCCTGCTGTCGCCGGTCAGCACGCATTCATCCGGGGCTTCGATAACCTTGTCGCCGTCCAGCAAGTCGCAGTGCAAGGCGCCGGACCAACTCTCGCCAGGCTTGAGCTTGACCGCGAAGCTGAGCCGACCATTGGCCCAGTATGCCTGGGACGGAGCCCGGGCCTTGACGCGCAGGCCGCGATAAAAACCGGCGTTGCTGTAGTCGATTGTCAGCTCGCAAGCCTGTTTCGACCACACGCTGCCGATTCGCCCGCGCCGTACGATCCGGCCGGACTTGACCTCGAAGATGTCGGCGAAATCGCTTCGGATCGAGACCTCGTAATTGAAGGCGACCGGCTCCCGCCCATAGTTGGTGATCTCGTGCAGTTCGAGCATCCCGCCATCGATCACGCGGCTGAGCACAAGACTCAGCGACCGGGGACATATCTCCCCGCCCTCGCTCAAAACGGTCTGGTTCGTCAGGAAAATGCGGCACCCGTAATACGCCGGGCTGCCGCTGTTCAGCAAAGTCCAGGGCTGGCCGTTGGCGTAAACGGCATAAGCGCTGACCAGCCGGGTGTCGTTGTAGTAAAAACCCTTGTCGGACGGCCAGCCGATGCTGCCGTCCGGTTCGGTGACCAGAACGGTGAACCCCTGATGGATCGCGAGCTGCGGCGGTCCGACAGAGATCTCGACCGTCATGCGGCTCAGGCAGGCTGAAAGTCGAGCGAGACGCCGTTGATGCAATACCGGTCGCCGGTCGGCCGCGGCCCGTCCGGGAACACGTGGCCGAGATGACTGCCGCAATTGCTGCAATGAACCTCGATGCGGACCATGCCGAAGCTGCGGTCCTTGGTCGTTCCCACGGCATCGTCCGCGGCCGGCTGATAGAAGCTCGGCCAGCCGGTGCCGCTCTCGAACTTCGCGCCGGTATCGAACAGGACCTGGCCGCAGCCGGCACAGACATAGGCGCCGTCCCGCTTCTCGGCATTCAGCGGGCTGGTGCAGGCGCGCTCGGTGCCGTGCCCGCGCATGACCTGATATTGCTCCGGAGTCAGGCGCTGACGCCATTCGGCATCGCTCAGCGTAAAGGGGAAGGTCTCGGGCTCGGCCGTGCGGGCGAACAGGGACATGGTGATCCTCCAATGTCAGGTATCGCCGCGATATAGGCATCGACGGCTGCTTAGGAAACCATGCCCGTCAACGAAAGCAGCTCGCCCCAGCGCGTTGCATGGAGCTGGCCGGTGACGCTGCCCGCGGAACCGGAGCAGGAGGCTTGTCCCCTGCCTGATCCCGCAAGCTCCTCGTGTCCTTCAACTTGAACCAGGGTCGCCTTGCGCGCTACCTTAAGGTCAGCTTCGGCAATAAGCGCGACAGCCCGCCGACAAAGCTGCCCGGCAGTATAGAAACTTGAGGCGCTCGTTCGCCCGATCGATTCACAGCGATTATTTCCGAACGAGCCCTGAGCAGGCATTCGCGGCTTATGCAACGCGTATCTGCTCAGGTGCCCGAGGCCACGGTCGCCCTCGCCATCATCCGCCTCGTGGTCCAGCGCACCGTCTAACCAAATCGTGAACGGCTGCCCACTCCGTGACCTCCGCAACGAGCATCGAGCCGCTGAAGACTTTTACAGTTAAGGCATGCCAGCCCGTCAATACTCGAACTGATATGTAAGCCCAACCTCATTGCCGCCCTTGCCCGCGCCGACATCGGATTCGAGCTTCAGGCCCTTGAGGATGTCGATCTGCACCTGCGCCTGGGTCTGGGCGCCGGTCGTGCCTTGCTTGGCGCCGATATAGACGCCGTTGGCCACGTACTTGCCCGCCTCGATGGTGGGGCTGATGGACTTGCTGCTGTCGCTGTCGCTGCCCAACGAAAGACGGTCGAGGCCCAGGCCCTGCCGGACCTTGTCGAGCGGGCCGCCGCCGCCGCCGGTCACGCCGCTCAATTCCGCCAGCCCGGCGGCGATGCCGGCGATCTGAAACGGGCCGAGTTCCTTGGCGCTGCGCTTGAAGATCAGGTAGGCCAGAACCTCGTCCTGCGGCAGCGGCGGACTGCTGCTGAGCTTGATCTTGGGGTCGCTGACGTAGCCGGTGATTGCCAGCGTGGCGGTGATGCCGCCGGCCGTGCTGTTGGCGACGAAATCGAGCGTAGGGTCGATCTTGCCGGTGACGCCCGTGCCGTCGAAGCCGACCTTGCCGCTGTCGAAGGTCAGCGTGGTGCCGGCGATGTCGAGCTGGCCCCGGCGCATGTTGAGGCCGCCCGAGACCTGCGGCTGCTGGCTGGCGCCGCGGATGCGCAGGTCGCCGGCCATCTCGGCGTTGACGCCGCGTCCGCGGATGTAGATGGCTTCGGGCGCGCGGATGTGGAGGTTGAGGCCGATCGGCGCGGAAGGCGCGGGCGGCGGCGCGGTCTCTTCGCCGGGCCGATGCACGTCGAGGGTGACGACGGAGGTGGGCAGGCCGCTCGGGATGCGGAGTTCGGCGCTCTTGATCAGGATGTCGCCGCTGGCGTCGAGCCCGGATTTGACCGCGCCGCCGATCTTGAGGTCGGCGTTGAGGACGGCGGTGATGAGGTCCGACGAAAGCGGCCGGGCATCGCGCATGGTGATGGCGATGTCGACCGGCAGGGCAGGGGCGAGGACGCCGATGCTGCCCTGCACGCCGATCGTGCCGTCGCCGGCCTTCGCGCGGAGGCTGGCGATGCGCAGCGTCTCGCCCTCGAAGCGGAACAGGCCGGTCACGTCGTTGAGGCGCAGGCCCTGGGTGAAGTCCTGGACCTCGCCGTTGGCAAGCCGCATCGTGCCGCCGATCTCGGGCTTGGCGGCTGTGCCGGTCACGGTGACGTCGAGGCTCACCTTGCCGCGGGCGCGGCGGCCTTGGGCGACAAGGATGGGGTCGGTGAGCGCGAGGTCGAGGCCGCCTGAGCCCCGCAAGTTGATCTGCCCGGCGCCGAGCGGAACCTGGCCGTTGACGGCGAGATTGGCGGAACCGGCGGCCAGGCGGGCGTTGACGCGCGCGGACGTGCCCTGCAGGTCGATGGTCGCGTTGAGGTTGGCGGGCGGGACGGCCTGGCCGGGGCCTTTCCGCATCTGGATGCCGCTGGCGGTGAGCTTGATGGTCCCGCCGGGCTTGGCGGGGGCGCCGGTGAGGCGGGCGTCAAGCGCGATATTGCCGTTCAGCGCCAGGTTCGGGGCGGCGATCGCGGCAATGTCCGCGGGGGTTCGCAAGGTAATGGTGGCGTCAAGGCTGGGAGAGAAACGCCCGGCGACGTCGAGCACCGCTTGCTGCAGGCCGATGCGCAGGCGGTCCACGGCGACGCCCTGACCGTAGTCGATGGTGGCCGGGGCAAGCAGGCGGACGGTCTGCGGCTGGATGCTCGCGTTGTCGGCGGTGACCTGCAGCGAAGCCAGCCGCAGCCTCTTGGCCGGAACGTTCAGCAACGCGGCGGCGGCGATCTTGGCGTTCGTGCCGGAGACGGCGATGTCGGCGGCAGTCTTGATGTCCAGCGCGGATTGCGGGCCGTCGACGTCCACGCGGGCGGTTCCGGTCACGCCGGCGGCGTCGATCTGCTGCGCGACCAGCGTGGCCTTGACGGACGGGTCCGTCAGCGGGTCGGTGACGTGGGCCTTGATCGTGGCGTGCCCGACCTGCTGGCCGGGCAGGCCGGCCTTGTTGGCTTCGGCATCAAGGTTGACCTCGCTGTTGCCGAGCTGGATGTTGGCCACCACGCTGCCGCCGACCGGCTGGCCGATCAGGGGGCGGAGGTCTTCGAGGCGGGTGAACCTTATCGCCGCCTTGCCTTGGGGAAGGGTGGCGCCCTGGGCGAGGGTCAGGTCGCCGTCAGCGTGGAAGCTGCGCCAGTCGGCCTGGTCGATGGTGGCGTGCAGCGTGCCGTCGGTGGCGCGGCTGGCATCAAGGGCGAGATGCAGAGGGGCGCCGTCGAGAACGCCCTCGCCGGTAATGCGCCCGGTCGGGGCGGTCGGGAGGCCGGTGAGGTTGGCGGTGAGCTTGATCGGGCCTGGGGGGAATTTCTCGGCGCCGACGTTGCCGGTCAGCGTGCTTTCGAGGGCGAAGTCGTCGAGCGGGCCATGCACGCGGGTAGCGAGCTTGGCATCGCCCTTCAGGGTCGGGGTCACGAGGGAGAGGTCGGATAGGCCGATCTGGGCGCTGAGGTCGGCGCCCTTGGGCTGGTACGTGCCAATGGCGGCAAGGGTGACTGCAGCGCCCTTCAGGGTCAGGCGGTCGATGGTGACGTCCTGGCCCTGCATTTTGACGGCGAGGCCGAGCTTGGCATCGGGGCCGATGAGGCCGGGGGCCGGCGCCGCGCCGCCAGTGATGGCGAGCGTGCCGTCAGCATCGATCGTGGTAAGCTCCGGGTTTCTCCTAACGTGGAGACCGAGGGTGGTATGGCCCTCGATCATCTGCCCGGCGGCTTCGGCCAGCGGGGCGAGTTCAGGCAAGGTAAGCACGGCGTCGACGCTCTGGTTGCCGGCCGTCAGCGCGGTGCCTTTAAGATCAATCAACGGGTGGGCAAGGACATAGGAGGCCGGGCGTCCAGGCTGGTCGAGCCGGACGTTGACGTCGAGCTTGAGCGGGGCGTCGGCAAGCAAAGCGGGCTTTGGCCCGGGAATGCGCAGGCCGGCGAGAACGGCGTTGAGGTTCACCGTCCCCTTGTTGCCGGCGAGGTTGGCTTTGAGGGACTGGATCGCCGCGCCCGCCGCCTGGACGTCGTCGAGGCGCAAGGTCCCGCTGGCGTCGGGAGCGGTGAACGGCCCGGCGACGTGGGCGTTCAGCGCGATGGCCTGCCAGGACACATTGGCGGCGGGCTGCATGGCCGGGGCCTGCGCCGTGAGGTCGAGCGCGAGCGTGCTGCCCGGCAGGTCCACGGCGCCGTTCGCGGTGGCGGTCAGCGGGCCGGCGGAGAGGTTCAGCTGCGTGGCCAGCGCCGAGCGGGGGCCGTTGACGGCGGCGTTGAGGTTGAGGGCGCCGATGTTGGGCAGGCTGGCGAGTGTGGCGATCAGGCCCTGTTCAGGCTCATGGACAATGAGGTTGGCGTTAATGCGCTCCGGGGTGAGCTGAGCGGTCAGCGCGTAGGCGCCGGGCTGCTCGGGGCCGCCGGCGGGGACGGGCAGGCGCTTGAGGGTGAGGGCGGCCGTGGCGGTCTCCAAACTCTGCGCGTCGGCGCGGCCGGCAAGCGAGAGAGCGGCATTCTTGCCGATAACGGGGGCGCCGATCTCGATGCGGTCCACGGCGAGCTGCTCGACGGTGACCCGGACCGGCAGCGAGAAGGGCTGGTTCGATTGAGGGGCGGGCGTCTTCGCGGCAGGCGCGCTCTTGGCCAGGCGGGGAACTTGCAGGAGGCCGGCATCAAGGCGGTTGACGAGGGCTTGCTTGTGCAGGAGCGCCAGCGGGGACCAGTCGAGGGCGAGGTTGTCGGCGAGCAGCCAAGGACCCTCCTTGTCGCGGATCTCGACGTGGGCGAGGCTGATGCGGTCGGGGAAGCGGCCTTCAAGGCCCTTCAGCACGACCATGTTGCCGGTCAGGCTGGCAAGCTGGGTTTCGGCGAGCCGGCGGCCCGGGTCGGTGTTCAGCGCGATCAGGATGGCGGCGACGGCCAGGATCGGCAGCAGCAGGACGATGCCGAGGCACCACAGCAGGATTTTGCCGAAGCGCCGCATCAGAAGGTCTGGCCGATGCCGAGGTAGAGCTGGAACGAATCGTTGCCGCGCACGGTGTTGAGGGGAACTGCGACGTCGATGCGCAAGGGTCCGAACGAGGTGTAGTAACGCGCGCCGACGCCGGCGCCGACGCGCAGATCGCCGCTGAACGGGTTGCTGCCGTCGCTCACCTGCCCGGCATCGACGAACACGGCGGCGCCGTAGCTGCCGCCGAAGCGCTGACGGTACTCAACCTGGGCTGCGGCAAGCGAGGTGCCGCCGGTGGGCCGCCCGCTGACGGGGAACTTGGGGCCGACATACTGATACTTGTAGCCGCGCACCGTGGCGCTGCCGCCGGCGTAGAGGCGCTGGTCGGGCGGAATCTGGAAGGTCGACGCGCCCTGGATGCTGCCGAGGTTGCCGCGCAATGCGAGCACGCTGCGGCCCTCTTCGTCGGCGAAGTTCAGGTAGGTCGAGGCGATGGCTTGCAGGATGACGTAGTTGCTCCCGGTTTGAATGGCGGCGGTCGGAACGGCGGTGAGGAAGACCTTGACGCCGTGGGTGGGGTTGAGCAGGCCCTCCGGGCCGGTGGTGTCGTATTTTGCGCCGAGGGGGACCCCGATCAGGGTGTAGTCGGTGGTGACGCCCTCCTGGGTGATTCTCGCTTGTTCGGCGAGCAGGCCGCCGTTGACTGTCCATTGCTCGCTGAGCTTGCGGGTGAGGGTGACGCCGGCAAGGTAGGCCCGGCGGTCGTAGGCATCCAAGTTCTCTTTGACCGCTTCAAGCGATATAGTGAGGGACTGGTTGCGGGCAAAGATGTCTGGAAACGTCAAGGCGGCGGTCACGTCGTAGCCGATGCCTTGGGTAGCGGAACCGCCGAGCTGGGTGACGGCCGCGCCGAGTTTGAGCGTCTCGGCATTGCCGAACAGGTTGCGGTGCTGCCAGGTGACGCCTGCGCTGGCGCCGAGGTCGGTGGAGTAGGACGCGGTGATGCCGACGGCGCGGCGCGGGCGTTCGGTGACGTCGATGGTGATCGGAATCTGGCCTTGCGGGTTCAATTGCTCGGCGGCGCGGGCGCGGACGGTGCCGAACACGCCGAGCTGGGCCAGGTTTTGCCGGGCTTCCTCGATCAGGCGGGGGTCGAACCGTTCACCCTGATGGATGGTGAGCACGCGGCGGACGTAGCTTTCGTTGACGCGGTCGAGGCCGTCGATAGCGATGGGGCCGAGGTCGACGCGCGGCCCGGCCTCGACCGTGTAGGCGATGTCGAGCTTGTTCTCGGACGGCAGCAGGGTGGCGTCGGGGGTGCCGACCTTGGCGAGCGCGTAGCCGTCGTCGCGCAGCTTGGTGAGCATCCGGCCCTGGGCGGCGACGATTTCGGCGGCTTGCGCGGGGTCGCCGGATTTCAGCTTGAGGACGGAGCGGGCCTGGTCAAGGGCGCCCGGGCCGGATTCGCCGTTGAGGGTGATGCTGCCGATCGTGAACTGCGGGCCTTTGGCGACGCCGATCTTGATCGGGACGGGGCCTTTGGCGGCTTCCAGCCGGTCGGGGAGCTTGGGATCGTCGATGTCCTGGCCGTCGATGGTGATGGCGACCTTGCCGTCGTAGTAGCCGAAGCTGCCGAGGGCTGATTGCAGGCGCTCCTTGTCGTTGCGGGCGCGGGCGACGAGTGCGAAGGGTCCGGCGGGGGCTTTCTCGCGCAGGTTGATCAGGGTGGAGCTGCCCATGAGCGCCGCGTCGAGCGGAGCCTGGCCAGTTTCCTGGACGTTGACGGTGTAGGGCTGGGGGTCTGCGGCGCGGCTGCTGAGCGGGACGAGAGGAGCCAAAAGGGCAACTGCCGCGACAGGCCGCAACATGCGCGCTATTTTGCGCTGGGTGAGTTTCGGCCATTTCATAAGCAGGCCATACCGCATCCTGGGAGGCATGGCTTCTATTGGTTTGTTTTTAAGACACGAGTTTGCCCAAGCGTGTCGTTTTCGCAATGGCGGCGGTTTTCGGCTCCGCGTTCACCGGCTTGGCTTTGTGTCCGGCGCGGGCGGCTTGGCGCCGGGCAGCAATTGCTGATTGAGCTGATTAAGGGTTTTAAGCTGCTGCCGCTCTTGCTGCTGGTTCGGCGCCAGGTTGTCTTGGCGCAGGAGGGTGTTGGTGCGCTGCCGCGTCGGCTGGTTATGGCCGTTTCCCGGGCCGACAAGGCGTTCGGGAACTTGGTTTGTTTTTTGTTGCTGGGCATGCGCGGCGGCTGGCAGGAGCGTGAGGCAGATCATGGCGGCCTGGATGGCGCGACGGCGGGCGTGCATGGTGTGTCCTGCGAGTTGTTGGCTGTATTGGTCAACGTGGCGCTCAGGGGATCGTTTCGTCTGGATTGGGGTCGGCGTTGCTTGATCGGGTGAGTGTTGGATTTGGCGCGCGATGGCGGGCTGCTTGGCGGGGCGGCGCGATCTTTCTGTTCACCTGCGCGGCGGCGGCGGTGCAGGGCGGGCTGCTGCTGCTGCCCGGGCGCGGCAAGGTCTGGTTCGCGCGGCTGTATTGGGCGGCGTTGTGTCGGCTGCTAGGGCTGCGGATCCGGGTTTTGGGGGTTGATGCCAAGCAGCTGCAGGGGCGGCCCGTGGTGTTCGCGGCCAATCATTCGTCTTGGCTAGACGTGCTGGCGCTGGGCGGCGTGCTGGAAGCCTGCTTCGTGTCGAAGGAGGAGGTGGGGCGCTGGCCGGTGGTGCGGACCGTGGCCCGGCTGGGACGGACGGTGTTCGTGACCCGGCGGCCCCGCGACACCGGGCGGGAGCGGGACGCGATGCGGGCGCGGCTGGCAGCCGGTGACGGCCTGATCCTGTTCGCCGAGGGGACGAGCAACGATGGCTCGCGGGTGTTGCCGTTCCGCTCGGCGTTCTTCTCGGTCTGCGATGCGGAGGGACCGGGACGGCCCTTGGTGCAGCCGGTTTCGGTGGTCTACGACCGGCTCGGCGGCTTGCCGGTGGGGCGGGCGAGCCGGGCGGTGTTCGCCTGGTATGGAGACATGGAGCTTGGAAGCCATTTTTTGCGATTGATGCGCCATCGCGGGCTGCGGGCGACGGTCGTGCTGCATGAGCCAATTGACCCGGCGGACTTTGCCTCACGCAAGGCCTTGGCGGCAGCGGTGTGGCAGGTGGTGGCCGATGGGACGGGGGCGTTGCGGCAGGGGCGGGCAGCCCTGAACCATGTTCTCGCCCAATAGCCGGGTGTGCCATACAGGAGGGACAATGATGGACGTTTGGTGGGTGCGGACTGTCGTATTGGCTTGCGTCATCGGGAGCGCGGCAATCCCGAGTGCCCGGGCAGATGACTGCGATGCCGAAACGACGCAAGGTGGATCGAACATGTGCGCGGGGCGCGCATTTGAAGCGGCTGACGCGGAGTTTAATGCCGCATACAGCCAGCTTGCCGTCCGCTTAGCTGGCCAGCCGGATATCCGCAAGCTCCTGGCCGCGGCAGAACGATCCTGGGTTGAGTTCCGGGATACAGAATGCGCTTTCAAGTCGTCCGGCGTTCAGGGCGGCAGCGCCCATCCGATGGTCGAGTCAATGTGCCTGGCCAGTCTGACGAAAGCCCGCACCCAAGACCTGCGGGGCTACTTGACTTGCAAAGAGGGCGATCTGAGCTGCCCGTCATGGTTCAGGTAGTCCGGCCGCATCGGCAAGTCGGCCGCGGGCGGCGAAAGCGGCCTCGCCGCCATCAAGCAACCGATGATTTGCCAGGATTGCGCCGCCGCGGCCGTCGTGCCGCGATCGACACGGCGGTCGCCATCAGAAGCAGGCTCCCCGGTTCGGGCACGGCCGCCAAGCTCATGGCACGGGACGCATCCCATCCGACCGCGTCCAGCGCCAGCGCGTCGAGCGGCGTGATGTTGATGACCTGGCCATACCCGACGCCCGGATCGAGCAGCGCCGGGACGCCTTGGACAAGCGTGTTCGGCGCCCAGTGGCTGGCTTGGTAGCTGGCGCCCTCGGCGAAGGAGGCGAGCGAAGTCGTGCCGCCGTCGATCGAGACGTAGGCGGCGTCCCCGTTGGCGTAGGAGCGGGCGCCGGGGGCTGCGAAGCGGAACAGGTCGAGCACGGAGCGGCCCTCGATGGCGCCGCCGCCGGAGCTGGTGGCGAGGTGGGAGTCGAGGTTGCTGATGAAGCCGAGCAGGTGGCCGATCTCGTGCTCGGCAACGCCGATCAGGTCGATCGTGTCCGACGCGATGGCGCCGTTGCTGTCGCGGCTGGTCGCGAAGCTGAACATGGAGCTGAATTCGATCACGCCGTCCAGGCCGCCGGCCGTGATCGTGTAGCCGAGGGATTTGGCCTGGGCGGTGGTCAGGACCACGTCGGCGCCGCCGATGCTTGCAGGGAGCGATGCGACGGCGCTCGCGTCGGCGGCCGTGCTGGCGTCGGCGATGAGGCGGCTGCGGACGCCGTCATAGGGGGCGAAGCCTTGGCTGGGCAGGGTGGAGCCCAGCACGTTGGCGCCGAGCGTGCTGCTGAAGCCGATTTGCAGCGAGACCATGACGTTGTCGGCAAGCGCCGTGGACCACGCGGCGGCGGCGGCGGCGAAGGCGCTGGCCTGGTCGGCGGAGAGCGTGTCGCCGGGCTTGGTGGTGAAGTCGAAGGTGAGTGCCTGGCTTGCGGCGGGCGCGAGCAGGATGGCCGCGGCGAGAAGGGCTGCGCGCACGTGATAGAACTCCGAAATGGCTTGGCTGGAGGGTGGCTTGGTTCGGGCGCCCGCTCAAGTCAGGTTCGGGGAGTTACGGTTGCGGTCCGGTTTGTAGTTCCCGGATGCTTACCGCTTCCTAGCGCGGCACGAACCGGGCGCCGTAAATCCCGACAAATGGCCTTGCACGGGGCGGTAGACTGCTTTGCTTCGTGACTGTTGCGTGACGGGAGGCCTGGCCGGAGTTTCAGGGGTTGGTTTTGCTTGAAGACGGGCGTTGGGTCTGGCAGAGTTCGCCATGATCCAACGGGCAATGACGAGGGGATTGGCCTGAGCAGGACAACCGACGCTGCCGCGCTTGACTGACCGGGATTGGCGGGGGATTGCTCCGCGCCCGGCGCCCGGGCTGGTTCGGGGCCGGCGAATGGGTTGGGCGTCATGAACGATATTCCGGCTGTTGCAGGGCCTGAGCGCAAGCGGCTGCACGTGATCACCTGGGGTTGCCAGATGAACGTCTATGACAGCGGGCGCATGGTCGACGTGCTGGCGCCGCTGGGGTATGGGCCGGCTGCAAGCGCCGAGGACGCCGACATGGTGATCCTGAACACGTGCCATATCCGCGAGAAGGCGGTGGAAAAGGTGTTCTCCGAGCTCGGGCGGCTGCGGGCGGTCAAGCAGGCGCGGGCGGCGCGGGGCGCGGCGACGGTGCTGGCGGTGGCCGGGTGCGTCGCGCAGGCGGAGGGGGCGGAGATCTTGGCCCGCGCGCCCTACGTCGACATCGTGCTGGGGCCGCAGACCTATCACCGGCTGCCGGAGATGGTCGCGCGGGCGGCGCGGGCCGGAGGGTCGGTGATCGAGACGGAGTTCCCGCCGGAGGATAAGTTCGACTTCCTGCCGGAGAGCGGCGCGGCGCCCGGCGTGTCGGCGTTCCTGACCATCCAGGAGGGATGCGACAAGTTCTGCTCGTTCTGCGTGGTGCCCTACACGCGGGGCGCGGAGACGAGCCGGCCGGCAGAGGCGGTGCTCGCGGAAGCGCGGCGGCTGGTGCGGGGCGGCGCGCGGGAGATCACGCTGCTGGGGCAGAACGTGAATGCCTGGCACGGCGCGGCGCCGGACGGAGGGGCCTGGCAACTGGGACGGCTGGCCCGGGCGTTGGCGGAGATCCCGGGGCTGCTGCGAATCCGGTATACGACCAGCCATCCGCGCGACATGGACGAGGAATTGATCGCCGCGCATCGGGATGTGCCGGCTTTGATGCCTTTCCTGCATCTGCCGGTGCAAAGCGGGTCCGACCGGATACTGGCGGCGATGAACCGGCGGCATACGGCGGATGAGTATGAGCGGCTGGTCGAGCGGCTGTGGGCGGCAAGGCCGGATCTGGCGCTGAGTTCGGACTTCATCGTCGGCCATCCGGGAGAGACGGAGGCCGATTTCGAGGCGACCTTGGCCCTGGTGCGTCGCGTGCGTTTCGCGCAGGCGTTCAGCTTCAAGTATTCGCCGCGGCCAGGCACGCCCGCGGCTGACGCGCCGGGCCAGGCGCCGGAAGACGTGAAGGACGCGCGGCTGCAAGCGCTGCTGGCATTGTTGCGGGCGCAGCAGGCCGAGTTCAACCAGTCGGCCGAGGGGCTGGTCATGCCGGTGCTGTTCACCGGGCCGGGGCGGCGGGCTGGGCAATTGTCCGGGCGGACGCCCTATCTGCAGCCGGTGCACGTGAACGGTCCCGTTTCGTTGATCGGGACAGAACAGATGGTGCGAATCGTGGCTGGCGCCCCCACTTCGTTGGCAGGAACACTCGACATGGAGCAAAGCGCCGCTTGAACATCATCTCCGCCTCAACGCCGGCACCATCAGGACCGGCGACGGGTGGCAAGGCGAGGACCTTGCAATTCAACGACAACCATCTGCTGGCGCTGCTGCTCGGGGATCATGACCGAAATCTGGTTCGGTTGGAGCAAGGCTTGGGGGTCCGGCTGTCGGCGCGGGGAAACCGGGTGGCGATCGGGGGCGAGCCGGAGCGCGTCGAGCTGGCGGCGGCGGCCCTGAACGGGCTGTATCGAAGGTTGCAGCAAGGCAAGGGCGTGTCCCGGGCCGACGTGGACACGGCGGTACGGATGGCGGAGGCCCGCGTGGACGGGGAAGGGGACCCGCGATTGCCGTTGAGCGACTTGCCCGCGATCCAGACCCGGCGCGGCGTCGTGGGTCCGCGCTCGCCGGGGCAGGCAACCTATATGGAGATGCTGGCCCGGCACGAGATGGTGTTCGGCATCGGCCCGGCCGGAACCGGGAAAACCTACCTGGCCGTGGCGCAGGCCGTGGGGATGCTGCAAGCGGGACGGGTGGACCGGATCGTGCTGTCCCGCCCGGCGGTAGAGGCAGGGGAACGGCTCGGCTTCCTGCCGGGCGACTTGAAGGAGAAGGTCGATCCCTACCTGCGCCCGCTCTACGACGCGCTGCACGACATGATGCCCGGCGACCAGGTGATCCGGCGCATGGGCACGGGGGAGATCGAGGTGGCACCGCTGGCGTTCATGCGCGGGCGGACCTTGGCGCATTCGTTCGTTATTCTGGACGAGGCGCAGAATACGACGCCGGTGCAGATGAAGATGTTCCTGACCCGGATGGGCGAAGGCACGCGGATGGTGGTCACGGGCGACATGAGCCAGATCGACTTGCCGGCGGGGCAGAAAAGCGGGTTGCGGGATGCGTTGGAAACGCTTGAGGGCTTGCCGGGGATCGGGGTGAACCGGTTCGGAACGCGCGACGTGGTGCGGCATCCGCTGGTGGCGGCCATCGTGAACGCCTACGATCAGCGGGCGCAGGCGCAGAAGGACGCGGGCGGCGCGCCGGCCGGCCGCGGCGCGTCGGCCTGAATGGACCCGGACAGTAGACGCGGCCCCGCTTCGGCGGGGGTTCCCGAGGTGATCTTCGACGACCCGGCCTGGCGGCGGATGGCGCCCCGGGCGGAGGCAATGGCGCGGCGGGCGGCTTGCGCGGCGGGGGGCGCCGCGACCGTTCTGCTGACGTCGGATGCTGCGGTGCGGCGGCTGAACCGCCGGCACCGGGGGCGGGACAAGGCCACCAACGTGCTGACGTTCGAGAGCGGGGATATTGCCCTGGCCTCCGGCGTGGTCCGGCGGGAGGCGAGGGCCGCGGGGCGAACGGTGGGGCAGCATCTGGCGCATCTGGTGGTGCATGGGGCGCTGCACCTGCGCGGGCTGGATCATGGGCGCGCGGGGGAGGCGCGGCGGATGGAGATGGCGGAGGCGCGGCTGCTACACCGGCTGCGGGTGCCGAACCCGTGGCGGTTCCCATGAGCGGGGCGGGAGGCAAACGGTTCCTCGACCGTGTGCGCAACCGGCTGCTGGGGCGGCAGGAGCACGGGGTCCGCGAGAGCATCGCCGAACTGGTGTTGCAGTCCGCGGCGCCGGAGGACGGCTCGGTCCCGGAGCTCGACCGGCAGGAGCGGGCGCTGATCGCCAACGTGCTGCGCCTGCGGGAAACAACGGCGGACGACGTGATGGTGCCGCGGGCGGACATCGTGGCCATGCCGGTCGAGGTGACCTTGGAGCAGGCGCTGAGCCAGATCCGGCGCGAAGGCCATTCGCGGATGCCGGTGTTCCGGGAGGAGCTCGACGACATCGTGGGCATGGTGCACATCAAGGACGTGTTCTCCTACGTCGGGCGCCCGGATGCGTTCAAGCTGGAGGCGTTGCTGCGGCGGCCCCTGATGGTGGCGCCGCAGGTTCCGGTGCTGGACCTGCTGCTGCAGATGCGGCAGGCGCGGATGCACCTGGCGCTGGTGGTCGACGAGTATGGCGGCATCGACGGGCTGCTGACCATCGAGGACCTGGTGGAGGAGATCGTGGGCGACATCGCCGACGAGCACGACGAGGTGCAGGGGCCGCTGATCACCGAGCGGGCCGATGGGGCGATGGACGTGGATGCCCGGCTGTCGATCGAGGCGTTCGAGAACAAGCTCGGCCCGGTGCTGACCGAGGATGAGCGGGAAGCGGACATCGATACGGTGGGCGGCCTGGTGTTCACGCTGGCCGGACGAGTGCCGTCGCGCGGCGAGGTGGTGAGCCATTCCTCGGGGCTGGAGTTCCGCATCCTGGAGGCGGACCCGCGGCGGATCAGGCGGCTGCGGATGCGGCGAGCCGAGGCGGTGGCGGCTTGACGATGGATCGGTAAATCCGCGATCAATAACGCCGTAACGTTCCGGGACCAACGGTTGCCGCGGTCATGGCGTCGGCACGGCTTGCAGCGTCGGCGCGATCGCAAGCCTCAACATCGCCGCGCTGCCGCTGAGTGTCGGGCGCCGGTTCCGGTAGGTGGCCAGGCTGGCGCGGCGGCGCCGAAGCTGGCGCGGCCAGGGCGCAGCAGAGGCCGAGGCGCAGCAAAGGCTGGGGCGCAGCAAAGGCTGGGGCGCAGCAAAGGCCAGGAGGCTTTGCTCCTCGATCGCACCGGGACCGTAAGCCCCGATTATTGGTCAACCAGCGCTGCTCAAAGAAGCGCTGCTCAAGCGATCGGGGTCCGAGGCCCTCGGTCCTAACGGGTCTAAGCATCATTTCGCGGGATGGCTCGCCGTCACAACGCGAAAAATGATGCGTCTTCAAAGACTCCTAAGCAGGCATTCGTGGGACAAGCCACGAATGCCTGCTTAGGGAAACGCCCTCTCCTTATCTTGCCGCCGTCTTCCAAAGGCGATCCCGACTCGGGCATAAGGCTTGCTTGGCGTCACGTGATCGCCGAGGGTTCGGCATGCCTCTAATCACCTCCCGCCGTCTGGCGCCGCTGCTGGTCACGCAGACGCTTGGGGCGCTGAACGACAATCTGTTCAAGAACGCTCTGGTGGTGCTGGTGCTGTTCAAGTCCGCAGAATCCTCCGGGCCGGCGCTGGTGGCGTTGGCGGGCGGGGTGTTCATCCTGCCTTATGTGCTGCTGTCGGCGACGGCGGGGCAGGTGGCGGACCGGTTCGACATGGCATCGACGATCCGGATCGTGAAGTGGGCGGAAGTCGGGTTGATGGCCGTGGCCTCGGCCGGGTTCATGCTCGGGAGCACGGGGCTGCTGTTCGCGGTGCTGTTTGGGTTGGGCGTGCATTCGACATTCTTCGGCCCGTTGAAATACGCGATCCTGCCGGCGCACCTGGATGGGCAGGAGCTGGTTGCAGGCAATGGGCTGGTGGAAGCCGGGACGTTCCTGGGCATCCTGGCGGGAACGATCGCGGGCAGCGCGCTGATGCCGTTGCCGGCGGGGGCGGCGATCGTGTCGGGGGCTTGCCTGCTGGTGGCCGGGGCAGGCGTGGCGAGCGCGCTGTTCATATCGCCCGCGCCTTCGCGCTCGCCGGAGTTGCCGATCGGATGGAACCCGGCGCGCGAGACATCAAGCCTGCTGGGCCTGGCGCGCGGCAACCGGGCGGTCTGGCTTTGCGTGATCGGTCTGAGCTGGTTCTGGGCGCTGGGGGCGACGTTGCTGGCGGAGCTGCCGACGATCGTGCGGGATGAGCTTGGCGCCCAGCCTTCGGTGTTCACGCTGCTGCTGGCGTTTTTCTCGGTGGGCATCGGGGTCGGATCGATGCTGTGCTCGCGGCTGCTGCGGGGAGAGGTTTCGGCGCGGCTCGCGCCGTTCGCGGCGGCGGGGCTGTCGTTCTTCCTGTGGGATTTCGGGCGGGCGGTGGGGCAGGCCGGCGGGTTGGCATCGGTCGCGGCGGTGCTGGGGAGTTTGGCAGGGTGGCGGATGCTGGGGGATTTGCTGCTGCTGGCGGTGTCCGGCGGCGTTTATTCGGTGCCGCTGTACGCGATCATCCAGGAGGAGTCGGCGCCGGGGTTCCGGGCGCGGATGGTTGCAGCGAACAACGTGGTGAACGCGGCGGCGATGGCGGCGGGCGCCGTGCTGATCGCTTTGCTGGCGGCTTGGGGGGTCGCGCCGGTGGCGGTGCTTTGGGCGGCGGCGGCGGCGAATTTGGGGATGGCGGTTTGGGTCATGCGGTTGCTGCCAGGCGGGATGGCGGCGATCTGGGGACGGTAGGGAGGCTGCTGGCCGTAGTTCAGAGTCCGCATTTCTGCGTCATGCAGGGCTCGCGGGAACCGCTGGCCTGTGCGGGAAGCAGCTTGCTCAGCATGCTGCATGAAGCTGGCCGGCGGCGCTGCCAGCGGCGCCGGCGCAGGGGACCGGCCTGCCAACAATCAAGCCCCACTATCCTGATGTCCGAAACCTGGCGGCACGCCTCGGGCATTGCCGCCCCGAACCGCCTCGCAAACCGCCCGCGTCACCTCCGCCGTGGTTGCCTGGCCGCCCAGGTCCGGCGTCGTCACCCCGGCCGCGCACACCTGCTCCACCGCTCGCATCAGCATGTGGGCCGCGTCTGCCTCGCCCAGATGCTCCAGCATCAGCGACGCGGTCCAGAAGGTCGCGACCGGGTTGGCGACGCCTTTGCCGGTGATGTCGAAGGCGCTGCCGTGGATCGGCTCGAACATGCTGGGGAAGCGTCGTTCCGGGTCGATGTTCGCGGTCGGCGCGATGCCGAGCGATCCCGCCAAGGCTGCGGCCAGGTCGCTGAGGATGTCGGCGTGCAGGTTGGTCGCCACCACGGTGTCGATCGAGCCGGGCTTCAGCACCATGCGCGTGGTCATGGCATCGACCAGCTCCTTGTCCCAGGCAACATCCGGGAACCCGGCGGCGACCTCGCGCGCGATCTCGTCCCAGAACACCATGCCGTGGCGCTGGGCGTTGCTCTTGGTCACCACGGTCAGGCGCTTGCGCGGTCGGTTCCGCGCCTGCTCGAAGGCGAAGCGCATGATCCGTTCGACGCCGCGCCGGGTGAAGACGCTGGTCTCGGTGGCCACTTCCTCCGGCAGGCCCCGGTGCGCCCGCCCGCCGTGGCCGGAATACTCGCCCTCGCTATTCTCGCGGATGATGAGCCAGTCGAGCTCGGCCTGGCCGACGCCGCGCAACGGGCCGGTGACGCCGGGCAGGATGCGGGTCGGGCGCACGTTGGCGTATTGGTCGAAGCCCTGGCAGATCGGCAGGCGCAGGCCCCAAAGCGTGACGTGGTCGGCGATGTCGGGCGCGCCCACGGCCCCGAACAGGATCGCGTCCATGTCCCGGAGCTGGTCGAGCCCGTCGTCCGGCATCAGCGCGCCTTGGCTGCGATAGCGGGCGGAGCCCCAATCGAACGGCGTGACGTGCAGGGTGAAGCCGCCATCGCGGGCGGCGACGGCGTCGAGCGCCTCCAGCCCGGCGGCGATGACTTCCGGGCCGATGCCGTCGGCAGGGATCGAGGCGATCCGGTGTTGGCGCATGGCGGTGTCCTTACGTTAGGGCAGCGTCGGCAATACGTGCGGCAGCACGCCGACAAAGCTGCCCGGCAAAACAAAGGCTAAGGACTCGTTCACCTAATCGATTCATAGCAATTATTTCTGAACGAGTCCTTAGCGGCGTTTCCCGCTGTTCGTTTACCCGGCTGGCACGGCGCTTGCCAGCTTGGGCAATGCCCGGCACAGATGCGGGGCCATCTCACGTCTCGGAGACCATCATGCGCCGACTTCTCCTCGCCGCCTGCGCCACCGCGTTGCTCGCTACGGGCGCTGCTGCGCAAACTTTGAACATCGCGCTGCGCGAGGACCCGGACATCCTCGACCCGACGCTGTCCCGCACCTTCGTCGGGCGGATCGTGTTCGCGGCACTATGCGACAAGCTGTTCGACATCGATCAGAAGCTCGAACCCGTGCCGATGCTGGCCACGGGCTACAAATACGTGACGCCGACCGAGCTGGTCATCAACCTGCGCCCCGACGTGCTGTTCCAGGACGGGACCAAGATGGACGCGGCGGCGGTGAAATACTCGCTCGAGCGCGACCTGACGATGAAGGGCAGCTACCGGCGCAGCGAGATCAACGCCATCGACCATATCGACGTGGTTGACCCGGTGACGGTGAAGATCACGCTCAAGCAGCCGTACTCGCCGTTCCTGTCGCAACTGCTGGATCGCTCCGGCATGATTGTCTCCCCCACGGCGGCCGAGGCGGCGGGGGAGAATTTCGGGTTGAAGCCGGTGTGCGCCGGGCCGTTCAGCTTCGTCGAGCGCGTGGCGCAGGACCACATCACGCTGAAGAAGTTCCCGCAATACTGGAACAAGGACGCGATCAAGCTCGATGAGGTGACCTACCGGATCGTGCCCAACAGCTCGATACGGCTGGCGACTCTGGAGGCGGGCAGCGTCGACCTGGTCGAATTCATCGCGCCCACCGACATCCCGGCGGTGAAGCGCAATCCTAAGCTGCGCATGGAGACGTCCGATTACCTCGGCTATCAGTCGCTCCAGTTCAACGTCGGCAACGGGTCGCGCGCCAAGACCCCGATCGGAGAGGACAAGCGGGTGCGTCAGGCGTTCGAGGCGGCGATCGACCGCGAGGCGCTGGTTCAGGTCGTGTTCAACGGCGCCTTCACGCCGACGACCCAAGCCGCGCCGTCCAAGAGCCCGTTCCACATTGACTCGCTGAAGCCGCGGCCACGCGACCTGGCCAAGGCCCGCGCGCTGCTGAAGGAGGCAGGGGTCAAGACGCCGGTCGAGGTGAGCCTGCTGGCGCCGAACAACCCGGAGCTGCGGCAAGTGGGCGAGATCATCCAGGCGATGACCGCAGAGGCCGGGTTCGACGTGAAGCTGACGGCCACCGAGTTCGCCTCGGGCTTGGCTGCGACCACGCGCGGCGATTTCGAGGTGTTCCTGATCGCGTGGTCGGGCCGGGTCGATCCGGACGGCAATCTCTATAGCTTCCTGCATACCGGCGCGCCGCTGAACGAGGGCAAGTACTCCAACCCGGAGGTCGACGCCCTGCTGGAGAAGGCGCGCGAAATTTCGGACGTGCCGCAGCGCAAGGAAATCTACGGGAAGATGTATCAGATCGTCTTGCGCGACCTGCCGCGCATCTATCTCTGGCAGCAATCGGTGCTGAACGGGGTGTCGGACAAGGTGCAGGGATACGAGGCCTATCCGGACGGCATGATCCGGCTGCAAGGCGTCAGCCTGACCAAATAGGCCCGGCGTCATGCGAAGCCATCTCGGCGGGCGCGTCCTGCAGGTGATCCCGACCATCCTGCTCGTCAGTGTGCTCGTGTTCGGCCTGCAGCAGCTCATGCCCGGGGACCCGGCCGTCGTGCTGGCGGGCGAGGAGCGGGGCGATCCGAAGGTGCTGCAGCAAATCCGCGAGGAGCTTTGGCTCGACCGCTCCGTGCCGGTGCAATACCTGCACTGGATGGGCGGGGCGCTGCACGGCAACCTGGGGCGGAGCTGGCGCATCCGCCAGCCGGTGTCGCAGCTCATCGCCGAAAAGCTGCCGGTCACGCTGCAGCTGTCCGGCATGGCGTTCCTGATCGCGCTCGCGGTCGGCGTGCCGGCGGGCATCCTGTCCGCCGTGTATCGCAACCGGGCGCTGGACTACCTGGCGAACTTCGTGGGGTTGGCCGGGCTGTCGACGCCGAACTTCTGGCTCGGCATCATGCTGATCCTGCTGGTCTCGGTGAATCTCGGCTGGCTGCCGCCGTCCGGCTACGTGCCCTTGACGGAAGACCCGTTGCAGTCGCTGGCCACCACCATCATGCCGGCTTTCGTGCTCGGCACCGCGATCGCCGCCATCCTGATGCGTCATACCCGCAGCGCCATGATCGGCGCGCTCGACCAGGATTACGTGCGGACGGCCCGCGCCAAGGGCCTGCGGGAATGGCGGGTCGTGCTGCGCCACGCGTTCCGCAACGCGCTGGTGCCCGTGGTGACGCTGGGGGCGCTCGAACTCGGGACGCTGCTGTCCGGCGCGGTGCTGACGGAGCAGGTGTTCAGCATCCCGGGCTTCGGCAAGCTGATCGTCGATGCGGTGTTCAACCGGGACTATCCGGTGGTCCAAGGCGTCGTGCTGGTGACGGCGGTGCTGTATATCCTGCTGAACCTGCTGGCCGACGTGCTCTACACGCTGATCAACCCGCGGCTGCGCTCCGCATGAGCGGGGCGGCGGCGATGGCCTCAAGCCCGCGGCTGCTGGCGTTGCGGCGGTTCCGCGGGCGTCCGGCGGCGGTGTTCGGGCTCGCCGTGGTGGCAGCGTTCATCCTGGTCGCGGTGGCGGCGCCCTTGATCGCCCCGTATGACCCGACGGCGACGAGCTGGACGGCGATCCGCAAGGCGCCGTCGGCGCTGCACTGGATGGGCACCGACGAGAACGGGCGGGACGTGCTCTCGCGCGTGGTGTTCGGCGCCCGGGCCTCGCTGCTGGCGGGGGTGGTGTCGGTGGCGATCGCTGGCGGCATCGGGGTGCCGGTGGGGCTGGCGGCCGGGTTCTTCGGCGGTATTACAGACATGGTGATCGGGCGCGTGGTCGACGCGATGCTGGCCTGCCCGTTCCTGATCCTGGCGATCGCCCTGGCCGCGTTCCTGGGGCCGAACCTGACCAACGCGATGATCGCCATCGGCGTGACCGCGGCGCCCGTGTTCGCCCGCGTGGCCCGGGGGGCGGCGATGGATGCGGCGACCAACGATTACGTCGAGGCAGCGCGGGCGCTGGGCAACCCGCCCTGGCGGGTGGCGGTGCGGCACGTGGCGCCGAACATCGTCCCGCCCGTCCTGGTGCAATCGACGCTGGCGGTCGCCGCCGCCATCATCGCCGAGGCCAGCCTGTCGTTTCTGGGGCTGGGCCAGCAGCCGCCGGACCCGAGCTGGGGCAGCATGTTGAACTCGGCGCAACGGTTCTTGACCCAGGCGCCGTGGCTGGCGATCTTCCCGGGGGCGGCGATCTTCCTCGCCGTGCTCGCGTTCAACCTGGTCGGCGACGGTCTGAGGGATGCGCTCGACCCGAGGCGGCGCTAAGCGTCGTTTCGCCGGGCGGCTTGCCGTCATGACGCGAAAAACGATGCATTCTCAAAGGCGCCTGAGCGGGCATTCGTGGCATAAGACACGAATGCCCGCTCAGGCCCTTGCCGTCCTGACCTTCCAGTCAGGGCGATTGCGGTCTAAGCTCTCCGCCAACAATACGGAGGGACGTCATGCGCGCTTGGGCAGTGGTGGAGAACGGCGAGGACCTGCAGGAGCTTGACCTGCCGACGCCGGAGCCGACAGGCGCCGAGGTGTTGCTGGAAGTGACGCATTGCGGCGTGTGCCACAGCGACCTGCACATCTGGGAAGGCTACTACGACCTCGGCGGCGGCAAGCGCATGTCGCTCAAGGACCGCGGCGTCAAGCTGCCGCTGGTCATGGGGCACGAGATTGTCGGCCGGGTGGCGAAGCTCGGGCCTGACGCGGAGGGAGTCGCTGTAGGCGACGTGCGGATCGTTTATCCCTGGGTCGGCTGCGGCCACTGCGAGCGATGCCTGAGCGAGGAGGACAACATGTGCCTCGCCGGCCGCAGCATCGGCGTCTACCAGAATGGCGGCTACGCGACGCACGTGCTCGCCATGCACCCGAGGCATCTGATCGACCCCGGCACGCTGGACCCGGCGGTTGCGGCAACCCTCGCCTGTTCCGGCATCACCGTCTATTCCGCGATCCGCAAGATCATGCCGATCGCGCCGGGCGAGCCCGTGGTGCTGGTTGGCGCGGGCGGGCTTGGGTTGGCGGCGATCGGCATCCTGCGCGCGCTGGGGCACGGTTCGATCGTCTCGGTCGACCTGGACGAGAGCAAGCTGCGGGCGGCGGAGGCGGCCGGGGCCACGGCCACCGTGAACGGCTCGGGCGACGACGTAACGGAGCGGCTGCTGAAGGCGTGCGGCGGGCCGGTGCTGGCGGTGATCGATTTGGTCAACGGGACCTCGACGGCCGCGTTCGCCTTCGCGGCGTTGCGCAAAGGCGGGCGGCTGGTGCAAGTCGGGCTGTTTGGCGGGGAGCTTACGTTGCCGCTGCCGGTGATGGCGATACGGGCGTTGACGGTTCAGGGAAGCTACGTGGGGAACCCGAATGACCTGCAGGAGCTGGTGGCGCTGGCGCAATCGAAGGACGTTTATGCCGTCCCGGTAACGAGGGTGCCGCAAGCTGACGCTAACAATGCGTTGATGCGCTTAAGGTCAGGGCAGGTAACCGGGCGGCTGGTGCTGACCGCAAGCGCCGCCTAGGGCTCGTTCGGGACCAATTGCTGTGCCCCGGTCTGGTAAGCGATGGTCTGGAAAGCGAGCGACGTAAGCTTCTTTGCCGAACAGCTTTATCGGCGCGGTGTCATCAGACCGCGCGAAGCGTTGCCGGCGCGGGCCGGACTGGCAGGCGAACGACGGGAGCGTTGTGCGCCAGTTTCCGCATCAGCGGCAGTGCGTAGGATAGACGACGTTCAAGTTCCGGCTTGACGAAAGCGTCGCGGTTGCCTGCCCTAGACCGAAGCGCCCCGTATGCTTCTTCGCTGACATTCAGGATCGCAAGCCGTTCCGGAGCGGGCATTTCCAGCAAGCCCGCAACCCGGTCAAACTCCTCGAGTTGGTCCAGGACCCCCCTGGACGACATGCTCATGTGAGACATTCCGTGACCCCAGCTTAATCTTGCGTTAAATTAACGCTCGCGATGCGCTTGGCAAGAAAAAACATTAATGGCCATGTCACGCACGAGACGCGATTGCGACGACTGGCAAGCTTCTTGCGTGTTATCTATTTCTTAACAAAACCAATGTGGAGCAACGTTGCTAGACTAACTTACGCCCTGGTGGTGAAGTTTGCTCGCTTTGCAACCGAGCCGAGAAAAAAAATTTATTGGACCGATCGAGGGGCTCTATTAACCAGCCCCATAACTCGTCAGATGAGCGATACGCCTGCCCGCGCAGACGCTATATCGGTTGAACGCAGGTCAGGCGAGGACCGCATCTGGTTGACCGGGAGCGTCTGGTCCCCGCTCGCGGCGCCGGCCGTGCGCCGGTTGGCGTTGCCAGACGCGGCGCGGATCAGGGACGCCAGGAACGACCGGCCCCAGCCGAGAGCGGAAGTTCCCTCGATCGCCTCCCAGTTCTCCCGCCACCGGGCCGACCGCTCGGCGATCGGCATGCGCAGGGCGGCATCGATCGTCTCGGCCATTTCGTCCACGTCATACGGATTGCACAGCAGAGCCGATTTGAGCTGGTGCGCGGCCCCGGCGAAGCGTGACAGGACCAGGACGCCGGGGTCTTGCGGGTCTTGGGCTGCGACGAATTCCTTGGCGACCAGGTTCATCCCGTCCCGCAACGGGGTAACCAGGCCGACCCGGGCCTCGCGCATGTAGCCCGCCATCGTGTTCCGCGCCGCGGCGCGGGCCATAAGGCGAAGCGGGGTCCAATCCGGCTCGCTGAAGGCGCTGTTGATGCTGCCGGCCTCCTGCTCGATGTCGTCGCGCAACTCCTGGTAGGCGACCACGTCCTTGCGCGACTCGGCGGCAATCTGCAGGAACGCGACCTTGCGGTGAACGTCCGGGTGCGTCTCTAGCAGGCGGCGGTAGCCGGCGAGCCGTTGCGGCAGGCCTTTGGTCGGGTCCATGCGGTCGACGCCGAGGATAAGCTGCTGCCCGGCCAGGCTGCGGCGCAGCCGCTCGGTCGGCAGCGAGCGCCAGGCGTCGTCCGCCATGGCCGCGAATTCCTGCGGCTCGATCTCGACCGGGAAGGCGCCGAGCCGAACGCGGCGGCCCTCGACCGTCAGCCACCCGGCGCCGGAGCGTTCGGCCTTGGCGACGCGGACCGCGGCGTCGGCGAAATTGTTGAGGTCGCTCTCGGTCTGGAACCCGATCAGGTCGCAGCCCAGCAGGTCGCGCACCAGGGCCGTCGATTCGGACATGCTGGCCAGCACGTCGGGGGAGGGAAACGGGATGTGCAAAAAGAAGCCGATCGGGGAGGCGATGCCCGCGCGGCGCAGCATCGTCGGCATCGCCATCAGATGGTAGTCGTGCACCCAGATCAGATCAGTCGGGTAGAGCATCGGCACGAGCGCGTCGGTGAAGCGCTGGTTCACCTCGCGATACGCCTGCGCGTTCTGCCGGTTGAACGTCATGAGCTCGGGCATCGAGTGCAGGAGCGGCCACAAGGTGCTGTTGGAGAACTCGTTATAGAACCGGTCGTGCTGCTCCGGCGTCAGGTCCAGGGTGGCGTATTCAACCTTGTCCGTCTCGAACAGGCGGGGTTTAGCGGCTGGCTCGGCCTCGATGCGTCCGCTCCAGCCGAACCACAAGCCGCCGCGATGTTCCATCAAGGATTCGAGGGCGACGGCAAGGCCCCCGGCTTGCGCGCCGGCGGCGGACTTGGCAGGGACTCGGTTACTGACGACGACGACGCGGTTCATACGACCTCCAGGAGCGCGACTGGCAGATATTCCAACAGGTCTGCAACGCTCAGTTTCTCACCCATTTCACGCTTTCGCCCTCTATCCAACACATTCCGGGCCAAAGCGCCAATGAAGTTCTCCGGAACAACGATTTCGGCGCCCTCCCAGGCATCCGCGGCTATGAGCGGCTGGTCCCCGGCGAGCGCCATGTCCATGGAGCGCCGCGTGACGACGGCCAGCGCGGACCCGCCCTCGTGGCTGCGGGCGAAGGCGAGGATGTTGTCGGCGCGCGGCCCCTCCACGCGCAGCGGCACGTAGCTGCCGACGGTGAACAGGGCCGGGTCGCGGGCGCGCAACGCGAGCGCCCGGCGGATGATGGCCTGCTTGACCCGGCCGTCGCGCCAGTGCGGCATTAAGGCCGCGGGCTCGTCGTTCTCACGCATGTCGGCAGCCAGGCGCTCGTAGTCCACCGGGCGGCGGTTGTCGGGGTCGACAAGCGACAGATCCCAGTTCTCGGTGCCTTGATACAGGTCCGGGATGCCCGGGCTGGTCAGGCGCAGCACGGTTTGCGACAGGCCGTTGATCGCGCCGAGCGGGGCGATGCGGGCGGCGAAGGCGGCGATCTCGCCGGCTACGGGCCGGGCCGGGTCTAGGCAGCCGGCGAGGAAGGCTTGGCTCGCGCCCTCGTAGTCGGCGTTCGGCGCGGTCCAGCCTGAATGGCGCTTGGCCTCGCGCAGGGATTTCTCCAGCCAGCCGCCCAGCCGCTCGCGGTAGGCGTCGAGTCCCGGCTGGTCGTCCGGCCTGAGCGCGAGCGGCCAGGCGGCGACCAGCGTCTCATAGATCATCAGCTCGTCGGCGGCGTCAGGCGCCGGGCCGTCGAGATCCCGGCGCAAAAGCGCGTTCAGCCGCATCCAGCGCTGCACGGCCGCTTCCCACTCGCCCGGCAGGCCGCTCAGCACGGCGAGCCGGGCGCGGGTGTCCTCGCCGCGCTTGTGGTCGTGGGTGGCGGTGGCCAGCAACGCGCGGGGGAAGCGCTTCTGCCGCTCGCGGTTGGCCGCGTGCAGGCCGGCCGGCGTGATCGACCACTGCGACGGCTCGCTGCCAACCTCGTTGCGCGACAACAGGCGGCCGTAGCGGTAGAACGCGGTGTCCTCGACCGATTTCGCCGCAGTGGGCGCGGAGAGCTGCTGGAACTTGACCATCGCCCGCAGCCACTCCTGCCGCCGCGTGCCCGGCGGGATGTCGCGCAGCCCGGCGCCGCTGACCCATTGGCCCACCAGCTCCAGCAGCTCCCGGTCGGCGGCGCGGATGGTCCGCCTCGCGCCGGCCATCGCCCAGTCCATCGCCCGCTGATCGACCTCCGAGATGCCGCCTGGCCCGGCGTAAATCCGGTAGGTATGGAAATGGGCCAGCAGTTCGATCAGCACGCCGCGGATGCCGGATAGCGTATAGTCCCGGGTCAGCGTGCTGCGCCGGGCCACGCGGTGCAGCGCCGCGGCGACCGAGGCAAGCTCGCTGCTGAGGCTTTCGCGCAGGATCTGGCGGCGGGCCGGCTCGGTCTCGTCCTCGAACAGCGCCGGGCGGCCGGTGAGGCCGGTCCAAAGCTCGGTCAGCGGCGCCTCGCCGGCGGGGTCGTGCAGGACGGCGCTGGCGTCGTTCATGAAGTCGTAGCCGGTGGTGCCGTCGGTCAGCCAGTCGGACGCCAGGCGTTCGTGCGGGAACAGGATTTTCTCCACCCACAGCACGGCGGGCTGGTCGCGCAGACCCTTGGGCCGCTTCGGCGTCAGCGCGTCCAGCCGGCGGCGGAGCTTGCGGCAATAGTCCCGCGGGCTGGCGAGGCCATCCACGTGGTCGATCCGCACCCCATCGATCAATCCCTGCTCATACAGGCGAAACACGGTGCGGTGGGTGTCCTCGAACACCTCGGGAAGTTCGACCCGCACCCCAGCCAGGCCGTTGACGTCGAAGAAGCGGCGCCAGTTGATCTCGTCGGTCGCCGCCCGCCACCAGGACAGACGGTAGTTCTGCCGTTCCAGCAGCCGGTGCAGCCGTTCCTGGCCCTCCGGCGTTTTGGCGTCGTAGGCGCGGACGGCTTCGGCGACCGCCTTGGCGTATTGCGGCAGCAGCAGTTCCTCGCGCGCCTCTTTGGCCAGCCGCCGGTTCTCGTCGCGCCGTCCGGGACCAAGCTCGCCGAACATGCGCGCCGGGCCTTCCAGCACGCCGCCGGCGGTCAGCAGCACGGAGGCGTAGTCGAGCGGGCTGATCGGGAAGCGGTGGTCGTAGTAGGCGACGAACAGGCGCCCGTCCGTGTCGTCGAACTTCAGCGCGAGGTCGCCGTTGGCCAGGCACTCGCCGTAAGGGCTGCCGAGGAACGGCGCCAACATGCGTCCGCGCAGCGAGGCGTCCGGCGGGTCCCAGTCGATGTCGAAGTATTCGGCGTAGGGGCTGGCCCGGCCCCATTCCAGCACGTCAAGCCACCAGGCGTTGTCGTTGCCGCCGACGCCCATGTGGTTCGGCACGATGTCGAGGATTAGGCCCATCCCATGCGCCCGCAGCGTCTTGACCAAGCGTTCGAGCGCCGCTTCGCCGCCGAGCTCGGGGTTGATGCGGTTATGGTCAACGATGTCGTAGCCGTGGGTTGACCCGGCGCGAGCGGTCAGCAACGGGGAGGCGTAATAGTGGCTGATGCCGAGATCGGAGAAGTAGGAAACCAGTTTTTCGCCGTCGTCGAGGGTGAAGCCGCTGTGGAACTGCAGGCGGGCGGTGGCGGAGAGTGGTTTCATGCGGTATGGCGGCCCTCGTTGAGCGCTTGCAGGCGGCGGGCGACGGCGGGGTCGCGAAGCAGGTCGGCGGCCGGGCCGGGAAGGCGGCGGCGCCAGTTGGGGTGATCCGGGTCCATTGTGCCGGGCAGGTTCGGTTGCTCCGCGACGCCGAGCGCGTCCTCGATCGGGATGATCACCAGGTCGCAGGCCGACGTTGCCAGGTGGCGCAGCGCGGCGTCGGCGACGGGAGCGGTTTCGTCCTCCGCGGGGGCCTCGCCCTCCGCCGCGCCGCTCTCGTTGAATGCGGCCCACAACGCGCGGCGGTCGGCAACGCGCTCCTGCTCCTCGCTCGCCTGGCTGTCGCCGCTGAGCCCGAGCGTGCCGCGCCATTGCAGGTCCCGCCCCGACCACCAGCCGGCGACGGTCGGCAGGTCATGCGTGCTGGTCATCGCCGCCGCGGCCTTGCTCCAGGTCCGCGGCGCATTGAACGTGCCTTGCTGCTTCTCAAACCACAGCACTCGCATCCCGAGCACGCCTGCCGCCCCGAGCCGGTCCTGGAAGCCGTCGGGAATGGTGCCGAGGTCCTCGCCCATCACCACGGCCTGGTTGCGGACCGACTCCAATGCGACGAGGCGCAGCATGTCGTGCAGCGGGAAGCTGAGATAGGCGCCCTCTTTCGCGGACGCGCCGTCCGGCACCACCCAGAGCCGGGCGAGGCCGAGCGCGTGATCGATCCGCACGCCGCCGGCGTTGCGCATGGCGTTGCGCAGCATTTCCAAGAAGGCGCGGTAGCCGTAATCGCGCAGGCCGCGGGGCGAGAAGGCGGCTAGGCCCCAGTTCTGGCCATTCGTGCTCAGCAAGTCCGGCGGCGCGCCGATGCCCATGCCGAGCAGGGTTTCTTCCTGCCGGCTCCAGCAATGGCTGCCGCCGGAATCCGCCCCCACGGCGAGGTCGGCGATGAGGCCGATCGGCATTCCGCCATCCTTGGCCGCTTGCTGGGCCGACGCCATGCTTCGTTCCGCCTTGAACTGCATGTAGGCATGAAGCCCGACGGCCTCCGGGTTGCGCGCGGCGAACTCCCGCACGGCTTGGGTTTCCGGGTGCTGCAGCTCGGACGGCCAGGTGCGCCAATGCCATTTCGACGGGTCCGCGCCGAACTGCCGGGCGTGCAGCGCCTCGAACACGGCGTGCGTCTCGACGGTGCTGCCGTGCTTGGCCCGGTATTCGGCGAAGGCGGCCCTTTCCTCGGGGGATGCCGCGGCATAGGCGTCGCGCAGGGCGGCAAGTCGGACGCGGGCGGCTTCCGGCCAATCAACCAGGTCGAGCGCTTCGAGCCGGGCGGCGTCCGCCTGCTTCGACAGGTCGAGCCCGGCGTGCAGCACGTTCATCTGCACCCGGCTCGACGGCGAATACGGGCTGAAGCGGTTCGTGTCCGCGGAAAACTGCGCGTGCACCGGGCTGATCGCGACGCCGGCCGCGCCGAGTTCGGCGGCTGGGGCCAGCAGGTCCTGTAAGGCGGCGAAATCGCCGACCCCGCCGTCGCCCGGGCGGCGGAGCGCGTAGAGCTGGGCGGCAAGAACCCAAGGGCGCGAGCCGGGGGCTGCATCCTGTACGGCGTAAGCCCGGCCGGGCGCCACCGCGACCGTCGTCTCCTGTCCGGCCACGCTGAGCCGGTGATAGCCGGCCTGCCCGATGGCCGGCAGCAACTGGCCATCCTCGGCGACGCCGTCCTGCTTGCTCCCGTCCTCAAGCGTCAGTTCCCACCGCCCGCCCGCGGGCAGCGGCGTCGGCTCGCCGACTTCGGCGGTGATCAGCGGCGGCAGGGTTGCCGCGCGCCCAGCAAGCTGGGCGTGGCTGTCCTTGATCTCGGTCGGCGAGCCGGCGGGAAGGTTGAGCGCTGAGAGCGCCGCCTGCAGCGTGTCCGGCCCCACGTCGTGCCATCCGCCCTGATAGTCGCGCCAACGAACCTGAATTCCGGCGGCCTCGGCCAAAGCGACGAGGGAGTCGCTCATTCCAGGGTGACGACGGTGCTGGAGGGCGGCAGCCGGGCAGGGGTCGCGCCCGGGGTGGCAAACAGGGTGGTGCGGCCGGCGGGTTGCACATCGACCGGCTCGGCGCCGAGATTGACCACGATGGTCAACGTCTGCCCGGTCCCGAGCTTCCATGCCGCCCTGACCGCGCCCTGGCCCAACGCCTCGGCGCCGAGGCTGCGGCAGCCGGGCAGGCCGGGCACGACGTGCTCGCGCCGGAGCCGGAGCAGGTTGGTCATGACGTCCAAATAGGACGGGTCGGTTTTCTGCGGCCTGGAGGCGTTAAAGGTGCCCTCGGCGTTCGGGTCGGGGATCAATTCGCGCCGCTTCTCGTCCTGGAAGGCGGCGAAGGACTTGAACTCCGCCCGCCGGCCTTTCCGCACCAACCCGGCCAGCTCGTCGTTGTGGCTGGTGAAGAACAGGAACGGCGTCGTGCTGGCATATTCCTCGCCCATGAACAGCAGCGGGATGTGCGGGCAGAGCAGCAGCAGGGCCATGGCGGCATCGAGCGCCGGGCGCGGGGCGAGCGTGGTCAGCCGCTCGCCCATCGCGCGGTTGCCGATCTGGTCGTGGTTTTGCAGGCACACCACGAAGGCGGTGGGCGGCAGGTGCTTGCTCGGCTCGCCGCGGTTGCGCCCGAGATGCGGGGCGAGCTGGCCCTGGTAGGCGAAGCCTTCCGACAGGGCGCGGGCCAGAAGCGCGGTCGCGTCCTGGAAATCCTCGTAGTAGCCCTCGGTTTCGTGGGTCAGCAGCACGTGCAGGCAGTGGTGCAGGTCGTCGGCCCATTGCGCGTCGTAGACCCGGCTTTCCGGGGTGGCGCGCAGCAGCGAGGCCTGGTTGTCCTCGTTCTCCAGCACGAGATGGACATGACGGCCCTCGGCCGCGGTGCGGATCGTGTCGGCCATCTCGACCAGGAAATCCTGCTCGGAGATGGCGTGGACGGCGTCGAAGCGGAGGCCGTCGAAGCGGAACTCGTTGATCCAGTAGACCGCGTTGTGCTCGAAGTAGCCGCGCACCTCGGGACGGCGGAAGTCGATCGACGCGCCCCAGGGCGTCTTGATGTCCTCGCGGAAGAACGGTTTGGCGAAGGCGTGGACGTAGGCGCCGTCGGGGCCGAAATGGTTGTAGACCACATCCAGCATGACCATCAGGCCGAGGCCGTGGGCGGCGTCGACCAGCGCCTTCAATTCGTCCGGCGTGCCGAAGGCGCGGTCGGGCGCGTAGGGCAGCACGCCGTCGTAGCCCCAGTTGCGCGGGCCGGGCACGTCCGACAGCGGCATCAACTCGATGACGGTGACGCCGAGCCGGGCCAGTTCGGGGAGACGGTCCTGCACGCCCTTGAAGCCGCCGAGCAGCCCGACATGCACTTCGTAGATGACGGCCTCGTGCCAGGGCCGGCCCGTCCACTCCGAATGCTGCCATTCATAGCTGCCCGGGTCGGTGACGAGGCTTGGCCCGTGCACGTCGTCCTGCTGCATACGGGACGCCGGGTCGGGCACGGCAAGGCCGTCGGGGAGTTCGAAACTGTAGGGGGTGCCGGCGGGGGCCTGGGCCGACAGCTCGTGCCAGCCGCCCTCTTTCCGCTCCATCGCGAGCGGTTGGCCGGGGAGGCGGAGCGTGACGTGTTCGGCCGAGGGCGCCCACAGGCGGAACCGCGTCTCGCCGGACGGTTGCAGCTCGGCGCCGAAGGGGAGGGCGTGATGGAAGCGCTGGGTCATCCGGGCGTGAGCACCAAGGTGGCGAGGGGCGGCAAGGTAAGTGTCAGCGATGCGTCAAAGCCGTGCAGGCCCGAAGGTTCCGCATAGACCTCGCCGCCGTTGCCGAGCCCCGAGCCGCCATACTCGCCCGCGTCGGTGTTGAGGCGTTCGCGCCACGCGCCGGACCGGGGCGCGCCGAGCCGGTAGTTCGCCCGCGGCACCGGCGTCAGGTTGCTCACCACCAGCGCCGGGGGGCTGCCGTCGAGCGACTGGCGCAGGTAGGCGTAGACCGAGTTCTCGGCGTCGTCCACCACGACCCAGCGGAAGCCGTTCGGGTCGCAATCGCCTTGGTGCAGGGCGGGGATGCCCTGATAGGCGTGGTTCAGGTCGCGCAGCAGGTGCTGCATCCCTTTGTGGTGCGGCTCGTCGAGCAGGTGCCAGTCGAGGCCGATGTCGTGGTTCCATTCCCGGTCCTGGGCGAACTCGCTGCCCATGAACAGCAGCTTCTTGCCCGGGTAGGTCCACATGAAGGCGAAATAGGCGCGCAGGTTGGCGAACTTCTGCCAATGGTCGCCCGGCATCTTACGGATCAGCGAGCCTTTGCCGTAGACCACCTCGTCGTGGCTGAGCGGCAGCATGAAGCGCTCGGAGAAGGCGTAGACGAGGCCGAAGGTGATCTCGCCGTGGTGCCAGCGGCGATAGACCGGCTGCTCATGCATGTAATGCAGCGTGTCGTGCATCCAGCCCATGTTCCACTTGTAGTCGAACCCGAGGCCGCCCTCGTGCGCGGGCTTGGTGACGCCGGGCCAGGCCGTGCTTTCTTCCGCGACCAGGATGGCGCCGGGGGCGTTCTGCTTGATGGCCTCGCTGAGCTCCTGCAGGAAGGCGACGCTTTCCAGGTTCTCGCGCCCGCCATACTTGTTCGGCACCCATTCGCCGTGATTGCGGCTGTAGTCGCGGTAGAGCATGGCGGCGACGGCATCCACGCGCAGGCCGTCGGCGTGATAGTGGTTGAGCCAGAACAGCGCCGAGCCGATCAGGAAGCCGCGCACCTCGTTGCGCCCGAGGTTGAAGATGTAGGTGTTCCAGTCCGGCTGGTAGCCTTCGCGCGGGTCGCCGTGCTCGTAAAGCGGGGTGCCGTCGAAGCGCGCCAGGCCGTGCGCGTCGGTGGGGAAGTGCGCCGGCACGTAGTCGAGGATGACGCCCACGTTCATCGCGTGGCAGCGGTCGACGAAGGCGGCGAAGGCTTCAGGCGGTCCCATCCGTGCCATCGGCGCGTAGTGGCCGAGCGGCTGGTAGCCCCAGGAGCCATTGAACGGGTGCTGCATCACCGGCAGCAGCTCGACGTGGGTGAAGCCCATGCCGGCGCAGTAGGGGGCGAGCTTGTCGGCCAGCGCCTGCCAGCCGCCCTTGCCGTCTTCCGCGGCCGGGAGCCAGGAGGCGGCGTGGACCTCCAGCACCGAGATCGGCGCGTCCGGCTCCTGCGCGGCGGCGCGGCGGTTCATCCAGGCGGCGTCGGTCCAGCGCAACGGCGCGTCGGAGACGATGATGGAGCCGGTGAGGGGCGCGGGTTCGGTGGCCCAGGCGACCGGGTCGGCCTTCTGCGGCAGCAACTCCCAATTCGGGCCGAGCAGGTCGTATTTGTAGACGTCGCCGACGTTCGCGCCCGGGATGAACATCTCCCACACCCCGGCGCCGTGGTGCAGGCGCATCGGGTGGCGGCGCGAGTCCCAGAAGTTGAAGCCGCCGACGACCGAGACGCGCCTCGCGTTCGGCGCCCAGACGGCGAAGCGGATGCCTTCGATGCCGTCGTAGGCCGCCGGGTGCGCGCCCAGGCAGAGGCCGAGGTCGCGGTGACGCCCGCTGCCGATCAGGTGCAGGTCGAACGCGCCGAGGGTCGGGCCGAAGCGGTAGGGGTCTTCGGCCTCGTAGGTGATGCCGTGCGTCTGCACCCGCAGGCGGTAGGGGCCGGGCCGGGCCATCGGGCCGGACCAGAACCCGGCGTCGTGCAGCCGCTCCAGATGCCCGAGCGAGCCGCCCGCATCGTCGATCAGCTCCACGCCGTCCGACATCGGCAGGAACACCCGGACATAGACCGTGCCGTCGGCCTCGTGCGGCCCAAGGATCGAGAACGCGTCCCCGTGCCGCCCCTCGACGATTGCCTCTATCGCGCCCTGGTCGAGCATAATCGTCATTCTTGGTTCTCCAGCAAGCGCTTGGCGATGGTGTGGAAGCCGCCGAGCGGGATACCGAGCCAGGAGGGACGGTTGGCCACCTCGTAGCGGATCTCGTAGGCGGCCTTCTCAAGCAGGAACAGGTCGAGCATCGGCTGGGCGGCGTCCGCCTGCACCCACTTGGTCGAACACTCGTCCAGCACGGCGCGGTAGGCGCGCAGGAACATGTGCGAGGCGTGGCGGCCGAACTCGGTTAGGATCGCCTGCCGCCGCTCGCTGGTCTGCTCGGAGGCCGCGACCCGGCCGGGCGCCGCCGCCGCGGCCGCGTAGTCGAACGAGCGCAGCAGCCCGGCCACGTCGCGGACCGGGCAGGACTTGGCCCGGCGCTGCTCCATGGTCCGCGCCGGCTCGCCCTCGAAGTCGATGATAAAGGCGTCGCCCTGCACCACCAGCACCTGGCCCAGGTGGAAATCGCCGTGCACGCGGGTTTGCAGCCCGCCCTTGCCCTGCATGGCGAGACGCCGGGCCGCGGCTTGCAGGCCGTCGCGGTTGGCAAGCAGCATCCGGGCCTGCTCCTCGACGGTCTCGTCCGGCCAGGTTTTGACCTCGGCCAGCAGGTCGAGCGCCATGGTGATCTGCTCGATTGCGCCGTCGGCCCACTCGCCCACGATCGCGTCGTCGGCGATCTCCGGGGCGAACGCCGGGTCATCGGTCGGCTGCGCCAGGACGGCGTGCAGCTCGGCCAGCCTGGTGCCGACGTTGCGGGCGAACACGGCGTAGGACTCGAACGTGTCCGCCCAGGCCTCGTCGGTCATGACGCCGTCGAGATAGCCGCTGGTCATGGCCAGTTCTTCGGCGGAGCGGGCCAGCCAGTCCTGGGTCCAGGTCCAGCCGTCGCCCTGGTTGCGCACGAAGCCCTGGGCGAGCGCGACGGTGTGCGGCGTGCCGTCCCCGTCCACGCGGACCAGCTCGCCCATCAGCGGCGCGCTGTTCTGGTAGCCGCGCTCGGTCAGCACGCGGGTGATCTCGCCCTCCGGGTGGATGCCGGCCAGCACGCGGCGCACGAGCTTCAGCACCACCGCGTCGCCGACGATCCAGGACGAGTTCGATTGCTCGGCCGACAGACGCCTGATCTCCGCGTCCTGCGGCAGTTCGAGCGTTTGCATCAGCGAGGTGGGGCGGAACTCCAGCGCGCCGCCGTCGATCGCGACCTTGGAGCCGTCGCGCAGTCCCGCAAGCATGGCCTCGGTCAGCTCGTCCAGGCTGAAGGCGTCGGTCAGGTAGCCGACGCGCGGCCCCTTGCGCACGCGGGTGAGGGCGAGCTGCTGCGGCAAGGCGGCCCCGCTCTCGTCCTCCCAGGCGATGCCGAGCGGCAGCACGTAGAACTCGCTCCGCCCCGGCAGCTTGGCCTCGATCTCGGCGAACAGGACCGGCTTGCCCGTGCCGGGCAGCGGGGCGGCGTAGGTCAGATGGGCGGATGCGAGCGCCTCGCCCTTGGAGGCGAACCAGCGCCGCTTCGGCAGATAGGCGGGCAGGGCCTCGCGGTCGATCACCGCCCGCGCCGCGGCGTTCACCGCGTCCTCAAGCCCTTGCCGGATCACGATGGTCGAGTATTCCGGCAAGGCTTCCGGCGGCGCGCTGTGCCACGAGGGGCCGTCGTCGGCGAGCAGGAACCAGAACACGCCGTAGGGCGGCAGGGTGAGCAGGTAGGTGAGCTGGCCGATGGGCGGGAACACCGAGCCGCCGACGATATCGACAGGCACCCGCCCGGCGAAGGCCGAGAGGTCAAGCTCCACCGCCTGGGCGGTGCGCGACAGGTTGCTGACGCACAGGATGGTCTCGGACGCGCCGTCCTCGTCGGCGTGCTCGCGCAGGTAGGCGAGGATCTTGCGGTTGGAGGGATAGAGGAACCGCTGCGTGCCGCGCCCGAACGCCTTGTGCGCGGTGCGGACGGCTAACATGCGCCGGGTCCAGTTCAGCATGCTGTGCGGGTCGCTGGCCTGTGCCTCGACGTTGACGGCCGGGAAGCCGTAGATCGGGTCCTGGATCGGCGGCAGCACGAGGCGGGCGGGGTCGGCGCGGGAGAAGCCGCCGTTGCGGTCGATCGACCATTGCATCGGCGTGCGAACCCCGTCGCGGTCGCCGAGGAAGATGTTGTCGCCCATGCCGATCTCGTCGCCGTAGTAAATCACGGGCGTGCCGGGCATGGAGAGCAGCAGGCCGTTCATCAGCTCGACCCGCCGCCGGTCCCGCTCAAGCAGGGGCGCCAGGCGGCGGCGGATGCCGAGGTTGAGCCGGGCGCGGCGGTCGGACGCGTAGGTTTCCCACAGGTAGTCGCGCTCGCTGGAGGTGACCATCTCCAGCGTGAGTTCGTCGTGGTTGCGCAGGAACACCGCCCATTGGCAGTTGGCCGGGATTTCCGGCGTTTGGCGCATGATGTCGGTGATCGGGAAGCGGTCCTCCCGCGCGATGGCCATGTACATGCGCGGCATCAGCGGGAAATGGAACGACATGTGGCACTCGTCGCCCTCGCCGAAGTACTGCTGCGCGTCCTCCGGCCACTGGTTGGCCTCGGCGATCAGCATCCGGCCGGGGGCGTAACGGTCCAGCTCGGCGCGGATCTTCTTCAAAACGTCATGCGTCTCGTCCAGGTTCTCGTTGTTGGTGCCCTCGCGCTCGACAAGGTAGGGCACGGCATCGAGGCGCAGGCCGTCGATGCCGATGTCGAGCCAGAAGCGCATCACCTTGAACACCTCCTCCAGCACCGCCGGGTTGTCGAAGTTCAGGTCCGGCTGGTGCGAGTAGAAGCGGTGCCAATAATAGGCGTTGGCCACCGGGTCCCAGGTCCAATTGCTGGTCTCGGTGTCGATGAAGATGATGCGCGTCCCGGCGTATTTCTCGTCGGTGTCGGACCAGACGTAGAAATCCCGCTCCGGGCTTCCGGGCGGCGCGCGCCGGGCGGCCTGGAACCACGGGTGCTGGTCGCTGGTGTGATTGATGACCAGCTCGGTGATGACCTTGATCCCGCGCGCGTGCGCCGCCTCGACCAACCGCCGCACGTCCTCGACCGTGCCGTAATCCGGATGCACGTCGGTGTAGCCGGCGATATCGTAGCCGTCGTCGCGCCGCGGCGACGGGTAGAACGGCAGCATCCAGATCGCCGTCACGCCTAGCTCGGCGATGTAGTCCAGCTTGGCGAGCAGGCCGTTGATGTCGCCCACGCCGTCGTTATTGCCGTCGAAGAAGGACTTGAGGTGAAGCTGGTAGATGACGGCGTCCTTGAACCACAACGGGTCCAGCGCCGGCTCGTCGGTGGCGGGATGGGCGGAAGCCGCCGGTTCGATCGTCGTGCTCACGATTTTGCTTATGCTCCTGCGGCGGTCTTGGCCGGGGTGATGCGCCAGATGGCGTAGGGCTGGTCGCTTGTCAGGCTGACGAAACGGCTCGCGTCGTGCCAGCGTTCGTTACGGTCACAAACCAGGTCCGTCGCATCCAGCGCGGACGGACGGACGGGCCAGCGCCAGAACGGCGCCTCGATGCGGGAGGACTGCGGCGCGTGCAGGTCCATGTTGACGGCGATCAGCAGCACGTTGGAGCGGTCCGGCGTCGCCTTCTCGAACAAGAGCACCTGCGGGTTGTCCGCTTGCAGGAACGTGACGCCGAGGTGCGTGTGCAAGGCCGGGTTGCGCTTGCGAATGGCGTTGAGCTGGCCGATCTCGCGGACGATGTTGCCCGGGCGGTTCCAGTCCCAGACGCGGATCTGGTATTTCTCGCTGTCGAGGTATTCCTCGCGGCCGGGCAGCGGCGTGGCGTCGCACAACTCGAAGCCGTTGTAGACGCCCCAGAGGCCGGACAGGGTGGCCGCCAGCGCCGCGCGGGTCAGGAAGCCGGAGCGGGGCGCCGTCTGCAGCGGCACGGGGTTGATGTCCGGCGTGTTGACGAAGAAGTGCGGGCGGAAGAACTCCCGCGCCGGCCCCGTCGTCAGCTCGGTCAGGTATTCCTCGAACTCCGCCTTGGTGTTGCGCCAGGTGAAGTAGGTGTAGGACTGGCTGAACCCGGCCTTTGCCAGCCGGTACATCACCTTGGGCCGGGTGAACGCCTCGGCCAGGAACACCGCGTCCGGGTAACGCGCCTGCACCTCGGCGATCATCCATTCCCAGAACGGCAGCGGCTTGGTGTGCGGGTTGTCGACGCGGAACAGCCGGATGCCCTGGCTGGCCCAGAACATCACCGCCTCGGCCAGCGCGACCCACAAGTCCGGGGTCGCGCCCTGGGAGTAGAAATCGACGTTGACGATGTCCTCGTATTTCTTCGGCGGGTTCTCGGCGTAGCGGATGCTGCCGTCCGGGCGCCAGTTGAACCAGTCCTTGTGTTGCGCGAGCCAGGGGTGGTCGGGCGAGCACTGGATGGCGAAGTCCATCGCCAGCTCGATGCCATGCTCCGCGGCGGCCTGCCGCAAATGCTGCAAATCCTCCAGCGAACCCAGTTCCGGATGCAGCGCGTCATGCCCACCGTCGGCGCTGCCGATGGCATACGGGCTTCCCGGGTCGGTCGGACCCGGCGTCAGCGTGTTGTTCGGCCCCTTGCGGTTCTTCATCCCGATCGGATGAAATGGCGGGAAATACAGCACGTCGAAGCCCATCGCCTGCACCCGCGGCAGGTGCTTCTCCACGTCGCGGAACGTGCCGTGCCGGTCGGCGTCGTCGCTCATCGAGCGCGGGAACACCTCATACCAACTCGCGAACGCCGCCCCGCTGCGCTCGGCCTGCACCGGCACGGGCGCGATCGTCGCCTTGCGCGGGCGCGGGTCGGTCTCGCGCATCACCGCGCGGACCTCGGGCGAGAGCAGCGCCGTCCGCCGCGTCTCCAGGTCGCCCTTCTCGAGCGCCTGCAGCGCCGGGACCAGCGCCGCCCTGGCGTTGCGCTTGCCGCGCGTCTGCTGCTTGATCAGCGCCGCCCCCTCTTGCAGCTCCAGCGTGATCGGCACGCCTGCGTTGTATTTCGCCTCCAGCTCGTAAACGAACGTGGCATAGGCGTCGCGCCAAGCCTCGATCGCGTAATGATGCACCCCCAGGCGCTTCAATGGGAATTGCCCGGCCCAGCGGTCGTTGTCGACCAGCGTCATCGGCGTCTCGGTCCAACCGGTCTCCCCAGGCTCCTGCCAGCGCAGCATCGCCGAGAGCTTGTCATGCCCGTCGGCGATGATGTCCGCCTCGACCGTGACCAGGCTGCCCACCACCTGCCGTGCCGGGAAGCGCCCGTTCTCGACGCAAGGCGACGGCGCCTCGATCGCCAGCCGCGGGTCTGCGGCGGCGGCCTCGGCCCGCTTGCGCACGAGCGGCTCGGCCACCGGCTCGGGCCGGACCTTGGCGGCATACAGCAGCAGCCCCCCCGGCATCGGCGCGATCACGTCCGTCAGCGCGAGCGCCGCCTCATGCGGGCCGATAGCCGGCGCGAACGGCCCGAAATGCCCCTCGGCCGCCGTCAGCGCGACGCTCGCCGCCAGCATCGCCCCGGGCGCAATCGCCGTGACGGCGAGGGCCGCCCGCTGCGCCCGGCGCGGGTCGGCCGTATCGGTGCGCAGGATCGCTACGGCGTCCGATCCTTCTGGGGAGACGAGCCGCGACCAGGGCAGCCCGGATAGGCTGTTCGTCCGGGCGCGGTTCAGCGTCTCGGCGTCGGCGGCGCCGGCCGTTGCCATCCATCCCTCGGCGAGGATGGCGGCCAAGGCCTCGAAGGCCGCGTTGCCGCTGGCGTCGGCGACCACGGGGGCGATGCGCCGCAACAAATCGAGCTCCTGCCAGAACCAGCCGCCCCGCCCGTCCCACCAGGGCAGCGACGAGGCCACGAGGTCGAGCGTGCCGGCCGGGAGCGCCTGCAGCGCCGGCCAGTCGACGCCCGGGGTCCAGCCGAACAGCGTCATGCCAGGGCAGGCCTGGCGCAGCGCCGGCAACAGGCGTGCGACCGCCCAGCCGGGAAGCGCGTCGAGGCCCAGCAGCCGGACCCCGGCCGCCCCTGCGGCGTGCAAGCCATGCAGCCGCGGGGTCCACCAGGCCGCAAGCGCGTCCACGTCCTCGCCGGTGGCGACGGCCGCCAAGGCGAGGTTGGAAAGCCGCACCGGCGTGCGCGGGTCGAGGTTCGGTTCCGGCAACCGGATGAACGGCCCGCCCGAGTTGCCCAGCGCGTCCGCCGGGGCGCGATGCAGGTGGACGTCGATCAGCAACGAGACGCCGAGACCCTTCGCCGCCTCCGCAAGCGCCGCCGGCAGTTCGCTTTCGGGCAACAGCAGCGTGTCGAAGCCGAGCGTTGTCGCCTGGCCAAGGGCTTCCGCATGATTGTCCGCGCCGTGGCCCGTCGCCCGCAGGATACGCGGGGCGGCACGGCCAATCGCCGCCGCTGCAAGCGGGGCCGGTTTGGCGTCCGCCTTGGGCTTGGCGCGCTTCGGCGCCGCCGCGCGTCGTCTGGCCGTCTCGGTGCTCAGGACCATTTTATCCCCATCGTTGCGTAGGCGAAGCGCCGCAGGCCGGAGAACCCGGCCACCTATCCCTGGATGTCACTCCAGGTGTACGCCGCCGGTGACGGCTTGGTAGGTCGCGATGGCCAGCGTCATCGGTTCGAACGGCTTGGCGATGACGAAGGCGGGTTCAAGCGACTCTCCGGTCAGAAGGCGTTCCGGGTATGCGGTCACGAAGATGACGGGTGCATAATGGCGCTGCAGGATTCGCGCAACCGCCGCCGTACCGTCGCCGCCCGCGCCCAGGTTGATGTCGGCCAGGATCAGCCCCGGGCGATGCTGTTCGGCGAGCGCCACCGCCTCCGCCTCGCTGCTGGCCACCCCGATCACCTCATGCCCGCAGGTCTGCACCAGCTCCTCGATGTCCATGGCGATCACCGGCTCATCCTCGATGATCAGCACCTGGGCTGCCGCGCCCGAATGCAGGTTCTGCCGCGCCTCGTGCAGCAAGGTTTCCGCCTGGCCGTGCGGGACGCCGACGATGGCGGCGGCATCGGCGACCGGCACGTCCTCAAGCGCCGTCAGCAGAAGCAGTTGGCGCTGCTTGCGGTTGACCTGCTGGCCGGGCGCCGTGCGCTCGGTGGACGGTGCGTCGAAGCGTTCGGTCACCCCCCGGTAGAGCAGATGCCGCGGCGCCATGCCGTCCGCGCCCGCGTCGCCCTCGACGATCGCTTTCAACGCCCCGGCGACGAGCGCGTCGCCGCGCGGTTGGTTGCCGGTCAGGGCGCGGGCGTACCGCCTTGCATAAGGCAGCGCGCGGATCAGGTCTTCGCGACGCAGGCTGGTCATAGGCGTCCTTACGATGCACTGGGATGGAAGCAAGTGGGAACCGACGTGCACATAGCCGAGCCTGACCTCCGCCGCCAACTCGGGGCGATGCTGCCGGAGCTGCGCGCCTTCGCACGTTTTCTTGCGGGCGACCGGAGCGCGGCGGACGACCTGGTGCAGGAAGCCGTGGTACGCGCCCTGGCGGCGCTGCACCAGTTCCAGCCGGGGACGAGCCTGAAGGCCTGGGCGTTCACGATCCTGCGCAACGTGTTCTACGAGCAGCGCCGGCGGCGCAAGCGGGAGGCGGCGGTGCTGGAGCAAGGCCTCACCGATCCGCGGTCGGCCGCCCCGGCGCAAGATGAACGGTCGCAGATCAAGGACTTGCAGGACCTGATCTGGACGCTGCCGCCGCTGCTGCGCGAGGCGCTGATCCTCATCGGGGCGCAGGAGATGACCTACGAGGAGGCCGCCGTCGTATGCAACGTGCCGGTCGGCACCATGAAGGCCAGGCTGTCCCGCGCCCGGGTGGCCCTCGCGGCGGCGACGCGCGAGACGGACGAGCCGGAGTGACGCGGCCCGTCCGCTGAAAACCTTTCAACCTCCTTAATGCTCTCGCTTTCGTGTTCTCGATGATGCAACGCCGGGCCTTCGGCGGTCATTGCTTGGGTATGGACTGCAAGAGCGAGATGATGAACCCGACCTTTCATAGCCAAGTGATCGCGATTCTCCCCAAGCTGCGCGTGCAGGCATTGGCATTGACCCGGAACCGGGCTGCCGCCGAGGACTTGGTGCAAGATGCCGTCTGCAACGCCTTGTCGGCCCAGACGAGCTTCATTCCCGGAACCAACTTTCCCGCCTGGATGCACCGCATCCTGCGTAACCGCTTTATCTCGAACCTTCGCAAGCGGCGAGACACCACCGACATCGACGATGTGCCGGCCCACACCTTCGCGAGCGAGGCGCCGCATGAGGACCGCCTTGCGCTGAAGGAGCTTGGCAAGGCCATGACGCGGCTTCCAGCCGACCAGAGGGAGGCACTCGTCATGGTCGTCGTCCACGGCATGAGCTACGAGGCGCTGGCCGACGCGACTAGCTGCGCGGTCGGCACCGCCAAGAGCCGAGTGTTCCGCGCCCGGCGGCAACTTGAGGCGTGGCTGTTCGGCGACGTCAAGCCCGGCCAGGCCGATGCCGCAGTCCCGCGGCGGATCGCGTCGACAGCGCCCGTCGCCGAGCAACCAGCACCTATATCGTAACGCTCGGCCCCGCACGGAGGCTGAACGGCTCGGGTCCTTGTCACGCGGGACGGATGGTCGCGGCCCTAGTGTCAGCTTGCATGGCATGAAGATCGATCGGTTGACCATGACGGACCAGAAACGAAGCCGTCCACCGCCGCCTAAACGCTCAGTGCCGACAGAGACCGCGTTCGATGTCTGGTTGAACCGCGGGCTGCATCAGCTTTTTGACGACGTTGCGAACGAGCCGCTCCCGGAAGAACTGCTAAAGCTAATCAACGGTGACAAGCAGGAATAAGGTCCGGTCCAATCAAGCCACGTTGTTCGTCCCCACGCGACCCAGCCTGACGCGCACGCTTGGCAGGCTTGCATCAACCCTGCCAGTCCGGGTCGGCATCGTGGTCGTTGCCAGCCTCCTGCCCATTCTCCTTTTGATATCAACTGGCGACGGTTCGCCCGTCAGCTTTGCTTTCGTCATCGCCATCTCCGCGGTCGCCGCCTTTGTCGGCATCGAAGTCATCGTCGCGCGCCCGCTCCGGCACGTTCGCCAAGCCATCGACGCCTGGCGCAACGGGCAGCCGTTCGACGCGATGGTGGATCGCGGATTGCCCTCGGAGCTGCGGGCATTCTCCTTGTCGTTCAAGCGCGCCAACACCCGGCTTGTCCGCAGGGAACGCGAATTGCGCGACGCATTGGCCCGGCAGGACATCGCGATGCAGGAGATCCATCACCGGGTAAAGAACAACCTGCAGATCGTCTCCAGCCTGCTCAACTTGCAGGCAAGCCGGCTCCGCTCTTCTGAAATACAGGCGGAGTTCAGATCGGCCCGCATCCGCGTCGCCGCGCTCGCGACCGTCCATCGCCATCTCTACGCGCACGGCGAGGTCCAGTCGATCAACATGCAGGCCTTCCTGCTGGACCTATGCGAGCGCCTGTTCGAGGCGATGGGCGAAACGCTCGGCGGGCGGCTGACGCTGGAGGTCGAGGCGCCGGAGCTGGAGATGTCGAGCGACCAGGCGGTGCCAATTTCCCTGATCGTGACCGAAGTGGTCGCCAACGCCATCAAGTTCGCCTACCCCGCCGGACAGGGCGGCGTCATCCGCGTGAGGCTGCTGCAATGCGGCGACAGCGCCGAACTCGACATCGCCGATGACGGGATCGGCCTCGCAGGGCTTGACCAGGAGCCGGAGTCTAGGCGGGCGGCGGGCATCGGCCTGCGGCTCATCAAGGGATTCGCCCGTCAGCTCGGCTCGGCGCTCGAAATCGACCATGCGAACGGGACGCGCTACCGTCTCCGCATCGCCCTGCGCCGCGAACCCCTCGGCCGCCCGGCGTTCGGCCGCGGCAAGCCGCGCCCCTGACTTGCGAAAATCCGCGCTGCGCGCCAAATCAAGTGTGGAGGCCGATATGGATGCTGCACTGCAGGACAGGATGACCGCCTGGCGCCGTCATCTCCACCAATATCCGGAACTATCGTTGCACGAGCGCGAAACCGCAGCCTTCGTCGCCCGCACGCTGCAGGACCTGGGCATCCCGTTCACCGCCGGCATCGGCGGTCACGGCCTCGTCGCCACGCTGGTCCGGGGGCAGTCGAACCGGAGCGTTGGTTTGCGGGCCGACATGGACGCGCTGCCCATCGCCGAGAGCACCGGCCTGCCTTATGCAAGCCAGGCGCAAGGCGTCATGCACGCCTGCGGCCACGACGGCCACACCGCAAGCCTGCTCGGCGCGGCGGCGCTGCTGGCCCAGGACACGTCGTGGCACGGCACGGTCCACCTCGTGTTCCAGCCGGCCGAAGAAGGCTACGGCGGCGCGAAGGCCATGCTGGCCGACGGCCTGTTCGAGCGGTTTCCGATGGAGCGCATCTTCGGCTACCACAACATGCCCGGCGTCGAGGCCGGCGCCGTGGTGGTCCATGACGGCCCTGTCATGGCGGCTGGGGCAAAGCTGGAGCTGGTCATCGACGGCCATGCCGGCCACGCCGCCATGCCGCATCTGACCCGCGATCCGATGCTCGCGGCGGGACACCTGCTGGTTGCGTTGCAATCGGTGGTCTCGCGCGACGTTGACCCGGTGGAGTCCGCCGTCGTATCCATTTGCATGATCAATGCCGGCGTCGCAGCCAACCAGATTCCGTCCCGGGCAACCCTGCTCGGCACCTTTCGCACCCACAAGCCGGCGGTGCATGACCAGGTCGAGGCGTCGATCCGGCGCATCGCGGGCGGCATCGGCCAGACATTCGGCGTGTCGGTCGGCGTGACCGTCACGCCCGGCGTCTCGGTCACCACGAACAGCCTGCCGGAAGCGGACGTGGCGGCGGCGGCGGCCGAGGCAATCGGCGCGCCGCTTCGCCGCGACCTGCCGCCGAGCATGGCGGGGGAGGATTTCGGCTGGTTTCTGGAGCAGCGGCCAGGCGCCTTCGCCTGGATCGGCAACGGCCCGGCCCGGCCCGGCGCCGAACTGCACAGCCCGGACTATGATTTCAACGACGCGATCCTGCCAACCGCCTCCAACTGGCTCGCGAAGGTGGCTCGACAGGCGCTGCAGCAGTAGGCGCTCCAGACGAATGAAAGCCGCGAAGCCGGGTGCCGCATGGTTGCGCCAGCAATCCGCTCTCGCGCGCCGGGCCACGAGGCCGATCGTCGCAATGGGCCTGATCGGGGCCGCCGCAGCGACCGTGCAGGCATGGTGCGTCGCCGAGTTCGTCGGTCCGGCCCTATTCGGCGGCGTCGTTCAGCAGCCAGCGCTCTGGTCGGCGCTGTTCGCGGCGATGGCGCTGTTGCGCGCCGGCTTGGGCCTGCTGGCGGATCGGCGCGCGTTCGAGGCAGGCGCCGCAGCAAGGCGCAGGCTGCGCACGAACTACCTGGTGGCGGCGTTCACCGCCGGGCCGCACGGCATCGGCTCGGCGGGCGCCGATGTCGCAGCCGCGGTGGACCAAGTCGACGCGCTCGACGGCTACTTCGCCCGCTGGCTCCCGGCCGCGACGCTCGCCTGGGCGGCACCCGTGCTGGTGGCGCTGGCCGTCCTCGCCAGAGACCCTGTCGCGGCGGCGATTATGGCGGCGGGCGGCGTGCTGGTGCCGGTCGGCATGGCCATAGCCGGCATCGGCGCCGCCGCCGCGTCGCACAAGCAGTTCACCGCCATGGCCAGGCTGCAGGCCCGTTTCCTCGACCGCGTGCGCGGCATGGCGACCATCGTCCTGGCCGGCCAGGCCGAGGCGGAGGCCCGCCGGCTCCAGGATGCGGCCACCGAGCTTAGCCAGCGGACCATGCGCGTGCTGCGCGTCGCCTTTCTCTCGTCCGCCTTCCTCGATGCCGCCGCTGCGGCCGTGCTGATCATCCTGGCGGTCCGCGCAGGCGTGGAGTGGCGCGCCGGAACCCTGCGGCCGGTCGCCGCCGTGTTCGGCATCGTGCTCGTGGCCGAGTTCTTCGCACCGTTGCGCGCGTTCGCGGCCGCCTACCAGGACCGCCTGCACGCGACCACGGCTGCCGAGACCTTCAGCGCCCTGCCGCCCGCGCCGGCAGCGCTCCCAGCGCCCGCCGTCCGCACCGTCGCCGCCTCCGGGGTCACCGTCTCGTTCGATCAGGTGAGCTATAGCTGGGACCCGTCGCGCGGGCGCGTGCTGGACCGATTGAGCTTCCGCGTGCCCGCGAACGAGACCGCCGTGCTGGTCGGGCCGTCCGGCGCGGGAAAATCGACGGTGCTCGAACTGCTGCTCGGCTTCATCGCCCCGCAATCGGGCCGCATCGCGATCAACGGCGCCGAGCTTGCCACCATCACGCCGCAGGCCCTGTCGCGCATGACGGCCTGGATCGGCCAGCGCCCGGTGCTGTTCGCCGGCAGCATCCGCGACAACATCCGCTTCGGGCGCGAGGACGCGGACGATGAGGCGGTCGAGAACGCCGCCCGGGCCGCCGGGCTGGCGAAGGTTGCCGCCGCGTTGCCGCATGGATTGGACACGCCCATCGGCGAGGGCGGCTACGGCCTCTCCGGCGGCCAGGCGCAGCGGGTGGCGGTCGCCCGCGCGTTCCTCCGCAACGCTCCGCTGCTGCTGCTTGATGAACCGACGGCGCACCTCGACCCAACGACCGAGGCCGACGTGCTCGAAAGCCTGCGCCGGCTCGCGATCGGGCGCACCGTCATCATGGCCGCCCATTCCAGCGCCGCGATGGCGTTCAGCGGACGGCGCATCATGCTCGAACCCGGCCACGCCGACGCCGTCCAGGGGGTCGCGTGACGCCGCTGCTGCGCGTGCTGCAACTTTGGCGCCGCCAGTCGCCCGCCTTGCTGCTCGGCGCCGCCGCCACGGTGGCGTCAGTGCTGGCCATGGCCGGCCTGGCGTTCGCGGCCGGGTCCACGGCGGCCGCGGCCGGCGGCGCGCTGCTGCTGATCGCGCTGCGCGGGTTCGGCGCGGGCCGGGTCGTGCTGCGCTACCTGGAGCGGCTGGCAACCCACCGCGCGACCTTCCAGGCGCTGGCAGCCCTCCGCGTCTGGATGTTCCGCGGGCTGGCGCGGCGCTCTGCGGGCGGGCTCGGCTTCCTGCGCCGGGGCGACGCCCTCGCCCGGCTCGTAGGCGACGTCGATGCGCTCGACGGGCTGTATCTCCGCATCATCATCCCCCTGGTCGCCGCCTGCGTGCTGCTGCCGCTGCTGCTGGCGCTGCTGGGGGCCTCCGACCCGCTCCTGGCATTCGCCGTCTGCATCCTGTTCGTCATCGCCGCCCTGGTCATCCCCTGGCTCGCCGCCCGGGCGACCTTGGCCTGCGGCGGGCGGCTGAGCGCTGCGGCATCCGGGCTGCGCGTCGCGGCCGTGGACGCCCTCGGCGGCATGAGGGAGGTGCGCGCCTTCGGCAACGAGGGCCGCATGTTGGCCCAGGTCCAGGCTCGCGAGGCTTCGGTGTTCGCGGCCCAGCGCACTATTGCGCGACGCGCTGCCTATGCCCAGGCGGGCGCGTCCCTCTGCGCCCAGGCCGCCCTGCTGCTCGTCGTCGTCTCCGCGTTCCCGCCCGGCATGCTGCTTCCCGCCGTCCTGCTCACCCTGGCGGCATTCGAGGCCGCCGCGGTCATGCCCCGCGCCGGCGCCCTGGCCGGGCACGCGAGCGCCGCCGCCGCCCGCGTGCTTGAGGCGGCCCGGCCCGACGCCGCCTCCGCCGAGCCGGCCAGGCCGACCCCGCTTCCCGCAGGCAACGCGCTGAGGTTCGAGCAGGTGCAGTTCGCCTGGCCCGGCCGCGCCCCCGTGCTCGACGGCCTGACCCTCGACATCCCTGCCGGCAGCCGGATCGCGATCCTCGGCCCGTCCGGCGCCGGCAAGTCCACTCTGGCCGCGCTGGCGTTGAAGGTGGCGAGCCCGGGCGAGGGGCGGGTGCTGCTCGGCGGCATCGATCTTGCCCGGCTCGACGCGGCGGACGTCCGCTCCCGGATGGCTTGGCTCAGCCAATCCACCCACGTATTCGCCGATACCGTGCGCGCCAACCTGCTGCTCGGCCGCCCGGATGCCGACGATGCCGCATTGTGGCGCGCGTTGGCGCAGGCCGGGCTTGACGAGGTGATCCGGGCGTTGCCGGACGGGCTCAACGCCTGGATCGGCGAGGCCGGAGCCGGGTTGTCCGGCGGCCAGCAGCGCCGGGTCGCCTTGGCGCGGGCGCTCGTGTCCGAAGCGCCGATCCTGATCCTGGACGAGCCGGCCACCGGGCTCGACGCCGCCGCGGAGCGCGCGTTCTTCACCACCCTGAACGATGCGGCGCACGGTCGCACCCTCATCCTGATCGTCCACCGCCTGCTGGGCGTCGAGCGGCTTGACCGGATCTGGCGTCTGAGCGGCGGCCGGGCCGTGGCCGCGGCACGGTGAAGCCGCGTTGACGCCGGCCCCGCAAACCAATGACCATCCGGCTTTGACCAAAAGTTTATTCAAAGATAATCGCAGCAGGCGGTCCCGAGTACGTTCTTAGTTTTTATGTAGACGGCCGCTTTCTCGTCGTGCTGAAGCGCTCACGCCGGCGCTGCCCTAACTCGGAGTTTGCCTGTGCCTGATCCGGCTTTTTTCTCTCGCGCCTCCAGACGTTGGCTCTGCGTTGCCGCGCCCTTGCTCGTGCTCGGCGCCTGCGCGAAGCAGCCCGTCGACGCCCCGCCCCGCTCCGTGCTGTTCTTCAACCCGAGTTCCGCAGCGCTCGACGCACCGGCGCAGAAGGTCATCGCCGATTTCGCGGCCGATGCCCAGGCAGCCCGCCGCCGCTCGGTCGTCGTCTCCGGCTATTCCGCCGGCCTGAGCTCTGCCGAAGCGACCAGGACGTTGGCCCGGCTCCGCGCCCAGGTGGTCACCGACGCGCTGGTTGCGCAAGGCATCCGCCCGAGCCGCATCGAGCAGCAGCCGCGCGCCGCCGCTGAGGGCCAACCGGGCATCGAGGACCGCCGGGTGGAGCTGCGGCTGGGGAGCTGACCCCTGCCACCCGCCGCTCCGCAGGACGTGCTGCGCCGCGTCTTCGGCTATCCCGAGTTCCGCGGCCTGCAAGCCGCCGCTATCGAGCAGGTCATGGCCGGCGGCGATGCGCTGGTGCTGATGCCGACCGGGGGCGGCAAGAGCTTGTGCTACCAGATCCCGGCGCTATGTCGCCCCGGCACGGCCATCATCGTCTCGCCGCTGATCGCGCTGATGGACGACCAGGTCGCGGCCTTGCGCCAGCTCGGCGTCGCGGTCGCGGCGCTGCATTCCGAGATCGACCCGGACGAGGCGCGGGCGACGGCGGCGGCGCTGGAGGCCGGGTCGCTGGACATGGTCTATCTGTCGCCGGAACGGCTGCTGATGCCCGGCACGCTCGACCGGCTGCGCCGCCGCCGCATCGCGCTGATCGCCATCGACGAGGCGCATTGCGTCAGCGCCTGGGGCCACGAGTTCCGCCCGGAGTACCGCGGCCTGGCCCGGCTCGCCGAGCGGTTCCCGGGCGTGCCCCGCATCGCCCTGACCGCGACCGCCGACCCGCGCACGCGCGCCGACATCCTCTCGGCCCTCGACATGCCCGAGGCCGAGGTGTTCACCGCCAGCTTCCATCGCCCCAACCTCCACGTCGCCGCGCGGGCGAAGGTGGGGGAAACGGCGGAGCTGCTGGAGCTGCTCGGCAAGCACCGGAGCCAGGCCGGCATCGTCTATTGCGGCAGCCGCAACAAGACCGAGCGCATCGCCCAGCGCCTGCAGGAGCGGTCAATCGCCGCGGCGCCGTTCCATGCCGGGCTGTCGCCGGTGGAGAAACGGGTGGCGCTGACCCGGTTCCGCAGCGGCGAGCCGGTGGTGATGGTGGCGACCATCGCCTTCGGCATGGGCATCGACCGCCCGGACGTCCGCTTCGTCGCTCACCTGGACATGCCGGACAGCCCGGAGGCGTTCTACCAGCAGATCGGCCGCGCCGGGCGCGATGGCGAGCGGGCGGACACGCTGCTGCTCTACGGCGGCGAGGACATCGCCCGCGCCCGGCATTGGCTGGCGCAATCCGCAGCCCCCGAGGCGCAGAAGCGGGTGATGCGCGAGCGCCTGGAGGCGATGATCCAGTTCACTGAGACGATGGGCTGCCGCACCCGCTCGCTGCTGGCCTGCTTCGGCGAGGACCTCGGCGCGGATTGCGGCCACTGCGACAATTGCCGCAACCCGGTGGCCTTAATTGACGGCACGGTGGCGGCGCAGAAGGTGCTCTCGGCCATCTACCGCACTGGGCAGTTGTTCGGGGCGATGCACGTCATCAGCGTGCTCCGCGGCCAGGACACGCCGATGGTCAAGAAGCACGGCCACGACCGGCTGCCGACCTACGGCGTGGGCGCGGACCGCCCGGCGGGGTTCTGGCGCGGGGTGATCCGGCAGTTGATCGCCCGCGGCGCGCTGCGGACCGAGAGCGGGGAGTTCGCCAGCCTGGTGCTGGTGCCGGACGCGGCGCGATCGATCCTGCGCAGCGAGCAGACGGTGATGCTGCGCGACGAGCCGGAGCCTGCGGCGCGGCCTCCGCGCGAGCGTGGCAAGGTGCGGCGCGACCGGGCGGCCGAGACTGTTGCCGTGGCGGCGGATGACCCGGCCTTCGAAGCCCTGCGCCAATGGCGGGCAAAGGAGGCGAAGCAGCAGGGCGTGCCGCCCTACGTGATCTTCCACGACAGCGTGCTGCGGGACATCGTGGCCACGCGCCCCACGACGCTGACGCAGCTTGGCGGCATTCGCGGCGTGGGGGCGTCGAAGCTGGAGCGGTACGGGGAGGGCGTGCTCGGGATCGTCACGAGAACGGCCGCATTGAGCTGATCCGACCGATCAGGCCGGCGATGTCCTCCCGCGCCAGATTGGCGAACGCCAGCCGCACATGCCCTTCCTGCCCCGGCCCGAACGCGCTGCCGGGCAGGCAGACGGCCCCGGCCTCGACCGCCATCCGCTCGGCGACCCGCGCCGCCGCCACGCCCTCGAACGGATGCCGCACGTAGGCGAAGTAGGCCCCGAGCGACTCCATCCGCCAGGCTGGCAACCGTTGAAACCCGTCCCGGAACGCCTCCGCCCGCCGGTTGATCCGTGCCCGGTTCTCAGCCCGCCACTCGGGCAACGCGGGGATCGCCCAGGCCAACGCCGCCTGCGCCCCCCGCTGCGGGCAGATATGCAGGCAATCCAGCGCCTTCGCCGCCTGCGCGATCACCCCCGCATCGGCGACCATCGCCCCCACCCGATGCCCCGGCACACAATACGCCTTGCTGAAACTGTAGAGCTGCACCACGGACCCGGCCCAGTCCGCCCGCGTGAACAGCCCATGCGCCCGCTCCTGCCCGACCGGCAGGAAATCCCGGTAGGTCTCGTCCAGGATCAAGGCGATCCCGCGCGACCGGCACAGCGCCTCGAACCGTTCGATCGCCGCCGGCGGGTAGACCGCGCCCGTCGGGTTGTTCGGCGTGATCAGAACAATCGCCCGCGTCCGCGCGTCGATCAACGCGGCGGCCTTCTCGGCATCCGGCACGAAGCCGTCCGCGGCGCGGCAGGGCAGGGGCCGCGGCTCGATTCCGAGCATCGTGCAGCTTTGCTGGTGGTTCCAGAACCAGGGCGCCGGCAGCAGCACGTTGTCGCCCCGCTGCGCCAACGTCATCATCGCCGCGACGAACGCCTGGTTGCACCCGGCCGTGATCGCCGCCTGCTCCGGCCCGACCGTCCCGCCATACGTCGCCGAAACGTCCGCCGCATAGGCCTTCCTCAGCGCCAGGTCGCCGTCGATCAGCCCGTACCGCGCATTGGCCGCGTCCCCCGCCGCCGCCGCCGCGCGCTGCAGCAGCCCCGGATGCGGCGGATACCCCGGCACCGCCTGGCACAGATCCAGCAACGGCCCCCGCCGCCCGTCATACCGCGCCGCCCAGGCGTGCGCCTCGGGGATCGGCGGCGTCTCGACCGCTTCGAGCAGCGGGTTGATGGCAAGCATGCGGTGTCCTCGGCTGTGTCTCGACCATGCGGCCGGCGTGGCGCAATATGACCCCAACGCCAGAAAAGGAAGAACGATGACCTATCCCAACGTGCAACTGCACATCGACGGCGAATGGACCGGCGCCCAGTCCGGCAAGACCCTCGAAGTCATGAACCCGGCTACCGGCGAGGTGAACGGCCTGCTCGCCCACGCCGGCATCGCCGACCTCAACCGCGCGCTGGACGCGACCGCCAAGGGCTTCGAGACCTGGCGCCGGGTCTCGGCCTTCGATCGCAGCAAGCTGATGCGCAAGGCGGCTGACTTGCTGCGCGAGCGGGCCGGGAACATCGCCCAACTGATGACGCTCGAACAGGGCAAGCCGGTCGGCGAGGCCAAAGTCGAGGCCCTGGCCAGCGCCGACATCATCGACTGGTTCGCGGAAGAGGCCCGCCGCACCTACGGCCGCGTCATCCCCGCCCGCGCCGACGGCGTCTACCAGCTTTCCCTGCGCGAGCCGGTCGGCCCGGTCGCCGCCTTCACGCCGTGGAACTTCCCCATCAATCAGGCCAACCGCAAGATCGCCATCGCGCTGGCCGCCGGGTGCTCCATTATCGTCAAAGGCCCGGAGGAGACGCCGGCGTCCTGCATGGAGCTGGTCCGCTGCTACGTCGATGCCGGGCTGCCGGCCGGCGTGGTGCAGCTGGTGTTCGGCACGCCGTCCGAGATCTCCGAATACCTCATCCCGCATCCGACCATCCGCAAGATCTCGTTTACCGGCTCGACCGCGGTGGGCAAGCAGTTGGCAGGTCTCGCCGGGCTGCACATGAAGCGGGCGACGATGGAGCTTGGCGGCCATGCCCCGGCCATCGTGTTCAACGATGCCGACCTGGAGGCGGCAACCAAGCAGCTCGCCGCCGCGAAGTTCCGCAACGCCGGGCAGGTCTGCATCGCGCCGACCCGGTTTCTCGTGCAGGAGCAGGCGTATGAGCAGTTCGTCGACCGCTTCACCGAGGCGGCCCAAGCCGTGAAAGTGGGCGACGGCATGGAGAAGGGCACGCAGATGGGGCCGCTGGCCAACCCGCGGCGCATCGCCGCGATGGAGACGCTCATCGCCGACGCGGTGCAGAAGGGCGCCGAGGTCCGCACCGGCGGCAAGCGCATCGGCAACAAGGGCAATTTCTTCGAGCCGACGGTGATGACCGGCGTCAGCACCGAGATGCGCGTGATGAACGAGGAGCCGTTCGGCCCCTTGGCGGTCATCGCCCCATTCGGGGGCATGGACGAGCTGGTCGCCGAAGCCAACCGCCTGCCCTATGGCCTGGCCAGCTACGCCTACACCCGCTCCACCAGCACCGCCGCCGCCGTTGCCGCCCGTGTCGAGGCCGGCATGATGACCATCAACCACATCGGCCTCGCGTTGCCCGAGGTGCCGTTCGGCGGCGTCAAGGACAGCGGGCAAGGCTCGGAGGGCGGCGCGGAGGCGATCGAGGCGTATCTGGTCACCAAGTTCGTCAGCCAGGCCGCCGGCTGATGCGGGCCGCGCCAGTGGCCGCGATGCTGACGCTGTCGGCTCTCGCGACGCCGGCGCGCTTTGGCTTGATTGACGAGGTGCGTTGTTGCTGCTGGAGGGATGTGCCGTGGGTGTTCCAGGAGGAATAGTGTCCAGGTTTAGAGCCCTGACCTGACCAGCCGTCGTAAGCATGGTGTTCGGCAACGGATCGCCGCGGCTGTTCCCGGCTATGTTGGGTAGCGGACCGTCCGGTTGCCGATGAGGCCAACGAAAGCTGCCGTGCCCAGTTCAATCAAAGCTCGACGCGAAAGCCGTTTGGTTCGAGCGCACTTGCAAGATACTTGCTCTATGTAAGGAAATTCCTTACGATGGCTACGTGGTTACGAGCAAGCTCACCAGCAAAGCGCAGACGACCATTCCGCAGGCAGTGCGAACTGCGCTCCGTCTGCGTGAGGGCGATGAGATCGCTTATACGATAGAGGGCAGCCGGGTCGTTCTGACCCGCATCCAACCCGAGGGCGGCATAGACGATCCATTCGTCACGTTCTCCGAATGGAACAGCCCGGCCGATGTCGACGCCTATGCCGGGTTGTAAGGTTTGGGACTTGGTGAAGGTGCCGTTCCCGTATACGAACCGTCCCGTGCAACAGCGTCGTCCGGCACTCGTCGTGGCAACCCCGGACGTGCCGGGAGCGCCGGATTTGCTCTGGGTATTGATGGTGACGAGCGCCGCCAACCGTGGCTGGCCGGGCGATCTGGCGATCTCTGACCACAAGGCGGCGGGACTGCCTGTGGCCTCCGTCGTGCGGGTTGCCAAGATCGCAACGATAGAGGCGCGAGATGCCGAGCCAATCGGCAGGCTGGCTTTCCACGAGCAGATGGAGGTTGCCCAAACGCTGCGGCATTGCCTGGCACCGGTCCTGACCAGTTGATGCGTTGCGTTGGTTTAAGCGCGTTTGGCGACCAAGCAGGCATTGAAAACGCTTTATTTCACCGGCAGCGTGCCGGCACGCTGCCGGAGTGATGATTGGCTGCCGTTCCGATTCCCACCCGCGCGGCTTGAACCGAGTGTCTAACTTGAAAGTGGCTGGCCGAGGATAGAATGTCTGCGCGACATAATCACCGGACGACTAGCGGGACGGTCCAGGCTTGCTTGACCACCGCGCGGGTGCGCTGATCAATGAGGTCGCCGCAAGTATGTTGTTTGACAATGGATCGCTTAGGTTATGCCCGTTATTGGTGGCAAGCAGACATCATATTTCGTCCTTATTCACCGCGGTTACGCGTGGTATGAAGCTCCAAGTGTGACGGAGTACGCCTTGTCTGAAGCGAAAATAGCATTTGAGGCGGCCCTCGCAGATGTACAGAATCTGCAAGCGTTTCACGAAACGGTTGGCGGAACTGGTCCCGGAAAACGACCCTACAATCTTACCTCTCTGAATAAATCGGGAGTAGTGCTGCTGTGTGCAACATGGGAAATCTATGTCGAGACGGTGGTAATTGAATGCACCCAACTGCACTTGCAGAAAATAGCTGTCCCAGACCTACTCCTAAAACCGTTGTCAAAATTGGTCACTGAGTTCCTGAAAAGGGAGAAGGATGATCGAGCCTGGCATCAAGTGGCTGATCAAGGTTGGAAGCTGATCGTGAAATCAGCTGTAGTCGAGCGTGTTGGAAGTTTGAATACTCCTAAGGTGGCCCAGGTATCTGGCCTGTTCAGTGATCTTTTGGGTGTGAATGCGATTACCGACGATTGGGCGTGGCACAAAAGCAGTTCTTCAACTGCCAAGACCCGGCTGGATGAATTTGTTACTCTGCGTGGGTCTATAGCCCACGGCGAAAAGCAAAGCGCCAACGTAACAAAAGCCACTGTTACATCCGCACAGGATCTCATCACTAGGTTAGTTGAAAAAGTCGAGGGCCGCCTTTCGAAAGAGGGGCTGATCTGAGGTTAATAGCCGCTATGGGTCGGTAGCAGACGACCAAACCCAGCTCAATTCCGAACTGAAACACGATTCAAAAAGGACATCCCGCGCGCCGTCGGCCCAAACCCCAAGAAGCCCGAACCGCTCCCCAAGCCGAAAGAACCCGCAACCCCGCCCCAACCAGCCCTAACCCGCCCCCCCATCCCGCACCCCCAGCCGCCGCCCGTTCTGGAACAGCACCGCCCGCCCCGGCCTGCAAACGGCATAAACCGCGTCCCCAGGCCGGAACAAACTACCCGGCGGCGCCTTGGCCCGCACGCTCGCCCCCCCGTCCAGCCGCAGCGCCAGCAACAGCCAGCCGCCGATCCCCACCGTCCGCGACGCGACCCGCCCGGAAGCGCCGCCCTCGACCGGACGGTCCGAGACCAGCACATGCTCCGGCCGGATGCCAAGCTGCACCTCGCCCACCGACCAAGGCGCATCGACCGCCCCCGGCAGCAGCGGGAAGCGAAGCCCGTCCCGTTCCAGCTCGCCGCGCAGGAAACTCATGCCCGGGTTGCCGAGGAACCAGCCGCCGAATTCGGTCGCCGGGTTGTCATACAGGGCGCGCGGGGTGTCGTACTGCACGATCGCGCCGTCCTGCATCAGCGCGATCCGGTCGGCCACGGTCATGGCCTCGGTCTGGTCGTGGGTGACGTAGACGATGGTCTGGCGCAGATGCCGGGTGATCTCCTTGAACGCCCGCAGGAGCTGCAGCTTGGCGGCCAGCTCGATGTTGGTGGTCGGCTCGTCGAACAGCAGCACCGGGCAGTGCCGGGCCACCGCGCGCCCCACCGCCACGCGCTGCCGCCCCCCGGCGTCAAGCTCGCGCGCACGGACGTGGGCGGCGGCGCGCAGCCCCAGGATGTCGAGCACCTCGGCCACCCGGCGCTCGCGCTCGGGCGTGCCGAGGCCGCGGTCGTTCAGCAGCGGCTGACGAATGTTCTCCTCGACGCTGAGGGTGGGATAGGTGACCGGATACTGGAACACCATCGCCAGGTTGCGCTGCCGTGCCGGCAGTCCGGCCACGTCCCGCCCGCCGAAGCGGATCGCGCCGGAAGTCGGCTGCTCCAGCCCGGCGATCAGCCGCAGCAAGGTGGTCTTGCCGCACCCGGACGGGCCGAGCAGGCAGGTCACCGTGTCGGCGGGGAACTCGATGGAGAGGCCGGCCAGCGCCGTCACCGCGCCGAACCGCTTGGTCAGCCGCTCGACCGCGATCATGCGCGCCCCTGGCCGAGGCGGGCGCCGTCAGGCCCGAACACGGCCAGGCGCTCCGGATCGACCGCGAGCCGCAGCCGGCCGTCCAGCTCCAAGGCCGCCTCGTCCAAGGCCGTGGCCGGCAGCACCGTGACAAGCGCGCCGGTGTCCTCGATGCCGCCGCCTTGCTCGGCCAGGTCGAAGTGCACCACCAGCTCCGCCCCCAGGTTCTCGATCAGCCGGACCACTCCCTCGACCGGCAGCCAGCCAGGCCCCGAGTCCTGCATCAATGCCAGGTGCTCCGGGCGGACCGCGACCGAGACGGGGCCAGGAGGGGCGGCGCACGGGGCCGCGAACGCGCCGACCGGCGTCTCGCACCGCCCGTCGCCGCCGAGCTGGCCCGGAATGATGTTGCACGCAGGGAAGCCGACGAGCTCGGCAGAGCGGAGGCGCTGCGGCGCATGGTAGAGCGCATCGGCCGGGCCGTGCTCGACCAGTCGCCCGGCGTCCAGCACCGCGATGTCGTCCGCGATCGCCAAGGCCTCCAGCGGGTCGGCGGTCGCATACAGGAACGCCGCGTCATACTCCGCCCGCAACGCCCGCAGATCGTCGACCAGGCGCTCGCGCAGCTTGAAGTCCAGCCCGACGAGCGGGTCGTCGAGCACGTAGACCGCGGCGTCGCGGATCAGCCCGCGGGCGAGCGCGGTCCGCTGCTTCTGACCGCCTGACAGCTCCGCCGGCGCCTTGGCCAAAAGCTCACTGAGACCGAGCAGGCCCGCCACCCGGCCGACCCGGCTGCGCACCGTCTCCCGCCCGGCGCGCCGCAGCGTGAGCGGATAGGCGATGTTGTCGTAAACCGACAGATGCGGATACAGCGCGAAGGATTGCGGCACGTAGCCGACCGGACGGTCTCCTGCCGCGGTCCGGGTCACGTCCTGGCCATCGAGCACGATGCGCCCGCCGCTCGGCGCCTCAAGGCCCACGAGCAGGCGCAGCAGCACCGATTTCCCGGCCCCAGGCGGGCCGCACAGCGCGGTGATGCGCCCTGGGGCGACCTCAAGATTAACGCCGTCCAGCGCCAACGACCCGCCATAGCGCCTGCTGACCCCCTCGAAGCGTACGGCCAAGCCCTATCGCCCCAGCCCGGCCAGCACGGGCACCAGCAGGTATCCGCCGCCGAACACGCCAGCCAGCGCCAGCAGCAGCACCCCCGCCCGCCCGAAGGCCCGCCCCGGCGGCAGCGAGCCCGGGATGTTGCCGACGATGATGATCAGCAACGACGCGCCCAACACCGCGAGCAGCCCCGCGCGATACAGCCCCGCCACCCAAGGCTGCGCGATCAACAGCAGCCCGGCGCCGAACGCCAGCAGCAACCCGCCCTCGAGCCGCCCGATCATCACACCTCCCCGCGCACAGTGCCGAAGGTCATCCCGGCGAGCAGGAAACGCTGGAACAAATACACGGCCGCGACCGGCGGAATAAGGTACACCGTCGTCAGCGCCGAGATGAACGTCCAATCCACCCCGCCCTCGGAGTAGAGCTGGGTCGAGAGCGCGACGGGAATGGTCGAGGTCTGCCGCCCGCCGATGATGTAGTTGAACAGGAACTCGTTCCAGACGAAGATCATGTTGAAGATGAATGCCGCCACCAGCCCCGGCGTCACCTGCGGCAGCACGACACGGACGATGACGTGTCCCCAGGACGCGCCGTTGGCCAACGCCGTCTCGTCGAACCGCGGCGACACCGAATCGAGGAACCCTTTCAAGATCCACACCGAGAACGGAATGGAGAACATGGCGTAGAACAGGATCATCCCGAAATACGTATCCTTCCAGCCGAACGCCACGTACATCAGGAACACCGGCAGGATCGCAGCCGACCCGGGCAGCATGCGGATGGAGAGCAGCAGAAACATCAGGAACCCGGTCCCGGCCGGCTTGAACCGCGAGAAGCAGAACGCCGCCAGGAACGACACCGCGACCGCGATCACCACCGCGGATATCGAAATGATCAGCGAATTCAGCAACTGCTGCTCGAACCCGCTGCGGGCGAACAAATCCCGGTAATTGGCCAAGGTCGGTATGAACAACAGCTTGGGCGGCGCCGCCAGCAAATCGTCCGGCGTCTTGAACGACGAGAGAATGATCCAGGCGACGGGGGCGAAGAACGTCAGCGCCACCAGCCAGAGCAGCAGGTGATACAGGCGCTGCTTCATGGCGCGGCCCGCTCGCGCTGCCGCAGCAGGTAGACGAACGCGCTGGTCAGCCCGATTGAGACCAGCAGCAGGATCACCGCCAGGGCCGACGACCAGCCCATGTTGAACGCCTCGAACGCCCGGCGGTAGAGCGTGATCGCCACCAACTGCGTGGACGAGCCGGGGCCGCCGAACGTCATGTTGTAGATCAGGTCCATGGTCTTGAAGCTGTCGATCGCGCGCAGCAGGATGCCCAGCATCAGGATGTAGCGCCCATGGTGCAGCACGATCAGGCGCAGCCGCTGCGGCCAGGTCAGCCCGTCCACCTCGGCCGCCTCCAGCTCCGCCTTCGGCACCGAAGCGAGCGCCGCCAAGGTCATCAGGATCATGAACGGCGTCCACATCCAGACATCCACGGCAACGACGGCGGCGAAGGCGATATTGCTGTCGCCGAGGAAGTTGACCGTGCCGAAGCCCAGGCCCCGGATGACCGCGTTCAGCACGCCGAAAGTCGGGTCGTAGATCAGCTTGAAGAACGTCCCGCTCGCCACCGGCGTCAGCACCATCGGCGCGAACAGCAGCGTCAGCGCCAGCCGCCGCCCCGGCAGCCGCGCGCTGCCCCAGAACAGCAGGCCGAGCAGCACCCCGAGCAGCGTCTCGATCACGACCGTCGCCGCCATGAAGATGAAGGTGCGGCTGAGGTCGAGCCAGACGCCGCTGTCGCCCAGGATGGTGAGATAATTGCCAAAGCCATACGGGATCGGCGCCCGCCCGCTGGTCAATGAGAAGCGGTAAAAGCTGAGGCCGAGAAGCCAGAGCGTCGGGATGGTGTTCCAGACGATGAAGAACGTCAGCACCGGCGCCAGCAGCAGGAAAATCAGCAACCGCCGCGGCATCCGCCGGCTGCTCCTGGGGGCGATCGCGATGCCCGGCGCGGCGCCGGCGGACACGGGGTTCAGGCTACAATCGGATGCCGCTGCAGGCGCTGCCCGGCTCGTTCGCGGCGGTTCCGGAGTCGAACAGGATCTGCTGCTGGCGGCAGGCGGTCCAGTCCAGCGCGTGCTTCGGGTCGTTGACCTGGCCGGTCGCATAGCCGGTGAACGCCTCCTGCTGGGCGGCCAGCATCTGTGCGTAGTTCGGGTCGTGCCAGAAATCGCTGGAGTAGTTCAGCATGTATTTATAGGTGCGGAACCACGGGTGCAGCCCGTCGAAATCCGCCCGGCTCAGGGTGGCCTTGTCGCACGGGTCGCCGCCGCGCTTGGCGAACTCCATCGCCGTCTCCGGCTGATACCACCACTTCATGAAGTCGATCGCCACCCGCATATGCGCGTCGTCGTTGAACGCGTTGATCACCCAAGGCTGCCCGCCGATGATGTAGTTCCGCACGTTCTTCCCATCGGCGCCTTTGAACGCGGGCGGCGGGACCACCATCACCTTGTCGCGCATGTCGGGACGGATCATGGCCGGGCCGACGGCGCACCACTGCATCGCCGAGAACACCTTGCCCTGGGTGAATACGTCGATCAGCTCGGCGATGCCGTAGTTCAGCGCTCCCGGCGGCTGAAATTTCAGCAGCCCCTTGTAGCGTTCGAGCGCCTTCGCGTTGCCCTCGGTGTCGAGCACGCCCTGTACCTGCCCGTCCTTCGCGGTCCAGACGTCGCCGCCCATGCTGCGCATGAACGAGAGCGCCGGGCAGGAGAAGAAGTCGTACTCGCGGGAATACTGGGTGGCGAGGCCGTGGTAGCCCTTGTCCGGACGGGTGAAGAACTCGGCGACGTGGGCGTAGTCGTCCCAGGTCAGCTTCTCGAAATCCTCCCAGGTCTTCGGCAGGTCCATGTTGTAGCGCGCCTTGAACGCCTCCGCCTCGCCCGGCGCGTCGAGCAGGTCCTTGCGGATGAACATGCCAAACGTGTCGCCCTCCTGCGGGAAGCCCCAGCGCTGGTCGCTGCCGTCCGGGTAGATCTGATAGGATTGCCGGATCGACGGCGCATACCACTGCACGTCGAGCTCGGGGTTCTTGGCGATGATCGGGTTGAGCGGCACGATCCACTTCGGCGCCGCCAGCGCCCCTAGCCACTGGCTGTCGGAAATAATGATGTTGTATTCCTGCGACCGCGTCGCCAGCGACGTCGCCGCCTTCTGGAACAACTGCCCGAATGGCGCATCCGCGAAACGGAACCGCACGTCGTAGCCGTATTTCTCCTTTGCATAGGCCGCGAACAGCGGCGACATATCGACACCCAGCTTGCTCGGCACCCACCCGGCGATGCCCAGCACCGCCATCTCGATCGTCTTGCCGGCCAGCGGGTGCTTCTGCTGCGCGAGGGCGAGGGACGGGGCTGCGAGCGCGGCCGTGCCGGCGGCGAGCAGGCGGCGGCGGGTGAGCGGGAGGGATGGGATCGTCTCTATGCCGTTCATGGTGTCTCCCCCAAATAAAACGCCGCTTATGCGGTCATTCTGAGAGCGAGACGCTAACTTGGTCCTGAATGGATTGTCAAACCTCTATGCGGCATTCGCCAAGGTCGCGCCGCATGCATCGAATGTCTTGAACAAGGCCTGCGCCTGCGCTTCAGACAGCCGCATATGCGGCGGGCGGATATTGAGCCAGTCGTCCTGGCCGGTGTGACGGGCCAACAGGGCCTTCAAGCCGGGGATGAGCGGTGCAGAGGTCACGGCCGCGCGCATGGCCGACAAGGTGCGCTGCGCCTCCGCACCGGCAGGCTGGTCCCACGCGCGGTAGACCCGTGCGTTTTCGGCACAGCTCACGTTGCTCGCCGCCGAGATCGACCCGGCGCCGCCCGCTTGCAGGGTCTGCAGCAAATGCCCGTCGTCGCCGCAATACACCTCGAACCCCTCCGAACCGAACGCGTCGATGTAGGATTTCGTGTTCGCCCAATCCCCGGTGCTGTCCTTGATGCCGCGCACCGCGTCGCCGTGGGCGCGCAGCAGGCGCTCGATCAGCGGCAAGGCGAGCGGCACGGCGGATTGCGCGGGGAAATGATACAGGTAGAGCTTAACTGCCCCGCCAAGCCGCTGCACGATCTCGCTGAAATAGCCGAACAGCCCGTCCTCGCTCGGGTTCTTGTAGAAGAACGGCGGCAGAACCAGCACGCCGCGGCAGCCGATCTCGCCCGCGCGCCGGGCCATCAGCACGGTGTCGGTGATGGCCGGCACGCCGCAACCGGGGAGCATAAGATGCGGCGGGATGCCGCGCTCCGCCAGCCCTTCCATCAGCCCGATGCGCTCCGACAGCCCGAGCGAGTTCGCCTCCCCCGTCGTGCCCAGCACGCCAAGCCCGTTGCATCCCTGGGCCATCAGCCAGCGGCAATGCGCGGCCATCAGGTCGAGATCGACCGACAGGTCGTCCCGCATGGCCGTCAGCACCGCGGCGTTGACGCCGCCGTAAAGCGCGTTCCGCATCATCCCTTCGCTCCTTTCCTGCGCCGACGCGGCATCTGTCCGGGCCACGTGACGACATGGTCTTCCAGATCTCCGGCCCGGCGCTCGTCCCGCGCCCGCCCGCGCACCGAAGCGCCCGCCTCGTGCACCGTCTCCGTGCTGCCGGACACCAGAGGGTGCCACCAGAACAAATCCCGCCCCTCGGCCACCAGGCGGTAGGCGCATGACGGGGGAAGCCAATCGATCTCGGCCACCGTCGCCGGCGTGAGCGAAACGCAATCCGGCACCCAGTCGCGCCGGGTCTCGTAGCGGCTGCAGCGGCAGGTCTGGGCGTCGAGCAACCGGCACGAGACGTTGGTGAAGGCGAGCTCCTCGGTCTCTTCGTCGCGCAGCTTATGCAGGCAGCAGCGGCCGCAGCCGTCGCATAGGGACTCCCACTGATCGGCGGTCATCTGGGCGAGGGGGGTCGTGGTCCAGAACGGGGGGGCGGTCTGCATGGGCCGGGTTTAGCAGAGTGTAGGATCGGGGGACAAATGGGGTGTTTGGCAGCCTGGCATTCAGCTTTCCGCCGCGTCCTTCATTTGGGGCGGCTACGACCGATGCGCGCCGATGAAATCAACGAAGGCGCGAAGCGGCGCCGGAAGGTAACGGCGGCCTGGATAATACAGGAACGGGCCCGGGAAGCGGAGCCACCACGGCTCCAGGACCGCTTCCAAAGCCCCGCTCGCGAGATGCGGCCCTAGCCAGTCCTCGAATAGGTAGATGACCCCGCTCCCGGCGATTGCCGCCTGCACCGCGAGGTCGGTCGCGGCGCCGGCCCGCACGACCAGCGGGCCGCTCGGATCAATCCGTATCGTTTGCCCGTCCCGCTCATACTCCCAAACGGTCATCGCCCCGCTCTCGAACCGTCCGCGCAGGCACGCATGGCCCAGCAGCTCCTGCGGATGCGAGGGCCTGCCATGCCGGTCCAGGTAGGCCGGCGACGCCGCGGTCGCGAAACGCTGCTCCCGCGGCCCGATCGGCACCGCGATCATATCCTGCTCCAGCCGCTCGTCGTAGCGGATGCCCGCGTCGCACCCCGCCGCCAGCACGTCCACGAATCCGTCCTCGGCCACGATGTCGAGACGGATCTCGGGATAGGCGGCCAGGAACGGCGGCACGATCGCCGGCAGCACCAGCCGTGCGGCGCTGACCGGTACATTCAGCCGCAGCGTGCCGGCCGGCCGATCCCGGAAGCCGTTCACCACATCGAGCGCCGCCTCCACCTCTCCAAGCGCCGGTTCGAGCCGGTCGAGCAGGCGCTGGCCCGCTTCGGTGAGCGCGATGCTTCGCGTCGAGCGGTTCAGCAGCCGGACGCCGAGCTTCGACTCCAGCCTGCGCACGGCGTCGCTGAGGCTGGACGCGCTCCGCCCGACCGCTCGCGCGCCGTCGCGAAACCCGCCCGCGCGGGTGACGGCCACGAACGCCGTGAGGTCGCCGAGGTCTGCCGCCATTGTCCGCCTTTCCGCACAGCCTGTCTTGACGGGCGCCTATTATCGCACCGGGCCAAGCTGTCCAGATCGTGGACTCCCAACAGGAGACAGGACATGACCGACATCAGCAACGCAGGCGTCTTCACGCTTGGAACCCGCACGGTGCGTCGCCTCGGCTACGGCGCCATGCAGCTCGCCGGCCCCCACGTGTTCGGCCCGCCGAAGGACCGTGACGGCGCGCTCGCGGTGCTCCGCGACGCCGTGGCAAGCGGGGTCGACCACATCGACACCAGCGACTTCTACGGCCCGCACGTCACCAACCAGCTCATCCGCGAGGCCCTGCATCCCTATCCTGACAACCTCGTGATCGTCACCAAGATCGGCGCGCGGCGGGGCGCGGACGGCTCATGGGACCCGGCATTCTCCGCCGAGGAGCTGACGAGCGCAGTCCACGACAACCTCCGCAACCTCGGCGTCGATGCGCTCGACGTCGTCAATTTGCGGATCATGTTCGCGCAAGGCCCGGCCGAGGGCTCCATTGCCGAGTCCCTGAGCGCCTTGATCGGATTGCAGCGGCAAGGCCTCGTGCGGCATATCGGTCTCAGCAACGTGACGGCCCAGCAAGTCGCGGAAGCCCGCGGCATGACCGAGATCGTTTGCGTGCAGAACCACTACAATCTCGTGACCCGCGGCGATGACGCGCTGATCGACGAGCTGGCGGAAGCCGGCATCGCCTACGTGCCGTTCTTTCCGCTCGGAGGCTTCACGCCGCTGCAATCGGCGACGTTGTCCGACGTTGCCGGCACGCTCGACGCGACGCCGATGCAAGCGGCGCTGGCCTGGCTGCTCCGGCGCTCGCCCAACATCCTGCTGATTCCCGGGACCTCATCTGTGGCCCATTTGCGAGAGAACCTTGCCGCGGCCAGCCTGGACTTGCCGGACGACGCAAGGGCGGCGCTGGATCGGATCGCGACGGAGCGCGCGGCTGCCTGATGCAGCGTGGCTGAGCGAAGCTCGCCGGGGCCCTTCCCCGGCGGCGTGACTTAGACCCTTATCTCGACCGGCAATTGACGCCCTGACTTTCCAGTCAGGGCGATTGCAGTCCAAGGCCGCTTGCTGATCCCACCGCCGAAGCCGCTCAAGCCGATGCAGACAATGGCGGCGATGAGTCGCAGCAGGGTTGGGAGAGGGTGGCATCGGACGGCGAGCGCGCCCGGCCCTCGTGTCAAACCCGGCCCAGCCGGTGTATGCAGGCGGCCCAACAGGCGGGACCGCCCTTCTTGCCAAACAAACCCCCGTCCGCCCCGATCGGCTTCGTCCTGGGCGTCATAGCCCTCGACGCCCTGGCCTTTGGCATCATCGTCCCGGTCGTGCCGACCCTCGTTATGGACCTGACCGGCCAGAGCGCCTCGGGCGCGTCGTTCTGGCTCGGCTCCCTGCTCGGCGCCTTCTCGGCCATGCAGTTCCTCTGCGCCCCGCTCCTGGGCGCGCTCAGCGACCGGTTCGGCCGTCGCGTCGTGCTGCTGCTGTCGCTCACCGGCATCTGCGCCAACAACCTGCTGCTGGCCTGGGCGCCGAGCATGGCCTGGCTGTTCGTCGGCCGCCTGATCGCCGGCGCCACCGCGGCCAACGTCGCCGCCGCCACCGCCTGCATCGCCGACGTCTCGACGCCGCAGCAGCGGGCGCAGCGCTTCGGCCTGATCGGGGCCATGTTCGGTCTCGGCTTCGTCGTCGGCCCGGCCTTCGGCGGCCTGCTCGGAAGCTACGGCGTCCGCGTGCCGTTCCTGGTCGCGTCCGCCCTGGCGGGGCTGAACCTGCTCTACGGCGCCGTGTTCGTTCCCGAAACCTTGGCGCCCGGGAACCGCCGCCCGTTCCGCTGGCGCTCGGCGAACCCGCTGGGCAACGTCGCCATCGTGCTGCACGACCGCGACTACGCCCGGCTCGTCGCCGCCTGGTGCTGCGCCTGGTTCGCGATCGGCGCGTTGCAGAGCAGCTTCGTGCTCGCCAACGACATGCGCTACGGCTGGGGCCCGCAGGAGAACGGCATCGCGCTGGCGGCGGTCGGGCTCGGTTCGGCGCTGGTGCAGGGCTTCGTCGTGCGCCGGGCCGTGCCGCGGCTCGGCGAGCGGCGCGCGGCCTTGCTGGGCTACGCGCTGGCCGGCGTGGCGTATTGCTTGTTCGCATTCGCCTATTCGCCCTGGGTCCTGTTCGCCGGCATCGCGCTGCAGGCGGCGTCCGCGATCAGCGGCCCGGCGGTGCAGGCGCTCGTTTCCGCCCAAGCCGGCCCGGACCGGCAGGGCATGGCGCAAGGCGCGCTTTCGTCGTTCCAGGGCCTGACCGCGATTGGCGCGCCCTTGCTCTCGGGCTACGTGTTCGGCGTCTTCACCGCCCCGGCCGCCCCGGTGCATTTTCCGGGCGCCGCCTTCCTGATGGCGGCGATGGCCTACGCGGTGGCGTTCTGGGCGGTCTGGGGCTTGCGGGCCGTTATTGCCCCGGCGACGGCCTAGTTGTGCGAACCTGACGGAAGAGACCCGTCAGATTCGCGCCACGAGCGTGATCTGTTGAGCCAAATTACCACGACGTTCGAGACTTGAGCGTCAGGTTTGGATCACTAGGCTGCAATCGCCCGGACTGGAAAGCGATGCGCGTCGATTGCCAGTCCAGATCAGTGCTAGTGCTCTGACACATTCAGAAGGCGCAACATAAGTCAGAGCACTTGCTTGATTTTTTAGGCCGATTCAGATGACGGACTGAAGCGTCCGTCATCTGAATCGGACTTGGTCGCCCTGACACAGGCGGGACGACAAGGGTCTAATCAGACATTCATGGCTTATGCCACGAATGTCTGCCTTGGAGTCTTTGAAGACGCATCATTTTTCGCGTTGTGACGGCGAGCCGCCCGCAACGCGATACTTAGGCCAGCAGCTGGCGGGCACCGTTGCGCAAACTTTCTGTCCGTGGACCTGCATCGGGCGCACCGGGATGACGAAGGCGAACAACTGTGGCCGGGCTTGTCATGATGAACCGGTTCCTCCGGGAGGCCGCGCAGACTTACGCCCGCCTCGATCCGCCGCCTTGACCACTGCTTGCCGTCCCCCGGTTCCGGCTGCTGCTCCGCTTGCCATGCCGACTTGCGGAAAAAAATTGTGTCATAGCATCTTGACAGAGTGAGCTGTCTCTGTAGCGTTACACTTAGGGCCGAAAAAAGCGGATCGCCCTATCAAGCCTCGGCTGCGAGTGACCTAAACCAGAGGTAACGCCGGGCCGGGGACACGAGTGTTTCGAACGGGAGGTTGAAAATGAGCACGTCCACGGGTGATCCCGCCATGCACGAGGATGACTTGGACAGAGTTTGGCCAACCGGCCTGACAATCCGGGAATCCGAAGAGCTCCATAAGCATGTGATCGACGGCGCGCGCGTCTTCTTCGTCATCTCGGTGGTCGCGCACTTCTTGGCGTTCATCTGGTCGCCTTGGCTGCATTGAGGGAGAACCGTCATGAACCAAGGTAGAATTTGGTGCGTTGTAAATCCGAGCGTAGGCCTGCCGCTTCTGCTCGGCAGCGTCGCGGCGACATCCCTGATCGTCCACGCGAGCGTGATGACCCACACCACCTGGATGTCGTCCTATTGGTCCGGCTCGTGGCGGAACCGGCCACCGGTGGCCGCCGCGCCGAGACTTGGCGAGGCGACGCCGTCTGCCGCGCCGGCTTTCGCGGTCACCATCACGCCGGTTCCTGGCCTGCCCGGCAAGGCCGGAACCTCGTTCGTAGTGGCGGTGACGCCCAATCCAGACGCCGCGCCAGTCGAGGCGGCGGTCGACGATCAGGCGCCGCGCGCGGCCAGTCCGGTCGCCTTGGCCGCGCAGGCGGCTGAGTAGCGAGACGGCTGTTGCCATGAAAGCCCGGCTTCTGAGGGCAGCATCGGCAATAAGTCGGCAGCACGCCTTCAAAGCTGCCCGGCAAGACAAAGGCTTGGGGCTCGTTCGTTCAAGCGAGCCCCAGCGGTTATGTCCGAACAAGCCCTAAGCCCCGGCAGCTACGCCCAGAGCTGCGACACGCAGAGCTGCGACATGCTGGGCGCCGGCAAACGGGTCGCCCGGAGCTGTAATCCTGCTGCTTTGCGAACTGGACCGGGTCTGTTGGAGCTTGTCGAGGGATGAACCCTGTCAGTCGCCGTGTGATGCGCGCATGGGTCGGCCTAGGCTCCCGCTTCCTGCCGTTCGCCGACGCGGCGACGCCGGATCTGCCGCTTCCGCGCCTTCTGCGGCTATCGCTGTTCCAGGTGTCGGTCGGCATGGCCTTGGTGCTGCTGATCGGCACGCTCAACCGGGTCATGATCGTCGAGCTGTCTGTCCCCGCCTCCTTGGTCGGGACGATGATCGCGCTGCCGCTCATCTTCGCCCCGTTCCGGGCACTGATAGGATTTCGGTCCGACACCCATCGTTCCGAGCTCGGGTGGAAGCGCGTGCCATTCATGTACCGCGGCGCTATGGTCCAGTTCGGCGGCTTGGCCATTATGCCGTTCGCACTCCTGGTCCTGTCCGGCAGCGGCAACGCAGCCCATGCGCCCATGTGGATCGGGCTGCTGGGCGCCGGCCTCGCGTTCCTGTTGGTCGGCGCCGGTTTGCATACCATCCAGACCGTCGGCCTAGCCTTGGCCACCGATCTCGCAAGCGCCGAGTCGCAGCCGAAAGTCGTCGGCCTGATGTACGTCATGCTCCTGTTCGGCATGATCGCGAGCGCGCTGGCCTTTGGCGCGCTCCTGACGCCCTTCAGCCCGGGCCGGCTGGTTCAGGTGATCCAGGCCGCCGCTTTGGCGACGGTGATCCTCAATGGAGTCGCGCTGTGGAAACAGGAAGCCCGCAACGCGAACGCCGCGATGCTGCAGGCGCAGCGGCCCCAGACCAGCTTCCGTCAATCATGGGACAGCTACACCCAGGGCGGGCAGGTCGTGCGCCGCTTGCTGGCGGTCGGGCTCGGTACGATGGCCTTCAGCATGGAAGACGTCCTGCTTGAACCCTATGGCGGCCAGATCCTGCACCTGAGCGTGGGCGACACCACCATGTTGACCGCGACGCTGGCGGTCGGCGGGTTGCTCGGCTTCGGCTGGGCGTCGCGGGTCCTCAGCCGCGGCGCCGACCCGTTCCGGATGGCAGCCTACGGCGCGCTGATCGGACTGCCCGCCTTCGCCTCGGTCATTCTCGCCGGGCTCCTGTCGGCGGCTTGGCTGTTTGCGGCCGGGACATTGCTCATCGGCTTTGGCGCCGGACTGTTCGGTCACGGGACACTGACAGCGACGATGAACCTTGCGCCTCCGGGTCAGACGGGCCTCGCGCTTGGCGCCTGGGGGGCGGCGCAGGCTTCGGCAGCCGGGCTGGCGATCGCTCTTGGCGGCATCATCCACGATGTTGTCGCCGGGTTTGTCGCACAGGAAGGACTGGGTGCGGCAATGGCGTACGATGTCGTCTACTGTCTCGAGATCGTGCTGCTGGCGGCGACGCTCGTAACGATGGTCCCGCTCATCCGCCGCCGGGCCGAACGCTTGCCCGAACCGATACGCCGCTCCCAGGAGGCGCATCGCGCTGTCCCGCTGGGAGGAATGGAGACGCCATGACCCAAACGATAAGCCGTATTTACAGCAGCCGCGAGAACGCCGCGGCGGCGGTCAAGGAACTCAAGGGCACCGGCTTTCGCGACTGCCCGATGAACGTGGTCCCCCCTCTTGACGGCGATGCAACCGATGGCGAGCCCGCCGGCATCCCGGAGGACCAGATCGTCGCCTCCATCATGCGGGGCGAGGTGGTGGCGCGCCACGCCGCGGTCTACGCGGATGGAGTCCGCGAGGGCGGCACGGTTGTGAGCGTCCGCGCGCCCTTCGGTTCTGCCGCCGCGGCCACAACCATCATGGAAAAACACAGCCCGACGGAAACCGGTCTCGAGGATCAGGGCTATGAGAAGACGCCGCCCGATCCTGCGGCCCCGCTCTCGTCGGCGTGCGGATGGACGGTGCTGAGCGGCAACCCGACGCCGTTTTCCTCGATGCTTGGACTGCCGGTGCTTTCATCTCGCCGGTCGCCGCCTAAGCCGGACCGGGACCTCCCCGACAACCCGGCGCCGTTCTCAAAAAGGATTTCCATGCGAGTCCTGTCGGACAAACCCGCGATCTTGTCGGAACGTTTCGGCTGGCGCCTGCTTTTGAAAAACTCCGCATCCCTATCGGGACGTCTCGGTTGGCCGCTCTTGTCGGGAAACCAAAAGGCTCCGCAAAAACGGTTTGGCTTGCCGCTGCTATCGGACAATCCGGCGCCGCTGTCATCGCGGCTTGGCTGGAAATTGTTATCGAAAAATCCGGCGCCGCTGTCGGCGAAACTTCATTGGCGCGTGTTGTCGAGCGATCGTTCGGACTGATGGTTCAGCGTCGATGCGAGTGCGCCGTGGCAGCCATGTTGCTCGGATCGAAGGCGTGGGTGCAGTTGCGCCAGCCCCGTCCGCGGTTCAGGCAATCCAAACGGAAACCGGACGTTTGGACATTCGCATCCGGCTGATGGCATGGACGGCGACGCCCGCCTCGGTTGCCCGGCACTGGTCGGCGCGCGAGCGCAGCTTGTCATCGATGGGCCTCGCGGTACGGAGCTTGGAAGGCGATATCGTCCGGTCCGCGCAAACAATGCAGGCCGGCGCGTTCGACCTCGATGGCGCCAGCAAATCCATCGCCCCCGCAGCCGGGCCGGAGATCGCGCAGCCCGAGCTTGAGTTCACCGCGTCCATGATGCGGGACATCGAGCGCGGCAACCGCATCGAGGCGGACCACGCCGTCGGCGGCCTCGTGGCCAGAGGCACGCCGGACGGGACCCGGCTTTTGAGGATCTCCCTGGCCCACCTGAAATCCTATGTAGCCCGGCGCGCGAGGGAGGCGGCACGATGACCCAGCACACGCTCAAGGCCTCGCCGGAGACGGTTCGCATTGGCCAGTTCGACGCGGCGTTCCCACCGGTATTGACGATCCAGCCGGGCGATACCGTAGAGGTGCAGTGCGTCTCGGGACGGGACAGCGTGCTGCCGCCCGCCGGGCTTGGCTTTACGGTCCCGGAGGCGCTGTCGGCCATCATCGCCGCCAACCCGGACCCGCCGCCCGGCCATATCGTCACCGGGCCGATCGCCATCGAGGGCGCCGAGCCGGGCGACACCCTTGAAATACGCATCGAGGCGATCGAACCCGGCGCGGATTGGGGCTACAACGCCATCCGCCCCCTGGCCGGCACCCTGCCGGAGGAGTTCCACGAGACGACGCTGCTGCACATTCCGGTGGACCGCGCGGCGCGGACCTGCCGCCTGCCCTGGGGGACTGAGCGGGGCACGGAGCTCACCCTGGCGCCGTTTTTCGGCGTGATGGGCGTGGCGCCGCCGCCGGCAATGGGAACGATCGGCTCGAAGGAGCCGAGGCTGCACGGCGGCAACCTTGACCTGAAGGAGCTGGTGGCGGGCACGTCGCTGTTCCTGCCGGTCTGGGCGCCGGGCGCCTGCTTCTCGGTCGGCGACGGGCATGGCGTGCAAGGCGACGGGGAGGTCTGCGTCACCGCGCTGGAGATGTGCCTCGACGGCCGGCTGACCTTCGTACTGCACAAGCAGCAGGGCCTACGCTATCCGCGGGCGGAGACGCCGACGCACTACATCAGCATCGGCCTGCACGAGAGCATGGACCAGGCGATGAAGACGGCGCTCAGGGAGATGATCGCGTTCATCTGCGCCCGCTCGAACCTATCGCGGGAAGAAGCCTATGCTTTCTGCTCGCTGGCGGTCGATTTCCGGGTGACGCAGAGCGTCAACGGGGAGAAGGGCGTGCACGGGATGCTGCGCAAGGAACTGCTGTTCTGAGGGCAGCGCCGGCAACAAGTGCGGCAGCACGCCGGCAAAGCTGCCCGGCGAAACAACTAAGGGCTTAGGCTTCCGCGGCGAGGTCCAGGGCGGCCATTTGCAGTAGGCCGTGGACGTAGGGGGCGAAGGAGCGCCAGACCTCCAGGCGGAAGCGGGCCGGGCCTTGGCGCCAGAGGACGATCTCCGCCTTGCCGAACACCGTGCGGGTGCACATGCCGGGCGGGAACGCGCTCGGGTGCAGGTCGAGCGGGCAGCCGGTTGCCAGGGCATCGACGGCGCCCGGTCCCTCCAGCACGAGGCCGATCTGCCGGTGTCCGACGTCGGTGACGGCGCCGCCCTCGACGGGGGCGTACTTGACCGTGCCGGGCGGGGCGAGCAACAGCCATTCGTCCGGGCCAAGCCAGAGGGCGGCCTGGGCATTCGTTTCCGCGGCCCGGCAGGGAGCGGCGGGAAGGGCGATCGCGTAGGCGGCGCCGAGAGCGGCCGGGTCGCCGCGCAGGAGCAGGCGGGCGGCATGGGGCGCGGCGGAGACGGCGAGGCGGCCCGGTATGCGGATGGCGTCCAGGTGGTCGAGCGGGGTGCGGACCGAGGGCGCGGCGGTCTGGCCGGCGCTGTCGGCGAGGGCGATGTCAGGCATTGAGCCTTACTCCTTGCTTGTCCAGGAACACCGGCTCCACGACCCGGACCGGCATCGCGCCGTGGCGCAGCCGCGCGTAGAGCGTCTCGCCGAGACGGCTGCGCCCATCGGCGACCATTGCCAGCGCGATGGAATGCCCGGCGGTGGCCTCGCCGTAGGATGAGGTGACGTGGCCGAGCGACTTCGTGCCGGGCGCCGCGGCGGCCTGGGCGGTGATCTGCGAGCCCTCGTCCAGCACGAAGCCGGGGTCGTCGGTGAGCAAGCCGACGAGCTGGCGGCGGCCGGGGGCGGACATGTCCGGGCGGGCGAGGGAGCGCTTGCCGACGAAATCGGGCTTCTGCTTGCCGATGGCCCAGGTGAGGCCAAGGTCGTCCGGCGTCATGGTGCCGTCGCTCTCCTGCCCCACGATAATGTAGCCCTTCTCGGCGCGGAGCACGTGCATGGCCTCGGTGCCGTAGGCGCAGCCGCCGAGGGCCACGACGCGGGCGTGCAGCGCCTCCCAGACCTCCTCGGCGTAGCCGGCGGGGACGTTGACCTCGAAGCCGAGCTCGCCGGTGAAGCTGACGCGGAACAGGCGCATGGGGGCGCCGAGGATGGCGCCCTCGGCGACGCTCATGTGGGGCATGGCGTCCGGGCCGATGTCCATGTCGAGCAGGGGAGAGAGCACGTCGCGGGCGCCCGGGCCTTGGACGGCGAGGACGGCCCATTCCTCGGTCGTGCTGGCGAGCCAGACACGCAAGTCGGGCCATTCGGTCTGCAGGTAGTCCTCCATCGTGGCGAGCACGCGGGCGGCGCCGCCGGTGGTGGTGGTGACGTGGAAGCGGTCGTCTGCCAGACGGCCGACCACGCCGTCGTCCATGACGAAGCCGTTCTCGCCGAGCATGACGCCGTAGCGGCAGCGGCCGGGCTTCAGCTTGGTCCAGGCGTTGACGTACATGCGGTTCATGAAGGCGGCGGCGTCGGGGCCGGCGACCTCGATCTTGCCCAGGGTGGAGGCGTCGAACAGGCCGCAGGCGGCGCGGACGGTGCGGCACTCGCGGGCGACGGCCTGGCGCATGTCCTCGCCGGGCCTTGGGAAGTAGCGGGCCCGCTTCCATAGCGAGACGTCCTCGAACACCGCGCCGTGGGCGGCGGCCCAGCCGTGGATGGGGGTGGTGCGGACCGGGTCGAACAGGACGCCGCGGCTGTAGCCGGCGAGCGTGCCGAAGGTGACGGGGGTGTAGGGGGGGCGGAAGGTGGTGAGGCCGACCTCTGGCACGGGGACGCCGCGGGCCTGGGCCACGATGGCCAGCGCGTTCATGTTGCTGGTCTTGCCCTGGTCGGTGGCCATGCCGGTGGTGGTGTAGCGCTTGACGTGCTCGATGCTGTGGAAGCCCTCCTGGGTGGCGAGCAGGAGGTCCTTGCTGGTGACGTCGTTCTGGAAATCGATAAAGGCGCGCTTCAGCTTGCCGACCGGGGCGGCCGGGGGGGACCAGGCGGCGGGCTCGGCATTGTTGCACGTGAAACATGTTGGGGCATTTGGGTCATGGCCCGCGGCTTGGGCGGCGTCGATGCCGGCGGCTTGGCCGTCCTCGATCACGTCGGCCAGGGCATGAACGCCGCGGCAGGCGCCGGCGGAGCGTTCGGGGGCGGCGGACGCGCCGGGGAGGAAGACGCCGGCGGCGTCGTCGAAGCGCAGGGCGCCGCGGGATTGGGAGAACAGGTGGACGGCGGGGGTCCAGCCGCCGCTCATGGCGAGCAGGCCGGCCCGGACCCACTCGCGGCGGCCGTCGGGGTGGCCGAGGATGACGACGCGCAGCGCTCGGCGGCCCCGCGTGTCGAGGACGCGCATCCCGGTCTCAGCGCGCAGCCCGGCCTGGCGGGCGGCGGCGGGCCAGGGGCCGGGGGCCGTGGGGCGGAGGTCGGCGATCAGGGCGATCTGGACGCCGGCGGCGTGGAGGTCGAGGGCGGCCTGGTAGGCGGTGTCGCTGTTGGTGACGACAACGGCGCGGCGGGCGGGGGCGGCGCCGTAGCGGTTGGCGTAGGTGCGGGCGCTGTCCGCCAGCATGACGCCGGGGCGGTCGTTGCCGGAGAAGACGAGGGGGCGCTCGTGGGCGCCGGTGGCGAGGACGACCTGCTTGGGGCGGACTTGCCAGAGGCGTTCGCGGGGGAGGCTTGGGTCAGGGTCGGGGAGGTGGTCGGTCAGGCGCTGGGCGAGGCCGACGATGGGGCCTGGATACCAGCCGAAGGCGGTGGTGCGGGGGAGGAGGGTGACATCCGGGTTGGCGGCGAGGGCGGCAAGGCGGGCGGCGATCCAGGACTGGGCGGATTGGGCGTCGATGGCGGCGGTGCGCTCGGCGAGCAGGCTGCCGCCGAAGCGGGGCTGCTCGTCGCAGAGGATGACGCGGACGCCGGGGCTGGCGGCGGCTTCGGCGGCGGCGAGGCCGGCGGGGCCTGCGCCCACGACCAGGACGTCGCAGTGGGCGTAGCGGCTGGCGTAGTGGTCGGCATCGAGGGCGTCCGGGGCGCGGCCGAGGCCGGCGGAGCGGCGGATCAGGGGTTCGTAGAGGCGATGCCAGGCGCCTTGGGGGGCGATGAAGGTCTTGTAGTAGAAGCCGGCGCTGAGGGCCGGGGCGGCGAGGTCGGCGGCGGCGCCCACGTCGAAGGCGAGCGAGGGCCAGCGGTTCTGGCTGCGGGCGACGAGGCCGTCGTAGAGCTCGACCTGGGTGGCGCGGAGGTTGGGAGTGGTGCGGCCACGGCCGCGGTCGACCTCGACCAGGGCGTTCGGCTCTTCCGAGCCGGCGGCGAGGAGGCCCCTGGGGCGGTGGTACTTGAAGCTGCGGCCCAGGAGGCGGACGCCGTTGGCGAGGAGGGCGGAGGCCAAGGTGTCGCTGGGGCGGCCCTGGTAGGCGCGGCCGTCGAAGGTGAAGGTCAGGGTCATGCGGGAGGCTCGGTTCCGGCCGGGTAGCTGGCGGCGAACTGGTCGGTGTAGGTGTCGCGGACGGCGTTGAAGTAGCGGGCGCAGCCGTGCGTGTGGCGCCAGCGTTCGGCGTAGCGGCCCCTTGGGTTGTCGCGGGCGTAGAGGAATTCGGACCAGGCCTGGTCGTCGAGGGCGCCCGGGTTGTCCGGGCGGGCGACGTGGGCTTGGCCTGCGTAGGTGAACTCGGGTTCCGGGCGGGGGCCGCAGATGGGGCAGGGGATCAGGAGCATGTCAGTGGGCAACCGCGGCGGCGGCGGCTTCGTCGATCAGGCGGCCGGTCTGGAAGCGGTCGAGGGCGAAGGGGGCATTGATGCGGTGGGGCGCGCCGGTGGCGATGGTGTGGGCGAACACGTGGCCGGAGCCGGGGGTGGCCTTGAAGCCGCCGGTGCCCCAGCCGCAGTTGACGTAGAGGCCGGGGACGGGGGTGAGGCCGACGATGGGGCTTCGGTCCGGCGTCACGTCGACGATGCCGCCCCAGCTTCGCAGCATCCTCATGCGGCGGAAGCGGGGGAACAGCTCGCAGATGGCGTCCAGCGTGTGGGTGGCGATGTGCAGGCCGCCCTGCTGGCTGTAGCTGACGTAGGCGTCGGTGCCGGCGCCGATGACCAGCTCGCCCTTGTCCGATTGGCTGAGGTAGGCATGGATGGTGTTGCTCATCACCACGCAGGGTACGCAGGGCTTGACCGGCTCGCTGACGAGGGCCTGCAGCGGGTAGCTTTCCAGCGGCATGCGGACGCCGGCCATTGCCATCAGCACACTCGTGTGCCCGGCGGCCACGACGCCGACGCGGCGGGCGCGGACCGGGCCGCGGGTGGTCTGCACGCCGGTAACCTCGCCGGTGGGGGCGCGGTCGATGCCGGTGACGGCGCAGTTCTGGATGATGTCGATGCCCATGGCGCTGGCGGCGCGGGCGTAGCCCCAGGCGACGGCGTCGTGGCGGGCGGTGCCGCCGCGGCGTTGCAGGGCGGCGCCGAGGACGGGGTACCTCATGCCGGGGGCGATGTTCAGCGGCGGGCAGTAGGCTTGCGCCTCCTCGGGGGTGAGCCACTCGTTATCCACGCCGGCGAGGCGGTTGGCGTGCACGTGGCGCTTGAACACCTGGACGTCGTGGACGGTGTGGGCGAGCATCATGACGCCGCGGGGGGAGAACATGACGTTGTAGTTCAGCTCGGCGGAAAGGGTCTCCCACAGCTTGACCGCGTGATCGTAGAAGGCGGCGCTTTCCTCCATCAGGTAGTTGCTGCGGATGATGGTGGTGTTGCGCCCGGTGTTGCCGCCGCCGAGCCAGCCTTTTTCCAGGACGGCGACGTTGGTCAGGCCGTATTCTCGTGCCAGGTAGTAGGCGGTGGCCAGGCCGTGGCCGCCGGCGCCGACGATGATGGCGTCGTACTCGGCGCGGGGGCTTTCGGGGGAGCGCCACTGCTCGGTCCAGCCGGATTGGCCGCGGAGGGCCTCGCGGGCGACTCGGAGGGCGGAGAACGGCTGCATGGGCATTCCTGCGTTATCGGCTCGCCGGCGCGGCCGGGGCTTGGCTTGGGGCGACGCCGGACTTGGCTTCGCGCGTCGTCAAGGGATAGCTGAAGAAAAACGGCCGGGATGCGCCTTGGCCTTGCTTGCGAGCGCGGCCCTGCCCAGCGGGGCAGGACCGCTTCACGCCGCGGTTAGCTGAGCCAGGACTTCACCTTGTCCTGGTTGTCGGCCACCCACTTGGCGGCGGTTTTTTTCGGGTCGGCGCCGCTCTCGTTGTTCTGGAGCATGACCGACTGCTCTTCGGGCAAGGTGAGGCTGAACTTGCTCAAGACCTTGTAAAGCTCGGGCTTCTCGTCCTTCAGGTCCTTGCGGGTGACGGTGTAGACGGTCTCCTCGCCGCCGAGGACGCCTTTGGGATCGGCCAGGTATTTCAGCTTAAAGGCGGCCCACATCCAGTGCGGGGTCCAGCCGGTGACGACGATGGGCTGCTTGCGGGCGATGGCGTCTTTCAAGGCGGCGGTCATGGTGGCGTCGCTGCCTTCGACCAGCTTCATGTTGCTGAGGCCGTATTCCTTCATCGCCTTCTCAGAGGCGCGCATCAGGCCGGCGCCGGGATCGATGCCGATAACCTTGTTGTCGAATTCGGCGGCATGGGCCTTAAGGTCGGCAATGGAGTCGAGCTTGACGTAATCGGGCACGACCCAGCCGAGGCGGGCGCCCTCGGCGTTCTTGCCGGCGAGGTCCACCTTGTCCTTGAGCCTGGCGTAGTAGGCGGCGTGGGTGGTGGGGAGCCAGCCGGCGACCATGCAGTCGGCGTCGCCGGACGCGACCGCCTGCCACATCGCGGCGCCGGAGACGGGGATGGTCTTGGTCTCGTAGCCGTCCTGCTGCAGGGCCTGGGCAAGGATGTTGGTGGCGACGGTGGCGTCGGCCCATTCGACGTAGGCGATGCGGACCTCGCCCTTGCCGGCGGCGGCGGCGAAGCGGGGGAGGGCGGCTGCGCCGATGAGGGCGGCGGCGCCCAGAACGCTCCGCCGACGTAGGGCAATCTCGGGAATGTTCGGCATTGTGCTGCGTTTCCTGGCTGTTGGGGGTTCGTTTCGAGGTCGCTTACGCGCATTGTCAGCCGGACATCTTGCGAGTGCATGGCGCGAACCCCATAGACACGTCTGGGACCGTGCTGTCGAGCCGCTGCAAGATCGCCGTCATCACGGCCATGTCATCACGCATGCTGCTGATTTCTGAAAGCATTTTCTTCTGTTGTCGCGCGATCAAGGCCGGTGCCGGATTCGTCGCTCATCGCGATCTCCCGAACAACGTCAACGCGGCTGCGCCCGGCGCGAGACCTGTTGCGTGATGCGGTCGAGGATGATGGCCAGGATGGCGATGGCGATGCCGGCCTGGAAGCCGCGGCCGGCTTCGAGCCGCTGGATCGCGCTCCAGACCTCGCGGCCGAGGCCGCCGGCGCCGATCATGGCGGCGATGACCACCATCGAGAGGGAGAGCATGATGGTCTGGTTGATGCCGGCCATGATGGTGGGGATGGCCAGCGGGATCTGCACCTTGACCAGCTTCTGCCAGTGGGTGGTGCCGAAGGCGTCGGCGGCTTCGGTCATCTCCTCGGGCACTTGCAGGATGCCGAGGGCGGTGAGGCGAATGGTGGGGGGCATGGAGAAGATGACGGTGGCGAAGCAGGCCGAGACCGGGCCGAGGCCGAAGAACGGGATGGCGGGGATGAGGTAGACGAAGCTGGGCATGGTCTGGGCCATGTCCATCGTGGGGGAGACGAAGCGCCAGGTCTTGGCGCTGAGGGCGGCGGCGATGCCGATGGGCAGGCCGATGGCGATGGAGGCCATCGTGGAGAGGACGACCATCACGAGGGTGGTGATCATCGGGTCCCACAGGCGCAGGTTCCACAGGAAGGCGAGGCCGAGCATGGTGCCGAGCGAGAGCTTCCAGCCGGAGACGCGCCAGGCGAGCAGGCCGAACAGGACGATGATGACGGGGGGGGGGACCGCTTGCAGCAGCGTCGTGAGTTCGGCGATCCAGTCGGAGACGGAGCGGCTGATGACCCGGGTGAGGCCGGATAGGGTCCCGGTGAGGAAATTCAGCGCGGCGTCGCTCCAATCGTCGAGCGGGATGCGGGGTATGGACCAGTCCATCACGCGGCTACCGGTTCGGCCTGGGCCTGTGCGGGGACATGGGTGCGCCGGGCTAACGCGTTGATGATGCCGGTGCGGTCGATGGCGCCTTGCAGAAGGCCGTCGTCGTCGATGACGGGGATGGGTTCGGGTTCGCCGGCCACCACCGGCAACGCCTCCTTGATCGAGAGGCTGGCGTGAAGGGTTGCGCAGGATTGCGTGGCCGTGGCGATCGGGCGGCTGGATTTCGCGGCGCGGCGGACGGAGGCGAGATCGGCGCGGCCTTGAAGGCTGCCGGCTTCGTCGACTACGAGGGCCGTGCCGGCGCCGGCCGCTTCCATGCGGTCGGCGGCGTCCTGGGCGTCGTCGTGGGTGCGGAGTAGGAGCGGGGTGGAGGAGAGCAGGGCGCCGACCTTCAGCACCGAGGCGACGTCGATGTGCTCGACGAAGCGGCGGACGTAGGGGGTGGCCGGGTTCATCAGGATTTCCTCGGCGTAGCCCACTTGGACGATCACGCCATCTTTCATCAGGACGATGCGCCCGCCGAGGGCGATGGCTTCGTCGAGGTCGTGGGAGACGAAGACGATAGTCTTCTTCAGGCGATTCTGCAGCTCGCTCAGCTCCTGCTGCATGTCGCGGCGGATAAGCGGGTCCAGCGCGCTGAAAGCTTCATCCATCAGCAGGATGGCGGCGTCGGCGGCGAGCGCGCGGGCGAGGCCGGCGCGCTGCTTCATGCCGCCGGAAAGCTCGCTCGGGTAGCGGTGCTCCCAGCCTTTGAGGCCGACGAGGTCGATGGCGGTCATGGCGGCGTCGCGGCGGCCCTGCTTGGACTTGCCTTGGACCTCAAGGCCGAATTCGACGTTGGCGAGGATGGTGCGGTGGGGGAAGAGGGCGAAGTGCTGGAACACCATGCCGAAATTCTGGCGGCGGAAGTCCCGCAACGCGGCGGCGTTCATGGCGGTGACGTCGGCGCCGCGGACGCGGATGGCGCCGGTGCTGGGCTCGATCAGGCGGTTGAGGCAGCGCAGCAGGGTGGACTTGCCGCTGCCGGACAGGCCCATGACGACGAGGATCTCGCCTTCGGCGACGTCGACGTTGACCTGGCTCAGGCCGACGGCGGTGCCGGTTTTCTCCAGGATGGCGGCGCGGTCGGAGCCGGCCTCGATCATGGCGAGGGCTTCTTGAGTGTTGGCGCCGAAGCACTTGCTGACGTTGCGGACCTCGATGAGGGTCGGGCGGGTTTCAGGAGGGCGGGCGGAGAGGATGGGGGCCGGGGCTGGGCGGATAGCCTGGGCTGCTTGCGTCATTTGTCGATCACCAAATCTTCGAGGGGGCGGCTGCAGCAGATCAGCACGAGGCCCTGATCAATTTCCCTGGGGCGGATGCCGCCGCCGTGCCGCATGTCGACACGTCCTGACACCATACGGCTTTTGCAGGTGCCGCATACCCCTTTCGAACATGCGAAGGGCAATCTCATCCCGGCCTGGCGGGCGGCATCGAGGACAGTGGTGCTGGAATCGCAGGTTATGGTCTTGTTGGACTTTACAAATGTCACGTTGAACCCGGCGATGGATTGCGCGGTGGCCTCGGAGACCTCCTCGATGACGCCGCCTGGGAGGCGTTCGAAGTTGAAGCTTTCCTCGTGGTAGTTCTGGCGGTTGAAGCCGGCGGCGTCGAGCATGGCGCGGACGGCGGCCATGTAGGGGGCGGGGCCGCAGCAGTAGGTTTCACGTTCGAGCAGGTCCGGGGCGAGGAGGGCGAGGGCCTGGGGGTGCAGGCGGCCGGTGAGGCCGGGCCAGGCGGGTTCGTCGCCGGGGCGTTCGACGATGTGGACGACGCGCAGGCGGGGCAGGCGCCGGGCGATGAGGGCAAGTTCGTCGCGGAAGGGGATGTCGGCGGGCGTGCGGGCGCTGTGGACGTAGAGGATGTCGCGGTCCTCGGCGCGGTCGTAGAGGGCGCGGATCATGCTGATGGCGGGGGTGGCGCCGATGCCGCCGGAGAGGAAGAGGAGCTTGCCGGAGGGGGCGCGGGGGAGGACGAACTCGCCGGCGGGGCCGGTGGCGCGCAGCGACAGGCCGGGACGCATCGCGTCGTGCAACCAGTTGGAGGCGGGGCCTTGGGGAACGCGCTTCGTGCTGATGGAGACGGTTTCGGGGCGAGTCGGGGGAGAGGAGATGGTGTAGCAGCGATAGACGGGGCTGCCGTCTATGGGGAGTTCCAGGGTCAGGAACTGGCCGGGTTCGAAGCGGAACTGGGCCGGGCGTTCGGTTCCGAAATGGAAGGTGCGGACGTCCGGGGTTTCCTGGGTCACGGCGCGGCAGACGAGGTCGTCCTCGCAATCGATGCCCCAGACGGGGAGGCCGGTGCTGCTGGCGGTTGGCGGGTCGCCGATCAGCATTCGTGGTTGGTCTCCTTCGGCTTGAGGTCGGGGTGCGTTCGGCGCGGGTCTGGTATGATGGTCAGGCTTGAATGCGGCGTGCGATTGTCCGCGCGCGACGCCGAAGTTGTATTGTTGCGACGTAGCTGGCAACGCCGGCTTGGCCGCCGAGAGGCATGGATTTTGAGCCGAGGCTGGAAGGCCTCACGGTCAGACAGGCGAGCAGGATGACGGCGAAGCTCGGCAGCGCTGCGCGGGGGGGCAAGGCTGGCCCGCTCGCAGTTCAGCACGTCCTCCAGCCGCCCGAACATGGCCTCGATGCGCCGGCGCGGGCGATGCGGCTCGGCGATTTGCCCGGCGCCAGCCTCCCCGGGCAGGTTGCTCCACAGGCGGACCATGATCTCGCCGGCTTCGGTGGGCGCATCCAGCACGAGTTCGGCGCGCGGCCAGGAGATCGTCGCCGCTTTGAGTTGGTCCTCGCCCTCGAACGCCGCGTCGACCCAACCGGCGGGAACCGCATGCTCCGGCGCCGCGCGGCCCATCAAGCTCGCCGGCGCACGCCGCTCGAACCGCTGTTAGGGCGCTAGACATGCCAGCCCGGCGTTATTTGATAGAGCGCTCATCCGCCAAGAATGGGAACGGCGTGATCAGTCCTAAAAGGGGTGGGGCTGAGGGCCCGTTTTCCCCTTCGAGCCGCGGCGAGCGTTTCCGAACCGGCCCTCGATCATTCCGAGCCGCGATCCCAGCTGAACGGCTCGCGCAGCGTCGCGGCAAGATGGTCGATCAGCGCGCGGACCTTCAGCGGCATGGCGGCGGTCTCGGGGTAGACGACTTGGATCAGGCCCGCGGAAGGCCTCAACCCGGCAATATGGACCTCGACCAAGTCGCCTGCCGCGAGCGCGTCGGCGGTTATGAATGTCGGCAGGATGACCAGGCCAACGCCGCCGCGGGCAGCATCCAGCAGAGCCTCGCCGCTGTTCGAGGCAAACCTGCCGCGCGGGGCGAGCGAGCGTTCCTCGGCGGCCGGATCACTCGTGCTGGCAAAGCGCCAGACCTGCGCCGCGGCAACGTTGCCGTAGGTGAGGCAGTCATGCGCCATAAGCCCGTCCAGCGAGTCCGGCAGGCCGTGCCGCCCGGCATAGGCGGGGCTGCAGCACAGCGCGCGGCGGCTGACCCCGAGCTTGCGCGCCTTGAGCGCGGAGTCGTTCAGGCGGCCGATCCGAACCGCCAAGTCATAGCCCTCGCCTTGCAGGTCGGCGTACCGGTCGTCGAGGTCGATGCCGATCTCGATCCGCGGGTGGGCCTGCATGAAGCCGGCGATGATCGGCCCGAGGTGGCGCATGCCAAAGCTCATCGGCGCGGCGATGCGGATGCGGCCCTGCAGATCACCCGACCGCGCGGCCACCTCGTCGCTCATCGCGTCGAGCTGGGACAATACGGCGGCCGCGCGCCGGTAAAACAGGGCGCCGGCGTCAGTCAGGGTCATGCCCCTGGCGGAGCGGTGAAGCAACTTGGCGGATAACGCGGCCTCGAGGTGGGCGATGCGTTTGCTGACAACGGACTTAGCGAGGCCGAGACGCAAAGCCGCGGCAGTGACGGCGCCGCTGTCGGCGACTTGGACGAAGGTTGCGAGGTCGTCGGTGCTGGGGCGCATCGTTCGGTTTTAGCGAACGCCAAGTTTCCGGCAAAGGCGTTGCGGGACCAGCCGGCCAGGGACAGCTTGTGACGCAGCAATTTGAAAAGGCGCGCGAACATGGCGAAAATCCTGGTGCTGTATTATTCCAGCTACGGCCACGTCGAGACGATGGCCAACGCGGTGGCCGACGGCGTCCGCTCCGTGCCCGGCAGCGAGGTCGCGGTGAAGCGCGTGCCTGAGACGGCGCCGGAGCACGTGGCGCGGGAGGCGCACTTCAAACTCGATCAGCCTGCGCCGGTCGCCACCGTTGACGAACTGCCGGAGTATGACGCCATCATCGTCGGCACGCCCACGCGGTATGGGCGCATGACGTCGCAGATGGCGAGCTTCCTCGACCAAACCGGCGGGCTTTGGTTCCAGAATAAGCTGGTCGGCAAGGTGGGCTCGGTGTTCACCTCCACCGCGAGCCAGCACGGCGGGCAGGAGACGACGATCGTCTCGACCATCGTGAACCTGATGCACCTCGGCATGACGATCGTGGGCCTGCCCTATACCGAGAAGCGGATGCTCCAGCTTGAAACCGTCAGCGGCGGGACACCCTATGGCGCATCGACGATCGCGGCGGGCGACGGGTCCCGCCAGGTGAGCGCAGACGAGATCGAGATCGCCAAGAGCCAGGGACGTCACGTGGCGGAGGTGACCGCGGCGCTGGTCCGGGGCCGGGCCGGATGAGCCGGCTTCTCGGCATCCACCACCTGACCGCGGTGACCGCCGATGCCCGGCGCAACCATGATTTCTACGCCAGCGTCATGGGAATGCGCCTGGTCAAGAAAACGGTCAACCAGGACGACGTCAGCGCCTACCACCTGTTCTACGCCGACGGCGTGGGCAGTCCCGGGACGGATCTGACGTTTTTCGATTGGCCGGCCAGGCCGGAGCGGCAGGGCACAAGCAGCGTCGTGCGCACCGGTTTGCGGGTCGCTGGAGCGGAGGCGCTGTCCTGGTGGGCGGCGCGGCTCGACGCGTACGGGGTGAGACACGACAGGCCTGCCGAGCGCGATGGCCGCATGACGCTGGACTTTGAGGACCCGGAGGGGCAGCGGCTGATGCTGGTCGACGATGCAGGAATGGGAGAGTGGCGCCGGTGGGAGCGCAGCCCGGCGCCTGACGCCATGCAGGTGCGGGGCCTGGGCCCGATCGTGATCAGCGTGCCGCGGCTGGAGCCCTCGGCGCGGTTCCTGCAAGACGTGCTGGAGATGCGCCAGGCGCGGACCTATGAATGGGGCCGCACGCCGGTCGCGGTGTTCGAGATGGGCGCTGGCGGCCCGGCGGCTGAGCTGCACGTGCGCATCGAGCCTGAGCTTGCCCCGGCCCAGGCGGGGGCCGGCGGCGTGCACCACGTGGCGTTTCGGGTGGACGATGCAGCCTATCCGTATTGGCTCGACCGGTATCAGCGGCTCGGCATCCGGTCGAGCGGGCCGGTGGACCGGTTCTATTTCCGCAGCCTTTACGCGCGCGAGCCGGGCGGCATCCTGTATGAGATCGCGACCGACGGCCCGGGCTTCGCCTTGGACGAGACGCCGGACGCGCTCGGGGAACGGTTGTCCCTGCCGCCCTTCCTGGAGGACCGGCGGGCGGAGATCGAGGCGGGCCTAAAGCCGCTCTGACGATCACTCAGCCTCGCGCGCCGCCGTCCCATACGCCTCAAGCACGATGCTGCGCCTGATCTTCTGGCTCGGCGTCAGCAGCCCGTTCTCGATGGTGAACGCGGGCACGATCGTGTGCCGGCGGATGCGTTCGGTCACGCTCAGCCCTTGGTTGACCCGGCCGATCGCGGTCGCCACCGTCTGCGCCGCCTCGCCCTCGGCCGGCACGACCAGGGCGGACAGCCCGGCTCGGCCCTCGCCGCCGACCACCGCCTGCTGGATTTCAGGCTCGTTCATCAGCAGGCCCTCGATCCGCGCCGGGCTGACATTCTCGCCGCCGGACAGGACGATGATGTCCTTCTTGCGGTCGGTGATCTCGAGCGTGCCGTCAGGATGCAGCCGCCCAAGGTCGCCGGTGTGCAGCCAGCCGTCCCTCAGCGTCCGCGCGGTCGCTTCGGCATCGTTCCAGTACCCGTCCATAACGAGGTCGCCCTTGACCAGCACTTCGCCGTCATCCGCGGTCCTGACCTCGATGCCGGGCAGCGGATGGCCAACTGTCGCGTTGCGAGGCCGCGTCGGCAGGTTGACGCTGATCACCGGGCCGGCCTCGGTCTGGCCATAGCCTTGCAGCAACGGCAGGCCCAGGGCATCGAAGAAGCGCCCAGTGTCCGGGTCAAGCCGCGCGCCGCCCGAGATCAGGCCGATCAGCCGTCCGCCGAAGCGGGCGCGGACCTTGCTGCGCACCAGACGGTCCAGCAACGGCGCCGCGAGCCGGTCGGCCAGCGTGCCCTGGCCCTCGACGCGGCGGAGCCCGGCGGCGAGCGTCTGCTCGAATAGCCGGCGTTTCCAGGCCGGGTCGCGCTTGAGCTGGTTCTGGATGCGGGCGCGGATGACCTCAAGCATCCGGGGCACCACGGTGAGGATGGTGGGGCGGACCGCTTGCAAATCGGCGGCCAGGTGTTCCAGCCCGCGCCCGTACACGACTTCAGAGCCGAGGGCGGGAAGGATGAACTGGCCAACGGTGTGCTCGTAGCTGTGCGACAGCGGCAGGAACGAGAGATAGACGCTGCCGTCGAGGTTCAGCGTGCGGGCGGCGAACTCGCCGATGCCGGCAATGTTGGACAGGATGGCCCGGTGAGGGAGCATGACGCCGCGAGGCGGCCCGGACGTGCCGCTGGTGTAGATCAGGCACGCGAGCGAGCCTTGCGGGATGATGGCCGTCTCGGCCGCGATATCGTCCGGGGACGCGTCGTCGCCGAACAGCGGCGCGAGCGGCCGGTGGTTGGACGCGACCCCTTTGGGCGTCATGCAGAAAAGATTGTCGAGGCCGGCCGTCCGCGCCGCAGCGATCGCGACCCGTGCGGCAAGGTCTGGGTTGGAGGCGATCGCCGCGCGCGCGCCGCTGTCCCTCAGGAGGTGGGCATGGTCGTCGGGCGTGTTGGTGACGTAGGCCGGCACGGGAATGGCGCGAATGGCCATCAGCGCGGTCTCAAGGATCGGGATTTCCGGCCGGCTTTCGCTGACCATGAGGACGCGGTCCCCGGCGGCGATGCCGGCGGCCCGAAGCCCGCGGGCGGCGGACGCGGCCTTGGTGGCGAACGCGGCCCAGGTGGTGCTGTGCCATGCCCCGTCCTCGTAATGGCGAAGCATCGGCCGGGTCGGGCGCTGCCGGGCAAGCCCGAACATCATGGCGGCCAGGTTCGGCCAATCGTCGACGCGCTGCACCGGCTCTCCCTCAGGCTTGAAACAGGGGCCGCTTGCCCCGGCGGGGCTGCAACCCACCTTAACGAGCAAGTTCCTACCAGCACGACAGGACCGGCACCAGATGCAGCTTCCCCCGGATCACGCGCGTTTTTCCCCCGATGGGCCGTCGGCCGGGGCGGTCGAGCCACTGCCGGCCTGGGACCTCGCGGATCTCTATCCAGGCCCGCAGTCGGATGCGGTCGAAGCCGATTTCGCCGAAGCGGCCCGTGCCGCCCGCGCCTTCTCCGATCAGTATGCCGGCAAGCTGGCCAGGATCGGCGGGGCCGCCCTCGCCGCCGGGCTTGCCGAATACCAGCGCATCGAGGAGATCCAGGGCCGCCTCATGTCCTACGCGCAGTTGCAGTTCAGCGCCGACAGCACCGACGCGGCGCGCGGCCAGTTCTACCAGTCCGTCGCCGAGCGGGTGACGACGATCAGCAGCGATTTGCTGTTCTTCCCGCTTGAGCTGAACCGTCTCGATGACGCCGTGCTGGCAGAGAAGGAACAGGATCCGGCCCTGGCCCGCTGGTCGCCCTGGCTGCGGGACCTGCGGGTGTTCCGCCCGCACCAATTGAGCGACGAGGCCGAGAAGCTGCTGCATGAGAAAGAGGTCACCGGGCGCAGCGCCTGGTCGCGGCTGTTCGACGAGACGATCGCCGGCCTGCGCGTGCCGGTGGGCGAGGAGCGGCTGACGGTCTCGGCGGCCCTGAACAAGCTTTCGGACCGCGACCGCGCCGTCCGCGCCGATGCGGCCGGCGGGATCAGCGCCACGTTCGCGGACAACCTGCGGCTGTTCAGCCTGATTACGAACACCTTGGCCAAGGATAAGGAGATCGTCGACGCCTGGCGGCGCTACCCACGCCCGGCCAGCTACCGCAACCGGGCCAACATGGTCGAGGACGAGGTGGTGGACGCGCTCTCCACCGCCGTCACCGGCGACTACGCCCGGCTGTCGCACCGGTATTACGCGCTGAAAGCCAAGTGGCTCGGCCTGGAGAAGCTGGAGCACTGGGATCGCAACGCCCCCTTGCCGGAGGACCAGGACGGCAGCATCGGCTGGGACGACGCCCGCGCCCGCGTTCTGTCAGCCTATGGCGGCTTCTCGCCGGAGCTGGCCAAGCTCGGGCACCGGTTCTTCGACAATCCGTGGATCGACGCGGCGCCCAGGCCGGGCAAGTCCGGCGGCGCCTTCGCCCATCCGACGGTGCCGTCGGCGCATCCCTACCTGCTGTTGAACTATCACGGCAAAACCCGCGACGTGATGACCCTCGCCCACGAGCTCGGCCACGGCGTGCACCAGCTCCTCGCCGCCGAGCAGGGCTACCTGATGAGCGGCACCCCGCTGACCCTGGCCGAGACCGCCAGCGTGTTCGGCGAGATGATGACCTTCCGCGCCCTGCTCGACGCGGAGACCGACTTGGCCCGGCGGCGCATCATGCTCGCCAACAAGGTCGAGGACATGCTCAACACCGTGGTCCGCCAGGTCGCGTTCTACCAGTTCGAGACCCGGCTGCACGACGAGCGCCGCCAAGGCGAGCTGCTGCCCGAGCGGATCGGCGAGATCTGGATGCAGGTGCAGTCCGAGAGCCTGGGCCCGGCCTTCCACTTCACGCCGGATTACGCCGTCTACTGGGCCTACGTGCCGCACTTCATTCATTCGCCGTTCTACGTCTACGCCTACGCCTTCGGCGATTGCCTGGTGAACGCGCTCTACAGCGTGTTCCAGGGCGGCCATCCGGGGTTCGAGGCCAAATACCTGGACATGCTGCGGGCCGGAGGCGCCAAGCGGCACAAGGAACTGCTGGCCCCGTTCGGCCTCGACGCCTCCGACCCCTCCTTCTGGCGGCGCGGCCTCGACGTCATCGCCGGCTACATCGACGAGTTGGAGCGGGCCTGATGGCAGACGAGCGATCGAACCTGTTCGGGGAGTTCCGGCGGTTCGCGAAGACCTCGGGCGCCGTGGGCGGCATCGCGGCCCGCCTCGCCGGCGAGCGCGTGTTCGGCTTCAAGCCGAACCGCGCCTCTCACGCGGAGGACCTGAAAGGCGTCCTGGGCGGCCTGAAAGGGCCGCTGATGAAGGTGGCGCAGATCCTCTCCACCATCCCTGACGCGATCCCGGAGGAGTACTCGGCGGAACTGGCGCAGTTGCAGGCCAACGCGCCGCCGATGGGCTGGAACTTCGTCCGCCGCCGCATGGCCGGCGAGTTGGGGCCTGACTGGCAATCCAGGTTCCAGAGCTTCGGCCAGGACGCCGCCGCCGCGGCCAGCCTCGGGCAGGTGCATCGGGGCACGCTGCCGGACGGAACCGATGTCGCCTGCAAGCTGCAATACCCCGACATGCCGAGCACCGTAGAGGCCGACTTGCGGCAGTTGCGGGTGGCGATGCGCATCTACAAGCGCATCGACACCGTGATCGAGGGCGACGACATCTACACCGAGATCGCCGAGCGCTTGCGCGAGGAACTGGACTACAAGCGCGAAGCAGCCCAGATGCGCCTCTACGACGCCATGCTCGCCGACGAGCCGCGGGTGAGCGTGCCGGCGCCGCTCGAGGAGTACACCACCAAGCGCCTGCTGACGATGACCTGGCTGAACGGGACCGCGCTGCAGAAGCGGATCGACGAGGAGCCGCCGCTGGAGGTGCGCAACCAGATCGCCGAAGGCATGTTCCACGCCTGGTATGTCCCGTTCTACCGCTTCGGCGTGATCCACGGCGACCCGCACCTCGGCAACTACCAGGTGCGGGAGGACAACGGCATCAACTTGCTCGATTTCGGCGCCATCCGCGTGTTCCCGCCCAAGTTCGTCCGCGGCGTGATCGATCTTTACGAAGCGATCCGCGATCACGACGACGCGAAAGCGCGGGAGGCGTATGAGGGCTGGGGCTTCGTCAATCTCAGCAAGGAGCAGATGGCGGTGCTGAACCAATGGGCGGCGTTCGTTTACGAGCCGCTGTTGGACAACCGGGTGCGGCGCATCCAGGAACACGGCGACTCGCAGTATGGCCGCAGCGTGGCGGAGAAGGTCCATGCCGGGCTGCGGCAGACGGGCGGGGTCAAGCCGCCGCGCGAGTTCGTGCTGATGGACCGCTCGGCTCTTGGCCTCGGCAGCGTGTTCCTGCGCCTGAAAGCCGAGCTGAACTGGTATGAGATGTTCCATAAGCTGATCGAGGGCTTCAACGTCGAAGCGGTCGAGGCCCGGCAAAAGGCGGCACTGCAGGCAGCCGGCGTTCCGCCCGGATTATAGCGACGTCGGCAGCCGGCCCGAGAACCCGGCTGCCGCAACGCCTCCCGAACCGGCCTGCTAAGCCATTGCGTGCTTAGCAGCGCCTTTCGCGAGTTTCTCGCCCATTTTGCTGGTCTCCTCGTCGGCCTTGTAGATGTCCGACACGATCGATTTCAGCGTCTTGGCGCCATCCTTCTCGCCGAGCGCCGTCGCATACGCGGCGGCTGACCCGAAGCCGGTGATGCCGTAATGCGACATGCGCTGATATTGCGCGATGATCACGACATCCCGCAATTCGTCCTGCTCGGGCGCTTCTTTCACGCAATGCTTCAGGGCCTCTTTGACGAGGCCCTCCATGCCTTTGCAACGCTCCTTCTCAACCTCGCCGCCACCAGCTTCGATCAGGGACTTGATCGTCTCGGTATGCGTCGACACCCCGGAAACCGAGCCTTCAAGCAACGATTTCAGCTTGGCGTTGCTTGCGTGGTCCGCCAGCGTGCCGACGGCCTTCATCATCTGGTCGTTGGCTGACCAAAGGTCCTTGAGCTCGTCCAGGTAAACGTCTTTGAGGCTACTTGGCGTAGGCATTTGAAACCTCCTCTGACGCCGCCCTTATTCGGCGGCCTTTTGGCTGATCTGCTCGCTTTGCGCGCCGCTCTGGTCGCGAGCCGGGCCGAGCACGGGCTCTTCGCCCATCGGCCGGTTCTGGAATACGCTGAACTGCCCCTTGCCGTCCATCGACGGGCCTTCTGTCCAGCGGCCCGGCTGCGGCGGCGCCTGGTTCACCTCAGTGGCGTAGAAGGCATAGGAGTGCTCCTGCGCTTCCTTGCTCTGCGGGAAGGAGTTGGGGATCGGCAGCACCTCATGCAGCCCGCCCATCTCCTCGATCACGGCGAGCCACTGCTGCTGGTGCATGGTGTCGCGTGCGACCATGAAGCCGAGCATCTCCTTCATGCCGCTGTCGGGGGTGGAATTGTACAGCCGGGTGGCCAGCACGCGCCCCGTGCTTTCGGCGGCGACGTTGCAGTACATGTCGGCGGCCAGGTTCCCGCTCGCGTAGATATGCGACATGTTGAACGGCACGCCGTCGGAGTTCGCCGGGTATGCCGCCCCGCCGGTTGATAGGACATGCCGCTGCAGCATTCCCTCGATCGCATGGCGGGGCCGCTCATGGCCGCCCATGACGGCATTGACCACCGGATTTGACTCGCTGGCGGTCTCCTGCAAGCTGAGCGGGGCCTGTTCGAGATTGAGGGCCACCGCGGTCGCGAGCATCTCGATATGCCCGATCTCCTCCGTCGCGGTGTGCAGCAGCATGTCTTTGTATTTCGTGCTCGGTCCGCGGGCGCCCCAGGCCTGGAAGAAATACTGCATGCAGACGCGGATCTCGCCTTCGATGCCGCCGATTGCTTGCTGAAGCTGACGGGCGAACAGCGGGTCCGGGTTCTCGACGCGGACGGGCCACTGCAGCTTCTTGTCGTGGTAATACATTCACTTGTTCTCCGAGAATTCAGTCTGGACCGTGTGATCGATGATGGGCCGCTTGGCGGCCCGGTCGGTCCAGCGCGCCAGCCCGGCTGAAGTGGCATCACAGATGCGCGTGTCAGAACCTGACCAACGGCGCCGTTGGCAACAAGCGCGTCAACGCGCCGATGAAGCAGACCAATGCCGCAAGCCGTGATAAGGCAGTTCGATGACGAACCGTTATTACAGCGGGCCAGCCAGCGACCACTTCGATGGCATCCGTTTCTTCAACCCCGGCCAGCCCAGCACGGATAGGAGTTTGACCGATCTCCTGCGCTGGCATCTCGGCGGCAACCGGGCGCCTTGGACGCCAGCGCCCACGGGGCAGGCCATGCGGCGGATCGTGCCGGCGCGGTCCGTAGACAACCTGGCCGTCACCCTGATCGGCCATGCCAACCTGCTGATCCAGGCCGCCGGACGCAACCTGCTGGTCGATCCTGTCTATGCCGAACGGGCCAGCCCGGTGCAATGGGCCGGGCCGCGCCGGGTCAACCCGCCGGGCGTCGCGTTCGATGATCTGCCGCCCATCGACGCGGTGCTGCTGACGCACAACCATTACGACCACCTGGATATCCCGGCGCTGCGGCGCCTCTGGCGGCGGGACCGGCCCCGGCTCGTGGCCCCGCTCGGCAACGACCGGGTGGTGGCGAACGCGGCGCCGGAGGTCGCGGTCGAAACGCTGGATTGGGGACAGTCGCTGGCGCTCGACGGCGGCCTGACCGTCTGGCTGCACCCGGCTTACCACTGGTCCTCACGCGGGCTTACAGATCGCCGCATGGCGCTCTGGGGCGGGTTCGTGATCAGGCCGCCTGCCGGCTGCGTCTATGTCGCGGGCGACACCGGCTACGGCGACGGCCGCATCTTCCGCGAGGTGCGGACGCGATACGGCGCCCCGGACCTCGCCATCCTGCCGATCGGCGCCTACGAGCCGCGCTGGTTCATGAAGGACCAGCACGTGAACCCGGCGGAGGCGGTGCAGATCATGCTCGATTGCGGGGCGGCGCAGGCGCTCGGCGTCCATTGGGGCACGTTCCAGCTCACGGACGAGCCGCGCTTCGCGCCCGCGCAAGCCCTCGCGCGCGAGCTGGACCGGCGCGGCCTGGATGCCGGGCGGTTTCAGGCCATGACGCCGGGCGACCGATGGCGCGCCAGCGGGCTTGAAGCGCGCCAAGCCCGGCAACCCTCAGCATCAGCCCGGCCCAGCCGGTAAGCGGAACCGGCTCCGTCAAGAAAATCCGGGCCAGGAGCACGCTGACGGCGTGACGCATCCGACCGTCCGCCGCGAGCGCGCCGAGGAGGTTGCCAGCGCGCTTTGAATGGATGCGTCGTGCATTGATTATCGCGAGGCTTCGGCAATGGAAGCGCATCTCAGCTATTGCACATACCTAGGAGGCTAGGTCATGTAGGCCGACAGTCGGGAGGAACGAGCAAATGCGCCTTGCGGTGCTGAAGGAACAGGCTGAGGCCGAGACCCGCGTGGCGGCGACGCCGGAGACGGTGAAAAAGCTGATCGGGCTGGGGCTGACGGTGGCGGTTGAAGCCAGCGCCGGGGCGGCGAGCGCGTTCCTGGATGCGGACTACCAGGCCGCGGGCGCGGAGATCGCGCCGGATGCCAAGAGCGCGCTGGCTGGAGCGGAGATCGTGTTCGCGGTGCAACTCCCAAACAGCGAGTTGCGGACCATGATGCCCCGCGGCGTGCTGATCCTGTGCACCAGCAACACGACGGGCGACAACGCCTTGGTGGAGGAGCTGGCAAAAGCCGGGCTCGACGTGGGGGCGATGGAGCTGCTGCCGCGGATCACGCGGGCGCAGAGCATGGACGTGCTGAGCAGCCAGGCGAACCTGGCCGGGTATCGGGCGGTGATCGAGGGAGCCGGCGCGTTCGAGCGCGGCTTCCCGATGATGATGACGGCCGCGGGCACGGTTCCGCCGGCGCGCGTGTTCGTCATCGGCGCGGGCGTGGCCGGGCTGCAGGCGATCGCGACGGCGCGGCGTCTGGGCGCGATCGTCTCGGCCACCGACGTGCGCCCGGCGGCGAAGGAGGAGATCAAGTCGCTCGGCGCCGCCTTCGTCGGCGTGGAGGACGAGGAGAGCGCGGGCCAGACCGGGGCCTACGCGAAGGAGATGACCGAGACCTTCCGCAAGAAGCAGGCCGAGCTGATGGCGACCACGGTGGCGAAGAACGACCTGGTGATCTGCACGGCGCTGGTGCAGGGCCGCAAGGCGCCGGTGATCGTCAGCCAGGAGATGGTCGACAGCATGAAGCCGGGCAGCATCGTGGTCGACATCGCCTCCGACAACGGCGGCAACTGCGCCGCCACCAAGCCCGGCGAGCGGGTGACCACGGACCGCGGCGTGAAGGTGCTGGGCTACCGCAACTGGCCGGGCCGGATTCCGATGGCGGCCAGCAACCTATACTCGCGCAACCTGCTCACGTTCCTGACCACGTTCTGGGACAAGGAGGGCAAGAAGCCCAAGCTGCCGGAGGAGGATGACATCGTGCGCGGCGTCATGCTGACGCGGGGCGGGCAGGTGGCGCATGCGAACTTCGCGGCCAAGCAAGAACTGGTTTAGGAACAGGAACCTTCGATGAACCCGAATTTCTATGCGGACCAAGCGGCCCGGATCGCCGAGCAGGCGGCTGGCCTGGCCAATCAGCTCCAAGCCATGGGCACGACGACCATCATCAACGTGGAACCGGTCGCCCAAGCGGTGCAGCCGTTCATCTTCCTGCTCGCGATCTTTCTCATGGCCTGCTTCGTCGGCTACTACGTGGTCTGGAACGTGACGCCGGCGCTGCACTCGCCGTTGATGGGCGTCACCAACGCCATCTCGTCGGTAATCGTGGTCGGCGCGATCCTGGCCGTCGGGCTCGGCGACAACGGCTGGGCACTGCTGTTCGGCTTCATCGCCGTGCTGGCGGCCAGCGTGAACATCTTCGGCGGCTTCACAGTGACGCAGCGGATGCTCGGCATGTTCCAGGCCAACAAGAAGAAGATCGCCATGAAGCCGGAGGCCGCCAAGTGAGCGCCTCGCTGACCTCTCTCGCCTATCTCGTCTCCGCAGTCCTGTTCATCCTCGCGCTGCGCGGCCTTTCAAGCCCGGTGACGGCGCGGCAAGGCAACCTCTACGGCATGATCGGCATGGGCATCGCCGTCTTGGCGACGCTCGTGCATCGCGGCATGTCCGGCATCGGCCTCCTGATCATCGCGGTCGCCGTCATCATCGGCGGGGCCGTCGGCGTCACGGTGGCCCGGCGCATCCAGATGACCGCCCTGCCGCAGCTCGTGGCGGCGTTCCACTCGCTCGTCGGCTTGGCCGCGGTGTTCGTGGCCGCCGCCGCCCTGAACGCTCCGGCCGCCTTCGACATCGGCGTGCCCGGCCATATCCACGCGCAGTCGCTGATCGAGATGTCGATCGGCCTTGCCATCGGCGCCATCACGTTTTCCGGCTCCCTGATCGCGTTTGCCAAGCTGCAAGGCACGATGAAGGGCGCGCCGATCCTGTTCCCGCGCCAGCACCTGCTGAACCTGGCGCTCGGCGTCCTGCTCGTCGTGCTGATCGTCGTCTTCGTCTCCACCAGCAGCCAGTGGCTGTTCTGGGCCATCGCCCTGCTCGCCTTGGGCCTCGGGTTCCTGATCATCATCCCGATCGGCGGCGCGGACATGCCCGTTGTCGTCTCGATGCTGAACAGCTATTCCGGCTGGGCGGCCTGCGGCATCGGCTTCACCATCCAGAACCTCGCCCTCATCATCACCGGCGCCCTCGTCGGCGCCTCGGGCGCGATCCTGTCCTACATCATGTGCAAGGGCATGAACCGCAGCATTCTCAATGTCCTCCTGGGCGGCTGGGGCACCGATGCCGGCGGCGCCGCGGCAGGCCCGGCGGGCGGCGGCGACCGCAGCGTCCGCAGCGGCAACGCCGACGACGCGGCCTTCATCATGAAGAACGCCTCCAAGGTCATCATCGTGCCGGGCTACGGCATGGCGGTGGCGCAGGCGCAGCACTCGCTGCGGGAGATGGCCGACACGCTGAAGAAGGAGGGCGTCGAGGTGAAGTACGCCATCCACCCCGTCGCCGGGCGGATGCCGGGGCACATGAACGTGTTGCTGGCCGAGGCCAACGTCCCCTACGACGAGGTGTTCGAGCTTGACGAGATCAACAGCGAGTTCAGCACCGCCGATGTCGTGTACGTCATCGGCGCCAACGACGTGACCAACCCGGCGGCCAAGACGGACCCGAAATCGGCCATTTACGGGATGCCGATCCTTGATGTGGACAAGGCGAAGACGGTCCTGTTCATTAAGCGCAGCATGGCGTCCGGTTATGCCGGGGTGGACAACGAGTTGTTCTTCCGCCCGAACACGATGATGCTGTTCGGCGATGCCAAGAAGATGACGGACGAGATCGTGCCGGCTTTGGCGGATTAGAGCGCAGCTTTGTGTCCCATTCGGCTCTGACGGCGTTTCGGGGCGCTAAATGTTTGGATCCGGGGGCCCGGGTTGGGAAAGGCCCTGGCGTGCGGGTGAGAGCAGGCAATTGCTGATCTGGCTCAGGCGCGGTTCGGACGGTCGGATGGATGTGCGGCATCGGTCATCCATGTCCCGAGACAGCGATCCAACGTTCTGACTAGCAAGCATACTCCACACTCGTAAAACCAAGCCGCTTCCAACACCGTTCCGCGACCAGACACCTAGGAATCCCGCAGCCGATTACCCTGCCCCTCGTTTCGGCAAGGCCAGGCAAGAGGTTGCGCCATCCGCCATCGCGGCAGTGACAGCCGTTCTCAGGGTCGCCGGGCAAGCAGCGACGATGGCGGCCCGGTTGCACTGGATCAATCCGGCACGCGAGAGAGAAGACATGTCCCGCGACACCGTCTCCCGCCTCAGGCCGATTCGCGCCGCCAGTTCCTCATGCGTTGGAGGAGGGCTCAGCACGAGCGCTCCGTCATGGCGGATGCGGCCGAGGCGGAGCAGCTCCGCGATCAGGCGCAGCCGTGACGGCAGCGCCGACTGCTCCAGCAACCGGCTGTTCTGGGCGCGCAGCCGGGTGGTCAGCAGGCGGAGCAAGCGCAAGGAAACACGAGGGCAAGACAGCACGAGACCGAGGAAGGCGGGCGCCGGCAGGATGCACAGCCGGGTTTGGACCAGCGTCTCGATCTGCGCCGAGCGGGGAACGCCGTCGATGGCCGCCATCTCGCCCACCAAGCCGCCGGCCGCGAAGTCGCCGAGGATCTGCGTCCGCGCGCCGTCGGCCGTGTGGACCACAACACGAACCCGGCCTTGCAAGATCAGGAACACGTCGGTCGTCACGTCCTCGAACTCGGCGATGACCTGCTTCGGTCTTGCGTCGAGCCAGCGCATGTGGCCGGCTACGCGCTGGAGCACGTCGTCGCCCACGCCAGACAGCAAATCATGGCCGGCCAGGGCTTTCAGCAGATGCGGCGCGATGGCCATGCCGCGCGCTCAGAACCCGCCGCGCCTGACGCGGACCGTCGCGCGGTCCAGGCGCTCGGGCATGGCGATGATGGCGGTGCGGTCAGGCTCGGGGCGGATATCAAGCATTCGGATCAGCCGGGCATGCGCCAGGTCTTGGACCGAGGTCGCGGAGTCGCGTCCCGCGCCGATTGCGTCGGCTGCGACGGCCAAGCAGCCTTCGAATTGGCAGGCATTGAAGTCGGGCAGGTCATATCGCCGTGTCTCTCCGAGGCGCTGCGGCCTCTCGACGATCCACTCCGCGGTCGCGCCGAACACTTCGGGACGCGTCGTGCGGCCGTCCTCCAACGTCACGGTTGGGGCGCAGGCTTGGAACGCCACCGCGGTCGGCGGGTCGGCGCTGAGGTTGAGCATGACGCCGACCACGTCGTGGGGGCCTATGACGGACAGCACGCAGGCGACCTTGTGTCCCGGCTCGACGGGCAAGTTGAACGGCGCCGGTGCGGTCAGCGGGTCCCGCCTGGCCCACCATTGCGCCCATGCAAAAGCGCTGATCGCGCCGTCCGGGTGCAGGATCGACGTGGTGCCGATCTGCGGCAGCGACGAGTCGACGTAGCGGCGCTGGCCGTCAAAGCCAATCCAGTTGGCGCATTGGCACTCCGCCGCCTCGTCGTCCGTCACGTGCCGGAGGTCGGACGGGATGGTCCAAAAACCCCAGACCTGGACCAAGCGGCGGCCCCCGGTCGCGGACACGTAGGCGCCGGACCAGTTGCTGCTCGCCTCCTGATGACCGGCGCCAGGCGATGACGCGGCCTGCGGCAACGCGCTCCGGGGCTGGCTCCGGTGATGCCCATTCGGCTTGCGGCGGCGAGACCGGGGCGATGAGGCGGCTTGCCGCGCCATGCTGCGGAACCCGGCCTCATGGATCAGATCGGCCGAGAGTTCGAACGGCAGCAGGCACGGAGGCCTGCCGAACGCGCAGTTCCAGGCATCCTGGAGCGCCTGCGGCTGGTCGCGTCCCGGCTTCGGCGGCAGGCCGTTGTCCATCGCGAACGGAGTCTGGCCATGCGCGGCGGTCGACGCCTTCGGGGCCGCATAGGCAGTGAACCGCCGCGCCAGGTCATCGACCACGCTCTCGGGCACGATGGCTGGCGGCATACGGCCTTGCGACCGGGCGTTCACTGCCACTCCTGCGCGGCGGCTGCGACCGCTCGTTGGTAGGTTGACCGCGAGGCGCCGGGCAACGGCTGACCGAGCAGGGCCTTGGCGGCATGCGCCACGGCGATGCCGGCCGCCGTGTCGCTCGGGTAGTGCAGCCCGGCAATCTCGCGGTTGCGGGCGATGCGCCCGGCCAGCGTCCAGGCGTTGCCGCAGATCGTGTCCGCGTGCGGCGCTTGGCCGAATGCGCCCTGTTCGAACACGTCGCGCAAGCACAGCGCCATCAGGTGCGCCTGCGTCGAGTGCCCGCTGGGGAATGACGCGTGGCCGGGCACTTCAAGCGGCGGCAGCAACGCCGGGCAAAGCTGCGACGGGCGCGGACGGGCATACTCCTGCTTGAAGCGCATCGCCACGAACGTTCCGATCAGGCTGGCAATGCTGAGCACCGCCGCCGTCGCCGGGTGGGAGCCTGGGCGGGCACTGAGCATGTTGAGGAAGTAGCTGATGAACTCGTCCGTTTGCGCCACGATCTCGCCGAGGGCATCGGCCCGTTCCTCCGCCGCGGCCATGACGAGCTGGTTGATCTCGCTCTGCACGGCCGGCGTTTCGTTGAGGGCGGTCCAGTCGGGCGGGCCGCCAGCCTGCCGCAGCGATGCCGGCACCCAGCTTGGCCAATCGGCCTGGGTCCAGGGCTGCAAACCCTGCCAGTCCGCTTGCACGAATTCGCTCAACGCCACCCAGGACCGCCATTGCGGCGCCCAGCTCCGATCCTGGAACCGCGGCACGCCGACGGCGTCGAGCCGGCCGAGCGACGTGGGGGGCGAGAGACGCTCCGCCGTGAGGGCGTTCGTGAGCATGACGAACGGCAGGTTGGCCCGGTCGGGGAACAGCCAGCCGCCGGATGCGCCGCCTGTATGGCCGCTATTGCCGCTATTGCCGCTGTTGCCGCTGTTGCCGCTGTTGCCGGAATAACTTGCGGGCACGAGACCTCTCCCATGAAGGACATGACGTTCCAGGCGTTTGTTGCTGCGCTCTAATCCGGCAAGCCAGCCAGGCGCAGCCGATGCACGAACGCCTCTTGGATAATCCCGCGCAAAGGCGTCCGGGCGCGAAACATCGTGAGATTGAATGATGGCAACAGGCGCAAAAGCGTCTGCGCATGTGCGCGGGCTTGCTCCAAGGCGCCGGTCGCGACGAGGGCCGCGATGACGCAACGAAGGTTCGACACGTTGGCCGGGCCATGCATCGCCGACATCCGCCCCCAGGCAACTGCCTCGTCGTATCGTTCCGCCATGTAATAGGCTTGCGACAGGCAATGCTCGAACCAATACGCGGCTTCGCCAACTGGGGAGAGCCGAACGGCATACTCCGCCCGTTCAACCGCGGTCGCGGCATCGCCTATGTAGCCGCATGTCAAGCTGCTGTAAGCCCAGGCTGGAGCGCAGCTTGGTCCCGCGGCAATCGCCCGCGTCAGGTAGAAATGGGCCGTTTCATAGTCACGCAGCAAGTATGATTGCTGGTGCCCGTAGACCGCCAGGGCCATAGCGTCATTGGAGTCTAGGTCAATCGCCATTCGTGCGGCCCACGTTGCCGCTGTCTGGTCTGCTCCTTCGTTGTCCGACCAGCCTTGGCCGATCCAGTGGGTCAGTAAAGCAGCCCAGTGCGAGTAAGCTGGCGCGTAGCCTGGATCAATCGTCACGGCTTGCGACAGCAAATCGAGCGCCCGCGCGGCCGAAACCGTGTCAAGACGATGGAACAAGTTGAGTGCCTGAAGCGTGAGGTCGTAGGCAGTCATGTTGCCGGGCGCCTTGCGCCTCGACCGGGTCAGCTCAACCTCGCGCACCTGCGGCGCGATGGCGCCGACGACATGCATCGCGATGCTGTCCTGCAACTGGAACACATTGTCGCATGCGCCGTCCATGCGGTCCGCCCACAGCACGCGCCCGGTTGCCGCCTCGCTCAGTTCCGCCGCGATCCGCAGCATCCCACCTGCCCGGCGGACGCTGCCGTGCAGCACGTAGCGCACGCCAAGCGCGTGCCCCGCCTGTTGCACGCCGAGCGGCGACCGCGCGAAACCGAGCGTCGCGCTACGCGACACGACGAGCAGGTCCTTCAATCCGCTGAGGGCGCGGATGATGTCGTCGATCATGCCCTCGGCGAAGTAGCCGTCGCCGTCCTGCCCGCCCAATGTCCGGAACGGCAGCACCGCCAGCGACGGGCGTTCGTCCTGGCGCCCGTCCACCGTCCTCGTGGCTTGCTGCCGGGCCAAGGCAGGGGCGCCGTTCCGCGGCGCGCAAGGGGCTGGCCGAACGACGTAAACCGAGATCGGGTCCCGGATGTTCTTGAGCATCCGCTCGCCCACCGGCTCGTAGGCGACGGGGATCGTCCGCCGCACCTGCTCGAACACCGCGCCGGACAGGCAAATCCCCCCGGCGTCGGCCAGCGCCTCCAGCCGCGCCGCGACGTTGATCGCGGTCCCGCCGGCCCGCTCGCCGTGCACCACGATCTCGCCCGCGTTGACCCCGATCCGCAGGGTGATCCACTGCTCCGTCGGCAGACGGGCGTTCAGGCTCCCCGCCTCCGATTGCACGCGCAGGGCGCACTTCACCGCCTGTACCGCGCTTGGGAACTCGGCCATCAAGCCGTCGCCCGCCGTCGTGAACACCCGCCCGTCGAAGCCGCGGATTGCCCGGCCCACCCGCTCCAGGACACGGCCCATCCGCTGATGGGTCTCCTCCTCGGCCTGTCCCATGAGGGCGCTGTAGCCAACGGTGTCGACGGCCATGATCGCCGCGAGCCGCCGCCCAACCGACAAGCTGGACGCCTTCGGGGCTGTTGGCTGGGCATAGGCTCTCGAGACCATTCTGCTCCAGGGGATCAGGCGCGGGGGTTCCGAAACTCCGAGGGGATGCGTGTCGCATCCGACACAAGAGGGCCGGGTAATCGCAATCCTTTATCTCTACATCATATTTCATAACACTCGGCCTCGACAACCTATAATTTGCCTTTCGGGAGCCCACGCGACGGAAATATGCTGCGCCTGCAACCATCAGATGTTTTGTGACGAAGATCACAGTCCGCACCATGCGTTGTCCCGCGATGACGAAAAGGGCGCCGGCGTAGAACGATGAACGTAAGCTCCGGTCGCCTGCGCGGTCGTTGCGTCCATCCCTGTTCAGCGCGTCAGGTTGGCGGCGGGCACGGGCGCGGAAACCGGCGGCAGCAACCGAGCCATGATCTCGCTCGGCAACGATGCCTGAGTGTTCGCGACAAGGGCCGCGAACTGGTCGGTCCTGGTCGCGGAAGCGGACGAGGAGCAAGGCTAAGCATCATTTTGCGGGATGGCTCGCCGTCACGACGCGAAAGATGATGCGTTCTCAAAGGCGCCTAAGCAGACACTCGTGGCACGAGCCACGAATGTCTGCTTAGGACGAGCCAGCGCTTGCTCAAATGCTGCTCCAGGCGGCGAATACGACGCTGGCAGGAGCGGATCGAGGCGTCCGCCAGCCGATCGCCTATCGGGAGGAAGCCGGTTCTGTCAGCCCTTCCGAAGCGATCAGGACGTGAGTCACGGATGCGTCGGGCGTCGGCGCGGACACGCCGTGCAGGACGGCGACGACGGATGCAGGCGACCGTTTGCCTTCAACAAGCGCGGCGGCGGTATTGGCGCCCCGTCTGCTGATGCGCGGATAGTCTTTCAGCGCCGCTGCGGTCCCGTCCTCAATCGCTGCCAGCAAGCGCAGGGCGGGAATAGAACGCGTCGCCAGTCGACAGTGCCGGGCCGTGGATCTGACCGGCGCCCTGTCCAGGTCCTCTATGAATGATTTGGTCGTTCATGCCAGTGTCATAAAGCATATTGCTGCCGCCGCTGACGAGGGTTTCGGTTCCGGCAAGGCATATGGCATCGCCGCCGAGGCTAGCCACGATCGCGTTGCCGCCGGCGAACACTGGACCAATCCGCTTTCAGCGCCAATCGCGACCCGGTTGCCAGGTCCGTAAGCGGCGATCCTTTGGGGTCCGGCGCGCGCATACGTGGCCGCCGCGTTGTCGCCCCGGCGGCGGCCACGTATGCGCGCGCCGCTGCCGACGTCGATTCTGCTGCATCCCGATCATCAGCGGCTTCCAAGCCGAAGGCCGACCTATCGGGAACCAGTCCGCCTATGTCAGGTCAGGACTTTCATCGCTTGCTAGCCCAGTTTCGCAAACCATCTGTTCCGGTTTTGCCCCCATTGCCGAATCGACCCCGTTTTCAACACATTCCGGTCTCCTACTCCCGGAGCCGTCCCATGCCGACCAGGACTGTCAAGCTTACCGACCGCCTAAACGCCTATGTCGAGGACGCCGTCGCGTCCGGCCGCTATCTGGATGACAGCGACGTAATCCGCGAGGGGCTTCGTCTCCTTGCCTTGCGCGAGTGGGAGGACGGCACGGCTCCTGATTCCGCCCCGTTGCCCGCCGGCGCATCGTCTCCTCGCAAGGCCGCCTGATATCGTTCGCCAGCCGTCCGACCGGGGGGGATCGTGCCCAGCTCTTTCGCATCAGGCGCCGGACGAATGATTGAGGATGGCGGCGAGAATTCGTCCATCGAGCAGGGCATCTCGCATGGCGTGGCGGATCGAGATTTTGCGGCATCAGGTCGCAGGTACACCGAACTCTTTCAACCGACAACTCGTTGATTTTTTGAGATAGGTGCCTTCTGAAAACAACGGCGGTCCCATGACCGGCGGCGTGCTTTCGGGTTTGACGAAGCGCCGTGCCGAGCTGGCCGGCGAAGCTGAAAGCCTCTGGGTCCGCCTGGCGCAGATCGGCGCCGGCCTGGGCCACCTCGATGCGATGATCTGGCAGGTCGATCCCGAGTATGACCTCGGCGCGATTTGGGCCAAGCGCCCGCGTGGGCCGGACGCAGCGAGGCCCGGCGAACGGAGCCGGTTCATTCTTGAAAGCGCTACGGGAAGCCCCGGAGCCGGTCACGACGCAGGAGGTCGCGCGGCGGCTGATGGCGGAACGCGGACAAGGTGGGAAGGACCGCCGCTTTCTGGCGCAGGCCATGAAGCGTGCTGGGAAGGGCGCTTCGCCGGCAGAACGCGGCTGGGACGGTGCGGGCGACCCAAAAGGCGGGGCTGGTGATGTTGTGGGGAATGATAGATGATATAAGAGTGTTGTAGAACAATCCACGTGTCATTCAAATTCTCTACAGTATTAGCAGAGTCCGTTAATGTGAAAATCATCATGAATTGAGACATAGAAATAATTCGTTCATTTGTCTCTTCGTATCTTTATCAAATAAATTGATAGAATGCTTAATCGGCGCTTGAGATCGACAACAATATTATGTTGCTGGACAATATTAGGCAGACTTTTTGCGCAATGGGGACGGCGACAAGAAGGGATTGGGCGTTGTATTAAGGCCTCGGCAGACACTCATGGCACAAGCCACGAGTGTCTGCTGAGATGCGGATAGGCGCCTGTCCCTCCCACGTTTGCAAGGCGTGCTTGCTGCCTGATGCCGGGTCTTCGAGGTCAGCATGAGCGCGGACGCATCGCTCGTGCGGCGCGACCCTCAAGCGCGTGGCGCGCAACGGCACCCATATCGTCGCAGGCGAAACGCCGTCCGCCACGCCATGCGAGCTGCCGTGCCCATCATGCGGGCGCTCGTCGACACCCGCAACCCTATGCCTGTCGCTTGATGCGACGGCCCTGCCGCCGCCCCGCCCCCATCTTGCCCCGCCCTCCGTAACCCCCTAAGACCCGCACCACGCCGGCACCCCTGGAGGCCGGCGCATCGACATTCAGGAGCAACCCATGGCCGAATTCATGACGATCGAGGCCGAGGCGCGCGAGCGGGCTGGTAAGGGGGCGGCACGCGCATCTCGGAGGGCAGGCAAGGTGCCCGCGGTAATCTACGGCGCCAAGCAGGCCCCAACCCTCATCCAGCTCGAACCGCGCACAGTCCTCAAAGAGCTCAACCGCGGCGGCTGGCGCTCGCGCCTCTATCAGGTCAGCGTCGACGGCACGCCCTCCCGCGCCCTCATGCGCGACATCCAATTCCATCCCGTCACCGATATCCCCATCCACGTCGACTTCCAGCGCCTGGCCGCCGGCGAGCGCATCCGCGTCGCCGTCGTCGTCCACTTCGAGAACGAGGCCACGTCCGTCGGCCTCAAGCGCGGCGGCGTGCTGAACGTCGTCCGACACAGCGTCGAGGTCCTGGCCGACCCCGATACCGTGCCGGAGAGCTTTACCGCAGACCTCGGCGAGCTCGACATCAACGACAACGTCCGCTGGTCCGACCTCACCGGCACGGAGAACGTCGCCCCCACCATCACCGGACGCGACTTCGTCATCGCCACCGTCGCGCCGCCGACCAAGGCGCCCGAGCTGCCCGGCGACGCCGAGACCCCCGTCGCCGCAGCGCCCGGCAAGGCCGGCGCGTCAAAGCCCGCCACCCCCTCCAAGGGCGGCGCCCCAGCCAAGGCTCCGGCCGCGAAGCCCGCCGCCAAGAAGTAGGCCATGCTGCTATGGACCGGGCTCGGCAACCCCGAGCCCGGCATGGCCCGGCAACGCCACAACGTCGGCTTCATGGCCGTCGACGCCATTGCCCGCCGCTACAATTTCACGCCCTGGCGCCAACGCTTCAAAGGTCTGGTCGCCGAGGGTACGGTCGGCCCGGAACGCATCCTTGCCCTTAAGCCCATGACCTACATGAACGCCAGCGGCGAAAGCGTCCAGGCAGCCGCCGCCTTTTATAAACTCGCCCCCGAATTCCTCACCGTCTTCCACGACGAGCTTGACCTCGCCCCCGGCAGGCTCCGCACCAAGTTCGGGGGAGGGGCCGCCGGGCACAACGGGCTGCGCAGCATCGACCGCCTGCTCGGCGTCCAAGCCTACTGGCGCGTCCGCCTCGGCATCGGCCACCCCGGCGACAAGGCCCGCGTCCTCGGCCACGTCCTCGGCGACTTCGCCAAGGACGACCAGCGCTGGCTTCCCGAATTCCTCGGCGCCGTCGCCGACGCCGCCCCCATGCTCGCCAGCGCCCAAAGGGAGGCCTTCATGAGCCGCGTCGCCCTGCTCACCACCGAAACCATCAAGGGAACCGCCTGACATGGGCTTCAACTGCGGCATCGTCGGCCTGCCCAACGTCGGCAAGAGCACGCTGTTCAACGCGCTGACCGCCACCGCCGCCGCGCAGGCCGCCAACTACCCGTTCTGCACCATCGAGCCCAACGTCGGCCGCGTCGCCGTGCCCGACCCGCGCCTGGCCCGGCTCGCCGCCATCGGCAAATCGAAGCAGATCGTACCCACCAGCCTCGAATTCGTCGACATCGCCGGCCTCGTGCGCGGCGCGTCCCGCGGCGAGGGCCTCGGCAACCAGTTCCTCGCCAACATCCGCGAGGTGGACGCCATCATCCACGTCCTGCGCTGCTTCGAGGACGACGACGTGACCCACGTCGAGGGCAGCATCGACCCGATCCGGGACGCCGAGACAGTCGAGACCGAGCTCATGCTCGCCGATCTTGACAGCCTGGAACGCCGCCTGCCCGCGCTGCAGAAGCGCGCCCGCGGCGGCGACCGCCAGAGCCAGGCCGAGGCCGCCCTGATGGAACCCATCATCGCCGCCCTGCAAGCGGGCCGCCCCGCCCGCACCGCCATCGCCCCCGAGGACCACGAAGCCGCCCGCCGCCTGCAGCTCCTCACCAGCAAGCCGGTCCTTTACGTCTGCAACGCCGAGGAAGCCGCCGCCGCCTCCGGCAACGCCCAATCCGCCCGCGTCGCCGCCCGCGCGGAACAGGAGGGCGCCGCCCACGTCGTCGTCAGCGCCGCCATCGAGGCCGAAGTGAGCGCGCTCCCCGAGTCCGACCGCGCCGAGTTCCTCGAAGGCCTGGGCCTGCAGGACAGCGGGCTGGATCGCGTCATCCGCGCCGGCTACGCCCTGCTCGGCCTGCTCACCTACTTCACCGTCGGCCCCAAGGAGACCCGGGCCTGGACCATCGACCGGGGAACCAAGGCCCCGCAGGCCGCCGGCGTCATCCATAACGATATCGAGCGCGGCTTCATCGCCTGCGAGACCATCGCCTACGACGACTACGTCGCTTTGAAAGGCGAGCAAGGCGCGAAAGAAGCTGGGCGGATGCGCGTCGAGGGCCGTGACTACGTTGTCCACGACGGCGACGTGCTGCTGTTCCGCTTCAACGTCTGACGCCAGCCGCCTTCGTCGCCGCGCATTCAAACTTGCCCGCCCCGCTCCACTTATGCAATTGGTCAACAAAAAGGAGCGGCAGAATGGGTATCCTTGATTCCCTCGCGGGCAGCGACAACCAGCCCCACGGCTCAGTGCATTCGATCCTGGCAACCCTCCTCAGCGGCGGAGGCGGCGCCGAAACCCAAACGCAGCCCGGCCTCGCCGGCCTCGTCCAGCGTTTCGAGCAGGCCGGACTCGGCGGCGTGATCAATTCCTGGATCGGCAACGGCCAGAACCAGGAGGTCGGGCCCGACATGCTGGAACGCGTCCTCGGTTCAGAGCAGGTCGAGCAATGGTCGCGGGAGACTGGCGCCCCCAGGGACGACCTCCTTTCCCAGCTCTCCCAATTCCTGCCCAACGCCATCGACCGGATAACCCCGAACGGCGAGCTGCATACGGGCGGCCCCGAGATCCCGTCGGCGCCTGACACGCCTGCCACCCCCGTTCCCGACGCCGGCGCCAAGATGGGCGGCCCCGAGCGCCGGTAACTCTGCAAAGTTGGACTGCAATTGCCCTGGCTGTGTCAGGGCGTCAATTGCCGGTCCAGATCAGCGTCAGACTATGATCGCCCTGACTGGAAAAGTCAGGGCGACAAGGGTCTAGCCGCGAGCAACCCGGGGCTGCTTGCGGCTGCTGTAGGTCCGCCCCGGCCGCGCGCCCGACGTCCGCGCGTCAGCCCCCGCCGTCGAAGGCTCGATCCTCGGGTCGTAGGGCCCCGCCTCCCGTATCCTCGCCGCGAACTGACCCGCCGCCGACCCGGCGATCTCGAACCGCGTGTCTGTGTCGAAAATCCGAATCGCCCCGATCTCCGCCTTCGTCACGTCCCCCATCCGGCAGATCAGCGGGATGAGCCATTTCGGATCCGCGTTTTTCCGCCGCCCCACCGGAATCCGAAACCAGGCGCTGTTTCCCGCTCCCCGCTGCGGCGTGCGCTCGCTCCGGGCCGGGCCCGCCGGCGGCGCGCTAAAATTCCCCTCCGGCTTCGGCAGCCGCGCCCGGGCATGCCGCGCCAGGATGCCCGCCACCGTCTCCGCGTCGCTCCGATCCAGCAACAGCCGTCCCAAAGCCAGGTCGGCCTCCGACGGAGGCTCGCTCAAGGCGGGGTCCGCGAGCAGACGTTCCTGGTCCCGCTCCCCGATCAGCTCGGCGCTCGGCGGATCGCTCCACCCGGCATCCAGACCCGCCGCCCCCAGCAACTGCTCCGCCCGCCGCCGTTTGGCGAACGGCACCAGCAGCACCGACACGCCTTTCCGCCCGGCCCGCCCCGTCCGCCCGCTCCGGTGCAGCAGCGTCTCTTTGTTCGTGGGCAAATCCGCATGGATCACGAGGTCGAGGTCCGGCAGATCAAGCCCCCGGGCGGCCACGTCCGTTGCGACGCAAACGGACGCCCGCCCGTCGCGCAACGCCTGCAGCGCCGCCGTCCGCTCGTGCTGGCTCAGCTCCCCGCTCAGGGCCACCGCGCCGAACCCCCGGTCCAGCAGCCGGGCATGAAGCCGCCGCACGTTCTCCCGCGTGGCGCAGAACACCAGCGCCGCCCGTGACTCGAAATACCGCAGTACATTGACCGAAGCGCGCTCGATATCGTGCGCCGCCACCAGCACCGCGCGGTACTCGATGTCGCTATGCGGCTCGTTCCGCCGCACCGTGTCGATCCGCAGCCCGTCGCGCTGATATCGCCGCGCCAGCCTGGCGATCTCCTTCGGGATCGTCGCCGAGAACAGCAGCGTCCGCCGCTCTGCGGGCGTCGCGTCGAGGATGAACTCCAAATCCTCCCGGAAGCCGAGGTCGAGCATCTCGTCCGCCTCATCCAGCACCACGCCCCGAAGCGCCGACAAGTCCAGCCGTCCCCGCTCCAGATGGTCCCTGAGCCGTCCCGGCGTCCCCACCACGATGTGACACCCCGCCGCCAGCGCCCGCTGCTCCGCCCGGCTGTCCATCCCCCCCACGCAGGACGCGACCCGCGCCCCCGTTTCCGCATACAGCCAGGCGAGCTCGGCCTTCACCTGCATCGCCAGCTCCCGCGTCGGCGCGATCGCCAAGGCCAGCGGTGCCCCCGCCGTCCCGAACCGCGCCGCTCCATCCAGCAGCGTCGGCGCCAGCGCCAGCCCGAACGCCACCGTCTTGCCCGACCCGGTCTGCGCCGAGACAACCAGGTCCCGCCCCGCCGCATCCTCCACGAGGACGGCGCTCTGCACCTCGGTCGGTTCGGAATAGTCGTGCGCGGCGAGCGCCTGGGCGAGCGCCGGGTGCAAATCTGGAAATGGCATGGCGCTCATATGGGCCTCCCCAGGCCCCGGCAAAAGCCGCGCGAACGCACGCCTGCCAATCGGGCGGACAATCGGCTTGGGCTTGGCCTATCCGAGACACGAGGCAGACAGACCAATGCTAAGCTGCACCGAAAGCCGGCACTATTCCGATGAGGCATCTGTTTCAGGGCGCTGCCCATCTCCGGGCTTAAGTTTCTCGCTATAGCGAAGGCCGCGAATTGCCACGGAACCCGGTCGCCACCACATACAACTCGCTCGATTGCTTGCGGCTCGCCGGCGGCTTGGCATGGCGGACCTGGGCGAAATGCCGCTTCATGCGGTCGAGGATGCTGCGCTCGGTCCCGCCCTGGAACACCTTCGCCACGAACGCCCCTCCCGGCGCCAGCGCCTCGATTGCGAAGTGCAGCGCCAGGTCGGCCAGCGCCATGATCCGCAGGTGGTCGGTGTCGGCGTGCCCCGTCGTGTTGGGCGCCATGTCGGACAGCACCAGGTCGGCCTTCCCGCCCATCAACGCCGACAGGCGCCCCGGCATCGCGTCATCCATGAAATCCCCCTGCACGATCATAGCGCCCGGGACCGGATCGACCGCGAGCAGGTCGATGCCGATCACCTGCGCAGCCCCGCGCTGGACCAAGACCTGCGTCCAGCCGCCCGGCGCGGCGCCAAGGTCGATGCAGCGCAGCCCGCGGCGGATGAGGTGGAAGCGCTCGTCCAGCTCGATCAGCTTAAACGCCGCGCGCGACCGGTATCCCTGCTGCTGCGCCGCCCGCACGTAGGGGTCGTTGAGCTGGCGCGACAGCCACTTCTGCGACGCCGTCGTCCGTCCGCGCGCGGTGCGCAACGGGACGGTCAGGCCGCGCGCCGCCCCTGGAGGACGTTTCGCCGGCACCGCTAAACGCTCAGCGCCACATCGGGCGCCCGCACGGACCGGACGGCGGCGGCCCGCGCGGGCGCCCGGCATCGCATCAGGCGGATCAACATGCCTTCGCGCAGTCCCCGGTCGGCGACGGTGACGTCCGCGGCCGGCCAAACCGTTCGGATCGCCTGAAAGATCGCGCAGCCGGGCAGGACGAACCGGGCGCGCTCAGGGCCGACGCACGGGTGCAGCCGAAGCCCCTCCCTGCCGAGCGAGCGCAGCAGTTGAAGCGCCCCATCCGCGGCCTGCGCCGACAGCGCGGCGCCATCGATCAGCGGGCGATGGTAACGGACTAGGTTGAGCGCGACGCCGGCCAGCGTGGTCACGGTTCCGCTGACGCCAATGGTCTGCACGCCCCCGAGCCGGGCTTCGTGCGCGATGCAGTGAATGGCCTCGAACCGGGCCAGCCGCGCCAAAGTCTCGTCGACCATCGCCTGATACCCGTCCTGGGTGAAGGCGGCTGGGCCAAACCGGTCGGCCAGTGTCACGACGCCGAGCGGAAAGCTGTCGCACCCGATCAGCTCGGGACGGATGCCTGGCGCCCCGAGCCGGACCCAGGCAAGCTCGGTCGAACCGCCGCCGATATCGAACAGCAGCGCCCGCCGCCGCCCGGATTGGAACAGCGGCATGCAGCTTTCGACCGCAAGCTCGGCCTCCTCCCGCGGGCTGATCAGTTCGAACTCGATTCCGGTTTCCGCCTCCGCCCGGGCCAGGAACAGCGGCCCGTTCGCGGCCCGGCGGCAGGCTTCCGTCGCGACCGCCCTGAGCGCCACGATCGGGCGGCGGCCAAGCCGGGCCGCGCAGGCCTGCAACGCGCGCAACGTCCGCTGCATCGCCGCCTCGCCCAGCGTGCCGGATGTCTCCATCCCTTCGCCGAGGCTGACGATGCGGCTGAAGCTGTCAAGCACGCGGAACCCGTCGCGGGTCGGCGCGGCGATCAGCAACCGGCAGTTGTTCGTGCCCAAATCCAGCGCCGCATACACGCCGCCGCGGCGTTGTTCGCTCGATCGGTCCATCACAGGGGTTGGCACGCGCTCATCGAACCAATGTCGGCGCGGCAGCAGCTTCGGACAAGGCCAAACGTTCGGCCGCGCCGGGCATTGCGCCACCGTTGTTTGCGGTGGAAGCTGCCTGGATGGCAATCTAAGCGGACGTTCGTAGAATGCGCTACGAACGTCCGCTTAGAAGTATTTGAAGACGGACCATTTTTCGCGCTGTGACGGCGAGCCGTCCTGCGAAATGCTGCTTGGCGAAGGATCGGGTCGATGCAAGGTCTCATGACGCGGAAATCGATCGAGGCGATCAGGGCGTCAAGCGACGCCGACGGCCACCGCCTGGCCAAGACGCTCGGCCCATTCAGCATTACCGCGATGGGCGTCGGCGCCATCATCGGCGCCGGGATATTCGTGCTCACCGGCACCGCCGCCGGGCAATACGCCGGGCCTGCCATCATGCTGTCGTTCATCCTGGGCGGCATCGCCTGCACCTTCGTCGGCCTGTGCTACTCCGAACTCGCGGCCATGATCCCCGTCAGCGGCAGCAGCTACACCTACGCCTACGCGACCCTGGGCGAGATCTTCGCCTGGATGATCGGCTGGGACCTCATCCTTGAATACGCCATGGGGGCCGCCACCGTCGCGGTCGGCTGGTCCGGCTACGCCGCGAGCCTGCTGAAGAGTCTCGGCCTCAGCCTACCCCCGGCGCTGACCGCAGGCCCTTGGTCCGTCGTCACCCTGCCCGGCGGCGGCCAAACCCGCGGCCTGTTCAACCTCCCCGCCGTCTGCGTCGTCGCCGCGCTCACCGCGCTCCTCATCCTGGGCACGAAGGAGTCGGCGCGGCTGAACGTCATCATGGTCGCCGTCAAGCTCGCGGTCGTCGCGGCGTTCATCGGCCTCGGCGCCGCCTACGTGAACCCGGCCAACTGGCGCCCATTCATCCCGCCCAACGCCGGCGGCTTCGGCCATTTCGGCGCCAGCGGCATCCTGCGCGGCTCCTCGGTCGTCTTCTTCGCCTTCATCGGCTTCGACGCCGTCTCGACCGCGGCGCAGGAGGCGCGCAACCCGCAGCGGGACATGCCGATCGGCATCCTCGGCTCGCTCGTGATCTGCACCGTGCTCTACATCGCTGTCGCGGGCGTGCTGACCGGCCTCGTCCCCTACGCGGAGCTGAACGTCGCCGACCCGATCGCCAAGGGCGTCGACGCGATCGGCCTCAACTGGTTCTCCGTGCTGATCAAGATCGGCGCGCTCACGGGGCTTACGACCGTCATCCTGGTGCTCCTCTACGGCCAGAGCCGCATCTTCTTCACCATGGCGCACGACGGCCTGCTGCCCGGCCTCTTCGCCCAGGTCCATCCCCGGCTGCAGACGCCCTACGCCAGCCAGTTGCTGATCGGCGCATCGGTGGCGCTGATCGCAGCCGTCGTGCCGATCGCGATCCTGGGCGAGATGGTCAGCATCGGCACCCTGCTCGCCTTCGTGCTCGTCTGCGGCTCGGTTATCTACCTGCGCCGCTCCGACAGCGCGGCCCGGCGCCCGTTCCGCGTGCCCGCGGCGCCGGCCGTGCCGCTGCTGGGGATCGCGTTCTGCGTCCTGCTGATGGCCGGCTTGCCGTGGGAGACCTGGCTGCGCCTTGCCGTCTGGCTCGCGATCGGGCTTGCGATATTCTTCGGCTATGGACGGCGGCACTCGAAACTGCGCGACCCAGCCCTTCAGGCCTGACGCATCAGGGGAACGTTGCGAGCCGAACCGCTGCGTGCTATCGGGACCCGGCCAATGCGTGACGGATAGCCGCGCGCGTGTTGGGGGATAGTTTAGCGGTAGAACTTCCGACTCTGACTCGGAAAGCCTTGGTTCGAATCCAGGTCCCCCAGCCCAAACGCCGTAACCCTTTGTAAACCAATGTTTTTAAGCCCGGCCTAACCGTGTGAGGTCCGGCTTGCCTAAATTGCTCCCACATTGTTCCCACATCGCCCGTAAACGTGGTATTTACCACTTCCGCAGACGGCTTCCGGGAGGACGCTTGGGGGAAGTCACCGTAAGCCTTGCGACCCGGTGCTTCCGAGAGGCCGAGCATCGGGCGGAAATGGTGGCCCGCGGGTTCAAGGCGGCTTGGAAGAGGGCGTTGGCGGCGGAGACGGACGGCGCGGACCTGGCCAGGGTGCTGCGGGGCGTGCTGAAGGAGATGCTGGACCGGAACCTTGACCGGCGGCTTGAACTACGCCAGGCCCCTGCGGGCACTGCCGGGAGTGCAGACCTAAGCGCGGTTATTGGATCGCTTGCCGATGCCGACATAGAAGCTCTTACCAAGGCCCGGGACGGGATCGCTAACGACCTCGCAAGCGGCACCCCCGACGACGTTGGGGAAGCTGAAGCGGACGCCATGCTTGCCCATTACGGGTTGCCTGGCCACCTTCGCCGCGGCTTGATCGTCGGCATGATACAGGCGAACATCCGGGCCTGGGAGATTATGCAGCGGCGGACGCTGGGCACCGGGCCAATGACATCCAGCGGCGGCAGCAAGCTAAATGCCCCTCCCCCGCCGCCCAATGCAGTCCCGCCAACAAGCCCTACAGCCGCCCCGCAGACCCGTGCAAGGCCCCTCGCATCGGCCCTGATCGAGCCTTTCATGGTGCGCCGGGAATCGATTGACCGGGCTACGCATCAATTCATGGGGCAGGAGCGCGGGACGTTGCGCCGCTTCATTGAAGCTTGCGGGGATCGGCCCGTGAATGAGTATGGCCGGGGCGACATGACCGGCTTCATCGACACCCTCTGCCGCCTCCCGAACACCTATGGCAAGTCACCAAGGGACAAGAACAGGCCCCTTGCGGAAATCATTGCAGAGGCCGATGCGACCGAAGCCGAGCGCCTGACAGATAAGACTGTGAAGCGGCATCTATCGGCCCTGTCACAGTTCTTTCAGTTCGCCGTAGATGCCGGCCACATGACTGTAACCGCGCGAAGTGAATTGGTTGGGAGCCACCGTTTCCGTGGGAGACAAGCTGCCCGGGATCAACGCGACGAATGGACAGTGCCGGACCTGCAAGCCTTGTTCGCCTCCCCGGTCTGGACCGGCAGCCATGAGCACCGCCGCGCTGAGCCGGGGCCGCACGTCATCCGGGACGCAAAGTTCTGGCTTCCTCTCTTGGCGCTGCATCACGGGGCACGCCTAGAGGAACTTGCGGACCTCTACCGGCGCGACATGGGGACCGATGGCGGAACCCATTTCCTCCGCATCACCGAAACTGAGGATCGCCGCCTCAAGACTGATAATGCCGAGCGCATCATCCCGTTGCATCCCGAGTTGGCCCGGCTGGGCTTCCTTGAATACGTCCACGGGACCGCACCGAACCTTAATGACCCCCTATTCCCCGACCTTGCTCCCCAAGGGAAGGACCGGAAGCGAGGGCCGCGGTTCACCCGATGGTTTGTCGAATATCGAAAAGCCCTCGGCGTCTACCGGCCTGGGGTGGGGGCGCACGCTTTCCGGCATACTGCCATCAGGCGCCTTCGCGACACCATCGAAGGACACCAGCAGGACCGGCATATCGACTTCCTAATGGGCCACGCTCGGGACGGCGGCGAGGGCCGGACGCGATATGACAAGGGACCCGGGCTGAAGGCCGTAGCAGAGACATTGGCGTTGCTGCGCTTCCCGGAGATTGACCTGTCGCACCTTTACCCCGCTGCCGAGGTCCGGGACGGTGAGGCGGCTTAAAAGGCAGCGCAAAGGAGCTTTTGAAAATGGCGCAAATTTCCGAGATCCCTTATTTCGCGGCATTTTAGCGCAGTTTCCCCCGTGGCCCCGGCCCGGCCTCCCCAGCGAAAGAGGGGTGGGGGCAGCGGAAGCGCGTGCGTCCGGCCCGCTCGGCAATGCCTACCAGCCCTCCAGTGGCCCCCTGGCAGGGGATTTGGCGCAAAAGCCCGCGGGATGCTGGCCGCTCGGGTTTTTCGGCTGACCTTGAAAGGCCCTTGCCAGGCCCCAGAAGGCCCTTACCAGGTCCCCAGCTATCTCGGGCGGACCCGATGCCGCAGGCCTCTCCAGAGTCAACGTAGGACCGCCAACGGACCCCTCAAGAGGCCAGCCAAGGCCGTCCACAAAGGACGCAGCAAAGGGTATAGCTCATGCAAGCCGATTTGAAGCTCAAGGAACGCCAATCGATATGGGAAAACCCCCGCAACATCGCCGTTCTTGTTGGCACCACGGCCACCATCACGGCGGCTGTTGCCGGCGGGCTGGGCTATACGTGGAAGAGTGAGCCGCCCCGGCCCATTACCATCAATCTGGTGCTACCGAACGGCACCGTTATATCGGCGCAGATAGCCCCCTAAGAGGCCCGTGGAGGCCCGTTCAAGGGTTCCGGCTTTGGGATAGCGACCCCATGCCAGACGCCGCCAGACGGGCAATGCGTGACCGGAAACGGCCCTTCTAGGGCGGCCCGAAGAGAGGCTGCTAAGAGGCCCTTGAAGGCCGGATATGGGTGACACGGGGCGGGAGAATGCGGGCGGGCGAATGCGGCGTGACGCCTCGGGGATGCTGTATCCTCTGCAAAAGCCCGCCGATGCTGGGTTGCAGCGGAGACTTGTTATCAAGCGACATCAGGAACCCATCCAGGGCCGACACTGAGAACCCAGCCACCTCCGCTCCTGTGACGCCTCGGCGGATGCCGGTGCGGGTGTTGCCTTGATCAGCCCAGAGCGCCGCTTTTCGCGTAGCCGGTAGCTGTCGCCGCGGATGGCAAGCGCGTGGCTGTGGTGCAGCAACCGGTCCAGGCTAGCGGTCGCCACCACCTGATCGCCCAGCACCGTGCCCCAGTCGCCCACGGCCCGGTTGGACGTGATCAGGACGCTGCCCTTTTCATAGCGGCGGCTGATGAGCTGGAACAGCAGGTGGGCCGCGGCGGGCTCGAACGGCAGATAGCCGACCTCGTCCATGATCAGCAGCTTCGGCTTGGCCAGCTGCGCGAGCCGCTGTTCCAGCCTCCCCTCCGCATGCCCCCTGACCAGGGTTGTCACCAGGGTCGTCGCCGGGGTGAACAGCACCGAGTAGCCATGTCGGATCGCCTCCCGTCCCAGGGCGATGGCCAGGTGCGTCTTGCCCACGCCGGGCGGACCCTGGATCAGCAGCGCGTCGCCGTTGGCCCCCCAGCGGCAGGCTGTCAGGTCGCGCACCTGCTTGGCGTCCAGCGAGGGCTGGGCGGCGAAATCGAATTCTTCCAGCGTGCGCTGGTGCGGGACCTTCGCGATCCCGGTGCCCATCTGGATGCGCCGCTCCTCGCGGTGCGACACCTCCGCCCGGCACAGCAGCGCCAGCGTCTCGCGCAAGCTGAGATCGCCCCGTGCCGCCTCGTCCAGCAGACCGTCGAGCCGGTCACGCATCGCTGTCAGCTTGAGCCGTGCCAGCATGTCCGGCAGCGCATCCACCTCGACGCTCGCCAGCCGCCTCCTGCTGCCTGCTCGTACTCGGCCAAGGGGCGGAGCAGATCGATGCCGGGCAGCACGGCGGGCGATCGCGATGCGACGTCGGTGTCGCGGGCAGGATCCGGGCGGCACGGCACGATGCCATGCAGGTGGGCACGGTCAACGGCACGCTCGCGGCGGCCGAGACGCTTGTCGTGGCAGGCCACCTCGACCCCGGCATGATGGATGCGAACCTGGTTGTCGCCCACCACCACGCTGACCTCGGCGCCGATCAACCGCCACGGCACGCTGTAATGGTTGGTGTCGACGTCCACGCAGGCATCGGTCTGCACCCGTCGGGTCAGCTCGCGCAGTTGCCGGAACGGTGGTCGGCCGTTCAGCGGGCGCAGTGCCTGCCGCTCCTCGCGCTCGGACCGCACGATCGGCGCCGCGCCCGTCGTGCCGTGCACCCGCGTGTCGGCCACCTCGCGCATCCACCAGGCCAGGTGCGCCTCCAAAGCGCCCCACGAGGCGAAGCGCCGCCCGGCGATGGCGTTGTGCTTGACGTAGCCCACGCCCCGCTCGTCCTTGCCCTTGGTGCGGGCCCGGTAGGGCGCGCAGGCGACGGGCCGCACGTCCCAGTATCGGGTGAACGCGTGCAGGCGGCTGTTGAACTCCACCTCCCGCGTCACCGGGTCGTGGTGCTTGACCAAGGCGCTGGCATTGTCGAGCAGCAGCTCGCCCGGCAGGCCGCCGACGTAGCGGAACGCGCCCTCGATCCCCTCCAGCCAGGACGATTGCCGCTCATGCCGGAACGGCGCCGCGTAGATCCGGCGCGAATAGCCCAGTGTCGCCACGAACAGGAACACCTTGCCCCGCTCGCCATCGATCGCGATCCGGCGCTGGCCGAAGTCGATCTGCAATTGGCGACCCGGCGGCGTCTCAAACCGCACCGTGGCCAGCGCCTCGACCGCCAGCTCGCGCCGCAGATGCGACACCGCCCGCTCCACCGTGCGCAGGCTGACCACGATGCCCAGATCAGACGCCAACTCCTGGCGCACCATGTCCGCGTTGCCATGGTGGCGCCGCAGCCGCTCATCCAGCCAGGTTGTGTGACCCACCAGCAGGCTGGGCCGGGTTGGAACCCGGCACCTGGGATATGAACGCTACATTGCCTAAGGCGGCGACTGGGGTTCGATGGTCTTCGCGATGGCTGGCCTGGACCACTCGGTTGCCAAGGGCGGCGGGTGCGAGGCGATCCACCTGAACTTCTTCGGCAGCCGGACCGAGGGCACTCCGGCAACTGACGAGGCGCGCGCGTTCGGGGCGCGATGCCAACCGTTCCTGCAGGATGGCCGCGCCTACTCGGAAATCCAGCGAACCCGGCCGCAGACCCTGGGCTTGGCGATGCACGACAATCCAGTGGGACAGGCAGCGTGGATCGTCGACAAGTTCCACGCATAATCTGACCTGGGCGGACGCGAACTCGACGCGATCTTCAGCCTGGACGACTTGTTGGCCAATATCATGCTGTATGCCGCAACCGGCAGCTTCACGAACGCAACCTGGATCTATCACGCAGCCCAGCACGAGGTGGTGCGCTCTCCGCCAAGAGGCGCCCGCATCAAGGCGTTGACCGGCTACGCAAGCTTCCCCCACGATCTGCGACCGCTTCCGCCGCAAGCCCTGCTTCAGGAGACCTACAACCTCGTCCAGTTCACCGAATACGAGCGCGGGGGGCACTTTGCAGCGCTTGAACGACCGGATGAATTTGCCGCCGATGTCGCGACGTTCGTTCGACACGTGCGTGAGGCTCGCTGATGCCCCTGTGGGCGCCTGCTTCGACACGAGTTCCCGCCTCGATGCGCCTCAAATTCGGCCTGACAACATCTGCGACTTGTGCCGCGAATGTCTGCTTAGGCGTCTTTGAGGACGCATCGTTCTTCGCGTTGCGACGGCGAGCCGTCCTGCGAAATGATTCTTAGACATCGTTGGCCGTAGGACGAACCCGCTGTCGCGGGAGTTGGTCGTGTGGCGCGTGACGTCCTTTGGTGTTTCGTGACGTCCATGGATTGAGATTGAGCGGGCAGCGGCCGGCTCCGACGATGAGGGCTCCTTCAACCCGAGGAGCCCACCATGCCCCATCTTCCTTCCGCTCCGTCTGCCGGCACTCTGCGCGAGCGCTTCATCGCCGACATGACCGTCCGTGGGTACACAGCCAAGACGCAACACGACTACCTCCGCACCGTCTCCGGTTTTGCCGCCTTCCTTGAGCGCTCGCCCAGCACGGCCACGGCTGAGGACATCCGCCGCTTTCAGATCGAGCAGTCCGAGCGCGGCATGAATGCGCCGGCCATGAACAGCGCTGTGGCCGCACTGCGCTTCTTCTTCAATCACACCGTCGATCGGCCCGACCTGGCCCGCAAGCTGATTCGCCTGCGCTACCCGCGTAAACTCCCAACCGTCTTGAGCCCCGACGAGGCCGCGCGGTTGATCGCGGCCACGACCTGTCTCAAGCACCGGGCCGCGCTGTCGGTGGCCTATGGCGCCGGGCTGCGTGTTGCCGAAGTGGCCTCTCTGCGCGTCGGCGACATCAACAGCGAGCGCATGTTGATCGAGGTCGTGCGCGGCAAGGGCGGCCGCTCCCGTCACGCCTTACTCTCACCCAACCTGCTCGCCTTGCTGCGGGCCTGGTGGCAGGAGGGTCGGCAGCAAGGCGTCATGCGGCCTGGCGGCTGGCTGTTCCCCGGCCAAGACCCGGCCAAGCCCATCACCACACGCCAGCTCAGCCGCGTTGTCGAGGACGCCGCCGAGGCGGCCGGGCTGACCAAGAACGTCAGCCCGCACACGCTGCGGCACAGCTTCGCCACACACCTACTCGAGGACGGCACCGACATTCGCGTCATCCAGGTCCTGCTCGGACACGCAAGCCTCGTCAATACCGCGCTCTACACGCGGGTCGCCACCAAGGTCGTGCGCACGGTCATCAGCCCGCTCGACAAGATCATGGCGCGCATCGAGCCCGGCGACAGCGTCGGAGCCAGCCCCAGCGGCTGACCCTCATGCATCCCGAGCGCCCCGCGCTCGAGATCGCCGACATCCTGCGCCGACTCGGACCCGCTTACCGGGCCGCCCATGCCGGCCATCTGAGCCTGCAGCAGCTCAAGGTCATGGCGGCGATTGAGAGCTGTCGCACCGCCGCCCTGGGCGGCCACGTCGAGGGCTGCCAGGACTGTGGCCACCGTCGGATCGCCTACAACAGCTGTGGCAACCGGCATTGTCCCAAGTGCCAAGCCGCCGCCGCTCGCGACTGGCTGGCCGCCCGCGAGGCCGATCTCTTGCCGGTCGGCTACTTCCACGTTGTGTTCAGCCTCCCGGCTGAGGTCGCCGCCATCGCCGCCCAGAACAAGGCTGTTGTCTACGACCTGCTGTTCCGTGCGGCCTCGCAGACCATGCTGACCATCGCTGCCGACCCGCGCCATCTCGGTGCGCGCATCGGCATCACGGCCGTGCTGCACAGCTGGGGCTCGGCGCTGACCCACCACCCGCACATCCACATGATCGTGCCTGGCGGCGGCATCTCGCTCGACGGCCAGCGATGGATCTCGTCGCGCCCGGCATTCCTGCTCCCGGTGCGCGTCTTGGGAAAGCTGTTCCGCCGCCTTTTCTTGACCCGGCTGATCGAGCTGTTCGACGCCGACCGGCTGAAGTTCTTCGGCAAGCAGGCCGGATTGCGGGACCGGACTGCGTTCCAGCGTCATCTGGCACCGACCCGCAAGAAGCCCTGGATCGTCTACGCCAAGCCGCCATTCGCGGGACCGGCGGCGGTGCTGGCCTACCTGTCGCGCTACACCCACCGGGTCGCGATCTCCAACCGCCGGCTCCTCGGGCTGGACGGGCGCGGGGTGACGTTCCGCTACAAGGACTACCGCCGGGAGGAAGCCGAGCGGTATCGCACCATGACGCTGCCGACCGACGAGTTCATCCGCCGGTTTCTGTTGCACGTGCTGCCGCGCGGATTCCACCGCATCCGCCACTACGGCCTGCTCGCCAGCGGCGGTCGTCGCGACAACCTGGCCCGCGCCCGCGAGCTCCTCGCCGTGCCGCCCACGCCGCCAACACCCGAACCGGACGAAACACCGGAGCCGGCCAACCATCGTCCGCCTTGTCCATGCTGTGGCGGGCGCATGCTGATCCTTGAGACGTTCGAGCGCTACGCCCAGCCTCGTGCGCCCCCGCGGCCTGCGCGCTTACCCGGACGGTGCTCGTCGTGACCCGGCACGGCGTGGACGGCCCCAAAATCGCAGCCCCGCTGCGGTCAGAGGTGGACTGCGGCGCTAGCAAGGAAAGTCGAGCTCAAGCCGGGCTATTAGGACTTGAGCTCAGCCGTTTACCGCTGTCGAAACGCCGTCAAGCTTGTATCGATCCGTTGCCGACGGCTATTCGGTGGCTCGAGGTTGACCTTTCCGGCTGAACCTTACTGCTAAAACTCCATACCGACCGCAACCGGCCCGCGGGTTCGACCTTCGGAGACTTTCGTACGCCAAGAAGCGTCCGAAACTCTTCACGAGAGCGGACGATCTAAGTCGGTGCGGATGAGGCGGGCAAGCGGACCTGCGCCAAGCGGCAGGAGATTCGCCGCTATCGACCCCAACCGGCTGCATGATCATCTATCCGGCGCTTGCCAGGCCAGTGTCCAATTCACCGTAAACCCTCCAAGGCACTCTGCTCGTTATTGATGGCGGTTGGACGGCGCATCCCTGATGCCGTTCGCGCCGTGCGCCGCTCTTTGTCGTCTCAAGTTGGAGAGCGCTTGCAACCTTCTGCATACCAGCCGCGCTTAGCGGTCTTGAAGCCGAGTAATCGGTCGGCAGCTGGCGTTGGCGGCCTGCCTGAGGCGGTGCGGACCCAAACCGATGCCTCTCACGACCAAGGTCCGTTTGCCGGGCAAGAACAAGGAGTTTTCCGTGAGCGCACAGACCATCTCGATAAATTTGGATATCAACGGGCGCCAACACGCGCTGCACCTCGACCCTCGCACGACGTTGCTGGATGCGCTGCGCGAGCACGTTGGGCTGACTGGCACCAAGGTCGGTTGCAATCATGGCACCTGCGGCGCCTGCACCGTGCTCGTGGACGGGCGGCGGCGGCTGTCCTGCCTGACCTTGGCGGCGGCGGCCTCAGGCGGCAGCGTGACCACCATCGAGGGCTTGGCCGGACCGGACGGCACGCCGCATCCGATGCAGCAGGCCTTTGCCGAACATGACGCCTTGCAGTGCGGCTACTGCACGCCGGGACAGATCATGTCCGCGGTCGGCTGCGTCGACGAAGGTCATACCCGCACCGACGACGAGATCCGCGAGTACATGGCTGGCAACCTGTGCCGCTGCGGCGCCTACCCCAACATCGTTGCCGCGATACGCGACGTGGCCGGGGCCGCCTGAGATGCAACCTTTCACCTATACCCGCGCGGCGTCGCTCGATGAGGCGCTGACCGCCCTGGCCGAACCCGGCGCTGCCGTGCTGGCCGGCGGCACTGCAGCCGTCGACACGATGCGAGGGGATCTCTGGGCGCCATCCAGCCTAGTTGACATCAACCACGTACCCGGCCTGTCGGACATCAAGGTCGGCGACGGCGAGTTGCGGCTTGGCGCCCTGGTCCGCATGGCGGACGCCGCTGAACACCCCGTGCTGTTACAGGATTACCCGGCGCTGGCGGAAAGCCTGCAACTCGCGGCCTCGGCGCAGTTGCGCAACGTGGCCACCCTCGGCGGCAACCTGCTGCAACGCACCCGTTGCGTTTACTTCCGCGACGCCATTTCGGCCTGCAACAAGCGCGTGCCGGGTTCCGGCTGTGCGGCGCAGGACGGAGAGGACCGCGAGATGGCGCTGTTCGGCGGCTCCGAGCAGTGTATTGCGACCTATCCGGGTGATTGGGGCGCGGCGCTCGCAGGGTTCGACACGGCGGTGGAGGTGCGCAGCAGCAGCGGCCAGCGTACGATCCCGTTCACCGAGTTCTTCGTCCCGTTCGGCCAGGACCCGGCGCGAGAGACAACGCTGCGAGCGGGCGAGATCATCACCGCGATCACGGTGCAGCAGACTCCCGCGGGACGCCGCTCCACCTATCTCAAGGTGCGAGACCGGCAGAGCTACGCCTATGCCGTCGTTTCGGCCTGCGTGGCGCTGGAGATGGACGGCGACATGGTGAAGACGGCTCGGGTGTCGCTCGGCGGGGTCGCTGCCGCGCCTTGGCGCTCGAAGGAGGCGGAGGCAGCCCTTGCCGGCAAGACGCTGACGGAACAAGCGGCGCTCGATGCAGGGGCCGCCGCCTTTTCCAGTGCCAAGCCCCGTCGCCAAAACGCATTCAAAGTCGAGCTTGGACGCCGGGTCGTTGCCCGCGCCGCAATGCTCGCCAGCAAGAAGGCTTGATCTTATGGACGGAAGCATCGGTTCCCCCGTTATCCGCCGCGACGCCGCCGCCAAGAGCAGCGGCGCCGCCCAATACGCATCGGATTTCCCGCATAGCGGCACTGCTTACGCGGCGTTGACGCTGTCCACCGTTGCCCGCGGCCGCATCACCCGCATGGACACCAGCGCCGCGGAAGCCGTGCCCGGCGTGCAGATGATCTTGACCCATAACAGCCTGAACGAAGGCATCGGCGAAGAGACGTTCGCCATGAAAGGCGGGCACATGCAGTCCTCCTTCATGCCGTTGACCTCCGATGAGGTGCATTATTCCGGGCAGATCGTCGGGTTGGTGGTGGCGGACACGCAGGAGGCCGCGGAGCAGGCCGCCCGCATCGTCGAGCTCGACTACGCGCAGCAGCAAGCCTTCGCCTCAATCGACGATCCGGGCCGGGAAGAGGAGCTGATGGATGCTAAGTCCATCGACGTCGGCGACGCCGAGGCCGCCTTTGCCGCCGCCCCTGTCACGGTGGACGCCACCTATCTCACCCCGGCGCAGCACCACAACGCGATCGAACTCTACAGCGCCAGCGCGGTCTGGCGCGACGGCAAGCTGCTGGTCAATACGCCGAGCCAATGGGTGGTGGGCAAGCAGGCGGCGCTGGCCGCCATCTTCGGCATCCCGATGGAGGACGTCCACGTCCAAAGCCCCTACATAGGCGGCGGCTTCGGCAGCAAGGCGACCTTGCTGCCGCATACGGTGCTGGTCGCGATGGCCGCCCGCAGGCTGGGCCGTCCGGTCAAGCTGGTGGTGCCGCGCGAGGCGATGTTCACTGTCGGCTCATTCCGTCCCGCCACCCGCAGCCGCATTCGCCTCGCCGCGGAGACGGATGGGACGCTGACCGCGGTGATGCACGACGAAGCCGGGCAGAGCGCGGTCATCGACCACGTCGCCTTTCCCGCAATCGACGTGACCTCGCGCATGTATCAGTCGCCGAACATCCGTATGCGCGAGGCGACGATCGCCACCGACGTGAACACGCCCGGCTTCCAGCGGGCGCCTGCGGAAGCGCCGGGCTTCTTCGGCTTCGAGAGCGCGGTGGACGAGCTGGCCGTGAAGCTCGGCATGGACCCGGTCGAACTGCGGATAAAGAATGAGCCCGCCCGCGACCCGGTCAAGGGCCTGCCCTGGAGCAGCCGGTCGCTCGTCCCATGCTACCGCCGCGGCGCCGAGCTGTTCGGCTGGAGCCGCCGCAACCCGGAAATTGGCTCGATGAGCGCGGACGACGGCACGCTGATCGGTTGGGGCTGCGCCACGGCGACCTATCCGTCGGCGATGGCGCCGTCCACCGCCCGGGTGCGCCTGGCTGCGGATGGAACCTGCGTAGTCTCCTGCGCCGCGCATGACATCGGCACCGGCGCCTACACCGTGCTGGGCCAGGTGGCAGCGGACGTGCTGGGCGTGCCGAACGAGGCCGTGCGCGTGCAACTGGGCGACAGCGCCTTGCCGTCCGCCCCGGTTGCGGGCGGATCGATCACCACGGGGTCGGTCGGCTCGGCGATCCACGTCGCGGCGTCGCTGGTGCGTGACCGCGTGCTGCGGGCAGCGGCCGCCGGCGCGGACATCGCGGGCTGGAGCTTGGCAGACGGCCAGGTCCGTAGGCCAGATGGCAGCACGGCGCCTCTCGCGGAGGCGATGGGCAAGGAGACCAGCGGCATTATCGAAGAAATTGGTGAGTGGAAGCCATCCAGCATAGGCATGGACCAGATGCAGAAAGGCTTGGCCGGCGGCCTGGTCATGAGCGGGCCGGTGACCAAGACTCACGCATCGTTCTCGTTCGGGGCGCAGTTTGCGGAAGTGCGGATCGACCGTCTGCTTCGCACGGTCCGGGTGTCGCGCATGGTCGGCGTTTTCGCTTGCGGCCGGATCATCAACCCACGTACGGCCCGCAGCAACCTGATGGGCGGCATGGTCTGGGGGGCAAGCTTCGCGCTGCTTGAAGAGTCGCTCGTTGACCGCCCGCGCGCCCGCTTTGCCAACACCGACCTCGCCGGCTACCATCTCTCCACCAACGCCGACATCGGTGAGATGATCGTGGAGACGGTCGACGAGGAGGACACGGTCGTGAACGCGATCGGCGCCAAGGCGGTGGGCGAGATCGGCATCGTCGGCATGCCGGCGGCGATCGCCAACGCCGTCTATCACGCAACGGGCATTCGGGTCCGGAAGACGCCGATATTTCTGGAAGACTTGTTGCCGAACTAAATCTGGTCGTGTTCTAGACGCCTTGGGCAGCAGCCCGTCCTTGCAAGGCGGGCATTGCCTGAGGCGTGCGAATTGCCAGCGGCAGTAAGCCTTTTAGCTTTGCGTTCTCGGCGGAAGTTTCCACTCATCGCCATTGGGACCATCAGACAGCTATGTGGAATGCCGACCCCGGCCGCTGCCCGATTGCTTTACCAGCCAGTTCGACAGAATAGCTCGGCAGGCATTAGCGCCCAGTTTTTACTATGCGTCGCCAAACCCGATCAGCAATCAAAATGGTCAGGGTATGGCAAGGAAGGTGCCTATTGTCAGCAAATGGCCGGCTCCGTCGTATTCCTCGGAGGGAGCCTGGGCGCTGTCATACGCCTCGGCGATCAACCCGTGCTTTTCGCTGGGGGGATCAACGCGCATTTCATCGTTGCCGCCTCGAAGAACGCGATGACGGCCTCGCGCAGGTCGCCTACGTCCGCGGCTATTTGGGCGGACAAGAAAAGCATGTCTGGATGCTATTGCTCCAGAGCGGCGCACCCGGCGGCGGCCACTTGATCCGGCTTGTCCGGCACGAGAGGGAATAGCGCCGCGCCCGCCCCGATTTCGCGCAGCAGATCCCAATTTAGGCATGGAGGAAAGCCACGATCCTGTGCGATCGCCGGCCAGCGGGTCGCGGCGGCGTTCGCAGCGAGATCGTCCAGCGTCTCCTTGCGCAGAACTGCGGGCACTGCGGCTCCGAGGCAGAATCCTTTGAGGTTCATTACGTCCGCCGCCTCGCCGATCTGGATTGGCCGGGACGCAGAGATCGACCCTGATGGGTCAACCGGATGGCCGCCTGCCGGCGCAGCACCCTGGTCGTCTGCGACCGGCGCGGTCAAGGCATCCGCCGAGGCAGATCCGGGTGGGATGAGCTTGGAGGGCCTGGAAAGCCGGATGAGGCCGAACGCCTGAGGTTTGGTTCGGGGAGAAGGCGCCGGAAACGTGCCGTAAGGGAGTTCGCCGACGCTCTATTCTGGCGCATGGATGAATCTCCGCGGGGTATAGGCAGCGATGCGCGTCCTTCGCGGTCAATTATTGAGGCGCGTGGGCTGGTAAAGGAGGTTGAGCAAGATTGTCGTGCGCCGGCGGCGTTTTCGGGAATGCCGGATGCGCTCGCGCGAATTCGCACCGGTTGCGGGCGCGGGCGGGTTCGGCGGCGATGACGCATGCCGCCGCGACGGTACTGCCAATGCCTTGAACCTGACGGAGCATTCGGCGGTGCGGCGGATGCCGGCTAACCAGATTCAGCCTGACGCTCATCCAGGCCTTCGCTTCGTGACGCGGGACCTCGGCAGGTTGGCGGCCGGCAAGGTCGGGCAGGCGCTTGAAAGGAGATCTTGTTATGCAGCCGGCCTGCTCTGGCGTGACTTGATCGTTTGTGCCGCGTTACAGTCGCGGGGGCATGTGCGGGTGGCGCCGATGCGCGGCATCCCTTTCGCCCCGAGGAGCAAGCCTATACCTGAGCCGAGCCTCCGTGTCCGCAAGCTGGTGACGGTCGTCGAGGAGATGAAGATCGAGGTGAACCGGCAGATCGTGACGCCCATGCGCCGGGCGGCAGCGATCGCGGTGATCGAGAACCCGGTCGCGGGCGCTTATGTGCGGACCTTGGACCGATGATCGAGGCCGGCGAGGAGCTTGGCGGTTTGCTCGCGGCACGGGCGGTCGCGGCACTTGGGATCGCAGGAGAGAAAGTGCAGGGCTGCGGCGAGGCGGCGCTGGTTGGGGAGGACGGCGAATTGGAACATGCGGCTGCGGTCTTGCAGCCGAAGATGGGTGGGCCGGTGCGGGCGGCGCGGGGCAAGGGAACGGCGCTGATCCCATCGTCGAAGAGGCGGGGCGGCCGGGAAGGCGCGTTCGACATCCCGCTGGGGCACAAGGATGCCGCGCTCGTGCGCAGCCATTTCGACGGGATGGAGGTGCGGGTGAACGGTGCGCCGCGGGCGAACGAGATCATGGTCGCGGGCGCGGGCGCGGTCGCGGTGACGGGTAGCGGGCGGCCGCTGGCGCGGGTGTGGGGCTTGATGGTGGGCGAAATTAAGCGGGAGGACGGGCTGCGACAGGAAAAGGCGGCGACGTTTGGCCGGTGCTGACCCGGCCGGTCGCCGGGAGAGCAGGGGCCGATTTCGCTGGGCAGGGTGACGCCAGCGGCGGCGAGGTCCTGGGTGTCCTGCTCGACCATGCCCGGTTCGGTCGTGGGGGCGCCGGTGTTGGCGTTCCGCGCGGGCGAGCCGCCGTGGAGCGTCACTCAAGTGTCTCGGGCGTTTGACTGCGGGTGCGGTTACATCAAAGCGTGATTGTCGGGCGCTTGAATTTGACGATGAATTCGCTCGTTCCGCTCGGCCTGCTGGCCGCCGGTTTATCAGCCGCAATTACCTGGGAGCTCCATGCCGGGGCTGAGGCGCCGCCGGCGGCGGCCGTCTCGCTGCCGCAGAATGCAAAAGCGGAGGAGGCGCCGCGCAGTCCGGCCGATCTGCTGCAGTTGTCTGCGGCGTTGCTTGGCCGGCCGTTGTTCAGCCCGTCGCGGCGTCCGCCCGTGGCAGGGACGGCGGCCCGTGCCGAGACGCCGCCTGACGTGCCGCTGCCTCCGGTTGAGCGGCATTCTCGTGGCCTTCGATGGTCGGACCGCGATCTTTGCCGGTGAGAACCGGGCGGTGATCGTGCAGGAAGGCAGGCGGATCGGGTGGTTTACGTCCGGTCGATCGGGCCGGGTGAGATCGTGCTGCAAGGGCCAGACGGGTTCCGATCGCTGCGCCCGAGCTTCGGGCCGAGTTCGGGCGGCGGCCAGGCGGCCGTTGCTCAGCCGCGGCTGGCGCGCAGGCAAGCTGGTCCAGCTGCTTTGGCCAGAGTGCATGCGATTGCTGACGCATTGGACGGCATGACCCTGCGGTCGGCGAGCAGACGTTCAAGGACCTGGTGCGCGAAGCCAAGGCAACCGGCCCGACGTATCGAACCACCTTGCGCGCGATGATCCGCTCCTCCTCCTGCCGCGGCCACGACCGCCGCGCCGTGCCGGACCTGCTGGCCGCGCCCGACTTTCATTCCAACAACGAAGCGCATCAGCCGGTGGTCCGGGCGCTGGGCCTCGTGCGGCGCTATGCCGGCGCCAGGCTGCGTGTTTATGCCATGGATAGGACATACCGACGAAGGTCATGGTGCGGCCGCTCTGGCGCAACGCCGTGGTGGATACCGATGCGCTGCGCCGGCCGCGCGTAGACCGCATCACTCACAAAATCTGCGCCCTCGAAGTCCTGCGCGACCAGCTCCGGTGCAAAGGGGTGTGGGTGACAGGAGCGGATCGCGACAGAAATTCCCGATGAGGAGGCGCCGGCTGACCTCGCGGCCCGACGCGACGAACATTGCGCCGCCCTCGACCTGCCCCGCGAGCGCGGCGCGTTCATCGCCCGTCGGCAAGAGGAGATGCGTGCTGCCCTGCCGCGCAACCCCGACATCCGCATCGCTGCCAAGGGCGGCGGCTGGATCCGTCTTTCGCCCCCACAGCCCAAGCCGCCGCCGGCCAGCATCGAGGCGCTCAAGGCGGCGGTCGCTGCCAAATGGCCGATGACGGGCCTACTCGACATGGTCCAGGAAACCGACCTGCGGCTCGGCTTCACCGACTGACCATCCCCCGTTACGGTGGACACCTCGCGTAAGCTCCTGCGGGAGCGGAGGTGCCGATGATGACGAAGAAAACTCGACGAGAGTTCACGGACGAGTTCAAGCGCGAGGCGGTGGTCCTGTTGCGGGACAGCGGGCGGCCGCTGACGCAGGTGGCGGCCGAACTGGGCCTGGAGCCATCGATGCTGCGGCGCTGGCGCAGCCTGGCCAACGGAGCGGGACAGGCAGCGTCCGTGGTCCGGCCTGACGCCGCTGCGGTCCCTGCGACGGTCGAGCAGCTTGAGATCCGGCACCTGCGCCGGGAGCTGGAGCGGGCGCAAATGGAGCGCGACATCCTAAAAAAAGCAGTCGGCATCTTCTCGAGCCCGCCGAGATGAGGTTCCGTTTCATCGAGGAACACCGCGAGGTGTTCCTCGTGCGGGTGATGTGCTCGGTGCTGCGGGTCAGCGCCAGTGGCTACTATGCGTGGCGCGGCCGGCCCGAGAGCGCCCGCGCCCAGGCGAACAAGGCGCTGGTCGAGGACATTCGCCGCGTGCACGCCAGCAGCCGGCGCCGCTACGGCAGCCCGCGCGTGCATGCGTCCCTGCGGGCCGAGGGCAAGCGGGTGGGGTGCAACCGCGTGGCGCGGCTCATGCGCACGCACGGCATCCAGGCGCGCCGTCGGCGGGCGTTCCGCAAGACCACGGACAGCAATCATGCCTTCCCGCCTGCCCCCAACCTGCTGGACCGGCAGTTCGCGTCCGCGGTCGCGCCAAACCAGGTCTGGCTGGCTGACTTGACCTACATCGCCACCGGCGAGGGGTGGCTCTACCTGGCCGCCATCATGGACCTGTTCTCGCGCAAGATCATCGGCTGGGCCATGAACGAGACCATGCCGCAGGAGTTGACCCTGGCGGCGCTGAACATGGCCATCACCAACCGGAAACCCTGCCCGGGGCTGCTGCACCACTCGGACCGCGGCAGCCAATTCGCAGCACACGCCTACCGCCGCGTGCTGGACGAGCATGGGATGCGGTGCTCGATGAGCCGCAAGGGGAACTGCTGGGACAACGCGCTCATGGAGAGCTTTTTCGGCGGCCTCAAGACCGAGCTGGACGGCGACGGCCCGTTCCACACCCGGCAGGCAGCGCGCACGGCCCTGTTCCGGGCCATTGAGGGCTGGCACAACCGCGAGCGCCTCCACTCGGGCATCGGCTACATGACGCCGGTCAACAAGGAACAGCTCGCCGCGGCCGCGTAGGCCATAACCCGTGTCCACCGTAACGGGGGATGGTCAGACCGGCTCCGCAGCCCCATGGCCTATGAAGCACCGAACCGCGCCATGCTGGGGTCACAACATAGGGCGGGTGCTGGATTCACGTTTAGCCACCCGGAACGAGAACGCCGGACGGAACCGGGCTATTCCCATTGATCTCTCTCGCGCTGATGCCGAGTAAAGCCTTGATCCGGCTAGGGGCTAAGCTGTAGCACTCAGACTGCAGTTCATTCGGGACATTGTGTCTACGCGGCTTGGAGAAGAAGACTCTCCAGGCGCTTTCAGGAACTTGCGTCTTAGCGTGAATCCGGCACCCGCCTTATGTCGTTACCCCGTGCTGCGCCCGGGCCTGCTTTTGTGCCTGAATGGCCTTGGCGCCAATGCCGGCCTCAAGCGCATGGCCTCCGTCCAGCATGGGGCCAGCTACCAGAACCTGCTCTATGTCCGCGCGAGACCATCGCAAACGTGACGAACGCTACCCTGCGCGTCCGTGATCCCCTGATCTGGGGCGAGGACGCCAACACCTGCATCTCCGACAGCAAGCACTTCGGCGCCTGGGACCAGAACCTGACCAAGCAATGGCACGTCCGCTAAGGCGGGCGCGGGGTGACGATCTACTGGCACGTCAAGCGCAAGTCGCTAGGCATCCACTCGCAGCTGAAGTCGCCGTCGTCATCGGAGGCGGCCAGCATGATCCAGGGCATCCTGCGTCACTGCACCGCCTAGAGGTGGACCGGCAATACGTGGACAGCCACGGCCAGAGTACCATGGCCGTTGCATTCACCAAACTCCTGGGCTTCCAGCTCCTGCTGCAGCTCAAGCGCATCGGCAAAAAGCGTCTGTGCCGGTCCGATGCCGCCCAGGCCGGCGCCTACCCGCACATCGCCCTCGTCCTCACCCGCCCGAATGGAAACTTGGCCGACAACACTACGACGAGATGGTCAAGTGTGCCACCGCGCTTCGGCTGGGCACGGCGGAGGCGGAAGCCATCCTGCGCCGCTTCAAGCGCGAAACGCCCAGCACCCGATCTACAAGGCGCTGATGCAGCTTGGGAAGCGGTGAAAACGGTATTCCTGGCCCGCGACCTGCACGACCGTGCGCTCAGGGCGGAGATCAACGACGAGCGGAACGTGATTGAGCAATGGAACTTGGCCAATGGCTTCATCTTCCTCGCCCGCCGCGGCGAGGTGTCCAGCCACCGGCGCGAGGACCAGGAAGCGAGCCTGCTCAGCCCACGCCTGCTGCAGAACTGCATCGTCTACGTCAACACGCTCATGATCCAGACGGCGCTGGCCCGCCCCAAGTGGAAAGGCCGCCTGACGACGCGCGACCTGCACGCGCTGACGCCCTTGCTTCGGACGCACGTCAACCCCTGCGGACGCTTCAACCTCGACATGCACACCCGCATCACAATTTTGGCCGGACCCGAAGCGGCGGCCAATGGCAGAGATGTTGGCTCAGGCCGTCAAGAGAAGGAGCCACCCTTCAGCGGCGTAGTTGCCGCCGCCAGATGTCTCGATGGCCACGACGATGGCCGAGACCGTCACAATGCCGTGCGCTTGCTCAAGCAATCGTAAGGGCGTTCTGCCTCGCAGCTTGAGATGCGCAACGTCGAGCTCACGGCTTGTTCGGCAATAACCGCTGCGATTTGATTGGGCGAACAGGGCCTTAGTTTTCGGTTTGCCGGGCGGCTTTGTCGGCGTGCCGCCGCACTTGAAGCGAACGCTGCCCTAAAAGCTGGAGGACGCGAACGGATCATCGATGAGACCGTGCCAGGCATAATCGTCCATGCCGATGCCCGAAATTAGGCGGCGCGCTTCAGCAAGCCTCGCGCAACGACGGCCTCGGCGATCTGGACCGCATTGAGGGCCGCGCCTTTGCGGAGGTTGTCCGACACGCACCAGAACTGCAGCCCGTGCTCCACCGTCGGATCCTTGCGGATGCGGCTGACGAAGGTGGCGTCCTCGCCCACGCTGTCGATGGGGGTGACGTAGCCGCCGTCGTCGCGGCTGTCCTGCACCACGACGCCGGGCGCCTCGCGCAACGCCGCCCGCGCTTCGGCAACCGTCACCGGCTCGTGAAACTCGGCCGTCACCGCCTCCGAGTGGCCGATGAACACGGGGACGCGGACGCAGGTAGCGGCGACGAGGATGTCGGGACCGAGAATCTTGCGGGTCTCGACGGCCATTTTCCACTCCTCCTTCGTGGAGCCGTCCTCCAAGAAGCGGTCGATGTGGGGGATGCAGTTGAAGGCGATCTGCTTGGTGAACTCCTGCGGCCTGACCGGGTCGTTGACGTACATGGCGCGGGACTGGGACCAGAGCTCGTCCATGCCGTCCTTGCCGGCGCCGCTGACCGATTGATAGGTGGCGACCACGACGCGCTTCGCGCGGAACTTGTCGTGCAGCGGCTTGAGCGCCACCACCATCTGGATGGTGCTGCAGTTGGGGTTGGCGACGATTCCCCGCCGGATGCGGCCGAGCGCCTCCGGATTCACTTCGGGAACGACGAGGGGGACGTCATGCTCCATGCGGAATTCGCTGGTGTTGTCGATGACGAGGCAGCCGGCGCGGGCGGCCCGGGGGGCGTGGACGGCGCTGACGGACGCGCCGGGGCTGAAGAGGGCGATGTGGTAGCCGGCAAAGTCGAAGGCATCGAGGCTGCGGACCTTGAGGACCTGCTTGTCGCCGAAGCCGACTTCTTGGTTGGCGGAGCGGGCGGAGGCGACGGCGGCGACTTCGCTGATCGGGAAGTCGCGTTCGGCGAGGGTCTTGAGGATCTCGCGTCCGACGGCTCCGGTGGCTCCGACGACTGCGACCCTGTAACCCGGCATATCCGCTCTCCATTGCAAGAATGGTCCTGGCTGTACTAGAGATGGCGGCTTGGTTACAAGCGCGGGTTTCACATTGCCGGCCCGCAGGCCAGTCGGATCGATGTCGAAGCGACATTGGCGGCGAGAGGCCGTTTCCTGCCTGCTTGCCGGGGCCGCCGGGTTCGAGCTGCTGACGGGAGCTCCGTCGCGTGCTTCGGCGGCGACGCTGGCCTGCTGCTTGGAAGGCTCGCCGGACACCTTCAGTCCGATGCTGAACAGGACGGGGACGATGTTCGGCGCGAACGATCCGCTCCACGGCCGGTTGATCGACCTCAAGCCGGGAGTTGCAAGCGTTCGGCTGAACGGGGTAGGGCTACCGGCTGTCAGTGGATCATCAGAGCCGCATGAGAGCACGCCGCCGTATTTTCCGCCGTTCCACGTTCCCGGCCCAGGGGAGCCGGATCGGCTGGAGAGCGATGATGTGGATTGGCCTGGCGTGCTGCGTGGGCGGGATCTCCGTGGTTGGGCTTTCATCAAGGCCGCCGAGCCAGGCAGCGGCGCCGGAGCGCCTTCATGCCGATGCGGGCGCAGTTGCGGTGGTTGGCGGAGATACGTTGCGGCTGGATGGGCAGGTTGTCAGGCTGAGCGGGGTAGAGGCGCCGAACCGGGGGGATAGCTGCAAAGGCGGGGCGGATTGCGGAGGAAAAGCGGCGTCGGCGCTGGCCGGGCTGGTGCGGGACCGGGAGGTGAGTTGCCGCGTGTCCGGGCAGGATGAGCTTAGGCGGCCCTACGCGTCGTGTGCGGCCAATGGGCTTGATCTAAGCAGCGCGATCGTGGCCAGCGGGTGGGCGCGGGCGAAGCAGGACCGGCCGATGCTGGCGGAGCTCGAGTTGCGGGCGCGGCGGCAAGGGGCCGGGTTGTGGGCCGGTCGCAATTAGGGCTCGTTCGGAATTAACTGCCGCAATTCGATCGAGCGAACGAGCGCATCAAGCCTTTTTGTTGGGCAGCTTTGCCGGCGCGCTGCCGCGCTTTATTGCCGACGGCGCCCTTGGTGCTGCGGCTGCGAAGGTTGCTTTCGCGTGAACTGCACCATAATTTCGACCAAAGCGCCGCGAGGCACGGCCGGGCCGCCCGCCCAGCGACACAGCGGCAGCGTATTTCAGGATGTTCAGCATGAGCGGCACGACGAACGGGTCACTGACCGTGACGATGGATGGCACCAACCAGTCGATGTCGCTGCCGCTGCGCCCCGGCACGATCGGCCCGGCGGTGGCCGACATCAGCAAGCTGTATAGCGGGCTGGGGATTTTCACGTTCGATCCCGGCTACGGCATGACGGCGGCGTGCGACAGCAAGATCACCTACATCGACGGCGACGAGGGAGTGCTGCTGCACCGGGGCTACCCGATCGAGCAGCTGGCAGAGCAGAGCACGTTCCTGGAGGTGGCCTACCTGCTGCTGAACGGCGAGCTGCCGAATGCCGAGGAGAAGCACGAGTTCGAGCATGGGGTGATGCGGCATACGATGCTGCACGAGCAACTGCGCCGGTTCTTCGACGGGTTCCGGCGCGACGCGCACCCGATGGCGGTGCTGTGCGGCGTGGTGGGGGCGCTGAGCGCGTTCTACCACGACAGCATGGACATCAACGACCCGGAGCAGCGGCGGATCAGCGCGTTCCGGCTGATCGCCAAGCTGCCGACGATCGCGGCGTGGGCGTATAAATATTCGATCGGGCAGCCGTTCATCTATCCGCGTAACGACCTCGGGTACGCGGCCAATTTCCTGCACATGATGAACTCGGTGCCGGCGGAGCCCTACGAGGTAAGCCCGGTGCTGGCGCGGGCGATGGACCGGATATTCATCCTTCACGCGGACCATGAGCAGAATGCGAGCACCAGCACGGTGCGGCTGGCTGGATCCACGGGGGCGAACCCGTTCGCCTGCATCGCGGCAGGAATTGCGACGCTCTGGGGGCCGGCGCATGGGGGGGCGAACGAGGCGGTGCTGAAGATGCTGGATGAAATCGGCACGGTCGATCACATTCCGGCGTTCATCGAGAAGGTGAAGGACAAGAACAGTCACGTGCGGCTGATGGGATTCGGGCACCGGGTCTACAAGAACTATGATCCCCGGGCGAAGATCATGCAGCAAACTTGCCATGAAGTTTTGGCGGAGCTGGGAATCAAGGGCGACCGAATGCTTGACCTGGCAGCGGAGCTGGAGCGGATCGCTTTGCATGATGATTATTTCATTGGCAAGAAGCTGTATCCGAACGTCGATTTTTATTCAGGGATCATTCTGAAGGCGATGGGGTTCCCGACGAGCATGTTCACCGTGCTGTTCGCGGTGGCGCGGACGGTGGGATGGATCAGCCAGTGGAAGGAGATGATCGAGGATCCATCGCAGCGGATCGGACGGCCGCGGCAGGTTTACACCGGGCATACGCGGCGGGATTACGCGCCGCTCAATCAGCGGGGATGAATGGGCATGGCGGCAGGTTGCAGGCCTGCCGCCGCCACGATCGGAAGCGCGCGGTCCGGGTAGTCGGTGATCAGGCCATCGACGCCCCACGCGATCAGGCGCTCCATGTCCGGAGGTTCGTTGACCGTCCATGGAATGACTTGAAGGCTCAGCGATTGGGCTTGCTGCAGCGAGCCGAGGGTCAGTTCGGTGTGTTGCGGAGTCCAGACTTGGCCGCCCTCCCGGGCGATGGCGGTTGGGATGTTCGTCGCTTGGGGAAGACCCCACCAGGTTTCGGAATCAGCGACGGTTTCTGCCGCGGTAAGCCAGCCAGTGGCGATTTCCGGCCTGGTGGCGCGGATATGGCGGGGCGCCCGCCAGTCGAAGGATTGCAGGATGACCCGGCCTCCTGCCCCGGCCTCGTCAACGACGGCCATGACGCGATCGGCCATTTCACTGGGGCTTAGCGACCAATCCGGGCGGTCGGACTGGAGCTTGAGTTCAATGGTCCAGAAAATGGCCGGATCTATCCGCAGCACGTCGAGCAGGCGGGGAATGCGAGCGCCTTCGATCGAGCCTTGGGTGGGAAATTGGGCGGCGTAGAGGGATTGCGGGCGGATGCAGCCGACGTCGTAGTCTTGCAGTTCGTCCCAGTCGATTTGGCGCAGCAGCGGGCCGGCGACGGGGAGCCAGTTGCCGCCGGGCGTGCGGGCGAGGTCCTGATTGATGGCGAGGTCGTGGTGGACGACGACGGTGTCGTCGCGCAGGACGCCGACGTCAATCTCGAAGCAGCGCAGGCCGAGGGCAATGGCTTTGCTGAATCCCTCGATCGTGTTTTCGGGGAAAAGGCCGCGGGCGCCGCGGTGGCCCTGGAGCTGGAAGGGACGGGTCATGCCGGGCTCTTGCCGCGGGCGGGATGCGGGGTCAATAAGCGGAGATCCCTGCTTAGGAGCCTTTGCAGACGGGTCGCTTTTCGCGCTGTGACGGCGAACCGTCTCGCGCAATGATGCCTAGGCCCTTATCGCCCTGACGGTGTCAGGGCGGCTATTGCAAGTCCAGAGCATATCCCGGCGGCGCTTTGGCTGGGCCCGCGGGTTTTGGGCCGGGGGGCAGCAGGGTGCGGGGCAGCGCCGATGCAGGCCGGTTCGCTGCTTACGGTTGGGCTGCGGCAGCTTGGCGTCAATGCCTTCGCGCAGACCAAGCTGCCGTTCCTAGGTCGTCTGGCAGCGAAGGCCTCCATTCCGCTGATGACATGCGCGCGGAACAGCCGGGCGGAATGGGATCGTGAAATCGGCGCCTAGGTAGTAGTTGTCGGGCGGCTTCGTGCAGCTTGGGCTGATGCGGGGTCTGAACGAAGCGGGCAAGCTAGAGGTCGTCCGGACGAACTGCTGTCGCTCGATCGGATATAAAGAACGCCTCAAGCTTTCTTGCCGGGCGGCTTTCTCGGCGTGCTGCCGTGCCTGTTGCTGACGCCGCCCCTAGGACATTCGGCGCAGCGACCGATCAGTTGCAGTCGCAGCCTTTGGTCGGCCCCGTTTTGGCCTGGACGACGTGGTGGTCGATCCATTCGGCGACCAGGCGGCGAGCCTCGTTGAGGGAGGCTTCCGGGTGGTGGATACGGTAGAGGGTGGTGCAGGCGCGAAAGGAGTCTGGGTCGGCGTTGCCGCAGCTTCGCAGCTCCCGATAAGCGGTGACCACGGCGCGTTCGCAACGCCTGGCGATTGTGCTGACCTCTCGGACCACGGGTTTTCCTCTACTGACGCCAACATTCGCTTCACGAGCCTTGATATTAGGGTGCGGGCACGGGGCGGCGCAAGCAGGTCAGGCGGATGCGACCAAGTCGGCCAGGGCTGTGCCGACCTCGGCAGTTCCGGCCTGGCCGCCCATGTCGCGCGTGCGCGGGCCGCCGTCGCGGAGCAAGATCTCAATGGCATGCACCACGGCGGCGGCGGCCTCGGATTCCCCGAGGTGGTCGAGCATCATCGCGCCCGACCAGACTTGGCCGACCGGGTTGCAGACGCCGTGGCCGGCGATATCGGGGGCGGAGCCGTGGACGGGCTCGAACATGCTGGGGTGGGCGCGTTCGGGGTTGATGTTGGCGCTGGGGGCGATGCCGATGCTGCCGGCCACGGCGGGGCCGAGGTCGCTCAGGATGTCGCCGAACAGGTTGCTGGCGACGACGACGTCGAACCAGTCCGGGTGCTGGACGAAATGGGCGCAGAGGATGTCGATATGAAACTGGTCGGTGGCGACGTCAGGGTAATTCTGCGCCATGGCGGCAAAGCGTTCGTCCCAGTAGGGCATGGTGATGGTGATGCCGTTCGACTTGGTGGCGGAGGTGAGCTTGCGGCGGGGGCGAGTCTGGGCGAGCTCGAAGGCGTATCTGAGGATGCGGTCGGCGCCGTGGCGGGTGAACACGCTCTGCTGGGTGGCGAATTCGCGGTCCGTGCCTTCGAACAGGCGCCCGCCGAGGCTGGAGTACTCGCCTTCGGTGTTCTCGCGGACGACGATGAAGTCGATGTCGGCTTCGGTGCGGCCGGCGAGCGGGGTTTGCGCGCCGGGCATGAGCTTGCAGGGGCGGACGTTGGCGTATTGGTCGAAGCCGCGGCGGATGGGGATGAGGAGGCCCCACAGAGAGACGTGGTCGGGGACGCCGGGCCAGCCGACGGCGCCGAGGTAGATGGCATCGTGGGCGCGGAGCTGGTCGAGGCCGTCATCCGGCATCATGGCGCCTGTTTTCTGGTAGCGGGCGCAGGACCAGTCGTAGTCGGTGGCTTGCAGGGCGAAGCCGAAGCGGGTGGCGGCGGCGGCGAGGACTTGAAGGCCGATGGGGAGGGTTTCCGTGCCGATGCCGTCACCGGCGATGGCGGCGATTTTGTAAGTGCGAGTCATCGTTTTCTCCCGGTTTGGTTCTGGGATGTGGAATGGATGGTGGATGCTAGTGCCAACTCGCCTGAAAACTACCCATAGCCCAAGACCGATTGCCTGCGGAATTGAGCAATCTTGGATTGACAGGATGCCAGTGGTGCGGATCTGACGGAAGAGGCCCGTCAGATCCGCACCACTCGCCTGATCTGGTGGGCCAAATTGCCCTGACGCTCGAGACTCGAGCGTCAGGTTTGGATCACTAAAAGAACTCGGCGACCCTGTCGCGTGGAATGAGAATAAGATCGCTGGCCTTGCGGGCCACGTTCGCTTGAGTAAGGGTGTGAGCGTCGTAGGCGACGTATTGGATGTGCTGGATGGCTCTGAAAAGGTCGGCCGATTGCTTTTCCTCGAAGAAGTCGAACCACTCGACCATGATCACTGGCTTTGATTGCAGCAGTATCTGGCGCGCGCTCCAAAGTATCTCCTTGTCGTAGCCTTCGCAGTCGATCTTGATGAAAGACAGGTTCCTCTGCTCGTAAACGCTCAGATACGTCTGGATGAACGTCTGCAATGAGAGGCCTGGAACCTTGAAGCTGGTGCGTTCCGCTCCGATCAGGCGGTCGTGCAGGAGTTCCTCGATGCCGGCATCGGTAATGCCGCCGTTGCAGTTGGCGTTCGCGTGGTCGGATATGAGAACTTCCGGCTGGTCGGCTTTCGAGATCACGCAGCGGAACGCCTTGAAATGGCCGATGTTGCTGTTGAGCGTCGCGTTGATCCGCAAGACCTCGAAGACGTGCGGGTTCGGCTCCACCGCGAACACCTTGCCGCGGATGTTGCGGGGCAGGTCGGCTGACATGATCGCCATTGGAATGGCGGTGTCGCCGGAGTGCGCGCCGATATCGATGCAGCACGTTCCCGGGCGGATAAAGCGTTGCCAGTTCGCCACTGTTTGGCCGTCGCAGATTGATTTCAGGCTCCGCGAGCCCTCATGGACGTGGTTCCACTCTGACCAGAACGCTCTCGCATGGGGGGCGCCGAACTGGCCGAGGCTCAGGGCGTGAATGGCGCGGATCGGCTGGGAACCGTGCATTTCGGTCTCATGGGCCAGGGAGTCGGCGACCAGCACGTCCGAGAATGTCTGGATGCCGGCCGTCTCAGCCGCAAGGCGGCTGTAGAGGTCATCTGCCGCGTGCATGCGTTCCGGCGCCTTCCTGAAGAGCTTGACATGGTGGATGTGAAGATTGTCGGAGTGGGGCGGCTCGAGCGTTTCATGGCTTGACCGCACGTGGTTGTCGAAGCCGATCGGCACTTCGTGGACACGCCCGTCATATTTTATCTTTCCCCTCGGATCGGCGCGGAACAACCTCGCTTGGTAATCTGGATACGCTGGCTGAAGTTCACCCCATATCTTATCGATCCAGTTGAATCTCGGGAGCGACCACACATCAACATCGTCCCGCTCCACCAATGTCCTGATTGCGCCGAAATCCTTTGACAGCAGGATTTCATCGGCATCCATGACAAGGACCCACTCGAATCCGTCCGGAACGAGTTCGAGCGATGCATTCCTCATCGCGTCAAACCGTTCCGAACGAATGGACTTGGACGCGAACGGGACGCCGGCCGATGCGAGATACTCCTCGATCTCGGCTTCGGAGCCGTCTTCCGATCCGGTGTCGACGAAAGCGACGAAGCCGACGATCGGGATAACCGACTGAAGCATCTCGACAGCGAACGACCCTTCGTTCTTCTGGATGAAGGCCAGGGCGATCTGGCTTCGTAGATAGCTGCAAAGACGCTGGAACGTCATGTCCGAGGAATGCTCAATCTCTAGCGTATTGCTCGTCATGCGTGAATCTCAATCCTAACAATTCACCACTTAGTGCAGAGAATGGGTGCTTGCACTCGTATTTTGCGTTACGGCGCCATCAGAGGAACCGTCAAGGTTTGCTTTCGCGGTTCAGGAAGCATACCCCCGAGCGGAAGGTCGCGGGCACTCCGGATGCGGCGATTGGAATTGATCGCAAGAAGCATCGGCAAGGCTGGCCACGGCCATCGGTTCAGGCATTGTCGGCCAGCCGAGGCCGGTGCAGCGTATGGGTGAAGGATTGACATGAGCAGGCAGACGCGAGGCGAGTTGCTAGGCAAGCTGTGGAACGGCAAGGACCCGTTCGCGGAGCGGTCCGCGTTCAAGGGCCGCGTCGACGAGCAGGGCTGGGCGTCGGACAACCCGCTGCTCGCCCGGTCCGTCCAGGATGTCAGACCGACGGTGATCGTCGAGGTCGGAGTGTGGAAAGGCGGCTCCGTGCTGACGTTCGCGCGCGAGATGAAGGCGCTCGGACTCGATGGCGCGATCGTGGCCGTCGACACCTGGCTGGGCGCGTGGGACCATTGGGTCCAGCCGATCTGGTTCGAGAGCTTGCGCATGGAGTCGGGCTATCCGACGTTGTTCAAGACGTTTGCCGCCAACGTGCTCGAGAACGGGCTTGAGGACTATGTGGTCCCGTTGCCGCTCGACTCGCTGAACGCGGCAAGCCTGATGAAGGCCAGGGAAGTTCATCCTCAAGTCATCCATGTCGATGGCGCGCACGACTACCAATCGGTTTTGGCGGACCTGCGGGCCTGGTGGCCGCTCCTGTCGGTCGGGGGCGTGCTGATCGGGGACGATTACCATCCTTCCGGAGACACTTGGCCGGAAGTCCGTGCGGCGTTCCACGAGTTCTTTCAAGCGACGACATTGGAGAATCTCGGCGGCAAGTGCTACGTGCGGAAACTGGGCGCGTGATGGCGACCGCGACGCGCTGCCGCCGTTCGCGGCCAGTCTCTTGCAAGCGCCGCAGATGAGACCCGGCCGCGTCGGGCGACACGCCTTGGCTTGGCCGGGATGAACGACCGCCGCGCCGGATTCCGGAATTGGCCGAACCGGGGGGCGAGCCGGTTCGTGCGCGCGGGCGGGTTCGGTTGGCACGTGCAGGTGATGGGGGAAGGCCCCGTGCTGCTGCTGCTGCACGGGACGGGGGCGGCGACGCATTCCTGGCGTGATCTGATGCCGTTGCTCGCGCGGCGGTTCACCGTGGCGGCGCCCGACCTGCCGGGGCATGGGTTCACCGAAAGCCCGGCGCAGCAACGGTTCTCGCTGCCAGGGATGGCCGGGGCGGTGCGGAGCTTGCTGCAGGCGCTTGACATGCGCCCGGCGTTGGCGGCCGGGCACTCGGCGGGGGCGGCGGTCGGGTTGCGGATGGCGCTGGATCAGTCGATCTCGCCTTCGGGGATCGTTGGGTTGAACGCGGCGCTGTTGCCGTTGCAGGGGGCGGCGGGCAAGATGTTCTCGCCGCTGGCCAAAATGCTGGTCGGGTTGCCGGTGCTGCCCGGCATCTTCGCGTGGCGGGCGAAGGACGTGGCCGTGGTGGAGAAGCTGCTGCGCGAGACCGGATCGTCGATCGGCCGGGAAGGCGTGGAGCTTTATGCGCGGCTGATGCAGGATCGGCGGCATACCGGGGCGGCGCTGTCGATGATGGCGCGGTGGGAGCTGCAGCCGCTGGTGGATGACCTGCCGCGGCTCGGCATGCCGTTGCTGCTGATCGTGGGCGAGGGGGACCGGACGGTGCCGCCGTCGCAGTCCGAGGCGGTCGGGCGCATGGCGCCTGGCGCGCGGGTGGAGCGGATGGCGAAGCTTGGGCATCTGGCGCATGAGGAGAATCCGGCCGGGACGGCGGCCATGATCGAGGCGTTCGCGCTGGAGGTGGGCGTGCTGCGATGAATCTGCCGGGCAACCATCCGCAGCGCGTGGCGCTGAACGACGAGGTCCATGCACGACCGCCGGAGCCGTTGGAGGCGCCGTGCCGGGTTTCGTACGTGGTGCTGCTGGGCGACGCGCGGGAGCGGGAGGCGAGCTGGGCGGCGGTTTGCCAACTGGCCGAGACGTGCGGGGTGGCGGGGCCTGAGCCTGGGGCCAACCATTTCAGCGCCGACCTGTTCGCGTTCCGGCTGAAATGGGAGCGGCATACCGAGTTCGTGCGCTTCAGCTTCTTCGTGACCGGCGCGGCGGAGGACACCTTCGAGAACACGGCGCTTTCGGCGGTGCCGGCTGATTGGGTGGCGGGGTTGCCGGGATCGCTGCTGGTGGCGGCGCACGTGATCGTGGCGTCAGGGGGCGAGCAGGAGGCGTTGGCGCTGGGAGGGCGGCTGTTCGGGCGCGAGGTTCTGGTTGGATCGCGGGTGTCGAGCGGCGCTGGGGCGGTGCTGACGAACTTCCGCATTTACCCGGACGGGTTCAGCCGGATGCTGCTGGTCGATGAGTCGATGGCGCCGCGCCAGGCGGGGCGGGTCTGCCAGCGGATGCTGGAGATCGACACCTACCGGATGATGGCGCTGCTGGCGCTGCCAGTGGCGCAAAAGCTGGGGCCGGCGGTGGCGAAGTCGGGCGACGAGCTGGCGCGGATCACGGGGGCGATGATGACGGCGGGGGAGGCGGACGAGCCGATGCTGCTGGAGCGGCTGACCCGGCTCGCGGCGGAGATCGACAGCCGGCAGGCCACGAGCCTGTTCCGGTTCAGTTCGGCCACGGCCTACGACGAGATCGTGCAGCGGCGGATCGACGAGTTGCGGGAACAGCGGATCGCCGGGATGCAGACGCTGCGGGAGTTTACCGAGCGGCGAATGGCGCCGGCGATGAGCACGTGCCGGTCGGTGGCGTCCCGGCAGGAGGAGCTGTCGCGGCGGGTGGCGCGGGCGACGCAGTTGCTGGCAACAAGGGTGCAGGTGACGCGGGAGCGGCAGAGCCAGGATCTGCTCGCGGCGATGAACCGGCGGGCGGCGTTGCAGCTTCGGCTGCAGGCGACGGTGGAGGGGCTCTCTGTGGCGGCGATCACGTATTACGTCGTTGGACTGGTCGGATATCTGGCCAAGGGGGCGGCGGAGGCCGGGTGGCTGGGGGTGCGTCCGGAGGTGGTGATGGCGATCAGCGTGCCGGTGGTGGCCGGGCTGATGGCGCTCGGGCTGCACCGGGCGCGGCGGCATGTGCGGATGGACGATTGATGCAGGCGTGGTTCGCGAGCGGGGGCGCGGCGGCGGTCGTGCTGGCGGGGATGGCAGCGGAGGCGGCGGTGTTGGCCGGGCTGTATTGGCGGGCCGGGGTTGGCGTGCGGCCCGGGCTGCTGCTGCCGAACCTGGGCGCGGGGGGGTGCTTGGTCGGGGCGGCGGGGGTGGCGATGGGCGGCGGCTGGTGGGGGTGGGTTTCGGGGTTGTTGCTGGGCGGGCTGCTGCTGCACCTGGTCGACCTGTCGGGACGTTGGACGGGTGGGCGGGGCTGAAAGACGCCACAATCTGGTTGTTTGCTTGCCGCCATGATCGCGATGGCGGCTTTGCGTTCCGAGGCGCTGGCGGCCCGGGGTAGCGGACGGTTCGAGCGGGCGGCCGCGGCGTGGCGGCAGTTGCTGGAGCGTGCGCCGGATGATTGGGCGCTAGCGCTGGAGTTAAAGCGGGACTTGCGGGCGGCGGGGCTTTACCCGGACAGCGATCCGCAGTTCCGGCGCGCGGCGCGACAGCTGCCGGACGAGGCCTGGCTCAAGCATTACTCGGCGCTGTATCAATTTCATGGGTCGGATCTGCCGGCGGTGGAGGCGCGGGCGCGGGCTTTGCTGGAGCGGCGGGCAGGGGACGTGCGGGTTCATGCCGTGCTGGGCGAGGCGGCGCGACAACGGCGGAATTGGGCGGCGGCGGAGGCGGCGTTCGCGGACGCGGAGGCTTTGGCGCCCGGCGCGTATGGGACGCGGGCGGCGCAGGCTCGGATGTATGCGCGGTTGCGGCGGGCAGGGTGGGATGGCGGCGGGGCCCGATACGCCGTGCTGGCGGTGAACCTGGCGCGCAATCCGGAACGGATGGCGGAGATCAGGCGGCAATTCGCCGGGTTCGGCGTGCAGGTGCGCCGTATCGCCGGGGTGGAGGGGCGCTCGCTGGCATCGGAGGCTGTGGAGCGGCTGACGGGGGATGCCGGGGCGGGACGGGGGACGCTTGGCTGCTTCCTGGGGCATCGGGCGGCTTGGGAGGAACTGCTGGCGAGCGGGGATGACTGCGCGCTGGTGGTGGAGGATGACGTCATTCCGCTGCTGGATTTGCCGCGCGGGTTGCCTGAATTCGGCTTGCCGTCAGGGTGGGACATGGCGTTCGTGAATGACCGGCTGGAGCCTTGGCGGGCGCCGGATCGCGTCGAGCGGTTCGAGTCTTATCCGGCGGCCGCGGTCATGCGGGGGTTTGATCCAGAGGAGAATGCGCCCGGAGGGGACGGCTATCTCGTCAGCCGGGAGGGGGCGCGCAAGCTGCTCGACTGGACGGCGGCGGACGGGATGGCGGGAGATGTAGACTGGCGGATGCTGGCGTATGGGATCACGGCGGCGGAGACGGAGGAGATCGCGGCGCCGAGCCACGCGCGGGCGGAATTGGGTCGCTGGCAGGCGCGGATCGGGCGGCGGGAGCGGCTGCGGGCCTCCGTGCTGTCGCCGGCGTTGATCCGGACGGTGGGGGTGAGCAGCGACCGAGAGGACCAGAACCGAGAGGCCGGCTTGTGCTTGGATCAGCGGCCTGACGCTAACCAGAACCAAGCCTAACCTGGTCGCCAAACTGTCCAACAGGACGGGACCGCCTCACCTTGCTTCTAACCGCACCGTCCGCTGCGTTGCGCCCGCCGCCTTCGTGGCCAGCCGTCAGCCAGGTGGGTCAGCCCGAAACAGGCAAGCTGCTTGCCTCAAGTCTTCCACGCCTCCGCCGGCCAGGACCGCCTGACCAGGTCTCCACGATCCAATACCCGGTTCGTGCAGCGGATCCGACCGCATGTTGCCGGAGGTCATCCTGGCCGCCGTCAGGCAGAAACTCCACTCATCAGACCTGTGCAGATTTCCCGAGCCATCTCAATTTGAAGCGACTTCCCCGTCTTGATCTGCTTTTCGCGGGTTGATGCGACGTTGATCGCCTCTAGGGGAATCGAAACTTCGATCAGCTTCTTGCGGACAGGCGTGGTCATACGGCTCGCTTAATATCGGTCTGTGAAAAGTCGTCGTCCTTGAACAACAAGGGTTCGCCGGTCGCCTTGGCGAGCGCGTAGGAAAAGCAGTCACCGTAGTTCAGGCTCGCTGGGTGGCGTCCCTTGTGGCGCATTCGCTATGCCGATCACGGATTGGCCGGGCTTGCCGACAAGGCCCGGCCTGGCGGTCGTGCCTCGTCGGCCCGCTACGACGAGACCACGCAAAAGTGCATCCTGGCGCAACTGGATCAGCCGCCACCCGCGGGGTATGCCCGCTGGATGGGCAAGGTGTTGGCCCGGGCGCTCGGCGACGTGAGCGAGCAGTATATCTGGCGGTTCCTGCGAGCGCAGAAGATCGATCTGGATGGCCGCAAGTCCTGGTGCGTCAGCACCGACCCCGCGTTCGTGGCCAAATCGGCCGAGATCGTAGGGCTCTATCTGGCGCCTCCCGAAGGGGCCGTGGTGCTTTCGGTCGACGAGAAGCCGTCCATCCAGGCGCTGGAGCGGGCGCAGGGCTCCCTCAAGCTGGGCAACGGACGCACGCTGACCGGGCGGACGCATGGATACAAGCGGCACGGGACGACGACGCTGTTCGCGGCCCTCGACATCGCCAACGGCCAAGTCAAGGCCGGGCCCTACCAGCGGCGGCGGCGGGTCGAGTTCCTGGATTTCATGAACAGCGTCATTGCCGACTACCCTGACCGGCAAATCCACGTCGTGCTGGACAACCTCAACACCCACAAACCCAAGCGCGACATGTGGCTGGCGCGGCACCCCAACGTGCAGTTCCACTTCACGCCGACCCATGCGTCCTGGATGAACCAGGTCGAGATCTGGTTCTCCATCCTCAGCCGCAACGCCCTCCAAGGCGCCAGCTTCACCTCCACAAAACAGGTCAGGGAACCGATCGATGCCTTGATCGAAAGCTACAACGAGAAGGCCACGCCGTTCTCCTGGAAGGCCGCGACCATCCGGCAAAAACATCTCGGAACACGGGTCAGTCATTCATGATTCCGGGTACTAGTCCGTATCGGCGACGGGGAGCGCGGTCCGCTCGGAGCCAACCTCATTGCCGACTATCTCAACCAGAGAGGCATCAGAACATCGGGCGGGGGTCGATGGGGCGTTGAGCGGTTCACCAAATCCTGACCCGCACAACTTACGTCGGAGAGCATCGTTGCAATGTCTACAGCTGGCGCAAACGTGAAGAGAAGCCTGAAGACGAGATTGTCACAGTGGCGGTGCCGGCCATCCTCGAGCGGGAGGAGTTTGACGAAGCGCAGGCGATCATGCGATCTAGGGCACCGCAGTTCAAGGCTCCACGTTTCGTAAGTTCGGGCACCACACTCGGAGGGATCTGCTTCTGCGCTGATTGCGGAGGCGCGGTGACGTTACGCCCTGGAGTAAAAGGCGCGGGCTACCGCTACTACACCTGTTGCATCAAGGCTCGACAGGGCAAGACGGGTTGCAAGGGACGTACGATCCCCACCGATCGCCTGGACGCGATCGTCATTGAACACATCGAGAATCGGCTGTTGGCGCCGGATCGCGTTGTCGAGCTTCTAAACGGCGTCTTGGAAAGGCGGACGAAGCAGGCAGATGACTACCGGGAGAGTATCGCCAAGCTTCGCCGGCAGGCGGCCGATGCAGACGCCAAGTTGACCCGCCTCTACGATGCGATCAAGAACGGCCTTGCGGACACGGGCGACGAGAACCTGAAGGGGCGGCTCAAAGAGCTGAGAATCGTCCGTGACGCCGGGCGGTCGGACGCTGATCGCGCCGAGGCGCGGGCCGGTGATAGGTCGAGCGACATTACGGAGGATGCAATCCGACGCTTCGCTGGGGAGGCCAAGCGCCGCATGAGGACTGCCGACGGAGGCTATCGCCGCCACCACCTTCAGGCGCTCGCTCAGCGGATCGAGGTCGGGGACGCGACGATCCGCATCATCGGCACGAAATCGAAGCTGCTCAGGGTTCTTGCAGGCGGAGAAGCCGGCCCGCCACATTTAGGGGCGGGCTACTCCTCCCGAAGCGCGGGCCTCGTAGTGGAAACGACGGCGAACGAAGTTCGCACTTTCGTTCCGAATTGGCTCCCTGAGTAGGACTCGAACCTACGACCGAGCGATTAACAGTCGCTTGCTCTACCAACTGAGCTATCAGGGATCGCGCGGCGCTCTATAACCTTGCTGCCGCCCGAGTGCAAACCTCATCCCGCCCTCTTGCCGAACGCCGCCGCGCCAGGCAAAACCCTGCGGCTGCCAGGCAAGCCAAGGCCGATGCGGGTGTGGTGGAATTGGTAGACGCGCCGGACTCAAAAAGGGGTTGGTTCTAGAGGATTTATTTCTTCGAACGTAAATACAGGCACTTAGCGTCGCTTCGGATGGGTCTCCCCAAACGGGCGAAAATGAGCTAGGAGCCACATAGGAGCCAAGCGGCTCGATGCGGGTGTGGTGGAATTGGTAGACGCGCCGGATTCAAAATCCGGTTCCGAAAGGAGTGTCGGTTCGACCCCGACCACCCGCACCACGAAACAGGCGAGCGTTGCTCTCCAAAGGAGTAGGTCGCAAGCTACTGTCGGGTGCGCCATCAGTCCCCAGCGAACGCGACCCTGAAAAGCGGCTTAGCCGCGAGGTGTCGCGGTTCCTATGTGGCTCCTGGACCCGGCGATCACACGACAGGCGCCGCGAATTGATTGAGTGGCACCTTCAGGAAGGCGGTGCCGCAGGCCTCGGGGTCGGGAAGCCGACCAGCGCGGATGTTGACCTGAAGAGCCGCGAGCATGAGATCGGGCAGCGGCAGCGGCAGCGTTGCGTCGCGTCTGCAGCGCGTCGCCACGAACTCCGCCTGGTCTATTCCGTCATGCACGTGAATGTTGGATCGTCGTTGCTCGGCGACGGTGGAACGGCCGACCACTTCGCGACCGTTCTTGCCGTAATCGTGTCCGACATAGGTCGTGGTCTCGGGCGGCAACTCGAGAATAGCGCGGACCGAACGGTAGAGCGCCGCCGCGTCGCCGCCTGGGAAGTCCGCCCTGCTGGTACCGCTGTCCGGGACCATGAGCGTGTCGTGCACGAAGGCGGCATCGCCGACGACGTAGCTGATCGAGGCCAGCGTGTGACCGGGCGACAGCATCACCCTGCCTTCGAGCCCGCCGATGCGGAAGCGGTCGCCATCCTCGAACAGCCGGTCCCACTGGCTGCCGTCGACAAGCAGATCGGGCAGGCAATAAATGCTGCGCCACAGCTTTTGAACGTCGACGACCTTCCCGCCGATGGCGGTCCTCGCACCCGTCTTACTCGCCAGGTACGGCGCGGCGGAGAAATGATCTGCGTGCGGGTGGGTGTCTAATAGCCATTCCACGGTCAGATCGCGCGACCGGACGTAGTCGAGCAGGCGGTCGGCGTTGACCGTCGAGGTGGCGCCCGCCCTAGGATCGTAGTCGAGCACCGGATCAATGATGGCTGCGGCACGCGTCGCCTCGTCCACGACAATACATTGAAAGCTGCCGGTCCGCTCGTCATGCAGCGACGCCACCGTCATCCCCGGGTGAGGGTACTCAATCATTGTCGTGCCTTTCAGTGTCAGGGCGCGGCAAGCTCGCCGGCGGAAGGGCGAGCGAGATCGGGCAATCCGACGCTGACATCCTGTTCGGCGCGCAGGAGCCCGGTCGGATCGCATTCTCGAGGGTCGCAGCGCGGAAAAGGCCAGTGTTGATTTTCGCTGAGAACTGACCCGGCGTTTTCGTCGAGATTTGACCCGCCTTGTGTTATCTCCCGCGTGCTGCGGGTCTGGGTCAAGCGAGCGTTTTGGTTCTCCTGCCTTTTCCGTCGGCTGCGCTGTTCCGGAACCTGAAACTGTCGTTTCCGGTTTCCAGGATGTGGCAGTGATGGGTGAGCCGGTCGAGCAGTGCGGTCGTCATCTTGGTGTCGCCAAAGACGTTGCCCCACTCGCTGACGCTCAGGTTGGCGGTGATCACCACGCTGGTCCGCTCGTAAAGCTTGCTGAGCAGGTGGAACAGCAGGGCGCCGCCCGATGAGCTGAACGGCAGATATCCAAGCTCGTCGAGGATCACGAGATCCAGGCGGAGCAGGCGATCGGCGAGCTGCCCGGCCTTGTTGGCAGCCTTCTCCTGCTCCAGCGCATTGACCAGGTCCACAGTGGAATAGAACCGGACCTTTTTGCGGCCGTGCTCGATACCTTGGACGCCGAGTGCCGTGGCGAGATGGGTCGTGCCGGCGCCGGGCCCGCCGATCAGCACGACATTGTCGGCCCGATCGGTGAACTCGCCCTGGTGCAGCTGCCTGATCATGGCCTCGTTGACCTCGCTCGCCGCGAAATCGAAGCTGGTCAGGTCCTTGTAAGCGGGAAACCGGGCCGACTTGATATGGTAGGCGATCGAGCGGACCTCACGTTCGGCCAACTCGGCCTTGAGCAGCTGGGACAAGGTGGGGATGGCGGCCTCGAATGCCGGTGCGCCCTGCTCCACCAGGTCGCCGGCTGCCTGGGCCATGCCATGCATCTTCAAGCCGCGCAGCATGACGACGAGCGCGGCGCTGGCGGGGTCATGACGCATGGCGCACCTCCCGGTCCCGCAGCGCGTCGTAGCGCTGGATGTCGGCCCGTGGCTCCTGCGTGAGGACGAGAGCCTGCGGTGCGTCGATGGCGGCGGCTCTGCTTTTGCCGTCCGTCAGGCGGTGCAGGAGGTTGAGGACGTGGATCTTGGTGGCGACACCGCCCTCGAGAGCCAGCTCCACCGCGCACAGCACGGCCTGCTCATCGTGTTGCAGCACCAAGGCGAGGACGTCCGCCATTTCCCGGTCGCCCCCTGGTCGTCGCAGCAGTTCGATCTGGAGCTTGCGGAACGCCTCAGGCATCTCGGCACAGGGCGCGCCGTAGCGCAACGCCCCGGGCTTGCGCTGGATCACCGCCAGGTCGTGTCGCCAGTCGTAGATCGTGCGGCCGGGTATGTCGTGGGAGCGCTCGACGACCCGGGCGTGCTCGCACACGATCTGCCCCTCGGCGACAACGACGAGCCGATCGGGGTAGATCCGCAGGCTGACCGGCCGGTTGGCAAACGAGGCGGGAACGCTGTAGCGGTTGGTCTCGAAGTGCACCAGGCCGGTCGGCGACACCCGCTTGGTGTGCTCGACGAACCCGTCGAACGCTCGGCCGACCGGCATCAGGTTCGCCCGCTCCTCGGCGTGCACGGCGGCCACACTGCCCGGCAGGACCCCGTGGGCAAGCTCGCTCCAGCGCTCGATGCCAGCGGGCCTCGAGCCAGGCATTGAGCGATGGCATGTCCGCCAAGGGCGGCATGGCTTGCCAGATCTGCCCCCGTGCGTCCTGCACGTTTTTTTCGACCTGACCCTTCTCCCATCCTGATGCCGGGTTACGGAACGTCGCCTCGAACAGGTAGTGGCTGGCCATCTGACCATCCCCCGTTACGGTGGACACCTCGCGTAAGCTCCTGCGGGAGCGGAGGTGCCGATGATGACGAAGAAAACTCGACGAGAGTTCACGGACGAGTTCAAGCGCGAGGCGGTGGTCCTGTTGCGGGACAGCGGGCGGCCGCTGACGCAGGTGGCGGCCGAACTGGGCCTGGAGCCATCGATGCTGCGGCGCTGGCGCAGCCTGGCCAACGGAGCGGGACAGGCAGCGTCCGTGGTCCGGCCTGACGCCGCTGCGGTCCCTGCGACGGTCGAGCAGCTTGAGATCCGGCACCTGCGCCGGGAGCTGGAGCGGGCGCAAATGGAGCGCGACATCCTAAAAAAAGCAGTCGGCATCTTCTCGAGCCCGCCGAGATGAGGTTCCGTTTCATCGAGGAACACCGCGAGGTGTTCCTCGTGCGGGTGATGTGCTCGGTGCTGCGGGTCAGCGCCAGTGGCTACTATGCGTGGCGCGGCCGGCCCGAGAGCGCCCGCGCCCAGGCGAACAAGGCGCTGGTCGAGGACATTCGCCGCGTGCACGCCAGCAGCCGGCGCCGCTACGGCAGCCCGCGCGTGCATGCGTCCCTGCGGGCCGAGGGCAAGCGGGTGGGGTGCAACCGCGTGGCGCGGCTCATGCGCACGCACGGCATCCAGGCGCGCCGTCGGCGGGCGTTCCGCAAGACCACGGACAGCAATCATGCCTTCCCGCCTGCCCCCAACCTGCTGGACCGGCAGTTCGCGTCCGCGGTCGCGCCAAACCAGGTCTGGCTGGCTGACTTGACCTACATCGCCACCGGCGAGGGGTGGCTCTACCTGGCCGCCATCATGGACCTGTTCTCGCGCAAGATCATCGGCTGGGCCATGAACGAGACCATGCCGCAGGAGTTGACCCTGGCGGCGCTGAACATGGCCATCACCAACCGGAAACCCTGCCCGGGGCTGCTGCACCACTCGGACCGCGGCAGCCAATTCGCAGCACACGCCTACCGCCGCGTGCTGGACGAGCATGGGATGCGGTGCTCGATGAGCCGCAAGGGGAACTGCTGGGACAACGCGCTCATGGAGAGCTTTTTCGGCGGCCTCAAGACCGAGCTGGACGGCGACGGCCCGTTCCACACCCGGCAGGCAGCGCGCACGGCCCTGTTCCGGGCCATTGAGGGCTGGCACAACCGCGAGCGCCTCCACTCGGGCATCGGCTACATGACGCCGGTCAACAAGGAACAGCTCGCCGCGGCCGCGTAGGCCATAACCCGTGTCCACCGTAACGGGGGATGGTCAATCGCTGTGAAGCGCGCGTTGACCTGCCGAGCCTTGCCCACGCCGATCCGATCGACGGCTGTCCGCATGTTGTCGAAAATGCCGCGGCGCGGCACGCCGCCCAGTATGCGGAACGCCTCAGCTAATGCATCGAACAGCATCTCGTGGGTTTGCAGCCGGTCGGCGCGGATCACGAAGGCTCTGCTGTGCGACAGCTTGGTATGTGCCACCTGAAGCTTGACCCGCTTGCCGCCCACCACCGTCCAGTCCTCGCTCCAGTCGAACTGGAACGCCTCGCCAGGCTGGAAAACGAGCGGAACGAACACGCCCCGCCCGGTGATACGCTGAGCGGTCTCACGCTCCGCCCGCCAGTGGCGGACGAAAGCAGCGACCCGCGCATAAGAGCCATCGTAGCCCAGGACAACCAGGTCAGCATGGCGCCGCCGCGCGTTTCGGCGCGCCTTGCGACCCTTGCCCGCCTCGACGCGCAGCCATTCCGCCAACTTGTCGGCATACGGGTCCAGACGACTTGGACGCTCCGGAACCTTGAACCGAACCTCGACGGCGTTGGACCGCAGATACTTACGAATGGTGTTCCGCGACAGGCCCGTCCGCCGCTCGATCTCGCGGATCGGCATCTGCTCTCGGTGATGCCGCCGACGAATAACGCTTAACAGCTCCATCCCGATCACTCCGACAACCCCGACGGTTCCGTCGGGGGACGTGGTCAGACACGGGTCATTTCTCAGCGAAAACTCAGGACCTCTCCGGGTCAGATCTCAATGCAACTCAACACTGAACCGCTACAACCTCGGAGGGCCCACATCGCCGCGTTCTGAGGCGGGCGGTGCCGAACGCGCCGAACTCGCTGCGATCAGTGCTCGCCCGCCTCGTAGCCGGCCGAGGAACTCAGTAGACCCGAGCGTTCTCGCCAGCTGTACGGTCGTGCCGCCGCTCGGCTGCCCAGGCCTGTAGATCGGGGACGGAGTAACGCACGAACTTCCCGAACTTGTAAAAGGGCGGCCCTCCACCAAGCGATCGGTAGCATTCAAGAGAATGTGGACTCAGCGCCAGACAGCGGGCGGCTGCTTCGGTATCGACGAACGGGATCAGGTCGGTCTCATCGACCTGACGAGCGCGGCGCATGATCTCGGCGGTCGGCCAGCGTGCCTCGGGATTGCGGCAGTCAGACATTCTGCACCTTCTCGTTCCCGGCCAGGTGTGCGGCTGGCTTCGAAGGAGCGGAGCGGGTCTCATCGCGGCGTCCACGATACGGGCGGTAGTTGCCCATCGCCGTTTTGGTTGGTCCGGGCCTGACGGGCGCACGAGCGCCCGCCGACCGGTTCGGCGCGATGCTGATCGGCGCTGCGACCGCGGTATCGGCACGTTCGTCAGCGGCCGGTTCAGCGTCAGGCGCGCCGGCGACGACGCGTTTGCGACGAGCCGCGACTGTTTCGGCCGCTGCGCGGATCGGATCGTCCTCCGTATGCACGTAGCGCATGAACATCGTGACGGTCTTGTGGGCGGTGAGCGCCATGCCGACCTTCACCGGCACGCCGGAGTTGGCGATGTCGGTCGCGGCGCGATGCCGAACGGCATGGGTGCCGCAGTGGGGCAGCTCAGCCCGCTCTAGGATGCGCTTCCACCCCGCCCAGTAGGTGTTCTTGGTCATCGCCTGCGAGCCGTCGAACAGGGCGGGGATGACGTACTTGGATCGTGCGTAGCGGGGGGCGTCTCTCAGCAGACGGAGAGTCTCGGCGCTGAGCGGTTTCGACATGCCTCCGGTCTTGCTGTCCGGCCAAATGACGCGCTTGTCGGCAAAGTCGATCCACTCCCATTCGAGTAGAAGCACCTCGGACATGCGGGCTGCGAACTCGAATTGAAGCCGAATGGCGAGCGTCAGGATCATGCGCTCTAGTACTACAGCCGTAGTTGAGCGTTGTGTCTGTCCGGAGGCGGGTGGAATGACGACGAAACGGGATGTTTGCGGGTGGGCTGCGGGTTTGGATGAGGTTGCTGGGCGGATTGCGCCGCGCTTCGGGCGTGCCGAGCCGCGGCGTCGGGCAGGCGCTTATCTGCGCGGGCTGCTGGCTCCGGTTGAGCGCAAGAACGGCTGGCAGTTGGCCGAGGTGGCTGGCGACGCGACGCCGGACGGGGTGCAGGAGTTCCTGAGCCGCGCGCGCTGGGACGCGGAGGCGGTGCGCGACGACCTGCAAGCCTACGTGGCGGAGCGCCTGGCCGACCCTGGAGCGGTGCTGGTTCTGGACGAGACCGGCTTCCTGAAGAAAGGGACGAAGTCGGCTGGCGTCCAGCGGCAGTATACGGGAACCGCGGGCCGCATCGAGACCGCGCAAGTGGGCGTGTTCCTGGGCGACGCAGGGCGGCACGGCCGCGCCCTGATTGACCGAGCGCTTTACGTGCCCAAGGAGTGGGCCGGGGACGACGCGCGGTGCCGCGAGGCGCGCATCCCGGCTGACGTGGAGCGTGTGACCAAGCCCAAGCAGGGCCTGGCGATGCTGGAACACGCCCGCGTGGCAGGCGTGCCCTTCTCCTGGGTCGCTGGCGACAGCGTGTATGGGGCGGACAGCGCCATCCGCCGGTGGGCGGAGCGGCGCCGGCGCGCTCACGTGCTGGCGGTCACGTCTGGCCAGCGCCTGGCCATGCGCCCGGTCACGACCTGGATCGAGGGGCTGCCGGACGCGGCGTGGCAGCGACTCAGCGCAGGCGACGGCGCCAAGGGACCGCGGCTATACGACTGGGCGCACCTGCCTTACAACGGCGGGGCGCCGGGCTTTGCCTGTGCGCTCCTGGTCCGGCGCAGCATTGCTGATCCCGAGGAGGCCGCGTTCTACCTGACCCATGCGCCCCAGGACACCGCGCTGGCCGAACTGGTGCGCGTCGCGGGCACGCGCTGGTCCATTGAGAGCCTGTTCGAGCAGGCCAAGGGCGAAGTCGGCCTGGACCAGTATGCCGGTTCAGCGAAGCTGGGAGGCGCTCCTGGGTCGGGTGGCGCCGCCACGTCACCTTCCATGCTGGCCCTGGCCTACCTCGCCGTGGTCCGCCGCAGCGCCGAACAGGGCGCTGCCGGGGGGTGCGGACCCGGCAAGCCTCCAAGCGGACCTGTTGCCGCTCACAGTTCCAGAGGTCCGGCGGCTCATCTCAGCCATCGTGCTCAAGCAACCATCCAGGCCCGATGCCGCCCTGCGGTGGTCAACCTGGCGCAGGCGCCACCAGCAGCGATCCAAGCGCGCCCACTGGCGTAAACGAACACGGGGACATTCAGTTGAAACCCGGCTGTAGCACTAGCCCCTCGGCGTCGGCCCGATCGAGGTAGGCGTAGAGCCGAGCCAGCTCCTCATCCGTGATGAGGCGCGTCCGCTTTGAGCCCGTATACTTCTTGATGTGCCGGCAGGGGTTCGTGCCGTCGGGCCGCATGCCCCAAAGCTCGGCGAGGTTGAACATCTTGCGGAGCAGCGAGAGGCAGTGGTTGGCAGCCGTCGGCGTGGTCCGCAACCGGCTGCCAAGGTCGGAGACGTCCGACCGCTTCACATCTACGACCTTGATCTTGCCCATCGCCGGCAGGACATGGACCTTCAGCGTCGTCCGGTTGCCTCGCACGGTGGACGGCTTGTTCCACGCTTCCGAGTGCTCGACCATGAAGCGGTCGGCGAGACCCTTCACGGTCGGCGCGGTGCGGGCGGCCTGCCGCTCCTAGCTCGGGTCGGCGCCGCCGCGAACCTCAGCGAGAAAGTCCTGGGCCAGCTTGCGCGCCTGGTCGACGGTGATCTGCCCATACGTGCCGAGGGACGGCTTGCGGCGCTCGCCGCTCGACGTGCGGTAGGAGAGCATGAAGACCTTGCGTCCGGCGGGGGTAATCTTGCAGAAGAAGCCTGGGATAATGGTGTCCCTGATTTCATAATCGCGTGCGTCTGGTCGGGCGGTGTCGACGGCGCTCTTGGTGAGCTTCATTGTGGGCATGTTTGGCTCCTAGTCGGACCCGCCTTCCAAGAGCCACATAGGAGCGGCGCTAGGGAGAACGGGAGCGTTTCACGTCGAGGTCCGGCGTAGGACACGGAGAGCTAAACTGCTATTCTAGCTCGCTTTATCCTGCTCCAGCGTACTCGGGCGTAGGGGAGCGTAGCCCATTCAAAACGGCTCAAAATCCGGTTCCACAAGGAGTGTCGGTTCGACTCCGATCACCCGCACCACTTGCCCTCGCGCCCAGCGAAAACTTTGCTACGCTCGATCCAAACCAAGCCGCAGGGGAGAGGGCGCCAATGCCGTATCAAGAGGTCTATCAAGCCTGGCAGCATGATCCCGAGGCCTTCTGGCGCGAGGCGGCCCAGCAGCTCGAATGGTTCGCGCCGCCCGAAACCATCTTTGATCCCACTTCAGGTCCCTACGGCCGCTGGTTCGCCGACGGCGCCTGCAACATCTGCCACAACGCCCTTGACCGCCACATCAACAACGGGCGCGGCCGGCAGCTTGCCATTATCCACGACAGTCCCGTCACCGGCACGAAGCGCGCCATCACCTATGCCGAGCTATTTCAAGACGTGCAAGCCTGCGCCCTCATGCTCACCAGCCTTGGCGTCGGCCAAGGGGACCGCGTTGTCCTCTACATGCCCATGATCCCAGAGGCCCTCGTCGCCATGCTCGCCTGCGCCCGCATCGGCGCCATCCATTCCGTCGTCTTCGGCGGCTTCGCGGCCAAGGAACTCGCCGCCCGCATCGACGACGCCCAGCCCGCCGCCATCCTATGCGCCTCCTGCGGCATCGAGCCCGGCCGCACGATCCCCTACAAACCTCTGCTCGACGCCGCCCTCGCCCAATCCACCCACCAGCCCGGCGCGTGCATCGTTTTTCAGCGCCCGCAATGCCGAGCCGATCTCCGCCCGGGCCAAGACCACGACTGGGCCGTCCTCCAATCCGCCGCCCTCGCAGCGCTTAAGGACGGGCGCCCGAGCCCCTGCGCCGAACTCACCCCGACCCACCCGCTCTATATCCTCTATACCTCCGGCACCACCGGCCGTTCCAAGGGCGTCGTGCGCGACCACGGCGGCTATATGGTCGCCCTGCACTGGACCATGTCCGCCATCTACGGCCTCGCTCCCGGCGAGACCTTCTGGACCGCCTCGGACGTCGGCTGGGTCGTCGGCCACAGCTACATCGTCTACGCCCCTCTCCTCGCCGGCTGCGCCACCGTTTTGTATGAGGGCAAGCCCGTCGGCACTCCAGACGCCGGCGCCTTCTGGCGCGTGGCCAGCGAGCACCAGGTTCGCGTCCTGTTCACCGCCCCCACTGCCCTGCGCGCCATTCGCAAGGAGGACCCGGACGCCGCCCATCTCGCCCGCCACGACCTCTCCCCCCTCCGCGCCCTCTTTCTCGCCGGCGAGCGCGCCGACCCCGACACTGTCACCTGGGCACAGCGCAGCCTCGGCATCCCCATCATCGACCACTGGTGGCAGACCGAGACCGGCTGGCCCATCACCGCCGACCCGCTCGGCCTCGGCATGCTCGATGTCAAGCCCGGCTCCTCTACCGTCCCCATGCCCGGCTGGGCCGCCGAGATCCTCGATCAATCCGGCGCCCCGCTCCCCCCGGGCGAGACCGGCGCCATCGTCCTCAAGCTTCCCTTGCCCCCCGGCGCCGCCATCACCCTCTGGCGCAACGACCAGCGCTTCCATGACAGCTATCTCGCCCGCTATCCCGGCTTCTACGACACCTCAGACGCCGGGTATCTGGATGCTGACGGCTATGTCTGGGTCATGGGACGGACCGACGACGTCATCAACGTCGCCGGCCACCGCCTCTCCACCGGCGCCATGGAGGAGGTGCTCGCCTCGCACCCCGCAGTCGCCGAATGCGCCGTCATCGCGGTGAAGGACGGCATCAAGGGCGAAGTCCCCTGCGGCTTCGTCGTGCTGAAATCCGGGGCGGCACAGTCAAACGAGGCCGTCGAGCGCGACGTGGTCGGTCTCGTCCGCACCCGAATCGGCCCCGTCGCGGCCCTGAAGCGCGTCGTCGTCGTCGACCGCCTGCCCAAGACGCGCTCCGGGAAAATCCTCCGCGCCACCATGCGCAAGATCGCCGACGGCGAGGATTATGCCGCGCCCGCCACCATCGAAGATCCTGCCGCCCTCGACGATATCGCCCGCGCGCTGAGGCTTGCCTGACTGAGCGTCACCGCATCGCAGAGCCCGGTGCCGCCAAGCGGGAGCGGTCGCCGCGCCAGCGGCGTCCTAACTCGCGGGCCTGCTCATCCAGCCTGCTGCAACCCTGGGCGCGACCAGCCTGGTCATCACCCCCCTTGATCGCATAGGCAGGGCAAGTTGCGGCCGTTTCAGGGCTGGCGCGCTGGGATTTTCAAGTATTATATCGCGGGACGGCTCGCCATCGCGACGCTCGTTGACGCACGATGGGCCGAGCCCTTTCACAGCTGCGGACGCGGCCAAAGCGGGCTTGTCCCGTCAGGCGCTATCACCCAGTGCATGGCGGCGCAGTTCGCGCAGGCGATCCTGACCGCCGGGTGAACGCGGGTCGATTTCAAGGACCTTTTCCCATGCCGCGAGCGCGCCATGCCAGTTGCCGCGCGCCTCGGCGATGCGCGACAGGTCCTGCCAAGCGGCGAAACTGTTCGGCTCCCGGCGGAGCGCTTCTTCGACATCGCGAATTGCTCCGTCAGTGTCCCCGATCCGCAGACGGGCTTGCGACCGGCCGCGCCAGGCTTCGACCAAACTCGGATCAAGGTCAAGCGCGGCATCAAAGCTGTCCACGGCATCCCCCGCGGCGCCCTCCTTCAACTCACGAGCGCCGCGCGAGAGTAGCAGCTTGATTGCCGGGCTTGCCGCATCGTGCCACCGATGCCTGAGTTGGTCTTCAATAACGGCGGCGGCCTGCTCGCTCGGTGCGTTGCGAAGCGCGTCGATGAGGTCCGCCGTCGAGGGACCGGCGTTGGGCGCCGGCGACTGCGCCGATGTCGCAGCCAGGGCGACAATGAGCCCGAGGCTACGCCACATTCCCGAGCCGAATTGGGCCACACGATTTAATCCTGGTTTCCTCGGCGAAATGTGCGGTCAGGTCAACAAGCAAAGCAAGCAAAACACGCGGGCTTCAGCCTTGGCGTGCCTTCATGCGCGGGTTTTTCTTGTTGATGACGTATATGCGGCCGTGGCGACGAACAACGCGACAGTTCTTATCACGAGCCTTGGCCGACTTGAGGCTGTTGCGAATTTTCATGGCAGACCTTTGATGGCCGGATAGGCCGGGGACGTTTAATGACGCGCGGGTGCTAAACACCGCTGGGCTACATGTCAACCTGCATGGCCCGGCAGACCAGGGCAACCCCATTTCAGAACAGGACGATGAGGCTTGCCAGGTATTTGTCGTCCAAGCCAGCGCGCTTGAATTTGCCCCGAGGCGAGCCCTTGGCCGTATCCTTCTGCGTCCCGTTGCGTGCCATGCGCCGCAGGATGGCGAGGTTTTGCGGCTCATGGCCCGACCGGCTTCTGGCCTGGTCCTCGTTGATGACGGCGTCCAGCCTGCAGTGCAGGCGGTTCTCGATGCCCCGGTGCGACCGGACACCCTCGCTGAGGCGTTCGCCGGAGAGGGCGGCGCTGAGCAGGCAGCATGCGGTTTCGGTGGTCGTCGTGCCTGCCGTCGCGCCTGCCATCGTGCCTGTCATCGTGCCTGCGGCTTCCCGGGTGCGGACGATTTTGCCGATGGCGGCCGGGCCAGGCATGGGCGTCCTGCAGCCAGCCGACATCGGTGGGTATGATGGCGGCGCGGGTGTCGACGGGGCCGTGATCCGCGTCGATCATGGGTTTGCTCACGCTGGCGCCGCCTTTGCCGATGATCTTGCGGGCGATCTCGCGCTGGCAGGCGAGCGCGTCCGTGGTCACGATTGTGCCCTTCAGCGAGAGCATGTCGAGCAGCTTCGGCACGGCGGCGATCTCGTCGGACCCGGCGTCGGTGGCGACCTGCGCTGTTCGCAGCCCCAGGCGCTGACCATGTGCAGCGCAGATCTGACGCGGGCCCGGTCGAACGGGCGACGCAGGACCTTGCCATTGATGGCCGCGACGCTTTCGGCCTGCTCGGAAAAGCCCGCGATGAGCCGCCGGAACGCGGCGCCGGCCTGCGCCGGGTTGAACTGGCGGATCAGCCGGCTGACCGTGTCATGGCTGGGCAGGCCGTTTGCCAGGTTGAGGAAGCCGCGCAGGAACGGCTCCTTCGACTTCGCGAACAGCGCGTATCGACAGCGCCCTGGCCGCTGCTCGACGCCGCGCACAGGGCGGTTATGAGACGCTCGTGGACGTCATGCAGGGCGGCGTTGCCGCGTCGCGGATCCTCAAGACCTTCCCGGTACGCCGCAAGCTCATCCGACAAGGCAAACCCTCCGGCATGTCATGCCCGGGGGTCGGATCCATTGCCGCCGGATCGGGCAAGCCAGGATCAGCTGCTCTGGTGAAACTCAAATGCGATTGCCTTGCACCGCGTGCTCCAGCGCCAGGCGGGCCATCATCCGCGCCGACGCGTGCCGCTCGGACAAATCCAGAACCACGGGCCATACCGATCCAGCCTCACCCGATGCATCGCTCATCCCCCGAGGCTAAGCATCATGTCTAGGAACGGCTCGCCATTGCGACGCGAAAAATGATGCGTCTTCGAAAGCGTCTAAGCAGACATTCGCGGCAAAAGCGGCGAATGTCTGCTTAGGAACGCAGCGCGGGCCCTGAATGAAATGGCCCTGAAGGCCTGAGCAACCGCTGGCGGACCTGTTGTTCAGTCCTCGGTTGGTCCCGCCGGGCGGTCCGGTGGGCGATCCACTGGGCAAGCCGATGCGCGCTGCTGGAGATAAAGACTGCGATAGACGGCATAGGGGTCGAGCGTGCCGGATTCGATGCGCTTGAGTTCGGGATGAAGCTGGGCGTAGCTGACGAAGAGATCGCTGCTGCTCCAGGCGAGGTAAAGGTCCGCGCCGAGCGTCTGGTCGAGGGCGATCGTCTGCGCCCCGAGTGCGCCGGCATCCCGGACGGTGGACGGGCCGAGCAGCGGCAGCATGAGGAACGGGCCGCTGGGCACGCCCCAGGCGCAGGCGGCATCGGCCACGGTGAACGGGCGGCGCGGGTAACCCATCTCGGCGGCGCGGTCCTCAGCGCCGGCCAGGCCGATACTTGAGTTAATGGCGAAGCGGGCGAGGGCGTTCGCCGTCACGTCCAGGTTGCCGGACGCCAGGCTGCTGAGGGCGGTGACCGGCTCGCGCAGGTTGGAGAGCGCGTTGGCGACGCCGCGCCGGAGGGCTGGAGTGGTGAGCGATCGGTAGCGTTCGGCCAGTGGACCGAGCAGGTTGGCCTGGATGACACGGTTGAAGCCGTAAATGCGGCGGTTCAGCGGTTCAAGCGGATCACTGGCAGCTGTGGCCGGGGGAACCTGCGCCGAGGCGAGGGCCGCGGCGCAGGTCAGGAGAGAGAGGGCACGGCGCGACATCCGGCTCACCTGGTCAGCAATAAAGGGCGACATCCTTTATACCAGTCAGGCTGGCAAAGCTGCGAAATCCGCTTGGGAAACGATCGGACATAACAGCTTTACTTTGATTTGCCGGGCAGCTCTGCCGGCGCGCTGCCGCACGTGTTTCCGGCGCTGCCCTTTGTAGGATTATTCCCGGTGCCGCGGCCTGTCCGCAGGCTTGCCCGGCCCAGCGTCGCCGCATTGGCGGGAACGATAACGGCGCTCAGCGCGCTCAGCGCGCTCAGCCGGTCCATCCGGGCAGTCAGCACATCGTCTACTCGGTATAAGCTTGTCCGGCGCTTGTCGCTTCGAGTTGCGCCATCGGACAAGCCCCGTCGACGCGGAGATCGTCGGCGGCCCGGCGCGACCGCGCCGCCGACCAGGGGCGCTCCGGCGGCAACCCGGACGCAAGATCGTGATCGGGCGCGACGCAAAATCAGCTTCCCGGCGAAGCTGCGGCTCCAGCTTCCGTAGACGCCGCGCCATGAAACGCTAAATTGCAGGGCAGCTCGCTGACTGGACGACCCGCATGGCATCACCGGCCGCATCATCTTCGGAACGCGCCGTCGCGCCTGCGCCGCGATCGTGGCTGGAGCGATTATGGTCCTCGGTTGCCGACCGCGGGCGGGCCTACGCCGACGTGCTGCAGCCCGAGGTATCCAGCACGCCGCTGCAGCGCGCCCAGGCGCTGGCGTCCGCGCTGCTGTCCGAGCGGGGGGAAGCATCGGGGGCGGCGGTGGCGCGAGAGCTGCTCTCGGCGCTGTCCGGTCTCGGGGCCGAGGACCGGCTCGCGTTCCACCGCTTCCTCGCGGAGAATTTCTACCCTGCCGAGGACCGGCTTCGCGCGGCGGCGGAAGCCTACCTGGCGAATCCGACGCCCGAGCGGGCCATGACCGTCAGCAAGGCGGCCGAACCGGCGCGGCAGGAATTGCTGCGGCGGATGAACATGGCGCCCGGCGGGACGGCGGCGCTGATCGCGATGCGGCGGGAGTTGCTGGCCCAGCTGCGGGAAAGCCCTGCGCTGAACACGCTGGACTACGACCTGCGGCACCTGCTCGGGTCATGGTTCAACCGCGGGTTCCTGGAGCTGCGGCGGATCGACTGGCAGACGCCGGCTGCCGTCCTGGAAAAGCTCATCGCCTACGAGGCCGTGCATGAGATCCAGGGCTGGGAGGACCTGCGGCGCCGGCTGGCGCCGGACCGGCGCTGCTTCGGCTTCTTCCACCCGGCGCTGCCCGGCGAGCCGCTGATCTTCGTCGAGGTCGCCTTGACGCAGGGGCTGGCGACCTCGGTGCAGCCGCTGCTCACCCGCGACGGCGACGAGGCGGCGGCCCGCGAGCGCGAGCGGGCGGCGGACACGGCGATCTTCTACTCGATCTCGAACTGCCAGGAGGGGCTGCGCGGCATCTCGTTCGGCAATTTCCTGATCAAGCAAGTGGTGGAGGAGCTGAAGGCCGAGTTGCCGCGGCTGGATTGCTTCTCGACGCTGTCGCCGGCGCCGGGCTTCCGACGCTGGCTGGAGAAGCGGATGGCGGATGAAGCGGCCACGCCGCTGATGCGGGCAGATGAGCGGGCGGCCGTGCGGACGGCTGGCGGCACGGCGGCGACGGAGGCTCGGGAGGCGGATTTGCTGGCTCAGGCGCTCGGGGGCGAGGACTGGCTGGATGACGCCGCCTTGTCCGATGCTCTTTGTGGGCCGCTCACCAGGCTTTGCGCGGCATACTTGGCGACGACGGAGGGAAGCCGCGGGCCGGCGGACCCGGTGGCGCGGTTCCACCTCGGCAACGGCGCCCGGCTGGAGCGGGTGAACTGGCTCGGCAACACGGCGCTGCGAGGGATCGGGGAGTCCTACGGGATCATGGTGAACTATCTCTATGACCCTGAGCGGATCGAGGCCAACCATGAGGATTTCGTGCGCGGAACCGTCGTCCGCTCGGCCGAGGTCGATGGCCTGCTGCGCGCTCCGGACGGGGCAGAGCCGAAGCGCCGGGCCGGAGATGCTGCGCCAAGCTGAGAAACGAGCCGCCGCCGCTGACGGCAACGATGCAAGGGAGGACGAGGAATGTCTTATGGGACAGCGGGCGCCGTTCCAGCGTCGGCGCCGCATACCAAACTGAACCGACAGCAGATCGTCGGGTTCTGGGCGGCGTGGTTCGGATGGATGCTTGATGGCATGGATTCCGTCATTTACGCCCTCGTGCTCGGGCCGGCGCTGACGGAGTTGCTGCCGCGCTCGGGCATTCAGGCGACGCCGGGCAACATCGGCTACGTGGGCTCTCTGATGTTCGGACTGTTCCTGGTCGGCTGGGGCTTGTCATTCGTGTGGGGGCCGGTAGCCGACCGGTTCGGGCGGACGAAGTCGCTGGCTGCGACGGTGCTGGTCTATGCCGTGTTCACGGGCGCCGCGGCGTTCGCGCCGAACATCTGGCTGCTGGGGCTGTTCCGGTTCCTCGCCGGGGTTGGGGTGGGCGGCGAGTGGGCGATGGCGGGGACATACGTGGCCGAGGCGTGGCCGGAAGACCGGCGGAAGATGGGCGCCGGGTATCTGCAGACCGGGTATTATTTCGGCTTCTTCGTGGCCGCGATCCTGAATTACACGATCGGGGCGTCGTATGGCTGGCGGGCCATGTTCCTGTGCGGATTGGCGCCCGTCGTGGTGTCGCTGGCGACGCTGGCCAGCGTCAAGGAGCCGGAGCGGTGGGAGCAGCGGCGTCAGCAGGAGCGAAGCGCGCCCGGGCGGCGGCGCAACCCGCTCGCGGTCATCTTCAGCCCGGCCTACGTCCGGCAAACCGTGACGATGTCGGCGCTGCTGACGGTGGCGATCATCGGCCTTTGGGCCGGGGCGGTCTATGAGCCGACCGCGATCGTGTTCCTGGCCCGGCGGGCTGGGATGGAGGCGCCGGCGGCGGCGAAGATGGCGTCCTACGGCACCGCGCTGCTGTCGGTCGGCACCATCCTGGGCTGCATCGCCGCGCCTTGGCTCGCCGAGCGGGTCGGACGGCGGCCGACGCTGGCGGGCTACTACCTGGGCATGTTGATCACGATCGTGCTGGCGTTCGGCTGGGCGTTCTATCTGCCGACTGGCCCGGCGCTGCCGACGTTCATGGCGGTGCTATTCTTCCTCGGCATATTCGGCGGCAACTTCGCAATGTTCAGCCTGTGGCTGCCGGAGCTGTACGGCACCGAGGCGCGGGGGACGGCGTTCGCGTTCTGCACGTCGGTGGGGCGGTTCATCGGGGCCGGGGTGAACTTCGTGCTCGCCGCGGCGGTGTCGGGTACGGGAACGCTTGGGACGCCGGTGGCTTGGACGGCGGCGGCGTTCGGGATCGGGCTGCTGATCATCCCGTTCGCGCGGGAGACGCGGGGGGAGGCGTTGCCGGATTAGGCTGGATCGGCGACGATGCCAGGAGTGAGTGGGCAGATGACTGAGAAGAACAATCCGTGGCTCGCCGTGCTTGAAACCGACCCGGACGACTCGATCCGCGCGAAAATCCTGGAGCCGCTGGACGACTACAATGACCGGGCCGCGGGACCTGGCGAGTGGAGCAGGCTGGTTGTCACGGTGCGTGACGCGGGCGGCGAGATCGTGGGCGGGCTTTGGGGGCGGACGGGGTATGGGTTCGTGTTCATCGAGCTGCTGGCGCTCGGCCCGGCGAGAGGCGTGGGGCTTGGGCGCGAGGTCATGGCGCTGGCCGAGGCCGAGGCGCGGCGGCGGGGATTGGCAGGGATATGGCTCGACACCTGGACGTTCCAGGCGCCCGACTTCTATCCGAAGTTCGGGTTCGAGGAGTGCGGGCGGATCAGGGACTACCCGCCCGGGCATGACCGGATCTTCTACGTCAAGCGCCTAAGCAGACATTCGTGACTTGTGCCACGGATGTCTGCTTAGGAGTCTTTGAAGACGCATCATTTTTCGCGTTGTGACGGCGAGCCGTTCTGCGAAATGATGCTTGGGCTGAAGGCGCTGGCGGCGTTCTCGGCCGCCAGGATGGCCCGGCCCAGCATGGCCGCGTTAGCCGGGACGATGGCGTTGCCCAGCACTTTCAGCCGGTCCACCCGGGCGGGAAGCCCATCATCCACTCGACGTAGGCCGGGTTCAGGCGGCCACCGACGGCGTCGCTCAGCGGGCAGGCCCGGCGGCGGGCGCGCTGGTTCGGGCTGCCGTGCTTCCAGTCGCGGGCGCGCGGCGTGGGAAGCAGCGGCTTTGGCCACCAGCCAAACGCGTTGCCGGCGGTGCGGGGCGCCGGCATGGACAGCACCCACCACGAGCGGCCAGACGGCGTAGCCGAGCGCTTCCAGTTCATGGGCGATCCGGTCCGCGCCGCGGCCTCGCAGGCCAGGGACGTTCTCAGCCACCACCCAGCGCGGTCGGCACTCGGCGACCAGGCGGACCACATGGGACCACAGGCCGGAGCGCGGGCCTTCAATGCCGGCGCCGCGCCCGGCAAGGCTGATGTCCTGGCAGGGGAAGCCGCCGATGACGAGGTCGGGCCTCGGCACGGCGCCGGCTTTGAGACGGGCGGCAGTAAGAATGCGGATGTCGGGGTAGATCGGGACGCCGGGCCATTGGCGGGCGAGGATGGCGGCGGCGAAGGCGTTCCGCTCGCAGAAGGCGACGGTGCGCATGCCGGCCCAGTGCAAGCCGAGGCTGGCGCCGCCGATGCCGCTGAAAAGGTCAAGGACACGCAAGGGGATCTGTCATAGGTTGCCAGCGTCCCGATGATGACGGACGCTTCAGCCCGCAGAATCAAGCGAGCGCCCCAACCCATGCTGCACCTTCCGAATGCGCCAGGGCGTTAGGTATATTTTCCGGGTCGGCCCGTCAATCCAGGCATGAACGGATCATCGTTCTGCGGCAATTAAAGATTGGTGAGCCTTAACATATTGGGTAGATAATATAGGTGTTGATACGAAATGCCCGCTAGAAGGGAATCTCGTTCGCAGCCTACCCGTCCGTGTGCAGAAACGGAGAGTGCAATGTTTCGTGTGGCTGTATGACCGACGCGGTCCGTCTGAACAACGAAGCCGATCGCTTGCATACGTTGGCAGCCTACGGGCTTGAGGGGATTGACCCGGCCGAGGAGTTCGGCCGTTTCGCAACCTTGGTGGCCAACCTGCTGGATGTGCCGATGGCGCTGATCAACATCGTCGGCGAGGCGTACGTGAGCGTCATCGGGCGCACCGGGTGCGAGATTGAGCGCATCCCGCGGGACTTGGCGTTCTGCTCATATGCGATCCTGAAAGACGAGATCATGGTCGTTCCGGACCTGCTCGAAGACCCGAGATTTGCCGACAACCCGCTCGTCGGCGGCGAGACCGGCTTCCGGTTCTATGCAGGCGTGCCACTGGTCTGCCAATCCAGCGGGCACCGCATCGGCACCGTGTGCGCGGCCGATTGCGTGGCCCGGCCGGCATTGAGCGAGAGGGACTTGCAGCTGCTCGCCGGGGTTGCGAGCCTGGTCATGGACCGGGTGGAGCTGCGCCGGTCGGAGAACGCGCGCCGGGATGCGCAGGCGCGGTTCGAGCGCATGACGATCGCCACGCCCGACGCGGTGATTTGCGCCGATCACGAGCGCCGGATCACGTATTGGAACCCGGCCGCCGAGGCAATGTTCGGGCGCGCGGCCGGGGACGTCCTGGGCGAGCATCTCGGCATGATCGTGTCGAAGGCGGTCCGCGCCGAATACCTTGACAAGCTGGCCGGGCTCGTGACCGACCAGTCGTCAGTGGCGCGATGCGCCGAATTGCCGGCGCTGCGCCGCGACGGGACGACATTTCCGGCCCAGACGACCGTGTCCTGGTGGCACGAGGACGGCGCGCCGACGTTCGGCGTGACCATCACCGACATCACGGCCCGGCGGCGCGCGCGCGACGAGCTGCACCGCCTGGCCCATAACGACTCGCTGACCGGATGCGCCAACCGCGCATGCTTGCTGAAGCTGATCGAGCGTTCAGCGGCGGGCAGCGAGCCGGTGGCAATGGTGCTGCTCGATCTGGATGGGTTCAAGCACGTCAACGACACGATCGGCCATACCGGGGGCGACGCGTCGCTGGCCGAGGCGGCGCGGCGGCTGGGCGGGGCGCTTGAGGGGCGCGGGACGCTGGCACGGCTGGGCGGCGACGAGTTCGCGGTGCTCCTGTCCGGCCCGGGCGAGGCGGCGCTGGCCGGCGCGATCGCCGAGGCGTTGCAGGCCAGCCTGAAGCAGCCGTTCCGGATCGCCGGGCGCGAGTTCCATATGGGTTCGAGCGCCGGCGTCGCGGTCTCGGCCAATCCCGCCGACGCGCACAGCCTGCTGCCGAACGCAGATCTGGCGCTTTACAAGGCAAAGGCGGCGGGCGGCGGCGTGCAACGGATGTTCGATGAGCGGCTGCGCGACAACTTCATCGCTCAGCGCGACTTGGAGGAGGAGGTCTGCCGGGCCGCTTTCGGCGGCCAGTTCGCGCTGTTCTACCAGCCGCAGGTTTGCCTGCGCAGCAAACGGGTGGTGGGCGCGGAGGCCCTGCTGCGTTGGCGTCATCCGACGCGGGGGCTGCTGTCGCCCGCCGCGTTCCTGGAGGCGCTGGAGGCCGGGCCGGCTGCGGGAACGGTGGGCGACTGGACGATCATCGAGGCCTGCCGGCAGGCGGCGGCTTGGCGGGATGAGGGACGGGATCTGCGGGTCGCGGTCAACTTGTTCCCGGCACAGCTTCGGGCCGGGGACCTGGAAGCCAAGGTCCTGGATGCGCTGGCGCGGTGGGGGCTTCCGGCCAGCGTTCTGGAACTGGAGGTGACCGAGCGGATCGCGCTTCGGCATGACGAGGGACTGCTGTCGCAGCTTCACGCGCTTCATGCCCGCGGCGTCAGCATCGCGTTCGATGATTTCGGCACCGGGTTCGCGTCGCTTTCGACCTTGCAGCGGTGCCCGTTGAACCGGCTGAAGATCGACCGCAGCTTCGTGTCCGGCCTGGGCGGCGGCGCGCTGGGCGGCGGGGCGAGCCGGGGGGACATCGCGATCATCGATGCGGTGCTCGCCTTGGGGCGTGGGCTCGGGGCCGGAGTGGTGGCCGAAGGGATCGAGACGGAGGCGCAGGCGGCGTTCCTCGCGGCACGGGATTGCAACGAGGCGCAGGGGTATCTTTACGGCCGGCCTGGCCCGGCGAGCAGCATGTTCGGCGCGTGCGGGTCGGCGGCCGAGGCTGCGGAGTGATGGGGAAGGGGGCTGGATTTTGGGGGCAGCCTCGGCAGCGAGCGCGGCAGCGCGCTGACGAAGCAGCAGTCGAGAGCCGCTCAGGCCCGCGCCCTGAAGATCGGCTTCCGTCCTCATCCGCAGGCGCGAGAGGCGGCTGAGCACTGACGCCAAGTGCCCGGCTGTTCTGCCTGATCAACAAACGTTCGACAAGACTGGCGCCGTGGCCTCAGCCGCCGTGAATGCCGCCCCGCTGACCAGACGCCCGGTCGCCTCGCTGATTTCCGCCGCCAGCGCCGCTCCGCGCGCCGCCATCATGCCTGGGAGGTCATCGGCGCGAAGCCGGGCCGGGTCGATGAAGTGGGTCCGCAGCAAGTCGTCGACCTGCTCCGGGGCGAGCTTCTGCCGGTCCTGCAGGCGTCTGAGATAGACGGAGGGCGCGTCGTCGCCGAGGAAGCGTTTGGTCGGCGCGGACAGCGCGGTCTTGTTGACGATGGAGTTGTAGATGTCGCGCCCGATCCCGTTCCTCTCGCACCAGGCGCGCGGGAAGATTTGGTGGATGTCGATGCTCTCGTCGAAGTAGGCCTGTTCCTGCACCTCGGCCCCGGTACGCCAGTCCAAGGCCCGGTCGCGCTGCATGACGAGGGCGTGCAGGCCCTTGTAGGCGGCGGACAGACGCGATTGCAGCGTGCGGAGCCGCCCGGCCACGACGTTGCAGTCCTGCACGGTGTGCGGCAGGGTCTCGCCGCCGAGCGCCCAGGCCATGGTCGCGGGCGAAGCGGCTCTCGATGGCGCTGCCGTAGAGTTCGCCGAACACCCCGCACCAGTACCAGTTGCGCACCCGGGCGCGGATCGGCGCATAGTTCCAGCGGTGGCCGAGGCTGATCAGGATGGCGGCAAGCGGCGCCAGCTGCGTCCGGTACGGCAGGTCGTAGCCGCTGAACACCTTCTCGCGCCACAGGAACTGGCGCGCGCGGCGGAAGCCTTCCTCGGCAAGGCCGGCGTGCTCCCGGTAGCCCGCGAGCGGCAGGTCGAGGATGGATTGCCGGGTGCAACTGATGGCGGACGGGATGCCGGGCCCGCCTTGGCCCGCCTCGGTGAGCGCCTTGCCGGCCGCCGTGTAACGCAGGCTCACGGCTTGCAGGAAGTCGGTGGCCTCGACGGCCTCCAGCACGGCGCCGGGTTCGGCCAGCCGGGCGGCGCGGCCTTGCGCGGACGGGGCGGCCTTGGCGTGGCCGAGCCAGTCCTCGCGCAGGTTGAAGCCGTCGGCGGCGTAGGTGGCGGTCAGCAGCTCGAACGCGGTGAGTGCCACGCCGCCCGTGTTCACCTTCTCGAACACGCGGCAGACGGCCTCCTTGCCCGCAGTGCGGCGGAGCTGGATCACCGGGACCGCGTAGCTTTTGAAGGTGTCGATGAACTCCTTGCGGAACGGCTTGAGCAGGTCCTTGGTTGCCTTGTCGCCGTCCCAGAAGTCGCGGAAGCCGTCGAACCAGTCCTCGCAGCAGAAGGTTTGGTTCAGCGGGAACATCATGGCCGCGTACTCGTGCGCGGACGTGGCGAGGTCCAGCACGGTCTCGCGCCCGAAATCCCTGGCGACGCGCTTGCTGGCCGGGACGCTGAACACGGCCTGCTCGCGCTCCTCCGGCGTGCCGAGCGCCTTGTTGATGTCCACGTAGTAGAACACGACCGCCAGCCGCCGCCTGCCGTCGCGGGTGCGGACCGCGCGCTTGAGCATGAGCGCCTGGAACAGGGAGGTCAGCCGCTGCTGGCCGTCGAGCAACAGGCGCTCGGGCGCGGGCGGCTCGCCCTGGAAGGCGACGCCCTCGACCGGCCTGGGCTGGAAGCGCGCCTCGCCCCCAGTCTAGAGCGTCATGACCGCGCCGATGGGCAAGGAGCGGGAGACGCTAGTGATGACGGCGGCGATATGCTCGTCGTCCCACACCCAGCCGCGCTGGAAGTCGGGCAGTTGCAGGCGTCCGGGGGCGAGCTTGTTCAGCAAGCTCGCCAAGGTGTCGGAGGCGGTCTCGGCTGTCATGCGGTCATGTTCCAAGAGAGCCCGGCTTGTTGCCGGACGCTGGCATCAGGGCTGCCTGCGCGGCGATGGCGGGGTGACCGGCGGCGGAACAGCTTTTGCAGCCTCGCTCGACGAGTGGCGGCTTTCTTAAATGCCTGAGCGGCTTGCTGCTGCATGGCGCGGCCACGATGTGCCGGGCGCAATCGCGGCAGGGGAACCTTGTCACGAACAGCTTGCCGCCACGATCATTTAGGCTCTGTGACTGAACTGCTTGGCGGCCTGGCCTTGATCCGGTCTGTGACCGTGCCCCCCTGGCAGGTGTCGAGGCTTTCAGAGAGACACGGTCATGACCAGGACTGGCCTGGACGACGCCCAATGGACGTCGCTGATGCTTGTGATGCAGCAAATCCCACGGGCATGGAAGCGCGACGAGGCGGCGCTGCGCCGCTTCGTTGAGGCCGCGCTCTGGGTGTGCCGGACGGGCGCGCCGTGGCGTGACCTGCCGGATGCGCTGGGCTGTTGGGCCAGCATCTACCACCGCTGGCGGCGCTGGTGCGTGCGTGGCTGGTGGGAGCTGGTGTTCGAGGCCTTGCGCCCGAGCCTGCCCGCGGACGGGCTGTTGCTCCTGGACAGCACCACCTGCAAGGCGCACCGCGCCGCGAGCGGCGCCGCACGCAGCACGGCCGCCGCCGAGGCGCTCGGCCGCAGCCGTGGCGGGCTGTGCTCCAAACTCCATGCCTGTGTTGACGGCGCGGGCCGGGTCTTGCGGCTGATCGCCAGTCCCGGCCAACACTCGGACCTGCGCTATGCGACCGCGCTCGCGTCCGGCATCCCGGCCTGCAACGCGGCCCTTGACCGAGGCTACATCTCGGCGCCACTGCGTGCCGCCTATGCGGCAAACGGATGCACGGTCCATACCCCGCCCAGAAAGGGCATGATCGACCCGCCTGCCTGGGAACCCGCCCTGTATGCCAGGCGCCACCATGTCGAGAACCTGTTCGCCCGCATGAAGGATCAGGGGCGCATCGCACTCCGACGCGACAAAACACGCTAAAGCTGGATGGGCTTCGCTCATCTCGCCGCCACCATGATCAGCTTGCGCCTCGCCCAGTTCAGTCACAGAGCCTAGACCACTAGGTTGACAGAGGCCGAGGACATTCCGGGAACCTTCTGAACGGCACCGCTCGTGTCTGCGACGGGCGCTTTCGCAATGATCGTCTTCGTATGCGTTTCCCCTGCTTTGTATGTTCGCCCCCAGAAAACAGGAGTTGCCGCCGTGGGAAAGTTATGGAGCCGCTGGCCGTATGCGTCTCAATCGGATCACGATTGCCGGCGTAGCTTTGGTGATCCGTGGTTCGCGCTTGACCTTCCAAGCTGGAAAGCCGCCAGGTCGTCGGCTCTTGACAGCTTCAGGAGCGAGCGATGCTGAACGTGAAGGTTTCAGGCATGACGTGCGGGCACTGCGCATCGGCCGTTACCAAAGCCGTGAAAGCGGTGCCGGGCGCCGACGACGTCAATGTGGACCTCGAAAGCGGCAGCGTCACCGTGATGGGCAATCCCGACCCCGATGCCGTTCGCGATGCCATCACCGATGAGGGCTACGAGGTTCAGGCCGCCTGAGAATTTGCTGCAACTTATCCCGCGAGCGAAGGCTGCAAACCTTCCAACTGGCCGGAGGCGGATGCCGTGCAACACCGATCCCCGCACATGAAGGCTTGCGTCGAAGAATGCCTGCGCTGCTGTTTGATGAGCCACTGCCTGGACGCAGGCGGCAAGCATTTGGAACCGGAAAACGTCCGCATTATGCAGACCTGTGCGGAAATGTGCCGCGCCTCGGCCGCGATGATGCCGATCGGCGCCGCGCGCCATAGGCGTACGTGCCTCGAATGCGCCGACATCCGCGAGAATCGCGCGAAAAGCTGCGAGCAGGTCGGCGACATGGACGAATGCGTGCAGCAACGCCGCCGCTGCGCCGAGAGCTGCCGAAGCATGGCGGCCTGACGATCTGGGCGCGAATGGACGGGGGAAATTCTGCCCCAAATGATTTCCGGCCTACAGCGAGACCCCAATGATACCGGCTTGGCTTCATACATTATCGATCGCCTTCCTTCTGCTCGGGCTACTGTGCGCGATCATCATCGCGGCAGACCTGTTCAGCCACCCTCAGCACATGTGGATCATGAACGTGGTCTGGCCGGTGACGGCGCTGTTCGGCGCCGTCTGGGTGCTGTGGCAATACTTCGCCTACGGTCGGCTCGCGGAGCGCACACTCGCTCATGCCGCGATGGAACGGAGCGAAAAGATGCCGAGCAAGACGCTGACGCCCTTTCCCGTCATGGTCGGGAATGGGGCGCTGCATTGCGGCAGCGGCTGCACTCTCGGCGACATCGTGGCGGAGTGGCTCGTGTTCCTGGCGCCAACGGTGGCACTCTGGTTCGGCTGGCACGGGCTGTTCGGCGAGAAAATGTATGCAACCTGGATCATCGACTACCTATTTGCCTACGCGTTCGGCATCGTGTTCCAGTATTTCACGATCAAGCCGATGCGGGACCTTTCGGTCGGCCAGGGCATTTGGCAGGCGATCAAGGCCGACACGCTATCGCTCACCGCTTGGCAGGTCGGCATGTATGGGTTCATGGCTTTTGCCTATTTCTACCTGTTCGGCGCCCTGCTCGGGGTCAAGATCGAGGCCAACATGGCCGAGTTCTGGTTCATGATGCAGATCGCGATGCTATGCGGGTTCGTCACCGCCTACCCGGTGAACTGGTGGCTGATCAGCGCAGGCATAAAGGAGAAAATGTAGCCGCGCTCCTCCGTGCGGAAGGAATAGATCGCAGTTAGGTTTCATCTGTGCGGCTGATGCCTCCTTGTCGGCGCCGGGAGCGTCAAGGATCTGGGGCAAGCAGCTTGGCTGTTTCGGGCTGACCAGCTTGGCTGGCGCTTGGCCATGAAGACGGCAGGCGTGGAGCAGTTGAGGGTGTGGTTGAGAGCGGGGGCTGGCGCGGGTAAGGCGAGCGCGGCGGGGTTGGCGACGTTCGGCCGGCCGGCGGTGGCCAGCAGATTTGCGGAGATTGGCTTGGCGCCGTCCGAGACCAAGGCGCTTTTGACCAAGCTGAGGGCGAGAATGCCGTGCGGCGAGGCGGCGGCGTCTGCTGTGGAATGGCCGTCATAAAACGGCGTTGCATCGGGCCGGATCGCAAGCTGGACCAACGAGGCCAGCATGTTAAACGATCCCGCAATGGGAGCGGGTATAAAAGCGCCTGATCGCGCGCCGCATTGAGCGGCGCGGCCACATCGGAGGCAACGAGGGCGCACGGAGCGGCGACGGCGCCGGGCCGGCACGCCGATATCGACTTACGCGCGGAGGGCGCCATCGACCAGTTGGCGAGTGCCGACATGATCGAACCGACGGCAAATGCGCTCGCCGTCTTACGTCGCCCGTCGCGTGCTTCAGGTCAGGGCCGCGGCGCATGTCGGATGCTGCGGCCAACAAGCGATCCAGCTTGCAGCATAGCACCCAGGGTTCTTGACGCTCCCCTGCCATCTCCATCCTCTTGCGTTGCATGAGCATCGCAACGGGGAGCAAAAAAAGTCAGAGTTGCCGGCCGGGGTAGTCTACATGCTCAGCATGTCTCGCCGCGGCGCCGCGCCTCACTTGCAGGCGCCACGGCGCTCTGCTAGATGGCCCGCCTACACCGAATTGTGTGTTCGCGGCACATTTCCGACCGTGCCGATACGTTTTAACGAGCCCGGAGGGGCGTTTTGACATGGCTGTACCCAAAAGAAAGACTTCGCCGTCACGTCGTGGCATGCGCCGGGCCCATGATTCCCTGCCGATTCAGGCATACTGCGAATGCTCGAACTGTGGCGAGTTGAAGCGTCCGCATCACGTTTGCAGCCATTGCGGACATTACAACGGCCGCGAAGTGATTAAAGCGGACGAATTGAAGGGCGCCGTCAGGGCCTGAGGCATCAGGGCTTGCAGCGGATGATCCTCGTCGTTGCCGGGATTCAATTGTTACTTGCATCGCCGCGGTTGTCGGCATGACGGGCGGCTATACCCTTGCCATCGACGGCATGGGCGGCGACCTTGGGCCGGACATGATCGTCGCCGGCCTCGACCTAGCCCTTGAACGTCATCCTGAAGCCCGGTTCCTGATCTGCGGACACGAAGCGCGCCTTAATCCAATCATTCTGCGGTCCGATCGGGTCAGCCGAGCCTGCACGATCCGTCACAGCGACGTCGAGATCACCAGCGATATGAAGCCGACCGCCGCCTTGCGCATACGGGGTTCGTCCATGCGCATGGCGATCGACGCTGTCGCGAGCCGGGAGGCGCAAGGCATGGTCTCGGCCGGCAATTCCGGCGCATTGCTGGCGCTTGCCAAGATCGTCATCAAGACCCTGCCCGGTATTGACCGCCCAGCCATGGCGGCCATCGGCCCGTCGGCGCGCGGCGACGTCGTCATGCTCGACCTTGGCGCCAACGTGCAGTGCGACTCCCGCAACCTGGTTGAGTTCGCGATCATGGGCGACGTGTTTGCTCGAACCGTGCTCGGCCTGAGTGCGCCGACGATCGGTTTGCTCAATGTCGGATCAGAGGAACTGAAAGGCGACGAGCGCGTGCGTCAAGCCGCCGACGTCCTGCGCCTCAGCCACTTGGCCGCCAACTTCCACGGTTTCGTCGAGGGCCACGACATCACGGCTGGCACGACGGACGTAGTCGTCACCGACGGCTTCACCGGCAATGTGGCCCTGAAGACCGGGGAAGGCGCCCTGAAAATGGTGGGCGACCTGCTCAAGCAGATTTTTCAGGGCAGCATCGCCGGCCGCATGGCCTACCTGCTCGCCCGGCCCGGCCTGCAACGGCTTCGCACATGGCTCGACCCGCGCCGCTACAACGGCGCCGTCCTGCTCGGCTTGAACGGCGTCGTCGTGAAATCCCACGGCGGCACCGATGCCGAAGGCTTCGCCCACGCCGTCGATGTCGCGATGGATATGGTCACGCATGGCTTCAATGAGAAAATCCGCGACGGCCTGGCCCAGATCGAGCAGGTGACGCCGCCAGCATTGGCCGCGGCCATCTAGTTGTGCCGCGCGCCGTACTGGCCGGCGTGGGCGGCTATCTCCCAGCCAAAATGGTCACCAATGAGGAGCTGTCCCGGACGGTCGATACCTCCGACGAATGGATTTTCGAGCGTACCGGCATCCGCTCGCGGCATATCGCCAACGCCGGCGAGACGTGCGCGGTCATGGGCGCCGCCGCTGCCGCCCGAGCCCTCAAGCAAGCCGGCGCCGGAGCAGGCGACGTTGATGCCGTGATCCTCGCCACCAGTACGCCGGACCAGGCGTTCCCGGCCACGGCATTGCGCGTCCAGGCCGCCCTTGGCATCCAGCAAGGGTTCGGTTTCGACATCTCTGCCGCCTGCAGCGGGTTCGTCTACGCCCTTTCGGTCGCCGACGGCATGATCCGCACCGGTCAGGCGCGCGGCATCCTGGTGATCGGCAGCGAGGTCTATTCCCGTATCCTCGACTGGCAGGACCGCGGCACGTGCGTCTTGTTCGGCGATGGGGCAGGGGCGGTGTTCCTGCGGGCAGGCGCGTCCGACGGCCCTGGCATCCTGTCGACCCACCTCCATGCCCAAGGCTCGCTCGGCGACATCCTCTATGTCAATGGCGCCGTCGGGCGGCCGGACAAACCGGGCCACCTCAAGATGAACGGACGCGAGGTATTCCGGCACGCGGTCAGCAAGCTAGCCGCCGTGGTCGACGAAGCATTGCAGGCCAACGGGTTGCGCCAACAGGATATCGATTGGCTGGTCCCGCACCAAGCCAACAAGCGCATCATCGATGCAATGGGCAAGAAGCTCGGTCTAGCAGCCGAGCGGGTGGTGGTCACAGTCGACCGGCATGCCAACACCTCGGCCGCCTCGATTCCTCTTGCTCTGGCCGAAGCCTATGACGACGGCCGTATCGGGCCGGGCGACCTCGTGCTAATGGAGTCGCTCGGCGGCGGCTTGACCTGGGGTTCGGCCCTGATCCGCATTTAGCGGTCGCGTGCAAACGGGCAACGGTGTGGCCTGGACGCAACATTGCGTTGGAAATTGTTTTACGTCAAGGGGTTTGCTTGACCGCGATGACCCTGCTGCTTAGCTTCATGTCATGACGACGGTGACACGCGCACAGTTGGCCGAAACGATCTATGCCCAGGTGGGCTTGTCCCGAAACGATTCCGCGGATCTGCTGGAAACTGTGCTGAACCGCATGTCGTCGGTGCTGGAAGACGGTGAATCGGTTAAGATCAGCGGGTTCGGCACGTTTTCTGTCCGTCAGAAAGGTCGCAGGATCGGTCGCAACCCGAAAACCGGCGTCGAGGTTCCGATTTTGCCACGCCGGGTGCTGACCTTCCGACCGAGCCAGGTTTTGAAAGCTCACGTCAACGGCACCGCTATCCCTGTCTCCGACGACGAATAAGCGCGATGTCGGACCTGCTTCCGGAGGACCCTGGCGCCGATCCCGCCCGATCCCGCGCCAAAAAGGCCCCGAACGCCTTTCGCACCATCAGCGAAGTCGCTGACGAGCTGCATATCCCCCAGCACGTGCTACGGTTCTGGGAGACGAAATTTCCACAAGTGAAGCCGCTCAAGCGAGGCGGCGGTCGGCGCTACTACCGCCCTGACGATATTCAATTACTGCGCAGGATTTCCGATCTTCTTTATATACAGGGCTACACGATCAAAGGCGTGCAGCGACTTTTGCGCGAGGGCGGCGGACGGTTGTCAGACGACATCCCGCCCGCTCCGATCTCCGACCGGGTTGCGGCGGAGGAGGACCATGCGGAGCCGCCTCAAGACTTTGCGCCCGCCGGCCCGGTCGTTGACGACGGCCTATCCGTGGAAACGGAGCGCCTCCGAAGGTTGTTGCACGCGGCGCTCGAGGAGCTTGTCGCTTTGAGAAGGTTGCTGCCTTAATACGTTGCCGCCTTCCGCACGGCCTGCTACACGTTGGCCATGGTCGGAGCGTAGCGCAGCCTGGTAGCGCATCAGTCTGGGGGACTGGGGGTCGTGGGTTCGAATCCCGCCGCTCCGACCAACAAATTCAGATACTTATTGATTTCCTGCTTCCGGAACATGTGAATAAGGAAGCATGTGGGAAGCAGAATGCAGTTGAAGTGTTCGCTTACCGATAGGTCGTCAAGGGATGACGAGCCTGATCAGCTCGCAAAGATCAATTTTTTGGCTGACGCTCACGCTTTTGGGATGCGGTAGCGGTCCAAGTGTTGTGCAGACCGGGCCTGACGCTGACAGGATCGGTGAGAAAACCCAGGTAGCCTAATATCGGAGGTGCCGTCGCGGATGTGGTTAAGATAGGTTGGCGGCGTAGTCTCTGGCGTGTTCGACGAGCCATTTCCGGCGTTCACGCGCCGGCGCAGACCACGCCATGGAAGAGAATGGCACGAAGACGCGAGCGGACGGCGCGGCGCTGTTTGCGGGCGAGGCCTGGTTTGACCCGATCGAGGCAGGCATCCGGGATCGGGGGCGCGGGTTCATCGAGGCGCTGATCGGGCAGGAGATGGAAGCCGCGCTGGGACGCGGGCGCCCTGAGCGGGATGCGGAGCCTGCCAAGGGCTCTCGGCACGGGACGCGCGAGCGCCAACTGCTGGGCCGCTTCGGTCCGGCGGCGATCAGCGCGCCTCGGGCGCGGATGGCGGTCGAGGGCGGGGGCACGCAGGAGCGGCGCAGCGCGCCGCTGCCCCGCTGCGCCCGGATGACCCGCCAAGTCGAGGCGCTGATCGCGGGCGCCTGCCTTGCCGGCGCCAACGCGCGCCGGGTCAAGCGCGCGCCGACGGCCCTCTGTTCAGGGGTGCGGCGGGCAAGGCTGTCGTCAGCCGCACGTGGCGCAAGGCGAGGGCGGACCGGGACGCCTGGAACGGGCGCGACTTGGCCGGGGAGGACATCGTGCGCCTGATTTTGGACGGCACGGTCATATGAGTTCGGCTGGACCGCAAGGCAGCGAGTTTCTCGTTGCTGGTGGCGCTCGGCGTGCGCCGGGACGGGCAGAACCGGGTTCCCATCGCGCTGGCGCGATGGGGTCCCGGTGTGCTCCTGGCGGTGAAGGGCATGGGCGGAGCAGCCCAAGGTTCCGCTCGCGAAGCGAGTGGAACAGCTGCGGAGGGGGCGAAAGCGAGGCGGCCTGGCGCGGCATCCTCGACGGCCTGATCGCCCGCGGCCTGCGCGCGCCGGAGTTCCTGGTCACCGGCGGCGGGGCCGGGCTGGAGCGGGCGCTGGCGGCGCTGTGGCCCGATGCGCCGGCCCAGCGCTGCCCGGTCCACAAGCACAGGAACCTGCTGGCCCATGCGCCCGAGGCGCTGCACGAGGAGGTTTCGGCCGACGACACGGATATGATCTACGCCGAGACCGCGACGCAGGCGCAGGCCAAGCGGAACGCCTTGCCTCTCGCAGGCGGCGGCCCTGCCCGGCGGTAGCCGCCAGCCTGGAGGAGGCCGGCGATCAGCTGTTTGCCTTCCTCCGCCTGGCCCCAAGCCAGTGGAAGCCGGCGCGGACCGCGAACGCCATTGAACGGTTGCACGAGGCATTCAAGCGCCGCATCAAGACGCAGACCGTGCTGCCCTCGGCCGAGACCGCCGCCATGCTGTCCTGGGCGTTGCTCGCGTCAGGCCAGATCACCATGCCCAAGGTGGACGGGCGGCAGACCTTGGGCAAGGCGCTCGCCGCCGCTGCCCCCGTTGACCTCGCTGCCTGGCCCAACCAACTGTCACCCTGCTGAAGACACGCCGCCCGAGCAATTTCCACATAAGTTGCGACGGCACCATGCGGAATCTAGTGCCGTGTGTGTTGCAGATAAGCATTGTGCGAATTTGGACAGCAGCTCAACGTGTCATCGATTCGGAGTACGCCATTTGTTGTACATCGCCGAAGGCAGATGCATCACACACTATCCACTCCTCTAACTGGACAGGGGGTCGGACCTGCTGCACCCCAACCAGGTTAGGCTCTTACAAGACTGATGATGCAGGGAATTTCGAGCCACGCTTCCTGTGCAGGCCAAAGGAAGACTTCGTAAGAGCGCCAAGCGCGAATTGCCCTAAAAAGCCTTCTGTCTATTCAAATTTAATGCCCATACTCTCAGCAGAGCAGCAGTACGACCCAAAACAAGCAGCCATACAGGATACCGTTCGTGGCCGGCGCACCTTTGACGGAAAAATTCGCCAATTGAACAAGGGGCGCTTGCGGCAGTTTGCCATCTAACGTAAGCGCCAAGAGGAATAGGGCTGCTACCGTGAGTAGCGGAATAATGAGGTGCATTACGTCTCTCGTGATTCAATAGCCAGTTCATAGTTAATAACAGGATCAATAATCCCGAGCTTTATTGGACCAAGATGACCGGTAAGCTTCAGCAACCGAAGCATGACAGACATAGCTGCAATCACAAGGGAGGTCGCCGTCGTATATTGAATTGCTACGAGAGACGCGGAATGCGGCATTCGATCAGTTGGCGCAAAACCTTCAGCCTTTTTCCTTGGGCGTTACGGGTGAGCGCGATCTTTTCGGGAGAGATTGATCTTCTTGTGACTTATAGATCGATGCGGGGCAAATAAATCCGCCACGGCACCCGCATCTCGTTGACCAGCCCGGATTTGGATGACGTCAATGCTTGGCAGCATCGCAACCATATCACTGTGCATGCTGCCAACCTCCAACAGCAAACAGTCTGGGCGATAGATGCGGAATCCGGCGGATTGTTGTTACTCATGGAATTTTCTTTTTAGAGTTAAAAAAAGGTTGTGGCAAGAAGGGCTATGATGCCGCCAATGAGCACGCCAAGATGCCGCTACGACAGCACAAGGATATCGTCGGGTCAGTCGTCCAAGCTTGGAATCGATACCATTGAAACAGTTGTCGTAGCTGGCCCTGTTTTCCCAGCCGCGTTGTTCGCAAGCGCCTCGTCGCCTGCATGCAGCAGCGCCTCACTCAATGCCCCCGAGTTAAAGGATTGTAGTGACGCTTTTGTCCAATACAGTTGCGCTCAAATCTTGATGCTTGTTAATACGATGATGCTAACGATGACCGCAAAGAACACGGCCATGCCGACCAACCCGCGGGTGATCAGGCCTGGGCCGAGCATGTCAATCTTATGGTCGAGTTGAACTCCGAAGTCGGCGATGTCCTGCTTCACGTCCTTGATGTCCTGCTTGGTAGCGACGGTCTCGCCGAGCGCGATGCGCAAAGCGTCCGCGCGGGCGCGGGCGACCGCCTCGTCGACGCCGGCCTGCTTCAGCCTATCGATATAGGTGAGCGCCTCGAAGATTATGGGCGTCCTCTGGTCGTGTTACGCATCGCGCGGGTTAAGGCGGCGGTCGATCTGTTCGAGCCGTTCGAGCACGCGGTCGAACTGTCCACCAATTTCGCCGCACGTTTCCGCTTTGTCGCGCTCGATCTAGGCTAAGCGTCGCCCGATCGAGGCGAGCCGGACGCGCTGCTCGGTTAACCCATCCTATTCAGCGCGTTCAGGCTCAAGCCTGAACGCGCTGAATAGGATGGCCTAAGCGCGCCGCCGACAGCCTGATGGGGTTCACGAGTATCGTGTTGCTGAACAACGAGGCGCACCCAGGGCAATCGCATATAAGCTGCGTTGTCCTATTCTCATACCGTATTTGATCGAAGGCAGCGCAACAAAGATTGTTATCAGGCTTGCGCTATGCCGATTTTAGTTGCCAGGGGAAAGAAGTTTCTCCGATACGGCTGTCCTGGCGCCTCCCCTTTTGCCCTTGTAACGCTCGGCCCGCTGTGTCCAATTATGCAGGGTCTTTCCTGAACGGTCGATCTTGGCCGCGATCGAGCGGACCGCAGCACGGAGCGCGCGCTGGCGGACCTTGAGAGAGAAAGGGAGTGTTCGCCTCATCATGGCTCCAGTCTCGCAAGAGTTGGAGCTTTCGGGAAACCGGGGCGGTTTACAGTCCTGAATATGGTCGGGGCGAGAGGATTCGAACCTCCGGCCTCTTGCTCCCGAAGCAAGCGTACTACCAGGCTGTACTACGCCCCGACTATGTGGCGGGGTATAACGGCTTGGTTGGTGGGCGGCAAGGGGACTGCGGGACTGCCCTAGGGCCATTGCATTTGGCCGAGGGCGGATCGTGCGAACTCGTCGGACCATCCGGATCGCTTGCGCTTGCGTCGGATTGAGATGCTTGGGCGTGCTGACCGGAGGGCGTTGAGGGCGAGTTTGCGCAAGGTGGCGAGGTTCTCGGGCCTGTGGTCGCGCCGGTTTTAGGCGCGACCCTCGTCGAAGGCGACGTCAATCACCCAATGCCGGCTGGTTTCCATGCGCCGATGTGCCCGCACCGCCGTGGCGAAGCGCACGGCGCCTATCCGGACCGGGAACAGGTAAAGCACCGTGCTGAAGCGGCGCAAGCGTGACACCTCGAACCGATGCTCCGATGGGACCCACGCCGCGCAGCGCCACGCTTGCCGAGGCCCGGGAGGCCAACGTCGTCGAGTTCCGGGGCCGCACCCTCCTGCCGCTTGATGATGCGCTTGGGCGCCTTAAAGACCAGATCTCCGAAGTCACCCGGAGTGCCCTGCGCCGCTGCCTGGTCCGCCGTGACATCTCCCGCTTGCGCCGGAACGAGGAAGGAGGCCGTTGACCATCCCCCGTTACGGTGGACACGGGTTATGGCCTACGCGGCCGCGGCGAGCTGTTCCTTGTTGACCGGCGTCATGTAGCCGATGCCCGAGTGGAGGCGCTCGCGGTTGTGCCAGCCCTCAATGGCCCGGAACAGGGCCGTGCGCGCTGCCTGCCGGGTGTGGAACGGGCCGTCGCCGTCCAGCTCGGTCTTGAGGCCGCCGAAAAAGCTCTCCATGAGCGCGTTGTCCCAGCAGTTCCCCTTGCGGCTCATCGAGCACCGCATCCCATGCTCGTCCAGCACGCGGCGGTAGGCGTGTGCTGCGAATTGGCTGCCGCGGTCCGAGTGGTGCAGCAGCCCCGGGCAGGGTTTCCGGTTGGTGATGGCCATGTTCAGCGCCGCCAGGGTCAACTCCTGCGGCATGGTCTCGTTCATGGCCCAGCCGATGATCTTGCGCGAGAACAGGTCCATGATGGCGGCCAGGTAGAGCCACCCCTCGCCGGTGGCGATGTAGGTCAAGTCAGCCAGCCAGACCTGGTTTGGCGCGACCGCGGACGCGAACTGCCGGTCCAGCAGGTTGGGGGCAGGCGGGAAGGCATGATTGCTGTCCGTGGTCTTGCGGAACGCCCGCCGACGGCGCGCCTGGATGCCGTGCGTGCGCATGAGCCGCGCCACGCGGTTGCACCCCACCCGCTTGCCCTCGGCCCGCAGGGACGCATGCACGCGCGGGCTGCCGTAGCGGCGCCGGCTGCTGGCGTGCACGCGGCGAATGTCCTCGACCAGCGCCTTGTTCGCCTGGGCGCGGGCGCTCTCGGGCCGGCCGCGCCACGCATAGTAGCCACTGGCGCTGACCCGCAGCACCGAGCACATCACCCGCACGAGGAACACCTCGCGGTGTTCCTCGATGAAACGGAACCTCATCTCGGCGGGCTCGAGAAGATGCCGACTGCTTTTTTTAGGATGTCGCGCTCCATTTGCGCCCGCTCCAGCTCCCGGCGCAGGTGCCGGATCTCAAGCTGCTCGACCGTCGCAGGGACCGCAGCGGCGTCAGGCCGGACCACGGACGCTGCCTGTCCCGCTCCGTTGGCCAGGCTGCGCCAGCGCCGCAGCATCGATGGCTCCAGGCCCAGTTCGGCCGCCACCTGCGTCAGCGGCCGCCCGCTGTCCCGCAACAGGACCACCGCCTCGCGCTTGAACTCGTCCGTGAACTCTCGTCGAGTTTTCTTCGTCATCATCGGCACCTCCGCTCCCGCAGGAGCTTACGCGAGGTGTCCACCGTAACGGGGGATGGTCAGCTGCGACGCTTGGACAGCAAACCCAGCCGTGTTCAGGACCAACCTGCGCCATCACGCCCCGGGATTAAACACCTAGTGCGATCCCCTTAAGGACTGGCGCTTGAGGCGTTTACCAAGGAAGCTAGGGCGGCGACGGACTATACGCGTTCAGGTTGGCCCGTATCGGGGCGGGACAGGGTTTTTAGGTGAGCAAGCAACGCCGGCACGTCGGGGAGGACGTCGTAGAGGCGGTTCGTATCAGCGGCTGCGAAGCCGTTTTCTACGGCGGCGGCGATCATATCGAGGTAGGGCTGGGCCCAGTTGGCGACGTTGCAGACGAGGATGGGTTTGTCGTGCAGGCCAAGCTGACGCCAGGTGGTGATTTCCATGGCTTCGTCGAAGGTGCCTAGGCCGCCGGGCATGATGACGAAGGCATCAGCGGCTTCGAACATCTGGCGTTTGCGGTCGTGCATGGTATCGGTAACGATAAGGGCAACCGGGCCTTGATGGGCGACTTCGCGTTGCTGAAGGAAAGCGGGGATGACGCCGAAGACTTCGCCGCCGGCTTCGATCACGGCGTCGGCGATCGCGCCCATGAGGCCGATCTGACCGCCGCCGTAGACCAGGCGCATGCCGGCCTGGCCGAGCCCTTGGCCGAGCTCGGTAGAGGCTTGGCGGTAATCGGGATTGCTGCCGAAGCGGGAGCCGCAGAAGACGGCGACGGACAAAGGCGGGTTGGGCGGCATCTAAATCCTTTTTTGTCCAAGCGCCGGGTGGGCGGAATTTTCATGGTGCATCGGGAGGGTTGGCGCAACGATCTGGATTGTCTGAATCGGGAGTTTTGAATGGAGACTTTTGTTGCGGTAGCATTAGCATTTGGTTTGCTGGGCATTTCGGGCGTTGCAGTCGCGCAGGATGCGGCTTTGAAGTCTGACGATGTTACTGCCATTCGGCAGGGAGATGGCGTTAACGGGAAGCCTTATGGGACGGATGAAGGCGGGGGTGACGTCTGAAGCGGATGTCAAAACCCGGCGGCGGCGTTGTTGGAGTAAGGAGCGGCTTATACGGCGCTGTTCCCGGACGGAAGGCAAACCAGGCATGACACGAAAGCTAAGCCGGCATTCTGGTCTGATCGGAACGGATTCAATGCTGTTGCTGCCAAGCTGTCCCGGGCTTCAGCGGCGTTTGCCGCAACGTTTATGGCTGAAAGGCCGGCAGGCGGAAATTGCCACCGGCCATTCAAGGAGATGTAAGAGGCGGGCCTGAATGTCATCCGAAGCTGACCAGAAGCCACACCGAGCCGGCGGATACGGCTAGGATGGCGATCGCAAGGATTGGACTGGCAAAGCGGGGTTGCCGCATGGTGGCCGGGAGACGTTTTTTTCCGGTTATCATCGGGCGAACCAGATCGTGCCGTTTTACGACCGCGTAGGCGATGATGGCGACGATGTGGAGAGTGATGAGGCCGAGGATGACGTAGAAGATGACGCCGTGAATGCGGGTTACGGCCTCGCTCGCGGCGCGGGAAACGTTGTGGGAGAGAGGACCTTTGCTCAACGCATCGTCCTTGCTGAACAGGCCGGTGCCAACCTGTGCCAGAAGCGCCAGCAGCATTGCCAGGACCATCCAGCCGCCGGCGGCGTTGTGACCGAGTTCCGTGTCTGGAGAGCGGTTTGGAAAGTTGGCCAGGTGACGGAGGCCTTGGATTGGGCTGGTTAGAAAGTTGCGGAACTTCGAGGTTTCGCTGCCGACGAAACCCCATGCGAGGCGGAAGATCAGCAGCGTTAGGACCGTGTAGCCGGATAGGAAGTGCAGCTGGAGCCAATCATATTGGATGCTGACGTAACTAAAAGCTATCAGCAGCACGATGACCCAGTGGAAGAGGCGTGTTGGAGTGTCCCAAACGCGCATGAGGAGGTTGGGCGTGCGGGGTTTTGCCGGGCCGATAGGCAGGCGAGCGGTTGGGGATCGCGGCATTGAGCGGGTCCTGGCTTCTGGGCGATGTCGGCGTCGCACTTGTATGGGGCGTTGCGGGCATTTGGTAAGCGATGGACCGATGCCGCTCAAGGGACGTGGGCGGTGTTTTGGCTTGGAGACTGGTCGCTTGTGCAGCAGGTGTTCGCGCCCCATAAACAGAAGGCATGACATTCGCAGAAACAATCAGGACCGTATTGGCGCCGCCGCATCCGGCTGGACGGCCGTTCATCTTTGCTGGGGCTGCCGTTGCTGTCGCGGGAATCTTTGTCGGGAGTTGGCTGTTCTGGCTTGGGTTGCTGTTCCTGCTATTCTCGCTTTATTTTTTCCGGGACCCGGAGCGGGTGGCGCCAGGATGGGCTGGAGCGGTGGTGGCGCCTGCCGACGGACGGATCGTATCGGTTGGACCGGCGATTCCGCCAATAGAACTGGGGCTGGGCGATCGTCCGCTTTGCCGGGTTGCGACGTTCCTTTCGGTGATGGATGTCCACGTCAACCGGGTGCCTGTCGGGGGTACGGTCACACGGGTGGCTTACCGGCATGGGAGGTTCGTGAATGCTAGCCTCGATAAGGCGAGCGAGCATAACGAGAGGAACGCGCTGGCGATCCGGTTGGCCGATGGGCGGATGGTCGCGGTAGTGCAGATCGCCGGGTTGATTGCTCGGCGGATTGTCTGTCAGGCCCGGGAGGGGGATGGAGTTCGGACGGGCGAGCGGTTCGGGCTTATCCGGTTCGGCAGCCGTACGGATATTTACCTTCCGGATGGGGTGATGGCGTTGGTGGCGGAGGGGCAGACGATGATCGGGGGGGAGACGTTGATTGCCGATCTGGGCCGCGGGGAGGTTCGCGATTGAGCGAGGCGCGGTCCTCGCCGGTCAGCCGGTTAAAGACGCGGTTCCGGCCGCGGAGACGCCCGCGGTTTTCCGGGCCTTCGTTCAATCGGATGATTCCGAATATCATGACGTTGCTCGGCTTGTGCGCCGGACTGACGAGTATGCGTTATGCGCTTGAGGGGCGGTTTGGGGCGGCGGCAGTTGCTGTCGTGGTGGCTGGCTGTATCGACGGTCTGGATGGGCGGCTGGCGCGGCTGTTGAAGGCGACATCCCGGTTTGGGGCGGAATTCGATAGTTTGGCGGATTTCTGCTGCTTTGGCGTTGCGCCGGCATTGATCCTTTATATTTGGTCGCTGCATACGGCGCATGGGTTTGGATTTATGCCGTGCTTGATGTTTGCCGTTTGCATGGCGCTGCGGTTGGCGCGGTTCAATGCCGCGCTGGATACGAAGCCGGCGAAACGGCATGCTTATGTCTATAATTTTTTTACGGGGGTGCCGGCGCCGGCTGGGGCAGCTATGGCGTTGTTTCCTTTGTTCCTGGGGCTGGAAGGGCAGTCACTGGAGGTTGAATGGCTGCAAACGTTTGCCCGGCATCCGTTGTTCTGCGCGTTCGTGCTGATTGGAACGGCGTTGCTGCTGGTGTCGACGTTGCCGGTTTGGAGTTTCAAGAACTTCAAGGTTCCTGGGCATTACGTTTTGCCGCTGTTGCTGGGGGTGGGGACGTTCGCGGCGGTGCTGGTGGCAGATCCTTGGGCAGCTTTGGCGGCTGGGGGGCTGATTTATGTGGGAATGCTTCCGTTCAGTTTGCGGAGCTTTCGACGCCTGAGAGAAGCTGCGGAGGAGGGACGGCTGAGTTCCTCGATTGAGTAGCCGAGTTTGGCGGTTTGCGGGCGGCGGCCAGGGCGAAGACGGGGGGGACTAGGACGAGCCAGGCAATGCGGGCTTGATAGCGGTGATGCGGGTGGGAGAGGGCGCCGGTTGAGAAGGCGTTGGCGACGAGGGCAATCAGGGTCAGAACTGCCAAGTTTGCTATCGGGCGATGGCTACGCCAGCAGAGGACGATCGTTGCAGCCGTTGCCATGGTGCCGAGGACGAGCAGGCAGGCGTGTAGAATGGCAAAGCTTTCAGCTTCGGAGGCTAACGTGCCGTTATATTGGTGGGAGGCGATCAGGCGATCGGCTTCGGCTGGCGGGAAGTAGGTGCGGAGCCGGTCCAGGACTGCGACATCGAGATAGTCCGGGGTGAGAACGTCCCCGACTTTGATGAGGACGAGTTGGCGGGCCGTGTTGGTTATGGCGGCGCGGAGGACGGCGAGGGGTTCGGCGGCGATGGTGGCGGCGACGATCCGGGCTGCTTCCGGGGCGAGCCGGGTCGGGCCGTAGCCGTTGGCCCAGACGGGGCCGTTCGGGTCCCATAGGAAGTCGTCGCTGTCGGTGGGGAGGCGGTCTTTCCAGGCGCAGAGACGGTAGCCGGCTTTCGGGCAGACGCGTTGAAGATAGTCGCGGGCCGGGCCGTCAGCGATTAGGCGGGCGAGGGCAAAGTCTGCGCCGTAGGGAGAGATGGCGAGCTTGCCGTAGCCGATTGCGTTGGTGAGGACGATGATCGCGAGGGCTGCGACAAGAGGGAGGGCCGGGCGCCAGAGGATGCGGCGTTGGAGTAGGGTGAGGGTCGCGATACATGCGGCGGCCAGGATCAAATGAGCGAGGTGGACGGCGATGGCGATCGTCGCGACGCCTGTAAGCCAGGCCTGGGCGGGACGGGTCAGGCGAGACTGCGGAGCGGCGGCAAGGGCGAAGAGAGCCAGGACACAGATCGGGGCGAAGATGTCGGGCATGATGAGGGGAGCGAACCAGGGGGCGGCGGCGGCGATCGCCAGGACTGCGCAGAGGATGAGGTGCAAGGGTCTGCTTGGGGGGCGGAGGGCGACTTGGACGATCCAGAGCGAGGCGGAGAGGATCAGGGCCTGGGTGAAGGCTGCGGGCCAGAGGGAGATGCGCCAATGGAAGGGGGTCAGGAAGGGGCCGTAGATCCAGGGTTTGTCCCAGCCCATGTCGGGCATGAGCGCCTGTTCCAGGAAGCCGCCAGTGTCGCTGAAGACCAGCGGGAAGCCGTTGAGGAAGGCTGGCCACATCAGGAATGCCGCGGCCAAGATGACGCAGAGTAAGTTGGCCATTCGGCTAGTTGGATCGGGTGAGGGTTATGACGTTGGCACGGTCCAGCGATCTGCCATATCGTCGTCTTTCGCAGCGGCGGCGACCCAGGCGCGTTCTCCGGATGCAAGCGTTTCCTGTTTCCAGAACGGGGCCTTGGTTTTCAGCCAGTCGATCAAGAACGCTGTGGCTTCGAGGGCTGCTTGGCGGTGGGCGCTGGCGGCGAGGACCAGAACAATTGGTTCGCCTGGGCGTAGGCGTCCGACGCGGTGGATGATCGTGGCGCTTAAGAGAGGCCAACGGGCGATGGCTTGGTCGGCGATGCCTGCCAGAGCGCGTTCGGTCATTCTGGGATAATGCTCCAGCGTCATCGATTGAATTCTGTTCGGGCCGGCAGTGTCCCGGACTGTGCCGATGAAAGAGCCGAGACCGCCGATGTCTGTACGACCTGATAAGATCGACGCTATTTCGCCGGCAATGTCGATCGGAGATTGCTGAACGCGGACCGTTTGCATCAGCCGCCCGTGACCGGGGGGAAAAATGCGACTTCGTCGCCGTCGTGGATGGGAGAGGATGGGTCAGCGAATTCCTGGTTGATTGCGACCCGAATCGAGGATTGTTCGGTGAACGTGCGGGCTCCTACAGCGTCACGGTCGCGTAGCCAAGAGGCGAGAGCGGCGACGGTTGCCACGTTCGGAGGGAGTTGGAGGATTTCTTCGGATCGGCCCATCCGTTCTTTTACCCATGCGAAATAGAGTACGTTGAGCATTATCGCGACCGGTTCATCGTTTTGGCGTCGGGACGGTCTGGACGCTGCCGTCCGGGTTAATGATTGTGCTGGTGCCATTGCCGTTGGGAACCATGATGGCGCCTGGGCCGCGGGGGGTGGTGAGCTGGCGGTACGTGTTGGTTCCTCCGGCGTCCACTGCTGGGCCCTCGGGCGTTTGCACGACTCGGCCTTGCGGGCCGGGGCCGGTGGGGCCGGAAGGGAGTGGGGATGTGCGGTTGAGATTTGGAGGTTGATTGGGCGGGAGAACTACGTTGCCAGGAGGGGTCGAACTGCCGCGACGGCGCGGCTGGCGATGGTTGGGCTCTGCAGGTCTATTCTCTGACGGAAGGCTTTGATTGCCCTGTTGTTCCAGGCTCGAGAGGGTTGGTTCGGCTGGCTCTGGGCCGGGCCATACGTTGCCGGGTTCTGGTTTGATGGATGTGACGGGTGCGGGACGCCCGAGCGCGCGGCGGACGTTTTCGCTGTCAGCCATTGGGATGTTCGGGTTTCTGCCGGGCAGGGAGAACGTGTGATCTATGAATGCTCCGAAACCGGTGCAGCCTGGCAATAATAAGGCAATCAAAAGGGGGGCTGTGCGCCGCATATATGCTCCTGGAGGCCATCTGGCTTAGGGCTCAAATGTGAGTAGGCTTGAAATGGTTAGGCATCGGTTGCTGCGCCTGAGCTATGCGGGGGGGCGCCGGCATGACGCAAGCCTGCGGTTAAATAATCCCAACCGGTCCAGAGTGTCAGTCCGGCGGCGATCCATAGCATGATTTCGCCTATGATTGAGACCGGGAGAGCTGAGATATGCAACAGGGCGGCGGAGTCGTCTCCGGCCAGGAGAGTGCCGAGGGCACCCATTTGGAAGCCGGTTTTCCATTTGGCCAAAGCTGTTACGGGTAGGCCGATGCGAATGCCGGCCAGGTATTCGCGAAGACCACTGACCAGGATCTCTCGAAGCAGGATGACGATGGCGGGATACAGGCCCCAGGGAGAGAGGCGATCTTGGGCGGCGAGAAGCATTAGGGCGGCGCCGACGAGGAGTTTGTCAGCAATCGGGTCCAGCATGCGACCGAGATTGGAGATTTGGCGGCGACCACGGGCGATACGACCGTCAAAATAGTCGGTTGCTGCCGCGAGGCTAAAGAGCACGCAAGCGGCAAAGTCGGCAGCAGGCTGCCGGACGGCGACGAGCAACACCAAGAGCGGGATCGAGGCGATCCGCGATAGGGTGAGCAGGTTTGGCAAATCGGTGAGCATCCAAAGGGCATCTTATACCAGCGGGAAGGCGGGACCAGAGGGCATTCGCGCCTGCATAAATTAGGAGCGCGGAGTGTGACATGGTGCGGGCCCGCGTTTGGCCCAGCCTTAATCGGGTTAGAGGCGCTTGGCGGGACGCAGGTATCGATGTGGCAGCATTTGTCGTAAGCGAGCATTCGTAGCTTATGCAACAGATGCCTGGTTCGGAGTCTTCGAAGATGCATCATCTTTCGCGCTGCGATGGCAAGCCGTCCCGCGAAATGACGCTTAGAGTCGTATGGTGCTGACCGTGTCAGGGCGATACGGGCCTAGCTTTTCCAGTCCGGGCGATTGCAGATAGGCGTGCGGCGCGGCTCGGGTAAAGGTTGCCGCTACGGCTGGTTAGATTAAGATGAACGCGATAACGGCGCCGAGAAACGAGAATGCGGCCAGTATAAGAACGGCACGGATTGCACCTGTCTGAAGATTTTTACCCAAGATTGGCCGGAGTATGGAGTTGCTGTCGATTGCCATGAGTTATCCGAGATATTCCTATCGCCCGTCTTATAAACGAGGGGATTTCTCTCGCGAAGGCTGTTTCCGGTGCGGCTAGCGGCGCTTACCATGATTTTCAATGAGCCGGTTTGGGCGCCTGTCTGGGTCAGGCATTATGCAGGGCAGGTTGGCGCGGAGAACTGCTTCGTGCTTGACCACGGGTCGACTGACGGCAGCACGGCCGGATTGGGCGTTCGAGTTGAGCTTGTTGAGCGGACATCGCTCGACGAGGAGGCGAGGGCGGCTTTGGTTTCGGCGCGGGTTGCGGCGTTGTTGGACGACTATGATGCAGTGGTTCATTCAGATGCTGATGAGCTCGTAATTGCTGATCCGGAGCGGTATTCGGATTTGCGGGCTTTTGCTGCGGACGCGCCGGATGTGTCGACGATGATCGGACTTGACCTTCAGCATCTGCCGGAGGAGGAGGCGCCGCTTGAGACGCAAAAGGCGATCGGGGCGCAGCGGCAGTGGGTGCGGTTCAGCGCGGCGATGTGCAAGCCGGCGTTGGTACGGAGGGCGGTGCGTTGGCAGCCGGGTTTTCATGGGTGCGATGCCGCACCGTTGTTGGCGCCGGGGTTCCTCGTGCATTTGAGGTATGCTGATCTTGGGTTGGGGCTGGCTCGACTTGAGAGAACACGCGCTTTGAGGTTTGCCAATCCGCAGACGAACCTGCATCAGCGCGTGCCGGATCGGGAATTTGAAGGGATGGTGCGGGCGATCGCGCAACTGCCGCGGAAAGCCGGGTCTCTGAATATTGATTCCGGGCTGGTTGCGCCTTGGGTTTCGACAATGCGTTCAGGGTGGGCTCGCGGAGACATGCAACTTTCGTTGGCCGGGGATGCGCTGTGGCAATTACCGGGATCGATGTTGTCGGTGCTTTGAGTTACAATGTGGGCGTGGGAGAACTAAGAGGGCGTCTGATTGCTGGGACGTTGTCGGGGAAAGGAAGGCACCGCATGTATCGTGAGAAAACTCTGATCGGGGCGGTTCTGTTTGGACTGGCATTTACGGCAACGCTGGGGTTTGCGCCTGTTTCGTTCGGGCAATCCAGTCCCAAGGCGACGCCACAGGATGACATGCTGCCTGAGGGACAGGGCGATCAGGGGATCAAACCGCCGTCGCCGACCGGCGCGCCTGTCGTTATCAAGCCGCCTGCGAATGGGACAATGCCGGTGATCAAGCCTCCAGCGGCGGGAACGATGCCCGTGATACCTCCGCCGACGAATGAGCGGGGCAAAGACGGCAAGCCGCAACAGTGATATGATGAAAGGCTGGGATAAGAATGTCCGATTACGTTTTTACTGCGCCACGACAGGCTTACGTCCCGGTTGACGGCGGCGGGCGGTTTCCGGTGCGGCGGATCTACTGCGTGGGGCGGAACTACGCGGCTCACGCCCGGGAAATGGGGCATGATCCGGATCGGGAGGCTCCGTTCTTTTTCATGAAGCCCGCTGATGCGCTCGTAATCGAAGGAGCTGATATGCCCTATCCGACGATGACGGACGAATTGCATCATGAGTTGGAACTTGTTGCGGGGCTGCAATCGGGAGGGTCGGACATTGAGGTCGAGCAGGCGCTCGGTTGCGTTTGGGGGTATGCCGTTGGGCTCGACATGACGCGGCGGGATTTGCAGGGGAAGGCAAAGCAGCTGGGGCGGCCTTGGGATATGGGGAAAGGGTTCGATTGCTCGGCACCGATCGGGAACATGGTCCGCGCGGAGAAGCTTGATCCTGGGCGTGGCGGGATCGAGTTGCGGGTAAATGGGACAGTTCGGCAGAGCAGCAACTTGTCAAAGTTGATTTGGACTGTCGGGGAGACGATTGCCTATCTATCCCGCCTTGTTCGGCTTGAAGCGGGTGACTTGGTCTACACAGGCACGCCTGAGGGCGTCGCGTCGGTGTCGCGGGGCGATGAACTTGTCGGGACAATAGAGGGGCTGCCGCAACTACGCGTCCGTATTGTTTGACCGTGCGAGCGCGGGGGCGCATCGTCCGACTCTGATTCCGATGACGATTTACCGTCCGTAATAGGCTGGGGCGCCGTAGCCAGCGCGGGGCGGGTAATAGGTATAGGCGGGCGGGGGATAGTAAGCCGGAGGCGGCGCGTAGACGATCGGAGGCGGTATATATGCCACAGGCGGAGGGGCTGCATACGGAGCGGCTAAAAGCGCGCCGACGCCTAGACCTAAAATCGCTCCGCCGATGAGTGCGCCCGGCCCAAAGCCGCGGCCGTAATGCCGGTATCCGTGACCGTAATAACCACCCCGGTAGCCGTAACCGCCACGATAGAAGTCAGCGTGGGCCGGGAAAGACGTCGCCAGGACAGTGCTGAACGCGGCAACGGAGAGAGCTGGCAGGAGCAATTTCTTGATCGGGCTCGGCATGGTGGCACCCAAATTTCGATTGTTAAGGGAACATCTTCTCAGCTGTTACATAAGTTGCGGTGGTGGCGGATTTAAGGCAGCGTTGTTTGCCATATCTAAAAAACATTATGCGAAGTTAGGACGAATTTCCTTGATGCTTGCCCCGGTTTTCGCTATTAATCGGGATAAGGTCGGGTGGTCGCGTCACGGACGACGCCTGATTTTTCCTGACATCAATGGAGCTTTCATGGGGACGGTATGGCCGAACTCTCGCCGTTGTCTGTTTTGCTGACGGTGATGCGTAAGCGATGGGACGCGAAGGACTTTGATGGGGCGGTGGCGCTTGCGAAGGTTGCGGCGCCTTATCTGCACGGGAAAGCGCCGGTGGCCCGGGCGTTTGGAGATGTAGCGGGTGTGCCGGATGAGGAGCTTGAAGATTGGGGCGGTGCAGGGGCCGGTGCAGGCGGAACGGAGTCTGAGGAGACGGATACGGGGGAGCTTGAGTGACTGGGCGGGGCTGGCGCTGATGCCGCAGGGGTTGGCGCCGGCCCGGCATCATCGGTTGGTAATTGAGGAGTTGGAGGGGCTGGCGCGGGGCCGGTGGGACCGGCTGATGCTGCTGCTGCCGCCTGGGTCGGCTAAGTCGACCTACACGGTCTTGAATGTTTTAATGGGAACCCTTGGAGCTATGGCAACAAGCGTTGTGGGGTATTGGGTCGGCAGCAGCGCCGGGTCCGCACGCAAGGACGCCCGCCTGGCGAGCTTGACAGAGCGGGGTTGAATGGATTGACGCTAATGGCACAATTAAATCAAATCTCGTAACAGCTCAGGTAGGGCCCTGAACATAGCGATTGACTGGCCACGGCGCGCCGTGGGTCAAGGTGTCGATGACACCGCCCGCGAACGGTTCCGGACTCGAAGAGCAAGCGACCGACGTCCCTGCGCTGCTGGCGATCATTGCCGAATTGCGGGTGCAGAACGCGGCGCTTGTCGCCCGCGTGGCCGAACTGGAGCGCCAACTCGGCCTGAACAGCGGCAATAGCGGCAAACCCCCCTCCAGCGACGGCCTGAAGAAGAAGCCGGTCCGCGTCGGCAGCCTTCGCGAACGGACAGGCAAGAAGACGGGCGGGCAGACTGGCCATGCAGGTAAAACCCTCAGTCGCGCGGCGACGTCCGATGCGGCCGTCGATCACTGTCCCACGGCCTGCGCCGGTTGCGGCGCGGCGCTGAGCGAGGCGATGGCCGTGGACCACGCCGTCCGGCGGGTGTTTGATCTGCCCGAGCTTCAGCTTTTGGTGGTCACCGAGCGCCGGGCCTTCGCCTGCCGGCGTGGAACATGCGGCGTGACAACCCGCGCGGCCACTCCCGAGGGCGTCGCGGCGCCGGTTCAATACGGCGCGCGGATCGCCGCCATCGTGATCTATCTGCTGCATGTCCAGGTTCTGCCCGAGAAGCGCCTGGCCCACGATAGCGGACCTGCTCGGCGTGAACCTGACCACGGCGACCATCGCCAGCATGAGCCGGAGCTGCGCCGAGCGGCTCGCGGCGGTCGCCGCCGCCCTGCGCGACCGCGTGGCGCCGCCGGTGAAGCATCTGGACGAGACCGGCTTTCGGATCGGCGGCAAGACGCAATGGCTGCATATCGCCTCGACGCTCCTGCTGACGTTCTACCGGATTTTGCCGAAACGAGGCAGCCTGCCGGAGACTATGACCGGCATCGTCGTCCACGATCACTGGAAACCCTACTACACGCTCACCGGCGTGCTGCACGCCTTGCGCAACGCGCATCACTGGCGCGAACTGCAGGCGCTGATCGAGATCGAGACGGAAGTCTGGGCGCGCAAGGTGCGGCATCTGCTGCGCCGCGCCTGCCATGCCGCGAACCTCGCGCGCGACCGGGATATGCCGCTGTCGCCACGATTGATCGCGCTGATCGCGCGGCGGCACGACGCGATTGTGGCAAAAGGATTTGCGTTCCACGAGGCGTTGCCCATGCTGGGCGGCCCGGCCGGCCATCGGACACGTCGCGGGCGGACGCCGCGCGACGCGTCGGGCATAACCTTCTGTTGCGTCTGCATGGGCGCAAACAGGACGTGCTCAGCTTTCTATCCGACCCCGCCGTGCCGCTTACCAACACACAGGCCGAACGCGACGCCCGGATGATGAAACTGCGCCAGAAGGTCTCCGGCGGGTTTCGCTCTGCGGACGGCGCGGCGGAGTTCGCGACCATCGGTTCGGTCCTCTCGACGGCGAGAAAGCAGGGCTGGAACATGCTGCGCACGATCACCGCCAACCCCGCCAACTTGATCGCCGAACTGCGGACGGCTTGATCAAGGCTACGCCGAACCTGGGCAGTTAGGAAATCTCAAACCAATTAACTCCCGAGAGCGCGTCGTCCCTTAATGAGCAGCAACGGCATGACACAATCATTGTATTCCCAAACCTATCATCCGGCCATACAACCTTTCCATGTCGCACGTTATAGACACCCGTCGCATTGCCGCAGAAGGATCTCGCGGCTCAACCTTTATACACCCGAACGCCGTGATCGCGCCCGGGGCCACCATCGGTTCAGGCGTTGAGGTTGGCCCATTCTGCCACATCGGCCCGAACGTCACGATCAGCGATAACGTCCACCTTATTTCTCATGTCGTGGTCGATGGTCATACGAGCATTGGCGAGCATGCAATACTCTACCCGTTTTGCACGATCGGTCTTGCTCCTCAAGATCTTAAGTATAATCAAGAGCCAACGCTTTGCGAGATTGGTGCTCGAACGCAGATTCGAGAACACTGCACGATTCACCGCGGTACCGTGACTGGAGCAGGTTTAACTCGCGTCGGCGCCGATTGCCTATTAATGGCGGTTGTTCATGTCGCACATGACTGCGACGTCGGAAACAATGTCGTTATAGCCAACAACGTCGTTATGGGTGGCCACGTTGATATCGGCGACGGAGCGGTTATCGGGGGCGCGGCCGCTTTGCATCAGTTCGTCCGGGTTGGACGTGGCGCAATGGTTGGAGGAGTCTCGGGAGTTGAGGCTGACGTCATTCCGTTCGGCAGCGTAATCGGCAATCGTGCACGCCTTGCCGGGCTGAATGTCATTGGGCTTCGCCGCCGGGGCGTAGACCGTGCAGCGATTCATGCACTCCGTGCCGCAGTTAAAGACCTTTTTGCCGGAGAGGGCGTGTTTGCGGACCGACTAGTCGCCGTTCGTGCCACGAACGGCGACGATCCGCACGTTGCCGAACTGCTCGCGTTCATTGATGCACCCAGCAAACGAGGTTTAATCCGTGCTGCATTAGGAGCCGACAGCTGAGCCGGTCTGAGAACGAATGTTTGATAAACCGGAGTTTTGTTTTTTGCGAACGGCGATGCTCAGTGTAGTGTGGTCCCGATCGGTCGTCCAAGGCTGGCTGAGATTTCCACTCGACAAGCTTCCATGGCTTCCTGCAAAGCTGCCAGCGTACGCGTCAGTTTCATCGAAGACGCCTCGTCAGCCAGCATTCGTAGGCACTCAAGAAGCCCGCCCGTCGTTGACGGGTTGTCATCGACCATTGTTCACACCCATTTGCTTTATGTGCGAATAGAATGGGCCATTAAGTTGTAATTGGGCCATATGCAAGCCGAAATCTCAACTCTTGGTATCCTCGCGGGCGGCGGTCCTTTTCCGGGCCGGGTGGCGGCGGCGGCTCAAGCCGTGGGACGCCGCATATTCATTATTGGTTTGCGAGGCTATGTTGAACCCGACGTGATTGCGCCGTATCCGCATCGATTTGCACGAATGGGCGCGGCGGGCGAGATCCTCTCTCTTCTCCGGCTGCATCAATGCAAGGATCTAGTTCTCGTCGGCCCAGTCCGCAGGCCTTCTCTCCTTGACCTTCGTCCGGATAGGGAGGGAACAAGCATCCTTGCCCGCATCGGCCGCGCCGCATTCACCGGCGACGATGGATTTCTTGCCGCTATCGTTCGGATTTTCGGAGAGGAAGGGTTTCGTGTTCTCGGCGCCCATGAAATCCTGACGGAAGCGGTTGCTCCCAGCGGAGTTCTAGGAGAGATCGCGCCGGATGCCGGAGCCCAAGCCGACATAGAACGTGCGATCAGCGTTACCAGAGCGCTCGGCGCGGCTGATGTCGGTCAGGGCTGCGTCGTTCAGCAAGGCATCGTTCTTGCCGTGGAAGCAATTGAGGGCACTGATGCCATGCTGATGCGGGCCGCAACGCTCGCGCGCCCAGGCCCGGGCGGAGTTCTGTTAAAGCGGGTTAAGCCTGGGCAGGACCGCCGGGCCGACCTGCCAACCATTGGTCCTGCCACCATCCAGGCAGCTGCTTCTGCAGGCTTGCGCGGGATCGCGGTCGAAGCTGGCGGCACTTTGCTGACCGATCGTGCCGCTTGCATAGAGGCTGCGAATGAATCAGGTCTTTTTCTGATCGGCCTTAACCCCGATATGCCGTTCTCAACTAGATAGAGAATTTTTTATGGCCCGACCCCGCCTGTTGCACACCATGCTCCGCGTAAAGGACCTGGACAAAAGCGTCGACTTCTACACCAAGCTTCTCGGCATGAAGGAACTCCGCCGCAACGAGGTTCCTGACGGAAAATATACTTTGGCATTCGTCGGATATGGGGACGAGAGCGCCGCTTCGGTAATTGAGCTTACATACAACTGGGACCAGGCTGAACCATACGATCTCGGAAGCGGCTTCGGTCATCTTGCCGTGGGCCTGCCTGACGTTTACAAAGCTTGTGAAGACCTGAAACAAGCTGGCGGCAAGGTTACTCGCGAAGCTGGCCCGGTGAAATTCGGCACGACGGTCATCGCCTTCGTGGAAGACCCGGATGGCTACAAAGTCGAGCTGGTGCAACGCGCCTGATACCGCCGTTCCTCTACGACCTGCTTCCCCCGCGCGATACTATTGACCGACTAACCCGGCGCACAATTCGCGTCGGCATCACAGGCTTAGCACGCGCGGGGAAAACCGCATTCCTCACTTCAATTGCAGCCAACCTCCTGGCTTTAGGCCGCGGTCGGCCAACACTTCCCCAGATCACTCGGCGGCTGGCCGGCCGTACGCCGTCCATCACGCTGGCGCCAGCTGGCGCTTCGTCCATTCCTCGCTTTGATCACGCAAGCCACGTCGCAGCGTTGGCGACCGATCCTCCGGCTTGGCCCGCCCGGACCAACGCTGCGAGCCTGCTTGCCCTAGACTTGGTCATTCCCCGTGCCGGCTTCGCCCAGGCGTTTCCGCCCCAACGCATTCGTCTTGAGTTCCTCGACTACCCCGGCGAATGGCTGCTCGACCTTCCGCTGTTACGCACCCCATTTACTGCCTGGTCCAGCCAGACGCTCCAGAATATAGACTCTCGTCCCGAAGCCGCCGAATTTCTCGCATTCCAAACCGGTCTTCCACGACAGGCTCCGGCCGATGAGACCCTCGCGCAAGCCGGCCACAGCCTTTACCGCTCCGCGCTTCATCGTCTGCGAAATGACGCTGGCCTCTCCCTTTTGCAGCCGGGCCGGTTTCTTATGCCAGCGCCGGGCCCGGAACCTGCGTGGATGCCGTTTTTCCCTTACAGCGGCGCCGGCCCGTTGCAAAGCCTGTTGAACACCCGCTACGACGCCTACACCCAAGCCGTTCAACGCGACTTGTCCGATCCGCTGTTTGGCAATCTTGATCGCCTTGTCGTTCTAGTTGATCTTCTTTCTGCGCTCCACAACGGCCCGGCCGCATTCAAAGACACGCAATCAGCCCTCGCGACGGCCGCTGCAGCCCTACGGTGGCGCCGCTCGCTATTAGAAGCAGCCGCTGCTCTTACAAAGCTGCAAGCTCCTCCCAAAACAATCAGCCAAGTCGTTTTTGCCGCCACGAAGGCCGACCACATCGGCGAGCGTCAGCGCGCGAACCTTACAGCGCTTCTGCGACAGGTCGTCGCCCCGGTGGCCCAGGCCCGCGCCGCCTATTTCAGTCTAGCAGCTATCCGCTGCACCAATGAGGAGGTCATCCAGCTCGCCGACCATGCTGTTTCCGGCGTCATCGGCCGTCGGCTGAACGACGAGAAGCCTGTTCGGTTTTATCCTGGCGAAGTCCCTCACGAGCCTCCGAATGCAGCCTTTTGGCAGCACCCTTTCCTTGACCTCCCTACGTTCGAGCCACTTCGTCCGATCGATAATGGAAGGGGCGGCATTCATCACATCGGGCTCGATGCCGTCCTCCTCTCCCTGCTGGACGACGTACTATGACCCAACCCTATATTGAGTATGTCGATCAGCCGCCGCCTCGGCAAATTGATGAACCGATCTCAGGTCCTGCTTTGGAGCCGCCTCCGAAATTGACCGCATTCACCTTAATCTTCTCGGGCGTCGCGCTTCTACTTATCGGCTTCACTGCACTAACCGCCGTCAATTTCGTCGCCGATCAATTCGCTCGCGCGCCCTGGCTCGGTTGGCTGACTGCGGTCATGGCGCTCGTCGGGTTTTGCCTCGTGGCTGCCGGCATCTGGCGAGAACTCCGCGCCCTGTTTACCCTCTCCCGCGTCGACCATATCCGCGCCGATCTTCAGTCCGGCGATCCCGCCCGAATCATGGCCGCCGCACAAGTCTGGTCGGCACGGCTCCCGGCCGGCCAATCCCTGCAACCCGCACTCCGCACCCTGAATGACCCTGACGCTGCGCTCGCCTTACTCCGGGCCGGTCCCGTTCGCGAGTTGCAAGTCTCTGCCGACCAGCTTGCCCGCAACGCGGCCGTGCAAACAGTTGCCGGAATTGCCGCTATGCCGTCACCGGCTCTCGATGTTCTCCTGATCGCCTGGCGCGGAACGCGATTGGTGCGTCAGACGGCCGTTCTCTATGGCGTGCGTCCCGGCCTTCTCGGCACTGTGTCGCTCCTGCGCCGCACGGCCCTGTCTGCGACGATGGTTGGCGCTGCCGAACTTGCCGGCAACACCGCTGCGCATGCGTTTCTCAGCAACCCTCTTTTAACGCGCGCAATTGGAGAGGCAGCCGGAGCAGGGATCGCTGCCCGCCGCATGCTGGTGCTGGGCCGGGCCGCGGCCAGCGCCTGCAACCCGGTCCCACCGAGCTAGCTACTTCGCTGGCGGCAGAGCTTGCTGCAACGCCTTCGCCTGATCCAGATGCGCCTGGAACAAAGGAATCGTGTTCTCGGCATATGTCTTCAGTAGCCGGTCGTTGCCATCCGAGCCCTCTTTCTGCGCCGCTGCCAATCCCCGCTCCAGCGCCGCAATCTGCGCCTCGATGAACGCGCGATTGAACGCAGCGCCTTTCAAGGGCCGCAACCGATCGATCGCGGTTTTTGCACGCCCGCTGACATCCATTGTCGGCCGCTCGTTCCGCAGCCCGGCAATCATCGCCAATTCCCGCATCGCGAACCCATGCGAGGTGGCCACCCATTGTCCATACATCTTCGCGACCGGGCCATCCGCCTGGTCAACTGCCAATTGCCCCATCTGCATCTCCGTCACGTGGCTTTCCGCCATCGCCCCGATCGCCTGCTTGTCGGTCCCGCTCAGCGGCTCCCGTCCTGTCTGCTCGGTCATCGCCGACCCTCGCTGGTCCATGCCAGTCGGCCGGGCGTCGGTTGGTTTAACGTTCTGCTGCTGTGCCCACGCCGGGCCGCTCGCCACTATGAGTGCGGCCGTAGCAGCCACTACGAAAACCTTCATGCTATGTCCTTCTGATCAACCCTGGCCCGGCAACACGTCCAAGCCCACGCACGTTCAACACCGCCGCCCGGCTCAGGTTCAGCCGCCCTCCTTCTGAAGGATGCCATCGCATGAAATTCGCCGCCCTGGCCGGTAGGCGGCAGTGGCTGGCCGACCGCGTTGCCCAACACCCAGAGACGTTCCAGCCGCCAGTCGCCCAGGCCGCGAGCAATCCGTTCGTCATCAACACAGGAAATGGCCTCGCTGCCGGTCCCTCCGTACCGTGACGCATGACACACCCCTTTAAGGGACATGCAAAGGCCCCCATCGCTCCAGCAGCCGCGCAAGCCGGCTACTGCCCTCCTGGAACGGCGGGAACGGAAATTCTAGTCCTCTTGTCAGGCTGCGCCGAACAAGCCGCCGAAGACGCCGAGCGCGCAGGTGACGGCCGCGACCGCCACGACCACGGCGTAATACCATCCCTGCAACCGCTGCCCCGGCGGCAGCGCCCGCCTGGCCAGCGCGATCAGGAAGCCCAGCACGAGCGGGAGCAGCAGGGCGTTCATCACCTGCACGCCGATGTTCAGCGACACCAAATTCGGCGACACCATCACGACCGCCACGCCGCCCACGACGCAGAGCGCGTAGATGGCGTAGAACCAGCCCGCCTCGGTCGGCCGGAACTCAAGCGAGCGGCGGTATCCGGCCACCTCGCCCAGACCCCAGGCGAACGCGAGCGAGCAGACGATGGCCGCCACCATGCCCGCGCCGAGGACGCCGAGACCGAACACCAAGTTTCCGAAATGCGGGCCGAGAAACGGCGTGAGGGCCTGGGCCAAGTCGCCAACGGTGTTGAGCGCCGCGTCCGGCTGGCTGGCGCCGATCGTCGCAGCGCACGCGATCAGGACCGCGGCCATAACAAGCTGCGTGGCCACCGCGCCGATGGCAGTGTCCCAACGCGCCATGCCGTAGTGCTCGGGCCGTAGCTTCTTATCGGCAATGGCCGATTGCTGATAGAAGATCATCCACGGCATGATGACGGCGCCGATGTTGGCCGCTGCCAAATAGAGGTAGTCGGGGTTGCGGAACGGGATGTCCAAGGCGCCTTTGGCAATCATGCGGAGATCGGGGTGCGCTGCCCAGGCGACACCAAAAAAGGCGAGTTCAAACAGCCCGAGGACAATAGCAATCCGCTCCACTCGGCGATACGACCCGGTCAGCACCACGGCGAGCAAAGCAGCGGCGGAAAAAGCCAACGACAAGGCCCGGGGAACGCCGTAAAGCTCACCGACGCCCGCGATCCCGGAAAACTCCGTCAGCAACGCTCCGAACGTGGCGATGCCGAGACCCACAGCCGAGACCCAGGCCCAAAACGGACCGAACGTCTCGTAAATCAGCTCGCCATGCCCCCGCCCGGTGAACACGCCGAGCCTAACGGTAAGCTCCTGGACCATGTAGAGAATCGGTACAAGGACGAATTGCAGCAGCAGCAGTTTATAGCCCCACTGGACGCCGCTCTGCCCGGCCGTAATTACGCTGCCGACATCCGTGTCGGCCAGCATTACCACCAGGCCAGGCCCAAAAACGGCCAGCGCGCTCAATCGTCGTGCTGGCCGTTTCCGCGGCCCAACGTGGCTCAACCGTCAAAGTCCCTTGCGGTCAGGCGGGCATAGATCGGCCCATGCCTGCTTTCAAACTACAGAACAGCGTTGCCAGCAAACAACGCGAGCGCCAGGAACACCAGGAACACGACGATTGCGATAACGAACAGGATTTTAGCAATCCCGGCCGTCGCGGCGGAGACGCCACTGAAGCCAAAGAACCCGGCAATGACGGAAACCACGAAGAATATCAGCGCCCACTTTAGCATAACAACACTCCCAAATGTTTGAGCACAAGCGCGTCGCCGAAACGATAGTTCCCCAATTCGTGAGACAAACGGCATTCCCGGCGCCTGGGGCGCATTAAAGCGATCATTGAAATGGATGCTGGGGCGAACGACGGGTCTCGAACCCGCGACATCCAAGACCACAACCTGGCGCTCTACCAACTGAGCTACGTCCGCCACAGCAGGTGCGCGGTTTAGAGCCGCGGAGCCAGCCCCGTCAACCAGCGAGTGTCAGCGATGTGCCGGCCGCATCAGGTCATGGCCGGGAGCACGACGCCTCTGCAGGACCCGAACCCGATCGGCGCCGCCCCAGGACGCTTCGCCCGGGCGCGCAGCTCCACCTCGTCGCCGTCTTCCAGGAAGCGGCGTTCCTCGCCGGACGGCAAGGTAATCGGCAACGTCCCGCCTTGAGTGACCTCGAGCAATGATCCGCAGCCATCCGGCGTCGCCGACGAGATCGTCCCCGTGCCAAGCAGGTCGCCCGGATTGAGGTTGCAGCCGTTGCTCGCCTGGTGCGCCAGCAACTGCGCCGGAGTCCAATACAGGTCGAGCGAAGAGGCGATCGACAGCCGATGCGGCGCCAGCTTCTGCTCCCGCATCGTCCGCGTGAGCAGCAGCACTTCCAATTCCAATTCAAATGCCCCATGCGCCTGGTCGTCGATGTCGCTGAGGTATGGCAAGGCCGCCGGGTCGCCGCCGGGCCGCGCCGGCTGCGCCGCCCTGAATGGCGCCAGCGCTTCGGGCGTCACGATCCACGGGCTGACGCTGGTGCAGAAGCTTTTCGCTAGGAACGGCCCGAGCGGCTGAGACTCCCATGCCTGGATATCGCGCGCCGACCAGTCGTTCAGCAGGCAGAAGCCGGCGATATGCGCCGCCGCCTCTCCCACCGGGACCGGTGCGCCCAGCGCATTGCCGGGTCCAACCCAGATGCCCAGCTCAAACTCGTAATCGAGGTTTCGGCTTGGCCCATACGTCGGGGCGCTCTCGTCGGCCCGCTTGCGCTGCCCATTCGGCCGGCGGACCTCGCCCGGCAGCCCGACCGAGCTGGCCCGGCCATGATAGCCGATCGGCGCCCATTTGTAGTTGGGCAGCAACGGGGCGCCCGGCCGGAACATCGCGCCCGTGGCCGTCGCGTGGTGGATGCCGGCAAAGAAATCCGTGTAGTCGCCGATGGCAGCCGGAAGATACATCAGGCAATCCGCCGCCCTGTGCAGCAGTTGCGGCCGCTCGTCCGAGCCGTCCTGCAGCAGCGCGCTCACCGCGTCGCGCAACGCCCGCCGCGGCGCCGCGCCCATCGCCAGGAACCCGTTCAACGTCGGGCCGGTGCAGGCATCCGCCGCCGCCTGCGCCTCGTCGTCCAGCAGCCCGGCCTCATGCAGCGCCCGCAGGTCGAGGATGCGGTCGCCGATCGCGATGCCGCCGCGCGGCGCCCCGGCCAAGGGGCTGAACACGCCCAACGGCAGGTTCTGGATCGGGAAGTCGGCATGGCCGTTGGCGCCGGGCGCCCAGCTTTGCAGCGACGGGTCGTGGGTATGGTCGACGGTCATGGTCCATCCTCCGCCGAGCGTGCGGCTCGGATCGCGTCCAGCACCACCTGGTCATCGCCGATATGGTTCGCCAGCAGTAAAACCAAGGCCGCGTCCAGGCGTCTTGACGCCGCGTCGTCGAGGCCATCGTGCGCGGCGACGAGGGCGGCGAAGAGGGCATCCGGATCGCGCAGCCGCGGCGCGAGATTGAGGCTCAAGCGGCGCCCTCAAGGACAGGCGCGTTGAAGCCAAGCGATTGCTGGATGGCGGCCTCGATCCGGCGGGCGTCGAAGCGATGGAAGACGGCCGCGACGTGCTGATCGGGCCGCAACAGCACGCAGGCGCCATCGAATGCGCCGTAGCGCGCCGCAGCCAACCCTTGCGCGTCCGCGAGGGCGTCGTCGGCCACCCGAACGACGCGCAATCCGGCAGCGCCCGGAACCCTGCCGCCGAAGACCAACACGGCGAACCCGTCTCTGCCGAGATGGCGCAGGAGCCAATCCGGGCGGCCGTCATTCAGCACCGGGGCGTCCGGCGCGGCGCTGCCGAGCGCGGGGGCGCCAGGCCAGGCGTCGGTCTCGCAGCGGGCGACCGGTATAACGAAGGGCCTGGATAGCCGCCCCGAGTTCACGAAGCGCTGTGCGAACGCGTGCTGCCCCGCAAGCCTGAGCGCCGCGTCTCTGTAGGCCCTTGCCGCGGCGCTTTTCGGGGTGATGAAATCCGTCGCCTGCGTGCTGTGACGGATGTTCTCGTCCGCTGCCGCCTGGCGCTCGGTGCCGTACGTCTCGATCAGCGCCGCCGGCGCGCGGCCCTCGATCACCGCGGCCAGTTTCCAGCCGAGATTGTCCGCATCCTGCACGCCGCCATTGCCGCCCCGCGCGCCGAACGGGCTGACCTGGTGGGCGCTGTCGCCCACGAACACGATCCGGCCATGCACGAACCGCTCCAGCCGGCGGCAGCGGAAAGTGTAGAGACTGACCCACTCCAACTCGAACTTAGCCTCCGGGCCCAGCATCGCCTGCACGCGCGGGATCACCCGCTCCGGCTTCGCCTCCTCCTCCGGGTCCGCGTCCCAGCCGAGTTGCAGGTCGATGCGCCACACGTCGTCCGGCTGCTTGTGCAGCAGCGCGGATTGGTTGCGATGGAACGGCGGGTCGAACCAGAACCAGCGCTCGGTAGGGAAGGGGGCCTGCATCACCACGTCGGCGATCAGGAATCGGTCACGGAACACCCGGCCCACGAATGGCAGGTCCATTGCCCGGCGCACCACGCTCCGCGCCCCGTCGCAGGCCAGCAGCCAATCCGCCGTCAGACGGTATGCGCCGCCGGGGGCCGACACATCGACCGACGCGCCGCCCGCTTCGGCGCCAACCCCGGTCACCGCATGGTTCCAGCGCAGCTCGACCAGCCCGGTTGCCTCGCACGCCTCGACCAGCCAGGCCTCGGCGTAATATTGCTGCAGGTTGATGAACGCCGGATATTCGTGGCCGTGTTCCGGCAACAGGTCGAACCCGAACAGCTCGCGGTCCTGCAGGAACACCCGCCCGGTGTTCCAGGTGACGCCCTTGGCCAGCATCCGCTCGCCCAGGCCGAGCCGGGCAAAGATCTCCAGCGACCGCTTCGCCATGCAGATCGCCCGCGAGCCGGTGCTGACGGTATCGTCATCGTCCAGCACCACCACCGCCACGCCGCGGCGGGCCAGGTCCAGCGCCAGGGTCAAGCCCACCAGTCCGGCCCCGACCACCACCGCCGGATGATGCCCCGGCCGCGCCGCCGGGCTGTCGTAGCGGCGGGCGGCGAACGCCATCAGGTCTCCGCGGCCGGCGCCGGCCGGCCCTGCTCCAGCGCCTGCCACATCTCAATGTCGCGCTCCGCGGTCCATATCCTCGGGTGATCAAGGCCATTCGCCTCGTCGTAGGCCCTGGTGACGTTGAACGGCATGCAGTGCTCAAAAATGACCCAGTGCCCATAGGCCGGCCGCATCGCGGACATGGCCTGGTCATACGCCTCTTTCAAAGACGCCTTAGCGCCCGCGGCTTTCTTGACGGCGGCGAACAGGTCGCTCGTGAACGCCCGCGTGCCCTCGATCGCCTCCTCGCACTCCTTGCGCGACGTCAGGCTCCGCCCGCGCCCGGGCACCAGCGCCTCCGCCCCCAAGGCCCGCGCGGCCTCCAGCGTCGCCGGCCAGTCGGCGAAGTGGGCGTCGCCGCAATAAGGCGTGGCGCCGGATTCCACCACGTCGCCGCTGAACAGCACCCGCTCCTCGGGCAGCCAAACGACCGTATCCCCCGCGGTATGGCTGCGGCCGATCTGGATGATCTGCACCTCGCGCTCGCCCAGGAACAGCGTCAGCCGCTTGTCGAACACGATCGAGGGGCAGGTCAGGCCCGGGATGCTGTCCTTGCCGCGGAACAGGCGGGGGAAACGGCCGATCTCGCTGTCCATGTCCTGCTGGCCGCGCTCGATGATCAGGTCGCGCGTGGCCTCGGAGGCGATCACCTCCGCATTCCGGTAGCCGCTTGCCCCCAGCACGCGCACCGCATGGTAATGCGTCAGCGCCACGTGCCGGACGGGTTTGTGCGTCACGCTGCGGATGCGCGCGAGCACGTCGGCGGCCATCGCCGGAGTCGCTTGCGCGTCGACCACCAGCACGCTGTCGTCGCCGATCACGACGCCGCTGTTCGGGTCCCCCTCCGCGGTGTAGCCGTATAGCCCCGGCGCCAACTCGTCGAAGCTGACCGTCTTGTCCGAAAGGTCCTTGGTGCTGGCGAAACCCGACATGTCCGGTCTTTCCCTTTTGCCGCCGCAGGCTATTCCAGACTAACCTGCACGACAACAACGCGCCCACGTACCGGGTTGAATTAAAGGAAACGCTATGCTCGGCCTCATGCAACGCCAACCGCTGCTCGTCTCCTCTATCCTGACCCACGCCGCGCGGCACCACGCCACGGCCGAAGTCGTCTCCCGCGAGGCGGATGGGGAGATTGCCCGCGCCACATACGAGACGATCGAGCGCCGCGCCCGCCGACTGGCCCGCGCGCTGCAAGGCCTTGGCGTGGAGCCCTCGGACCGTGTCGCCACCCTGGCCTGGAACAGCCAGCGCCACCTTGAGCTGTACTACGCCGTGTCCGGCATGGGCAGCATCGTTCATACCGTGAATCCGCGCCTCGCCCCGGACGACATCGCCCATATCCTGAACGACGCCGGCAGCGTCGTCCTCTGCGCCGATCCGGGCTTCGCCTCCCTGGTCGAGCAACTGCTTCCCGACCTGCCCGCGCTGCGCCACGTCGCCGTCCTCTGCGCCCCGGACGCCATGCCGCCGCTCCAATCGGAGCGGCAAGCCGTCCACTGCTACGAGGCGCTGCTCGACGGCGCGTCCGACGCGTTCGACTGGCCCCGCCTCGACGAGAACCTCGCCAGCGCCCTGTGCTACACGAGCGGCACCACGGGACGGCCCAAGGGCGTGCTCTACAGCCACCGCAGCACGCTGATCCACGCCTACGCCGCCAACATGGCCGACATCTTCGGCACCCGCGCCGTCGACCGCGTCATGCCGGTGGTGCCGATGTTTCATGTCAACGGCTGGGGCATTCCCTATACCGCGCCCATGGCCGGGGCCAGCCTGGTCATGCCGGGGCGCCAGCTCGACGGCGCTTCTGTGCTGAGCCTGTTGAACGACGAGCGCGTCACGATTTCCGCCGGGGTGCCGACCGTCTGGATGGGCTTGCTGCAGCACCTGCGCAGCACCGGCGGCACACTGACCACGCTGAAACGCTTGATCTGCGGCGGCTCCGCCTGTCCGCCGATGCTGATCGACAGCTTCCGCGAGGAATACGGCGTCCAGGTCGATCACGCCTGGGGCATGACCGAAACGAGCCCGCTCGGCACAGCCTATGCCCACAAGCCCAGTTTCGACAGCCTGCCCGCGGAGGAGCGCGCCCGCATACCCTATAAGCAAGGCCGGGCCATGCCGGGGATCGAGATGCGTATCGTTGACGAGAGCAACAAGGAACTGCCCTGGGATGGGACGACCTTCGGCAACCTGGTCGTGCGCGGCCCGTGGATCACGCAGCGGTATTACCGCGCCGAGGAAGATGCGACCGACGCCGACGGTTGGTTCGCCACCGGGGACGTCGCCACCATCGATTCGCACGGCACCATGGAGATCACCGACCGCACCAAGGATATCGTCAAGTCCGGCGGCGAGTGGATCAGCTCGATCCAGCTCGAGAACATCGCCGTCGGCCATCCGGACGTGGCCGAGGCCGCCATCGTCGCCGCCCGCCACCCGAAATGGGACGAGCGCCCGCTGTTGGTGGTGACCGCCAAGCCCGGCCGCGCCATCGATCCGGCCGCGCTGCTGGCGACGTATCAGGGCAAGGTTGCCAAATGGTGGATTCCCGACGAGGTGGTCGTGGTCGACGACTTGCCGCACACCGCGACCGGCAAGCTGAACAAGCTCGCCCTGCGTCAGCGCTTCCGCGATTTCCAGCTCGCCTCCGCGGCGGATTAGGCTGCAATCGCCCTGAATGGAAAGCGAGGCGCGTCAATTGCCAGTCCAGATCAGTGCTAGTGCCCTGCTCTAGACGTTCGCTTTCGAACTTCTGGGATAAGCGGGCCACGGAAACAAAAGGCTAGTGTCCCCAGGCACGCGACTTCAACACGGCGAACTTCGGAGCCGGAACACTGGGTCCTTCACCCTGATGCGGTCAGGACGACAAGGGTCCGAGCATCATTTCGCGGGACGGCTCGCCATCACAACGCAAAAAACATGATGCGTCCTCAGCTCGACTTGCCGCAATTTCTATCCTGTGCGGGACTATGTGGCGATCCAGAAGATGTCCTCGGCGGCGATGACCTCGACGGCGCGATCGATTGACAAAGCTGCGCGTCCGAGCGGCCCGGCGCGTGTCCATCGCTGTTTCCAAAGCGAGCGATAGAGAACTTCGACACGATTGTCCTGCCCACTCGGCGTCCTGCCCACCCGGCCGAAGCCGTGCGGCCGGCTGACCGGATGCGGCATGACATAAAGCGTAGCCGCGGCTGCGCCGCTCGGCGAGCAACGCCCCACGACGACAGGGGAACGTCTCGATACGTTGAATGGTCGGATCGGCCATCTGCGACGATACCCTGGCCGGATCGCTTGCGTCGTCGCGGATGCAAGAACGCTTGCGGGGCGGCCGGTTCCAAGGCTGCGATGAAAGTGAATTGCCCTGGCGCCGTCGCCCCGCCCGCCCCGCCCCTGGCTGCATCAGTCCTGGCGGCGTGGCTGTCGATCTTGCGTCCATGCTTTGCCGCTCCGGTCTGGCGGCATGTTCTGATCCTGGTCGCCGGCGCGGTCCTGGCGCCCGGCAAACGGACCGTTGCCCAGGCGTTGCGGGTCATGGGGCTCGGCGATGGCCCCGGCTTCGGCCGCTATCATGACGTCCTGAACCGGGCGCGTTGGAATGCACGCGCGCTGGCCCGGCGGTTGCTGCTTCATGCGCTGGACCGCCTGCTGCCCGCCGGGCCGGTGGCGATCGGCATCGATGCGACGATCGAGCGCCGCTGGGGCGCTCGGATCAACGCGCGCGGCATCTATCGTGATCCCGTCCGCTCCTCGAAGGGACACGTCGTCAAGACCAGCGGCCTGCGCCGGTTGCCGCTGATGCTGACCGTGCCAATTCCTTGGGCGCCGCGGCGATGGGCGAAGCGGGTCAAGGTTCCGGTCGCGCAGCGACTGGAATGCCAGCGGAGGGGCTGCCGTGCCTCACCGTCCTGGCGCCGTCTGCGCGATGGAGCGAGGAAAACGGCAAGCGGCACAAGACCCTGGCCGCCCGGGCTCGGCAGGCGATCTTGCAAGCCAGGCGCTGGCTGCCGGGCCGCACACTGGTCGTCGCCGGCGACAATGGCTTCGCCGCCCTGGATTGGCTCGCCGCCGTGCGCCGGCGCGTCTGCGTGATCACCCGGTTGCGGCTCGATGCCGATCTGTTCAAACCCGCCCGCCGGCGCAGGCCAGGCCAACGCGGGCGCCCCCTTCTGAAAGGGCGCGCAGTGCCGAAACCCGGCGCCGTCCTGAACCCGAAGACGAGTTGGGCCACGGCGGCCGTTTCCCAATGGCATGGCGATCAACAACGCACCCTGCAAACCGCGGCCGGCACTGCGCTCTGGCGTCGCAGCGGCATCCCACCCGTGCCGATCCGGTGGGTGCTGGTCCACGACCCGATCGGCGAACATGACCCACAAGCGTTCCTCAGCACCGGCCTCGATGCCGCGCCCGGCATGACCCTGCAGCGGCTCGTCTCCCGATGGCGGGTGGAGACCACGTTCCAAGAAGCCCGTGCTCGTCCCGGCGTCGAAACCCAACGCCAATGGCCCGATCTCGCCATCCTGCGGACAACCCCGGCATTGCCCGGGCTGTTTTCGTTGATCACCGTCCGGGCCGCCGAATTGGCAATAGCGGACGGCGGCACGCTCCGCTCTCACGCCGCCGCGTGGCATCAAAAGAAGGACCCGACCTTCAGCGACGCCATCGCCGCCGTCCGCCGCGCGCTGTGGTCACCGCCGGATTTCTCGATGTCCCAGACGATGGCCGACACCATCATAATGCCCGTCCGCTTGCTCGAACGCTTCGTCGAGACTCCCTCCCTCGCAGCTTGAGATGCGGAAAGAGGAGCTCAGGGGATGAGCAAAGAGGCCGTTTAAGGCGCGTCCCGGCGCCGGTTGAATAAGGCAAGGCTTGAGCCGGCGACCTTGTTCGTCCGCCCCGATAAGCGCCGCTTTGCACGAAACTGCGTGCGGTAACGCATTCGGCGATGCGGTTCTCGCGCTGCGAGAGCGATCAGGAACTTGCGTTAGTCCTAAAATTAGAACATTGCTTGCTCCTGCGATCATGTTAGTGACAGCTTGTCGGTGAGCGGAAGGAGCCCAGGGCATGCCGGAACCGACATGGTTTGAGTCCGACCAGGAATGGAGGCGTGGATGACACAACGGCAGCCGATGGTGTTGCGTGGCTGGCCTAGCGAGGGCAGGGGGCGCCCCGATGCGTCAAGGGACCGTTTTCGCCACAACCTCGCCCGCATCATGGCGGAGCGAGGCATCACGCAAGCTAGCCTGGCACGGACAATGGATGTCTCCCGCGTCGCCGTCCACGCCTGGATTTGGGGAACCTGCTTTCCAGAGACGTCGAGGCTGATCAAGCTGGCCGAGGCGCTGAGCGTTCCCGTGGGAACGTTGCTTGAGACCCAGGCGCAGGCCAGCGCGGAACCAGAAAACTCGAACGAGGAAGTCTTGCTCCTCAACGCATTCAGGAAATTGCCCAATACAGCGCGCCTGACGCTGTTAGCGGACGCATATGAGTTGTCGGCCCAAGTGAAGCGTGCGGAAACTGCCACGGCGCAAGCCCGGCCGGCGCGAAGCTGAAACGTTCCGCCCTCGTCCTGCTGCCGACGCAATCGATCCATTCAATGTAACCTCGGCGCTTATGCGGCTCTGATCCCTATGATGGGCATTGTGGTCAGGCGCTGATCCAGACGTGCATTTCGGAGGTAGACGTCGCCGTGGGCTGCACCGAACATCATGGCGGCGATGCTCAGCGGTTCTGAGGCGGCCTAAGCTTGGCCGGCTCGCGTCAAGCTATTGCACGGCGTCGGCATCCCCGGTTGGCTGCAGCCTGGCCAATCCGAACACGGCGTGGCAGCGCATTGCAATCGCGGGCCGGCGCGGCCAAGGGCGGCGTCGGCAATGAGTTCGGCAGCATGCTGACAAAGCTGTCCAGCCAAACAGAAGCCTGCGAGGCTCGTTCGCTCGATCGGATCGCGCCGGCTAAAGCCGAATAAGCCCTGAGCAGACATTCGTGGCACACGCCACGACTATCTGCCTAGACCCGTATCGCCCTGAATGTGGTCAGGGCGATACGGGTCTAGGCCTCTCTGGTCTGGCAATTAACGCCCTGGCTGTGTCCAGTCAGGGCAATCGCAGACTAGACCCGCTCCACGAACCGGTCCAGCAGCCGCTTCTGACCGGCCTTCTCGAACGCCACCTCCACCCGGTCATCGTCCACCGCCAACACCCGCCCATACCCGAACTTCTGGTGAAACACCCGGCTCCCGACCGCCAAGGCATCCGCCCGGGCCGGACGCGCCGGCTGCTCCCAGGCCTCGACTGTTTTTGCCCCTCCTCCCCGCCGGGCCATCAGCGGTCCGCCCGAGAACACGCTCGGCCCGGCCACCAGCCGCTGCTCCCGCTGCAAGGCGGCGGAGCCGGCGCGGCTGGTATGCGCCTCGGGGAGTTCGTCGATGAAGCGGCTGGGGATGCTGCTTTGCCAGTTGGCGTAGAGGCGGCGGTTGGCGGCGTGGCTGACGACGGCGCGCTTGCGGGCGCGGGTCAGGCCGACGTAGGCGAGGCGGCGTTCCTCCTCCAAACCCTTCTGGCCGCCTTCGTCCAGGGTGCGCTGGCTCGGGAACAACCCCTCCTCCCATCCGGGCAGGAAGACGGTGTCGAACTCCAGGCCCTTCGCCCCGTGCAGGGTCATCATGCTGAGGCGGTCGCCCTCGGCGTTCTCCTCGTTCTCCATCACGAGGCTCACGTGGTCGAGGAAGCCGGCGAGGGTTTCAAAATCGGCCAGCGCGCGGACGAGTTCCTTGAGGTTTTCCAGGCGGCCGGGGGCGTCGGGCGATTTGTCCTGCTGCCACATGGCGGTGTAGCCGCTCTCATCGAGCATGGCGGCCAGGACGGCGACGTGGCCGTCCCTGGGCAGCATCCCGCGCCAGCGGGCGAAGCTGTCGAACAGGGCGGTGAGCGTGCCGCCGGGCTTGCCCCTGAGCGCCCCGTTGCGGGCCAGGCCCTCGGCGGCGGCGGCAAGCGGAAGCCCTTGCGCCCGGGCGGCTTCGTGCATGGTTCGCAACGCGCCCTCGCCCACCCCGCGCCTCGGCACGTTGACGATGCGCTCGAAGGCGAGGTCGTCCGCCGGCTGGTGCAGCACGCGCATGTAGGCCACGGCGTCGCGGATCTCGGCGCGCTCGTAGAAGCGCAGGCCGCCGATGATGCGGTAGGGGGTGCCCTGGATGATCATGCGCTCCTCGAAGGCGCGTGTCTGGGCGGTGGTGCGGACCAGGATGGCGACCTCGCTCAACGGGTGCCCCTCGCGGCGCAACGCCTCCACGCGCTCCCCGACCATGCGGGCCTCTTCCTCGGAATCCCATAGGGCGACGATGGCGACGGGCTCGCCTTGGGCGTCGTTGCCGCCGGGGCGCAGGGTCTTGCCGAGCCGGCCCTCGTTATGGGCGATCAGGCCGGCGGCGGCGGCGAGGATGGGAGCGGTGCTGCGGTAGTTGCGTTCGAGGCGGATGACGGCGGCGCCCGGGAAGTCCTGCTCGAAGCGGAGGATGTTCTCGACTTCGGCGCCGCGCCAGGAATAGATGGACTGGTCGTCGTCGCCGACGCAGCAGATGTTGCGGTGGGATTGGGCGAGGAGGCGCAGCCAGAGGTACTGGACGGTGTTGGCATCCTGGTACTCGTCAACGAGGATGTAGCGGAAGCGGCGATGGTATTCGGCGAGGATGTCGGGCCGGGTGCGCAGGATTTCCGTCATGTGCAGGAGCAGGTCGCCGAAATCGGCGGTGTTGAGCTGGGCAAGGCGGGCCTGGTAGGCGGCGTAGAGCGATTTGCATTGCCCGGCGGCGAAATCGGTCTCCTCGGCGGCGGGGATGCGGTCCGGGGTGACGCCGCGGTCTTTCCAGCGTTGGATCAGGCCCATCAGCGCCTGGGGCGCCCAGCGCTTGGTATCGATGCGGGCGGCTTCCATCACCTGCTTCAACAGGCGCTGCTGGTCGTCGGAGTCGAGGATGGTGAAGCCGGAGGTGAGGCCCACGAGGTCGGCGTGGCGGCGCAGCATGCGGGCGCAGAGGGCGTGGAAGGTGCCGAGCCAGAGGCCCTCGGCGGGCTGGCCGAGGATGGCGCCCACGCGCTCGCGCATCTCGCGCGCGGCCTTGTTGGTGAAGGTGACGGCGAGGATCTGGCCGGGGAAGGCGCGCTTCGTTAGCATCAGGTGGGCGAAGCGGGTGGTCAGCACGCGCGTCTTCCCGGTGCCGGCGCCGGCGAGGACGAGGACGGGGCCGTCGAGCGTTTCGACGGCTTCGCGCTGCTCGGGATTCAGTCGGGCGAGGTAGTCGGTCATGGCGTTGCAATGCTTTGGGTCACGGGCCGGTTTTAGACGGCGACGCAGCGGGTGGCCAATGGCGTGCTTTCGGGGGCGGGACTGCTCGGCGCCTGATCACAGACGTGCCAAGCTAGGCGCGGCCATGATATGTCTGCCCTAAGCGGACATTAAGGGCATAAGCCGCCAATGTCCGCTTAGGTTTAGGAGATGCATCATCTTTCGCGTTGTGACGGCGAGCCGCCCGGGCCTGCCGATACGCTGCTCCTGGTCGAGGTGGCGGACAGCTCGTTGCGGTTTGACCAGACCGTGAAGCTGCCGCTCTACGCGCGGGCCGGGATTGCCGAGGTTTGGATCGTTGATTTCAAGCGTCGTGCCGTCGATGTTTACAGGACGCCAGCCGGGGACGGGTTCGGCGAGACCGCGACGTATCGGCCGGGCGACACGGTTGCCCTGCTTCTCGCGCCCGACATCGTGGTGAGGCTTGACTTGCCGTTCGGGTAGGCTGGGGACCGCCGACGCCGCAGGCGCCCACGGCTTGCCGCGCGAGGGGTCTGATCAGCTTGCCGGCGCGCGCTCGCCCGCGCGCACCGCGGCGGGCAGGCGGTTTTCGGGCGGGGCGAGGGGGCAGGCGTAGCGGGGCGAGTAGGCGCAGGAGGGGTTGTAGGCGAAATTAAAGTCGAGGATCGTGAGGCCGCCCGGAGCTTTGCCGAGGTCGGCGCTCTTGATCGAATCGAGGAGATAGCGGCCGCCGCCGTAAGTGTCCTGGCCGCTGGTCGCGTCGGCGAAGGGGAGCAGGACGCCGCCGCCATAGCTGACCAGCCAATAGAGGGTAAGCTCGGCGCCGAGCAGGTAGTGCAGGCCGCGGGTGCGGGCGAATGGCCTCAGCCGAAGAGGGCCGTCGTCCCCGGCTTCAGCCTCCCGGTCCTGCCCGGCGGCGGGGTCGAGCGCGATGGCGAAGCGGAGCGCCGGGTCGTAGGGGAAGAACGGCAGCGCCTCGAAATAGCGGCGGTGCCGCGGTTCGATCGGGGATTGCGGGTGGCTGCGGTAGAGATGGTCGCGCCCGTCGCGCCAGAGCTGCCAGGCGGCGGCAGGGTCCTGCTCGGCCCGGACGGCGGCATAGAGGGCGGCCACTTTGCGGCGCCAATCCCATAGCTCGGCATAGCTCATGCCTGGTTTACGGCGATCAGTCCCCGGCGGATGCTGCGCCCGCGTTCGATTCTGTCCTCGATATAGGCGCTGTCGCCCCAACGGACGGCGCGGGCCATGGCCTGGGCGTCCTCGGTGAAGCGGGCGAGCATTTCCAACAGCGCGTCGCGGTTGTTGAGGAACACGTCGCGCCACATGACCGGGTCGCTCGCGGCGATGCGGGTGAAGTCGCGGAAGCCGGAGGCGGCGAACTTCAGCACCTCGGCGCGGCTGGTGTCGGCGGCGTTCTCGCGGGCGAGGTCGTCGGCGGTGCCGCAGATGGTGAAGGCGATCAGATGCGGCAGGTGGCTGACGACGGCCATGACGCGGTCGTGGTGGGCCGGGTCCATGACCTCGACCATGCTGCCGCAGCGCCGCCAAAGTTCGGCGATGGCTTCGATGGCGGCGGGGTCGGCGCCGGGGGGCGGGGTGATGAGGCTCCAGCGGCCCTCGAACAAGGTGGCGAAGCCGGCGTCCGGGCCGGAGTATTCCGTGCCGGCGAGGGGGTGGGCCGGGACGAAGCGGACGCCATCGGGCAGGAGGGGGGCGACGTCGCGGATGACGGAGACTTTGGTGCTGCCGACGTCGGTGACGATGCAGCCGGGGGAGAGGCTGGGGGCGATGGCGGCGGCGATGGCGGCGTAGGCGCCGACGGGCGCGCACAGGAGGACGCAATCCGCGCCTTCGACGGCCGTGGCCGGGTCAGGCTCGACGCGGTCGGCGATGCCGAGCTCGCGCACGCGGGCACGGGTGCGCTCGCTGTTGTCGGTGACCACGACGTCGCCCGCGAGGCGGCGGTGGTCCATGGCGATGCGGGCGAGGGAGCTGCCGATGAGGCCGGCGCCGATCAGCGCGATGCGTTGGAACAGGGGCTCAGGCATCGGTCGAACCCTGGCCTGGCAATTGACGTCCTGACCGGTCCCGGTCAGGGCGATTGCAGGCTACGGCCTGGTGCTGGGCAAGGGCCTCGGCGACGAGGCGGCATTCGTCGTCGGCGCCGATGGTGATGCGCAGGCAGTGGGGCAGGTCGTAGGCGCCCATCTTGCGGACCACGATGCCGCGGGATTTGAGGGCGGCGTCGGCGGCGTCGGCGCCTTTGGGCGTGGCGAAGTCGGCGAGCACGAAGTTGCCCTCGCTGGGCCAGACCTTGATGCCCGCGGTTTCGAGCGATCGCGTGAGCCAGGCGCGCCATTTGGCATTGTGGGCGCGGCCCTGCTCGACCCAGCCGGGTTCCTCCAGCGCGGCGATGGCGGCGGCCTGGGAGGCGAGGGCGACGTTGAAGGGGGCGCGGACGCGGTTGAGCACGTCCACGACGGCGGGGGGCGCGTAGCACCAGCCGACGCGGGTGCCGCCCAGACCGAAGATCTTGCTGAAGGTGCGGGTCATGACGGTGTTGTCAGCGGCGTCGACCAGGCGGATGCCGGGGTCGTAATCGCGGCGGTCCACGTATTCGGCGTAAGCGGCGTCGAGCACCAGCAGCACGTGGGGGGGGAGGCCGGCGCGGAGGCGTTCGTTTTCGGGAGCGGGAAGCAGGCTGCCGGTGGGGTTGTTGGGGTTGGCGAGGAAGACGAGGCGGGTGGCGGGAGAGACGGCGCCGAGGATGGCGTCGACGTCGGCGGCAAGCGCGCGTTCGGGGGTTTTGACGACGCGGCAGCCGGCGTATTGGCCGGCGACTTGGTAGATGCTGAAGCCGTGGCGGCTCATGATGAGTTCCGTGCCGGGGCCGCCGTAGGCGAGGCAGAGCTGGTAGATGAGGTCGTCGGAGCCGGCGCCGCAGACGATCTGCGCCGGGTCGAGGGCGAAGCGGGCGCCAATGGCTTGGCGGAGGGCGGATGCGCCGCCGTCGGGGTAGCGGTGAAGTTCGGGCGCGAGCGCTGCGGCGGCGGCCTGGGCGCTGGGCGGGACGCCGAACGCGCCTTCGTTCGAGCTGAGCTTGACCGTGCGGTTCTGGCCGGGCGCTTTGCTCTCGCCGCCGACGTAGGGTTCGATTTGCAGGATCTCGGGGCGCGGGCGCGGGCTCACGGCCGGGCCTTGAACGGGGGCTTGGCAGGACGGGCGGACATCAAAAGTGCATCACCTTTAAATACGGTTAACGTCAATAGCTGACGCGAGCAATGCTGCCTACTGCAACCTGCGGGGGTGGATCGCGAGAGCCTCGTTTTGTGGACCGCCTTCGCGGCGCTCGTCTATCGCGTGGCCGATCCACGCGTCGGGCCTTGGCCGGACCGGGTGCGGCCGGGGCTTGTATCGATGCCGAAAGAAATCGATACAGGGCCGGCGTGTCGGCGGGAGATTGCAGTGTCTGACGACCCGTCATCCGAACATCCATCGCCCGAGGGCGGTTCGCTTGGCCATCTGACATACGGCGTCGATGCGATCGTCATCCCGTTCACGCGGCCGCGGCTACCTGGCGACAACGGACGGGCGGGCCGGGCTTATCCGCCGAACGGCGCGGGCCAGACTATTGAAGCGGGCCAACAGCTTGCGACGGCATTGCAGGATGCCCGGCGAACAAGCACGGCCTCGCGCTCTCCGCCCTTGACCCTCAGGGCGCGGGCATGGCAGCCGATGCCGGGCTGAGCGGCAGCAGCGACGCCGGCGGCTGGGGCCACGACAGCGATACGCAGGATCTAAGCAGGCTTGAAGACGCGTCATTCGACCGGCAGCGTGCCAAGCACGTCCTGCCGAACGATGCTTAGGCACGCACGGCGCCGCCGCTGGCGCGTGGCGTGGGCGTTGTGCTGCTTATGTCGCTTGCCGCCCTATGGGCCGTAAACCGACACGAGGAGAACTCCTGCGAGCACGCCATCGTCGCCCGCCTGCCCTCTCCGGGTGGGGCATGGGAGGCCAGGATGGACGTGACCGCGTGCCTGTTCGGGTTCGGCGTGGGGGCCGTCGTCGCGGAGGTTCAGCTCGTCTCCACCCGCGACCCGGGCCAGTTCGCCGACCTGCTCGGGGTGGACACGGGCGGGCACGAGGACGAACGGCCTCGCCTTGCGTGGACGGCCCCGGACGTCTTGCAAGTCACCGTTTACGACCACTCTTACCTTAAGGTGCTGGCGCGCGAGTTCGGCGGCGTGCGGGTGGATCTGCGGCACGACCCGGATGACCCCGCCGACCAGGCCGAATGGCGGCGCGAGCGCGGCATGCCGCCGGACCCTGGACCCTGACGCCTCGTGCGGTTAAAGGAGATCGAACGAGGTCTCGGAGCCGTTTAACTGCCAGGCATGTTCGCCCGGCAGGTGCTTCCGATCGGCCGGGTCGTTCCCTCAAAACGAGATCGCAGCGTTCCGGGCAAACGCGGCATGCCGTATTCAGCCGTTGCCTGCCTCCGCTTGGTCACGCCGGCTCATCCGCGAGCCAATCCTCGCTGCGCAGGCCGGCGACGCGGGTAAATTCGCCGAGGTTGCTTGTGACGACGACGAGGCCGCGGCTGCGGGCGTGGCCGGCGATCATGACGTCGTAGCCGCCGATGGCTTGGCCCTGGCGCTGCAGCGCGGCGCGGATTTCGGCGGCGTGGCCGGCGGCATCGGAGTCGAAGGGCAAGACCTGGAGGCGGGCGGCGAAGCGGCCGACTTCGGTGCGGTTCTCGACGGGCTTGGCGGATTTTTCTGCCCCGTAAAGGAGTTCGAACAGGACGACGGTTGAGATGCAGAGCGAGTCCGCCTCGGCGTTGAAGCAGGGCCGGGCAGATTGCGGGCGGTCTCGCAGGACGCGGATACAGAGGTTCGTATCCAGCATGTAACGCAGCATTCAGAAACTCTCGCGGACCTCGGCTTGCGGCTGCTCGCGCGTTCCGAGGCCGATGCCGGGCGCGTCGAAGAAATCATCCCATACGGCGTCCGCCGGCAAGATGACCCGGCGCGCGCCGTCGCGAAGGACGGCAACGTTTCGCACCGTTGCGGGGAAGGCGAGTTCCTTGGGCAGGCGGACCGCTTGCGAGCGGTTCGTCATGAAAAGGGTCGTAGTGGCCACTTGCGATGTCCTGATTGGGATATATGACTTGTATATCCCTTTGCTTGTTCATAATCAAGCGAACAAGCGCGGCGAGAGGTAACGCCAGCTTGCCCTACCCGCCCTCCCTCTCATGCTTTATGCGTCTGGCTGCCATGGATCATCCCGAACCCCGTCCCGGCCCGGTTGCGCCGACCACGTTGCTGGATCGGCAGCAGGCGGCCGCGTTCGCCGAGCCGTTCACGCTTGAGTCCGGGGCGGTGCTGCCGGGCATCACGGTGGCCTACCGCACCTACGGCACGCTGAACGCGGCGCGGAGCAACGCCGTACTGGTCTGCCATGCGCTGACCGGGGACCAGTACGCGGCGGAGGTGCATCCGCAGACCGGCAAGCCGGGTTGGTGGAACCAGGTGGCGGGACCCGGGCGGCCGATCGACACCGACCGGTTCTTCGTTGTCTGCGCCAACGTGCTCGGCGGCTGCATGGGGAGCACGGGGCCGCGCAGCGCGCGCGAGCCGGGCGGGACGGCGCCTTGGGGGATCGAGTTCCCGACAGTGACGATCCGCGACATGGTGCGGGCGCAGAAGCGGCTGGTCGAGCATCTCGGCATCGAACGGCTGTTCGCGGCAGTCGGCGGGTCGATGGGCGGGATGCAGGCGCTGGAATGGGCGGCGACCTATCCCGAGTGCGTGTTCGCCGCCGTGCCGATCGCGACGGCGGCGTTCCATTCGGCGCAGAACATCGCGTTCCACGAGGTCGGGCGCCAGGCAATCTTCGCCGACCCGGACTGGCAGGGCGGGTTCTATTGGCGCGACGGGCGGGTGCCGGCGCGGGGGCTGGCGGTGGCGCGGATGGCGGCGCACATCACGTACCTGAGCGAGCAGGCGCTGACGCGCAAGTTCGGGCGCCGGGTGCGGCAGGCGGACGGGCCTGCGCCCAACCCGGCCGACCTCGGGCTGTTCGGCGACATGTTCGAGGTTGAGAGCTACCTGCGGCACCAGGGCAGCACGTTCGTGACCCGGTTCGACGCCAACAGCTATCTTACCATCACGCGGGCGATGGATCTGTTCGACCTGGCGGCGGACCACGGGGGGGACCTCGCGGCGGCGTTCCGGGGCAGCCCGACGCGGTTCTGCATGATCAGCTTCACGAGCGACTGGCTGTTCCCGACGGCGCAGTCAAGGGCCATCGCGCGGGCGCTGAACCGGGCCGGGGCGAACGCGAGCTTCGTCGAGATCGCGAGCGACAAGGGGCACGACGCGTTCCTGCTGGACGAGCCGGACATGCACCGGACGCTGCACGGGTTCCTGGCCGGGTGCGCGGAGCGGGCGGGGCTGGCGTGAAGCCGCAGGCGGTCCGGGCGCACCGGCATGTGCGGGTCGACCTGCGGCTGATCTCGCAGATGATCCGTCCGGGGACGCGGGTGCTGGACATCGGCAGCGGCGACGGGACGCTGATCGAGCACCTGTTCCGGACGCAGCAATGCGACGCGCGCGGCATCGAGATCGACATGGCCGAGGTGACGCGCGCCGTGGCGCACGGTCTGCCGGTCATGCACGGGGACGCGGACAGCGATCTGTCGCATTACCCAGATGCGTTGTTCGACTACGTAGTGCTGTCCCGCACGCTGCAGGCGGTCGAACGCCCGCGGGAGGTGCTGCGGCAGATGCTGCGGATCGGCACGCGGGCGCTGGTCAGTTTCCCCAATTTCGGGCATTGGCGGGTGCGGTGGCAGTTGGTGTGGCAGGGGCGGATGCCAATGACGGCGACGTGGGACCGGCCCTGGCACGAGACGCCGAACATCCATCCTTGCACCATACAGGACTTTTTCGACCTGTGCCGGCAGGAGGGCTACGCGGTCGAGGATTGGCTCGCGGTGGACGACGAAGGGATGCGCGCGCCTTGGCGGCGGTTTCCGGGATTGGCGAATCTGTTCGGCGAGCAGGCGCTGTTCTTGCTGAAGCGGAGTTGATTGGCGGCCACACCCCCCTGTGGCAAACCGATCACATGACGACGCCGAATCAAGCTGAGCCGGGCCGTGTCACTGGAATGATCATTCGCGTGCCGCATATTGTGGGCGGCAGAGGGCCTATCCCGGCCCCGGCACATCCTGGAACCATCGATGGACGGAGACTTGCGGCCGCGTTACCGGCGGTTTCTGGCGCCGCAGACCGCAGACAATTCCTGGGGTTATAGCGCGACCCTGGCGGCAGACATCGGTCATCCGCTGACGGCGCCGGCCCGGCGGGCGCGGGTGGCGGACGATCTGGACGAGAATCCTCCCAAGCCCGGCGCGGCAAACCAGCCTGAGGCGCGGGACGACGAGCAGCAGGCTGCCAAGCCCGCGATGCCGCCCGGCAAGAAGCGGCTCTATATCGGCCTTGCCGCGGGCGCCGCCGCCATCCTGATCGCCTGCGGCGTGCTGTATTGGCTGCATGCGCGGCAGTTCGAGAGCACCGACGACGCGTTCATCGACGGCTACATGTCGCAGGTTTCGGCCCAGGTTGCCGCCAAGGTCGTCAAGCTCGGCGTGACGGACAACCAGGTGGTGAAGGCGGGTCAGACGCTGCTTCAGCTTGACCCGCGGGATTTCCAGGTGAAGCTGGACCAGGCGGGGGCGCAGCGGGCGCAGGCGGCGGCGCAGGTGGAGCAGGCGCGGGCGCAGCTGCTGCTGCAGCAGGCGAACCTCGATCAATCGCAAGCCCAGGTGCGGGTGTCGCAGGCGGATCTGGACCAGCAGCGGCTGGACCTTGCCCGGTATCGCAAGATCGATCCGAAGGCGGTGACGAAACAGCAGGTCGATGCCTCCAGCGCGCAGACCAAGTCGGCGGCGGCCCGGGTGGACGCCGCCAAGCAGGCGGTGGAGGGGTTCCGGGCGCAGATCAAGGCGCAGCAGGCGCAGATCGAGGCGGCGGTGGCCAACCTGAAGGCGGCGGACGTGGCGATCGAGAATGCGCAGCTGCAGCTTTCCTACGCGACGGTGACGGCGCCGCAGGACGGCAAGGTGACGAACCGGTCGGTGGACGTGGGCAACTACGTCAAGGCCGGGCAGGCGCTGCTGGCGGTGGTGCCGTCCGACCTCTGGGTGACGGCGAACTTCAAGGAGACGCAGCTTGCCGGCATGAAGGCGGGGCAGGCGGTGGCGATCTCGGTCGATGCCTGCCCCGGCGCGGACATCACCGGGCACGTGGACAGCTTCCAGTCCGGCACCGGCTCGGTGTTCAGCAGCTTGCCGGCGGAGAACGCGACCGGCAACTACGTGAAGGTGGTGCAGCGGGTGCCGGTGAAGATCGTGTTCGACCACAAGATAGACGATTGCCGGCTGGCGCCGGGGCTCTCGGTCGTGCCGAGCGTGACCGTCAAGTAGGGCGATGGCCAGGCCCGACCTCCCCCGGTCGGCGGCCGGGCCGAACTCGCCGTGGCTGCTCGCGGTGATCGTGTCGATCGCGACCTTCATGGAGGTGCTGGACACCACCATCGCCAACGTGGCGCTGCGGCACATCGCCGGCAGCCTTGCGGCGAGCCAGGACCAGAGCACCTACATTATCACCAGCTACCTGGTAAGCAACGCGATCGTGCTGCCGATCAGCGGGTGGCTGTCGAACGTGATCGGGCGCAAGCGGTTCTATATGGGGTGCGTCGCGCTGTTCACCGCCTCGTCGGTGGCGTGCGGGCTGGCGACGTCGCTGCCGATGATGATCGTGTTCCGGGTCTTGCAGGGGATCGGCGGCGGGGGGCTGGCGCCGACGGAGCAATCGATGTTCGCGGACAGCTTCACTCCGAAGCAGCGGGCGCTGGCGTTCACGCTGTATGGCTTCACCATCATCACGGCGCCCGCGGTGGGGCCGGTGCTGGGGGGCTACCTGACCGACGTCTATTCGTGGCATTGGGTGTTCCTGATCAACCTGCCGGTCGGCCTGCTGTCGCTGACGCTTACGTGGCTGTTCGTGTCAGACTCGCCGCGGACGCAACAGGACCGGCGCGAGCTGCTCGCGCGGGGGCTGAAGATCGACTATCCCGGGTTCTTCCTCGTCGTGATGGGCTTCGGCTGCCTGCAGATCGTGCTCGATCGGTTCGAGCGGGATGACGGGTTCTCGTCGGCGTTCGTCAGCAGCTTCGCCCTGGCGGCGGGACTGTCGCTGGCGGCTCTTGTCGTGTGGGAGCTGCTGGCGGAGCAGCCGGTGGTGAACCTGCGGCTGCTGAAATCGTCGGCGTTCTCGATCAGCAACGTGATGATGTTCGTGTTCGGCTTCATCATCGCGTCCACGACCCAGCTCCTGCCGCAGCTCACGCAGTCGCTGCTGGGGTATGACGCCTATACCGCCGGGCTGACCTTGGGCGTGGGGGGGATGATTACGCTGCTGTTCATGCCGCTGGCGGGCGTGCTGACGGGGCGGGTGATCCAGCCGAAATGGCTCATTTTGGCGGCATTCCTCGGGATCGCCGGGGCGCTGCACTACGCATCGAGCCTCAATCTCAACGCCTCGTTCTGGAATTTCTCCACGGCGCGGGTGCTGCAGGTGGTCTGGCTGCCGTTCATCTTCATTCCGCTCTCGGCAGTGCAGTTCAACGGCGTGCCGCAGGACCGCAACGCGGAGGCGAGCGCCATCATCAACCTGATGCGCAACCTGGGCGGCAGCGTCGGCGTGTCGGTGGTGACGACCGAGCTGCAATGGCGGACGCAGTTCCATCACGCGCGGCTGGCCGAGCATGTGACGCCCTACAACGGCTGGGGCTTCGGCTCGGCGTTGGGCGAGATCGCGCGGCAGGTGCAGCGGCAGGCGCAGATGATGAGCTACCTGGACGTGTTCACGCTAATGAGTTTTTTCGTGCTTCTGGTCGTGCCGCTGATTTTCTTTCTGCCGAACATCGAGAAGGGAGCGCCGGCCGGTGCGCATTAATCCGCTCGCGTTGAGCTGCCTGCTGCTGGGCGGGTGCGCCCTGGGGCCGAATTTCGAGAAACCGAGCCCGTGGTCGCCCGCGTCGTGGTTCCGCAGCGAGCCGCCGTCGAAGCTGGCGAGCCTGCCGGTGGCTGAGCCCGTGGATCCGAACTGGTGGCGCGTGTTCAAGGACCCTGTGCTGACAGGATTGATGCGCCGGGTCGCGGCGTCGAACCTCGATGTGCGGGCGTCGACGTTCCGGCTGGCGCAGTCGCGGGCGCAGCGGGGGGTGACGGGGGCCGGGCTGTATCCGACGCTGAACGGCAACCTGTCCTACACGCGCGAGCGGATCAGCCCGAACGGGGTGGCGGCGCTGTTCGGCGGCGGCGCGGGCGGCAGTCCGGCAACCGGCAATAACGGCAGCGGCTCGAGCACCCAGACCAGCAGCAACGGGCTCGGCGGGCGGCAGGGCGCCATTCCGTCCAGCGTCGGCGGCACGAGCATCCCGCCGTTCGACCTGTTCCAGGGCGGGTTCGACGCGAGCTGGGAGCTCGACCTGTGGGGCCGGGTGCGGCGGCAGGTGGAGGCGGCGGATGCCGCCATCGACGCCTCGGTCGAAGCCCGGCGGCAATTGCTCATCGCCAGCCTCTCGGAGCTGGCCCGCGACTACATCCAGCTCCGCGGCACGCAGGAGATGCTGTCGATCGCGCGGGCGAACCTCAAGAGCGCGCAGGAAAGCGCGGGCCTGACCCGGGAGCGGGCCAGCGGCGGCCTGGCGACCGACCTCGACGTGGCGCAGGCGCTGGCGCAGGTTGAGAACACGGCGGCGACGATCCCGCAGTATGAGCAGCAGATCGCGCAGGGGATCAACGCCATCTCGCTGCTGCTGGGCGCGCCGCCCGGGGCGCTGAGCGCCGAGCTGTCGCCCAAGAAGCCGGTGCCGCCGGCGCCGCCGACCGTGCCGATCGGCTTGCCGTCCGAGCTGGTCAAGCGGCGGCCCGACATAAGGCAGTCGGAGGCGCAGCTGCACGCGGCGGTGGCCGATATCGGCGCGGCGGAGGCGGCGTTCTTTCCGACCGTCACGCTGTCCGGCAGCGCTGCGCTGCAGGCGACGCAGTTCAAGACCTGGGGCAACATCTCGTCGGCCACGTACGGGCTTGGGCCGAGCCTGACCCTGCCGATTTTCGAGGGCGGGCGGCTGCGGCGGACGCTGGAATTGCGCAAGGCAGCCGAGAGGGAGGCGGCGGTCAATTACCAGCGGACCGTGCTGGGCGCGTTCCACGACGTGGATAATGCGCTGATCGCCTACCGGACCGAGCAGAGACGGCGGGAACGGCTGGCAGCCCAGGTGACGCAGGCGCGGCGGCAGCTTGACCTGGCGCGGCAGCAGTATCGCTCGGGGCTGTCGAACTTCCTCGACGTGCTGACGGCGCAGCGCACGGTGTTCTCGGCCGAGGAGCAGCTTGCGAACAGCACGGCGCTGGTGGGGACGAACCTGGTGGCGCTTTACAACGCGCTGGGGGGCGGTTGGGAGACGAGCTTTCAGCAGGCGTCCAGGTAGCGCGGCCGGCCCCGGGTTCAGGGAACGGCGGCGACGTCCGTGGCTGGGAAACCGCGGCCTTTGAACAGCAGCGGCAAGGCGAGGGTTTTCGCGACGGCGTAAGCGGCGCAATCGCCGAGATTGAGCGCTGCGGGGATACGGCCCTTGCCGAAGCGGAGAAACGCCTCGCGTGCCGTCCGGACGGGTTCCGCGTCATGAGGGATGATGGCCATGTCCGCCGCGGCGACCAGTTCATCGAGGCTGGACCATGCACCGCTGCTGCCGTGTCGGACGGCCAGGACAATCGAGGCTTCGATATGACTGGCGGCGGACAGTACGCAGCCGGAGGCTGTTGAGATGGCTCGGACGAAGCCGTCGGCTTCGGGCTCGCGGCGAAGGACTGCGATGAGGGCCGAGGTGTCGACCGCGATCAAGCCGGCAAGCCGTTCCTCGTCGTAAAGGCCGCCTTCGGTCAGCGCGTCGCCGGACGGGCGCTCGGCGGTTTCCTGGGCGCTCCGCTGGCTGATGGCCTGCAGCCGCGTGAACAGCGCGTCCGGGCCGGGGCGGGCGGCTGGCGGCGACGGACGCCGTGCTCGATGAACTCGGCGCCGGCATCCTCCAATGCTTGCCGCACACGGTCGACCGTGGTGGGTGAGACTTGGGCGGCGCCCATCAGGGACTCCAAGCGCCGGGTGGTCATGACCCAGACATTGGCATGGCGGGCCAACTCGTCCTAAGCGGACATTCGTGGCTTGTGCCACGAATGTCTGCTTAAGGCGCCTTTGAAGACGCATCATTTTTCGCCTCGCGACGGCGAGCCGTCCCGCGAGGTGATGCTTAGTCAAGACGGAGCAAGGCGCGGGCGGCACGGATTTGTTCAGCTTGGATCATGAGCGGAACAACTCATTGAGGACGATTGCAGTCAAATGGGATCGGCGGGCATCGGCGGCGTGCCGCCCGCCTCGATGGCTTCCCCGGCCGCGAGCAGCAGGTCCTCGCGGTAGCGCGCCGCGATGAGTTGCACGCCGACGGGGGCGGTTCCGGCCATGCCGGTGCTGACCACCAGGCCGGGCAGGCCCATCAGCGGCAGGCCGGTTTGGATCAGTTGGGCTTCGGCGACGCGGGCGAAGCCGCCGGGCCGCTGCATGTCGAGGTTGTCGGGGAACGGCAGCTCGCCCGAGACCGGCACGAGCAGCAGCGGGTATTGCTCAAGGAACTGGCCCCATTGCCGGCACAAGGCGTTGCGCCGGACGAGCACGCTCGCGACCACATCGGGCGGCAGGCCTTCGGCGGCGCCGCGCACGCCCTCCAGGACCGCGAGCGCGCCCGGGTCGCCTTCTTGCTCCACGGCGGCGGCGAAGGCGGCGAACCCGTCGCCCAGCCAGAGCTTGAGTTGCAGCTCGGTCGGCTCGCGGAAACCGGGCGTCGCCTCGACCGGCTCGATTGCGTAGCCGGCGGCTTCCAGCCGCCGCCCGGCATCGTGCAGGGCCGCTTCCACCTCGGGCGCCACGCTCATGCCGTCAGGACGGACGCATAGCGCCACGCGCCGCGGCGCAGGCGGGCCTTCGAACGGCACGGGGGTCCACCACGGGTCGCGGCTGTCCGGCGCCATCAGGGCGAGCAGGCCGGCCCGCAGGTCGGCGATGGTGCGCGCGAGCGGGCCGGAGACGGCCATCAGCTGCGGGCCGATCGCCCGCTCCGGGCCGCTCGCGTTCCAGGCGGCGACGCGGCCGAGGCTTGGCCGGAGCCCGTGCACGCCGCAGGCATAGGCGGGGTAGCGGATCGAGCCGCCGATGTCGGTGCCGTGGGCGATGTGGCCGATCCCGGCGGCGACCGCGCTTGCCGCCCCGCCGGAGGAGCCGCCCGGGGTGAGCGCCGGGTCGCGCGGGTTCTTCGTGGCGCCGTGGACGAGGTTGCTGGTGAACCAGCGGAGCGAGAAGGCCGGGGTGTTGGTGCGGCCGAGGATGACCGCCCCGGCGCGCTCGAAGTTGTCGATGACCGGGCTGTTGCTCTCGGCGATCAGGTCCTTGTTCTGCATCAGGCCGTTGGTGCTGGCGAAGCCCGCCTGGTCGGTGTTGACCTTGACCGTGACCGGCGCCCCGGCGAGCGGCCCGGGGTCCTCGCCGCGCTTGATGGCGGCGTCGATGGCGTCGGCGCGGGCGCGGACGTCTTCCGGGCGATGGGCCACGACGGCGTTGAGCTTGGGGTTGACCGCGTCGAGCCGGGCGAGGGCGGCGTCGGCGGCCTGCCGGGCCGAGACGTCGCGGGCGCGGATGCGGGCGGCGAGGTCGATTGCGGATAGGCGCCAGAGGTCGGTCATGGGAGCGCTCCGATTGGAAAGGGACAAGCCTACGCTGCGGCAATCGGCAGGAACAGGGTGACGGTCGTGCCGCGGCCGGGGTGGCTGTCGATGGTGACGTGGCCGCCGGATTGGCGGGCGAAGCCGAACACCCGGCTGAGTCCAAGCCCCGCGCCTTGGCCGACCGGCTTGGTCGTGAAGAAGGGCTCGAACGCCTTGGCCGCCACCTCGGCCTCCATGCCCTCGCCAGTGTCGGCCGCCTCGATGGCGACGAACCGGCCTGGGCGTGCCTCGGGATTGGCGGCCAAGGCGAGATTGTTCAGCACGCGTTCGCGGGTGCGGACGCGCAGGCAACCACCCTGCGGCATCGCGTCGCGCGCGTTGAGGGCCAGGTTGAGGATCGCGGCTTGCAGCTCGGCCGGGTCGGCGACGCAGTCGGGCAGGCCGGGTTCCGGCTCGAACGAGGCCTGCACGCGGGCGCCGACCGCCTGGCGCACCATTTCGATGAACTCGCCGAGGCAGGCGTTGGCGTCGAGCGGCTGCGGCTGCAGCGACTGGTTGCGCGAGAAGGCCAGCAGGCTTTTGGTCAGGCCGCTGCCGCGCTCGACGGCCTTCATCGCGGTGGCGACGAGGCGGCCGATGCGCTCTCGCGTCTCGGCCTCCGGGCGTCCTTGCAGCGACGCGCGCTTGATCATCTCCAGATTGCCGAGGATGGCGGTGAGCAGGTTGTTGAAATCGTGCGCGACGCCGCCGGTCAGTTGGCCGACGGCCTCCATCCGCTGGGCGTGGCGCAACTGCTTCTCGGCCGCCTGCCGCTGGCGCGCCTCGGCGCGCAGGCGGGCGAGCGCGTCCTGCTCCGCCCGCGCGCGGCGCAACGCGAGCCATAACGCCAGGAACAGCGTCAGCGCCGCGCCTGCCGCCACCGCGCCGTAGCTCTGGATGTTGTCGTGCCAGCGGGCGAGCACGACCGACTCCGGCGCGGAGAACACGACGAAGACGGGGTATGCGCCGACCTGGCTCAGCGCGACTTCTTGCGCCACGCCGTCGGCCGTCGCGTCGAACTGCGCCGTCCGCGTCCCATCGAGGCCGGCGATGCGCCGCATGACGGCTGATTGCTGGGGAAGCATGGGCGGGGCGGCCGGGTCTGCCGGCTCGCGGGCAAGCACGGCGCCGTCGGACCGCAGGAGCAGGGCGGCATGGGCCAATGGCGGGGCGGCCTCGGCGAAGAAGCTGGCGAAATACTCCGGCCTGACCGCGACGTGGATGGTGCCGGCAAAATCGGGGCCGGCGCCGGAGCGGCGGCGGATGACGGCGAAGGAGGGCGCATTGGCCACCAGCCCTCGGTAAAGAGCGCTGATGTAGGCGCCGCGGTCGGCCTCTTTTGCCATCTGGAAGAAGCGCCGGTCAGCGATGCTGGCGCCGGGCGGCCAGGGCTGGCTCCCGGCCTGGACCACGCCCGCGCCGTCCGCCACCCAGATGGAGTTCAAGTGCTCGACCGGCAATTTGAGCCGGCGCAGGAAGCGGCTGGTCGCCGGCGAGGAGACCTCGGCGGCGGTCTCGCCGGCGATCCGCTCATCCACTTGCCCGATCGCGAGCTCGGCGGTCTCGAACACCTTGCGGGCGTGTTCCTGCATGACGGCGGTGGTGCGGCGGATCTCCGCATGGCCTTCGCGCAGCAGGTCGGCCCGGTTCTGCCACAGCCCGGCGACGCACAGCGCCGCGGGCACGACGAGGGACGCCGCGAGCAGCAACTGGTGCAGCCGAACCGATGTCATGCTGGCCCCGCGCCGTCCATGTCCCGGCTTCTTAAACCCTTCATAGTTATATTCCGACGCTCGTCTCGCCCCAACCTCTCCGAACCGGACCTTGCGCGCAATGGCGTCGGGCGACGGTTCGCGGCGTTGTCGCGTTGTTATTCATTATGCTCGTGCATCAGGTGCGGGCGGCAGGATTTGGCATTGAGGCCGGGCGGGAATGGACCCAAGATACTGCGATGAACCCTGGGCACAGCAGCCGCGCCGGGCCATGGCCGCGCTAGACGCCCGGCCCAGCCTTTCGGCGCCCGATGACGATCCGTTCCTCTGGCTTGAGGAGGTTGACGGGGCGCGGGCCACGGCCTGGGCGGACGCGCAGACCGAGGCGACGCGGGCCCGGTTGGGCGGGGCCCGCTTCGAGGCCGACCGGGACGCGCTGCGGCAATTGCTCGACCGGCCCGACAACCTGCCCGTCCCGGCCCGGCGCGGCAACTTGCTGTACAACTTCTGGCGCGACGCGGCGAACCCGAAGGGGGTGTGGCGGCGCACCACGCTGGCCTCGTATCGCGAGGCCAAGCCCGATTGGGACATCCTGCTCGACCTCGATGCCTTGGCCGAGGCGGAAGGCGAGGACTGGGTGTGGGGCGGCTCGGCCACGCTGCCGCCCGCGCACCGCCGCGCCATTGTGAAGCTGTCCCGGGGCGGCAGCGACGCGGTGGCGCTGCGCGAGTTCGACCTGGAGGGCCGGGCGTTCGTCGAGGACGGGTTCAAGTTGCCGGAGGGCAAGTCCGGCGCGGTTTGGCTGGATGAGGACACGCTGCTGCTCTCCACCGCGCTCGATGCGCCGACCCGCTCGGGCTATGCCAGCACGGTGCGGGTCTGGCGGCGCGGGACCGCGTGGGACGCGGAGGCGCCTGCGTTCCAGATCGACCGCGCGCACATGGCCGCCTCGGGCGGTTTCGACCGCGAGACCGGGCGGCTGGTGTTCGCCGAGCGCACCGGCTTCTTCGACGTCAACGTCTGGCTGGGGGACCGGGCCGGGCCGCGGCAGCGCATCGAGCTGCCGAGCGACGCGGCCTCGGTCTGGAACCGGGCCTGGCTGGCGGCGAGCGCGCGTACGGCATGGCGTGCGGGGGAGCGGGAGGTGAGGCCGGACGAGGTCGTGGTCATCGGCCTCGACGATTTCCTTGCCGGAGGGCGCGGGTTCAAGACCGTGTTCGAGCCGGGGCCGCGGCGCTCGCTGCAGGAGTTTTTCTGGTGCGCGGGCTTCCTCGTGCTGAGCCTGCTGGACGAGCTGCGTCCGAGCTACCTGGCGCTCGCGCCCGGAGATTGGCGCGCCGTGCCGCTCGCCGGGTTGCCGCAGACCGGGACCGTCAGCGTCTGGCCGCTCGATGTCGAGGAGACGGAGGCGGACGGCACGCTGCTGGCCATCGCGCAAGACCCGGTGACGCCGCCGACCCTGCTGCTGACGGGGCTGCTGGCAGGCCCCGCGCTCGCGAGGCCGGAGGTGCTCAAGCGCATCCCGCCCGGCTTCGACGCGGCCGGGCTCGTGGTCACGCGGCATGAGGCGGTCTCCGTCGACGGCGAGCGCATCCCCTACGTGCAGACCGGTCCGGCGGGCCTGACCGGCGACGCGCCGGTGCACATGACGGGCTATGGCGGGTTCGGGGTCAGCAGCCAGCCGACGTATCGGCTCGCCGCCGGCAAGCTGTGGCTGGAGCGCGGCGGGACGACGGTGCTGGCCAACATCCGCGGCGGGGCGGAGTTCGGCGTGCGCTGGCACGAGGCGGGGCGGCGCGAGGGCAAGCGGTTGAGCCATGACGATTTCGCAGCCGTCGCCCAAGATCTGGTGCGGCGGGGGGTGACGCGGCCGGGGCGGATCGCGGCGGAGGGCGGGTCCAACGGCGGGCTGCTGATCGCCAACATGCTGACGCGGTATCCGCAGCGTTTCGGGGCGCTGTTCTGCACCATTCCGCTGATCGACATGCGCCGCTATAGCCGGCTTCTGGCCGGGGCAAGCTGGGTGGCGGAGTACGGCGACCCGGACAAGGCGGCGGATTGGGCGTTCCTCGGGCCGATCTCCGCCTATCATGCGGCTGAGCCGGGCTGGGCCTACCCGCCGATCCTGCTGGCCACGACACGGCGGGACGACCGGGTCCATCCCGGACACGCGCGCAAGATGGCGGCCAAGCTGCAGGCGATGGGCTACGACGCCCTGTTCTACGAGCCGGGCGCGGGGGGGCACGGCTATGGCAAGGACAACGCCGAAGCGGCTGGTTTCGCGGCGCTCGGGATCACGTTCCTGCGCCGGGCGATCGGCTGGGACTGAGGGCGGCGTGGATTGGCAATTGACGCCCCGGCTTTTCCAGGCTGGAGTTGAGCCGATCATCTTTAAGCAGGGATGAACGTGCTTAGCTTGGAGAAGAAGCGGCGGGAACCGTTTGCGGCACAGAGGGCGGAGAGAACGGATGATGGTGCCATCGACACAAGTTCTGTTAAGCGGCGCGCTGACCTTCGGGGTGCCGCTCGTATTCGCGTTGCGTGAGCTGGTAATCCTGCGCCGGCGCCCGCCCAACGGGGGACCGCCGCCGCCGTCGGCGCCGAAGCCGATCGTGCCGAAGCCGCTTCCGGATTGCCTGATCCCGCGGCCGATGGGACGGCCGATGAACAGGCCGCGGATTCTGGAAGACGCCTGAGCGGTGCTGCAACGCCGCGGTCACGCGGCGCGTTCGCGATTGCCGTGCCCTTGCATCTGCAGGATCGGCTTGGCACGGCCATTGCTTCCACGTAGCGTCGCAGTTCCCGCGGAGATATGACGATGCGTTTGTTCAAGGCCCTTCCCCTGCTTGCCCTGCTTCTATCCTCGGCCGCTTTCGCCCCGGCCGCTTTTGCCAAGGAGTGGAAAACCATCCGCGTCGGCATGGACGCCAGCTATGCCCCGTTCGAGAGCGTCAACCAGTCGGGGCAGATCGTCGGCTTCGAGGTCGATTACGGCAACGCGATCTGCGGCAAGCTGCACGCCACGTGCGTGTTCCAGAACCAGGATTGGGACGGCATCATCCCCGCGCTGCTGTCCGGCAAGTTCGACGTGATCATGTCGTCGATGAACGTAACCGATGCGCGCAAGGAGAAGGTTATCTTCTCCGACGTTTACTACGCGACGCCGGTCGTGTTCGTGGGGCAGGCGAGCGAGAAGAGCGACGATGTCTCCCCCGAGGCACTGAAGGGCAAGACGATCGGCACGCAGTCATCCACCATTCACGCGAACTACCTCGAGAAGTTTTATCCGAAGTCCGACATCAAGCTTTACCCGACGCAGGACGAGCCGAACCTTGACTTGGCCAGTGGGCGACTTGACTACGTCGTGGGCGACAAGCTGGTCGAGGACGAGTTCATCGAGAAGAACGGCAACGGCTGCTGCCGGGTCATCTCCGAGATCAAGCGGGTGCCGAGCATTCACGGTCCCGGCGTGGGAGCCGCGTTCCGTCCGCAGGACACGGAGCTGCGCGACAAGTTCAACAAGGCCATCGCCGAGCTGGACGCGGACGGGACCTATAAGAAGCTGGCGGCGAAGTACTTCAAGATCGACATCCGCGGCAAGCCCGGCAGCTAACGCGGAGCGCAGAATCTTCGCGCCAGGCGCTATCGGTTGACGTCCTATAACCTGCTGTTCGGTCCGAACGGATGGAGCTCGCTGCTCCTGCAGGGCGCCGTCATTACCATCCTGCTGGCATTGGCAACGGTGCCGGTGGGATTTGGCGCGGGGCTTGCCCTGGCGCTGGTGCGGCTGTCCGGGTCGCGAGCCGCGCGGGTTGCAGGCGAGGCCTATGCCACCTTTTTTCGCGGCATTCCCGACCTGCTTGCCTTGTTCATCATCTATTTCGGCCTGCAGGCGCTCATCGACTCGCTGAGCCGCCGGCTCGGGACCGGACGGGTCGAGGTCAACGCGTTCGCCGCCGGGGTGATCGCGCTCAGCGCAGTGGTGGCGGCCTATTCCAGCGAGGTCTGGCTGGCCTCGCTGGGGGCGGTGCCGAAAGGCCAAGGCGAGGCGGCGAAATCGCTGGGCTTCAACCGGGTCCAGGGCTTCCGCCTGGTGACGCTGCCGCAGTTGCTGCGCGTGGCCGTGCCCGGGATGGCGAACATCTGGGCCACGCTGGTCAAGGACACGTCATTGATCTCGACGGTCGCGGTGATGGACCTGCTGCGTGCCGCGTCGGAGGCGGCGAAGAACACGCGCAACCCGATCCTGTTCTACTCCGCCGCCGGAGCCGTTTACCTATTGATCAGCATCGCCAGCCAGGCCGGGCAATCGGTGATGGAGCGGCGGCTGGCCAGGGGCGGCGCCTGATGCTGAGCTTCCTGTTCGACCCGGCGCTGCTGTCCGAATACAGCTGGCGGCTTTGGTCCGGCCTGCTGATGACGATCGAGGTGGTCAGCATCTCGATCGTGCTCGGCTTCGCGCTCGCCTGGCCAGTGTGCCGGGCGCGCATGTCGGCCAATCCGCTGCTCGCCTGGCCGGCGCTTGCCTACATCACCGTCATGCGCGGCACGCCGCTGCTCTGCCAGCTTTACCTGGTCTATTACGGCGGCGGGGAAATCCGTCCGGCGCTGCAGGCGGCGGGGCTGTGGGTGTTCTTCCGCGAAGCGTTCTTCTGCTGCATCTTCACCTTCACGCTCAACACCGCCGCCTACCAGGCCGAGATCTTCCGCGGGGCGTTGCTCGCCATTCCGAACGGTCAGACGGAGGCCGCCAAGGCGCTCGGCCTGTCGTCCTGGCAGGCCTCCCGCCGGATCGTGTTCCCGCAAGCCCTGCTGGTGGCGCTCCGGCCACTCGGCAACGAGCTGGTCGGCATGATCAAGGCGAGCGCGCTGGCGGCGATCGTGACGCTGCTTGACTTGATGGGGCAGACAAGGCTGATCTTTGCCCGCACCTTCGATTTCTCGGTCTATCTTTATTGCGCGCTGATCTACCTGGCGCTGGTCGAGGCCATTCGGCGCCTCTGGCTCGTGATCGAGCGCCGGGCTTCGGCGCACTTGCTGGCCGGGCAGCGTGCCCCGGTCGAGGCCGGGCGCCCCCCGGCGCGGCCGATCGCGGTGCAAGATCTGCGGGCGCCGGGCTGAACCCTATGGGACCGCCCGTTGATCCCGTCCGATCCGACGAGGTCCTGCCCGAGCGCACCGACGTGCTGATCGTCGGCGGCGGCATCATCGGCGTTTGCACGGCGCTCTGCTTGGCCGAGCGGGGCATCGCCGTGACGGTGTGCGAGAAGGGCGGGATCGGCGCCGAGCAATCCAGCCGCAACTGGGGCTGGTGCCGGCAGACCGGGCGGGACCACGCCGAAATCCCGCTCGCCGCCGAGAGCTTGCGGCTCTGGGAAGGCATGAACGCCCGCGTCGGCGCCGAGACCGGCTATCGCCGCGCCGGGGTGGTCTACGTCTGCGATACGCGACGGGAGCTGGAATCCCATGCCGCCTGGATGGAGCAGGCCAGGCTGCACCAGGTCGAGACCCGCCTGCTGACCGCGGACGAGACAGCCAAGCTGCTTCCCGGCGCGGCCCGCCGTTGGGAGGGCGCGGTCCATACCAAAACCGACGGGCGAGCCGAGCCGCAGAAGGCCGCCCCCGCCATCGCCGCGGCGGCCCGCGGCCAAGGGGCTGCCATCCTGACCGGCTGCGCCGTCCGCGGCTTCGAGAGTCAGGCCGGGCGGGTCTGTGCCGCGGTGACCGAACGCGGACGCATCCGTTGCGACGCCGTGGTGCTGGCGGGCGGCGCCTGGTCCCGCCTGTTCTGCGGCAACCAGGGGCTCGACCTGCCGCAGCTCAAGGTGCTGGGGTCCGTGCTTCGCACCGGGCCGCTCGGCGGCGCCCCCGAGACCTCGGTCGGCGGCGCCGACTTCGCCTTCCGCAAACGAATCGACGGCGGCTACACGGTGGCCCGGCGAGGCGCGACCATCTCCTCGATCACGCCCGATTCCTTCCGCCTGCTGCCCGATTTCCTGCCCGCGCTGTGGTCGCAACGCCGGGAGCTGCGGGTCCGCGTCGACGGGCGGTTTGCCGAGGAATGGCGGCTCAAGCGGCGCTGGCGGCTGGATGAGCGTACGCCGTTCGAGCAGGTCCGCGTGCTTGACCCTGCTCCATCGAGCGGCATTCTTGACGAAGCGCGCCGCAACCTGTCGCGTGCCTTTCCGGCGTTCGCGTCGATGCAGGTCGCGGGCGCCTGGGGCGGCATGATCGACGTGACGCCGGACGAAGTGCCGGTCATATCGCACGTCGGCTCGGCGCCGGGCTTCTATATCGCGACCGGCTTCTCCGGCCACGGCTTCGGCATCGGTCCCGGCGCGGGACGGCTGATGGCCGATCTGGTGAGCGGGGACACGCCGGTGGTCGACCCGGCCCCGTTCCGCTTCGACCGGTTCCGCCGCACCGCTGCCGCGAGCGTCTGACGATCAGGGGCGCAGCCGCAGGATGCCGGACGCCCATGATCGGCGGCCCGGCAGCGAACCCGGCACGGAACGGCTCAAATTTTGTGCAAACCGTGCCAAGCCGTACTGATTTTTAGCTTGCGGAGCGGGCCAGCCCCCGGCACCGTAATTGCTTCGTGCCGGGGGCGGCGGACGACTTCATGCTTGAGGGATCGCCGGCCTGGTCCTCATTCGTTGCCAGTCCAGTTCAAGGATGTTCCATGCGCCGTTCCCCCAAATTTCTAGACCGCCTCCGCCGTGAAGCGAGCGACCTTGAAAACCAGGTCGTCGATGAATTCCTCGCCGGGTGGCTGGACCGGCGGGGCTTGCTGCGGGAAGGCAGCCGGTTCGGGGTCGCCATGCCGTTGCTGGGGGGGCTGCTCGGCGCGGCCAGCCCGTTCGCCGCTCCGCTGGCCCGGGCGCAGGGGCAGAAGGACGCGACCATTCGCGTCGCCTCGCAAACCCCCTCCGGCGCGGTCGACCCGGTGACGGTGGCCAACACCGGCGGCCTGGTCATGCTGCAGCAGACCGGCGAATTTCTCGTCTTCGACCAGCCGGACCTGATGCTGAAGCCGATGCTGGCCCTGTCCTGGACCGCCAACGACGACGGCTCGGTTTGGACCTTCAAGCTCCGGCCCAACGTCAAGTTTCACAGCGGCCATGTTTTGAACGCCGACGACGTGGTGGCGACCATGGACCGCCTCGCCGACCCGAAGAACGGTTCCAACGCGCTGTCCGCGTTCAAAGGCGTGCTGTCCAAGGGCGGCACGCGCAAAGTGGATGACCTCACCGTCGCCTTCCACCTCGACGCGCCCAACGGCAACTTTCCCTACATCGTCTCGTCGGACAACTACAACGCCATCATCCTGCCTGCCGACTACGCGGGCGACTTCGAGAAGACCTTCAACGGCACCGGCCCCTTCAAGTTGGATGCCTACACCGCCAAGGTCGGCGCCAGCTTCGTCCGCAACCCCGACTACTGGGGCGACAAGGCGCTGCCGGCACGGGTCGAGTTCACCTTCTTCAACGACCAGCAGCCGGCGATCCTGGCGCTGCAAGGGGCGCAGGTTGACGTTATCCAGCAAGTCGCGGTGCAGGGAGCGCAAGGCATCCTCAACAGCCCGGACGTCAACCTGATCAAGCTCAGCGCCGCGTCGCACCGCGAGGTGCACATGCGCAACGACGTGGCGAAGTTCTCCGACAAGCGGGTGCGGCAGGCGATCGCCCTCACGCTGGACCGCGAGGCGATCGTCGCCGGGCTGTTCCGCGGCCTGGCGAAGGTCGGCAACGACTCGCCGTTCGCGCCGGTGTTCCCGTCCACCGATAAATCGGTGCCGCAACGCAAGAAAGACATCGCCAAGGCGCGCCAACTGATGCAAGAGGCCGGGCACAAGGACGGCTTCGAGGCGACGCTGACCGGGATGCGCAAGCTGGAGATGCCGGATTACGCGGTCATCATCCAGAACGCCGTCGCCGAGATCGGCATCAAGCTCAACCTCAAGATCGAGAGCGAGCCCGCCTATTACGGCAAGGCGCAGTACGGCCAGTCCGACTGGCTTGATTCCGAGATGGGCATGACCGATTACGGCCATCGCGGCGTGCCGAACGTCTTTCTCCAGGCCCCGCTGCTCAGCGGCGGCGCCTGGAACGCCGCCCATTTCAAGAACCCGGACTACGACAAGCTGGTCGCGCAGTACATCGCCACGACCGACCTCGGCAAGCAGCGCGAGTCTGCCGGAAAAATCCAGGAGATTTTGCTGGACGAAACGCCAGTTCTTTACGGCTTCTTCTACGATTACATCGCGGTGACGGCGAAAGACGTGAAGGGCGTCGTGATCACCGCGATCTCGCAGGTCTTCCTTGCCAACGCCACGGTCGGCGCCTGACTATTGGCGGCTGACCAATGCTGAATGGCCTATCCCGGCAGGCCGGGCGGCGCGTGGCGCTCAGCATCGTCACGTTGGGCCTGCTCAGCGTCGTTGTCTTTCTGGGCGCGCAGGTGCTGCCCGGCGATGTCGGGCGCGCCATCCTCGGCCCGCTCGCCGACCCGCGGGCCGTCGCCAAGATCAACCACGAACTCGGCATGGACCGTCCGCTGATCCAGCAGTACCTCTCCTGGATTGGCGCATTCCTCACCGGCGACATGGGAACCTCCTATATTTTCCGCACGCCGGTGGCCCCGTTCGTCGGCAAGGCGCTGTTGAACTCGCTCAAGCTCGCGGCCGTCACCTTCGTCATCGTCGTCCCGCTGTCCATCGCCGCCGGGGTCTATGCCGCGATGAAGGCCGGGCGCTGGCAGGACCGCACCATCACCGTCTCCGGCCTGTCGCTGACGGTGGTGCCGGAGTTCGTCTCCGCCATCGCCCTCATCCTGGTGTTCGGCATCTGGCTGCGCTGGCTGCCCATCTCGGCGGCCACGCGGCCCGGCACCGGCGCGTTGGAGCAACTCCGCCACCTCATCCTGCCCGCCTTGCCGCTGGTGCTGATCCTGTTCGGCTACATCGCCCGCATGGCGCGCGCCGGCACGCTGGAGGCGCTCGACTCCGACTACGCCCGCACCGCGACGCTCAAGGGCCTGCCGCGCCGCACCGTCATCGTCCGCCATGTCCTTCCCAACGCTCTGCTCCCCACCATCACCGTGGTCGCGACGCAGCTCGGCTACATGATCGGCGGCCTCGTCGTGGTCGAATCCCTGTTCCGCTACCAGGGCATCGGCAGCCTCATCCTGACCGCCGCCCGGGGCAAGGATTTCCCGATGCTGGAAGCCGGCATCCTGACCGTCGGCACGGTCTATATCCTTGCCACCCTCGTCGCGGACAGCTTGTATGTGCTGCTGAACCCGAGACTGCGGCAGGGAGCCGGCCGATGACTATGAGCGCCGCGTTGCCGGGCCGGCAGGCAACCGACCTGCCCTCGCCCGCGGACGCCGCCGCGACCGAACCCGTCGTCGCCCTGCCCAGCCGCCTGAGCCTCGTCCTGCGCTCCCCGAGTTTCCTGGTCGGCGCCGCGGTGCTGCTGTTCTGGATCGTCTGCGCCCTCTTCGGCCCCTATTTCACCCCCTACGACCCCTACGCCGACGACCTGCTGCACACGCTCGCGCCGCCCTCCGCCGCGCACTGGTTCGGCACCGACCAGTTGGGGCGGGACATCCTCTCGCGCGTCATCGTGGGCGCCCGGCCCATCCTTTCCGTGGCCCCGGCCGCGACCTTGCTCGCCACCGTCGCCGGCACCGCGCTCGGCCTGCTGACCGGCTACGTCGGCGGCTGGCTCGATGCCGTCATCGGCCGGCTGATCGAGGTTCTGCTGGCGCTGCCGCTGATCGTCGTCGCCCTGCTGGTCCTGGTCGCGCTCGGCCCCTCCTCCGGCACCGTCATCGCCGTCATCGGCATCATCTTCACGCCGCTCATCGCCCGCACCGTCCGCGCCGCGGTGCTGACGGAGCGCTCGCTCGACTACGTGGCGGCGGCCGAACTGCGCGGCGAGGGCGCGCTGCACGTCATGTTCGTGGAGATCCTGCCCAATGTGCTGCCGCCCATCCTAGTGGAGACGACGGTGCGGCTCGGCTACGCCATCTTCACCGTCGCCTCGCTCAGCTTCCTCGGTTTCGGCATCCAGCCGCCCTCGGCCGATTGGGGCCTGGCGATCTCGGAGAACTACGGCATGATCAGCGGCGGGTTCTGGTGGACGGTCGCCTTCGCGGCCGGGGCCACGGCCTCGCTCGTGGTGGGGGTCAATCTGGTGGCGGACGGCATCTCCGGGGCGCTCGAATGACGCCGGCCCTGGAACTGCGGGACCTCAGCGTCGGCTACCGGGCGCGGGGCGTCGAGCAGCTCGTGCTGCGTGGGGTTTCGTTCGCCATCGCGCCGGGCGAGACCTACGGGCTGGTGGGCGAGAGCGGCTGCGGCAAATCGACCGCCGCCGTCGCCGCCCTGCGCGCGTTGCCGCGGGCCGGGTTCATCCGCGGCGGGCAGGTGCTGGTCGATGGGCAGGACGTGACCGCGCTCGACCGGGCCGGGCTGACCAGTCTGCGGCGCGAGAAGGTGTCGATGGTCTATCAGGATCCGGGGCGCGCGCTCAACCCGTCCATGACCGTCGGCAAGCAACTCAGCGAGGTGTTCGAGATCGCCGGCGTCGCCCGCGCCGAGGCCCGCCAACGCTCCAAGGCCATGCTCGGCCGCGTCCGCATCTCCGGGCCTGAGCGGGTGATGAAGGCGTTCCCGCACCAGCTCTCCGGCGGGATGCAGCAGCGCGTCGTCATCGCCATGGCGCTGGCGCAGAACCCGGCGCTGCTGGTGCTCGACGAGCCGACGACCGGCCTCGACGCGACCGTGGAAGCGGACGTGCTGGATCTCATCGCCGCCCTGCGCGACGAGTTCTCGACCTCCATCCTGTTCATCAGCCACAACCTCGCCATCATCGAGCGCATGTGCGGCCGGATCGGCGTGCTGTATGCCGGCAGCCTGGTCGAGGAAGGCCCCACCGCCGACCTGCTCGCCCGGCCGCTGCACCCTTACACGATGCGGCTGCTGCGCTGCCTGCCCGCCGCCGGGCGGCGTAAGTCGGACGGCAAGCTCGACACCATCCCCGGTTTCCTGCCGCTGCCCGGCTCTGCCCTGCCCGGCTGCGTGTTCGCGCCGCGCTGCGACTTCGCCGACGACCTCTGCCGCAAGGCGGCGCCGGAACGCCGCCAGATGGGAGCGCAAACCGTCCGCTGCCATCATGTCGAGCAAGCCGTTGCCGCCGAACCCGCGCCGCCCGGGGCGGTCCCGGCGCCGGCCGTCGCGTCCGACGCGGTGGCGCTGCGGGCCAGGAGCGTGTCCAAGACCTTCCGCTCCGGCGCCAACGCGGTCCATGCCGTGACCGACGTGACGCTCGACCTCGAAGCCGGGGAGACGCTCGGGCTCGTGGGCGAGTCCGGCAGCGGCAAGACGACGCTGGCCCGGTTGCTGCTCGGCCTGGTCGCGCCGGACGAGGGCGGGCAGATCGAGGTCGGCGGGGCGAGGGTGGCCGGTGAGGCGAAGGACCGCTCTCGCACCGACCAGAAGGCGTTGCAGATCGTGTTCCAGAACCCGGATTCGGCGCTCAACCGGTCCCACACCGTCCGGCACTTGATCGAGCGGTCCCTGACCCGGTTAGCCGGGCTGTTCGGGCGCAAGAAGGCGGAGCGGCTGGATGAACTCATCTCCGCCGTGCGGCTGACCGAGCGGCATTTGTCCATGCGTCCGCGCCAGCTCTCGGGCGGCCTCAAGCAGAGGGTCGCGATCGCCCGGGCGTTCGCCGGGGACCCGCGGGTGGTGATCTGCGACGAGCCGACCTCGGCGCTCGATGTCTCGGTGCAGGCGGCGATCCTGAACCTGCTCGCCGACCTGCAGGCCCGCGAGGGCGTGAGCTACATCTTCATCAGCCACGACCTCGGCGTGGTGCGCTACCTGTCGGACCGCATCGCCGTGCTTTACCTCGGGCGCATCATGGAGCTTGGCCCGGCGGAAGACGTGTTCAACGGGCCGCATCATCCCTACACCGAAGCCCTGCTCTCCGCCGTCCCGGACATCGACGCCGCCGAGAAGCGTGCCCGCATCCGGCTCACCGGAGAAATCCCCAATCCGCTGAACCCGCCCTCCGGCTGCGTGTTCCATAAGCGTTGCCCGCGCAAGATCGGACCGGTCTGCGAGACGGAGGAGCCTGGGATGCGTGTCGAGACCGGGCATCAAATTCGCTGCCATCTCGCGCCCCAAGACCTCGGGCGCCGTGGCGGGCCGCTCCCCGCCGGCATGTCGGACGAGCGCACGCCCGATCCCGTTGCTGCATAGGCTGCCCCGATGCCGAACGTCATAGACCCCCGCTCCACCGCCAACGCCACCCTGGCCGTCACGGAACGCGCCGACCTCCTCGTGGTCGGCGCAGGACGGGCCGGGCTGTCGGCTGCCATCACCGCCGCGAAGTCGGGCGCGTCCGTCGTGCTCGTCGACGAGAACCCCATTCCTGCCGAGACGATGGGCGACGAGATCCCGCTGCATTTCGGCCAGCGGATGGGCGGCGCGGTGCGCAACCGCAACGCCATGACCGAGGCGATGCTTGAAAGCGAGCCGATGCTGGCCGAGGCGTTCGAAGCGGGCGTCGATGTCCGGCTCGGCACCATCGTCTGGGGCCTTTACGCGAATGGGCCGAGCGTCGGCTGGCTGCCGGGCATGGTGGCCGGGGTGTCGGACGGGGCCGCGTCGTGGATGCTGGGGTGCAAGGCCGCGGTCGTCGCCACCGGGCGGCGCGACATGGGGCTTGCCTTCCCCGGCTGGGAGCTGCCCGGCGTGATGGGCGCGACCGCCGCCGAACGCCTTGCTGCACGCTACGGCGCGCTGGATGCCCGGCGCGCCGTCGTGCTCGGCACGGGGGCGGAGGCCCTGCTGGCGGCGCTGGCGATGCACCGGGCCGGCGTCGAGGTTGCCGCCGTCGTTGAGCAGGCCGCCGAACCGATCGGGCCGGAGAGCCTGCTCGGCGCGCTGGCTGACGCCGGCATCCCGGTGCTGACCCGGCAGGTCATCGCTGCGGCGGAGGGAGGGGCGAACGGGGTGGAATCGGTCAGGCTGTCCGCCCTGTCCGCCGATGGCGCCCGCGTGCAAGGCCGGGACACGCGCATCGAGTGCGACACCGTCGTGCTCGGCATCGGCGCCATTCCGTTGATCGAGTTGCTTGACGCCGCCGGGTGCCGGGCCGCCTACGTGCCGGAGCGGGGCGGGCATGTCGCCGTCGTCGACGCCGGGCAGATGACATCGGTGCCGGGCATCTACAGCGTGGGCGACTGCGCCGGGGTTTGGGCCGCGAAGTCCATTGACCGCGCGATCAGCGAAGCGGAGGGACGGCGCGCCGTGGCGCAGGCTCTCCGGTTGATCGCTGGCGAACCTGCGGAACACGAGCGCGAGGCTGAGATACCGCCCGCCACCGCGCCTGCCGATTACCGGCTGTCCTGGGTTCGTCATGCCGTGGTCGAGGCCGAGATGGGCGCCGCGGAGCCTTATGTCTGCCAGTGCGAGGAGGTCACCGCCCGGGAGATCCTGGAGGTGCGACCGCCCCGCTACCTGCAATGGCAGGGTTCCAGGCGGAACAGCGCCGACCTTGCCGACCTGCTCGGCGAGGGCGCGCCCAACCCGGACCAGGTCAAGCGCCTGACCCGCGCCGGCATGGGGCTGTGCCAGGGCCGGCGTTGCCGCGAGCAGGTTGCCGCCCTGCTCGCGCTCGGGGCTGGCAAGGCGATCGGCGACGTGCCGCTCGCCACCTTCCGCGCGCCGGTGCGCCCGATGCCGCTGGGGCTTGCCGGCTCGCTGCCCGAGTCCGACGAGATGGCCCGGCACTGGGATGTCTGGTTCGGCGTTCCCGGCCAGGTCACGCCGTATTGGGAGATCGGGCCTGCCGGAGAGACCCCTTGAGCGAGACCGCCGGCGCCAGCGTCATCATCGTCGGCGGCGGCGCGACCGGGCTTAGCGCCGGGTGGTGGCTGGCGCGGGCCGGGGTCGATGTGCTGGTGCTCGACAAGGGGATCGTCGGCTGGGAAGCCTCGGGGCGGAACGGCGGCGGCTGCACCCACGGCTTCAGCCCGCTGTTCGCCGAGGAGCAGCGGTTGTGGCCGCAGATGGACGAGCTGCTCGGCTACCCGACCGAGTTCTGCCGCGGGCGCATCCGCATCGCGCTCGACGAGAACGATTGGCTCGGGGCCGAGCGCATGATCCGCAACGGCGAGCGGCACGGGTTCGAAACCGAGGAGCTTGACGCGGCGCAACTGCGCGAGCTTGTGCCGCTGACCGGCGACAACGTTCACCGGGCTTGCTGGCACCATTTCGGCGGCCATGCCAACCCGCATCGGACCGTGCAGGCCTATGCCTGGGCGATGCAGGACCATGGCGGGCGGGTGATGCAGCACACGGCCGTGCTGGGATTCGCTGTCCGCGCGGGCCGCGTCGCGGCGGTGGAGACCGACCGGGGGCGGCTGGGGTGCGACCAGCTCGTGCTGGCCGCCGGGCCGCAGAGCGGGAAGCTGTCGGCGATGCTTGGGGCCGCAATCCCGGTCGTCTCGGCGCGGGCGGAGATGATCGTGACGGAACCCTTGCCGATGATGCCGGTTGGCGGGGCCGACGGCAACGGGCTTTACGGGCGCCAGACCCGGCGGGGCAATCTTGCCTATGGCGGCGGGCCGCATGAATGGCTGGACGACGCGGAGGGCATGGGCGTTCCGCCCCGGCTCAGCACGCCGCTGATGGGCAACATCGCCGGGCATCTGGTTGAGATGTTCCCCAAGGCCCGGCACGCCCGCATCATCCGCAGTTGGGCCGGCATCATCGAGAACACGCCGGACGGGCGCCCGGTGATCGACCGCTTGCCCGACGCGTCGAACGTCGTCGTCGCCACGCTGTCGAGCATTGGGTTCGGCCTCTCCCCGGCCTCGGGCCACGCGGTGCAGGAGTTGGTGACCGACGGGGCCTGCTCGTTCGCCGACCTGAGCCCGCTGCGCCTGTCGCGCTTCGCGGGGCTGGAGCCTGATTGGGCGGCGCAACGCGGCTGGCGGCCGGGGGTGACGACGGTGCAGCAGGCGCAGGAGTCCAATTAGGGCTTCGGTCGCTTCTCCGCGTCAGATGACGAAGCGGACGCCGGGCCTGGCCAGCCCGCCGCCGATGCCAACCGCCGTGCCGTCTGCGCGCCAACACGCGGCGCCGAGGAAGGTGTTGTCGGGAAGGAACTCGATCGCGTTCATCCCGCCGGCGATGCGGGGCGAGTTCTCGACTGTGTGGCCCCGTGCTTCGAGTTCGGGGGCGAGTTGGTCGAACAGGCCGGTTTCGAGTTCCAGCGTATGGCCCTGGGTGAAGATGCGCGGGGCCTCGACCGCTTCTTGCAGCGCCATGCCGTGGTCGATGAGGTTGACGATCGCCTGCAACGCGGAGGGGAAGATACGCAGCGCGCCCGGCAGGCCGAGGGCGTAGCGCACGCGCGGGCCTTGCGTCACCATCATCGGCGCCATGGAGGTGAACACCCGCTTGCCCGGCGCGATCGAGAGTGCGTGACCCGGGTGCGGGTCGAAGTTGAACATGTAGTTGTTGCAGATAAGGCCGGCGCCCGGCACGGCGATGCGCGCGCCGAACAGGCCGTTGATCGTCTGCGTGGCGCTGACGACGTTGCCGTGCGCATCGGCGACCGTCACATGCGTGGTGTCGGCGCTCTCCGCGCCGGGGCCGATGCCCGCTCCGTGCGATCGGGCACGCGACAGGTCGATAGCGGGGCGGCGCTGGTCCGCATAGGCTTTGGAGACGAGGCGCTCGACCGGAACGGGCACGAAGTCCGGGTCCGCGGTGGCTGCGGCGCGGTCGGCGAAGGCGATTTTCAGCACCTCGGCCAGGAGGTGCACGCCATCGGCGGCGCCGAACCCGAGCGCCCGGACATCGAAGCCTTCCAGCAGATTGAGCATCTGGGCGATGTGCACGCCGGAGGACGCCGGCGGCGGCGGGCCGACGATGCCGAACCCGCGATATTGGCTGACGATAGGCGCGCGTTGCCTGACGCGGTAGCCGGCAAGGTCCTCCGCCGCGATCAGCCCGCCGGATTTGGCCAAGAAAGCCGCGAGCGCCGAGCCGAGCTGGCCCGCGTACAGCGCATCCGCCCCTTGCGAGGCGATGAGGCGCAAGGTCTCGGCATAGTCCGGGCGTCGTAGGCGGGTTCCGGGGGCGGCAGGGCTGCCGCCGGGCAGGAACAGGCGGGCGAGGTCAGGGTCCTGCGCGAGGTCGGCGGCGCAATCGCCGATGCAGGCAGACAGATAAGGCGTGACGTTGAAGCCGGCCTCGGCCAACCGGATGGAGGGCGCCAGGGCCTCCTGCAGAGGCATCGTGCCATATTTTGCCAGTGCCGCGCACCAGCCCGCGAGCGCGCCGGGCGTCGCGACCGCGCGGGCGCCGAAGTGGTTCTCGCGGCCGGCAGTCTCCTGATAGTCGGGCAGGGTATCGGAGACGGTGCGATACATCGCCGGCCCGGCAGCGGCCGGGGCCGTGCTGAGGCCGTCGAGGATGGTATGCGTGCCGTCGGGCAACCGAATGTGGGTGACGCCGCCGCCGAGCACGCCGACCATCATCGGCTCGACCACGGTCAGCGCGAACAGGCAGGCAACGGCCGCGTCGATCGCGTTGCCGCCCGCGAGCAGCGTTTCGGCGCCGACGCCGGCGGCAAGCGGATGGTTGGCGACGACCATGCCGCGTGACCCGGCCGCCGGGCGCTTCTCGCACGCGACGCTCAACCGATGCGCCTCAGACGCATGGGCGGCCGCTCGGCGCGTGGGCCCGCTTTCAGGGGTTAACGACCGGCCGCCCGCTCCTGCGCCAGCTTTGCCGCGTTATAGGCTTGCTGCTGCTGTAGCAGGGCGTTGTTGTACTGCTGCTGCTTCAGCACCGTCGCGTTATATTGTTGCTGCTGCTGCAGGAGCCGCTGATTGTATTGCTGCTGCTGTCGGACGACTTCCTGCTGCCGGCGCTCTTCGCCCCGGCCGTATTCGCGCCGGTCCCACTCGCGGCGGTTCAACTCCCGGCCATAGAAGGCATCCCGCCCGCCCACGAATGGCTGCGGCGCGTAATATGGCCTGTACTCGGGCGCATACTGCGCGCGAGGCTGATAGTATTGCGATCCGCCTCCGTAGCCCCAGCCGCCCGGCTGCGCGCCTGCGCATGCGGGAAGAGAGAGAACGCCCGCCAAGGCCAAGTAGGCTCCGATACGCATGACCAGTTCCTCCGAACGACGCCGTTTCATAATATCCACGATCGGTATATTGCAGCCGAACGTGTCAAAAAAAGGTTTAAGCGGCCATATCCGTGAATGTTGAAAAGCCAGGCGCGGCGGTCCCGGCCGGCCATGCCGTTCACCAGTTTTTCACTCAATCGCCTTACAAGCCATCCTACCTGACTGCGCCGTCCCGAATGCCGGGCGACAAGGAGCTCGCGTTGCATAGTGCAAGATTCATCACCGATTTTGCCGATCAAGCGGTCATGCTGCCGCTCGTGGCCGCCATTGCCCTCGCCTTTGCATTCACCGGGTGGACGCAGGGCGCGGCCGCATGGGCGATCTCCGCCGCGTTCACCTGGGGCGCCATGCTGGCGCTCAAGCTGGTCGGAACCCAGTGCGGCGTCCTGCTGTTCGGTCCGGAGCTGACGACGCCCAGCGGGCATACCGCGACCGCAAGCCTGGTTTACGGCAGCCTGGCCGCGCTCATTGCCAACAAGTGGATCGGGCGGCTGAACTGGGCGCTGCCGTGCGCCTTCGCGGTCGCGGCCGTGATCGGCACGACGCGGATCATCGTCGGCGCGCACACCGTGCCCGAGGCTGTCATCGGCGCCGCCGTGGGCATCGCTGGCGCGCTGCTGTTCGTGCGCCTCGCCGGGACGCCGCCCGACACGATCCGGCTCCGCTGGACTGCTTGCGTCGCGGTCGCGATCATGGCGGCGGCCCACGGCATTCATCTTCCGGCAGAGCGGGTCATCCGAAGCTACGCTGGCAATCTATGGCCGCTCTCCCTGTGCGCTCATGCCGGACCCTACGCGGCGCAGGCCGGGGCGGCTCATCGGCTCTGAGCATCATTTCGCGGGACGGCTCGCCGTGACGACGCGAAAAACGATGCGTCTGCAAAAACTCCTAAGCGGACATTCGTGGCATGAGCCGTTAATGTCCGCTGAGGGCTACAGCCGAGATCGCCGGCGCGCTGACGCGCCTGGTGCCGACGCCGCCTTCAGTTCATCAAGCTCTGCATGCCGCGCTCGATGTGGTCGGTCAGCCGCTGAAACAGGTCGAGCAGGGTCTCGCTCACCGCCGCGATCCGTTCCTGCCCATCCCTGCTGCGGGCTTGCGCGGTCGCCGATCGCAAGTCCGCCCAGACCTGCGCCGCGCCATGCAGCAGGCGCGCGATCTCGGCGTTGCTGAGCGGCAACGCGCCGAGGCAGGCGAAGCCCGCCTCCAGCTCCTTGCTGGTGGTCTGCAGGGCGGCTGCGGCGGCGATCGAGGCCGGCGGTCCCACCAGGCCGGCAATCAGCGCCTCCTTGGCCAGCCGTTGCGACAGCATCCGCTGCCGGCCCGACACGTTGATGATGTGGAGCGCCGAGGCCAGCCCGCTGATTTCCAGGTTGGCGGTCAACTGTTCCGCCCGCAGCAGCATCTGATCGGCGTCCCGGTCCACCTGCAAAAGGCCGGGCGCCGAATATGGGGCTTTCAGGCGCTGCGCCAGCCGTTTCCACGGCGCGTCCACGGCGTCCAGCAAGTCGCCGAACGTGGGGCGGGACAGGCTGCGCGAAAGGCTCGCGAAATTGGCTTCGACCTGGGCTGCCGACCTGGCCAGAAGCGTCTTGGTCGACGCAGGGTCGATGCCGGCGCCGTTCAGCGCATACAGCTTGGCGATCCGCTGCGACAGCATGCGCAACTGCCCGGCGCGGTTCACCGCTTCCGCGTAGCGCGCGGCATCGATCACCCGCTGCGCCACCTGGCCGATCCGCTGCTTGCCGTCCATCGCCGCACGCCGGAGCGCGCGATAGGCCTCCTCTTCGCGAAGCTGCCGCGCGCCCATCAGGATGCCGCGCGCCCGGTCGACCAGCTTGCGTTCGGCGAAGCGCTGGTTGACGTCGATGAGCTGGTCGCGAACCGTCCGCTCATGGCGGAAGCGCGCCTGCGCCAGATGCAGGACGGACCGCAGCCGATCCTGCCCATAGCCGTTGATGACGTAGGCGTGGATGCCGGACCGGATCGCGAGCGCGATCTTTTCCGCGTCGGGATCCGTGGTGAACACGACCACCGGGCGCGGCACGGTCGCGTCAACCGCCGCCACGCTGTCGAAAAAGGCAGGTTCGGGCGCACCCTCGAACATGACAATGAGGTCTGCCGCTTTCGTAATCACATTCTGCACTAAATTAATGCATTCGTCCGTGAGAACCGCCTCGATCCCGGCGGATGCCAAATCATGCAGCAATGGCGGCGCTTCTGGGCCGTCGCTCGAAGTCACCAGGGCGGTTGTCACACGCGGGCCTCGCTCAGCATACCGTGCCTCGCGCCACGCAACTTCCGCACCAAACCGGAACCGTGGCACGGAAGTCGCAGCCGTGGCATGGAAGTTGCTTAAGTGCTTTCGAGGCCACACCGAAGTGGCTCGGCCAACGCTTGCGCACTGCGCGTCATGCTTACGCTGAAGTAAGCAAACTGTGCCTCCTGACCCCGGATTTCCGGGCGAATTGGTTTTTGGAGGACGATCTCATGACTGATCCAACGATGATCGAGACCAATATCGGTCTCCTGGTCAATAACAACGCCCTGCTGCAATCCAACGCGTCGTCGCTCAAGGGCAACCGCGACCTTCTCGAGGCCAACCACGAGATCGTCATTGGCAACAGCTCGACCCTGGGCCGCAACAAGAAAGCGTTGGCGGACAACTCGGCAGCGCTCCCCGCCAACCAGGCCTTGCTCGAAGGCAACAGGGCGGCCGTCGCCGAGAACAACGGGATCCTGACCGGCAACGCCGCGACGATCAGGGCGAACGCCGCCGCGGTCGAGGGCAACCGCCGCACGCTCGCGAACAACTCGCAGACGATCGCCGCCAACAGCCAAGCGCTCTCGGGCGCCCACGTGCTGCTCGAAGGCAACAAGGGCGCCCTCGGCGCGAACTCGGCCAAGCTCGCGGCGAACGCGGAATCCTTGGCGCGCAACCACGGCGTGCTCGCCGCCAACGCGCAGGTCGTGTCCGGCAACGCGGAGACGCTCTGGTCGAACCACGCGCTGCTGCAAAGCAACGCGCGCCTGCTGAAGTCCAACTCGGACATCATGCGGTCGAACCACGAGCTTCTGCTGTCGATCGCAGCCAAGCTCGGCATCGCCGCCTAACGATCAACTTGGCGCGGACGCGGGTTCATCCTAATCGAGGCCCGCTTCCGTGCCGCCTGTTATGCCCCGGAGACCGACATGACGAGCCAGAAGGCCACCAAGATTAATCTGTTCAGCTTCGCCACCCCGCAGATGCGGGCGTTCCATTTGACCTGGCTCGCCTTCTTCGTCTGCTTCTTCGCCTGGTTCGCCGTGGCCCCGCTGATGCCTGTGATCAAGGGCGACCTCAACCTGAGCCTCGGCCAGATCGCCAACATCAACATCGCTGCCGTCGGCATTACCATCCTCGTGCGCGTGATCATCGGGCCGCTCTGCGACCGCTACGGCCCGCGCATCACCTACACCGCGTTGCTGGCATTCGGCGCCATTCCCGTGATCGGCATCGCCTTCGCCCACTCCTACGAGTCGTTCCTGCTGTTCCGCCTCGCCATCGGCGCGATCGGGGCCAGCTTCGTCATCACCCAGTTCCACACCTCGGTGATGTTCGCGCCCAACGTGGTCGGCACCGCGAACGCGACCGTGGGAGGCTGGGGCAATGCCGGCGGCGGCGTCACGCAGAGCGTCATGCCGCTCATCCTGGCCGCGGCGCTGAGCCTCGGCGTAAGCTCGGCGCTGGGCTGGCGCCTCTCCATGATCGTGCCCGGCGTGCTGATGCTGATCGTGGCCGTGCTGTATTGGAAATACACCCAGGACACGCCCGAGGGGAACATCATCGACCTGCGCCGCCGCGGGATCACCGTCGACTCCGGCAAGAAAGGCGGCATCGCGGTGTTCAAGCAGGCGGCGGCCAACTACCGCACCTGGATGCTGGCCGTCACCTACGCCGCCGGCTTCGGCATCGAACTGTTCATCCACGGCGTCGCCGCCAGCTACTACGTCAACCGGTTCGGCCTGACGCTGGCGACGGCAGGCCTGGCCGCGGGCAGCTTCGGCTTGCTGGCCTTGTTCGCCCGCGCCCTCGGCGGCCTCGCGTCGGACCGCGTGGCGCGGTCCGGCGGCCTCGTGGCGCGCACCTGGCTCTTGGTCGCGCTCCTGATCGGCGAGGGCCTTGGCCTGATCGTGTTCTCCAACATGGCCACGGTCGGCTTCGCGGTGATCGCGATGCTCGCGTTCGGCGTGTTCACCCACATGGCGTGCGGCTCGATCTACGCCCTGGTGCCGTTCGTTGACCGCAAGGCGCTGGGCGGCGTGACCGGCATCGTCGGCGCGGGCGGCAACGTCGGCGGGGTCGCGGCCGGGTTCCTGTTGAAGGGCACCGGGGACTTGCCGTCGACGCTGTTCTTCCTGGGCTGCTTCGTGCTGCTCAGCGCGGTCTGCGCGGCGGCGATCCGCTTCTCGGCCGAAAAGAAGCGGGCCGAGCAGGAACTCTACGACGAAGCGGTCGCGCAATGCGGCGCCACTGCCCCGATGCCCGCGCTGACCTGAATCGCGGCGTTCGGCTCAGGCGTTCAGCCCCACGCTGCAGCGTGACGGCTCTCGCCTGAGCCGTTCTGGTATGTCCTTAAACCCGTATTGCCCTCACTATGTCAGGGCAATACGGGTTTAGCTTTTCCTGGCCTGGCAATTGACGCTCTGACTGGTTCCAGTCAGGGCGATTGCAGATTAGGCTCTGTGACGGAACTGCTTGGCGGCCTGGCCTTGATCCGGTCTGTGACCGTGCCCCCCTGGCAGGTGTCGAGGCTTTCAGAGAGACACGGTCATGACCAGGACTGGCCTGGACGACGCCCAATGGACGTCGCTGATGCTTGTGATGCAGCAAATCCCACGGGCATGGAGGCGCGACGAGGCGGCGCTGCGCCGCTTCGTTGAGGCCGCGCTCTGGGTGTGCCGGACGGGCGCGCCGTGGCGTGACCTGCCGGATGCGCTGGGCTGTTGGGCCAGCATCTACCACCGCTGGCGGCGCTGGTGCGTGCGTGGCTGGTGGAAGCTGGTGTTCGAGGCCTTGCGCCCGAGCCTGCCCGCGGACGGGCTGTTGCTCCTGGACAGCACCACCTGCAAGGCGCACCGCGCCGCGAGCGGCGCCGCACGCAGCACGGCCGCCGCCGAGGCGCTCGGCCGCAGCCGTGGCGGGCTGTGCTCCAAACTCCATGCCTGTGTTGACGGCGCGGGCCGGGTCTTGCGGCTGATCGCCAGTCCCGGCCAACACTCGGACCTGCGCTATGCGACCGCGCTCGCGTCCGGCATCCCGGCCTGCAACGCGGCCCTTGACCGAGGCTACATCTCGGCGCCACTGCGTGCCGCCTATGCGGCAAACGGATGCACGGTCCATACCCCGCCCAGAAAGGGCATGATCGACCCGCCTGCCTGGGAACCCGCCCTGTATGCCAGGCGCCACCATGTCGAGAACCTGTTCGCCCGCATGAAGGATCAGGGGCGCATCGCACTCCGACGCGACAAAACACGCTAAAGCTGGATGGGCTTCGCTCATCTCGCCGCCACCATGATCAGCTTGCGCCTCGCCCAGTTCAGTCACAGAGCCTAGCCCCCCACCCTCCGCGCCCGCCCTCGTCCGCCGCGCCGCTTCTCCGGGTCATACCCGCCGCCCCCAGGCCCGAGCGGCTCCGGCGTCCGGTCTTTTTTCCGCCCGCTGAACGGCTGCGACGGCGGCGGCTCAAGCCCGAGCTGCAACGCTTCCAACCGCCGGATCTCGTCGCGCAACCGGGCCGCGGTCTCGAATTCGAGATCGCCCGCCGCCGCCCGCATCCGCTTCTCCAACTCCGCAAGCGACGTTTTGAGGTCCTTGCCAACCATATCGCTCACGCCCGCGTCCTTCACCGGCGCGACCGTCACGTAGTCCTGCTCGAACACGCTCTGCAACGCCTCGCCGATATGGCTGCGCACGCTGGTCGGCGTGATCCCGTGCGCCGCGTTCCAGTCCGCCTGCTTGGCCCGGCGTCGCTCCGTCTCCTCGATCGCCACCCGCAGGCTGCGGGTCATCACGTCCGCGTACAGCACCACCCGCCCGTCCACGTTCCGCGCCGCCCGCCCGATGGTCTGGATCAGGCTGGTCTGGCTGCGCAGGAACCCCTCCTTGTCCGCGTCCAGGATCGCCACCAGCGCGCATTCCGGGATATCGAGCCCCTCGCGCAGCAGGTTGATGCCGACCAGCACGTCGAACACCCCGAGCCGCAGGTCGCGGATGATCTCGATCCGCTCCAGCGTATCGACATCGGAATGCAGGTAGCGCACCTTGACGCCGTTCTCGGTCAAATACTCCGTCAGATCCTCGGCCATCCGCTTGGTCAAGGTCGTGACCAGGATGCGCCCCCCCTGCCCAACCACGGCCCGGCACTCGGCCAGCAGGTCGTCCACCTGCCGCTCCACCGGGCGGACCTCCGTCACCGGGTCGATCAGCCCGGTCGGCCGGATCACCTGCTCGGCGAACGCCCCGCCCGTGCGCTCCATCTCCCAAGGCCCGGGAGTCGCGCTCACGAACACGGTCTGCGGCCGGAACGTCTCCCACTCCTCGAACCGCAGCGGCCGGTTGTCCATGCAGCTCGGCAACCGGAACCCGAACTCGCTCAGGATGCCCTTGCGCGCCGCGTCCCCCCGCGCCATGCCGCCGATCTGCGGCACCGTCACGTGGCTCTCGTCCACGATCAGCATGGCGTTCTCGGGCAGGTATTCGAACAGCGTCGGCGGCGGATCGCCCGTCTTGCGCCCGGAAAGATAGCGCGAGTAGTTCTCGATCGACTTGCAGCTCCCCGTCGTCTCGATCATCTCGATATCGAACGTGGTCCGCTGCTGCAGCCGCTCCGCCTCCAGCAGCTTGCCCTCGGCGGTGAACTGCTTCAGCCGCTGCTGCAACTCGATCTTGATGTCGGCGATGGCCTGGGTCAGCGTCGGCCGCGGCGTCACGTAATGGCTGTTGGCGTAGATGCTCACCTCGCCCAACTCCCCGGTGATTTCCCCCGTCAGCGGGTCGAACTCGCGGATGCTCTCCACCTCGTCGCCGAACAGGCTGACGCGCCAGGCCCGGTCCTCCTGGTGGCTCGGGAACACGTCCACCGTCTCGCCGCGCAACCGGAAGTTGCCGCGCTGGAAGGCGGCGTCGTTGCGCCGGTATTGCAGCTCCACCAGCGCGCGGGCCAACTGGTCGCGGTCGATCTGCCCCCCCGTCTCCAGCTTGACCACCATGCGCCCGTAGGTCTCGACCGAGCCGATGCCGTAGATGCACGATACCGACGCCACGATCACCACGTCGCCGCGCTCCAGCAGCGCCTGGGTCGCGCCATGCCGCATCCGGTCGATCGCCTCGTTGATCTGGCTGTCCTTCTCCACGTAGGTGTCGGTCCGCGGCACGTAGGCCTCGGGCTGGTAGTAGTCGTAGTAGCTGACGAAGTACTCGACCGCGTTATCCGGGAAAAACCCCTTCATCTCGGCATAGAGCTGCGCCGCCAGCGTCTTGTTCGGCGCCAGGATCAAGGCCGGGCGCTGCGCCGCCTCGATCACCTTCGCCATCGTGAAGGTCTTGCCCGAGCCGGTGACCCCCAGCAGCACCTGGTCCCGCTCGCCTTGCGAAACGCCCCCGGTCAGCTCGGCGATCGCCGCCGGCTGGTCGCCCGCAGGCTCGTAGGAAGAAACCACGCGCAACGGCTTCTGCATCGGCTTGGCCGGCTGCTTGACCTGCTTGAACGTGACCGGCGGGGCCTCGGTGATCTTGCGCGCGAGCGTCGTCGACATGCCGCTCAAAGTGGCGCGGGGAGCGCCTCGCGTCCAGACCGCGCCTCGACCGCGAGCGACAATTGCTCCACCGCGCGGTCGCGGATGCCCAAGGAGCGCAGCCCGTCGCGCGTGCGGAGCAGGTACTCGGCCGAGCTGCCGAGCGCGCCGCGGGCGGTGGACAGCCGCCGCACCAGTTCCTCCCGCTCCAGTCGCCCTGCATACTGGGCGCTGTCCCGGCGGATCGTGAACGTGATGGCGCTGGCGAACGGAACCCCATCGGCGCCCCGCACCGTCACCCAGCGCGGCTGATAGCTGCCCGCCAGCATCTCGCGCCGCCACAGCAAGTCAAGCTCCGCCTGGACCAAGTCCTCGGCCACGTGGAACGCGGCCCCGGTGCAGGCGCCGCCGCGGTCCAGCCCGAGCACCAGGCCCGGCGCTTCCGGGGTGCCCCGGCCCGTGGCGGTCGACAGGCAGAACGCTCGGTGCCACCCGTGGATGCGGGCCACGGTCCGTCCGGTGCACTCGATGGCCGGGTTCCAGATCAGCGAGCCGTAGGCGAACAGCCACACGCCGTCTTGCCGTGGCGGGCGCAGCGCCAGCGTGGCGGCAAGCGAAGCGGCCCGCTCGGCGTCGGTCAGGACCTGAAGCGCGGGCGCGCTCTCGGCGACCATGCGCAGCAAGCCGCCGTCCGCGAGCATGGAGCGGGTAATGGTCATCGCGCGGGCAACAGCTCGACGCCCGCATCCTTCGCGGCTTTCATCAGCGCCGTATCGCTCGTCGCGAGCGGCAGCCCAAGGCGCGCGGCCAGTTCAAGATAGGCCGCGTCGTAGGCCGTGAGCCGATGCCGCTCCGCCAGCTGCGCGGTCGCGACCCAAACCCGTCCGGCGGTCTCGTCGTCGATTGTGATCGGCAGGTCGGAGAGGAGGCCGGCCAACCGGCGCCGCACGCCTGCGGCGAGCCGCCCGCAGCGCTCGGCGCTCAGCAGCCCGTTCAACGCCTCAAGCGGCCAAAGCTGCGGCGCTGCGGCGCAGGTCTCGACAACGCGGTCAAGCAATGCCCGGCTCGCATCGGTCTGCTCATCCTCGAAGCACCAAGCGAGGGCGACGGAGTTGTCGAGAACAAACCTCAACGCCGTCCTTCGTCGATCAACTCCCTGATGGAAACGCCGCCAAGGCTCTGGCCCTTGCTGGCAGCGCGCAGGCCACCGGCGGCACGCCGGGCCTTTGCCCGGTCGAACCCCGCTTCGGCACTGATAAGCCGGGCCACGGGCTTGCCCCGGCGGGTAATCAGCACTCCGCCGCCTCCTTCAACCTCGTCCAGAAGAGCGGTAAGCCGATTCTTCGCCTCGAAGACGCCAACCGAATGCACGATCTAAACTTCCTAGCTAGATTGCTGGCTAGATTAACGCACTGCCGTCTGCAACGCGATCCTTTTCACCCAGCCAAAGGCGAATCCGGCAACTGCTTATGCAAGTCCGCCGGGTCCGCATAGATCGCAACGCATCCCGCCTCCCGCAAATCGGCCTCCGCGAACCCGCCGCACAAGAGGCCGATGCAAGCGATCCCCGCCTGCTTGGCGGCCGTCGCGTCATACGGCGTGTCGCCGACCGCGATGATCCGGTCAGGCGGCAACTCCAGCCGCTCGGCCGCCGCCTGGAAGATGTCGGGATGCGGCTTGCTCCGCTCGGCATCGGCCGAGGTCGTCTGCGCCATCTCGAACCCCTCGATCCCGAGCAGCCGCTTGTAGCGCTCCACCTCCTCGGGCTTGCCGGAGCTGCCGAGCGCCAGCTTCAGGCCGCGGTCCCGCAAGGCTTGGAACAGCCCGGCAACACCCGGAAACGGCCGCACCTGACCTATCAAATCCTGCTTGAACCGGGCGGACCGGGCCGCCTCGATCGCCTCGCCGTCCCGCTCCGCCTCGGCTTCGGACAGCAGATACGGCAACAGCTGGTCGCCGCCCTTGCCGATCTGGCTGCGGACACGCTCAAAGCTGAAATCGTGCCCCCATCTCTGAAACGTCTCTTGCCAAGCGAAAGCGTGCAGGTCCACGCTATTCACCAGGGTGCCGTCGACGTCGAAGATGACCCCTTTGATATTTGTCACGGACCGGCCTCTAATGATTGCGACGAATTGAACGCCGCCGGGGCCGGCACGTTCACCAGGGACAGCGATTGCAGCGCCGGCACTGCGTGATGCCGGCAAGCGCCGAACCTTCGGCGTTATCAGACAGAGGAATGGATCATGGCGGCAGACGGGGACCAAGCGGGGCGCATGAGCGTCGACATGCAGTGCATCAACACGATTCGCACGCTGTCGATGGACGCGGTGCAGAAAGCGAACTCAGGCCACCCCGGCACGCCGATGGCCCTGGCCCCGGTCGCCTACGCCCTGTGGCAAGACGTGTTGCGCTTCGACCCGCAGGACCCGACCTGGCCGAATCGGGACCGCTTCGTGCTGTCCGTCGGCCACGCCAGCATGTTGCTGTACTCGCTGCTCCACCTGACCGGCACGCGCAAGCTGGGCCAGGACGGTCCGCTCGACGAGGAGGCGGTGACGCTCGACGACATCAAGCAGTTCCGCCAACTCTCCAGCGTGACGCCGGGCCACCCCGAGTACAGCCTCACTTCCGGCGTCGAGACCACGACCGGCCCGCTCGGGCAGGGCGTCGCCAACTCGGTTGGCATGGCAATGGCCGAACGCTGGTTCGCCGGCCGCTACAACCGCCCCGACTTCCCGCTTTACGATTACCGCGTCTACGCCCTGTGCGGCGACGGCGACATGATGGAGGGCGTCTCCGGCGAGGCGGCCAGCGTCGCCGGGCACCTGAAGCTGTCGAACCTCGTCTGGGTCTACGACAGCAACCACATCACCATCGAGGGCAAGACGGACCTCGCCTTCAGCGAGCAGGTCGGCAAGCGCTTCGAAGGCTACGGCTGGAACGTGACCCACCTCGACGACGCCAACGACACTGCCGGCATGACGGCGGCGCTGCGCGAGGCCGAAGGCGTCGCCGACCGTCCGACGCTGATCATCGTCCACAGCGTCATCGGCTACGGCGCGCCCAAGAAGCAAGGCACCAAGGAAGCCCACGGCGAGCCGCTGGGCGACGAGGAGATCAAGGCCGCCAAGCGGTTCTACGGCTGGCCGGAAGACGAGCAGTTCCTGGTGCCTAAGGGCGTGCGCGAGCGCTTCAGCGAGCACGTCGGCGCGAGGGGCCGCAAGCTGCGCGACGAGTGGACGGACATGCTGGCCCGCTACCGAGAGCAGTTCCCCGACCTGGCCCGCGAGCTAGACCAGATGGACCGGCACGAGCTGCCGGAGGGCTGGGACCAGGACATCCCGAGCTTCCCCGCCGACGAGAAAGGCATTGCCTCGCGCAACAGCTCGCAGACCGTGCTGAACGCCATCGCCCCCCACGTCCCCTGGCTGTTCGGCGGCGCCGCCGACCTTGCCCCCAGCACCAAGTCCAATCTCACCTTCCAAGGCGCCGGCAGCTTCCAGGCCGGCGACTACACCGGCCGCAACCTGCATTTCGGCATCCGCGAGCACGCGATGGGCAGCATCGTCAACGGCATCGCGCTGTCCGGCATCCGCGCCTACGGCTCCGGCTTCCTGATCTTCAGCGATTATATGAAGCCGCCGATCCGGCTCGCGGCCATCATGGAGCTGCCGGTCATCTACATCTTCACCCACGACAGCATCGGCGTCGGCGAGGACGGTCCGACGCACCAGCCGATCGAGCAGCTCATCTCGCTTCGCGCCATCCCCGGCATGGTCGTCCTGCGCCCCGGCGACGCCAATGAGGTGGCCGAGGCCTGGCGCGTCGCCATGACCTCCCGCCACCACCCGGTCGCCCTGATCCTGAGCCGCCAGAACCTGCCGACCCTTGACCGCGCCAAGTACGCCTCCTCCGAGGGCGTCTCGCGCGGGGCCTACGTCCTGGCCGACAGCCCCGACCCGAAAGTCATCCTGATCGGCACCGGCAGCGAGCTGTCGCTCTGCGTCGGCGCCTACGAGGCGCTGAAACAGGACGGCATCGCTGCCCGCGTCGTCAGCATGCCGAGCTGGGAACTGTTTGAGGAGCAGGACGAAACCTACCGCGAGCAGGTCCTGCCCCGCGCGGTGGTCGGCCGCGTCGCCGTCGAGCAGGGCGCGGTGTTCGGCTGGGACCGCTACGTCGGCATGGACGGCGCCGTCATCGGCATGCACACTTTCGGCGCCAGCGCCCCGGCGTCCAAGCTCATGGATAAGTTCGGCTTCACGCCCGAGAAGGTCTTGGACGCCGCCCGCGCACAGGCCAAGCGTGCGGCCTGACCCCATCAACGCCTGAAGGAGACCCGCGATGAACGTTGTCAACAAGCCGGGCCAGCTCGGCGCCGCCAATTCTCTCAAGCAACTGGAGCAGCTCGGCCAAAGCCCCTGGCTCGACTTCATCCAGCGCAGCTTCACCGCCGATGGCCTACAGCAGCTAATCGACCGCGACGGCCTGAAGGGCATCACCAGCAATCCGTCGATCTTCGAGAAGGCGATGGGTCACGGCACCGACTACGACGCCGGGTTCAAGCAACTCTCCGAGGCCGGCGACAAGAACGCGCTCGACATCTATGAGAGCCTCGCCATCGAGGACATCCAGCAAGCGGCCGACATGATGCGCCCCGTCTACGAAGCGACCGGCAAGGTGGACGGCTACGTCAGCCTGGAGGTCTCGCCCTACTTGGCCCTCCGCACCGACGAGACGGTCGAGGAAGCCCGCCGGCTCTGGAAGGCGGTCGGGCGCGACAACCTTATGGTCAAGGTGCCCGGCACCGAGGCCGGCGCGCCTGCCATCCGCACCCTCATCGCCGACGGCCTCAACATCAACGTGACGTTGCTGTTCGCGCAAAGCGCCTACGAGGCGGTGGCGGACGCCTTCATGGCCGGGCTTGAGGACCGGGCGGCCAAGGGCGAGAGCATCGAGGGCCAGTCCAGCGTCGCCAGCTTCTTCGTCAGCCGCATCGACACCGTGATCGACAAGAAGATCGACGAGCGGGTCAAGGCCGGCGAGACGGGGCTGAAGGACCTCCGCGGCAAGGTGGCCATCGCCAACGCCAAGCGGGCCTATCAGTTCTACCTCAACATGGTGGAAAGCCCGCGCTGGAAGGCCCTGGCCGGCAAGGGCGCGCTGCCGCAACGGCTGCTCTGGGCCAGCACCGGGGTCAAGGACAAGGCGTATAGCGACGTCATGTACGTCGAGCAGTTGATCGGCCCCGACACCGTCAACACCATTCCGCCGGCCACGATGGACGCCTTCCGCGATCACGGCGCCGCGTCCGAGACGCTGACCAAGGACGTGGACGCGGCGATGGATGTGCTGGCGAAGGCCGAACAAGCCGGCCTCGACCTCGATGGCGTGACGCGCGATCTCGTCACCGCCGGCGTCGAGTCCTTCGCCGAAGCGGCCGACAAGCTGCTGGGCGCCGTCGCGGACAAGCGACTGGCCATGCTCGGCAACAAGGTTGCCAAGCTGGACATCATGCCCGGCGAGGCGCTCAAGGCCTCGGCCCACGACGAGAACGAAGCCTGGCGCGAGGCAGGCAAGCTGCGCGACCTTTGGGCCGGGGACGCATCGCTGTGGACCGGCGGCGAGGAGGCGAAGTGGCTCGGCTGGCTTCGCGTGGTCGATGAGCGGATGGCTGACCTGCCGGCGCTGCTGGCGTTCCAGGACGACGTGAAGTCCGGCGGCTTCAGGCACGTGCTGCTGCTCGGCATGGGCGGATCGAGCCTCGGCCCGGAGGTGCTGGCCGAGACCTTCGGCAAGCAGCCCGGTTTCCCCGAGCTGCTGGTGCTGGACAGCACCGACCCGCAGCAGGTCGCAGCCTTCGCCGACAAGGTGGACATGGCCAAGACGCTCTGCATCGTCAGCAGCAAATCCGGCAGCACGCTGGAGCCGAACATCCTCAAGGCGTTCTTCTGGGACCGCATGACCCAGGCTGTGGGCGACAAGGCCGGCCAGCACTTCGTCGCCGTGACCGACCCCGGCTCCAAGCTGCAGAAACTGGCCGAGGCGGACGGCTTCCGCCACGTCTTCATGGGCGATCCGGCCATCGGCGGGCGCTACTCCGTGCTGTCCAATTTCGGCCTGATCCCCGCCGCATCCATGGGCGTCGACCTTACGGCGTTCCTCGACAGCGCCGCGCTGATGGCGCGCTCCTGCGCCGCCGGCACGCCGCCCGATTCGAACCCGGGCGTGCAGCTCGGCATCCTGCTCGGCACCGCGGCGAAGGCCGGGCGCGACAAGGTGACCATCGCGGCCGGGCCGGGCCTGGAAGACGTTGGCGCTTGGCTGGAGCAGTTGCTGGCGGAGAGCACCGGCAAGCAGGGGCACGGCATCGTCCCGGTCGATAAGGAGCCGCTGGCCGCGCCCGGAATGTACGGCAAGGACCGGCTGTTCGCCTACCTGACCCTGGCCGGCAAGGCCGACCCCGGCCAGGACGCCAAGGTCAAGGCATTGCAGGAGGCCGGCCACCCCGTCGTGCGCCTGACCTTAGCCTCGCCGATACAGGTCGGGCAGGCGTTCTATCTTTGGGAGTTCGCGACCGCCGTCGCGGGCGCCGTGATCGGCATCGACCCGTTCGACCAGCCCGACGTCGAGGCCAGCAAGATCGAGACCAAGAAGCTGACCGACGCCTACGCCCGCGAAGGCAATCTGCCCGGCGAGACCCCGTTCCTGAAAGAAGACAGCATCAAGCTGTTCACCGACGACGCCAACGCGGCCGACCTGGGCAAGAACGGCCTGGACGCCGTGATCCGCGCCCACCTGGCCCGCGCCAAGGACGGCGATTACGTCGCCCTGCTCGCCTACGTCGAGCGCAGCCCGGCGCACATCGAGGCGCTCGCCAAGCTCCGCACCCAGATTCGCGATGCCAAGCGCGTCGCCACCTGCGTCGGCTTCGGCCCGCGCTTCCTGCACTCCACCGGCCAGGCCTACAAGGGCGGGCCGAACAGCGGCGTGTTCCTGCAGATCACCGCCGACGACGCGGCGGACCTGCAAGTGCCCGGCGAGAGCTACAGCTTCGGCACCGTGAAGGCGGCCCAGGCGCGCGGCGACTTCGACGTGCTGGCCGAGCGCGGGCGGCGGGTGTTGCGTGTCCATCTCGGCCCGGACGTGGACGCCGGCCTGGCCCGGTTGTCCAAGGCCGTCGCCGCGGCGCTTTCGTAACCGGCAGCGAGGACTGATTAATGGAACTAGGGATCGTCGGCCTCGGCCGCATGGGCGGCAACATCGGGCTGCGGCTGATGCGGGCCGGGCACAAGACCGTGGTGTATGATCGCAACGCCGATGCGGTCTCCGGCCTGGCGAAGGAGGGCGCGGAGGGCGTCGGCGGCTTGGCCGAGATGGTCAAGGCTCTCGCCCCGCCGCGCGCGGTATGGGTCATGCTGCCTGCTGGCGCCATCACCGAGCAGACCGTGACCGAGCTGGGCGGGCTGATGGACTCCGGCGACGTCATCATCGACGGCGGCAACACCTACTACAAGGACGACATCCGCCGGGCCAAGCGGCTGAAGCAGGACGGCATCACCTACGTCGACGTGGGCACCTCCGGCGGCGTCTGGGGCATCGACCGCGGCTACTGCATGATGATCGGCGGCGACAAGGAGGCGGTGGACCGGCTCGACCCGATCCTCAAGGCGCTCGCCCCCGGCATCGGCAACATCGAGCGCACGCCGAAGCGCGACGGGCGGGATGGGCGGGCCGAGCACGGCTACATCCACGCCGGGCCGGCCGGGGCCGGGCACTTCGTCAAGATGGTGCACAACGGCATCGAATACGGGCTGATGCAGGCCTACGCCGAGGGCTTCGACATCCTGGAGCACAAAAAGAGCGGCGAGTTGCCGGAGGAGGAGCGGTTCACCATCGACGTGGCCGACGTGGCCGAGGTCTGGCGCCGCGGCAGCGTGGTCAGCTCCTGGCTGCTGGACCTGACGGCGATGGCGCTGGCGGAGAACCAGACTCTCAGCAACTACGAGGGCGCGGTGGCCGACAGCGGGGAAGGGCGGTGGACCGTCGAGGCGGCGGTCGAGGAGGCCGTGCCCGCGCCCGTGCTCTCCGCCAGCCTGTTCGCCCGCTTCCGCAGCCGGCGCGAGCACACCTTCGCCGACAAGCTGCTGAGCGCCATGCGCGCCAAGTTCGGCGGCCACGCGGAGGCGAAGGTCGAGGGCTCGTAACCGCATGGACACCAACCAGCCGATGCAAGGCCGGCTGTCGGGCGCCGATGGCCTGGCCAAAGCCCCGGCGGCGCCCGCGGCGACGATGATCATCTTCGGCGCGGGCGGGGACCTGACCAAGCGCCTGCTGATGCCCTCGCTGTATAACTTGCAGCTTTCCGGGCTGCTGGCGGACGGGTTCTCCGTCATCGCCATCGACCGCAACGACGGCAGCGACGACGCCTACCGCCGCAATCTCACCTCGGCGATGGAGATGTTCGCCGCCGGCAAGGCCGGGGAACCCGAAGGGCACCGCCTGAACAAGGACGTGTGGGGCTGGGTGCGGGACCGGCTGCACTACAAGCAAGGCGACTTCGGCCAGGACCAACTGTTCGGGGAGCTAAAGGCGCAGCTCAAAGGCAACTGCATCTTCTATCTCGCGGTAGCGGCGCGCTTCTTCGGCCCGATCATCGCCAAGCTGGCCGAGGCCGGGCTGTTCGAGGAAGAGGAGGGCGCCTTCCGCCGCGTCGTGGTCGAGAAGCCGTTCGGCCACGACCTGGCCAGCGCCCAGGCGCTCAACAAATTGATCCTGGACCGCATCGACGAGAGCCAGGTGTTCCGCATGGACCATTTCCTCGGCAAGGAGACGGTGCAGAACGTCATGGCGCTGCGGTTCAGCAACGGCATCTTCGAGCCGCTGTGGAACCGCTTCTACATCGACCACGTGCAGATCACCGCCGCCGAGACGGTGGGCGTGGAGGAGCGGGCGCGCTTCTACGAGCCGACCGGCGCGCTGCGCGACATGGTGCCGAACCACATGTTCCAGTTGCTCGCGATCACCGCGATGGAGCCGCCCAACGCGTTCGACGCCGACGCCGTGCGGGCCGAGAAAGCGAAGGTGATCGAGGCGATCAAGCCGATGGACCCGATGCGCGTCGCCCGCGACGTGGTGCGCGGCCAATACACGGCCGGGCATCTGGGCGGCAAGGACGTGGCGGGCTACCGGCAGGAGCAGGACGTGGCGGCGGACAGCGCCACCGCCACCTACGTCGCCATGCGGCTCAAGATCGACAACTTCCGTTGGGCCGGGGTGCCGTTCTATATCAGGACCGGCAAGCGCATGGCGGTGCGCCGCACCGAGATCGCGATCCACTTCAAGCAGGCGCCGTATGCCATGTTCCGCGACACGCCAGTGGACCGGCTGACCCCGAACGTCATGGTGCTGCACATCCAGCCGAGCGAGGGCATCACGCTGAACCTGAGCGCCAAGGTGCCGGGACCCAGACTCGACCTGTCCGGCGTGGCGATGGACTTCCGCTATTCGGACTATTTCCAGGCCCCGGCCAGCACCGGATACGAGACCCTGCTATACGACGTCATGATCGGGGACGCGACCTTGTTCCAGCGGGCTGACATGGTGGAGGCCGGCTGGCGCATGGTGCAGCCGATCCTCGACGAATGGGCCTCTGGCCATACCAGGGTGCATGACTACGCCGCCGGGTCGCACGGCCCAGCCGCCGCCGACCGCCTGCTTGATCGGGACGGGCGTCATTGGCTGCCGTTGCCATGACGGTGAAGCTTGTGGTCTCGGACGTGGACGGCACCTTGGTGCAGTCCGACAAGTCGCTCTCCCCGGGAACCATCGCGGCCGCCAAGCGCCTGCTCGATGCCGGGGTTCCGCTCGCCATCGTCAGCTCGCGTCCGCCGCGCGGGATGCGCTGGATCAGCGAGAGACTGGAGTTGAAGGCGCCCTACGGCGGCTTCAACGGCGGCGCGCTCGTCAGCCCGGACGGTGCCGTGATCGAGTGGAACCCGGCCCCCGCCGGCATCGTCCGCCAAGCCATCGAGCTGTTCGGCCACCGCGGCGTCGATGCCTGGCTGTTCACCCAGGACGAGTGGCTGGTGAGGGACGCGAAGGGCGTCTACGTCGAGCACGAGCGGCACACCGTCCGCTTCGATGCCCGCGTCGTCGAGAGCTTCGACCCGTATGTCGAGCAAGTCGGCAAGCTGGTCGGCGTGAGCGAGGACTTCGCCTTGCTGGCCGACGTGGAGCGCGAGCTGCAATCCATCGTGAGAGACGGCGCGACGGCGCACCGCTCGCAACGCTACTACCTCGACCTCACGCATCGGAACGCCAACAAGGGCTATGCCGTGACCGCGCTTGCCCGGCATCAAGGCGTCGATCTGTCCGAGGTCGCGGTGCTGGGCGACATGGTCAACGACGTGCCGATGTTCAAAGTGGCCGGGTTCTCGGTCGCGATGGGCAACGGCTCGGACGAGACCAAGGCGCAGGCCAGCGCCGAGACCGCGTCCAACGACGACGAGGGCTGGGCTAAGGCGGTCGACGCCCTGATCCTGCCGAGGACGCGGCCATGAGCGCGATCATCTGTCCCGAAGCGCCGCAAGTGGCCGAGGCGGCGGCGGCATGGATCGCCGGGATGCTGGCGGCCAAGCCCGGCCGGGTCGCCGTCTCGCTCTCGGGCGGCTCGACGCCGAGGCTGCTCTACGAACGCCTGGCGCTGCAGCCGCACCGGGACACCCTGCCCTGGGACCGGGTGCATTGGTTCTGGGGCGACGAACGCTTCGTGCCGCCGGACGACCCGCGCAGCAACCAGGCGATGATCCGGACGGCCATGCTGGACGCGATGCCGGTCCCGCCCGGGAACATCCATCCGGTGCCGACGGTAGGCCTGTCGCCGGAGGAGGCGGCGCGGCAGTATGACGAGACGTTGCGTTGGTTCCACGTGAATTCGGCGGAACCTCTGTTCGACCTCGTCCTTCTCGGCCTCGGCACGAACGGCCACACCGCCTCCCTGTTTCCCGATGATCCCGTGCTGCAGGAACGTGACGCCTGGGCCGCCGCGGTGACGCCGCCCGGCGAGCCGACCCGCATCACCCTCACCTGGCCGCCGCTCGAGAGCTGCCGCCACGCGGCCTTTCTGGCGTGGGGCGCGGAGAAGCGGGACGTGGTGAAGCGGGTGCAAGCCCATGACATGTCGCTGCCGGCATCGCGTTACCGGCCTTCGGGGGAGCTGCATTGGTGGATGGACGAGGCCGCGGCGGGATAGCGATGGATCCGGTTCGTGCGCGATAACCCTGTCCACGCCCCGTCCCCGTCCGTGCTGGTCGTGATGGGCGTGTCCGGCTCCGGCAAGACGACGGTGGCGGCCTTGCTCGCGGGACGGCTGGGGTGGGAACTCTGCGATGCCGACGACTTCCACGCCCCCGCCAACGTGCGGAAGATGCAGGGCGGAACGCCGCTCGGAGACGAGGACCGCTGGCCGTGGCTTGAGGGCATGGCAGCCTGGATCGACGCGACGCGGACGGTGAAGCGCCACGGCGTGCTGGCCTGCTCGGCGCTGAAACGGTCCTATCGGCGCATCCTGGTCGGCGGCCGCGGCGACGTGCGGCTGGTCTATCTGCGCGGCGACAAGGCGCTGATCGCGGCGCGCCAGGCCGGGCGGCATAACCACTTCATGCCGGCGAGCCTGGTTGACAGCCAGTTTGCCGCCTTGGAGGAGCCGGGCGACCTAGAGCGGCCCGTCACCGTCTCGGTCGCGCCCAAGCCGCCGGCCATCGTCGGCAGCATCATGGAGGCGCTAGAATTATGAGCGACAGCCTCAAGCGGCAGGCAGCCGAGGCGGCGGTGGAGCAGGTGCGGGACGGCATGGTGCTGGGGCTTGGCACCGGTTCCACGGCGTCGCTGATGATCGAGGCGCTTGCCCGGCGGGTCCGGGCCGGGCTGAACATCGTCGCCATCCCCACCTCCGAGCGGAGCGGGGCGCAGGCAAAGGATCTCGGCATCGAGGTCGTCGATTTCAGCGCCCATCCCCGGATCGACCTCACGATCGACGGCGCCGACGAGGTGCATACCGGGACGCTTGACCTGATCAAGGGGCTGGGCGGAGCGCTGCTGCGCGAGAAGATCGTCGCCTCGGCCAGCGAGCGGATGATCGTGATCGTCGACGGCGGCAAGCTGGTTCCGGGTCTTGGCAGCAGGGCGCCGGTTCCGGTCGAGGTCGTCGCGTTCGGCTGGCAAGCGACGGCGCTGAAGCTGTCCCGCCTGGGCACGGCGCCGGACTTGCGTCTGGTTAAGGACGGCGCCCCATTCCGCACGGACAGCGGGAACGTCATCCTCGATTGCGCCTTCGGGCGCATCCCTGACCCGGCGGCTTTGCAGGCGCGGATCAAGTCCGTGACCGGCGTTGTGGAGAGCGGCTTGTTCATAGGGTTAGCGGCCAGCGTCATCGCGGCGACCGATCAAGGATTGCAGATGTTGGAGCGTCAATGAGCAAAGCCGCTCATGTTGCCAATAAGGCAGCGGAGGAGGAGGCCGTCACGCTCACGCTGGATATCGGCGGGTCCGGGCTGAAGGCCGGGTTGCTGAACAAGCAGGGCGAGATGCTTGGCAAGCGGGCCCGGGTGGACACGCCGCACCCGTCGCCGCCCGACGTGGTCGTGCCGGCGCTGGTCGGGCTGGCCCATTGCCTGGGCAAGTTCGACCGCGTGTCCGTCGGGTTTCCGGGCGTGGTGCGGTCTGGCCGGGTGCTGACGGCGCCGAACCTGGGCACCGAGGCCTGGGCCGGGTTCGCGCTGTCGGAGACGCTGACGGAACGGCTCGGGCGGCCCGTGCGCCTGTTGAACGACGCCACGGTCCAGGGGCTGGGCGTGATCCGGGGCGAAGGGCTGGAATGCGTGATCACCTTGGGCACCGGGTTCGGCTTCGCGCTTTATCAGGAGGGCCGGCTCTCGCCGCACCTGGAACTGAGCCAGCACGTAATCCACGGCAAGAAGACGTATGACGAATACCTGGGTGTCGCGGCGCTGGAGCACACCGGCAAGAAGCGCTGGCGCAAGCGGGTGGCGAAGATGCTGGACCAGCTTCGCGTGTTCGTGAACTGGGACAGGCTCTACATCGGCGGCGGCAATGCGCGGTTGATCGACTTCGACCTTCCGCCCGACGTGGAGATCGTCTCGAATAAGGCGGGCATCACCGGCGGAGTCCGGCTCTGGGACACGCGGCTGGACGTCAACTTCGAGGTCGGGACGGGGCCGACGCTGAAGACTGCCCAAAGCTGAGCTGAGCGTGGCTGGCCCGGCGACGGTTCACCTGGTCCGGCACGCGGCGCATGGCTTGATGCCGCATGTGCTGGCCGGACGGATGCCAGGGGTCGGCTTGACCGAGGCCGGGCGGGCGCAGGCGGGACGGCTTGCCAAGCGGTTCGAGGGGGAGGCGGTCGCCGCCATTGTCTCAAGCCCGGTGCAGCGGACGCGGGAAACGGCCGGCATCATCGGGGCTGTGCTCGGCGTGCCGGTGGAGACCGATGCCGGGTTCGAGGAGATCGATTTTGGCGCCTGGACCGGGCGGCGCTTCGAGGACCTCGCGCCCGACCCGGCGTGGCAGGTTTGGAACCGGCTGCGCAGCCTGAGCGCCTGCCCCGGCGGGGAGACCATGTGCCAGGCTCAGGCACGGGCCTTGCGGTCGCTGCACCGGTTGCGCGGGGCATACGCGGATCGGACCGTGATCGTCGTCAGCCACGCCGACGTGCTGAAGGCGGTGCTGGCCTCGGCGCTTGGCCTGTCGCTCGACCACCTGCATCGCCTCACGCTCGACCCGGCGTCTTGCAGCACGCTCGCGTTGTTCGACACGGATGTCCGCGTCGACGGGGTGAATCGTTTAAGCTGAGGGCAGCGTCGGCAGTAAGTGCTGCAGCAGAGCAGGCCGGCAAAGCCGCCCTCAGGCCGCAGGTGCGCCTTGTTGCCGAAGCGGGGCGGCTTTGCCGAACTCCTGTTGCTCCTCGCATCGGCCCATGATGCGCTCGATCGTCGGGATGGCGGACACTTCAATTTGGAAGAGACGCATGACGACGATGATGCTGGCGAGGCAGATGTCGGCCATCGTCACCGCGTCGCCGTGGCAGAAGGAGCCGGTTTCCGCGTCACTGGCGAGATGCTGCTCCACGGCGTGCAGGCCGGTGGCGAACCAATGCGTCTGCCACGCCTTCCACGCCGCGTCGTCGAAGCCGGCGTTGGCGCCGAGGTATTTGCGGATGCGCGGGGTGATGAGCGGGTGGGTGTCGGCGGCGAGCATCAGTGAGAGGGAGCGGACGCGGGCGCGGCCGTGCGGGTCGGCGGGGAGCAGCGGCGGCTTGGGCTCGATCTCGTCCAGGAACTCGAGGATGGCGAGCGACTGGGTGAGGGGCGTGCCCGGCGCGCCGGGTTCGCGGTCGATCATGGCCGGGATCGCGGCCAATGGGTTAACCTTGAGGAACGCCGGGTCATGCTGCCTGCCGCCGATCAGGTCGACGACGGTCTCCTCGGCGGCCAGTCCCTTCAAATTGAGGGCGACGCGGACGCGGTAGGTGGCCGAGGTGCGCCAGAAGGCAAAGAGTTCGAAACGGGGCTCGGTCATCGTGCGGTTCCTTGCTTTGGGCGCCGGCCTTACCGGATCACCTGAATGGCAACGGTCCGGCTTGCCTCATGTCTGGGGAGGCAGTGGTCAGACAGCTTTGCAAACACGTCCATAAGGTTAGCTGCTCCAATCACGCTTGTTCGCAGATGCTCAACGATAACCTGGCTGCCGGGTTTATTGAGGAGCAACGCGACGACCGCTAGGCATCGAATACAATGAGCCTCAGCATCGTTTCGCGGGGCGGCTCGCCGTCACGACGCGAAATATGATGCGTCTTCAAAGGCGCCTAAGCAGACATTCGTGGCACAATCCACGAATGTCTGCTTAGGCGGCGCGGATCTACTCAATGGCAGCGGCGGCGCAGCGCTCAGCCAAGAAGCCGTCAGTTACGCCGTCGGCCGTGGGCGCGTAACGCCGTACGAGAGCCTGGGCGCGACGAACCGCATCGTGGACGCTTTCCAGCGCGACGCTTGCATCATCCTCGCGGATCAACGGCAAACCGCCACCCTCAATATAGGATTACTGGCCAAGGTTGCCCGGCAGAACCATCCTGCCACTCATTGCGGCTTGGACGTCTGTAAGCCCCATGCCGCATTCTCATATCGTGACCCATAGGCATCACAGTGGCAACGTTGAATTCTTCTCATGCTTAAGATCGAGCTGGGCTGATTGTTCATAAGCAGACGTTCTTGAGTGGCGCAGCGCGACATGATGTTTGAAACCCTCGCCTACATCGACCGGCTCAAGCAAGCCGGCGTCGATGACGCCATTGCCCGCGCGCACCCCGAGGCGCTGCGCACCGCGCTCGGCGAGACGGTCGCCACCAAAGGCGATCTGAAGGACATGCGCGCCGAGATCAAAGCCGAGATCAACAATATGCGCGTTGAAATGAAATTAATGGAACAGCGGCTGATCAACGCCGGGCAGCGCGGACTGATCGCCCTTGCCGCGTTCGTCACCGCCGTTGCCGGCCTTGCCTTCGCGGCGTTCAAGGCTTTCGGCTTAGCATCATCTCGCGGGACGGCTCACCGTCACGACGCGAAAAAACGATGCGTCTTCAAAGACTTCTAAGCAGGCATTCACGGCGCAGGCCACGAATGCCTGCTTCCGACTCGTCACGATCGACTATTATGGCCGCGCTCCCATCAGCCTTGAACGAGCGCCCATCCTGTCACTCCGCCGGCGAACGATACCCCTGCGGCTCCTTGTCAGGCCCGCGCGGCGTAAGCAGGCGGCCCAACTGGCGCGCGGCCCAGGCTGAGAGGTCGTCCATCACCGTGTAGAACGATGGCACGAACACCAGGCTGAGGGCGGTGGAGACGATCAGGCCGCCGATAACGCCGATGGCCATGGGGGCGCGGAACTCGCCGCCGTCGCCGACGCCGAGCGCGCTCGGGACCATGCCCGCAACCATCGCGATCGTGGTCATGACGATCGGGCGGGCGCGCTTGCGCCCGGCGTCGAGAATGGCCTCGGTGCGGCCCATGCCGTCGGCCCGGCGCTCGATGGCGTAGTCGACCAACATGATGGCGTTCTTGGTGACGATGCCCATCAGCATGAGGATGCCGATGACCACTGGCATGCTGATCGGCTGGCCGGTGAGCAGGAGGGCGAGGATGACGCCGCCCAGCGACAGCGGCAGGCTGAGCAGGATGGTGACGGGTTGGAACACGCTGCGGAACAGCAGAATGAGGACGGCGAAGACGAGCAGCAGGCCGGTGCCCATCGCGATGGCGAAGCCGGTGAACACTTCGCCCATGATCTCGGCGTCGCCGCCGTTCTGCAGGCGGACGCCAGGGGGGAGGGACTTGGCTTCGGGCAGGGCGTTGACGTGCTGGATGGCGGCGCCGAGGGCGAGGCCGCGGGCGAGGTCCGCGCCGAGGACGACGCGGCGGACGCGGTCGTAGCGGTCGATGCTGGCCGGGCCTTGGCTCATGCTGAAATCGGCAACGGCCAGCAGCGGGACGGACAGGCCGCCGGCGCCGGTGACGGGCAGGGCTTCCATCGCCCCAAGGTCGCCGCGCAGCGAGAGCTTCGATTGTACGCGGATCGGGATCAGCCGGTCGCCGGCGCGGAACTTGGCGAGGTTGGCGGAAATGTCGCCGATGGTGGCGATGCGGACGGCGTTGCTGATGGCCTCGGTGCTGACGCCGAAGCGGGCGGCTTCGTCGAGGCGGGGGGTGATCTTGATCTCCGGGCGCTCGACCCCGGCCGACGGGGCGACGTTGCTGAAGCCCGGCAGCCGCCTCATGCCGGTCTCCAGATGGGCGACGCCCTGGTTGAGCGCGGCCGCGTCGTCGCCCAGCAGCGTAATGGTGAGCTCGCGCTCGCCGCGGTCGTTGACGAACCAGCCGCGGACGTCGGGGATGGCGGCGAGGCGGTCGCTCAGCTCGGCTTCGATCTGCTTCTGGCTGCGCTCGCGGTCGCCCTTGAGCACGAGGTTGACGATCATGGCGGCACGGCGGATCTCGGCCCCGGCGCCGGTGGGCGTCGTGCCGCCGACGACGAAGACGCTGGTGACCTCGGGGATCTGGCGGAAGCTGGCGGCGATCCGGTCGGTGGCGTTGCGTGTGTCGTCGAGCGTGGCGCCCGGCGGCAGTTCGAGCGAGAGGACAACGCGGCTTTCGTCGGCGGGGGGGATGAAGCCGGTGGGCAGCAGGGTGGTGGACCAGATCGACAGGCCGAAGGCGGCGAGGCCGAAGACGAGGGTGAGGCCGCGCCAGCGCAGCGTGCGGCGCAGGAAGCGTGTGTAGGCGCGCATCAGCCAGCCGTCGGGCTTTGTGCGGTGCGGGGTCGAGCGCATCAGGTAGGCGGCCATCAGCGGCGTGATCAGGCGGGCGACCAGCAGCGAGGCGACGACGGCGGCGGCGACGGTGAGGCCGAACTGCTTGAAGTATTGCCCGGCGATGCCGCCCATGAAGCTTACGGGCGCGAACACGGCGACGATGGTGCAGGTGATGGCGACGACCGCGAGGCCGATCTCGTCGGCGGCCTCGATGGCGGCCTGGTAGGGGCGCTTGCCCATGCGGATGTGGCGGACGATGTTCTCGATCTCGACGATGGCGTCGTCGACCAGGATGCCGGTGACCAGCGTGATGGCCAACAGGCTGACGAAGTTGAGCGAGAAGCCCATCAGCTCCATGGCGGCGAAGGCGGGAATGATGGATAGCGGCAGCGCGATGGCGGCGAGCAGGGTGGCGCGCCAGTCGCCGAGGAAGAGCAGCACGACCAGGGTGGCGAGGACCGCGCCCTCGATCAGGCTGTGCATGGCCGACACATAGCTGCCGCGCGTGGCGCGGACGCTGTCGTCGATCTTGGTGATGGCGACGTCGGGATGGGCGGCTTCCAGGGCGGCCAGCCGGTCGCGGACGCGGTCGCCGACGCTCACGTCGCTGGCGCCCTTGGCGCGGTAGATGGCGAAGCTGACCACGGGCGTTGCGCCGTTGAGGCGGGCGAAGGCGCGCGGTTCCTCGTAGGTGTCGGTGACGGTGGCGAGGTCCTTGAGGCGGACTTCGCGCCCGCCGGGCAGGATGATGCGGGTCTGCTCCAGTTCGGGAAGGGTACGGGCGGCGGCCAGGGTGCGGATGGCCTGCTCCTGGCCGCCGATCTCGCCGCGCCCGCCGGCGAGGTCGGCGCTGGTCGCGCGGAGCTGGGCGTTGAAGTCGCCAGCGGTGATGCCGAGGGAGGCGAGGCGGTCCGGGTCCAGGTTGACGCGGATCTCGCGGGTGACGCCGCCGATGCGCTCGACGCGGCCGACGCCGGCCACGCCCTGGATGTCGCGGACGATGGTGTCGTCGACGAACCAGGAGAGTTGTTCGAGCGTCATCGAGGGGGCGGTGACGGCGAAGGTCTGGATGCTTTGGCCAACCACGTCGATGCGCTCGATGATCGGCTCGTCGATGCCGCGCGGCAGGTCGGTGCGGATCTTGGCGATGGCGTCGCGCACGTCGTTCAGCGCGCGGTCGCTGCTGACTTCGAGGCGGAGCTCGATGATGGTCTGGCTTTTGCCGTCGGTGACGGTGCTGGTGAGGTGCTTGACGCCGGCGATGCTGGCCACGGCGTCCTCGACCTTCTTGGTGATCTGCGATTCAAGCTCGGAGGGGGCCGCGCCGGCTTGCGTCACGGTGACGGAGACGACGGGGATGTCGACGTTGGGCGCGCGGGTGACGGGCAGCATGAAGAACGCGACCATGCCGACGACCGTGAGGACGGCGAACAGGACGAGCGGGGGGATCGGGTTGCGGATCGCAGCACCCGAGACGTTCCAGGCCATCAGCGGGCAACCGCGACGACGCGGTCGCCGCCGCGGATGAAGGTGCCGGAGGTGGCGACGACCTGCTCGCCCTGGCTGAGGCCGGATTTGACCTCGGCCTGGCCGCCGCTGCGCAGGCCGATCTGCACCGGGCGGGTTTCGACCAGGCCGTTCTGCACGACCTGGACGACGGGGCCGCCGGGCTGGAACAGGACGGCGGAGAGCGGGGCGAGGACGCCTTCGTGCCTTGCGACCTCGATTTCGGCGCGGGCGAAGCTGCCGAGGATCAGGTCGTCGGTCTCGTCGAGGGCGACGCGGACGCGGCCGAGGCGGGTGGTGCGGTTGACCTCGGGGGAGACGAGGCGGACGTGGCCGGGGCGGGCGCCGTTCACGGTCTCGACCTGGGCTTGCTGGCCCGGCTTGAGCTTGGCGAGCTGGGTTTCGGGAACATCGGTTTCGAGCTCGATGGCGCCGGCGCCGATGATGCGGAACAGCGGGTCTCCGGCGGCGCCGACCACGGCGCCGAGGCGGGCGTTGCGGCGGCTGACGATGCCGGCGACGGGGGCGCGGATGTCGGTGCGGGCGCGTCGGACCAGCAGCTCGTCGCGCTGGGCCTGGGCGAGGGCGAGGTCGGCCTCGGCGAGATGGAGCGCGTTCTGGTTGGCATCGGCGCGGGCGGCGGCGATGCGGGCGGCGGCGGTGCGCTGCTCGAACGCCTCGCGGGAGGCGTTGCCGTTGCCGACCAGGTTGCGGGTGCGTTCGAGGGCGAGGTCGGCCTCGGTTTTCGTGGCCTGGCTCTCGGCGATGCTGGCGCGGGCCTGGGCGATGGCGGCGTTGGCGCGGGAGAGCTGGGCGGTGTTCTGGGCGATGGCAGCATCGAGAATGTCGTGCGACAGGCGGGCGAGGACCTGGCCGGCCTGGACGCGGTCGCCCTCTTCGGCGAGGAGTTCGGTGATGGCGAGGCCGTCGAGCTGGGGGCTGACCATCACGTCCTCCTTGGCGACCAGGGTGCCGTTGAGGGTGACGCGCTCGGTGATGGCGCCGGTCTCGGCGGTGACGACGGTGACGCTGGGAGGGCGCGGCTCGGCGGGCTGCGCCAGGGCGGGTTGGGGCTGGGCGGCGAGGGCGAGCAGCAACAGGGCGAGGGCGGGGCGCAGGAAGCGGCGGAGCAGCACTTGCAACACCGGGCGGAACCGGGTGGCGGTGAGGGTCGCATCGAGGCCCTGATGCACGCTGAGGCCGTCGCCCATCGCCATGATGAGCTGGCAGGCGGTCTCAAGGTCGAGGCTGGGGTCCACTTGGCCGCGTTGCTGGCCGCGGCGAAGGGCGCCCACGACGGCGGCGCGGGCCTCGGCGAGGTTGCGGTTGAACATGTCGCGGACCTCAGGGTTGCGGACGGCTTCGGCCAGAGTTTCGGCGCAGAGGGCGGCGCTTTTGCCGGCGAGCATCTGTTCGAGCTTGTCGACGCCGATGCCGGCCAGGGCTTCGACCGGGTCCGCGGCTTCGGCGAGGCGCTCGAAGAAGGCGGCGTGCCCGGCACGTTCGGCCTCGGCGATGGCGGCGATGATGCTGACTTTGCTGGGGAAATAGCGGTAAAGTGCGCCGGGGCTCATGCCGGCCTCGGCGCAGATCTGCTGCATGGATGCGCCGTGGAAGCCGTTTTGCGTGAAGCAGGCGATGGCGGCGTCGATGATGCGCTGGCGGGGAGGGGCGGTGGCGGACATTGTTCTGCCGGGCTGCGAATGAACGTTCATTTGCTACCGGCGAGAGCGGCTGTCAAGGAGGCTTTCTGGGCGGGCGGATCGGGACGCGCTTGTCTGGCCGCGAGCAGCGCGTCACAGGACGGCGACCCGCTCCCGTGCCGCCAAGCAAACGCAGGTTGCAAGCCCTTCGCCCGATCGCCCAGCGATCAACCCCGCCCCCGTAGCCCCCGGCGCCCGCCCGCCCTATAACCCCCCCATGATCCTGCTCACCGGCGGCGCCGGCTTCATCGGCAGCAACCTCAACGCCGCCCTCCAAGCCCAAGGCCAACACGTCGCCATCTCCGACTGGCTCGGCGCCAACGGCAAGTGGCGCAACCTGGCCGCCCACCCCCCAAGCCAGCTGATCCCCCCTGAGACCCTCGACGCCTATCTCGCCAGCAATCCAAGCCTGCGCGCCGTCATCCACCTGGGCGCCGTCAGCGACACCACCGCCACGGATGCGGACCTCGCCTGGTCAACGAATGTCGAGCTGTCCTGGCGCCTGTGGCAATGGTGCGCGAGCAACCAAACCCCCTTCATCTACGCCAGTTCGGCGGCCACCTACGGCGACGGCGCCCAAGGCTTCGACGACGACCCGGCCCGCCTGCACGCCCTTCGCCCGCTCAACCTCTACGGCTGGACCAAGCACGCCTTCGACCTGCGTGTCCAAGCCGCCCTCGCCGCCGGGGAACCCGCGCCCCCGCAATGGGTCGGCCTCAAGTTCTTCAACGTCTACGGCCCCAACGAATATCACAAAGGCGCCATGATCTCCGTCGTCAAAGTCAAATACGACGACCTCGCCCAAGGCCGCCCCCCCCGCCTGTTCCGCTCCGACAACCCGTCCATCCAGGACGGCGCCCAAGCGCGGGACTTCATCCACGTGGGCGACGTCGCCGCCGTCATCCGATGGCTGCTGGAGACCCCCGGCGTCTCCGGCCTGTTCAACCTGGGCACCGGCCAGGCAAGGACCTACCAGGACCTCGCTTACGCCGTCTGCGACGCCATGAACCGCCCGCGGGACATCGACTACATCCCCATGCCCGAGGCGCTTCAAGGCCAATACCAATCCTTCACCCAGGCCCGGATGGACCGCCTCCGCGACGCCGGCTACCCCGGCCAGTTCACCCCGCTGGAAGACGGCATCCGACATTACGTGCAAAACCATCTTGCCTCCGGAACCCTCTACGTATGATCCCGGTCCTGCTCTTTCCCGGTTTCGATCCGGTCGCCATCCAACTCGGGCCTTTCGCCATCCGCTGGTACGCGCTTGCTTATATCACCAGCCTCGTCATCGGCTGGCAGATCGTCCGCCGCCTGGTCCGCCTCCGCCCCGTCGTCGCCACCCAGGAGCAGGTCGACGACTTCCTGACCTGGGCCACCCTCGGCGTCGTCCTCGGCGGGCGCCTCGGCTACGTCCTGTTCTACCAGCCCGGCTACTACCTGGCCCATCCGCTCGCCGCCCTCGAAGTCTGGCAAGGCGGCATGAGCTTCCACGGCGGCGCGCTCGGCGTCATCATCGCCCTCTGCCTCTTCACCTGGAAAAACGGCCTCCCCCTGTTCGGTTTCTCCGACCGCGTGTGCGTCGTCGTCCCCCTGGGCCTCGGCCTCGGCCGGGTCGCCAACTTCATCAACGGCGAGCTCTGGGGCCGCGAAGCCCCGCCCAGCCTGCCCTGGGCGATGGTCTTCCCCGAAGCCGGCCCCTTCCCCCGCCATCCCAGCCAGCTCTACGAGGCCCTGCTTGAAGGCGTCCTCCTCCTCTCCGTCATGGCGGTCCTCTGCAGCCGCCCCGCCATCCGCGCCCGCTTCGGCGTCCTCGCCGGCACGTTCCTGGTCGGCTACGGCGTCGCCCGCATCATCGCCGAGCATTTCCGCCAGCCCGACGCCTTCCTGGGCTTCCTCTACGAGGGCCTGACCATGGGCCAGCTCCTCTCCATCCCCATGATCCTCGTGGGCCTCGCCGTGATCACTCTCGCCCGCCCCCACCCCCTCTCGCCCCCCAAGGCCACTCACGGTGTTTCACGTGGAACGTCTTGACCGCTTCATGGCCAGGAGCAACGCCGCCTATTACGCCGATCACGACCCGTTCCGGGACTTCACCACCGCCCCCGAGATCACCCAGGTCTTCGGCGAGCTGCTGGGCCTCTGGTCCGCCGTCGTCTGGCAGCAGCAATCCGAGCCCGCCCCCGTCCTCCTGGCCGAACTCGGCCCCGGCCGCGGCACCCTCATGGCCGACGCCCTCAACGCCATCGCCAAAACCGCCCCCCGCTTCGCCGACGCCCTCCAGCTCCACGTGGTCGAGACCTCCCCCCGCCTCAGGGCACAGCAAGCCGCCCGCCTCCCGCGAGCCGCCTGGCACGAAACGATCGACACCCTCCCCCCAGGCCCCACCATCCTCCTCGCCAACGAGTTCCTGGACGCCCTGCCCATCCGCCAATTCGTCCGCCGCAGCCCGGCCTGGACCGAGCGATATGTCGAAGCCGGCGGCTACGTCGAATGCCCCGCCGAGCCTCTCCCGCGCGACGCCCCCGACGGCCAGGTCGTCGAAGTCAACGAACCCGCCCAGGCCCTCATGAAAGCCCTCGCCGGCCGCCTCCGCCAGCATTCGGGCGGTGCCCTGTTCCTCGACTACGGCCCCTCCCGGACCGCCCCCGGCGACAGCCTCCAGGCGCTCCGGTCCGGTCGCCCCGCCGACCCTCTGGCCAACCCCGGCCAGGCCGATCTCACCGCCCACGTGGACTTTGCAACCCTTGCCGCCACGGCCCGGGCCGCCGGCGTTCAGGTCCACGGCCCCGTCCCGCAAGGCCCCTTCCTCGCCAGCCTGGGCCTGTTCCAGCGCACCGGCATCCTCGCCCGCGGCCAGCCGCCCGCCCGCGCCGTCGCCCTGATCCAATCCGCCCAGCGCCTGGCCGAGCCCGACCGCATGGGCGGCCTGTTCAAGGCCCTGGCCCTCACCCCGCCCGGCGCCCCCACCCCGCCGGGCTTCGAGCCATGACCCCCCTCGCCAGCCCCGCCCTGCAAGCCCGGCACGGCTTCTTCACCCGCGAGGGCGGCGTCAGCGCAGGCCCCTTCGCCAGCCTCAATTGCAGCCTTTCCAGCCCCGACGACCCGGCCCACGTGGCCGAGAACCGCGCCCGCGTCGCCCGCTTCCTCGGCGCCGAGACCCTCCTTGGCCTCAATCAAATCCACGGTCCCGAGGTCGTCACCGTCGCCGCCCCCTGGCCTGACCGCCCCCGCGCCGACGCCATGGTGACCAACCGCCCCGGCCTCGCGCTCGGCATCGTCACCGCCGACTGCGCCCCCGTGCTCCTGCACGATCCCGCCGCCGGCGTCATCGGCGCCGTCCACGCCGGCTGGCGCGGCGCGCTGGCCGGGGTGCTGGAGGCCACGGTCGCCGCCATGCAGGCCCTCGGCGCCAGCAGCATCGTGGCCAGCATCGGCCCCTGCATCCAGCAACCCTCCTACGAGGTCGGCCCCGACCTGCGAAACGCCGTGCTCGCCCACGACCCGGCCCATGCCCGGTTCTTCGCCGAAGGCCGCCCCGGCCATTGGCAGTTCGACCTGCCCGGCTACTGCGCCGCCCGCCTCGCCGACATCAGCCAAATTGACCAGATGCAAGCCGACACGTTCGCCGACGAGGCCCGCTTCTTTAGCCACCGCCGCCGCACCTTGGCCCACGCCGGCCCTATCGGGCATCAGGTCAGCGCCATCGTGCTATGATCCGCCTCGTTCTCCTGCTCCCGCTCCTGCTCGCCGCCTGCGGCAACCTGCCGCAGCCGTTCTTCGGCAACCCGGGCGCCAGCGCCACCCGGCTGGCCCAGCCGCCCGCCTCGCGGCTGGAGGTCCCGCCGCCGGCACGCGCGCTGCTCTCCAACGCCGCGGCCCGGGCATGGGCGCAGGTCACGGCGGCGGCGCTGGTGGAGCAGGAGGTGCCGGCGATCGCCGGTCCCCGGCCCCGGAGCAACGAATGGACCCTCGTGCTCGCCGCCGACCTGCGGGGCGGCAACGTCATCCCCTCCTACACCATCCGCAACCCGGCCGGGCAGCCGCAGGGCGCGGCCGAGGGCGCCCCGGTCGCCGCCGCCGAATGGGCCAGGGCGACCCCGGCCACGCTGCGGGCCGCCGCCGCGGAGGCAGCGCCCGGCATCGCCGCCCTGTTGACCCGCATCGAGGCCGCGCGGCAGCAGAGCGACCCCAAGAGCCTGCTCAACCGCCCGGCCCGCATCTACTTCACCGGCGTTACCGGCGCGCCGGGCGACGGGGACGCGAGCCTCGCCGCGCAGATGCGGCGCAAGCTCGAAACTCAGGGCCTGGTGGTGCAGGACACGGCCAAGGACGCCGACTACAAGCTCGGCGGCACGGTCGAGACCGCGCCCGGCGCCAACGGCACGATGCGGGTCGAGATCCAATGGGTCGTCGCCAACGCCACGGACGAGGTCGGGCGCATCGCCCAGATCAACGAGGTGCCGCCGGCCACGGTCAGCGGCTACTGGGGCGACGTCGCGGTGGTGGTGGCGTCGGAGGCGGCGGGCGGGGTGCGGGATGTCGTGCTCAACGCGAGCGGCAAACGCAAGCAGGCGGCGGCGGAACGGTAGTTTCATTTTTTCGCAATACAATCTAAGAAGCTGGCGCGCCGCCCGGGGAGCACGCCTGCTCATGAAGATTGTCGCCTGCAACAGCAATCGCCCGTTGGCGGAATCCGTCGCCGAGGCGCTGCACCTGCCGCTGGCCAAGGCCAGCATCCGGCGCTTCGCCGACCTGGAAATTTTCGTCGAGATCCACGAGAACGTGCGCGGGGAGGACGTGTTCGTGCTGCAAAGCACGTCCTATCCGGCCAACGACAACCTGATGGAGCTGCTGATCACGCTCGACGCGCTGCGGCGGGCGTCGGCGCGGCGGGTCACGGCGGTCATCCCCTATTTCGGCTACGCGCGGCAGGACCGGAAGGCCGGGTCGCGGACGCCGATCAGCGCCAAGCTGGTGGCCAACCTCATCACCGAAGCGGGCGCCAACCGGGTGCTGACGATGGATTTGCACGCCGGGCAAATCCAGGGATTCTTCGACATCCCGGTGGACAACCTCTACGCTGCGCCGCTGTTCGGCCGCGACATCCAGGCGCGGTTCCCCGGCGAGGAGGTGATGATCGTCTCCCCGGACGTGGGCGGCGTGGCCCGGGCGCGCGTCCTCGCCTCGCGGCTCGACGTGGACCTTGCCATCATCGACAAGCGGCGCGAGCGGGCCGGGGTGAGCGAGGTGATGAACGTGATCGGCGACGTAGCCGGCAAGACCTGCATCCTAGTCGACGACCTGGTGGACAGCGGCGGCACGCTGTGCAACGCCGCGGTCGCGCTGATGCAGCGCGGCGCGCGGTCGGCCAACGTCTACGTCACGCACGGCGTGCTGTCCGGCGAGGCGGTGCAGCGGATCGCGGGCTCGGCCATTCAAAGCCTGACGATGACCGACAGCATCCAGGCGAGCGAGGCGTCGTGCGCGGCGCGCAACATCCGGCAATTTACCATCGCCCCCATCCTCGCGGAAGCGATGCAGCGCATCTCCGACGAGAGCTCAGTCAGTTCGTTGTTCGATTGAGGGCTTGCTCGGAGGTCGCTGGTATGAGCGCCGTTGCCGAACAAACCCTTAGCGTTTGATAAGCCGGGCAGCATTGCCGACGCTGCCCCTCAAGGAGACAGCACATGAAACTCTATTACGGACCCGGCGCCTGCTCGATGGGCATTCACATCCTGCTCGAAGAGATCGGCAAGCCGTATGAGACCGAGCGCCTCGACCTGCACGCGGGAGAGGCCCGCAAGCCGCCGTTCAGCGAGCTGAACCCAAAGGGGAAGGTGCCGACCTTGCAGCGCGACGACGGCTCGATCGTGACCGAATTTCCGGTGATCGCGCATGACCTGGCTGCGACCAACCCGGACGCCGGGCTGCTGCCCCGCGACAAGGAGGCGATGCTGCGGGCTGCGGAGGCGATGGACTACTGTGTGGCCACCATCCACATGCAAGGCTTCGCCCGCATGTTCCGCCCGAGCGCCTTCGCGCCCAGCGAATCCGACCACGATAAAGTCAAGGCGCAGGGCAAGGAGATGGCCGAGAAAGGCTTCAAGATCATGGCCGAGGCGCTCGGCGGCAAGGAGTGGATCGGGGGCACGTTCAGCGTGGCCGACTGCGCTTTGTTCTACGTCGAGTATTGGGGCGCGAAGCGGGTGGGCATGAGCTTGCCGCCGCCGCTCGCCGCCCATCTGGACCGCATGTTGGCCCGGCCCGCCGTCAAGCGGATGATCGAGGCCGAGGGCCTTACCGCCTGATGCTGACGCGGCGCGCGTTCTGGTTCCTGCGCCACGGGGAAACGGACTGGAACGCGCGTAACCTAGCGCAAGGCAACGTCGATGTCCCGCTCAACCCGGTCGGGGTGTCGCAGGCCGAGGCGGCGGCCAAGCTCCTTCGCAGCCGGGGCATCCGCAGCATCGTGTCCTCGCCGCTGTCGCGCGCCCACGACACGGCGCTCGCGGCCGCGGAGGTCATTGGGCGGCCGGTGGTGACCGAAGAGGAGCTTCGCGAGGTGTCGTTCGGCGTCCAGGAGCGGCAGCCGATGCTGGCGCAGTGGTTCGACGACTGGGTTGCCGGGCTGTCCACTCCCGAGGGGGCCGAGACATTCGCCGAATTGCGCGCGCGGGCGGCACGGGCGGTGAACCGGGCGCTGGAGTATGAAAGCCCGGTGCTGGTGGTGGCGCACGGGGCGCTGTTCCGGGCCTTGAGGGCGGAGATGGGGCTGGAGCCGAACATACGGACGCCGAACGGGACGCCGCTGTTCTGCGAGCCGGGTGGCTCGGCGGCGGTGCCCTGGACATTGTCGCCGGCCACCTGATCGGGCCTCGCGACCTCCTTAAGAACCACGTTGCGGGACAACGACGCATCGTGCGGCGCAAGCCAGCCGTGACCCAGGCTTGTGGCCGGCGCTTGTCCGTTCGTTCGTCGCCTAAAGGTTTTGACCAAAACCATTTAGGGCCGCGACAGGTTGCGCACGGCTGCGTGCGCGAAGCAACCGGGGCGTAGGCCAAACGCTTTGTGCGCTCTCGTTTCCGGAGTGCCGCCAGCCATGACGTTCCCTGCCCTGACCCGCCGCACGCTGGGCGGGTTGCTTGCCGCCATGGCGCTTGCCAGCCGCGCCCAGGCCCAACGCACGCAACTCGAACAGGTCGCGACGTTCGAGCGGCAAGTGACTGGCGTGACCGTGACCCCTGACGGGCGGATCTTCGTCAACTTTCCCCGCTGGGAGGAGGACGTCGCAGTGTCGGTCGGCGAGCTGATGCATGACGGGTCGGTGCGGGCGTACCCGAACGAGGCGTGGAACGCCTGGCGCAACACGCGCCATCTGGCGAACGACAGCCATTTCGTCTGCGTGCAGAGCGTGGTGGCCGGGCCGGACGGGTCGCTTTGGGTGGTGGACCCGGCGGCGCCGGGCAACTCGTTCAACCTGAAGAACGGGCCGAAGCTGGTGCGGATCGACCTCAAGACGAACAAGGCGGCGGAAACCATCGTGTTCGACAACCAAGTCGTGCCGCAGGGGAGCTACCTGAACGACGTGCGGATCAGCCCGGACGGGCGCACGGCTTACCTGACCGACAGCGGGGTTATTGGGGCGCTCATCGTGGTTGACCTGCCGTTGAGGACGGCGCGGCGGCTGCTGAGCGGGCGCCGGAGCACTCAGGTCGACAAGAGCGTGGAGGTGACGACCGGGGGCAAGCCGTTGCGTCGGCCGGACGGGCGCCCGCCCGCCTTCGCGGCCGACGGGATCGCGCTCGATCCGAAGGGGGAATACCTCTACTGGCAGGTGCTGGTCGGCAAGACGCTGTACCGGATGGCGACGAAGACGCTGCGCGATGCGTCGTTGGCGCCGGACGCGGTGGCCGCGGCGGTCGAGACGGTCGGGACGACGTGCGTGGCCGACGGCATCCTCATGGACCGGAAGGGGCGGCTCTGGATCACCAGCCCGGAGGACAACAGCGTCAAGCTGCGGCGTTCGGACGGCACGCTGGACATCGTGGTTCAGGATGAGCGGCTGCAATGGCCGGACACGCTGTCGGAAGGGCCGGACGGACGCATCTACGTGACCTCGTCGCACATCCAGGACATGGCGCAATGGCATGAGCATGGCTCGACGCGGCGGATTCCGTATGGGCTCTGGCGGTTTTCGCCGCCGGGCTGAGGGCGAGGCGATGGAACCCGGGGCGTAGTCCTGCTTAAATCGGGTATGGATACGCACAGGAGCCGCCCGATGAACGCCATGCCGCCGATCGCCTCGTTCGAGGCCCGTCTTGACCGTTTGGCGGAGGTTGCCGTCCGGGTTGGGCTCGGGTTGAAGGCGGGGCAGGAGATCGTGCTGACCGCGCCGCTGGACGCCGTGCCGCTGGTGCGACGGATTACCGAACATGCCTACAAGGCGGGCGCGAGCCAGGTGACGACGTTGCTGTCCGATGAGGCGGCGACGTTGGCCCGGTTCGAGCACGCGCCGGACGCGGCGTTCGATTACGCGCCGGCTTGGCTGTTCGAGGGGATGGCGGCGGCCTACCGGAACGGGGCGGCGCGGCTGGCGATCGGGGGGGAGAACCCGGCGCTGCTGGCCGGGCAGGACGGCGACCGGGTGGCGCGGGCCAACCGGGCGCGGTCGGTGGCGTACCGGCCGGCGCTCGAATTGATCACGAACTTCGCCTGCAACTGGAGCATCGTCTGCTTTGCAACGCCGAGCTGGGCCAAGCTGATGTTCCCCGAGGAGACGGCGGAGCGGGCGGTGGCCCGGCTGTGGGACGCGATCTTCGCCGCCTCGCGGATCGACGAGGCGGACCCGGTGGCGGCCTGGGCGGAGCACAACGCGGCCTTGCGCGCGCGGACTTCGTTGCTGACGGGCAAGGCGTATGAGGCGCTGCATTTCCAGGGGCCGGGGACGGATTTGCGGGTGGGGCTGTCGGAGGGGCATATCTGGCTCGGGGGATCGGAGCCGGCGAAGAACGGGATCGTGTGCAACCCGAACATCCCGAGCGAGGAGGTGTTCACCACGCCGCATCGGGGCCGGGTCGATGGCGAGGTGCGGAGCACGAAGCCGCTGTCGTATCAGGGGACGCTGATCAAGGACATCGCGGTGCGGTTCGAGGCGGGGCGGATCGTGCAGTCGAGCGCCAGCAGCGGGGCGGAGGTGCTGGAGAAGGTGCTGGGCACCGACGAGGGGGCGCGGCGGCTGGGGGAGGTGGCGCTGGTGCCGCATTCCTCGCCGATCTCGGCGAGCGGGCTGCTGTTCTTCAACACGCTGTTCGACGAGAACGCGGCGAGCCACATCGCGTTGGGGCAGGCTTACCGGACGTGCCTCGAAGGCGGCACAACGGCGAGCGAGGCGGAGCTGGAGCGGCGGGGGGCGAACTCCAGCCTGATCCATATCGACTGGATGATCGGGTCCGGCGCCGTCGACGTGGACGGGGTGTTGCCTGGCGGCGCGCGGGAGCCGGTGATGCGCGGGGGGGAATGGGTTTAGAGGCGGCCGTGGCGGGGCTTTCGACGGCTGAATCGAAGGTGCGGCAGTTCGCCCGGTCGCTGCCCAGCGCGCGCCCGCTGTTGCGGAAGCTGGAAACGCTGCGGACGCACATCGCGACCTCGGCGGCGCAGACGCGGTATCTGCATCATCGGATTTCCGGGCTGGAGGCGTTGCACGCGCCGGCGCTGGCCGACCTTGGGGAGCGGCGGGTCGAGGCGGTGCATTTCATCGACAAGTCGTGGTGCGACAGCGGGGGGGTGTTCCTGCAAGGGTGGGTCCATGCCGGGGCGCATCCGGTGCGGCGGGTGATCCTGGCGAGCGGGGCGGACCGGGTTGAGACGACCGCGTTGCGCCCGCGACCGGAGGTGGCCGGGCATTATCAGGGATTGCCGGAGGGCGGTGCGGCGCAGTTCAGCTTATACCTGGCGTGCCGGGCCTGCGTGCCGCTGACCTTGGCGGTGGTGACGGACGCCGGGTCGCACGAGACGACGGTGCAGCCTCCGTTGCTGGAGGACGTGGTGATCCCCGACGCGACGGCGGCGATGGAGGCGTTCGCCGAGGCCATGCGCGAGCGGAAGGGAACGGTGCTGGAGCTGGGGGCGCGCATCGTCGGCAGCATGACGCAGGGATGGCGGGCGCGGTTCGAGCCGGCGTGCACGTATGTCGGCAGCGACATCCATCCGGGGCCGGGGATTGACGCGGTGGGGGACGTTCATGCGCTTACGGGGTTCGTGACGCCGGGGTCGCTGGACGGGCTGTTCTCGGTGGCGGTGCTGGAGCACTTGGCGGCGCCGTGGGTGGCGGCGGGGGAGATCAACCGGGCGCTGAAGATGGGCGGGGAGACGGTGCACGTGACGCACCAGAGCTGGCCGGTGCATGAGACGCCGAACGACTTCTTCCGCTTCTCCGACCAGGCGTTGCGGTCGCTGTTCGGCCCGGCGACGGGGTTCAAGGTGGTGGAGTGCGGGATGGCGCACCCGGTCTCGATCATGCCGCCGCCGCACCTGCGCCACGCGGACTGGCTGATGATGCCATTCGGGGTCGGGTATGGGCAGTCGTTCATCCGGGCGCGGAAGGTGGCGGAGGCGGGAACTTCGGGGTGGGGGGCCGGGGAGATGGAGCGGGTGAGCCGCAGTTACCCGAAGCCGCGTTGAGGGCAGGGGGGGCGCATTCTACGTTCAGGTGGCCGGCGCCGGCTGATGGACTTGGGGATTTTCGTCGCGGGCTGGGTCCATGCCGGCGGGCTCGCGATCCGGCGGGTTGGGTTGCGGAGCGGCGCGGACCGGGCGGAGGCGGGATTTACAGCCGCCGCCGGACGTTGCGGCGCATTGCCCGTGGGGGCCGCCGGGAGGGGCCATCGCGGCCCGGAAGTATCTGGCGGTTGAGACGGATATGAGGCGCGAAATCCCGGTCATGCCGCCAGGCCAGGCGCCTTGCGATGGGCGCGGCACTGCATCAGCGGCTGGATGCGTTCGCCGAACGTGTCCATGCCGAGCAGGAAGTCGTCGAAGGTCAGCATGATGCCCTTCACGCCGGGCATGGACGCGGCCTCGTCCAGCATCCGCGCTACATGGGCGTAGGAGCCGACCAGGGTTCCCATGTTGAAGTTGACCGGGGAGGGGGAGCGCTGGATCGCGGACGCCATCGAGGTGGGCGACGGGGCCGTGTCCTCGGCCGCCTTGCCCAGCAGATGCGCCAGCGCATCCGTGTCGGCCCCGGCATTGTAGTCGTCCCACTTCGCCATCGCCGCCGCGTCGGTCTCGTCGGCGATGATCATATACAGCATGTAGCTGCCGACATCGCGCCCGGCCCGGCTCGCATGCTCCATCATGCGGGCGGGCACTTCGGCCGCCTTTGCCGGCTCGTTGACGCCTTCGCCGAGGGCGAAGTTGAAGTCGCAATGATTCGCCGCGAACTGCATTCCCCGGTCGCTCTGCCCCGCGGCCACGATCTTGACCGGCGCCGCCGGGCGCGGGCTCAGCTTGCATGCGTCCATGTTGAAATACTCGCCGCGGAAGTCGGACTGCCCGGTTTCCCATAGGCCGCGCAGGACCCGCACGTATTCGGTGCTGTAATCGTAGCGCTTGGCGAAGTGCTCGTCGCCGGGCCACAGCCCCATCTGGCTGTATTCGATCTTGTGCCAGCCGGAGACGATGTTGACGCCGAAGCGTCCGCCGGAGATGTCGGCGATGGTGCTGGTCATGCGCGCGACGATGGCCGGAGGGATGGTGAGCACGGCCGTCGACGCGTAAAGGCGGATGCGCTGCGTGACGGCGGCCAGGCCCGCCATCAGGGTGAAGCTCTCCAGCCCGTGGTCCCAGAACTCGGTCTTGCCGCCGAAGCCGTGCAGCTTGATCATCGACAGGGCGAAATCGAACCCGAACGCTTCGGCTTTCTGCACCACCTGCTTGTTGAGTTCGAAGCTCGGCATGTACTGCGGCGAGGCCGCGGAGATGATCCAACCGTTGTTGTTGATCGGGATGAAAACGCCGATATCCATGGCTGCGCTCCGCACGGTGTCGATAGCAGCGAACCAGCAAGGCGCGTGCCACGGGCTGGAGATTCGGGGCCATGCGGGCGGGACGCGGCAGGGTTCCCGCCGTGTCCTCGACATAACCCGAACTGAAACGACGGACCTATCCCTAATGAAAGCGTCAGGCGACTAATACCAACGGCCCTTTGCTCTGACTCAAATGTGATTAGGTCCGGCTCGCAGCGGACTGATCCAGTCTGCCATTGCATTGATAGAGGCAGGCATGACGATTTCGATCACCCGCACGGAGCACACGGCAGCCGACTTGCGTCGGCAGGCAGCCGACACATCTGACGCGGCGGTTGTGCGTCGCTTGCTGGCCTTGGCGCTGATTTTGGACGGGCATACGCGCGAGGACGCCGCGCGTATGGCGGGCATGGATCGGCAAACCTTGCGCGACTGGGCGCATCGCTACAACGTCGAAGGCGTGTCCGGTTTGAACAATCGCCATGCAGGCGGGGTCAAGCCCCGCTTGTCGCCGCAGCAGGAAGCCGACGTGGCACGTTGGATGCGAGAAGGGCCTGACATCAAGACGGATGGCGTCGTGCGCTGGCGCTGCGTGGACATCCAGGAGCGGATCGAGCGCGTGCTGAAGGTGCGCCTGCACGAGCGCAGCGTCGGCAAGCTGCTGCACCGGCTGGGCTTCTCCCACATCTCGGCGCGCCCGCGCCATCCCAAGGCGGATACTGTAGCGCAAGCGTCTTTCAGGCCGGGTTCGCCGCTCTTATAACCGCTGCCCTGCCGGACGCCGTCAAGGCAGCGGATACGCCCATCGAGGTCTGGCATCAGGATGAGGCCCGCGTCGGCCAGCAAGGCACGCTGACTTACGTCTGGGCCAAGACGGGTAGCAGGCCGCAAGCCTTGAAGGACCTGCGCTATCAGTGGGCCTACCTGTTCGGAGCGGTCTGCGCCGAGCGCGGCGTGGGCGCGGGTTTGGTGCTGCCCTACGCCAACACCCAGGCGATGAGCCTGCACCTGGCCGAGATCAGCCGCAATGTGGCGCCTGGCGCGCACGCCATCGTGGTGCTGGACGGCGCTGGGTGGCACAAAACGGGCGGGCGCCTATGCATACCCGGCAACATCAGCCTGTTGCACCTGCCGCCCTACAGCCCGGAGTTGAACCCGGTTGAGGCCATCTGGGAATACCTTCGCGGCAACACGCTGAGCAACCGGGTGTTCGCCAACTACGATGCCGTCGTGGACGCTTGCTGCAACGCCTGGACCTGGCTGATGGAGGCACCGGACCGCATCCAATCCATCGCAACCAGGCCATGGGTAAAAGCGGTCATGGCATAGGGCCGTTGGTATAAGCAGGCTTGCGTGGCTTGTGCCACGCAAGCCTGCTTAGAAACCTTTGGAGACGCATCATTTTACCGGCAGCGTGCCAGCACGGTCTGCCAAATGATGCTTAGCGCAGGCAACGGAGCGCCAGCAACGCGGCGCCCACGGCCGGATCTGTCGAGCGGGGGGCGACCAACGGGACGTCGAGGACGCGGGCGCGGATGGCGTGCCAGGCCGGGTTGCCGGCGCCGGCGCCGGTGGAGAACACGCGGGTCAGCTTGGGGCCGCCGAGGGCGGTGAAGCGGGCGTAGCCGTCGGCCTCGATGCGGGCGAGGCCCTCCAGCAAGGCGTGGAGCAGGCCGGCGTCGCTGATCTGCTCCGAAGGGCGCCGGGGCTGCATGGAGGGGTCGGCGTGGGGAAAGCGCTCGCCCGGGGGAGGGAGGGGATAGAGGTCGAGCGGGCTGGGCTGGCTCGGGTCGATCCGTTCGCTGAGCGCCGCAACCTGGTCCGGCGTGAAATGCTGCGCGAGCGCCGCGCCGCCCGCATTGCTGGCGCCGCTTGGGAGCCAAAGCGTGCCAAGACGGTGGCTATAGACGTCGTGCGGCGCGGAGACGAGCGGCCTGGCGGAGAGTTGCTTCAACCGCAGAGCGGCGCCCAGGCCGGTGATGCCGTCGCCTTCCCGGTCGGCGCCGGCGGCAAGCACGGCGGCGCACCCGCTGGTCGTGCCTGCGGCCACGACAACGCCGCCGGGCAGGCCCAAGGCCCGAGCCGAGGTTTCGGACATTTGGCCGAGCGGGCGCCCCGGCTCGTGCGGGAGCGGCAGCAGGGCCGTGGGATAGATCTTGGCGAGCCAGCCGGGCCAAGCCCTGGCGACCGGGTCGAACCCGGTTCGCAGGGCATTGTTCCAATCGCTGGCCCGGAACCGGCCCAACATGCGGCCGGCCAGCCAGTCGGCCTGGTGCATGACGATGGCGAGGCTGGGCAGCAGCCGCCAGGACAGCGCCTTGGCCAGCGGCGAGGCGGCGCCCCGGGCGGGGCTGTCCGGGGGCGCCGCCCGGTTGATGGCCGCGACCGCGTCGGGGTTGGCCGGATCGTCGGAAAGGCTGGCCGGCCTGATTGCCTGGTCGGCGACGTCGAGCGGGACGACGGTTCCGCTCGTGCCCGAGACCGCCACGGCCCGGACGCGGGTGAGCAACGTCTGCTCGCCCAAGCCGGCAAAGGCTGCGGTGGCCCCGGCCCACCAGGCGGCGGGAGAGCGACGCTCATGCGGGTCCAGGGGCGCGGTCTCGCTGGCCAGAAGGGCGCCCTCGGCGTCGATCAGGGCGGTGTGGACGGCAACGCCGCTGATGTCGACGCCGACGGCGACGCCGGCCATTTAGGCCGCCCGGGACCACCAGGCCGCGAAATTGTCCTGTTCGGCGGCGGACAGATGCAGGTAGTGCTTGGTGCGTCGCTGCAGCACGTCGCCGGGGGCGCGGGCCCATTCGGTGCGGCGGAGGAACTCGGCCTCGCGCGCGTAGAGCTGGCCGCCGAAATGGCGGCCGAGATCCTCGATGGACTGGGCCCCGTCGAGCAGAGCCTCGGTGCGGGTGCCATAGAGCCGGGCGTAGTGATGGGCGACCTCGGCTGGCAGCCAGGGGCGCCGCTGACGGAGGCCGGAGAGGTAGGCGTCGAAATCGGCGCCGGGCATGTCGCCGCCGGGCAAGGGGGCGTCGCCAGTCCAGGAGCCGCCGCCCGGCTTCGGCAGGTGCGGCGTCAGCTTGTCCAGCGCGTGCTCGGCGAGCTTGCGGTAGGTGGTGATCTTGCCGCCGAAGATGCTGAGCATTGGCGGCTGCTTGCCGCCGTCGGCCCCGGTGTCGATGTCGAAGGTGTAGTCGCGGGTCACGGCCGAGGCGTTGGCGGCGGCGTCGTCGTCATACAGCGGGCGGATGCCGGAGAACTCGCTGACGATGTCCTTGTTGGCGAGGCTCTGCTTCATGTAGCGGTTCACGGCGCGAAGCAGATATTCCCGCTCGGGTTCGGTCACCTCGACATCCTCGGCGCGGCCTTCGTAGGGGATGTCGGTGGTGCCGATCAGGCAGAGGTCGCGCTCGTAGGGATTGACGAAGATGACGCGCTTATCGTCGTTCTGCAGCAAGTACGCCTGCGGCCCATCCCAAAACTTGCGCACGATGAGGTGGCTGCCTTTGACCAGCCGGACCTTGCTCGCCGCGTTGCTGCCGACGACGCCGTGGATCACGCGCTCCACCCACGGACCGGCCGCGTTGCACAGCGCCCGGGCGCGCACCGTGTCCTCCTGCCCGTCGGGGCCGCGCAGCGTCACGGTCCAGGCGTCGCCGTCGCGCCGGGCATGGACGGCCTCGGTGCCGACGCGGATGTCCGCCCCCTTCTCCTGCGCATCCAGCGCGTTCAGGACAACGAGGCGCGCGTCCTCGACCCAGCAATCCGAATACTCGAACGCCGTGCCGAACTGATCCTGGATGGGGCCGCCTTCGGGGCTTTTACGCAGATTGAGCTTGCGGGTGCCGGGGAGGCGGACGCGCCCGCCGAGATTGTCGTAGAGGAACAGGCCGAGCCGCAGCATCCAGACCGGGCGCTGCTCACGCGAATGCGGGATGACGAAGCGCATGGGCCAGACGATATGCGGCGCGATGCGCAGCAGGACTTCGCGTTCTTTCAGCGCCTCGCGCACCAGGCGGAACTCGTAGTATTCGAGGTAGCGCAAGCCGCCGTGGATCAGTTTGCCGGAGCGCGATGAGGTGCCCTCGGCAAGGTCGCCCTTCTCGCACATCAGCACGCGCAGCCCTCGCCCGGCGGCGTCGCGGGCGATGCCGGCGCCGTTCGCGCCGCCGCCGATGATGAGGAGGTCGAACGGATCGCTCATGCCGCGTGCTCCCGGTCCTGCAGGCCGTAGGTGGAAAAAGCTTTCAGCGTCCCGGCGATCTCCGCCTCGCCGAGCACGTGCGGCTGGCCGAGCTGCATGCTGAGGCAGTATTGCTTGGCGAGCGTCTCAAGCTCCACGGCCAGCCACATCGCGCGGGCAAGCGTCGGCCCGGCGACGACCATGCCATGATTGGCAAGCAGGCAGGCGTTGCGGCCTTCGAGCGCCTGGAGCGTGACCTCGGCCAGCTCGGGCGTCCCGAACGGGCGGTAGGGCGCGCAGCGGACATCGTGGCCGCCGAACGCCGCGACCATGTAGTGCACGGCGGGAATGGGTTTGCGAAGGATGGCGAGCGTGGTGCAATAGGCCGCATGGGTATGCACCACCGCGCCGAACTCGGGCCGGCCGCGGAGGATGTCGAGGTGGAACGGCCACTCGGTGCTGGGCTTCAACGGGCCTTGCCAAGTCCCCCGGCCTTCGAGCGGCAGGACCGCGATCTGCTCGGGCCGCATCTCGTCGTATGGAACGGCCGAGGGGGTGATCAGCATGTTGGCGCCGAGCCGGGCGCTAACGTTGCCGCTCGTGCCCTGGTTGATGCCGAGCGCGTTCATGCCGCGGGCGGCGGCGACGATCTCGGCGCGGAGGGTGGTTTCATCCATGACAGGCCAGTTTCAGCACGGGTTGAGCGGGGGTTCGCCGTCGATCCAGCGCCGCACCTCTTCGGCAGCCGCCTCGGCCGCGACGGTCACGGTGCGGACGGACGCGCCGGCGATATGTGGGGTCAGGGTGACGTTGGGCAATCGCAGCAGCGGCAAGCCCGGCGGCGTCGGCTCGACGGCGAAGGTTTCGAGCGCGGCCCCGCCGAGATGGCCGGAGCGGAGCGCGTCGTGGAGCGCGTCGTAGTCGAGGATCGGCCCGCGGGCGGTGTTGACCAGAACGCTCCCGGCGCGCATCGCCGCCAATTGTTCGGCCCCGATCATCCCGGTCGTCTCCCGCGTCACGCGGGGATGCAGCGTGACCACGTCCGACTGGGCCAGCAGGGCGCCGAGCGGGGCTGGCCGCACGCCGGCCTCGATGTCCTCGGCCGAAAGCTGGACGTAAGGGTCGTGCACCACGATGCGGCAGCCGAATGCCTGCAGCAGCTTGACGACCCGGGCGCCGACATGGCCGTAGCCGACAACGCCCACGGTCAGCTCCGACAGTTCACGCCCGGTGCGATCGCAGCGGTAGAGGTCGCCGCGCCACTTCCCTGCCCGCAGCGAGTCATGCCCGACCGTCATCAGCCGCGTCTGGGCCAGGATCGCGCCGATGGTGAACTCGGCGACGGCCGACGCGTTGCGCCCCGGCGTGTTGCACACGACGACGCCGCGGTCCTTGGCCGCCCTGAGATCGATGTTGGCCGGGCCGCCGCGGGACACGGCGATCAGCTTGAGCGCTGGCATCCGCTCCAGCATCGCGGCGGAGACCGGGGCGAGGTGCGTGACCAGGATTGGGGCGGCGCCGACGAACGCGACGATCTCGTCCGGGTCGCCCTGATATTCCTTCAGGCCGTCCATGCCGGGTTCGGCATAGCCGTGCTGCATCGGCTCGTCGGGCCAGGGCAGGGTGTGGGCGCGGGTTTCGGCGCGGCCGTTGCAGAGGCCGTGGATGGCGTCGGCGAAACGCCCGGGCAGCATGAAATGGTCGCCGACGATAGCGACCTGGGCCGGCGCCTTATCCGCCATGACGCAATTGGTGCAGGCGGCGCCACAGCCCGGGCATGGCTTCATAGCCCTGGCGGTAGAGCGGAAACAGCTCTTCGTAGACGGCCGCGAGCGCCGGGTCGGGCTGCTCCGGCTCGCCGCCGCCGCCGAGCCAGTCCCGGGCGCAGGCCGCCATGTCCGGATAAAGCCCGAGCGAGATGGCAGCGATCATGGCGGCGCCCGCGGCACCGGCTTCGGCGGTGGCCGCGCCGCGGACGGGCCGGTTGAGGCAGGCTGAAAGGATGGCGCGCATTGGCGCCGACCGCGCGGCGCCGCCGGTGATGCGGACCTGCTCCGGCACGCCGCCGAGCGCCATGTAGCAGTCCCGCGACGCCAGGCCCATGCCTTCGTAGACGCCGCGGGCGAGTTCCGCGAGGCCGGTGGTCTGGTCGAAGCCGAGCAGGCTGGCGCGGGCGTAAGGGTCGAGGAACGGGCCGCGCTCGCCGGAGCTGGAGATGAACGGGTGATAGAGCACGGCGCCGGGCCGGGCGGCGACGACCGCGGCATCGAGCGCGCGCAGGATGTCGTGCCGGTCCGCCGCCTCTCGGCCCATCAGGCGGCTGCCTTGCCCCACCAGGCCCGCGAGCCAGTCCATGTTGAGCGAGGCCGCCATCGTGCTTTGCGCCTGCATGACGTGGTTCGGCACGGGGAAGGGGAGGCAATACCCGGTCATCTGCTGGCTCGGCGTCACGTGCTCCGGGTCGGCAGCGAGGCTCAGGTGCATCCCGGTGCTGCCCAGGATCGAGACGCCGGTCGTGGTCTCGCCGCCGTAAAGCCCGGCGCCCAGCGCTGTGCAGGCGACGTCGATATAGGCCAGCACGACCGGCAGGCCCGCAGGCAAGCCGGTCCGTTCCGCCGCGGGCTGGGTGAGCGGGCGGTGGGTGTCGAGGCCGTCCTCGACCGGGGCCAGCAGGTGCGCCACCCGTTGCGCGCCGAGCGCCCGGATCACCTCGGGGCTGTAGGTCCGCGTGCGGTAGTTGCCCCAGGCCCAGACGGCCTCGGACGGGTCGGCGGCGGCAACCCCGGTCAGGCGCAGGAACAGCCAGTCCTTGCAGTGCAGCGACCATCGAGCGCGCGCGACAACGCCCGGGTCCATGTGCAGCAGCTGCGCGCTCATGTTGCAGGCGGCGAGACCGGAACCGGTGTGGGCGAACGCGGCGCGAGCGGCGCCGCTGCCGCGCAGGCGCTCGACGGTGGGAGCGGCGCGGGCGTCGAGCCAGAGCCATGCCGGGACGACGGGCTCGTGGTCGGCGTCGACCAGCCAGGCGCCGTCGCCTTGGCCGGTGACGGAGAGGGCGAGGACCTCGCGCCCCTCGATCTTCGCCGTCAGCTCGCGCAGGGCGTCCGCGGCATCGGTCCAGGTGCGGGCCATGTCCTGCTCCGCGCCGCCGTCCGGGCGCAGGTCGACCACGTTCACCCGCGACGCGCTCGCCACCTCGCGCCCATCCTGGGTAAAGGCCACCGCCTTCACCATCGAGGTCCCGCTGTCGAGCGCGAGCAGCAGAGGCTCGGCGGGCATTGCTACGCGCCGTGCAGCAGGGCGCGTCCGCTGGCGGCATCGAACAGGTGGATGCCGCCCGGCATGACGCCGAGCTGGATGGAACTGCCGACCGCGGCCGCGACCCGCTCATGCGCGACCGCAACGACGGAGGCGCCGGCCACGTCCAGCGCCACGTGCGCCTGATCGCCGAGCCAGCGATTGCTGCTGACCGTGCCGGTCCACTCGCCCTGGCCGAGACGGACGTGGTGCGGGCGGACGCCGAGCACGACCGCCGTGCCGGGCTTCGGCAGCTCGCCCTCGATCGGCAGCGTGAGGCCGCCGGCCTCCAGGCGAATGCCGTCCGCGGTCGCCTCGCCGGGCAGCGCGTTCATCGGCGGCTCGCCCAGGAAGGTGGCGACGAACAGGTTGGCCGGACGGTCGCGCAGCTCCTCCGGCGAGCCGAACTGCTGCAGGATGCCGGCCTCCATGATGGCGATCTGATCGGCCATGGCGTTGGCCTCGGTCTGATCGTGCGTGACCAGCACCGACGTCAGGCCCCGCTCCTTCGTCAATGACTTGACCCGGCCGCGGAGCAAGGCGCGCAACTGCGGCTCAAGCTGGCCCATCGGCTCGTCCAGCAGATGCAGGTCCGCGTCGCGGGCCAGCGCCCGGGCGAGCGACGCGCGCTGCTGCTGCCCGCCGGATAGGCTGCGCGGCTTGCGTTGTAGGATGGGGCCGATCTCGAGCAGCTCGGCAAGCCCCTGCACCCGGCGCTTGATGTCGGCGGACGACTCGCGCAGGCCGAAGCCGATGTTGTCCGCCACCGTGAGCGGCGGATACAGCGCATACCCCTCGAACGCCATCGCCACGTTGCGCTTCGCGGGCGGCAGGCTCTCGATGCGGCGTCCGGCCAGCGAGATGCCGCCCGTCGTCACGTCCTCGAAGCCGGCGACCATGCGCAGCGTGCTGGTCTTGCCGCAGCCCGACGAACCAAGCAGGGCGACGAAGTCCCCCGCGGGGATTTCCAGGTCCATGCGCTTGACGGCCTGGACGGCGCCGTAAGATTTGCTGACGCCGTCGAGATGCAGCGAGCCGGCCATTCAGACCATCTCCCTGGCGCGGACCTCGGCCTCGCGCCGCTGGCCGGTCGAGGCGTCGTAGAGCAGCGCCCGGCCCGGGTCGGTGCGGAAGAAGACGGGGCCGGGTTCGGGGGCGCCGCCGGCGGTGCTGGCAAGGATTTCCTCGCCGCCCGGGGTGCGCAGCAGCAGGACTTGGCGCTCGTGCAACGGCGTGGCCGCGACCAGCGTGGCGGGCGCCGCGCCGGGCGATTGGCTGACGCCGACCGTGATGCACTCCGGGCGCAGCCCGAGCGTCGCCGGGCCGGACGACTGCGCGCGCAACGGGATGTCGAGGCCGAGGGCGCGGACGCCGTCGGGGCCGGTTTCGGCGCGGACCAGGTTGAGCGGCGGGTCGCCGAACAGGCGCGCGACCTCGGTGGTGGCGGGAGCGTCGTAGATGCTGTCCGGGTCGCCCTGCTGCACCACCCGGCCATTGACCAGCACGGCGATCCGGTCGCCCAGCGCCATCGCCTCGCGGTGGTCCTGCGTGACGTAGATCGTCGCCGCGTTGGCCCGGCGCAGCAGCCGAGGCAGCTCCATCCGCATCTCGTAGCGCAGCTTGGCGTCGACGTTGCGAAGCGGGTCGTCGAGCAGCAGCACCTCGGGCTCGGCCACCAGCGCCCGCGCCAGCGCGGTGCGCTGCTTCTGTCCGTTCGACAGCGCGCGCGGCAGGTTCCCGAGCACGTGGCCGATCTTGAGCAGGCTGGCCACGCCCTGCACCTTGCTCTCCACCTCCGTCTTGGACAGCTTGCGCGCCTGCAACGGGCTCGCGATGTTGGCCCACGCCTTCATGTGCGGATACAGCGCGAAGTTCTGGAACGCGACGCCCATGCGCCGAGCCTCGGGGCCTTTGGACGAGACATCCTGCCCATCCACCAGCACCTGCCCGCCAGCATCCGGCTCGAGCCCGGCGATGGCGCGCAGCAGCACCGTCTTGCCCGCGCCCGATGGCCCGAACAGCACCAGCGTCTCCCCGGAGGCCACCGAGAGCGAGACGTCGCGCACGATATCGGTCTTGCCGTAGCGGACCGAAATGTTCCGGAGTTCGAGACCCTTGCTCATCCTTTGACTGCCCCCAGGCTGAGGCCCTCGACCAGCCACTTCTGCGCATACAAAGCCAGCGCCAGGGTGGGCAGGATGGAGAGCACGATGGCAGCGGCGATGATCCCGTATTGGATGCCGCTGGCGGTGACGAACGCGAGCGCGCCGACGATGACCGGCTGCTTGTCGGCGCTGGCCAGCACGAGCGCGAACACGAAGTTGTTCCACGCGAAGATGAACGACAGCAGCCCGGCCGAGGCGATGCCCGGCGCAGCCAGCGGAAGCGCGATCTTGGTGAAGCCGCTCCACCAACTATGGCCGTCGACGCGGTAGGCGTATTCCACGTCGGGGCTGCTGTCCTCGAAGTAGCCGCGCACGATCCACAGGATCAGCGGCAGGCAGATGAGCTGGTAAACCCAGATCAGGCCGAAATAGGTGTCCGATAGGCCGATTTGCTGGAAATAAAGCGAGAGCGGCAGCAGCACCAGCAACGGCGGCGCGAAGCGGAACGACAGCAGGGTGAAGGCGATGTCCTCGCCGCCGCGGAACTTGAAGCGCGCGAAGGCGTAGGCTGCCGGCACGCCGAGCAACAGCGCGATCACCACCGAGCTGACCGAGAGCAGGATCGAGTTCCACAGGTTCTGGAGGAACGTGATGTCGAGCACGCCGGCGCCGGTCACGAGCCGGCCGGAGAGCAGCGCCTTGTAGTTCGAGATCGTCGGCTCGAAGATGAGGCTTGGCGGGATGCGCAGGATCGTCTCGTTGGTCTGGAACGACATCGACACGATCCAGAAGATCGGGAACAGGAAGAACAGGCACACGAGAATAAGGGCGATGGCGCGCAGCGTGCGCCCGACGGGACTATGCATGGCCTTGCGCCTCCCTGCGCAGCCGGTGCCACTGCTTGATGAACACTTGGCTGAGGATATACGTGATCGCCCACAGCACCATCAGCAGCGCGGCCGACTTGCCGACGTTGGTGTACTGGAAGAACGTCAGGTACGAGCGCACCTGGAACACCATCGTGCTCTCGCCGGGTCCGCCCTGGGTCATGGCATACACGATGTCGAATTGCTGGATGCTGTCGAGCAGCCGGAACAGCGTCGCCGTCAGGATATACGGCGTCAGCATCGGCAGGGTGATGCGGAAGAACACGAACGCCGGCTGCACGCCGTCGAGCCGGGCGGCCTCGAACGGCTGCTGCGGCAGGCTGCGCAGCCCGGCCAGCAGCAGCACGATCATGAACGGGGTGTAAACCCAGATATCCACCAGCACCACGGTGAACATCGCCGACGACGGATCGCTGGCCCATTTGAAATCGGTAAAGCCCAGGAGCGAGATCAGCCAGGAGAACACGCCGAAGCCGGGATTGGTCATCAGCTTCCACATTAGCGCCGCGATGGCCGGCGCGGTCATCAAGGGCAGCAGCAGGGCCACCGAGATGGCGTTGTTCAGCCAGTTGCGCTCGCGCAGCAGCATGGCGATGCCGAGGCCAAGCAGCAGCTCGATGCCGACGGTCGAAACGGTGTAAACGGCGGACACCCGCACCGTGGTCCAGAAATCGGGGTCGCTCAGCAGTTCGGCGTACTGGCCCCACCAGACGTATTGCCGCAGGTAAGGCATCGCCAGGTTGTAGCGCTGCAGGCTGAACAGCACCGCCGAGAAAAAGGGCACCAGGATACCGATGCAGACCAGAAGGGCCGGCAGGCTGAGCAGGTAGGGCAGGGCGCGGCTGATGAAGGGCCGCCGCCGGGTGGACGCCGGCACGGCGGCGTCTGAGAGCGCGATGTCTGACATGGACGTCCGCGGCGCCGGGCCATCCCCGGCGCCGCCCTCCTTTTTTGGTTAGCCGATGCCGGCCTGTTTCAGGGTCCGGTTGGTGCTGTCGGCGAGCTGGTCGAGACCTTCGTCGACGCTCACCTGCTTGGCCACCATCTTCTGCAGCGCCGCCGCCCAATCGGTGGTGACGTTAAAGAACAACGGCTGCGGGGTGAAGTAGATCTTCGCGTCGCCCACGGCCGAGTTGTATTCCTCGATATAGCCGGGGTAGTTGCTCTTGATCCGCTGTTGCACGTCCGGGTCTTGCCAGACCGCGGAGCGCACCGGGTTCACCTGGTCGGCCTTGCGCGCGCCGAACAGCAGGTGGTCGGTGCCGCTGGCCCACTGCATGAACGTCCAGGCCGCGTCCTTGTTCTTGCTGAAGTTGCTCATGCCGAGCGACCAGATCCAGACGTTGCTGGTCGGCCCCTTCGCGTCCGGGTTGGGCGTCATCGGCGCGTAGGCGAGGTGGCCGTGCTCCTTGGTGTCCTTGCCGTCCATGAAGTAGCCGAGGATGTCGGCGTCGTAGATCATGGCCGAGGCGCCCGCGCCCAGGTCGGTGCCGACCTGATACCAGGTGTAGGTGGCCCAGTTCTGCGGCCCGCCGTCCTGCACCATCTTGACGAAGTCGGCGGTGAATTTCTTCGCCGCCTTCGAGTTGACGGCCGACTTCAGCTTGCCGCCCTCGATGGTGAAGTCCTTGGCCCCGAAGCTGGTGTAGCCCGAGAGGTAGCCCGGGTGGATCGTCGCCCAGGACCGGCTGCCGCGCACGCCCACGCCGTAGGCCCCGCCGGCATCCTTGCTGACCTTGGCCGAGGCCTCCATCAGCTCCGGCATGTTGGTCGGAACCTTCACGCCGAGCTTCTTCAGCATGGTCTCGTTGTAGGAGAGATTGTACATCTCCCAGCCCCAGGGCAGCGCCCACTGCTTGGCGCCCTTGCCGCCCAGCTCGTCGCCGACCTTGCCGGACCAGGCGGTGCTGGAGCGCAGGTTCGGCAGGATGCCGCTCCAGTCGTATTTCGGCGCGGTCTTGGCCGGGTCGTTGAGGTATTCGTTGAGGTCGACCAGCCAGCCGGCCGGGCCGTATTGCCAGGTCTGGTAGGCGCCGGTCATGAACACGTCGTATTCGGTGGAGCGGCTGGAGAGCGCTGCCGTCACCTTGTCGAAGTAAACATCCTCGGGAAAAATGTCGTAGGTGATGTTCATCCCCGTGAGCTGCTTGAACGATTCGAGATCGGCGATCATCGCGTCCGCGTAGGGATGCTTGTTCAGCAGCGCCTTGATGCTCTTGCCCTGGTGCGCCTTCCAATTGAAGTCGGCGGCGAATGCCTTGGTGGCGGCGGCGTTGACCAACACGTCCGCCGCGGCCGCGGTCAGGCCCAGCGCGCCGAGGCGCTTGACCAACTCGCGCCGCCCGACCCGGCCGGCAACGAACCCCTCGGCTACGTCCTGTGCTTTTCTGTCCATATGTCTTCCTCCTTGGTTGTCGTCCTCGGGCGTTCGGCCAGCAGGGCGCTGGCGGTCGGCTCGTCGGTGATCAGGCCGCTCAGCACGCCGGAGCGCAGGGCGGCCAGAATGGCTGCGTCCTTCGCCGCGCCGCCCGCGATGGCGATGACGCCGCGAAGCAGGGAGAGCGGGGCCGCGAGCACGCGGGCGTGCAGCGGCGTGGTCAGCAGCTTCCCGTCGGCCGCGAAGTAGTGGCCGAGGATTTCGCCAACGGCGCCGGCCTCGACCTGCATCGCCGCATCCTCGGCCGAAACCGCGCCCGCCCGGCGAAGGAACGCGGCCCCCGCCACCTCGCCGATGCCGACCAGGCACATCGACGCCTTGCGCGCCAGGCTGAACGCCTCGCGCACCCCGGTCTGGTCAAGCAGGACCTCGCGCCCGTGGGCGGAGGTGGCGAAGAACGGCACCGGGACAAGCAGCGCCTCGGCGCCGGTGCGTTCGGCAAATGCGTGGATCACCTCGTAGGGATTGGCCGGCTGCAGCCGGGGCAGGCCGCCGAGCAGGGACACGAGCCTGAGCCCGGGCGCCTTCATGTGCGGCAGGTAGTTCAGGCAGGCGGCTAGCGACCGCCCGTGGCCGACGCCGATGACGGCGTTCGGGCCCGCGGCCTCGACCGCCTGATGAATGAACGCAGCCCCCGCCTGGCCGAGCGCGCGCAATGGCACGCTCTGCTCGTTGAGCCCGGGCACGACGCGGCAAGTGTCCAAGCCATACCGATGCGCCAGCGCCTGCTCCGCCTCAACGCAGCCGCCGATCGGGCCTTCGATCAGCACGCGTACGACCCCTTCCCGCATTGCCCGGGCCAAAAGGCGGTGCGCCTTCGCGTCGGTCACGCCCAGGGTCGTGGCAACCTCGGCCTGGGTCATGCCGCCGGCGTGGTAGAGCCAGGCCGCGCGGGACGCCTGATCGTTCTCCTCCGCCTCGATGCGCTGCTTTGGTTTTGTCACTGCAAATCTCTTCGTTGCGTGAAGGAATTTCCGAAATAGGCGTCGCCGTCAAATAGATTCGTTGCCGCACTGCAGCATCGGGATCTCCCGATCTGCGGGCTCGCGGGGCATCAAGCCGCCGTTCGGCGCCGCGAAATGACCGAGGCGCTCGTGCGGAGGTGACGGCGGTGATCCGATCGGGCGAACGGGCGTCTCACGCCCTTGTCTTGCCGAGGCCGCCCTTGGGTTGGCTGCGGCGACGCGGCGGCAAATCGGCAGCATCCCCCTGGCCTCGCCGCCATTCAGGCCGCTCTTGAGTTGCCCCGGGCGACACGCCCGGTCGAAGGGCAGATCAGGCTCAGGACGCCGAAGCGGGCCATGCAGGGGCGGGGCAGCTGTCCGCGCTCGCGTCCTCCGGGCCGCGGAGCCGGGGCAACTTCGGCGTCGCGTTCGCGTTCACGCCCGACAGCAAAGATAACCGTTCGGCAATGAGTCCATTCGCAACCCTGCTCGAAACGAGGCAGCTTGGCCGGCCTGTCGTCGGCCTGTTCCGCACGGCCCTGGGACGCGATCCCGATGTCCACGAACTCGCCAGCTTCGCAACCAAGCTGCGAGAGGGCATGGCCTTGCCGGCTCTGGCAGATGAGCTTCTCGCGACTCCTGAGTTCCAGCGCCGCCACGGGCCGCTCGCCGACCAGGACCTCGCCGACGCGCTTTGCCGCAACGCGTTCGGCTCAGGACAGTCCGCACGGCACGCGGCCTCGCTCGCGGCGGAGTTGGGCGCTGTTCGGGGCGAGCTGGTCGCCGCCGTGGCAGGCGCGGCCTTGACGCGGCGCCGGATACCCGTTCTCCCGGGCCTCGTTCCCGGCGCGCCGCCCGATGACCCGGTCGCTTACCGCCTCTGGATCGACGAGTACGACCAGCCCAACCCGGCAGCGCCCGCCGTCCTGGCGCCGCTTGCCGGCCCGCGCATCTCCGTCGCGATGACGGCGGGCGACACGCAGGCGGAGGCTGTGGTCCAGACCGTCGAGAGCCTTCGCGGCCAGGTCTACGCGGATTGGGAGCTGTGCCTCGCCGCCCGCACGCTCTCGCCGTGGTCCCGCGAGGCGATCCAGCGCCTGGCGGACGACGAGCCGCGCGTGCGCCTGATCGGGCCGGGCGCCCTGCGCGATGCCCTGGTGGCCGCAACCGGGGCGTTCGCCTGCCTGCTTGCGCCGGGCGACCGTCTGCCGCCCTCGGCACTGCGCCGGTGCGCCGAGGCGTTCGCGGCCTGTCCGGACCTGATGCTCGTCTATACGGACGAGGATGTCGGGCAGGGCGGCGTCCGGCACTCGCCGCGGTTCAAGCCGGGCTTCTCGCTTGACGCCGCGCTTGAGGGCGAGGAGATCGGCCAGCTTGCGCTGTATCGCACCGCGCTGCTCGCCGAGGTCGGCGGCCTGTCGGACGGACTGGCGCCGGTTCGGGCGCTCGCGCAGCGGGCCGCGATCGCGGCAGGCCCGGGGCGGGTGCGGCACGTGCCGGGCATCCTGTGCCATCGGGCGGAGCCGTCCGTGCCGGCCGGCACGGACGCGAGTCGGCCTCGGTATGCTGTTCCGAATCCAGAGCCGCTCGTGACCGTCATCGTGCTGACGAAGGATCACCCCGGCCTGCTGAGCGCCTGCGTCCGGGGCGTGCTGGAGCGGACCGATTACGGCGCGGTCGAGCTGCTGACCGTGGACAACGGCAGCATGGACCCGGAGGCGCGGTCGCTTCTTGCCTCGCTGGAACAGCGAAAGGGAGTCCGCGTCCTGCGCCGGCCGGGGCCGTTCAATTTCGCGGCGCTCAACAATGCCGCCGCCGGGGAGGCGCGCGGCGACATCCTGCTGCTGCTGAACAACGACGTCGAGGTGCTGCAACCCGGCTGGCTCGGCGAGATGGTTTCTCATGCGGCCCGGGCGGATATCGGCGCGGTCGGCGCGCGGCTGCTGTATCCGAACGGAACCGTGCAGCACGCCGGCATCCTGCTCGGGCCGGACGGGACTGCGACCCATGTCGGCCGCGGCGCGGCGCCGGACGACCCTGGCTACCTCGGGCAGCTCGCCCGCACGCGGGACCTGTCGGCCGTCACGGGCGCCTGCCTCGCGATCCGGGCGTCCGTATGGCAAGCGGTCGGCGGCATGAACGAGCGGCTGGCCGTGACCTGGAACGACGTCGATCTCTGCCTTCGTGTCCGCAGCGCCGGATTGCGGGTGATCTGGACGCCGCACGCGACATTGATGCACCGGGAAGCAGCCACGCGGGGCCTGGAGGCCGACGACCCGGCGCGGGCGGCGCGGTTCCGGGCGGAGCAGGCGCTGATGCAGGACCTGTGGGGCGATGCGCTCGAAAACGACCCGTTCCTCAACCCTAATCTCATTGCCACCGAAGCCGGGCCGCTCGCCCTGACCCGGCCGCGAAACCACCCGCCCGCCTTGTCTTGAATTTGCGCTTGCCCGGCTGAACTGCCATTTTACAGTGCCTCAATGCCGCGTCCCGGATGTTGAAATTTGCTGAACGACAGCACCAGAAGCCTTGACCTTATCACCTCTCCCGATCTTGACCCGTTATTCCTGCGCCCCCGCCGCACGGGGGTCGAGAGCGCGTGGTACGGCCACGTCCCCTTCGCGCATTGGCTCGTCGCCGCCTGCCAGCCGCGGCTGCTGATCGAGCTTGGCACGCATAACGGGGTGTCTTACGCGGCGTTCTGCGAGGCGCTGGCCCGCTTCGGCGGCGACGGGCGCGCGTTCGCCATCGACACCTGGGCGGGGGATGATCACGCCGGGCATTACGGCGCGGACGTTTACGACGACCTGAAGCGGTTCCACGACGAGCATTACGCCGGGTTCTCGGAGATGCTGCGCTGCACGTTCGACGCGGCGCTGCCCTATTTCGCCGAGGCGTCCGTCGATCTGCTGCACATCGATGGGCTGCATACCTACGAGGCCGTGCGCAGCGACTGGGAGGCATGGCGTCCGAAACTATCGGAGCGCGCGGTCGTGCTGTTCCATGACACCAACGTGCGCGAGCGCGGGTTTGGGGTTTGGCGGCTCTGGGACGAGCTGCGCGGCGCATACCCGCATTTCGAGTTCCTGCATGGCCACGGTCTCGGCGTGCTGGCCTACGGCGACGCCGTGGCGCAGGGCGTGCAGGACCTATGCGCGCTGGATGACGCGCGCATGGTCGGCGCCGTCCGCCAGCGGTTCGCCTTGCTGGGCGAACGGTGGGTCGAGGCGCAAGACCGGCGCGGCAACATCGCGGCGCAGCAGGCCGCCGAAGCGGCCCTGGCCGGCGCAACGCTGGAGATCGCCGCCGCCGCCGCAGAGCGGGACAGGCTGGCCTTGTCCGAACAGCGGCTTATGACGGCGCTGGCCGATGCGGATGCCGCCGTCGAGGCCGCCCGCGCCGAACAGGCGACGCTCACGGATTCGCAGACGCGGCTGATGGCGACGCTCGAGAACGCCGACGCGAACGTCAGGGCGCTGCGTGAACGGCTGGAAGACCAGGAGGCCGAGCTGCTTCGCGCCCGGCCGTCCGCGCCGGCCCCCGACGCGGCGGAGGTCGCGGACATCAAGCGGCAGCTTGCCGCACGCGAGTTCGACCTCGCGGCCCTGCGCGCGCATCACCACGCCGTCGTCAGCTCGCCCGCCTGGCGCGCGACCGCGCCCGCCCGGCAATTCGGCCAACGCTTCCCGCGCGTGGCCGAGCACGCGGCCAAGGCGGGACGGCTCGGCGCCGCCGCGGTGACGGGCAGGCTGCCCGGCCAGCTCCGCCTTCGCCGCCAGGTGCGCGAGGACGCCAAGCTCCTGGCCGCCTCGCCGCTGTTCGATCCGGCTCGCTACCTCGCCCGGTATCCCGAAGTCGCCCAATCCGGCAGCGACCCGCTCTGGCACTATATCTGGACCGGCGCCGGCGCCGGCTACGACCCGCACCCGCTGTTCGACAGCCGCTGGTATGCGGCGCAGCGCCCGGAGATTGCGGCCCGGCAGGTCAACCCGCTCGCGCACTACATCCGCGAGGCCGCCGCCGCCGACGCCGATCCGCATCCGCTGTTCGACGCCGCATTCTATGTGGCGCAGGAAAAAGATGCCGCGGGGCGGGCGCTGCTGCACTATTTGGAGACGGGCGCGGCGAAGGGATGCTGCCCGAACCCGCTGTTCGACACCGGCGCCTATTGGGACGACTACCTGCAAGGGCGCGACCTCGCCGACGACCCGCTCTCGCACTACGTCCTGCGCGGAGCGGCGGCGGGCCTCGACCCGCACATGCTGTTCGACACCGATTGGTATGCGGCCACATATAAGGACAGCGCCGGCTGGAACCCGCTCGCGCACTACCTGAATCAAGGCAAGGCCCGCGGCCACGCTCCTTGCCTGGTGGCGGCGCAATCGGCGGAGCCTTTGCCCGCGATCCGTTTCGCGCCGCAGGCAGCGCCGGACGTGTCCATCGTCATCCCGTGCTACGGGCGGCTGTTCGACACGCTGCGCTGCCTCGCCTCGATCATGGTCCATAGCGGGACGGAGATCACGTACGAGGTGATCGTGGCCGACGACCGGCCCGACGCGCCGATCGCCGGGCGGCTGCGCCAGGTCCCGGGCCTCCGGGTCGAGCAGAACCCGCATAACCTCGGCTTCCTGCGCAACTGCAATCGGGCGGCGGAACTGGCGGAGGGGCGTTACGTCCTGTTCCTCAACACCGATACCTCGGTGCATCCCGGCTGGCTCGCGCCGCTGTTGCGGCTGGCGGACAGCGACCCGCGCATCGGCATGGTCGGCTCGAAGCTGCTGAATGCGGACGGCGCCATTCAGGAGGCGGGCGGGATGCTGCACCGCAACGGCTGGGGGTCCCCGTATGGGCGGGGGCAGGACGCGGAACGCCCGGAATACGGCTTTGTGCGCGAGGTGGATGTCGTGATCGGCGCGTGCATGTTGATCCGCGCAAGCGCGTGGGCGGCGGCGGGCGGGTTCGACGAGCGTTACGCACCGGCCTATTACGAGGAGTTCGACCTCGCCTTCACGCTGCGGGACCGCGGCTGGCGGGTGATGTATCAACCCGCGAGCCAGGTCACGCATTTCGACTCCGCGAGCTACGGCGCCGCCGAGCGGGACCGGCAATCCACCATCAACCACGCGCAGTTCTGCCGCAAATGGGCGCGGGCGCTGCCTGCCCAGCCCAGCCCGGAGACGCCGCCGTACGTCGCCCGCGAACGGGGCGTGCTTGGCCGCATCCTCGTCGTGGACGACCATGTGCCGGAACCGGACAAGCACGCCGGGGCCGTCGCAACCTTCGACTGGTTGCGCCTGCTGCGCGGGATGGGGCTGCGCGTGACCTACAAGCCGCACGACCAGGCCCGGCCCGAGCCGTATACCGGCGTGCTGCAGCAGATGGGCGTCGAGGTGCTGTATGGCCCGGTCGACCTTCCGGCCTGGCTGGAGGAGAACGGGCGCTGCCTCGATTGGGTCTGGGTGGCGCGGCCCGCGGTGGCCGAGCCGCTGCTGGAGGCGTTGCGCGCGTTCGCGCCCGGCAAGCTGATCTATTTCACCCACGACCTGCACTTCCTGCGCGAGCAGCGCCGGTTCGAGCTGGACCGCGACCCGTGGCATCGCGACGAGGCCCGGCGGCTGCGGCGGCTCGAGCGCGACATCTTCCGCCAGGCGCGGCTCGTGCTCACCCCGAGCGCGGACGAGGTGCCGGTCATCAAGGACCTGGTTCCCGAGGCCGACGCACGGGCGATCCCGCTCTACTCCGTCCCGGCGGCCCCGCTCAGCGCGTGGACGGCGGAGCAGTTCGCCGGGCGCTCCGCCATCCTGTTCGTCGGCGGCTACGATCATCCGCCGAACGTGGACGCGGCGCGCTGGCTCGCGAGCGAGATCATGCCGCTGGTTTGGGCGGACGTGCCGGAAGCCACGCTGATCCTCGCCGGCAGCAGGCCGCCCGAGGCGCTGCTGTCGCTCGCGGGCCGGCGGGTGGAGGTGCCTGGATGGGCGCCGGACCTCGGCCCGCTCTACGCCCGCGCGCGGCTGTCGCTCAACCCGCTGCGTTACGGGGCGGGGGTGAAGGGCAAGATCGTCGCGAGCCTGCAAGCCGGGCTGCCGATCGTCACCACCACGCTCGGCAACGAGGGGCTTGGCCTTGAAGCCGGCACGCAGGCGCTGATCGGCGACACGACCGGGCTTTTAAGCCGCCACGCAGTGTCGCTGCTGCGCGATCCTGCGCTGTGCGCCGCCATGGCCAATGCCGGCATGGCGATGGTCCGGCAACGGTTCGGCGAGGAGGGGCTGCGCCGGGCACTGCTCTCAGCGTTGCAGCGGGACCTCTGCGCTGTTTGCGGCCGTTTCGCCCCAGCCAGCCAGCCGGTCGTCGTCTGCGAGGCTTGCGGGGCCGGGGAGCAGGAGCGCGCCTTGGCCGGCGTCGCGATCCGCCCCTGGCGTCCGCGCGGCGTGAGCAGCTTGCGCGAGGCGGCCCCGTTCATCGGTTGCGCGCGCGTGCCGGACGGGGCGATGGCCAAGGCGGTCCCGGACGGCTGCGACGCGGACGGGGTGGACCTGCTCATCGCTCTCGACACGCCCTGCCATGACATCGTGCGTCCGGGCGGGCGGCTCGTGTCGCCCGCGTTCGATACGGGCCGCCTCCTCGCGGACGGGTGGCAGGTCTGGCTGCATGAGTCCGGCCCGGCCATCGTCGAGGCGATGCGGCCCAAAACCGCCGGATGAACGGCGCTGCACCGCCCGGGCCGTCCCTGCTGATGGATCTGCGGCCCTGCTACGAGGGCTTCGCCGGGATTCCGCAGGAGGCGCGGCTGCTGTTCGCCATGTTCTCCGGCTTGCCGCTCCGGCGTTTCGGCGGCCTGGCGTCGGGCATCCACTACAGCTCCCGCCGCTGGAAGGCGGTGACGCCGTATGAGCGCGTGCTGGCGCAGACGCAGGTGATGATCAGCCAGGACACCAAGCGGCTGCACCGGGGCCTTGGGTTCCGCGCCCTGCCCGGTTTCATGAAGCATAAGCTGGCCAAGCCTTACCTCGTACTGACGGAAGCCTTCCGCCGCGAGCGGCTGGACCTCACGATCGATTCCCGCCTGTTCGAGGACTTCCTCTGGACCAAGCTGTTCGAGCGCACGCTGGCCCCGCAGGACCGCCCCGTGCTGCACCGGGCCGAGTACTTCGCCACAGAACTTGGCCATGAGTATGCCCGCGCGCTCAGCTTCCTGCCGCGCAAGGCGCAGCGCCGGATCGACACCGACGGATGGGACATCTTTTTCTGCGCGACGGTCTCGCCCTACCGTCTCGCGCCCGGGACGAAGATGATGGTCCGGTACTACGACGCCCTGCCGCTGCTCAGCCCGCACACGATCGGCGAGCCGTGGCCGCACGCGCTGAGCCACGGGCGGATGCTGCAACGCAACATGCAGGACGGTGCCGTATTTTATTGCGGCAGCGAGCCCGTGCGCGGCGACCTGCTCCGCCTGTTTCCCGAAGCCGAGGGCCGCGTGCACACCATTCCCGTGACCGTCGCGCCGGAATACCATCCCGATGTCCGCCCCGAGCGTGAGCGGCAGACGATCCTCAACCGCCGGGCAAGCGCCGCGACGGCCGGCAGCCGCCTGCCCGCGAGCCAGGCGCCGCCGCCGCGGCTGTTCATGGCCGTCTCGACACTGGAACCGCGCAAGAACTACCTCAAGCTGTTCCGCGCCTTTGAGATCGCCCGCCGGATGACGCGGCAGCCGATACAGCTCCTGATCGTGGCAAACCCCGGCTGGCGCTCGGACGCGGAGCTGGCCGAGCTGAAGATGCTGGTGCGGGAGGGGACGCATCACGTCAGCGGCGTGCCGATCGGGGAACTGCGCACGCTGTACTCCATGTCGCACTGCGTCGTGGCGCCGAGCCGGGCGGAAGGGTTTGACTACTCCGGCGTCGAGGCGATGGCCTGCGGCACGCCGGTGCTCGCGTCCGACATCCCGGTTCATCGCTGGGTCTACGGCGACGCCGCGGAATACGTGGACGGCTACGACGAGGACGCGATGGCCCGCGCCATCGCCCGCATCGCCGAACTGCCGCGCGAGGAAGGCCATCTCGCCGACATGCGCGACCGCGGGTTGAGCCAAGCCGCGCTATACAAGGCCGAGGCGCTTGCGCCGCGTTGGGAAGCGGCCATCCTCACCGAGGCCAGGAGACACACATGACGGATGCCGCCGACAGGACCGAAGCGACCCGTATCTGGGATCAGCGATACGAGGGCAACCAGCACGTCGGCACGCAGCCGGTCATCAAAGGCGACCCGACCGACTACACGCAGCACGCCTTCCTGTATCAGCGCGCCGTGGCCCGGCCGCAGACCGGGTCGATCGACGGCTACAACCTCGACCGGGTCGGCCGCGCCTTCTTGACGCCGCCGCCCGCCCGGATGCTGGCGCTCGGCTCGGGGATGGCGTTCACCGAGGAGCACCTGCTGCGGCAGAACTTCGCCCAGCACATCGTCGCCTACGAGATGTCGGCCACCGCGGTCGAGCGGGCGACCGCGCGGTTTCGCGAGGCCGGGCTTTCCGACCGGATCGAGATGCGCGCGGCCGACGTCCTCGAAGACGGCATACCGGGCGGCAGCTTCGACGTCGTTTTCGTCCAGGCCGCGATCCACCATTTCGACCGCATCGAGGACATGTTCGCGCTGATGCACCGGGTGCTGCGTCCGGGCGGGCTGCTGGTCTACGACGAGTATGTCGGGCCGGACCTGCATGTCTGGCATCCGGAGGTCGTGGCGGTCATGGACGAGATCCACGCCTGCCTCGCGCCGCAATACCGCTGGGACGCGAACGCCAACGCCGTGCGCGAAACCGGGCCGAGGCCGTCGCGGGAATGGATGCTGCAGCATGACCCATCCGAGGGCGTCCACGCTTCGCGCATCCTGCCGCTGACCTATCAATGGTTCGACGTGATCGACCGGGCGGATTCCGGCGGCACGATCATGCGCCCGTTCTTCAGCGGCCTGTTGCCGAACTTCGACTGGACCGAGCCGAAGGACCAGACCGTGGCCCAGCTCATCATCCTGATCGAGCAGTTGCTGACCCGGCACGGCGTGCTGCCGCACTACCAGACCGCTATCGTCGCCCGGCGCCGGGACACGCCGCGCCCGCCGCTGACCGAGGAGCAAAGCGCACGCATCGGCTATTCGGACTGGCCCGGCCTGCCGCCCGATACGCGGCCCGCCCCTGCCGCCTCAACCGGCGGACGGCTGCGGCGGCTGTTCGGCCGGCGCTGACGGGATACGGACACGCGGGCGCCATCGCAGCGCCGGACGCTCGACCAAATGCCATGAGAGGAACGCGAGCGGCGTCGTCAGCAGGACGCAGGTGAGGACCGGCCACGGCGTGTCCGGCATGAGCGCCAGCACAAGCTGCTGTATCGGGAAGGCATAAAGGTAGAGGCCATACGACACGTCGCCGAACCGCCCGGTCCGTCGCAGCACCGGCATCGACATGCGCCCGAAGCAGATCACCATATACGGCAGCGTGAACCACTCGATCGGCACATTCCACCAGTCGAACCAGCTTGATACGGCGTAATTGGCGACGAAGAACAGAAGGCAGAGGTCCGCCCGCCAAAGCCGCTCCCCCACGCGCGCGTTGAGCAGGCAAAGGAGCGAGCCGACGAAGAAGAACGGCACTTCGACGAAGGCGTATTTCAGGTCAACCGCGTAAATGTAGGCCACCGGCCCTTGGTAGCCATAGAACAAGAACAGCCCCAGGCCGCCGAACGCCCCGGCAAGCAGGGCGAGCACGGGAGGGCGGCTTCGTCCGGCCAAAACGGCCAGCAGCGGCACGGTGAGATAGCAGAGAAACTCGGGCAGCAGGCTCCACAGCGAGCCGTTGACGGCGCCGCGTTCGCGCAGGCCATCGAAGACGCCGGGCAGGAACAGCTCGTTGCGCAGAGCGATGTTGGCGAGATAGCGGTAGGCGTCGCCGCTGGCGGCGTATTCGGCCAAGGGAAGCCGTGTCATGGCCGGGCCAAGCGCCGCGACGGTCAAGATCACGCAGGCGATCAGGCCAGGGAATATGCGCAGCGCGCGCTTGGACAGGAACGTGCCGAGGCGCGGCGTGCGTTCCCAGCTCCCGGTCACGAGATAGCCGCTGATGGAAAAGAACACGTCGAGCCCGACCCTGGCGAACGGCACGCCCCACAGCCCCGGGCCTGGCCCGCCAGCGAGCACCCAGCCATGCCCGTGAATGACCATCAGCGCCGCCATGACCCGGAGCGCATCGAAATTGTTGCGGCGTCCGTCGTCGAGCGTTGCCGTCACTTGACGCCCCGCAATGACAGCCGCCCGACCCTGGGCCGCAGCCCTGCGGACCAGAGCAGCGCCGGGCGCTCGACCAGGCGCCACGACAGCAGCCCGGCCACCAACGCCAGGGCCATGCACGACAGGATGGGATGCGGGTTGCCCGGAAGCCGCGCCACGATGAGTTGCTGGATGGGAAAGGCGTAGAGGAAAAAGCCGAATGACGGGTTGCCCAGCGGCGCGAGCCGTCGCAGCAGCGGCATGTGCATCCGCCCGAAGCAGACGGCCATGTAGGGCAGCGTCAGCCACTCCAGCACGATGGTCCAGCTCCCGAGCCAGCTCGCGACCCCCCAGTTGGCGGCGAAGCACAGCATCGCGAGATCGGGCCGCCAGAGGCTCTCGCCGCGGCGTTGCTCCAACATTGCGAGCCACGCGCCGAGTAGGAAGAAAGGGATCTCGGTGAGCATGTCGACCAGGCTCACCCGGAACAGCAGCGGCGGCGGCTTCAAGTCCTCGATTTGCATGGCGAACGCGGCCACGGCGAAGATGGCCGCGCTCCCCGCTGTCACGCCGGCGCGGAAACGCGGCGGCGCCTGCCCGAGCAGCGGCACGAGCAGGCAACAGGCCGCCCCCGGCACCAGCGTCCACAGCATCGGGTTGACAGTGCCGACCCAGGGCTGGCCTTCGAACACCCCGGGTAGCCATAGCTGCTGCACGAGGAGGATGTTGCCGAGGTATTGGCGCGTATGCGCGTCGAGCAGGTAGTCCTTCAGCGACAGGCGCGTCGCGAGCGGGCCGATGACGAGGATCGTCGCCAGCACGCAGGCGGCCAGGCCGGGGAACAGGCGTAACGCACGCTTCGTCAGGTATGGCGCCAGCCGCGGCAGGCGATCCCAACTGCCGGCCGCGAGATAGCCGCTGACCGCGAACAGCAGGTCGAGGCCGATCCGCGGAAAGGGCGCGCCCCATAGCCCGGAAGCGGGCGCGCCCGTCAGCACCAGGCCGTTGCCGTAGATCACGAGCACGACCGCGAACAGCCGCAAGGCCGTGAAATTGCTGCCCGTGAACCGCGAGGACGCCGTGCTTGAGGACATTCTATTCGAGCGGCACCGGAATGGCCGGCGCCCGGCTTGGCTGCAGCCAGGCTGGCGGCCAGGCGAAGCGGACGGAGGGGGCCCACCGCGCGCTCGGGCTGGCGCCGGCAAATCCCTCCGGCGCGTGCCCCGGCAGCCACTTGACCGGCCCCACGATGCCCCGCCGCAAAGCGATGACCCGGACGCCGCCTGGGTAGATGAAGCCGCGGATGTCCGTGTTGTCGCGCAGCAGCCCCTTCGCGTCCTGCATCGCCAGCCTGCCGGCGAAGAACGTGTCGAGAAACGGCGGCAACGGCCCGGCGAAATCCACGGCCTTCGCCGGTTGCGTCTCGGCGACCGCCTTGGGAACGACGCGCACGCACAACAGGGCCGCGGTGACGGCCGCCGACACCCAGGCGACGTGCCGTGCCCGGCCGGGCTTGGCCAGGTCGCGCAGCAGCAGCGCCCCTAGAAGCGCAAAACCCGGCAAGACCCAAGCGAAGTAGTGCACGTTCATGAACCGCCACAGCCCGGTCGGCAGCAGGTCCACGTATGAGATGTAGAGCAAGCCTTGGGCGGCCAGCGTCGCTGCGAGCATCCGGTCCTTCGGGCCGCGCACGGCGGCCGGGACGAGGCCAGCCAACCCGAGGGCGATCCAGGGGGCGTGCTGCAGCAGCCCTGCGCCGTCCGCGAACCAAGGGTAGGGATCAATGAGCAGGACGTAAGCCTTCCAGCCGATGTCGTGCAGCGTGAAGCCGATCTGCGCCGAGCTGCGCATATAGCTGCTCTGCGCCGGCCCATAGATCATGAGGTGCAAGGCAACCATCGGCAGCACGACGAGCGCCCCACCCGCCGCGAGACGCCCCCACTCCCGCCACTGGCCGCGCCACGTCCGCCGCTCCGCCCAGACCAGCGTCAGCAGAGCCGGAAGCGCCACGACGGCGTCGCTCGGCCGGCACGCCGCCACGGCGCCGGACAGGACGCCGACTATGAACGGCCGCCGCCGGCCGTCGAGCCATGCGGCGCAGGCGGCCAGGAGCAGCCAGGCGAAGGCGCCGACGGGTATCGTGTTCCACGGCAGCACCCATTGGCGGAGCAGGACGCGGTCGCCCAGCGTCACGGCCGCGAACAGGGCTGCGGCAAGCGCCTCCGGCAAGGCCAGCCGGCGCGCAAGCAAGACGAAGCCGGCATAGGCGCCGAGCAGCGAGAGCAGGTCCACGAAGAAGAATGCGTGGTTTTGGGCAACCAAGTAGAACGGGAGCGCCAGCAGCGCGTAGCCCAGAGGGTAATGGTGCTGGGACGGATCAAGATCGAGACGGGCCAGCGCCGCCGTGCTGCGAAGCGTAGCCGCTTGATCGAACCAGCCCCACCAACCGAGCTGATGGGCGGCTTGGCTGCCGGGCAAGCTGCGGTCGGCGAGATAGACGATCGCGTAGCCGACCGCGAGCAACAGCCCCCCGCCCCATGCGACGCGGGCTCGCATCCTCGCGGAGCGCCCTACGCGGGCCCAGGCCGTGGATCCAATGACACCCTGAGACGCTTGGACGTGAGAAGTCACTCGACGGTCATATGGGAGGCTTGGAACCGAGACAAGTGAAAGGCTCCGGCTCCTACTGGGTTCCGGCGCGTGGGCTTGGAATCGGGGTTCCGGGTGGGGAGAGGCTTTGGCGTGCAGGTGAGAGCCCGCGTTGGCAGCTCTGGCTCACGCGAGGCGTTTGCGTCATTGCCGAAGCTGAGCTGGTCAATCATTCGGGCCTGGCAGGTGACGCCAAGCGCCTCGCCTTCGTGCGCCGGCATCTGGCTTCGACCTCGAGAAGAGCCAAATCCGCTTTCCGGGCCGGGCTCATTCTAGTCGTGGGCGATGGCGCTCCACCTCGCGGCATCCAAGGGCATACGCGATGCTGCCGGCCGTGCCCGGCCTGCCGAACGCAGGCGCGAGGACCAGCCGGCGAAAGTTGTCCTGCGCAGCATGACGCCCTGGTTCATGCGCGGCCGGCGGCGCATCGCCGCTTTGCTTCAAATGCTTCGGCCCATTCCACGCCGCTGGGGCGTTCCGCAAATTGGTGGGCGCCGAGGGGTGGGCCTACGGCCCGAACGGGTCCAGGGCAACGGCCTGGCCTCGCTGTTTCCAAATGGTCCCGAATGCGGTCGCTCTGCAATCAAGGCACGTCAGGCTATCGCCCTGATTTTTCCAGTCAGGGCGATTGCAGGCTAAGGTTCTCCTGCTCGGGCAGTCCCGAATTTCTGGCCCCGCTCGGCCGCAAGCCCGTCGATCTCCGCCAACGCTCCGTCAGCCAGGTCATCAATCCGGGCGAGCTCGGCATCGACCCGCTCTATGGTCTCCCGGGACACCGCGGCAGCCGAGGCGGTCGGGGCCGTATCAGAGATGGCAACCGCGCTGATCAGGTCCGCCAACGTATCGTTCAGCCCGGCGGGGTGGCGCAGCACGTCGCGGGGAGAGGCCCGGTTGATGTCCACCAGCACGGCCTCGATCGCGGTCAGACGCTCGCTGGCGGCGGCGCACCTGGCGCTCAGTTCGGCCTGCGCCTCGGCGGCGTCGCTCAAGCCGCGCAGCCGGCGCTTGAGGCGGCGGATACGGTTTACCGCCTCGTTCAGCCTGGACAACGAGGCATTCAACGCCTGCAACAGCGCGAACTGCTCGGCATAGGCCTTCGCCGTGGTCGAGAGCCGAGGGTCCGGCAAAATCCTCAGCGGCGCCGTCTGGGTTTCGGCGCCGGCCGAGAGTTCGGCTTCGTAGTCGCCCGGAACCGCCGTCGGGCCGGGCCGCGGGTCAGGACTTTCAGCCAACGCGCCGGCATCCGGCAAGCCCGACTCCGGCGCGATGGCCTGCGGCCCAGGATGCTTTAAATCCCATACGAACCGGTTCAGCCCGGCCTTGCCCGCCGGCCGGCGCGCGGCGGGCAGGCCATCGTCATCGCTTGCGAAGCGGATGATCTCGGCGCCCTCGCGATCCCGGATCGCGATGCGGACAGCGGCGGGGTGGTCGAGCCAGTAATAGAGGATGGCGCCGTTCGGCGGGTTCTCGCCCACGTCGAGGTGCTCCCGATGCTTGATCCCGCCCGGCCGCTCGGTCGTGCGGATGCCGCCGCCGATGCCGAAGGTCAGCGCGCTGGAGACGCCCGGCGTGCTGCTGCGGTGCGCCCCGAAATGCAATTTGGTCCGAATGGCCGGGCTTGGTGCGAACAGCCGCGTGCCGCTCGACCCCGCGGCCAGGGCGCGCAGCGGCGTAATATCGTCCAGGATCCAGAACGACCGGCCATGCGTGCCGGCAACGAGGTCGGCGCCCTTGATCTTGAGGTCGTAAACTGGGGTGATCGGAAACCGTCCCCCCATGCGCGACCAGCTCTGCCCGTGGTCCAAGCTGAAGAAGATGCCGGTCTCCGTCCCGGCGAACAGCAGGCCGGGCTGGGCCGGGTCGGCGCGGATGACGCGGGTGATCTCGTTCTCAGGGATGTCGCCGTTGATGGCGGACCATGAGCCGCCGCCATTAGTGCTGCGGAACAGGTATGGACGGTAGTCTCCCAGCTTGTAGCAGGTCGCGGCCAGGTAGATCGTATCCGCATCGTGCATCGACAGCTCGACGCAGCCGACGTAGGCCAGATGCGGCATTCCCGCCGGGGTCATGTCGGTCCACTCGCCGCCGGCATCGCGGCTGACATGCACGAGGCCGTCATCCGTCGTGGCCCAAAGCTCCCCGGCGCGATGCGGGTTCTCGGCCAGGCACGCGCACGTCGCGTGGACCTCCGCCCCGGCGCTCTCGCGCGTGATCTCGCCGCCCGAGTGCCCCTGCCGCGACGGGTCGTTCAGGCTGAGGTCCGGCGAGATCGCCTCCCAGTTCATGCCCTGGTCCCGCGTGCGGAACACCCGGTTGCCGGCGGCGTAGAGCGTCCCGCTGTCGTGCGGGGAAAACATGATCGGGAACGTCCAGGCGAAGCGGTATTTCATGTCTTTCGGCGCGACCCCGGTCGATTCCTCCGGCCAGACGTTGACCAACTGGATCTGCCCGGTCCGATGGTCGTACCGCTGCAGCGCCCCGGCGCCGCCCGGGCTTGAGCCGATCGCGCCGCAGAACACGATGTTCGGGTCATCCGGGTGCGGCGCGATGAAGCCGCTCTCGCCAGAGCCGGGATAGGTGCAGTCCCCGAGCGTGATCGCCCCCCAAATACTGGACGAAGGCGCCGAGATCGCGGTGTTGTCCTGCTGCGTTCCATACACGCGATACGGATACTGGTCATCGGTCGCGATACGGTAGAACTGCGCCGTAAGCTGGTTGTAAACCGACGACCAGGTCTCGCCGCCGTTATAGGAACAGCACGCGCCGCCGTCGTTGCCCTGCACCATGCGCCGCGGGTTGACCGGGTCGATCCACAGATCGTGGTTGTCGCCGTGCGGCGTCAGGATTTCGGTGAAGTTCGCGCCGCCGTCGGTCGAGCGCCACATCTGCAGGTTGTTGACGTAGACGGTTTCGGCATGAACAGGGTCGGCGAATACGTGCGTGTAGTACCAGGGCCGGTGCATCAGGTCCCGGCTCGTGCTCACCACTCGCCAGGTGTCGCCGTAATCGTCCGAGCGATACAGGCCCGTCTGCTCGTTCATCGCCTCGATCAGCGCCCAGACCCGGCCCGGCTTTGCGGGTGATACGCTGACCCCCAGCTTGCCGAGCATCCCCTCCGGCAGCCCCGGATGCCGCGAGATGTCCTGCCAGGTGTCGCCGCCATCCACGGACCGGAACAGCCCGCTGCCGGGGCCGCCGCTGGACAGGTTCCAGAAGTTCCGCCGCGTCTGCCAGAATGTGGCGAACAGGATGCGCGGGTTGTGGGCATCGAGCGAGATGTCGACCGACCCGGCGTCCGGCCCGCGGTGCAGCACGCGCTCCCACGTCCTGCAGCCGTCGCGGGTGCGGAACACGCCGCGCTGCTCGTTCGGGCCAAAAATCTCGCCGAGCGCCGCGACGTAGGCGATGTCAGGGTTGGTCGGGTGAATGGCGATCTCGCCGATGTGCTTGCTGTCGCGCAGGCCGGCATGGGTCCAGCTCCGCCCCGCGTCGGTCGACTTGTAGACGCCGTCGCCGTAGGACACGTCGATGCGGATCGTGGTCTCCCCGGCGCCGGCGTAGATCACGTTCGGGTCGGAGCGCGAGACCGCGAGCGCGCCCACCGCGGCGGTGCCCATGAACCCGTCCGTGACGCAACGCCAATAGGCGCCGCCGTCCGTCGTTTTCCAGACCCCGCCGGCGCAGGCGCCGAAATAAGCGGTCATCGGATCGCTGGCGTCCCCGGCCACGGCGACCACGCGCCCGCCGCGCGGGGGGCCGATGCAGCGCCATTTCAGGTCGTCGAGCAGCGCGGGGTCGATGGACGAGGCGTTTGGCATGGCTGGGCTGATCCCCCGTTCGATTTACCTGGCCTGAGCGGACATTCGCGGCTTATGCCACGAATGTCCGCTCAGGCGTCTTTGAAGACGCATCATTTTTCGCCTTGTGACGGCGAGCCGTCCCGCGAAATGAGGCTTGAGGCGCTTGTCCGACAAGTATCGCCACGTTTCGCTGGGTCAGACAAGCGCCTCAAGCCTTCGTTTAGACGGGCGGCTCTATCGGCGTGCCGACGCACTTGTTGCTGATGCTGCCCTTAACCTAACGGCGTATCGGTGCGGCTTGATAGGGGGCGGGTTGATTTTAGGCCGCGAGCATGGCGTGGTTGTCCCAGGTAAGCTGCCCGGCCATGACGTCGCGCAGCAAGGACGGCCGTTCGCGTCGGAGCACCTCCTGTCCTTGCTCGCTGGCAGCAAGCGCAAGCCCGGCGGCGTGGCGCTGCGAAGGGTCAGGGTCGGCCAGCGTGAGCCGAAGCTCGTTCAGCGCCCGCTCGCTGCACGCGAAGCCGCCGGCGGGGCGCCACAAGTCCGGCGCCACCGTGCGGCGCGCCGCACGGCGCTCGCGGGCGTAGTCGGTCAGCATGGCGGCGAGCGCCGGGTTGGCGCGGCGCTCCAGCCCGATGATGCCGGAGAGCGGGCGGCCGACGAAGATGGCCTTGACGATCATCTGGTTCCAGGCGCCGTCGTCGAACCAGTCCGCTGGGTAGGGGTTGCCGATCGCGATGGCGCCGAACACCGGGAGCATATTGCTGCGCACGCCTTCCGCCGCGCGCCCGGCGTAGCGGTCCGGGAATGGCAGCAGGGACAGCGCCTGATACAGGCAGACGTGCTCGGCCAGGTCGGCGTGGGCGAACAGACGGTCCAGCCCGGCGGCGAAGGTGTCGTCGTGAGGGAGCGAAAGCAGGAGCGCGATGCGGGCGGCCTGGTCGCGGCTCCAGCCTTCGAGCGGCACGCCATGCAGCGGCGAATGCGGCGGCAGAAGCGTGCGGCCCACGTGCCGGGGCGCGGCGGCGAAGGCCAGGGCGAAGGTCCGCGCCGACGCTCCGGCCGCGAGCTGCCCTGCTATAGCGTCGAGCCAGTCGAGCCCGGCCGCGTCCTGTTCGGCGAGCCACTTGCTTAAAGTTATTGCCACGTCGCGGGAATGGGTCAACGGACGGCTCCTCAAATGCCTCGGCCGCAGCAGACATCGGTTGCCGGCCAAACTTGTGCAGGGCTTAGGGGACTGAAAACGATGACCGTGGCAAGCGCGCCGCAGATCAACCGGCGCGGGCCGGTGTGGGCCTATTTGGGGCTGATGCGCCCGGCCAACGTGATGACGGCGCTGGCCGACGTCCTGGCCGGCGCCTTCGCCGCCGGCGGCAGCGAGCGGCTCGCCTGGCTGCTGCTGGCCACGGCCGCGCTCTACGCGGGCGGCGTGGCGCTGAACGACGTGTTCGACGCATCCCTGGACCGTCGCGAGCGCCCGGAGCGGGCGATCCCCTCGGGCCGCGCGAGCCTCGGCGGCGCGGCGGCGCTGGGCTCGGGGCTGCTCCTGCTGGGCGTCGCGGCGGCGGGCCTCGCGTCTTGGGCGGCGATGGGCCTCGCCTGCGCCACGGCTGCCGCGATCCTGGCCTATAACGGCTGGGCCAAGCATCAGGGTCTGGCGGGTCCCCTGGTCATGGGGCTTTGCCGCGGCCTCAACCTGCTGCTGGGCGTGGCGGCGCTGCCGCCCATGCTGGGCCAGTTGTGGCCGCTGGCGTTGCTGCCGATCACCTACATCGCGGCGATCACTGCCATCAGCCGCGGCGAGGTGCATGGCGGCGGGGTCGCGGTCGGCTGGCTGGCGGTGGCGCTCGCGGCGGGCGTGATCGTGGCGGTGGCAGCGCTCGGCCTCTCGGCTGGCAACTGGGCGGCCTTGCCCGCCTTGGCGCTGTTTGCCTGGCGGGTGATGCCCCCCTTCGTTGCCGCGGCCCGGCGGCCCCAACCCGGCCTGATCGGGGCGGCGGTCAGGGCGGGCGTGCTGTCGCTGATCCTGCTCGACGCTTCGCTGGCCGCGGCGATGGCCGGGCCGCTCGAAGCGCTGCTCATCCTGGCGCTATGGCCGCTGTCGCTCGGCCTCGGGCGCGTATTCGCCGTTACATGATCCGATTCTCGACAGTATAGAACCAGATAGAGACAAACATCAGGATGTCGTGATAAGCGGGCGCCAGTCCAAAAACCGCCGTCGTTGAGATTTTAATAACCTATGACGTAATATCTCCCCGCGTCGCCGTGTTATCCGCCGCTGGCTTTAAGACCGGTGAGAAACATTCCGATGCCCGACCAGAACATCCCCGCGCCGATCTACATCGATCCGCACATCCATATGATCTCGCGCACCACCGACGATTATGAGGCGATGCGCGCGGCCGGCATCGTCGCCGTCATCGAGCCGGCGTTCTGGATGGGGCAGCCGCGCACGTCCGTCGGCTCGATGCAGGACTACTTCGCCGCCCTGATCGGCTGGGAGCGCTTCCGCGCCGGGCAATTCGGCATCCGCCATTACTGCACGATGGGGCTGAATTCCAAGGAGGCGAACAACGAGCGCCTGGCCGAGGAGGTACTGGACATCCTGCCGCTCTATCTCGGCAAGGAGGGCGTCGTCGCCGTCGGCGAGATCGGCTTCGACGACATGACCCCGGCAGAGGACCGCGCCTTCCGCGCCCAGCTCGAGATGGCGCGCGAGCTGGACATGCTCGTCATGGTCCACACGCCGCACCGCAACAAGACCCGCGGCTCCTCGCTCAGCATGGACATCATCGAGGAGCACGGGCTGCGGCCCGAGCGCGTGGTGATGGACCACAACAACGAGGAGACGGTGCGCGAGACGCTGGACCGCGGCTACTGGGCCGGGTTCACCATCTACCCGCGCACCAAGATGGGCAACGAGCGCATGGTCGAGGTCGTGCGGCAATACGGGCCTGAGCGCATCATCGTCGACAGTTCGGCCGATTGGGGCGCGTCCGATCCCTTGGCCGTGCCGAAGACCGCCGGCCTCATGCTGGCGCGCGGCATCGATCCGGCGGCCGTCCGCGCGACCTGCTACGCCAATGCGCTGGCCGCCTACGGACAAACCGGGCGCCTGCATGAAACCGACTGGCTCGACCCGTCGCCCATCGACCAGCGCGAGTTGTTCGACGGCAATTCCGTGCTGCGCGGCCAGCAGCCGCGGGTCGAGGCGCGTGACCCGGCCCTGATCTCCTGATGCGGACCGGCCAAGCGGGCGAGTTCCACCTCGCGTACTGCACCAACGTCCATCCTGGCGAGGATTGGGCGCAGACCTTTGCCAGCTTGGAGCGGCACCTGCCGCCGCTCAAGGCCGCCATCACGCCGGGCCGCCCATTCGGCGTCGGGTTGCGGCTGTCCGACCTGGCAACCCGGCAGTTGCTGCAAGCCGGCCGGCTCGGTGCCTTTGCGGCCTGGCTGGAGCGGCAGGGCCTCTACGTCTTCACCCTCAACGGCTTCCCCTACGGACCTTTCCATCAGACGGTCGTCAAGGCAGACGTCTACGCTCCCGACTGGACCCGCCCGGAGCGGCTCGCCTACACCATGCGGCTGGCCCAAGTTCTCGCGCGCCTGTTGCCGGAGGGCGTGGATGGCAGCATCTCGACCGTGCCCGTCTCCTACAAGGGCTGGCACGGGACGCGGGCGGCGACCGAGGCGGCGCTCGAAGCAGGGGCAGCGCAAGTGCTGGAGGCGGCGCGCGGCTTGGCCCGGCTGAAGCAAGAGACCGGGCGGCTTATCCACCTCGGCCTGGAGCCGGAACCTGATTGCCTGCTCGAAGACGCGGCCGAGGTGGCGGCGTTCTTCCAGCGCCTGCTTCGCCTGGCCGGCCCGGGCGAGGCCGAACTGGCGCGGCAGCACGTGCGCGTCTGCTGGGACGCCTGCCACGCGGCCGTCGAGTATGAGGCAACCGCCGACGCCCTCGCCACGTTCGGCGCGGTCGGCATCCAGATCGGCAAGCTCCAGCTCAGCTCCGCGCTGAAAGCGGTTCTCGGCGACAAGCAGGCGCGCGCCGAGTTGGCAGAGCGGCTCCGACCGTTCGCCGAGGGCACCTACCTGCACCAAGTCGTCGAGCGGCGTCACATCGGCGTCCTGCGCCGTCATGCCGACCTCGGCGCCGCGCTGCGCCATATCGCCGACCCGGGCGCGATCGAGTGGCGCATCCATTTCCACGTCCCGATCTTCGCCTCCGACCTCGGCGGCCTGACCACGACCCAAGCAGAGCTGATCGAGACGCTCGGCCTGTTGCGCCGGCGGGCCTTCTGCCAGCACGTCGAGATCGAGACCTACACCTGGGACGTGCTGCCGCCCGCCATGCGGCTCGATCTGCCCAGCTCCTTGCGGCGGGAATACGAGTGGACGCTCTCGAGCATGGAGGCCCGCTCATGCGCGGCTTGACCCGGCGGACCGCCGTGCTGAACCTGGTCGGCCTCACCCCCGGCCTGCTCGGACCCTCGACGCCGTTCCTGTCGCGATGGATGGAGGGCGCCGCCGTCGCCTCGATGCGCCCGCCGCTCCCCGCCGTCACGTGCTCGGCCCAGGCGACCATGCTGACGGGCGTCGATCCCTCGGCGCACGGCATCGTCGGCAATGGCTGGTATGACCGCGAGCTGTCCGAAATCCGCTTCTGGCGGCAGTCGGCCAAGCTGGTGCAGGCGCCGTATGTCTGGGACGCCGCCCGCAAGCTCGATCCGGGCTTCACCTGCGCCAACCTGTTCTGGTGGTTCGCGATGTATTCCAACGCGGACATCACCGTCACCCCACGCCCGATGTATCCCGCCGACGGACGCAAGATCCCCGACGTCTGGACCAACCCCCCCGGACTGCGCGACGCGCTGCAGGGCGCGCTCGGACGGTTCCCGCTGTTCGAGTTCTGGGGTCCGCGCACCTCCATCAACGCCAGCCGCTGGATCGCCGAGGCGGCCAAGCGCGTCGAGCTGTCGGACGTGCCGAGCCTCTCCTTGGTCTATATCCCGCACCTCGACTATGTGCTCCAGCGCAACGGGCCGGGCGACACGGCCGTCGATGCCGATCTGGCGCTGTTGGATGCGTTGTGCGCCGACCTGATCGGGTTCTACCAGGACCGCGGCGTCCAGGTGATTGTGCTGTCGGAATACGGCATCGAGCCCGCGACCCGCCCGATCTATCTCAACCGGGTGCTGCGCCGGCACGGCCTGCTGTCGGTCCGCGACGAGCTGGGGCGTGACATGCTCGACCCTGGCTCGAGCGCGGCCTTCGCGGTCGTGGACCATCAGGTGGCGCACATTCACGTGCGGGACCCGGCGCAGATCGAGACCGTCCGCGCGATCCTCGCCGCCGAGCCGGGCGTCGAGGCGGTGCTGGACCAGGCCGGCAAGCGTGAGGCGGGGATCGACCACCCGAGGGCTGGGGACCTGGTGGCGGTGGCGGAGCCGGATGCTTGGTTCTGCTACTACTTCTGGGACGATGACCTCCGGGCGCCAGATTTCGCTCGGACGGTCGATATCCACCGCAAGCCCGGCTACGACCCGGTCGAGCTGTTCATCGATCCGGCGTTGCGCCTTCCCGGCCTCAAGGCCGCCAGCATCCTGGCGCGCAAGAAGATGGGGTTCCGGACGTTGATGGACTTGATTCCGCTGGATGCGGCGATGGTCCGCGGCTCGCACGGGCGGCGGATGGCTGACCGGGCAAACTCGCCCCTGGTCGCCACGCAGTCAGCCGAGCTGCTGACCGAAAGCCAGGTCGAGGCGACGGCGGTTCGCGACCTGATTTTGAAGCATTTGTTCGGCCAGGACGAAGTCCGCTCCGGCGTCCGGGCGCCGAACTATGCTGAGGGCAGTTGAGCGGACGATATTGTGAAATAAATCAGATCATTAGATAGAAGTAATTTAAGTTAACTCTATATTGATGTTATAAATACTGTGGCGTGTTAGTATAGGTTAAAAGAGCAGCGATTGCAGTTCGTCACGCTCTCCGCATCAAGGACAAACGAAGCAATGCCGGGCAGTGCGGCAATTAAGTTTTAAAACCATTAATCGCACAAATAAATTTAATATTTCAACTAACTTGGAGAACTCGTGATGAACAGTGCTTCTTTTAAAGTCCTGTTTTACTAAAAGATATGCGATACGGAAGCGCTGGACCGGAGCGGAGGGGTCACCGGTTCACTTGGTCTGGCGTTTAGGTGGAAAGCCTTCTCGTAAGCCGAACATAGAAGTTCTGAGACGGTAACAAAGTAAGTTCCAGTTACATCTTCGTTGTTTTCTTAGTCATGAAACGGAAAAACAAATGCCTGACGATAACACCATGACGCCCGTTCCCGACGCCGTCTCGCCGGCCTCGCCCGGCACGACGACGGGGGCGCCTTCCGTCGGCGCCGTCGGCGGCGGCGGAACGGTCGGCAACACGACCGACTCCGGCGCGCCGGTCGCCCCGCCCAGCAACACGCCCGTCGGCGGTGGCGGCAACGTCACGCTCGACTTGCCGACCCTGCCGCCGAACTACTCGCAGGGCAACCTCGGCTTCTTCACCCGTCAGACCGAAGTGGTGCCGACCTCGGTGACGACCGGGCCGGACGGCGCCCTGTATGTCGGCGAGTTGACCGGCATCCCTTACCCGGACGGATACGCCCGCGTGCTGCGGATCGCCGACCCGAACGCTACGGTCGGCTTCGACGGCAAGATCCCAAGCGGCGTTTCGCAGACTTTCGCCAGCGGCTTCGATGAGATCAACAGCCTCGGATTCGATGCGTCCGGCAACCTCTACGTGCTCGAATACGTCAATTCCAGCGAAATCTACGACCCGACGCTGCCGCCGGCCAGCCTGCCGCCGAGCAAACTGATCCGCGTGGGCACGGACGGCGTGCGGACGACGATTTCCGGCGACGAGCTGAAGCTCGGCAACTACGTGACCGTCGACAAGGCGACCGGCGACGTTTACGTCGCGACCAACAACGCCGACACGACGAACGGCGAAATCCTTCGCTATCACGTCGATCCGACGACCGGGACCGCGACCAACACGGTTGTCGCGACCGGCTTGAACAACCCGCGCGGCATGGCGTTCGGGCCGGACGGCAACCTTTACGTGCTGGAAAGCGGCGTCGGCACGCCGGTTGACTCGCCGGATGCGGCCTCGGCCCCGGTCATCCCATTTATTCCCGGGCTGGTCAGCGAGCGCGGCGGCGACACCGGATCGATCACCAAGGTCAATGTCACCACCGACAACTCGCAGCAGCGGATCTTCACAGGCCTCGCCTCGTTCCGGGAATTCGATCCGACGACGGGCCAGGACCGCGTCATCTCCATCGGGCCGAACGGCATAAGCATCGCGCCGGATGGCACGGTCTACATCTCATCGGGCGGCGGGCTGGCGCCGGAAACCGCGGACGCGATCGGGCCGTTGGGCGACTTGCTCAAGGGCGTGCTCAAGATCGACGGCCTGTTCGGGGCCGATCCGTCAAAGGCGACGATCGCGCCTGAGTTCGACGCCTTAGCCTACGCCACCGAGAACGGCCCGGACGGCGCCACGACGCTGTTCAACACCGAAAGCAACCTCAATGACATCACCATGGGCACCGATGGTAAAGTTTACACCATCGATGCCGCGCGCAACGTCGTCTACGGGCTGAAGCCCGGCGGCAGCACGCTTGACAGCGTGACGGTGCTGCAAAAGCGCCCGCCCGTGCTGACGCCTTCGCAATACGGCGCAGTGTTCGCGGCAGGCGGCAATCCGTCGACCGATTACCAGGCCGAGGTCGGCAACGTCACCTTCAAGGGCGCGAACGGGCTTCCAGATACCTCGGGCCTCGGCGCCGGCAGCTCCGAGACCCCCGGGACGGTGCCGGGCGATCCGTCAGTGGCGGAGACTGACGCGATGGCCACGACAATGGGCGGCGCCACGGCCGGTGCGGACATGACGGGCGCGCAGCCTGCCGTGGCCTCTCCAACTATGGCCGAAAGCAACCCGCTGCCGTCGCGCGGCGAGGATGCAACCGTCGGCGCGGTCAACGCGGCGGCGGCCGGCAGCGATACCGGGCTTCCGACCGTGCCCACCGGCAACGTCGATCCCACCGCGCTTGGCCCGTCAGACCCGGTCAGCCCGCCGGTGACGCCCGGCAACCCTTATTCCAACTACTTCGACCCCTTCGTCGGCAACTACACCCCTGCGACTCCCGCGGTCATCCCCGCCGGCGCCAACGGGTCCTACAGCGTGTCGAACGTCTACAGCTTCGGCGACCGCCTGGCCGACGACGGCGGCACGTACAGCAACTACGGCGCGGCCCAGTACCTCGACCAACCGACTGCCGACTCGGCAGTGTACTACAACCACGGCCTATCGGACGGCCCGAACTGGACCGACCTGCTGACGCAATCCCTGGGCGCGCCAACCACGAACGAGGACCACAACTTCGCCATCGGCAGCTCCACGGCGCAGGTGGTGAACGACCCAAACGATCCTTACCAGACGCTCGGGAACTTCCAGGGGCAGATCGCCTTGTTCCAGCAACAGGACCATAGCTTCCTGGCGACGGACCTGGTGACCGTAACCTTCGGCGGCAACGACCTGACGACGCCGAGCAGCCTGAGCCCGGCCGAGGCAGTCACCTCGACGGTGAAGGCCATTACGGATGGCTTGCAGAGCCTTGCCGACCTGGGCGCCAAGCACTTCCTGGTCAGCAACCTGCCGGATGTCACGCTTGCGCCAGTGTTCAGCTCGCCCATCGGCAAGCAGTTGTTCGGTGACGACCCGTCAGCCTTGCAGGGCGTGGTCAAGCAGTTCAACACCGAGCTGGCCTCCGCGCTCGACACGTTCAAAGCCGACACCGGCCTCGACGTGAAGGAGCTGGACCTGAACAAGCTGTTCGGCGGGATCGTCAACGACCCGTCGGCCTACGGGTTCAGCAACCTGGCGGTGCCAGTGCTCGACAACCCGCCAGGCGTGGGCTTGCCGCAGGAATTCAACGCCGGCGCGACGCCGACGCAGGATCCGGCGGTCGAGCACGCCTCGTTGTTCACCGACCCGTTCTTCCATCCTACGGCGCTCGCGCAGTCGATCATGGCGGAAACCGCTAAGGGCGCGCTCGGGTGAGCGCAGCAGCTAAAACAGTGCTCCGGGGCGAAATACGCGCCCCGGCAGTCACGTCCGAGATCAACCCGCCACCGGAAACGGTGGCGGAGGGACTGGCCGAAGCGTTCAAGGCGCTCGGCGTTCAACATGCCTACGGCGTCTGCGGCGGCGCCCAAGCGCTCATCTGGGCGGCCCTGTCAAAACACCTCAACCTTTTGCACTTCCGCCACGAATCCGGCGCGGCCTTCGCCGCCACCGAGGCGCATTTCGCCACCGGCCGCCCGGTCGTGGTGTTCACCACAACCGGCCCCGGCATCACCAATGCGATCACCGGCCTGCTCGCGGCCCGCACCGAGGGCGCGAAAGTGATCCTGGTCTCCGCCTACGCCTCCGCGCCGCGGCGCGGACGCGGCGGCATCCAGGAGACGAGCGGCTACACCATGCCGACGAGCGCGGTGTTCGAGGCTGGCGCTTGGTTCGACGACGCCGTCATCCTCGAAAGCGCGGAGCAGTTGCCGCAGGTCTTGCGCCGGATCGAGAGCGGGCTTCGCCGTCCCGGCGCCTACGTGGCCCATATCAGCGTCCCGAATGCCATCCAGGGCGCCTCGCTTGAGCACAAGCTGCCGGCGCTCGCCAACGGCCACAGCGATGTCGTGCGCCCAACCGTCAACCAGGCCGCGATCGAGCGTTGCGTTGATCTGCTGTCGCAAGGCCCGTTCGCCATCTGGGCCGGGTTCGGCGCCCGCGATGCCGGCGCCGACCTGCTTCGCTTGGCCGAACGGGCCGGCGCTCCGGTCATGTGCTCGCCGCGCGCCAAGGGCGTTTTCCCGGAAGACCATCCGCTGTTCGTGGGCGTCACGGGCATGGGCGGCCACGGCGTCTCGGCCATCGCCTACATGCGCGAGCACGCGCCGAAGCGCGTCCTTGTCCTGGGCACCAGGCTCGGCGAGCCGACCTCGTTCTGGCATCCCGCGCTATCGCCCAAAGACGGTTTCATCCACGTCGACGTCGATCCTCTGGTCCCGGGCGTCGCCTACCCTATGGCCGAGACCTACGCGGTGCAGGCGGAGGTCGGGGATTTCCTCGCCCAACTCCTGAAGTCCTGGCCCGACCAGCAGCCGCAACCATCCCTGGTTTTGCCCCGGCCTCACCCGGAGCATGTGGCGCCGGACGGGCACGGCCTTGTGCGGCCCGATGCGTTAATCTCAGCAGTGCAACGAACCGTCGTCGATGGCAGCGACGCCATCGTGCTCGCGGAAAGCGGCAACGCCTTCACCTGGGGGACGCATTTCCTCCGCTTCAAGCAACCTGGACGTTACCGGGTCAGCACGAATGTCGGCTCGATGGGTCACGCCGCCACGGGCATCATCGGGGCTGCGATGGGCCGCGGCCAGGCGGTCGCGATCGTCGGCGACGGCGCGATGATGATGAACAACAGCGAGATCAACACCGCCGTCAAAGCCGGCCTGTCCGCTGTGTGGGTCGTGCTGAACGACGGCCGCTACAACATGTGCCACCAGGGCATGAACGCGCTCGGCATGGCCGGTCTGGCCGATGCGTGCTTCCCCCCGGTCGATTTCGCGATGATGGCGCGCTCCATGGGCGCGCAGGGCATCCGGGTCGAGCGCGAGGACGAACTCGATGCGGCGTTGAACCGGGCCTTGGCGGCCGGAACCCCGGTCGTGATCGACGTGCTGATCGACGCCGACATGACGGCGCCCACCCAGGGCCGCAACGAGGGCCTCAAGCCGGTCCGCATCCTGCAGAAGAACGAGGCCCCTGCCTCCGAGGGAATGAGCTTCCCTGTCATTGCCAGCAGCTAGGAAAGGACGCGCACCTCATGGAGAGCAACACCTTCGCCACGTCCACCTACATCGCGACCTCGCCCGAGGCCGCCTACGACTACCTGCGCGACCTGCGCAACCTCGACGAGTGGACGCTCTACAGCCGCATGATCGAGCAGATGGACGAGAACACCTGGCGCGGCACCGCGTCCGGCTATCAGCATGATTTGTTCTACCACGTCCGTCCGATCGAGACGCCCATCTTCAAAGGCGTCGAGTGGCACTGCGGCTACAAGTACAACGAATATTTCCAGTGCTACCCGGCCCTGGCGTTCCCGGCCTCCTATCTCGGCTCCGACGAACCGGGGGTCTATTTCCACTGGCTGAGCTTCGTCGGCCCGGAGCGCCGCACCCAGATGCTGATGCAGGGCATCCACTACGTCCACACCGCCGAGATCCGCTCGCTCAAGGGCGCGCTGGAACGGCGGGCGGGCCACGATCATGCAGTGCCGGGCAAGTTCGAGATCAAGACCACGTCGATCTTCATCGACGCGCCGTTCGACATGGCCGCCGACTACGTGAGCGACGTGCGAAACCTGTCCGAATGGGCCTTTTCGGTCAAGCCGGACGGGTCCTCGGAGCAGCGCGAGGGCCGGTTCATCGACGAGTATGACCAGAAGTTCGCCGTCGTCGCCCGTCGGCATGAACTGAGCAACATGGCGTTGGTCGAGTTCGAGCACCAGTATGAGGGTGGCGAGTGGGTGCAGCGCAATTGCCTGTTCCTCGTCCCCTGCGCCCACGCATTCGGCAACCCCGAGGCGCGCGGCTGCGTGCAGCACCGCGTGACCTTCTTCGAGAAGGGCGTGCTCCCCAAGCACGGCAAGCTGCAGATCGAGGATTACGGCGCCGAGAGCATGAGCCTCAAGCGGGTGCTGGAGAACAAGGCGGGCAACCTGGCCTCATTCAACAAGGGCATGAGCTACATCTCCGAGAAGGCGGCTTGATCATGGATACGCATTACGTCGAGACGGAGGCCGACGCCCTCAGCCGTCCGTCTCGGTGGGGCCTCTCCGCCGAGCCTCGGCGGCAGGCCTGGCCGCCGATCTCCCGCTCGCTCGTGTTGCTCGACAACTACGACAGCTTCACGTTCAACCTGTTCCACCGTCTCGGCGAGTTGGGCGCGCGGGTGGACGTTCGCCGCAACGATTGCATGAGTGCGGCCGAGGCGCTGGCGCTCGGCACGGACGCCGTGGTGATCTCGCCCGGACCCTGCGACCCGGACCGTGCCGGAATTTCCATGGCTTTGATCGAGCAGGCTTCGGCAACCTGTCCGGTGCTGGGCGTCTGCCTGGGCCACCAGGCCATTGGCCAGGTGTTCGGCGGCCGGGTCATCCGCGCCCCGGCGCCGATGCACGGCAAGATCAGCCCTATCCGCCACGACGGCACCGGGGTGTTCGCCGGCCTGCCCAATCCGTTCAACGCCACCCGCTACCACAGCCTCGTCGTAGAACGGGGCAGTCTGCCCGCCGAACTGCTCGTTAACGCCTGGACCGAGGACGGCCTTATAATGGGCCTGCGTCACCGCAGCCTGCCCATCCACGGCGTGCAGTTCCACCCGGAAAGCATCGAGACTCTCGCCGGCTTTGACCTGCTGCACAATTTCCTCGCGCTCGTGCCGGAGCGGGGGACCGCGTGAGCGACAATCTCCGCCCCATCCTGCATCAGCTTGCAGCCGGGTCCGCGCTGACCGAAGCGCAGACGACGGATGCCTTCGATGTCATGATGCGCGGCCTCGCCACCCCTTCGCAGGTCGGCGGCCTGCTCATGGCCATGCGCGTCCGCGGCGAGACGGTTGACGAGATCGTCGGCGCGGCCCGGGCCATGCGCGAGCACATGACGACGGTCGACGCCCCGGACGGGACCATCGACGTATGCGGGACCGGCGGCGACGCATCGGGCACGTTGAACATCTCGACCGCGGTCTCCTTCGTCGTCGCCGGGTGCGGCGTTCCCGTCGCCAAGCACGGCAATCGCGCCCTATCCTCGAAATCCGGCGCCGCCGACGTGCTGGAAGCCCTCGGCGTCAACCTCGACGCTCCGATCGAGACTGGCGCCGAAGCCTTGCGCGAGGCCAGGATCGGCTTCCTGTTCGCCCCGCGCTTCCACGCCTCGACCCGACACGTCGGCATCAGCCGCCGCGAGCTTGGCACGCGGACGGTGTTCAACCTCCTGGGGCCGCTCTCGAACCCGGCGGGCGCCCGGCGGCAGTTGCTCGGCGTCTACGCCCCGCAATGGGTCGAGCCGGTCGCCCACGTCCTGCATGCCCTCGGCTCCGAAAGCGCCTGGGTCGTCCACGGCGGCGACGGCCTCGACGAGCTGACCATCACGACGCATTCCCAGGTTGCCGAGCTTTACGCCGGCCAGGTGCGGCGCTTCGAGATCACGCCCGAGGACGCCGGGCTGGAGCGCGCGTCGTCTGAAAGCCTCAAGGGCGGCGACGCCTCCGAGAACGCCGCCCGCCTGCGCGCCGTGCTGGATGGCGAACCCGGCCCCTATCGCGACATCGTGCTGCTGAATGCCGCGGCCGCGCTGATCGTCGCCGAACGCGCCGCCACGCTGAAGCAGGGCGTCGAGACGGCGCGGGCGGCGATCGACGGCGGCGCGGCCAGCGCCACGCTCGAAGCCCTGGTGCGGATCACCAACCGGGTGTTCGCGTGAGCACGGCCCTGGAGCGGATCTGCGCCGATACGCGGGAGCGCATTGCCCAATCCAAGGCGCTGCGGCCCTGGTCTGCGCTGGAGGCGGCCTTGCCGGCCGAGCCGCCGCGCGGCTTCATCCGCGCCTTGCGGGCCGAAACCGCCGCGGGCCGCCCAGCGCTGATCGCCGAGGTCAAGCGGGCCAGCCCGAGCAGAGGGCTTATCCGCGCCGACTTCGATCCGCCGTCGCTGGCCTGGGCCTACGTTGCCGGAGGGGCGGCGTGCCTCTCCGTCCTCACCGATGCGCCCTATTTCCAGGGCGCGATCGAGCACCTCGCCGCCGCGCGGGCAGCCGTGCCGATCCCGGTGTTGCGGAAAGATTTTATGCTCGACCCCTACCAGATCCTTGAAGCCAGGGCGGCCGGCGCCGATGCCGTCCTGCTGATCATGGCGGCCCTGGGCGACGCGCAGGCAACCGAGCTGGAAGCCGCCGCAACCGGTCTCGGCATGGACGTGCTCGTCGAGGTTCACGACGAAGCCGAGCTTGCCCGCGCCCTCCGGCTGCGCTCGCCGCTGATCGGCGTCAACAACCGTGACCTCAAGACGCTGCACGTCGATCTGGCGACCACGGAACGCCTGGCCCCTTTGGCGCCGGACGGCCGCATCCTCGTCTGCGAGAGCGGCATCGCCACGGCGGCCGACATCCGGCGGATGCAAGCGGCCGGCGCGTCCTGCTTCCTGGTCGGCGAGAGCCTGATGCGCGAGCGGGACGTGACCGCGGCGACGCGAGCCCTGCTCGCCCGCCAAGCCGGCGAGGAGGCCGGCGCCCGGCATCGAGAGCTGGCGATTTAGTTACGGACGGCCGGACCGAAGCCGGGTTCGGCATCAAGGCGGTGAGGACTATGATGCACATATTGCCGCGGCAAGATTCGTTTACCGAAACCTACGACAACGGCCGCGCCCAGGTCGTGTGGACCACCCTGGTCGCCGACCTGGAAACGCCGGTGGCCGCCATGATGAAGCTCGGCGAAGGCCAGCAGTACGGTTTCCTGCTGGAGTCGATCGAGGGCGGCGCCGTGCGCGGACGCTACTCCTACATCGGCCTCAAGCCCGACCTGATTTGGCGCTGCCACGGCCAGCGTGCCGAGATCAACCGCGCCGTGCGCGTCGGCGGCACGCGTTACGAGGCGGAGGCCGTTCCGTCCATGGAGAGCCTGCGCGCGCTGATTCGCGAGTGCCGCATCGACCTGCCGCACAGCCTGCCGCCCGGCAGCGCCAGCCTCATCGGCTTCTTCGCCTACGATTTCGTTCGTCTCATCGAAGACCTGCCTTCGGCCAACCCGGACGAGCTTGGCCTGCCCGACGCCATGCTCATGCGCCCCACCGTCATCGCCGTGTTCGACAACGTGCTCGACCGCATGACCATCGTCACCCCAGTCTACCCGGTCGCCGGCCTCACCGCGGTCTCGGCCTACGAACGGGCGCGCGAGCGGCTCAGCGACGTGATTGCCGACCTCCGCCGCGCCGTGCCGGCCTCCGTTTCCGTGGCCCATACCGACGTGTTGCCGGAGCCGGCCTCGAACACGACCCGCGCGCAATACGCCTCGATGGTGCGGCGCGCCCAGGACTACATCCGCGCCGGCGACGCCTTCCAGGTCGTGCCGTCGCAGCGCTTCTCGCTCCCGTTCCGATTGCCCCCCTTGGCGCTCTACCGCTCGCTGCGCCGGCTCAATCCCTCTCCCTTCTCCTTCTACCTCAACCTCGGCGATTTCGCCCTGGTCGGCTCTTCGCCCGAAATCCTGGTCCGCCTGCGCGACGGCGCCGTCACCGTGCGCCCGATCGCCGGCACCCGTCCCCGCGGCGACACCCGCGCCGCCGATATCCGCCTCGAGCAGGACCTGCTGGCCGATCCGAAGGAACTGGCCGAGCACCTGATGCTGCTCGACCTTGGACGCAACGACGTGGGCCGGGTCGCGACCATAGGCTCGGTCCGCGTGACGGAGAAAATGGCCATCGAGCGCTACTCCCACGTCATGCACATCGTCTCCAACGTCGAGGGCGACCTCGACCCGGCCCGCGCCGACGTGCTGGACGTGCTCTGCGCCGGCTTTCCCGCCGGCACGGTCTCTGGCGCGCCCAAGATCCGCGCCATGCAGATCATCGACGAACTGGAGACCACACGGCGCTGCTTTTACGCCGGCGGCATCGGCTACATCGGCGCCGACGGCAACCTCGACACCTGCATCGGTCTTCGCACCGGGCTGGTGAAGGACGGCATCCTATACGTGCAGGCAGGCGGCGGCGTCGTCGCCGATTCCGAGCCGGAGGCCGAATACCAGGAGAGCTGCAACAAGGCGCAAGCCCTGCTGCGCGCCGCCGAGCACGCCGTGCGCTTCGCCGAGGTCGGGCTCGCCTCGCATCTCGATCTCGGCCTGGCGGGCTGATGCTAAGCGTCGTTTCGCGGGACGGCTCGCCGTCGCGAAGCGAAACATAATGCGTGTTCAAAGGCGTCTAAGCAGGCATTCGCGGCACAAGCCATGGATGTCCGCTTAGGCCCTCGGGCCAAATGACTGACGTGCCCCCAGGACGGTTAAGGCCGGTCAAGCGGGGCCAATTTTGACAGGTGATGCAATGCCAGATTCGATGATGCACGAGGGCGCCGCCCTGGCTCCGCCGCGGCATTCCCCCCCGGCGCCCTGGACTCCGTCCTCGTGGCGCAACGTCCCCGCGCAACAGCTCCCGCACTATGACAATCCGGCGCGCCTCGCCGCCGTGGAAGAGCAACTCCGCCGCTTCCCCCCGCTCGTGTTCGCTGGCGAGGCGCGCGGCCTTCAGGCGGAGCTAGCCGAGGTCGCGGCCGGCCGCGGCTTCGTGCTGCAAGGCGGCGACTGCGCCGAGAGCTTCTCCGCGTTCCAGGCCGACCATGTGCGCGACACGCTTCGGGTCTTGCTGCAGATGTCCGTCGTTCTGGCGTTCGGCGCCGGCGTTCCGGTGGTCAAGGTGGGCCGCCTGGCCGGGCAGTTCGCCAAGCCCCGGTCCTCGGCGGTGGAGCGGGACGGCGGCATCGAGTTGCCGAGCTACCGCGGCGACATCATCAACGGCATGGCGTTCACCGCCGAGGCCCGCAGGGCCGATCCCGACCGCCAGTTGACCGCCTACGCGCAATCGGCGGCAACCCTCAACCTGCTGCGGGCCTTGACCGGCGGCGGCTACGCCTCGCTCGCCCGCGTCCATGAGCACAACCTGGACTTCGTCGCCAACTCGGCCCAGGGCGCCCGTTATGCCGCCTTGGCCGACCGCGTCTCGGAGGCGCTGGCCTTCATGGCGGCCTGCGGCATTACCGAGCGCACCGTGCCCTCGATGGCGACCACCCGGCTCTATACCTCGCACGAGGCCCTGCTGCTCGGCTTCGAGGAGATGATGACCCGGGAAGACTCGACCGAGGGCGGGTGGTTCAACACTGCGGCGCACATGCCCTGGATCGGCGACCGCACCCGCGACCCCGACAGCGCGCACATTGAATACATGCGCGGGATCGAGAACCCGGTCGGTCTGAAGGCCGGGCCAAGCATGGCCCCCGACGACCTGCTGCGGCTCTGCGGCGCCCTCAACCCGGGCAACCAGCCCGGCCGCTTGATGATCATCGCCCGCATGGGCGCCGACCAAGTCGAGGAGCGGCTGCCGCCGTTGATCCGCGCCGTCCAGCGCGAGGGCGCGAACGTGGTCTGGTCCTGCGACCCGATGCACGGCAACACCATCAAGGCCCGCTCCGGCTACAAGACCCGGCCATTCGCCCGCATCCTGGGCGAAATCCACGGCTTCTTCGCCGTCCATCGCGCCGAGGGCACCCATCCGGGCGGCATCCACCTCGAAATGACCGGCCAGAACGTCACGGAGTGCACCGGCGGCGCGCAGCTTATCGACGACGAGGCGCTGTCCGACCGCTATCATACGCAGTGCGACCCGCGGCTCAACGCGCAGCAAAGCCTGGAGGTCGCCTTCACCCTGGCTGAGCATCTGACCGAGACGCGCGGCGCGTCCAAGCCGGGCCGTCGCCCGGACATCGCTTGATGCAGTCGCTCGACCTGCAACGCGCGTCGGGCGCGCCCCAGCCGGCCACGCGCGACACCCCCCTGTTCGGCCAGATCACGTTCGTCGGCATCGGCCTGGTCAACGGCTCCCTCGCCCGCGACGTCCGCCGCCTCGGTCTGGCCCGGCGCCTCGTCGCCACCGCGCGCAAGCAGGAAACGCTGGACGAGGCGTGCGGCCTGGGCCTCGTCGATGCCGCCACCACCGACATGGCCGGCGCGGTCCAGGACGCCGACCTGGTCGTGCTCGGCATCCCGATCGGCTCAAGCGGCGACGTCGCGCGCGCCCTGGCCCCGGCGCTGCGGCCGGACGCGGTCGTGACCGACGTCGGCTCCGCCAAGGCGCGCGTCATCGAACTCGTCTCGCCCCACCTCGACATGCGGCGCTTCGTGCCCGGCCATCCCGTCGCCGGCACCGAGAGGTCAGGCCCGCGCGCCGCCCTCGACCGCCTGTTCGACGGCCGCTGGTGCATCCTGACCCCCACGCCCGACACGGACCCGGGCGCCGTCGAGCGGGTGGCGGCCCTTTGGCGCGCGATCGGCTCGCGCGTCGAGCTGATGAGCGCCGGGCACCACGACAAGGTGCTTGCCATCACCTCGCACCTGCCGCACCTGCTCGCCTTCAACATCGTCAACACCGCCGACGACCTCGAAGGCGTGCTGAAGGGCGAGATCCTGAAATACGCCGCCGGCGGCTTCACCGATTTCACCCGCATCGCCGGTTCGGACCCCACGATGTGGCGGGACGTGTTCCTGCACAACAAGACCGCCGTGCTCGAGATCGTCGGCCGTTACATCGAGGATCTCGTCGCCTTGCAGCGGGCAATCCGCTGGGACGAGACCGAGGCGGTGTTCGCGAGGCTCGAAAGCGCGAGCGCGATCCGGCAAGAGGTCGTAAGGGCCGGCCAGGCCTATAAGCGGCGTCCGATCGTGCGCCTGGAACTGAATTGAGACGTAAAGGAGGCAAATCGATCAGCGATCACAATGGTATGTCGCTTTCGCGCAAACAAGTATAGGTAAAACTGATCAACAGCTTGCCTGGAAGTTTTTACTTGTAGTATTCTTTGTCTTTGCATATGCATCGGCTAAGCGTCTTTTTAGAGGAAACATTTGTTATGGACATCAGTGGTTACGGGAGCAACACGCTCACGGTGACGGGCGGCGGCAACCAGTTCGTCGTCGTCTACAAGTTCTCAGGCGAGGCCGACTCCGCGTCCGGCGCCGGCGGGCCGCCCGAAGGCATTCCGTTCGGCGCCGCCGGAGCGCTCAACAACACCGATCCGAACTTCGATTTCAGCACCCTCGATCAGGGCAAGGTCTACTCCGTCGAGGGCGGCGGCGCCGACACCACCATCGAAGGCGGCAACAAGCAGTTCGTCGTCGAATACACGCTGCCGGCCTCGGCCGAGATGGGCGCCGATACGGGCGGCAACTCCGTCAGCGTCGAGGGCGGCAACAACAAGTTCGTCGTCGCCTACGAGTTCCCCGGCGGCACGGCGAGCGGCGGCAACTCGGTGTCGGTCGACGGCGGCAGCAACCAGTTCGTCGTCGATTACAAGTACGCGGCCCCGGTGTCGGGCGAAGACGGCGGCGCGCCCCTGGTCTCGTTCGCGGGCGCGGACGGCCAAAGCAGCGACAATTCCGGCGTCACCGCCGGTTCGCCCGGCGGCAACTCGGTCACTGTCAACGGGGATCATAACCAATATGCGATACAATACGGCGCCTCAGCGCCCGGCGACTCCGGCGCGGCTGGCGGCAACCCGTTCGGCGGCAGCATGGATGGCTCGGCCGGCGGCAATCCGTTCGGCGGCAGCATGAACGGCGCCATGAGCGGTATGGGGGCGATGAGCGACGACGACCTGACCGCCCTCATCAAGCAGAGCCCCTTCGGCGTCCTGCTCGGCCTTCCAGGCGTCAACAGCGCAGCCGACATCTTCGGCAACATCGGCGGCAGCGGCTCAAACCCGTTCGCGGGCGGCGATTCCGGCAGCAATCCCTTCGCGGGCGCTGCTCCCGGCAGCAATCCATTCGCCGGTTTCGCTCCGGGTGGCGCAAGCGGAAGCCCGGCAGGCGCGATGCCCGACGCGTCCGCCCCGACCGAGCCCAGCAACCCTGATTACGCCTATGATTTCACGGACCCCGGCGCCTCCGACCCCGCCGCGGCCCCGAGCGGCGGCGCACCAGCCGCAACCGACGGTTCGGCCGGCAGCGACATGGGCGGCATGACATTCGACTCAAGCATGCTCGAGGCAAGCCCGTTCGGCGCCTTGCTGCAAATCCCCGGCTTCACCACCGACGACATCGCCAACATCTTCGCCGGCAGCAACAATGGCGGCGGCAACCCCTTCGCCATCGCTGGCAACGCGAGCGGCAGCCCGTTCGACCTCGGCGGCGCCATCACGTCCATGGTCGACAGCCTTGCCGCCGCGCCGCCCAGCGACGCGACCACGGGCATCCTGACTGAAATTCAAACCGCGGCCGGCGTCGTGGCAAACGACGCCTCGGTCCCAGCTTTCGTGTCGTCGTTCGCATCCGGCCTTGACACGCAGGTGACCCAGATCCTCGCGAGCCAGGGAAGCTAAGCGCCAAACAATCGCCGGCAGCCAAACTGCCGACAATCGGAAATAAATTACAGTATTGCACTAAAATCGATACACCTGCGGGCTGGCTTGACGAGTTGTCGTCGGGTCAGCCCCGACTTATTTGCGCCGTTGCATATGACCAAAGAGGGAAATGTCTAATTTTAACATTCAATGATCAAAGGGTGTAAAATTCTGACATTGGCATCAGTTTGACAAAGGATAACGCCGCCCCATTTGAAGCAGAAGCAATTATGCCAAAAATATTGCTCGTTCTATTTTTAGAGACGGACCAACCGATCTGGGTTGCGGCGTCTTTCTTGCGTGTTCACGGCGCTATCCGCAGCATCCTGAGTCTTTGCTTCCGACTACTTCTATGCTGTCGCGTTCGTGACCATCCAAGCACTTGCCTTGCCAGGGTGGCCCTGGGCTACAAAGCCAGGCCGCGCTGGTCAATGGCTCGCGCCGGTCGTTTCAGTCTAAGCGACAAAACTTGGGTGCCGTGCCTTGATTAAGCCCTCCTCGACTGCACCCGCAGACGACCTCCTCAGCAACTATCTCAGCCGTTTCGGCTCGCTGTCCGCGCCGGAGCTGGCAGCCATCAGCCGCGAGCCGCTGCAGATCCGCCGCATCGCGGGCGACCGGGACATCATGCAGGAAGGCGACCCGCCAACCCATTGCCCGATCCTGATCGAAGGCTTTGCTTGCAGCTACAAGCTGCTCGAAACGGGACAGCGCCAGATCGTCGCGTTCCATATCCCCACCGACCTGTTCAACGTGACCAGCTTGCAACTCGCGACGCTCGATTACAGCATCGGCAGCCTGACCAGCGTGATGGTGGCCCTGGTGCCGCATCAGGCTCTGCTGAGCTGGGCGGTGCAACATCCGGCGCTTGGACAAGCCATCTGGCGGGCGGCGTTGGTGGAGGCCGCCTCCCTGCGCGAGTGGGTCGTCAACGTGGGGCGGCGCAGCGCCTACCAGCGGACCGCCCACCTGCTGTGCGAGATGGCCGCCCGCATCCGGGCCGCCGGTCTCACGCAAGGCGCCGAGTGCCACCTTCCCATCACCCAGCTTGCCCTGGCCGACGCGATGGGACTGACGCCAGTCCACGTCAACCGCACCTTGCAGTGGCTGCGCTCTGAAGGCCTGATCCTGTTCGGCAACGGCCGTTTGACGATCCCGAACTTCGAGGATCTCAAGCAGGCTGGCGGCTTCGACGACAACTACCTGCACGACGTCCGCATCCCCGGCGCTGCGATGAGGACGGCTTCGCTGGAAGCGCCGCGCCTGTCGTAGGAGCTACTGATCGAGCGGAAGCTCGATGGTGCAGCACAGGCCCCGGTTGCCGAACCCGAGCGACGTCGCGGCGCCGGTCTCCCTCGGCAATATGCCTTCGATCAGTTCCGAGCCGAACCCGGCATGACCCGGCGGCACCTCGGGCACGGTCACGCCCGTCTCGAACCATTCAAACCGCAGCGTCTTGCTAAGCCCGGCCTCGATGCGCCATCGCACCGCGATCCGCCCGTGATTGCCTGACAGCGCCCCGTGCTTGACCGCGTTCATCGCCAGTTCGTTGATGGCCAGCCCAAGCAGGTCGCCCGTCCGGCCCTGTATTCCGATCGCCGGGCCATCCAGTTCGACCCGCTCGACATCGTGCGCGCCGTGCGCGAGCAGGGCGTCGTCGACCAGGCGCTCCAGATCGATCCCGGCGCCGGGCCGCCGCGGCGAAAGGGCGTGGATGCGGGCGATGGCATCGAGCCGGCTGTCCACATGCAGCACGAACGCTTCCAGATCATGTTCGGTCAACGCAGTCCGCCGGGTCACGTCCCGGGCCAACGCCAGCAGCGACGTCGCATGGGCGCGAACGGCGCGTTCACGCCGTTCCAACTGTTTGGACCGAGTGATGTCCGTGCAGACGCCGAGCCACAGCGGCTCGCCAGGGCCGAAGCTGCCCAGCCGCGTCGCGTGGGTGCGAAACCACCGTACGTCGCCGATGCCGCCGACATCGTGCAGGGCGTGCTCCACCTCGAATTGCCCGTCCGCCGGAGCCCGGCCCCACGCGGCCTCGAAGGCGGCCTTGTCGGCCCCGCTGAGCGCGCGTTGCCAGCCCCACTCGCGGCTTTCCTCGCACGACAAGCCAGTGACTTGGCTCCAGAGCGAATTCGAGGACAGCCAGTTGCCTGCTCGCGTCGACGTCCAGGACGGATGCGGCAAGGCTTCGATGACCGTGCCCAAACCCCCTGGAATCGCGCTCAGTATCTCGTCGTCCTGATCGCCAGGTTGCTTCAAATCCATGTCAGAACAGTCACGGTATGCTTGTAAGTTTCCAAGAGCATACAATGGCGATCCATCTGGCGGATTGCCAGTGCAAAATGCCGCCAATGACGGTTTTACGACAGCGATCATCCAAATGTGCAAACCAAACCAAAGCCAGCGCCGGTTGAAAACCGCGGAAGTTCTGTTTCATGTGAACGTTCTTTTTATGTTCTTGCCTGGCGCAGGTTGGGTTACTCGGCATCCTTCGTCGCACGCGCCAGTTCGGCTGAAAATATCGTGTATCGAATAGTCGAATTTGTCAGAATTAACGTCAGTTATAGCACAACCGGCGCTCACTGACCCAAAAGGAGGCGCAACAAGCGCCGCATGAAATCCGCGCGGCATTGGCAAGTCGAAAAAGGGCGTCAGAATGTCGCAACTGAATCACACTCCTTTTGCCCCGCTGAACAAGCTTCTCGCATCCGTCCCGGCGGCCGAGGTCGAGCCGTTCCGGGGATTGTTCGTCCGCGTCCCACTCGTCCGCGACCAGGTTCTCGCCGATCTTGGCCAGCCCGTGGACCACGCCTACTTCATCGAGCGCGGCGTCGTCTCCATCGTCTCCGAGAACGCCGATGGCGAGGACGGCATCCAGGTCGCGATGATCGGCCGCGAGGGCGTCGTCGGCGATTTCTCCCTCGTCGACATGCGCCACCCCGCCTTCGCCCGCGCCGTGGTCCATATCCCCGGCTCGGCGCTGCGCCTGACCGGGGCGGACCTGCACCGCGTCTTGCAATCCTCGCCCGCGTTGCGTGCCGCCTGCGGCCGTTTCGTCCAGTCCCTGATCGGCCAGGTGATGCAGAGCGCCGCCTTCAACGCGCGCCGCAGCCTGATGGAGCGTTGCGCGCGCTGGCTCGTCATGACCCACGAGCGCATCGACGGCAACGAGCTTTGGGTCACGCACGAGAGCCTGTCCGCTATGCTGGGCATGCGGCGCTCCGGCGTGACCGTCGCCGCGGCCGCGTTGCAGCAAGCCGGCCTCATCCGCACCGGGCGCGGCCGTGTCATGGTCCTGGACCGCGATGGCCTGAACGGCGTCGCCAATGGGCGCACCGCGATTGCCCAGGCCGTCCCCGTCCGCTCCGCCCGCACCCTCGTTTCGAGCGAATTGCGCGACAGCCCGTGAGCGAACCGGCGCAGGCTTGGTTGCAGCCGCGTTTCGGGCCAAGCTAGTCCGTCCACCGGCCGAGCCTTGCGCCGATCCACAACTGGGTATGCTCCATGTTTCAGACTTTGCAGCCACAGCCCGATGACGCCTTGCTCGCGCTGATCGGCCTCTACCGCGACGACCCGCGCTCCAACAAGATCGACCTCGGCGTCGGCACCTACCGGGACGAGGCAGGCGGCACGCCCGTGTTCGCCGCAATTAAGTCGGCCGAGACGATCTTGACCGAGACGCAGCGAACCAAGGCCTACCTAGGCCCGGAGGGCAGCCAGCGCTTCATCGAGCTTCTCCGCCCGATCGCCTTCGGCCAAGCCGACGCGCTGGGTCCGCGCCTCATCGGCGTGCAAACGCCCGGCGGCAGCGGCGGCCTGCGTCTCGGCGCGGAGTTGATCAACGCGGCGTCCCCGGGCGCGAACGTGCTGGTCGGCATGCCCACCTGGCCCAACCATCGCCCCGTCCTTGAAGCCGCCGGACTTCGGGTCGTGCCCTACCGCTTCTTCGACCCGGCAACCCAGGCCATTTGCTTCGACGACATGATGGACGCGCTGTCCGCGGCCGACGCCGGCGACGCCGTCCTCCTGCACGGCTGCTGCCACAACCCGACCGGGGCCGACCTTAATATGGCGCAGTGGGCGGAGGTGACGGACGTCATGGTCCGGCGCGGCCTGTTGCCGCTGATCGACCTCGCCTACCAGGGGCTGGGCGAGGGGCTGGAGGCCGACGCACGGGGCATGGACTACGTGCTCGCCCGCGTGGAGGAAGCCGTCGTCGCCTATTCCTGCGACAAGAACTTCGGCCTCTACCGCGACCGCGTCGGCGCCGTGTTCGTGCTGTCGCGCGATGCGGCCGGCTCGAAAACCGCCTGGGGCAACCTGCTGGCGCTCGCCCGGGTGAACTGGTCCATGCCGCCGGACCACGGCGCCGCCGCCGTCTCCATCGTACTGGAGAACGAGGATCTGACGCGCTCGTGGCATGAGGAGCTGGACGGCATGTGCCGCCGGGTCAACGCCGTCCGGCAGGCGGTGGCGAAGGCCGAGCCGCGACTGGGCTTCCTGGCGCGGCAGAACGGCATGTTCTCGCAACTGCCGATCACGCCCGCGATGGTCAAGGCGCTGCTGGACGAGCACGGCATCTACGTGGCCGGCAGCGGACGGGTCAACGTGGCCGGACTGAGGAAGCGGGACGCCGATACCTTCGTCGCCGCCCTGCGAGCCGTCGGCGCGTTCGTTGATGCCTAACCCAGCGATATCCGCAGTAACGCCGTCAATTCCGTACGCGACGATGAAGTTACGCTCCACTCGCCTGAAATCATCGGGCGTGACGGATGCCGCGCCCTCCTCAATTCTGATTCAAGCGCTACTTGCTAGTTACTGACAACGGGAGTTTGGCCATGAACGAGATCCGACCCAACAGCCTCCGCAGCGGGCCAGACAGCCGCGGCCGCTTCGGCGATTACGGCGGCCGGTTCGTCGCCGAGACCCTGATGCCGAACGTGCTCGAAGTCGAAGCGGCGTATGAGGCGGCGAAACGGGACCCGGCGTTCGACACGGAGTGGCGTCGCCTGCTGAAGCAGTACGTCGGCCGCCCCAGCCCGCTCTGGTTCGCCGAGCGCCTGACCAACCATTTCGGCGGCGCCAAGGTCTACTTCAAGCGCGAGGAGCTGAACCATACCGGCGCGCACAAGATCAACGCCGTGCTCGCGCAGATCATGCTCGCCCGCCGCATGGGCAAGACCCGCATCATCGCCGAGACCGGCGCCGGCCAGCACGGCGTCGCCACCGCCACCGCCTGCGCCCTGTTCAATCTCCCGTGCCTCGTGTTCATGGGCGCCACCGACGTCGCCCGGCAGCAGCCGAACGTGTTCCGCATGAAGCTGATGGGCGCCGAGATCAACTCGGTGACCGCCGGCGCCGCCACCTTGAAGGACGCGATGAACGAGGCCCTGCGCTACTGGGTCGCCAACGTCGAGGACACCTACTACTGCATCGGCACCGTCGCCGGCCCCCATCCCTATCCGCAGATGGTCCGCGACTACCAGTCGGTGATCGGCGACGAGACCCGCGAGCAGATGCTGGAGATGGAAGGCCGCCTGCCCGATGCCGTGGTCTGCGCCGTCGGCGGCGGCTCCTCGGCCATGGGCATCTTCCACCCGTTCCTCGATGACGAGGGCGTGCGGCTGATCGGCGTCGAGGCCGCGGGCCGCGGGCTTGACAGCGGCGCGCACGCGGCGGCCATCAACGGCGGCGCCCCCGGCGTGCTGCACGGCAACAAGACATATTTGTTGCAGGACGGCGGCGGCCAGATCACCGAGGCGCACTCCATCTCCGCCGGGCTGGACTACCCCGGCATCGGCCCGGAACACTCCTGGCTGCACGATATCGGCCGCGTCGATTACGTGGCCGCCACCGACGACGAGGCGTTGGAAGCCTTTCAGCTGTGCTCGAAGCTGGAGGGCATCATTCCCGCGCTCGAGACCGCCCACGGCCTGGCCTACATCGCCAAGCTGGCGCCGACCATGCGCCCCGACGAAACCATCGTCCTCAACCTCTCCGGCCGCGGCGACAAGGACATCTACACCGTCGCCCAGCACCTCGGGCAGGGTCTATGAGCCTCGCCAGCCGGGGCCGCATCGCCGCCCGCTTCAGCCAGCTCCGCACCGAGGACCGCGGCGCGCTGATCCCGTTCGTCGAGGCCTACGACCCGGACCGCGACACTTCGATGGCCCTGTTGCGCGGCCTGCCCGCGGCGGGCGCCGACCTGATCGAGATCGGCATGCCCTTCACCGACCCGGCCGCCGACGGCCCCACCATCCAGCTCGCCGGCCAGCGCGCCTTGAAGGCGGGCGCGACCGTCCCCGGCACGTTTGCCATGGTCGAGGACTTCCGCCGCAAGGACGACGCGACCCCCGTCGTGCTGATGGGCTACCTGAACCCGATCCTCGCCTACGGCCCGGAGCAGTTCTGCCTCGACGCCCACGCCGCGGGCGTCGATGGCCTGATCGTGGTCGACATGCCGATGGAGGAGGCGGACGAGCTGCTGCCGCACATCGAGGCGGCGGGCCTCGACCTGATCCGCCTCGTCGCCCCCACCACCAACGAGCGCCGCCTGCCCAAAGTGCTGGCCCAGGCCGGCGGCTTCGTCTACCACGTCGCCATCACCGGCATCACCGGCACCCGCTCCGCCGAAGCCGCGGACCTGGCCGATGCCATCCCCCGCGTCCGCGCCCACACCGACTTGCCCGTCGCGATCGGCTTCGGCATCCGCACCCCGGACCAGGCGGCCGAAGCAACCCGCGTGGCCGACGCGGTTGTCGTGGCCAGCGTGCTGATCGAGACGCTAGCCGCCTCGCTCGATGCCGAAGGCCGGGCAGGGGTGGACACCGTCGGGCGGGTGCTCAGCCAGGTGCATGAGCTGGCGACGGCGGTGCGCGCCGCACGCTCGGCCGCTGTCGCGGCTTAAGCGCAGCATCGGCAACACGTGCTTCGGCACGCCGATAAAGCTGGCCGTCTAAACAAAGCCCTAGGCTCCGGTCAGCACCGGCAACAGCGACAGGATCAGCAGCCCCGCCATCACGACGTTGAACGCCCGCAGTCCTCCCGGGCGCCGAAGCAGGCGCGCCGCTCCAACCCCGGTCATGGTCCAGAACATGACCGTCGGCACGCTCACGGCAAGGAAGATCAGCGCCAGAGCCAGCGCCTGAGCGAACAGCGCCGTCCCGGCCGCGCCGGTGTAGGTTGCGATGCCGCTCATGGCGACGATCCAGGCTTTCGGGTTGATCCACTGGAACAAGGCCGCCTGCAGGAAGCCGAGCGGCGCCGAGCCTTGCGCCCGGCCCGCTTTGGGCGCCGGGTCGGCGGTGGCGATCTTGAACGCAAGCCAAACCAAATAGGCGCCCCCGAGCCATTTTAGCCAGGCGTGCAAGATCGGATAGGCCCGCAACAGGTCTCCGGCCCCGAGCGCGACGGCCATGACCATCACCGGAAACCCGGCCGCGATGCCAAGCATATGCGGCACCGTGCGGCGAAACCCGAACGTCGCCCCGGATGCGGCCACCATCGCGTTGTTCGGTCCCGGCGTGCCCGACATCGCGGCGGCGAAAGCGGTGGCCGAGAGAAGCCAAGTCATGTCCATTCGGCAAGAGAAGCACGCAACGCGCCGTCATTGGCGCGGTTTTTACGGATGGGTGGGCAGCGCCTCAGCCGTTTCGGGGGTCACCTCACCGTTTGCTCGAAACTGATGCGCTGGAGGGCTCCTGTTCAGCATCGCGTGCCAAGCTCTTAGCTGTTGCGCGCAACGAATGGGAAAGAGCCGCCCATCATGGAGGATGCCACGACTGGTTCGGGCATCGCTAAGCGCGTGTTCCAGCCGCACGGGGCGAACCCGCGCGCAATCACGGCAGATAAGAACCCGGCCTGCCCGCGTGCGGCGAGAGAGATGAAGCGAGCCGGCCGGCTATGGCGCTTCTCGCGGCTGCGGCAGTGCAAGTATTTCAACAATGCCGTGGAGCAGGACTACCGGCGCATCGAATGCCCTGTGCGGCCGGGGCTGGGCTTCGGCAGCCTGCGAACAGCCAGGCGGACGCTTGCGGGTTATCAGGCAATGGCGATGATCAAAAAGGGGCCGGTTCAGAAGGTCAGCGCTCGGGACGTGAAGGCGCAGGCCGCCTTCATTGCCGGGCTCTTCGGGGTTGCCGCCTCGCAACCCCTTGCTTATCCTGATGCAAAGTTTGCAACAGAACCGGCCCATGCACCGCATCAGGCTTGGCCATCGTGACCATCTCTGCATCGGCCGCTTTGCCCCGGAGTGGGCGCTTTTGGAGCTGATGCCCTGCCAACAAGGGCGCCCGAAGTCTTAGCCGCGTGGATGCGGCCGTTCGCAACCTGCTTGACTGCGCCGGCGTGGCGCCACGTGCTCGTGCTGGTTGCCGGCGCCCTGCTTCCTTTGAGGCGATGGACGCTCGCCGCGGCGCTGCGCGCTATGGGTCTGGACCAGGCGATAGGCTTCGCGGCGTATCGCCGCGCGCTCAGCACAGGGCGCTAGTGGTCCAAACTTGATGCTCGAGTCTCGAGCGTCAGGGCAATTTGGCCAACCAGATCAGGCGAGTGGCGCGAATCTGACGGAAGAGACTCGTCATCATCGCACCACTCTGATGTTCGCCACTTCAAGCTGCAGGCGTATGAGATCGTGACCCGCTGTTCGGATCGTCTCAGCATGGCCGCTACTGGGCAGGGCAGGAGGCACGGTCATGAAACGACGATTGCTCATGCTCTGATGCGCGGGTTGGTCGACCCCGGACCGGCGATGCGTCGCGGAGCGTCCTCTGTCTAGCAACCAGCGTCGAACGTGTCGGCTGATAGTGGGATCGAGGGTTCTCTTGGCCGTGACCATGCCTCCAGCCTTGCCCAGTGTAGGACGTGCGTGCGGTTGCCCTCTCCTTGCGCAGTTCGTCGATCAGGCGCTCAGCCCGTCGTACCCGTGTCGGCGTCGCCTGCCGGGCGATCGCCCAGACAAAGCCCGACGGCTCGCGTGCGATCGCGGCGGTCACGACCGTCGCTGGCTTGCCGGCCTGAGCGCGTTTGCGATGCCGTCGGCACAGTCGCTGCTGTGCCTTTCACGCGGTGTCGCGGATCGGCGGGGCCCGCGTCTTCTGACGCGCGCCGCTGTTCGCGGCTCAGCCGAGCCGGAAACCGATCGCTCCAGGCCGCCTCGATCAGCATGCGCCGGGCCGCGCCGTTTCCGGCCTTGGTGATGCCGCCCTGCCGAAGCGTGGCGCCCCTCGAATGTGCCGCTGGCGCCAGGCAGAGGTCGGCCATTAATTGGCGTGGGTCGTCGAAGCGGGTGATGTCTCCGAGTTCGGCGACCAGCGCCATGCCGCGCAACGCCTGCAACGCGCGCACGACCGGCGCCCGCGACCAATCCGCCAACGCCGCCTCGATATGCGCCTCCAGCCGGTCGCGCCGTGCGGTTGCCGCCTTGGCCGTCGCGATGCAATCCTCCAAGACGATATGATGGGCAGCGAACTCGACGTGGAGCCCGTTCAGCCAGGGCCGGCGCATCAGCGTCCAGGCTGGCCGGGATAGCGTCCGTCAAGCTGGCGTAATTTCGGTTTAGGTTTGGATGGCCTTGGATCATGCAGCCTGGGGCGTGATCTGGGCGGACGGGAGGGGTGTCGCCTCGCCGTCGATGGCGAGTGGGACCAGCCCGGTCATGCCCTCGGCCTGCATGTAGCGGTGCTGGAGCTTCCACTCGTCATTCTGTTCCAGCAGCACGGCGCCGATCAGCCGCAGGATCGATGGCTCCGAAGGAAAGATGCCCACCACGCCGGCGCGGCGCTTCACTTCCTTATTCAAGCGTTCCAGCGGGTTCGTGCTGTGCAGCTTGGCGCGGCGCTGCTCAGGAAAACCCATGTAGGCCAGCACGTCGTGCTCGCTGTCATCCATGGACACGCCGAGCTTCGGCCACTTCTCTCGCATCTGGTCGGCGGCCGCGCGGCAAACCGCCTGTGCCTTCTGCGGAGTGCCCTGCAAGAACGCCTGGCGCAAGGAGGCCGACGCCATGCTTTGCTGGCTCTTGGGCACGTAGGCCAGGGCATTCCTCATCCAATGAACCCGGCATCTTTGCCATGCGGCCCCTGCGCAGCCATTCCACCCGCTGCGCCGGCCGGAACCTTGGGGCTGCTCCGCCCATCACGCGCCGGATCGCCGCCTTGAGGCCCTCGTGCGCGTCGGAGATCACCAGCTTGGCAGCCGCGCAGGCCCCGGCGGACCAAGCTCTTGAGGAACGCGCTCCCGAACGTCTCGGCTTCGCTGGAGCCGATATGCAGCCCCGCGATCTCCCGCTTGCCCTCGCCGTCCACCGCCACGGCGATTACCGCCGCAACCGAGACGGTGAAGCGCGAAGCGGTGAACCACGCCTTCGCGCGGCTTCAGGTCGGTTGCGTCCAGCCACAGGTAGGGCCAAGTCGCCGACAAGCGGGCGGCCGAGAAAGGCGCCCGCGCGGCCGTCGATGTCCTTGCACAGCTTGGACACCGCGCTCTTGCTGATCCCCGCCAACCCCATCGCTTGCACCAGGTCATCGACGCGCCGGGTCGAGACGCCGCCGATCCAGGCCTCCTGGATCACGGCCACCAGGGCCTTTTCCGTCGTCTTGCGCGGCGCCAGGAACGGCGGGAAGCAGCGGCCCTGCCGCAGCTTGGGGATGCGGAGCTGCAGGCTGCCTAGGCGCGTGCCCAGCATCCGGTCGCGGTAGCCGTTGCGATCGGTCGTGCGTTCTGCGGACCGCTCGTGCCGCCCTGCGCCGATCATGCCCTCCACATCCGTTTCCATCAGCAACTGCGCCACGGCCTCGGCCACGCTGCGCAGAAAGTCGCCGTCTCCGGCTTTGGCCAGCAGCTCAGCCAGCGGTAGTCTGCCCTCGGTCACCGGGTCCTCTTGGGTCAGGGTTGGTGTCGCAACTCCACCCTTAACCGCCGATCCGATGGCCACCCAACCCCACGACGAATTTCAATCACACCCACGGACGCTACCGTCGCGCGCATGGTGCGGATCCCAGCCGAACGCCTCGAAGCCGTTCGCGACCAGCGCGGCGACGTCATCCCCCTGCCCGCAACCGCAATCGAACCCGGTCCGGCCGCCATAGGGCGACCGTGCTCGACGGGCACAACAATCGGCACCACTGTCAGTGCCGCCCGCAGGTGTGCCGGCATGTTGTCCAGGCCCTCCTGCTCGTGCCGATACAGGCCTCGACTCTCCGGTATAAGGCGGACAAAGAATGCTTCCATGTCGGCCTTCACCTCAGGACCGGCATTCGCTTGCACGAGGAGCGAGGCAGGGGTGTGACGGCACCGGATGGTGAGTAGCCCCGTGCTGATCCCTTGCTCTTCGACCCAAGCGTAAACTGCTTCAGTTACATCAAACAAGCTCTGCCCGGTTTTGAGCAGAGACATGAAATAGAACTTGGTTCATCACGGCGGCTCCGACCTGTCGCGCTTGAAATGGGCCACGGACGAAGCTGCACTGTTGGCAAATTCACCCGACTCGGCACTGCGCGCATCGGGGAGCTGGGAAAACCCGCCTTCAATGCCGGTGAAACAAGATCAATACAGCCAGCGGCGCCGTGACCAGACAGGCAACTCCGAATTCGCCAACGGCATCCCATCTATTCAGATACGGCGCTGTCCCGGCAGTCCGGGGCTTGAGCGGCGCACGGGCGTCACCGGCCGCGGCGGAACACGGCGTGGACGACGGCGCCGCGGCCGCGGTGACGGGGGCCTTCGGCAAGGTCGGTTTCGGTCTCCTCGCCGGTCAGGAGCTCCAGCGGGGCGAAATCCTGCGTCAGCATGTCAAGGGTGAAGAGCATGTCGGCGTCGCCCGGCCCGCCGACGGAGGGCTGGCGTTGCCGGAAGGGGATGTGCCGAGGCTCGAAGGCTTCGATCAGGATCACGCCGCCGGGTCCGAGCGCGTCCCTCATGCGGGCGTGCAGAGGGGCGCGGACGGCCGAGTGGAAATGCAGGAAGATCGAGACGACGGCGTCGAACCCGCGGGCGGGCCAGGCCCACTCATGCAGGTCGGCGCAGACGACGTTGAGCAGGACGCCTCGGGCGGCGGCGAGCCGACGGGCCTTGCCGCAGCCGATGGGCGACATGTCCACGCTGGTGACTTGGAACCCTTGGCCGGCGAGCCAGGCGCCGTTGCGGCCTTCGCCGTCGCCGGGAACCAGGACGCGCCCGCCCGGGGGGATGTGGCGGGCGGCTTGGGTGAGGAAGACGTTGGGCTCCTGGCCGAAGATCAGGCCGTCGCCCTCGTAGCGCTTGTCCCAGAACTCGGGGCTGGTGGAGCTGTCGGCCATAGGGTCAGGTCTCCGGCTGGGGTTCGGGCATGTCGAGCGGCGCCGAGGCCGGGCTCGGCAGCTTGTCGGGGAAGCGGCAGGACAGGGCCGCCACGCAGCGCCAGCACTCGGGCTTGCGCGCCTTGCAGACGTAGCGCCCGTGCAGGATCAGCCAATGGTGCGCCGGGCGCAATACGGCACGCGGGATGCGCTTGACCAGCCCGTCCTCCACCTCCCGCACCGTCTTGCCCGGCGCGATCCCGGTGCGGTTGCCGAGGCGAAAGATGTGGGTGTCGACGGCCATCGTGTCCTGGCCGAAGGCGACGTTGAGCACGACGTTGGCGGTCTTGCGGCCGACGCCGGGGAGGGCTTCGAGGGCCTCGCGGTCGTCGGGGACGGCGCCGCCGTGGCGGTCCAGCAGGATCCGCGACAGGGCAACGACGTTCTTCGCCTTGGCTTTCCACAGGCCGATGCTGCGGATATGCGGAATGACGCCCTCCTCGCCGAGTGCTGTCATGGCGGCCGGGTCGGGGGCGGCGGCGAACAGGGTCTTGCCGGCCTTGTTGACCGCGGCGTCGGTGGTTTGGGCTGAGAGGACCACGGCGACCAGCAGGGTGTAGGGGTTGACGTAGACAAGCTCGCTGGCGGCTTCGGGGTGGGCGGCGCCGAGGGCTTCGATAAAGGCGCGGACCTGGGCGAGGGTCATCGGCGGGGTCTTGCGGCTGCGGGCCACGTCATTTGTCCTTCTGAAGCGCGGCCGGGGTTTCCCGTGAAACGAAATGGCCGCTCATCTCATCGCCGGCGGTGGCGGGCAGTTGCATCGCCAGCGGGGCGGCGACCAGGCTGAGGACGGCGACCACCATGAAGGCGACGGAGAAATCCCACGGCGAGGGGCCCGCCCGCCCGCCGGCGGCGGTGGCCAGTTCCAGCACCGCGGCGCCGACCGTGATGCCGAAGGTGAGCGAGAGCTGCTGCATGGTGGAATAGAGGCTGGTGGCGGCGCTCATGCGCGGGCGGGGGATGTCGGCGTAGGCGATGGTGTTGTAGGCGGTGAACTGCAGCGAACGGAGAAAGCCGCCGGCGATGAGGACGGCGTAGACCAAGGCGAGCGGCCAGGCGGGGCGGAACAGGCCCATTGCGCCGAGCAGGACGGCGGCCATCGCCGCGTTCCAGATCAGGGTGGCGCGGAAGCCGAAGCGGCGCAGCGTGTATTGCGCGACGGGCTTCATCATGATCGCGCCGATGGCGGCGGCGAAGGTGATGGCGCCGCTCTGCGCCGCGGTCCGGCCAAAGCCGAGCTGGAACATCAAAGGCAGCAGGAACGGGACCGCGCCCACCCCCACCCGGAACAGCGATCCGGCGCTGACCGAGACGGCGAAGGTCGGGATGCGGAACAGGGTGAGGTCGAGCAGCGGGTCCGGGCGGCGCCGGGCGTGGCGGACGTAGAGCCAGGCGGAGACGGCGCCGGCGCCGATCAGGCCGATGACGAGGCCGCCGCCCAGCATGCCGCGCCCGGCCAGCTCGAAACCGAACATCAGGCAGGCCAGGGCAAGGCCGGACCACACGAGGCCGGTCCAGTCGAGGCGTCCGAGCGAGGGTTCGCGGAAGTCCTGCACGTAGCGGCTGACGAGCGCCATCCCGAGCAGGCCGATGGGGACGTTGATGAAGAAGATCCAGCGCCAGTTGGCATAGGTGACGAGGAAGCCGCCAAGCGGGGGGCCGACGAGCGGGCCGATCAGGGCCGGGGTGGTGAGCCAGGCCATGGCGGCGACCAGCTCGCTCTTGGCGACGCTGCGCAACAGCACGAGGCGGCCGACCGGGACCATCATGGCGCCGCCGATGCCCTGGACGACGCGGGCGGCGACCAGCGTGAGCAGGCTCTCGGACAGGCCGCAGAGGATGGAGCCGACGGTGAACACGCCAATGGCGGCGCGGAACACGGAGCGGGCGCCAAAGCGGTCGGCCATCCAGCCGCTGACGGGGATGAACACGGCCAGGCTGAGCAGGTAGGACGTCAGCGCCACGTTCATGCGCAAGGGATCGGAGCCGAAGGCGCGGGCCATGGCGGGCAGCGCGGTGGCAACGACGGTGCCGTCCAGGTTCTGCATAAACAGGGCACAGGCGACGATGGTGGCGGTGAGGCGGGTGCGCCCAGGGTTGGGCGCACTGTCAGTCAAAGGCGGTCAGCCGGGCATCCCTCAGGGCATGAGCACGCTGCTGCCGGTGGTCTTGCGCGCTTCGAGGGCGGTATGGGCGGCGGCGGCGTCCTGCAGGGGGAAGGTCTGGTTGACGCGGATGCTGACGGCGCCGGATTGCACCACCTCGAACAGGTCCTTGGCGGTTGCGGCGAGGTCGGCGGGCTTGGCGGTGTAGGTGGCCAGCGTGGGCCGGGTCACGAACAGGCTGCCCTTGGCGGAGAGCTGGCCGAGGTCAACTGGGGGGACGGCGCCGGAGGCGTTGCCGAACGAGACCATGAGGCCCAAGGGGGCCAGGCAGTCGAGGCTGGCGGCGAAGGTGTCGCGGCCCACGCCGTCGTAGACGACCGGGACCATCGCGCCGCCGGTGATGCGCTTGACCTCCTTGACCAGGGTCTGATGGCCGATGACGACGTGCTCCGCGCCGTGGGCGCGGGCGAGTTCGGCCTTCTCCTCGGTGGAGACGACGCCGATCACGGTTGCGCCGAGGCGCTTGGCCCATTGGCACATGATGAGGCCGACGCCGCCGGCCGCGGCGTGGACGACGACCGTTTCGCCGCTCTCTACCCGGTGGGTGCGGCGCAGCAGGTATTGCGCGGTCATGCCGGCCAGCATCATGGCCGCCGCCGTCTCGTCGCTGATCGCGTCGGGCAGCTTGACCAGGCGGTCGGCGGCGAGGACGCGGTCGGTGGCGTAGGCGCCGAGCGGCCCGGTGGCGTAGGCGACGCGGTCGCCAACGGCGACGTTGGCCACGTCGGCGCCCACCGCCTTGACCACGCCGGCCGCTTCCATGCCGAGGGTGGCGGGCAGCGAGGGAAGCTTGTAGAGGCCGGTGCGGAAGTAGACGTCGATGTAGTTCAGGCCGACCGCGGTGTGGTGCACCAGGGCTTCCGAGGGGCCAGGCTCGGGGGTAGGGACAGACTCCCATTGCATGACCTCGGGGCCGCCATGGGCGTGGATGCGAATCGATTTCGCCATAGTTGAAATCCTCTAAGCGCCTTATCAGGCGGCGCGCGTTGCGGGACGGGCGGCGACCCGGCGTTCGAGTTGCAGCAGTCGTTGCTTGGTCTCCAGCCCGTCCCCGCCGGAATAGCCGCCGAGGCCGCTTGCGGCCACGATGCGGTGGCAGGGGATCAGCACGGGGACCGGGTTCGCCCCGCTGGCGCCGCCGGCCGAACGGGCGCCGCCGCCGGCCACGCCGGCTATCTGGGCATAGGTGCGGGTTTCGCCATAGGGAACCGCCGTCAGCGCCGCCCAGACCCGGCGGCGGTAGGCAGTGCCGCGCGGCGCGAGCGGGAGGTCGAAGCCCTGGCGCTCGCCGTCGAGGTATTGCTCGATCTGCATCCGGGCGCACCGCAGCAGGGGGGTTTCATCCTGGTCCCGGCCCCAGCCCCAATCGACGGCGACGATGGCGCCGTCCTCCTCGCTGACGGTCAGGGCACCGAGCAGGGACGTGCGGAAACTGAGCTGCGGCAAGGTGGTCCTTTCGCGGTTGCGGGACCGATGGCAAACCTCCTGCCGCCGCATGTCAAGATAGCCGTCTCGAACGGCTCATGCTACGCCGGTCGCATGTGTTCCGAGTCGGCCGTGTCGCCGCCCCCAAGCCTGCCTCATGACGTTTATGACCGGCTGCGCGCTTATGCCGGGCTGCTGGCGACATGGACGCGGCGGATCAACCTTGTTTCGGCCGCCGACCGCGGGGCGATCTGGCCGCGGCATGTCGAGGATTGCCTGCGGCTGCGGGCCTCGATGCCGCCGGGGGTGGAGCGGGGGATCGACCTTGGCTCGGGCGCCGGGCTGCCGGGGCTGGTGCTGGCGATCGCGACGGGGGTTTGGTTCGACCTGATCGAAGCGGATCAGCGCAAGGCGGCGTTCCTGCGCGAGGCGGCGCGGCTGACGGGGGCGCCGGTGCGGGTCCATGTGGTGCGGATCGAGGATGCGGACGTGGCGCCCGCGCCGCTCGTCACCGCCCGGGCCTTGGCGCCGCTGCCGCGGCTGCTTGGCCTGGCCGCGCCGTTGCTGGCGGCGGGGGGTACGATGCTGGCTCCAAAGGGCGCCCGGTCGGCGGAGGAGTTGCGCGCCGCGCGGGCCGGGTGGTCGTTCGGCGCGGACGCGGCCGGCACGCCGGACAGCCCGGTGCTCGTCATCACCAACCCCGTCCGTATCGAGACTGCTGTCCATGCCTGAGCCGCGCCGACGCATTCTGGCCCTCGCCAACCAGAAAGGCGGGGTCGGCAAGACCACCACCGCCATAAACCTCGCCACCGCCATGGCCGCGGTGGGGGAGAGCGTGCTGCTGGTGGACCTCGACCCGCAAGGGAACGCCTCCACCGGGCTCGGCATCGACCGGGAGCGGCGCGGGACCGGGACGTATGCCGTGCTGAGCGGGCAGGTCTCCGTGGCCGAGGCGGCGCTGCCGACCATAATTCCCGGGCTCAGCATCGTGCCGGCCGATCCTGACCTGGCCGGGGCCGAGATCGAGCTTGCCGGGGAGGCGCGGCGGGAGTTCCATCTGAAAGAGGCGCTGGCAGATGCGCCGGGCGGGGCGACGGTGCTGATCGACTGCCCGCCGAGCCTGGGGCTGCTGACCGTGAATGGGCTGGCGGCGGCCGATGGGGTGCTGGTTCCCTTGCAATGCGAGTTCTTCGCCTTAGAAGGGATCAGCCAATTGGTGAAGACGATTGACCGGGTCCGCGGCAACCTCAACCCCGGGCTCGAACTGCAAGGCATCGTGCTGACCATGTTCGACCGCCGCAATAACCTGTCCGAGCTCGTCGCCGCCGACGTGCGGGCGGTGTTCGCCCATGCGGTCTATGAGACGGTCATCCCGCGCAACGTGCGGGTGTCGGAGGCGCCGAGCCACGGCAAGCCGGTGCTGCTCTATGACATGCGCTCGCCCGGGGCGCAGGCCTACGTGCGGCTCGCGGCCGAGGTGCTGAAGCGGGAGCGGGCGCTGTCATGAGCACGGCCAGCCCCCGGCTGGGGCGGGGGTTGGCCTCGCTGCTCGGCGAGGCGGTGCCGCCGGGCGGGGCGGGGGCCAACCGCACGTCGCTGCCGGTGACGGCGCTGGAGCCGGGGCCGTTCCAGCCGCGGACCAGCATGGAGCCGGGGGCGCTGGCCGAGCTTGCGGATTCGATCAAGCGGCAGGGCGTGTTGCAACCGATCCTGGCCCGGCCGCATCCGAAGAAGGCGGCGGCGTACCAGATCATCGCCGGGGAGCGGCGGTGGCGGGCGGCGCAGGCGGCCGGGCTGCGCGAGGTTCCGGTGCTGATCCGCAGCCTCGCCGACACCGAGGCGATGGCGGCAGCGTTGGTCGAGAACCTGCAGCGGCAGGATCTCGACGCGATCGAGGAAGCGGAAGGCTACCGGCGGTTGCTCAGCGATTTCGGGCTGACGCAGGACAATCTGGGCGGGCTGGTCGGGAAGTCGCGCAGCCACGTGGCCAACACGCTGCGGCTGCTGCAACTGCCGGAGGCGGTGCGGGCGCACGTGCAGTCCGGGGCGCTGTCGGCCGGGCACGCGCGGGCGCTGCTGGTGCATCCGGATGCGGCGACGGCGGCGCAGGTGGTGCTGGCGAAGGGGCTGAACGTGCGGCAGACGGAGGCTTTGGCGTCGCACAAGCCTGCAGCGGTGCCGCGGCCGAAGCCGGATGCGGAGCACGCGCGGCTCGAGCGCGAGCTGAGCCTGTCGCTCGGGCTCGATGTGCGCATCCAGGTGGCGGGGCGCGGCGGGACGGTGCGGATCAGCTACCGGTCGCTGGACCAGTTCGATGCGCTGGTGGAGCGGCTGTCGCCGCGCTGGACGGAACTGCGGTCGGGCGATAAAGGGGCGGATTAGGGCTTCGGGCGCCCCCGCTCCGCAAATGACGGGATGGCGCCGAATGAGGTGGCTGCTGATTCTCTAGGCGTTTGGTTGGTTATGTGCTGAACCATTGATCGACGGCGTCCGGGTTCGGGCCGTCGTTCCGCTTGCATCCCCGTTGGTCCGGGTCGGGCATTCGAAGGCCAAAGCGCCGCATGACGGCTCGACGGCCGAGGCGATGCCGGCCGGCTGGCCGCATCAAGTGCCCGGCACGAGGCTTGCAGCGTTTTGCGTCACTTTGACCTGCTCACGGAAGGGAACCAGCGTGAACGACGACAGGAACGCCTTGGGCCGGAAGATCCTTGGCATCAAGAAGCAGAAGAAGTGGACTTGGGAGCAGGTGGCGGAGAAGCTGGGCCACGCGCCGGTGTTCGCGTGCGCGGCGTGCCTCGGGCAGATGAGCTTCGCGCCGGAGGCGGCGGAGAAGGCCGGGCTGCTGTTCGGGCTGAACGAGGCCGAGGTTGCGCTGCTGCAGGAGCCGCCCTACCGGGGGAGCTTCCCGACGGCCGTGCCGACCGACCCTTTGCTTTACCGGTTCTACGAGACGCTGCTGGTGTATGGCAGCAGTTGGAAGGAGCTGATCCACGAGGAGTTCGGCGACGGGATCATGTCGGCGATCGATTTCGACATGGCGATCGAGCGGCAGCCGGACCAGAAGGGGGACCGGGTGAAGGTGACGATGTCGGGCAAGTTCCTGCCTTACAAGCGTTACTGAACCTTGTTCCGCGCCGGGCGGTGATGGCTGACGTGCGCGGCGTCGTCGGGCGCGAGCAGCAGGAAGCCCGGCGCGGAGGCGAGGGTGACGAAGGCGACGAGGACGAAGGCGAGGTGGAAATCGGCGACGCTTGGCACTAGGCTCGGCGAGGCGATCAGGCTGAGCAGGGTCGCGGCCATCGCCACGCCGACAGAGATCGTCAGTTGCTGGATCACGCCGCCGAGGCTGGTGCTGCGGCTCAGCTTGGCGGGCGGCATGTCGGCGTAGGTGAGCGTGTTGGTGGAGACGAACTGGACGCTGCGGGCGACGCCGAACAGCAGCACGTGGATGATGATGAGCCAGTGCGGCGTTTCGGCCGTCGTGAGCGCGAAGGCGGCGATGACGGCGGCGGTGACGACGGCGTTGGCCGTCAGCAGGGCGCGGAAGCCGCAGACGCGGAGCATGGCGGCGGATACCGGGCGGACGGCTAGGGCGCCGAGGCTGGTGACGAAGGTCAGTGAGCCGGATTGCACCGGGCTAAGCCCGAAGCCGAGCTGCAGCATCAGCGGCAGCATGAACGGCACGGCGTTGGCGCCGATGCGGCTCAGTCCGCCGGCGAGCGTGCTGATCCGCAAGGTTCGCACTTGGAACAGCCGGATGTCGAGCGCCGGGTCGGCGGTGCGGAGCGCGTGGCGGGCGAACAGGGCAAGGCAGAGCAGGCCGGCGGCTGACAGGGCGCCCACGGCGGCGGGGGGCAGCAGGGGGTGGCCTACGTTCTCGAGCGCGAATTGCAGCGCGGCCAGCCCGGCGCCGACCAGCAGGAAGCCGGGCAGGTCGAAGCGGGGCGGATCGGGGACGCGCTCATTGGTGAAGAAGCGCAGCGCGAGCATGATGCCGGCGAGGCCCACCGGCACGTTGACGTAGAACACCCAGCGCCAGGATGCGTAGGTGGTCAGGACGCCGCCGAGCAGGGGGCCGATGGTGGGGCCGACGACGGCGGGGACGATCATGTAGGTCATGGCCGTGACCAGTTCGGAGCGGGGGAAGCTGCGCAGGAGCACGAGGCGGCCGACGGGGGTCATCATCGCGCCGCCGAAGCCCTGGAGCACGCGCATGGCGACGAGGGTAGGCAGGCCGGAGCAGAGGCCGCACAGGGCGGAGCCGAGGGTGAAGATGGCCAGGGCGCCGACGAAGACGCGGCGGGCGCCGAAGCGGTCGGCGAACCAACTGCTGACCGGGATGAAGACGGCAAGGCTGAGGATGTAGCTGGTGACGGCAAGGTTCATCGCCAGCGGCGTCGTCTCGAGGTCGCGGGCCATGTCGGGGATGGCGGTGACGAGGATGGTGGCGTCGAGCTGTTCCATCAGGAAGGCGAAGGCGACGGTCAGCGGGATCAGCAGACGGAGCTTGCGGTCTTGGGAGGCGGGCGGTGCTGCGGGGCCATTCGCTTGCCTGTCCAGTTGCTCGGCCCCAATCGTTTATCGACGGACGGTAAGTGCCATGGTTCGCGTTGTGGGGCTAGACTTCCTGTCCAGCAATCCTTGCTTTGGCTCGACTGCGGGAGAGAGCTGGCTTAGGGCTCGTTCGGTCACAGCCGCTACGGCCCGATCGGGCGAAGGAGTGCTTCAAGACTTTGTTCTGCCTGGCAGCTTTGCCGGCGCTGCCCTCAGCCGGGGTCCGGCTGGGTGTCGCGGTAGCTGTTCAGGGCTTGGATGCCCGACCACCAATCGCTCAATCCTGCAGCGCCGAAAAGGGCGTCTTTGTCCGGGGTCATGCTGACGTAACTCATGATCGGGGCAAGGTAGAGGTCGGCCAGGCTGACATCGCCGGCGATGAAGCGGGATGAGCCTTTCGTTGCCATGGCAAAGTTGAGCGCCTTGCGGCCCTGGCCGATGCCGTCCTGGCGGGCGGAGTCATCCTTGCCGCCGACGAAATCGGGGAAAAGGTGGTAGGCGGCGACGCCGCCGATCAGCGCCCCATAGCCGTAGGAGTCAATGATGCCGATGACCATGTCCATGCGGGCGCGGTCCTTGGGCGCGGCGGGGACCAGTGATTTGCCGGGGAGGACGTCATTCAAGTAGCGGGTAATGGCCGAGGTTTCGAGGATACGCATGCCGTCGTGGTCCAGCACCGGAACCTTGCCGAAAGGATGGCGCTGCAGGTGCTCGGGGCTTTTCGGGTCGCCTTCCAGCACGTTCAGCGGGACCTGCTCGAAGTCGGTGAATTGCTTTTCCGCAAGCAGCATCTTGACCGTGCGGACGTAGGTGGAACCGTTGAAGCCCCAGAGAGTCATGGTGGACATGATCGATTTTTCCTTCGTTGGCCGCGCTGGGCGAGGCTGGGTGAAGAGCAACGGACGCGGCGGGCAGGGCCGGCGTTGCCCGCTGTCAGAACATGGCCGCTATGCAGGGGAGTTTTGGGTCGGCTGGGAACCGCAGCGATCAAAGCCGAATGGCGCAGCCATCAAACGGATTTGGCGTTCATGAACCTTGATCACCAATGCGGTTCGTTGCGGGAAACCTCTTGGGCGTTCGGGCTTGGCCTATTGATCTGGCTTGCCGCGGCGTCGCCGACGCTGGCTCAGACGCCGCTTGGCCATTGGCTGACGGAAGACCGTGATGCCGTCATCGCCATCGGCCGGTGCGGCAACGCATTGTGCGGCGAGATTGCAGGCATTCCTCTGTCCGGCGCGGGCGAGCCGGTACCGACCGATTACCTGAACCGCTCACAATGCCATTTAACCATCATCTCCGGGGCCGTTCCGGATGGGAGTGCTTGGCGTGCGAGGATCATCGATCCCCGCGATGGCGGCGTGTATCGCGCGACCCTGAGGCTCGATCAGGAGGGGCGGTTGCTTGTTCGGGGCTATATCGGGATCCCGCTGTTTGGCCGGACGCAGGTCTGGACCCGGTTCACCGGGCCGCTGCCGGTTGATTGCCGGTTGCCGGACCCGATCCCGCAGCAGGTGACGCCAAGTGCCTCGACGGGGGCGCCGCCCAGGCCGCCCAGGTAGTTCGCGAGCTAATGGTGCGAATCTGACGGAAGAGACCCGTCAGACTCGCACCATTAGATCCGTATCGCCCTGACGGTGTCAGGGCGATACGGATCGGTATTATGTATCACCCGCCACTACGCGCCCGTGGAGCCAGCCCGGCCCGCGCCGTAAAATGCGGGCATGGACACAAGCAATCCCGTTCTCTCCGGCTTGATCCGCAAGCGGCAGGAAGTAGCCGGCGAACTGGAAGCCGCATATGGTCGCACCTCCGCTCTAACTGTAGCCTTGAGCAATCTGGACGGCGCAATTCGTCTGTTCGCGCCTGAGACGGCGCTGGAGGAGATCGCGCCCAAGCAGGTGCGCTACGCGGCGCAGCCCGGCGAGATCAGCCGCAAGATCAGGGAGGCGTTGCGGGAGGCTGGGCAGCCGCTTACAGCGCGGGACATCACGCTGCACGTCATGGCTGCCCGGCACATGAACCCGGAGGATCGCTGCGCGGTCCTCATGATGCAGAAGCGTGTCATGGCATCGCTGCGGAACTTGCAGCTTGGTGGGGCAGTCCAATCACATCGGGAGCCGGGCAGTCACCTACGATGGGCGTTGAGCGAGGTTAGCTAGCACGAATTAAGCCGGGCGGGCGCTGTGCCAGACGATCCGTAACCGAGTCGAGGCTTCGCTGCGTGGGTTACGGCAGCGCGGCTCTCTAGTGTCTGGAGAGGGTAAGGGGATGGGTGTGAAGTGGACGTTAGCAGCACACTGACAGGGGCGGCTGCCGAGAATGTAGACTTTTCCAGTGACTTATAAGATTGGCTCTTTAACATCTTGATTCGACGCGTATGTTTCTTGACCTCTTGAATGATGACTGGCAAGATTCCGCGATGCAGAACACATCGCACGCAGTTATGTCTCAGCGTCTTGAAGCAGCAGACAGCCCAGATGACTTTCCGACCCCGCCGTGGGCAACTCGTGCGCTGATGGAGTATGTGTTGGGAGGCAGCCCAAACTTATTGGGCATGTCATGTCTGGAGCCTGCTTGCGGCGCAGGCCATATGTCAGAAGTCCTGGCAGACTACTTCCATTCGGTTGCGAGTTCAGATGTACATGATTATGGATTCGGAGTAATAAAGGACTTTTTTCATTATAGTGATACCGCGAACCAGTTTGACTGGCTTATTACAAACCCTCCGTTCAGGTTGGCCGAGGAATTTGTCTTAAAAGGGTTGTCAATTACTAAAGTTGGAGTTGCCATACTAGCTCGCACGGTCTTTCTCGAAAGCTCCGGACGTTATAGAGCAATTTTCTCTGTTAAACCCCCAAGCAAGTTTGCCCAATTCGTTGAGCGAGTGCCAATGGTAAGAGGCAGGCTAGACAAGTCAGCGACTACGGCAACAGGATACTGCTGGCTGGTTTGGGATAAGCGGATCTCTGGGTCGCCTGAGCTAGTCTGGATACCCCCATGCAGGAAATCTCTTGAACGCGATGGAGACTACATCAATTCAACTGCGGCGATAGCACATCGATCATCTTTTGCACTAACCTGACTAGACAGTCTTTGAATACTCGATTAGGGCATCTGTTAAAGCGGTTTGCGCCTCGTCATGCTTCCCAGCTTTAATTAGCTTTTGGGAAACATCTATTGCGAGTTTCAGATCCCTTGCCTTAGGTCCAGGAGAGCCGGATGGAGGCAGGTTCTTCGGACTTGCTAGCGGCGGATTACCATGTACGCCATCCTTTACTTCCTTAATCCGCCCCTGGTTCAGGCCGAACCATGCTGCTATGTCGTGATTCCTATCGCCTCTTGCCAGCATCGCAAGAATGACAGGTACATCGGCGGTATTCACTATGATCCCGCTTCTACGAGCCTTTGCCACGCTGCCTCCTGTTCGATCATTGAACGATGGCGGGTGGCAAGCAACGTGTCAAACGGCTGACCGCTGCCAGTAGCCGCAGAAATCCACGCTAGGTCGAGATGCCAACGCCAGCCCGGTCACTCGGCAAACCTGCGCGCCGTTGTCATCGCCGCGATGACCCTCACGCCACGCGCTCTCTTGCGCGTAGCGGGCCAGATAGACGCCCGCGATGTGGTGGTGGTGCCCACGCTCCGCTCGGCGCAGGCGGCTAAAGAAGCTCTCCGCGCCGTTGGTGCAAGCGTTGCCGTCGCTGTAGGCGAGCTGGTGGTTGATGCGCTTCACCACGTAATGCCCGTGCAAGTCGTTCCAGCTATTCGCCTCGTCGGCGTGGACCTCGGTGCCGGCGGCGACGTGGTTGCGGATGTAGGCGAGCGCCGAACCTTCCGTGGGGAAGGCTGACGGCATCACAAACCCGTCGCGCTCGCGAATCACGACGACGCACTGCCGCTTGCCAGTCTGGTTGCGGGCCAGGCGGCGATCCCGGCGGTTCTCCTTGTGGTTGGCCGGCTTCACGTAGCCGCCGAAGTAGGCCCCATCCACCTCCACCGCCTTGCCCTCGCCGCCGAGCTTGTAGCCTTTCACTTCGGTCGCCATCGCCTCGCGCAGCTTGTGCGCCAGCACCCAGGCGGTCTTGTATTGCACGTCGAAATCGCGGGAGAGGGCGAGCGCCGACTTGCCCTTGACCTCGTTGCAGAAGATCACGATGGCAGCGAGGTAGGTCTGCAAGGGCAGCTTGTGGAAGGCGAACAGCGTGCCGCTGGTGAGGCTGAAATCCTTGCGGCACGCCTTGCAGCGGAACCGCAACGCGCCCGAGGGGCGGCGGGCCTCGTAGCAGGTCGGGCAGCCGCAGTGCGGGCAGACCGCCTTGCCGTCCGTCTCGGGCCAGCGCAGGCCGGCGAACAGCGTCTCGGCCTTGTCGTCCGCCATGCGGAACACCGACGCCAGGGAGAGCGAGCGAGCCTTGCTGGAAAGGAGGAAGTGCTGGGACATCTGCCATCTCCTGCGTTACTTGCGTAACGCATATGATGATATACTGGCATCGTTGTCAATGGCAAAAGTAACGTCTATGGTGGCGTTCGCATCTTTTGAGGGGTATGGCGATGCAAGCAGAGGCCATCAGGAGCGAGGACGAATGGGCAGACCACGCGAAGCGCATGATACGAACCGAGATGGTGCGACGAGGGGTTAGTTATGACGGATTATCGGAGCGGCTTGCTGCGCTCGGCGTGCATGACACCCCGGTAAATATGCGCAACAAGATCGCGCGAGGCAAATTTACTGCCGTGTTCTTCTTGCAGTGCTTGGAAGCAATTGGATGCAAGTCGATTACGCTTGAGAACACCTAAAGGAGCAAGCGGTTGTCATCTGACAATGGAGGAAACGAAGAGAAGGGTGGCGACAGCTCCGATGCACCAGCTGAGAGCAAAGAAGCCGAAATGAGGCACTCGGAACTTCAGGCTTTTATACAAGAGAGCCAAAGCCGCTGGCATCAATATGACCGCGATCAGGCGTCGAAATCCAGATGGGAAAAGGGCACTGCGATTGCTGTATGGCTGTATACGCTCCTCACCCTTGCTATAGTCCGCTTGTCTGGGCAGCAGTTCATTGTCATTCAGGACCAAGAACGAGCGCAACTCAGGCCATATGTTATCGCCAACGTTGAAACCGTCACTCCTTTTGAAGTCGGAAAACCTGTTGGCCTTACGATCAAATATCAGAACGTTGGCAACACTCCCGTTTACCAGGGACGCGGCATTCCTTACCAAGGGCAACCTGAAGGCGAGTTCTTCTTTTTTACGAACGAGAATGCGGTAAAGCGATATCCGCCAGCTTGCGCCTCTTCTGAAGCAGGAGAGACAATCGGGAAAGAGGCGACCTATACAATCAATTCTAGCTTCTCTGCAAACAAGTCCCAAGCGGACCTCATAATGGCTGGACCGGCCCGCATTATCTTTATCTCTCGATATTGCTATAGTGACATCTTTAAAGAGGTCAACTGGGTGGACACTTGCGTTTACTGGGCTGAAAAGAACGGAAGTGTTGAAGCCCAGAGATGCAATGAGTACTACAATCAGTCGGTTTCCAATGCGAGTCCAATTACCAACAGTTCTTGGTGGCCGGATTGGCTGCAAGACTTCTTTTAGGATTTCAGCAAGGTATGCGCCCATCACGCCTCACCCCCCGTCCGACCGGGCCGGACTGACGCGCGAACCGTAGGCCGCGGGCGAAGCGGGTGACACGCCGCCGTGGTGGCGGGTGCGACATAATACCGATACGGATCTAGCTTTTCCTGGTCTGGCAATTGACGCCCTAGCTGTTTCCAGTCAGGGCGATTGCAGACTAGCCAGATCCAAGGTGCAGCACCGGGCCGCAGAGGCCCAAGGCGGTGTTGACGACGGCGAGATGGGTCAACGCCTGGGGGAAGTTGCCGGAGAGGTGCTGGCCCGGGACGTCGTACTCCTCGCTGAGCAGGCCGACGTCGTTGGCGACGGCGAGGACTCGTTCGAACTGGGCTTCGGCCTGGTCCATCTTGCCTTGCTGGCGCAGGCAGTCGGCCATCCAGCAGGAGCAGGCGAGGAAGGCGCCTTCGTTGGGGCCTTCGGCGCTGGGCGCGTTGCGGCGGATCAGGCCGCCCTCGCTGAGCTCGCGGCCGATGGCGCCGATGGTGGCGGCCATGCGGGGATCGGTGGCGGGGAGGAAGCCGACGAGGGGCATGAGGAGGAGGCTCGCGTCGAGGGATTGGCCGCCGTAGTAGGTGGTGAAGCGGCCAAGGCCTTCGTTCCAGCCGTCGCGCAGGACCTGGGCGCGGATTGCGTCGGCGTGGGCGGCGAGGTCCGACATGAATTGCGGGTCGTCGTCGCTGGACGGGCTATTGCGGAAGTCCTGCAGGCCGGCCCAGGCGACGGCTTTGGAGTAGGTGTACTGGCGAAGCTCGGCGCGGGACTCCCAGATGCCGGAGCCCCTGCTGCTCCAGACCTGCATCAGGTGGCGGGCGACGGTGCGGGCGGTGGCTTTCTGGTGCTCGGTGATGGGCAGGCCGGCGCGGCGGGCGAGGTGGAGGGCGTGCATGACTTCGCCGAAAACGTCGACTTGATGCTGCGTCGCGGCGGCGTTGCCGATGCGAACGGGGCGGGCGTGGCGCCAGCCGGGGAGATCGACCTGCCACTCGTTGAGGCGTCGCCCGCCGTCGATGCGGTACATGATGCGGACCTGTTCGGGCTTGCCGGCGATGGCGCGGAGCAGCCAGTCGCGCCAGCGCCCGGCCTCGTCGGTGTAGCCGGCGTTGACGAGGGCGCTGATGGTGAAGGCGGCGTCGCGGAGCCAGCAGAAGCGGTAGTCCCAGTTCATCGAGCCGCCGGGGGCTTCGGGCAAGGAGGTGGTGGGGGCGGCGATGAGGCCGCCGGAGGGCTGGTGCACGAGGGCCTTGAGGGTGAGGAGGGAGCGGCGGACCTGGCCGGGCCACTTGGTGCGGGAGTCGTCGAAGCGGCTGATCCAGCCGCTCCAGAATTGCTGGGTGGCGTAAAGGGCGGCTTCGGTGTCGATGGGGGGAGGGTCGGGCTGGTCGGCCTGGGCATAGCGCAGGATGAAGGGGAGGCGTTCGCCCTCGTGGACGTCGAAGCGAGCCCCGGAGCGTTGCTGCTGCCACGTCAGGTCGACGGGGGCGTGCAGGGCGATGACGTCGGGGCCGATGCGGGCGGTGAAGCGGCGTGCGGCCGGTTCGGTCCAGGGCGGCATGGCGCCGTAGTCGAAGCGGAGGGCGAGGTCCATCTGCATCGGGACGCGGCCGTGCAGGCCGGTGACGATGCGAATGAGGGAGGAGGGACCGTCGCGCCTGGGCATGAAATCGATGAGGCGGACGGCGCCGGTCTCGGTGTGGAGGTCGGTTTCCATTACCAGGGTGTCGGTCTGGTAGTGGCGGGCGCGCTTGGTGATCTGGGCGGCGGGGGCGATGGACCAGCGGCCGTGGTCGGGGCCGCCGAGGAGGGCGGCGAGGCAGGCGTCGCTGTCGAAGCGGGGCCAGCAGAGCCAGTCGATGGAACCGTCGCGGTCGAGCAGGGCGACGGTCTCGCCGTCGCCGATCATGGCGTAGTGTTCCAGGGGGGTGCTCATCGGGGGCGCTGTCCTTCGGCGTGGGCTTGTTGGTTAGCGTTTGTCGGGGACAAAGGATCGTTTCCGTGGAGCGGGCGGCCAGTTTAATGCGGGGCTATGATGGAAGATCAGAGTTTGCATGTGACGCGCATGGTTATATCTTTCGAGCATGCCGACGATGGTTCAGATACGGAATGTCCCCGACGCGCTGCATCGGCGGTTGAAATCTCGTGCGGCGCTGGCCGGGCTGTCCTTGTCCGACTACTTGCTCGACGGGATTCGAGAGGCCGCTGAACGGCCGACGATCGAGGAGCTGCGTGAGCGGCTGGCCCGGCGGTCGGCGACCGAGCTTGCCACTGAGCCCGCGGAGGCCGTGCGCGCCGAGCGCGATGGACGGTGATCGTCGTCGACGCTTCGGCGTTGCTCGAGGTCCTGCTTCGGACGCCGGCGTCGGTCGTCGTGCAGGACCGGCTGTTCAGTTCGGGCGCGCGGCTGCATGCGCCGCATTTGCTCGATGCCGAGATCGCGCAGGTCTTGCGTCGGTATGAGACTGCGGGCGAGATCCGGGCGGAACGGGGGCGGGAGGCCCTCAGCGACCTCACGGATTTCCCGCTGCAGCGGTATCCGCACGAGTTCCTGCTGCCGCGGGCCTGGGCGTTGCGGCATAACCTGACTGCTTACGACACGATGTATGTGGCGCTCGCGGAAGCGCTCGAAGCGCCGTTGGTCACCCGTGACGGGTGGCTGTCGCGCGCCGCCGGACATGGCGCGCGGGTGGAGCTGTTGTAATCAGTCTCGGACGTGGCGCACCCCGGCGGCGCGTTGCGGCATCCCCTCCGGCGTGACTGTCGCGACCAGGGAGGCGTCGAGGGCTTCATAGCCGTGGTAGTCGATGGCGGCGTAGAGTTCCTTGCGGGTCTGCATCGCGTCGATCTGGTTCTGCGTGCCGCCGTCGCGCTTGATGGCGGCGTAAAGCTGCTCGGTGGCCTTGGCCGCGACGCGAAGGGAGCTGACGGGCCAGATCACCATGCGGTAGCCCATCTGCTCGAACTCGGCGGCGGTGAAGAAGGGCGTTCGGCCGAACTCGGTCATGTTGGCCAGCAGCGGGACGCCGGGCAGGCGGCGGGCGAACTCGCGGAACATCTCGGCGTTGTGCAGGGCCTCGGGGAAGATGGCGTCTGCGCCGGCCTCCAAGTAAAGCTGGGCGCGGGCGATTGCGGCGTCGAGGCCCTCGCTGGCAGCGGCGTCGGTGCGGGCCAGGACCATGAGGTGGCGCCGGGCCTTGGCGCAGGCGGCGACCTTGGCGGCCATGTCGCGCGGGTCGGCGAGTTTCTTGTCGTTGAGGTGGCCGCATTTCTTGGGCAGCAACTGGTCCTCGATATGAACCGCGGCGGCGCCGGCGTCCTCGAAGCTGCGGACCATGTGCATGGCGTTCAGCGCCTCGCCGTAGCCGGTGTCGCCATCGACCAGGACGGGGAGTGCGGAGGAGCGGGCGAGCTGGCGGATGAAGAAGCAGACCTCGTCCACGGTGATGACGCCGAGGTCGGGCAGGCCCATCGACGCGGTCATGGCAGCGCCCGAGAGATAGAGCGCCTCGAACCCCGCCACCTTGGCCTGGAGGGCGGCAAGGCCGTTGTGCGCGCCGGGCATCTGCAGGATGCCGGGGCGGGCGAGCAGGGCGCGGAGGCGGTCGCCGGCGGGCTCGCGCGGCAGGTCGGCGGCGACGAGGTAGGTCATGGGCGTTGGTCCAATGGTTGGAAGGCCTGGTCTTCGGGACCGGTGTAGTTGGCGCTGGGGCGAATGATCTTGCCGTCTTGGCGCTGTTCGATGACGTGGGCGGCCCAGCCGGAGGTGCGGGAGATGACGAACAGCGGGGTGAACATGGCGGTGGGCACGCGCATCTGGCGATAGCTGACGGCGCTGAACCAGTCGAGGTTGGCGAACATCCGCTTGGTCTCGGCCATGACGGACTCGATGCGGTCGGCAACGTCGAACAGGCGGGTGTTGCCGGCTTCGTCCGAAAGTCGGCGGGCCACGGCCTTGATGATCTGGTTGCGCGGGTCGGCCACGGTGTAGACGGGGTGGCCGAAGCCGATCACCACCTGCTTCTGCTCGACCCGGCGGCGGATGTCGGCCTCGGCCTCGCCGGCGCTGCCGTAGCGGAGCTGGGTTTCGAGGGCTGCCTCGTTGGCGCCGCCGTGCTTGGGGCCGCGCAGCGCGCCGATCCCGCCCGCGAGCGCGCTGTACATGTCCGACCCGGTGCCGGCAATGACGCGGCAGGCGAAGGTGCTCGCGTTGAACTCGTGCTCGGCGTACAGGTTGAGCGAGGTCTGCATGGCGCGGACCCAGCTCTCCGGGGCGGGGCGTCCGTGCAGGAGGTGGAGGAAGTGGGCGGCGATGGTGCCGTCCTCGGTCTCGACCTCGATGCGGCGCCCGTTCTGGGTCCAGTGCCACCAGTAGAGCAGCATGGAACCGAGGCTGGCCATGAGCCGGTCGGCAATGTCGCGCGCGCCCTGGGGGTTGTGGTCGTGCGCCTCGGGCAGCACGCCGCCGAGCACGCTGACGCCGGTGCGCATGACGTCCATCGGGTGCATGGCGGCGGGCAGGGCTTCGAGCGTGATGCGGACGGGGACGGGGAGGCCGCGGAGGGCGCGCAGCTTGGCCGTGTAGGCGGCAAGCTCGGCGCGGTTGGGAAAGTGGCCGTGGACGAGGAGGTGGGCCACTTCCTCAAAGGAGCAGGTCTCGGCAATCTCGAGGATGTCGTAGCCGCGGTAGTGCAGGTCGTTGCCGGTGCGGCCGACGGTGCACAGCGCGGTGTTGCCGGCGGCGACGCCGGAGAGGGCGACGGATTTCTTGGGTTTCGGCAGCGTTTGGCTCATCGGGGTTGTCTCCGTTTCCTTAGGGCTCGTCCGACACTTATCGCTAGGTTCCGCTGGGACGGGCAAGCGCCTCAAGCCTTTGTTCAGACGGCAGCCTTATCGGCGTGCCGATGCACGTCTTGCCGATGCTGCCCTTAAAAGATGCCCTTGGCGGCGTTCGTGGCCAGCTTGCCGTTCGGAAGCGCCACGTTCAGCCCGGCGAGCTGGCCGGCCTTGAGGGTGGGCAGTTGCTGCACGAGGTCGAGGAAGCGCCGGGCCTCGGCCGGGTCGAGCACGCCTTCGGTCAGGGTCTCGAACTTGCGGATGTAGTCGGGGCGCGTCCAGGGGGTTGCGCCGAGGGTGTGGGCGTTGGCGACGGCGCGTTCGCCGGCGATGACGGCGCCGTCTTTCAGGCGGATCTCGATGCGTCCGCCGAAGGCTTTCACGGCCGGGTCATCGGCGTGGTAGCGCTCGGTCCAGCTTGGGTCCTCGGTGGTGCGGATCTTGTGCCACAGGGCGACGGTATCGGGGCGGCTGGCGCGTTCGGGCAGGTAGGAGCGGACGTGGTGCCACTCGCCGTCCTGCAGGGCGACGGCGACGATGTACATGATGGAGTGGTCGAGCGTCTCGCGGCTGGCGGCGGGGTCCAACTTCTGCGGGTCGTTGGCGCCCGTGCCGATGACGTAGTGGGTGTGATGGCTGGCCTCGATGACGATCTCCTGCACCTCGTCCCAGTTTGAAATGCGTTTGCCGAGGTCGAAGGCGAGGTCGATCAGGGCCTGGCTCTGGTACTCGGCGGAGTGCTGCTTGGTGTAGGTGTCGAGGATGGCGCGTTTCGGCTCGCCCGGTGCGGGCAGCGGGACGACGTAGCGGGCCTGCTTGCCGTCGAGCATCCAGGCGATGACGCTGTCCTCGCCTTCGTAGATGGGGCTGGGGGCGCCTTCGCCGAGCATGGCGCGGTCGACCGCCTCGATGGCGAGCTTGCCGGCGTGGGCGGGGGCGAAGGCTTTCCAGGAGCTGATCTCGCCCTTGCGGCTCTGCCGGGTCGCGGTGGTGACGTGGAGGGCTTGCTGCACCGCTTGGTAGATAGTGGGCGTGTCCAGGCCGAGAAGCGTGCCGAGGCCGGCGGCAGCGGAGGGGCCGAGGTGGGCGACGTGGTCGATCTTGTGCTTGTGCAGGCAGATGGCGCGGGTGAGGTTGACCTGGACTTCGTAGCCGGTGGCGAGGCCGCGAAGCAGGGCCGCGCCGTCGGCGCCGAGCTGCTGCGCGGTGGCGAGGATGGGTGGGATGTTATCGCCGGGGTGGCTGTACTCGGCGGCGAGGAAGGTGTCGTGGTAGTCGAGCTCGCGCACGGCGGCGCCGTTGGCCCAGGCGGCCCATTCGGCGTGGACGCGGGTCTCGGGCGGGCAGCCGAAGACGGGGGCGCCGTGCGGGCGGGGGTGGCGCAGCGCCTGGGAGCGGGCGGCGGCGACCGGGCCGCGGTTGATGGCGGCGATGGCGACGGCAGCGTTGTCGATGACGCGATTCGCGATCATCTCGGCGACCTCAGGCTCGACGGCGACCGGGTCGGCGGCGACGGCGGCGATCTTCCAGGCGAGCTGGTCCTCGCGCTTGAGGCGGTCGGATTCCGGGTGGACCTGGACGGTGTGCTGGATCATGCCGGGGCGGCTCCTCGAAGGTGTCAGGCCATGTTGCCACAGATCGGGCGGAGAGGCAGGCGGGGAGATTGCGAAAACGTGCGAATGGCTGTCATGCTGCCGTGGACCTGGTTCGGGCCGCGCTGCTGGACGTGCCGGCGCCGCCCTGAGCCTACGTTTTGCCGGGCAGCCTCGTCGGCGTGCTGCCGCACTTGTTGCCGACGCTGCCCTGAACCTTAGTTTTGCCGGGCAGCTTCGTCGGCGTGCTGCCGCACTTGTTGCCGACGCTGCCCTGAACCTTAGTTTTGCCGGGCAGCTTCGTCGGCGTGCTGCCGCACTTGTTGCCGACGCTGCCCTCAGGCGCTCACTGCCTCGGATTGCAGGTTCGCGTTGCGGGTCTCATCATGAGCCGATGGCAGACAAGCATTCGAGCGGGGCCGGCAGTCCGGTCCCGGCCAAGCCATGACGATCGACCCTGAACGCCTTCTCGGCTTTCCGATCCCGGAGGTGCGGCAGCGGTTCAGCAAGCGCGATACCGCGTTCTATGCGCTCAGCATCGGGCTCGGGCAGGACCCGCTGGACGCGCGGCAGCTCGATTTCGTCGATCCCCGGCGGCGGTTGCGGGCGATGCCGGGCATGGCGGTGGTGCTGGCGCATCCCGGCTTCTGGCTCGAGGACGAGCGGACCGGGGTGGACGCGGTGCGGCTCGTGCACGGGGAGCAGTCGCTCACGCTGCACCATCCGTTGCCGGTCGAGGGCGAAGTGGTCGGGGCGACGCGGGTGACGGGGCTGATCGACAAGGGGGCGGGGCGGGGGGCGCTGCTGTTCAGCGAGAAGCGGGTGACGGATGCGGCGACCGGCGAATTGCTGGCGGTGGCGGCGGCGACCACATTCCTGCGCGGCGACGGCGGGTTCGGGGGCGCTGTAGGGCCTGCGCCCGCGCCGCATCCGATGCCGAACACGCGGCCGGACTTCACGCTCGACCTGCCGACACGGCCGGAGCAGGCGCTGTATTACCGGCTGAACGGGGACGACAACCCGCTGCACTCCGACCCGGCGGTTGCCGCGCGGGCGGGCTTCCCGCGGCCGATCCTGCATGGGCTTTGCACCTTCGGCGTGGTGGCCCATGCTTTGCTGCGATGCCTGGGCGGCTACGACGCGGCCGGGTTCCGGCACATGCAGCTCCGGTTCTCGGCGCCGGTGTTCCCGGGCGAGACGATCCGCACCGAGATGTGGCGCGACGGGTCGTTCCGGGCGCGGGCGGCGGAGCGGGACGTTGTGGTGGCCGATCATGGGTTGGCCCGGTTCGGCGTATCGGCTTGAATGGCAAAGGTTTGAGAGCTGTTTTAGGCGCTGCAAGATAGGAGGGAGCGAATGGCCGAGGCGATGCTGGCCGGCAAGGTCGCGGTGGTGACGGGCGCCGGGGGCGGGATCGGGCGGGAGATCGCGGTGGCGATGGCGCTGGCCGGGGCCGCGGTGGTGGTCAACGACGTGGGGGCGTCGCTGGCGGGCGAGGGGCTGTCCGCGTCGCCCGCCGAGCAGACCAAGCAGATCATCGACCAGCGCGGCGGGCGGGCGGCCGTCAGCACCGACAGCGTGGCGGAATGGGGCACGGCGCAGCGGATCGTGCAGTGCGCGATGGATGCGTTCGGGCGGATCGACATCGTGGTGAACAACGCCGGCATCCTGCGCGACGTGATCTTCCATAAGATGTCGCCCGAGGATTGGACCAGCGTGGTCGGCGTCCACCTGAACGGCAGCTTCTTCGTCAGCCGGGCGGCGGCGGAGCAGTTCCGCAATCAGGGCGCCGGCGCCTACGTGCACATGACGAGCACGTCGGGGCTGATCGGCAATTTCGGGCAGGCGAACTACTCGGCGGCGAAGCTGGGGATCGTGGCGCTGTCTAAGTCGATCGCGCTCGACATGCAGCGGTTCGGGGTGCGGTCGAACTGCATCGCGCCGTTCGCGTGGAGCCGGATGACCGGTTCCATTCCGGCCGAGACCCCGGAGCAGCAGGCGCGGGTGGCGAAGCTGCAGCAGATGACGCCGGACAAGAACGCGCCGATGGCGGTGTTCCTGGCATCGGACGCGGCGGCGGGCATCACCGGGCAGGTGTTCGCGACCCGGCATCACGAGATTTTCCTGATGAGCCAGAACCGCCCGCTGCGGTCCGTGCAGCGCGGCGAGGGGTGGACGCCGGAGCTGATCGCCGAACATGCCGCCCCGGCGCTGCGCGGCAGCTTGGCGCCGCTCGACCGTAGCCAGGACGTGTTCGCCTGGGACCCGGTTTGATGTGTTCCCGTCAGGGGTTTGGCTGGCGAAACTGTTGGCCGGGCGCGTCGCGCTCGTAGACGCGCTCGCCCGCGACGTAGGTCTCGCGGACGGTGCGGTGGTCGCCGAGCGTCATCAGCACGAACAGGACGTCCTCGATCGACTCGCAGTAGCCGATGCGGAAATCGAGCAGGGGGGAGCTTTTGAGGTCGAGGATGCACAGGTCGGCCGCGTAGCCCGGACCGAGCGTTCCCAGGCGGTCGTCGAGGTAGAGCGCCCGCGCGCCGCCGAGGGTGGCCAGGTAGAAGGCTTGCGCCGGGTTCAGCCTCGTTCCCGAGAGGGCTGCGACCTTGTAGGCCTCGTTCAGCGTCTTGAGCGGCGAGAGGCTGGTGCCCGCGCCGACGTCGCTGCCGAGGCCGACGCGCACGGGGCGCCTGGGGTCGAGCGCGTGCATGAGGCGGAACAGGCCGCTGCCGAGGAAGAGGTTCGAACTCGGGCAGTGCGACAGGGCGGCGCCCGTCTCGTGGCAGGCGCAGAACTCGTCCTCGGACAGATGGATGGCGTGGCCGAACACGGAGCGCGGGCCAGCCAGCTCGGCGTGGGCGTAGACGTCGAGATAGCCGGCGCGGCGGGGGAACAGGGCGCGCACCCATTCCAATTCGGCCAGGGTTTCCGAGAGGTGGGTCTGCAGGAACAGGCCGTCATGCGCCCGCAGCAGCGCGCCCGCGGCGTCGAGCTGCGCCTCGGTGCTGGTGGGAGCGAAGCGGGGGGTCACGGCGTAGAGCTGCCGGCCGCGTCCGTGCCAGCGGCGGATCAGGGCGTCGCTCTCGTCGTAGCCGCGCTGGGCGGTGTCGAGCAGGGACGCCGGCGCGTTGCGGTCCATCAGCACCTTGCCGGCGATCATGCACGTGCCGTAGCGGCTTGATTCGGCGAAGAAGGCATCGACCGATTGCGGGTGGACGGTGCAGTAGACCGCGGCGGTGGTGGCGCCGGCGCGCAGCAGCTCGCGGAAGAACAGGGCAGCGATGGCTTCGGCATGGGCGCGGTCGGCGAACTGCGCCTCGGTGGGGAAGGCGTATTTGTCGAGCCAAGCCAGGAGCTGCTCGCCGAACGCGCCGATCATCTGCATCTGCGGGTAGTGGACGTGGGTGTCGATGAAGCCGGGGCTGATGACCGCGTCCGGGCACTCGGTGACGGGAACGCCGTCCGGGACTTGGCTGCGCAGGGCGGCGTAGTCGCCGAACGCGGTGATGACGCCGTTCTCGGCGATGACGAGCGCGTCCTGGACGTGGACGAGGCAATCCGCGGCCGGGCGCTGGAACGGGTCGGCGCGGAAGGTGACCGCCTGGCCGCGCAGGGCGCAGGCGTTGCCTTGGCCGATGCTCATGCGTCGGGGGGATCGGGCTGGTAGATGGTGTCGGGGCTGAACGGCGTCTGGCGCGGGCGGACGCCGGTGGCGTCGCGGATGGCGTTGGCCAGGGCGGCGGCGACCGGGTTGAAGGGCGCCTCGCTCATGGATTTCGCGCCGGAGGGCCCGAAGGGGTCGTGGGTCTCGGCGAACAGGACCTGCGTGCGCGGCACGTCGGCGAAGGCTGGGATGTGGTAGTCGCGGAAGGCCGCCGTCGTGACCGCGCCGGCGGCGTCGATCTGGACGTTCTCATACAGTGCGGCGCCGATGCCCATCGTGACGCCGCCCTCGATCTGGCCCCGGCACTGGCCGGGGTTGATCACCGCGCCGGCGTCGGCGGCGTGGACGCTTTGCAGGATGCGGACTTCGCCGGTGGCGGGGCGGACGGCGACCTTGAAGGCTTGCACGTTGAAGGTGACGGAGCGCGGCGTGCCGTCGGCGTGGCCGGTCGCGGCCGGGGTCTCGCCGGGGGCGGCCCGAATCTCGCCAGGGGCGGTCCGAATCTCGCCGGGGACGGCCGGGAGCTTCGCGCGCAGGGCTTCGGCGGCGCGGGCGACCGCGAGGCCGGCGACGACGGTGCCGGTGCTGCCGTATGCGCCGGTGTCGTGGCCGATCAGGCGCGTGTCGGATTGGCTCACGCGGACATGGCCGGGGGAGACGCCGAGCCTGTCGGCCGCGATCTGGCGGTGCGCCGTGGTCGTGCCGTTGCCGAACTCGGCGGCGCCGACCAGGAGGTCGAACAGGCCGTCCAGCGCCTGGCTGATCCGCGCCTCGGCGAAGTGGCCGCGCGGGGGGGCGGTGTCGAGCATTCCCATCGCCATCCCGGCGCCGACCAGCCAGTCCGGCGCAGGCGGCGGCGGGGCGGCTTGCGCGAGGGCTGCCTGCACGAGATCGAGGCACTGGTCGAGGCCGTAGCTGCCGACCGAGACGTCGTCCGGGCCGTGAGTCGCGGCGACGAGCGGGTCATTTGGTCCGATGGCGTTGCGGCGGCGGAAATCGAACGGGTCCATGCCGAGCTGCCGGGCCAGCTCGTCCATCGCCGATTCGACGGCGAAGTTGGTCTGGCTGAGGCCGTAGCCGCGGAATGCGCCGCCGGGCACGGTGTTGGTGTAGACGGCGCGGCCGGACACCTTCTTGTTGGGGCAGCGGTAGGCGATGACCGACTCGTTGCAGCCGTGATGCAGCGTGCCCCAGCTATGGTTGCCGTAGGCCCCGGCGTCGGACAACACGTCGAGTTGCAGCGCCGTCAGCGTGCCGTCCCGCGTCGCGCCGGCCTGCACGGTCACGCGCATGGCGTGGCGCGTCGTGCTGGCCGTGAACTGTTCCTGGCGGGTGAGTTCAAGCTGCACGGGGCGGCCGGTTTTCAGCACGGCGAGGGCGACGATGTCCTCGACCAGGATTTCCTGCTTGCCCCCGAAGCCGCCGCCGATGCGGGCGCACAGGACGCGGATGGACTCTCGCGGGCGATCGAACAGGCGGCAGAGCGTGTCCCGGGTCAGGAACGGGGTCTGCGTGCTGGACCGCAGCGTGAGCACGCCATCGCTGTCCAGCCAGCCGATCGCGGCGTGCGTTTCCAGGTGGGCGTGCTGGATGCGCTGGCTGACGTAGGTCTGGCGGTGAACCACATCTGCCTGGGCGAGCGCCGCGGCGGCGTCGCCGGCCTCGCCTTCGATGGCGGCGCAGATGTTGCGCGGCGGGTCGGCCAGGCCGGGCCAGCCCGGTTTATCGTGCACGGCGGGGGCGCCCGGAGCCATTGCCGCGTCGAGGCTCGTGACGGCGGGCAGGATAGCGTAGTCGACGACGAGGGCGGCGCAACCGGCCTCGGCCGCCTCCTCGGTGTCGGCGACGACGGCGGCGACGCGCTGGCCGATGAAGCGGAGGGTCTGGTCGAGCGCCAGGGTGTCGGCCGGGTCGTCGTTCGGGTCCTCGTGGGTGGCGGTGGAGAAATGGCGGGCGGGAGAGTCCGCGTGGGTGAGGACGGCGTGGACGCCAGGGATGGCAAGGGCGGCGGAGGCATCGATCGCGTTGACGCGCGCGTGGGCGTGCGGGGAGCGCAGGAGCTTCATGTGCAGCAGGCCCGGCACGGCGATGTCGAGGGTGAAAGGCTCCGTGCCGTCGGCGATGCGCGGGCCTGCGGGGGCGCGGAGGCTGCGGCCGATGGGGGCTTCGGCCGCGTCGGCCTCGAACGTCTCTCGGCCCGCGAGCGCGTCGGCGATGGCGGCGTAGCCGGTGCAGCGGCAGAGGCTGCCCTTGAGTGCGGTTGAGAGGTCGGCGCGATGATGGGCGTCGAGGGCGGCCGCGGTCATGATCATGCCGGCGGTGCAGAAGCCGCACTGGAAGGCTTGCGCGCCGAGGAACGCCTGCTGCATGGGGTGCGTCGCGCCGGGTGGGGCGAGGCCCTCGATGGTGGTGACCCGGCGTCCGCGGGCGCGGGCGGCGGGGAGGATGCAGGCGTGGACCGGCTTGCCGTCGAGGTGGACGGTGCAGGCGCCGCAATCCCCGGCGTCGCAGCCCTTCTTGACGCCGAGGTAGCCGTGCTCGCGCAGATAGGTCCGCAGGCATTGGCCGGGGCGGGGTTGGCGCTCGTGGGTGCGGCCGTTGACGGTGATGCTCATGGATCGCTGCTTGTGCGTAGCTCCTCGCGGATTTCCGCCGCGAGGAGTTGGGTTACGTGCCGTCGCCAGCCGGGGGCGCCGTGGATATCGTCATACCAGCCGCCGGGCTGAACTGCGCCATGAATCGCGGCGAGGAGGGCGGGAGCGGAGGGCATGGCGGGGAAGGTGAGATGGATGGGCCTCGGCGTCGAGGCGGTGATCGTGAGGGCGAAGGCCCGGGTTTCCGGGTCGAGCGTGCCGATGACCAGGGCGGCGGAGCGGCCGAGCGGGTTGAGGGACATGCGGCGGAACGCGGTGCGGCGGCGCAAGGCCGGGGCGGGGATCTCAATCGCGCGCAGGATGTCGTCCGGCGCGAGGGCGGTTCGCTGCGGCGCGCGGATGAGGGCGGGGATGCCGCAGCGCCGTTCGGGGCCGCTGCCGCCCTGGGTCCAGATGACCGCCTCGGCGTCGAGCGCCGCGGCCAGCGCGATCATCGGCCCGGCGGGGAGCGCTGTGCAGACGTTGCCGCCGACCGTCGCCACGGTCCAAACCTTGAACGAGCCGAGGAGCGCCTGGCAGCACTGGCGGATGAGCGCCGCCGCGGGCAGGTCCACGGCGGCGGCGTGGGCGGCGAGGGCCTCTATGGTGCAGGTGGCGGCGATGGCGAGCCGGCGTTCGCATCGCGCGATCGGCGTCCATCCGAGCGTGGTCAGGTCGATGAGGCGCCGGAGCGCGGGCTGGGGTTCGGAGAACAGCCAAGTGCCGCCGGCGAGCCAGGCGTCGCCCGGCTGCCAGGGCGGCAGGTCGCGAGGCCGCTGCGGGGTGAGGAGGTCTGTGACGGTGTTGAGGTCCACGGGGACTCCGGTGCGGGCAAGGTTCATGCCACGAAACGCTGATTGAGCCGGCAACGGCGGTGAACGCGTTCGGCCGGGGCTTGAACTTCGCTATTGCCACGGCGGCGGCGGGATTGTAACAGCCTGCCTGCCAAAAGCGGCGGAACGGACGCAAAATGGTCAACCTTCGCATCGGCGCCGCCGAGATAGGTCGGCGTTGTGCCTGAGGGCGAGCGGGTTCGGCTGCCTGGTTTGCTCCCTGACATTTCATTCCCCCCGATCGGCGATGCCGGGCGCCCTTGACCAGGCGCCGGGTATCAGGGGAAATCGGCCGCATCGCAGCGCCGCCAAGCGGCTGAGGGCACCGCCATGCACATCGACCAGCTCGAAACCCCGGTCCCGGTCATCGACCTCGATCGCGTGGAACGCAACCTGGCGCGGATGCAAGCCTATTGCGACCAGCACGGCCTACGGCTGCGCCCGCACGTCAAAACCCACAAGCTCCCGCATCTGGCCCGGCGGCAGATGGAGCTGGGGGCGGTCGGCATCACCTGCCAGAAGCTTGGCGAGGCCGAGGTGATGGCCGATGCCGGGCTTGCCGACATCCTGGTCTCCTATCCGCTGATCGGCCCGGCGAAAGCGTTGCGGCTCGCAGCGCTCGCCCGGCGTGTGCGGATGCAGGTCGCGGCCGACAACCCGATGGCGCTGGAGACGGCGGCGGAGGCGGCACGGGCCGCGCGGGCGCCGGTCGGGGTGCTGATCGAGTTCGACAGCGGCAACAAGCGGACCGGCGTGACGTCGGTGAACGAGGCGCTGGACCTGGCGCGCGCGGCGCTCGCGGCCGGGGTGCGGTTCGACGGGCTGATGACCTACCCGAGCAGCGCCGCCACTGCCACGTTCGTTGCCGCCGCCAAAGCTGCGTTCGCGGCGGCGGGCATCCCGATCCCGAACGTTTCGGGCGGCGGCACGCCCGGCGGCTGGCATGCGCACGAGATCGAGGGCGTGAGCGAAGTGCGGGTCGGCACCTACATCTATCAGGACCGGGCCACGGTCGGCACCGGGGCCGCAACGCTGGAGGATTGCGCGCTGGAGGTGCTGGCGACCGTCGTCAGCCGGCCGACGCAGGACCGCGCGGTCATCGATGCCGGCTCCAAGTCGCTGTCGAGCGACCTCGTGGCGCCCGAGTTCGGCGCGGGCTACGGGTTGCTGCGGGACTATCCCGATGCGGTGATCGAGCGGCTGAGCGAGGAGCACGGGATGGTCGACCTCTCCGCCTGCCGCGGCAAGCCGGCGCTTGGCGAGCGGGTGCGCATCCTGCCGAACCACGTGTGCGTGGTGAGCAACCTGCACGACCGCGTCGTGGCCAGCCGGGGCGGGGAGGTGGTGGATGTCTGGCCCGTCGCCGCGCGCGGGCGGACGGTTTGACGCGCGCGGCCGAATGCTTGCCAATGACCGCCGCCCCAGCGATCACCAGCAGGTGAAGCCGCCATCCACGACGACGACGGCGCCCGTCATCAGGCTGGATGCGTCGGAGGCTAGGAAGTGAACGACCGAGGCGATCTCGTCCGGCTGTCCTAGCCGCCCCATCGGCGTGTCGCGCAGCCAGGCGTCCATCATGGAGGGGTCCAGGCCGCCGGACTTGAGCAGCGGGGTCTCGACGTAGGTCGGGGCGACCGAGTTCACCCGCACCCCACGCCCGGCCCACTCCGCCGCCAGCGAGCGCGTGAGCTGATGCACTGCCGCCTTGGAGGCGTTGTAGTGCGACTGCTCCTGCGGCCGGTTGCAGATAATGCCGGACATGGAGCCGATATTGACGATCGACCCCCGCCCGGCCCGCAGCATCAGGCGGCCGAAGGCGCGGTCGCACCAGAACACGCCGTTGTAGTTGACGGCGTTGACGGCGAGCCAATCCTCGTCGGTCACATCCTCCGACGGCACGCCGGACCGGGCGATGCCGGCGTTGGCCACCAGGATATCGACCCGGCCATGCTCGCGCATCACTGTCTGCGCGAGGGCGTCCGCCTCGCCGGACCGGGTGACGTCGAGCCGGGCGATCGCGGGATCGTATCCCTTCTGCCGCAGGGCTTCGCGGCCTTGCTCGGCGATCGAGAGGTCGATGTCGGCGATCACGACGGCCGCGCCGTGCTCGCACAGGGCCTCGGCGCACGAGAGTCCGATCCCGCGCCCTCCACCGGTCACGACCGCCACTCGTCCGTCAAGCCTGAATTTCTCGCTGAACATGCGTTTGCTCCTCGTGTTGCCGCGATGCTGCCGCGGATGCGTCCGGCAGGCTAGTCGGCTGGCGTTCGAAGGCCAGGGCGCCGCCCTGGACCCGTTGGGGCCGCAGGCCCCAAACCCCACTCCTTGAGAAGCTGTTCCTTACCGGTCCATTCCTCGACGAACCGGGGTCTGGGGCCTGCGGTCCCATTGGGGTCCAGGGGCGAAGCCCTTGGCCTGAACCTGCTGGACACTGCGGCGGCAAAGGGGCAGAGGATAGGCATGAACGCGGATGGCGCCTTGACATGACCGAGCCCAGCCGGAGCGAACCGGCGCCGCACCGCGGACCGCGCTGATGGGCCGGGTCGTCACCTCGATCGAGGACCTGCGCGTGCTGGCGGAGCGGCGGGTGCCGCGGATGTTCTACGACTACGCCGATTCCGGGTCCTGGACGGAGGGCACCTACCGGGCGAACAGCGCCGATTTCGAGGCGATCAAGCTGCGGCAGCGGGTGGCGGTCGATATGTCGGACCGTTCGCTGGCCAGCACGATCGCCGGGCAGAAGGCGGCGATGCCGGTGGCGCTGGCGCCGACCGGGCTGACCGGGATGCAGCGGGCCGATGGCGAGATCCTGGCGGCGCGGGCGGCGGCGAAGGCGGGGGTGCCGTTCACGCTGTCGACGATGAGCATCTGCTCGATCGAGGACGTGGCCGAGAACACGGAAGCGCCGTTCTGGTTCCAGCTCTACGTCATGCGCGACCGCGGCTTCATCGACCGGCTGATCGACCGGGCGAAAGCGGCGGGCTGCTCGGCGCTGGTGCTGACGGTGGACCTGCAGATCATGGGGCAGCGGCACAAGGACGTCCGCAACGGGCTGAGCACGCCGCCGAAGCCGACGCTGGCGAACCTGGTCAACCTGGCGACCAAGCCGCGCTGGTGCTGGCACATGCTGCGGACGAAGCGGCGCTCGTTCGGCAACATCCACGGCCACGTGGAGGGGGTCGCCGACATGAGTTCGCTGTCGTCGTGGACGGAGTCGCAGTTCGACCCGCGGCTCAGCTGGGACGACGTGAAGCGCATCCAGGACCGGTGGGGCGGCACGCTGATCCTCAAGGGCATCCTGGACCCGGAGGACGCCGAGAACGCGGCCAAGACCGGGGCGGAGGCGATCGTCGTCTCCAATCATGGGGGGCGGCAGCTCGATGGGGCGATGTCGTCGATCTCGGCGCTGCCGGCGATCGTGGACGCGGTGGGCGCGAAGACCGAGGTGCTGATGGATGGCGGCATCCGCTCGGGGCAGGACGTGATCAAGGCGCTGGCGCTGGGCGCCCGCGGCGTGTTCATCGGCCGGGCGTTCCTCTACGGGCTGGGCGCGATGGGGGAGGAGGGCGTCGCGATGGCGCTCGACATCATCCGGCGGGAGCTTGACACGACGATGGCGCTTTGCGGGCTGCGCGACGTCAAGGACGTCGACGGGCGCATCATTGCCGGCAATCCGCAAAGCTGGATGCGGAACAGCCGGGGAGCTTAGGGCTCGTTCGGAACTATCCGCGATGAATGATCGGGCGAACAAACCCTAACTCTCTGTTTTAACGGATAATTTTATCGGCGTGCTGCCGCACTGGGCGCCGGCGCCGTCCTTAGTCGGACGGTTGAGCCGTCACGCCGCCCGCTTCCGCTTGCCTTTCGCCGCCCGGCTCTGAAACCGGCCCTGGCTGGGGGCGGCGCCTTTCGCCCGGTCCAGCACCAGGCGGGCGTAGTCGTCCATGTCGCCCTCGAACGGCGCCACCGTGTTGTCCGCCGCAAGCCAGAGCCGGTCCGCCACCAGCTCCATCAGCGAGCGGTCGTGGGTGATCAGGATCACGGCGCCGGCGTAGTCGTTCAGCGCGTCCAGCAGGGCGCGGCGGCTGTCGATGTCGAGATGGTTGGTCGGTTCGTCCAAGATCAGCAGATGCGGGGCAGCCATCGCCACCAGGTTCAGCAGCAGCCGGGCGCGCTCGCCGCCGGAGAGGTTGGCCGCGGTGGTGGACTGCTTGTCGAAGCCGATGCCCCAGAGCGCCAGGCGGGAGCGGTAGGATTGCTCGCTGTCCTCCGGGCGGGCGCGGCGCAGGATGTCGAGCGCGGTCTCGCCCGGGTCGAGCGCCTCGATCTGGTGCTGGTGGAACCAGCCGACGCCGATGCGCCGCTCCCGCTGCATCCGCCCGGCCGACAGCGTGAGGGCGCCGGCGACCAGCTTGGCGAAGGTGGACTTGCCGGCGCCGTTGACGCCGAGCAGGCCGATGCGGTCGTCCACGTCCAGCCGCAAATCCATGCCGCGCAGCACCGGCTCGCCGCCGTAGCCGACGCTGGCCGCCTCCAGCCGGATCAAGGGCGGGGCCAGCGGGCGCGGCGGCGAGGGCAGCGTGAAGGGGGCGACGCGCTCGGCCGAGGCGGCGCTGACCGGCTCCAGCTTGGCCAGGCGCTTCATGCGGGACTGCGCCTGCGCCGCCTTGCTGGCCTTGGCGCGGAAGCGGTCGACGAAGCTCTGCAGGTGGGCGCGCTCGGCCTCCTGCTTGGCGCGGGAGGCGGCTTGCAGCCGGGCCTTCTCCGCGACCCGGCGCTCGAAATCGTCGTAGCCGCCGGGGTAGAGGTCGAGCTTGCCATCCTTGAGGTGCAGGATGGCGTCGACCGACTGGTTCAGCAGCTCGCGGTCATGGCTGATGATTAGCGCGCTGTTGGGGTATTTGCGGAGCCGGGCTTCGAGCCACATGGCGCCTTCAAGGTCAAGGTAGTTGGTCGGCTCGTCGAGCAGCAGCAGGTCTGGCTCGGCGAACAGGGCGGCGGCGAGGGCCACCCCCATGCGCCAGCCGCCGGAGAACTCGGCCATCGGGCGGGCGAGGTCCTCGGCGGAGAAGCCGAGGCCGGCCAGGATCTCGCTGGCGCGGGCCGGGGCGCGGTCGGCGCCGATCTCGGCGAGGCGGGCGTAGAGGTCGGCGATCTGTTCGGGCTCGGCGGTGTCCAGCGCGGCGTAGAGGGCATCGCGTTGGGTGTCGGCGGCGAGGATGGTGTCGAGCAGCGTGTCGGGGGTGGCGGGGTGCTCCTGGTCCACGCTCGCGACCCGTGCGCCGCGGGGCATGGCGATGTCGCCGCTGTCGGGGCCGATCGTGCCGAGGATGAGGCGGAACAGGGTGGACTTGCCGACGCCGTTGCGCCCGACCAGGCCAACCTTGGCGGCGGCGGGCAGGGTGACGGTGGCGTGGTCGAAGAAGCGCCGTCCCCAGGCGTTGAAGACCAGGTTGTCGATTTGAAGCATATGGGTCCGGGCTGTAAAGGTGGGCGTCGTGTAGCCGATGCGGGGCGGGGCGCCAAACCAGGGCGGACATGCGGCGGCGGCAGTTCCTCTCGCGCCGCGCACGGCTTATGGTGCGCCGTCGTCCCCCATCCGGAACCGTTCAGCCATGCCGCTCGCCGCCGCCCGCCTCGACAAGGTCAGCCCCAGCCAGACCATCGCCATCAGCAGCAAGGCGCGGTCGCTCAAGGCGGCGGGGCGCGACGTCATCAGCCTGAGCGCGGGCGAGCCGGACTTCGACACGCCGCGGAACGTGAAGGACGCGGCGATGCGGGCGATCGAGGCGGGGGAGACGAAGTACACCGACGTCGCGGGCACGGCGGCGCTGCGCCGGGCGGTCGCAGACAAGTTCAAGCGCGACAGCGGGCTCGACTACGAGCCGCACGAGATCATCGTCTCCACCGGGGGCAAGCAGGTGATCTTCAACGCCATGCTGGCAACCATGGACGCGGGGAACGAGGTCATCATCCCGACGCCGTGCTGGGTCAGCTACCCGGACATCGTGGCGCTGGCGGACGGGACGCCGGTGTTCGTGCCGTGCGGGCAGAACAACGGCTTCAAGATGCGCGCCGAGGACCTGGACGCGGCGATCACGCCCAGGACGAAGTGGGTGCTGCTGAACTCGCCCAACAACCCGACCGGGGCGGCCTACTCGGCGGCCGAGCTGCGGGCGTTGTGCGACGTGCTGATGCGGCATCCGCATGTCTGGGTGTTCACCGACGACATCTACGACAAGCTGACCTACGACGGCACGCCCGCGACCGTGGTGCAGGTGGAGCCGGGGCTGCGGGAGCGGACCGTGACGATGAACGGGTGCAGCAAGGCCTACGCGATGACGGGGTGGCGGATCGGTTTCGCCGGCGCCCCGGCCGCGCTGATCAAGGCGATGGACAAGCTGCAAAGCCAGAGCACCAGCAACCCGAGCAGCGTCAGCCAGGCGGCGGCGGTGGAGGCGTTGAACGGGCCGCAGGAGTTCATCGCCACGATGGTCGAGACCTACAGGCGCCGGCGGGACATGGTGGTTTCCATGCTGAACGTGGCGCCCGGCATCCATTGCCATACGCCGGAGGGGGCGTTCTACGTGTTCCCCGCAGTACATGGCTGCATCGGCAAGACGAGCCGGGGCGGGGCCGTGATCAACACGGACGAGGACTTCGTGGTGGCGCTGCTGGAGGAGGAAGGCGTGGCCGCGGTGCACGGGGCGGCGTTCATGTATCCGGGGCACATGCGGATCAGCTACGCGACGGACACCGAGAGCTTGCGGGAGGCCTGCACGCGCATCCAGCGGTTCTGCGAGGGGCTGCGCTGACTTGCCTGCGCTCGCGGAGCGGCTGAGCCGGGTTCCGGTCGCGGCCACGGTGGCGATGACCATCAAGGCGCGGGCGATGCGCGACGCGGGGGCCGAGGTCATCTTCCTGACGATCGGCGAGCCGGATTTCGACAGCCCCCGGCACGCCATCGAGGCCGGGTACCGGGCGGCGCTGGCGGGCGACACGAAGTACCCGCCGCAGGACGGGGCGCCGGCCTTGAAGCGGGCGGTGCAGCGGAAGTTCATGCGCGACGCCGGGATGGAGGTGGCGCTCGACGAGATCATGGTCGGCAACGGCGGCAAGCAGGTCATCTTCGACGCGCTGATGGCGACCGTGGACCCGGGCGACGAGGTGGTCGTGCCTGCGCCCTATTGGGGGGCCTACCCGCTGATGACGCGGGTCGTGGGGGGCAAGCCGGTGGTGGTGGCGTGCCCGCAGAACAACGGGTTCAAGCTGCGACCGGCGGATCTGGAGGCGGCGATCACGCGGCGGACCAAGTGGCTGATCCTGAACTCGCCCAACAACCCGACCGGGGCGGCGCTGGACGCGGACGACCTGCGCGGCTTGGCCGAGGTCCTGCTGCGGCGCCCGCAGGTCTGGGTGATGGCCGACGACATGTATGAGCACCTGATGTTCGAGGGCGAGCACGCGCGGATGGCGGTGGCGGCACCCGAGCTGCGGGACCGGGTGCTGACCGTCTCGGGCGTGTCCAAGACCTACGCGATGACCGGGTGGCGGATCGGGTTCGCGGCCGGGCCGAGGGCGTTGATCAAGGCCATGGTCAACATGCAAGGCCAGGTGTCGGCCGGGGTGTCGACGGTGGGGCAGGCGGCGGCGGCGGCGGCGCTGGATGGGCCGCAGGAGGTGGCGGGCGAGATGCGGGCGGCCTATCGCCGGCGGCGGGACATGGTGGTGGCGGCGTTGAACCGGGCGCCGGGGGTGTTCTGCCATTGCCCGGCGGGCGCGTTCTACGTTTATCCGAACATCGCCGGATGCCTGGGCAAGACGACGCCGGGCGGGCGGCTGCTACGAACGGACGAGGATTTCGCCACCGCGCTGCTGGAGGAGCGGCAGGTGGCGACCGTGTTCGGCCAGGCGTTCGGGATGTCGCCGTATCTGCGGATTTCATACGCGACGGGCGATGCGGCGCTGGCGGAGGCGTGCCGGCGGATCGAGGCGTTTTGCGGCAGCTTGCGCTGAGGCCGGGGCGGGACGGGGACGCGGCCCTGTTCATCGCGCTGATCTCGCGGTGCTGGGCCGACTATCCGGGTTGCGTGCTGGATGTGGATGCGGAAGCGCCGGAGTTGCGCGGCTTGGCGACGTGTTACGCCGAGGCGGGGGGCGCGTTGTGGGTGGCGGGGGACGTTGAGGGCATGGTCGCGGTGCGGCCTCGCGGGGGCGGGGTTTGGGAGGTTTGCCGGGTTTACGTCCACCCCGGCCTGCACGGCGCCGGGTTGGGGGGGCTGCTGATGGATGCGGCAGAAGGGTTCGCGGTTGAGCGGGGCGCGGCCGTTCTGGAGCTGTGGACGGACACGCGGTTTTTGCGGGCGCACCGGTTCTACGAGAAGCGGGGTTATCGGCGAGGCGAACAGCGGGCCTTGTTCGATCTCGCCGATACGGTCGAGTGGCGCTATGCCCGCCCGGTTCAGGCCGCGGCGGGCGGGTAGTTGGACGGGAAGAGGGCGCGCTTGGCCGACTCGTCCATTTCCTTGCGGAACGTATGGCCGCTGCCGACGGCGCGGGCCTTGGCGGCGGCCGGGCGGGCATTGACCGTGTCCATCAGGCGCTTGATGTTCGGGAATGGCGCGAGCGGGTCGTCGTTGCCGAACACGAAGGCGGCGCGCTCGATCCAGCCCCAGGCCGACATGTCGGCGATGGAGTAGGCGTCGCCGACGATGAAGCGCTTGCCGTCGAGGTGCTGATCGAGCACCTGGTAGTGCCGTTCGGCCTCGCGCATGTAGCGGTTGATGGCGTAGGGCAGCTTTTCCGGGGTGGCGCGCTGGAAGTGGACGGACTGGCCGGAATAGGGGCCGAGGCCGCTGGCGATGAAGAACAGCCAGGAGAGCAGCTCGGCATGGTCGGCGGGGGCGGACATGAACTGTCCGGTCTTCTCGCCGAGGTAGAGCAGGATGGCGCTGGAATCGAACACGCGGGTCTCGCCGCCCGGGCCTTCGGTGTCGACGATGGCGGGCAGCTTGCCGTTCGGGTTGATGGCGCGGAAGGCGGGGTCGTGCTGCTCGCCCTTGTTGGTGTCGACCGGGACGACCTCGTAGGGGAGGCCGGTTTCCTCAAGCATGAGGGCGACCTTGGCCGGATTGGGGGTGGGGTGGAAGTAGAAGCGGATCATTCGGGGTTCCTCGGCTTGGTTGGCGTTGGAGGCTGTGGGGCGCCGATGGTGATTGTTCGGCCAGCATAGGAGACCCAAAGGCGGCGGTTCTGCAAGATGTCGGCGCCGATCAGCGCGTCAACCCCGGTTATCTTGCCGTCGCCGACGATCAGGACGGGGTCGGCGACCGTCTGGTCCCCGAACTGGAGTTGCTTGAATTTGTGGCGCACCGGGCCGGCGGTATGCGGCGTGGCCGGATCGAGTCGGTCGTCGGCAAGATCGGCGGGCTTGAGGTTCATGCGCTGCATGTTGACGAAAGTGACCGGCGCGCCCGTGTCCAGCAGGGCCGACATCGGAACCCCGTCAATCTGGATTGGGATGGCGATCCGGTTGCCGAGGGCGCTGCTGGTCGGCAGCGTGGTCGATGGCCCGGCGAACGGCGGCGGCCCGTGCGGGCAACGGCGCGGTTCGTAGAACGTCACGGTCTTTTGCGCCGGGTTGAAATCGACATCGAACTGAGAGAGCAGGTCGGTGCCGAGAACGCCGTCGACCGAGCCGTTCTTGACGGCGGGAACCTGGCCGAATGCAACGTAGATCGGCTGGGCGTCGAACGTGTGATTGCCGAGCTGTAGGGCTTCCGGCAGCGCCAGCCAGGTATCCATCCGGCCCCCGGCTCCTGAAGCCGCAATGAATTGCGTGTGGTCTTCCCGCAAGCCGAGGCGCTTCGCGGCAGGCGGGCCCAACGCAGTGAGGTTCATGCCGGTGTCCACGATCAGCCGGGCAGGCTTCTCATCGAGCCGCGCATCGACGGTCTGGTAGTCGCCCACCTTCCGCATCGGCGCCTCGAACACGCGCGTGACCTTGCAGGCTTCCGGCGTGTCGACGGCGGCGCAGGCGGGCAGCAGCACGGTCAAGAGCAGAGCGAAGCGCGCGCCGATCATCTTGCCTCCGGCAATCGGAATGGTCCGGTTAATTTCCTCACCATACGCTATCCCGGGAAACGCGGCAGCGGCGTCATGCCGCCCGGGTCATACCGCGCCGCGTTCAACTGCATCGCCAGCAGCGTGTAATAGCCGTTGATGCCGAGCATATCCACCACCGCGGGCTTGCCGAAGCGTTGCTCGGCCCTGGCGAACGTCGCGTCCGAGACGCGCTTGTTCTGGTGCAGCTCGGTCGAGAACTCGTAGACGGCGGCTTCGTCCTCGCTCATGCCGTCCGGGCGGCGGCCTTCGCGGATGGCGGCGATGATCTCGGGCTTGATGCCGGCCTTGGCGGCGATTGGGGCATGGACGTGCCACTCGTAATCCTGCGTCCAGGCCCGGGCCGTGACCAGGATCACCAGCTCTGACAGCGTGTTGCCGAGCTTGGACTTGTAGCGCAGGTAGTCGCCCATGCTGCGGGCCAGGGTCATGACCTCGGGGCTGTACATCAGCGGCTCGAACGGGCCGAATACGGGCGTCTTTCGTGCTTCAAGGAAATCGGCCGCGGCTTGGCGTTGGGTGTCGGTGTAGTCGGCAGGCGGGATCGTCGGCAGCCGGTCCTGGGCGCGGGCCATGGGCGGCGCCAGGACTAACGCGGCGATCAGGCCGGCCATGATCGGTCGCATGACATTTCCTCCGGTCTATTGCTGTTGAGCATCATGTCGCAGGCATTCCCCCGGTTCGCAACCGCGAAGGCTTGCGGCCCGGTGCGGCATCCGCTTTAGCCACACGGATGCCAGCTTCCCCGGTCGCCGTCCCTGTCCTGTTCGCCGCGCGCCGCCCCGGCCTCGTGTTGCTGATCGCGCTCGTGCTCGCGGCAGGCTCAGCCTGGATCGCGGCCACAAGGCTCGGCGTCACCACCGACGTCGACGGCCTGTTCTCGGCCAGCCTGCCGTGGAAGCAGCGGGAGGCGGAGCTGAAGCGGCTGTTCCCGCAGTTCAACAACCTGATCGTGGCGGTGGTCGACGCCGACATCCCGGAGGAAGCCGAGGCGACGGCGGCCGGGCTGCAACAGGCGCTGGCAAGCGATCCGTTGTTCTATTCCGCCCGCCGCCCGGACGCGTCGCCGTTCTTTGACCGCGAGGGGCTGCTGTTCCTGGACGGGGACGCACTTGGCAACCTGCTGAACCAGACCATCGACGCGCAGCCGTTCCTGGGCCAGCTTGCCGCCGACCCGACGGCCCGGGGGCTGTTCGCAGCCCTCGGGCTGATCGGGATCGGCGTGGAACGGGGGCAGGCCGAGCTTGGGCCTTACGCCGCGCCGTTGCGGGGGTTCGATGCGACGTTGCGCTCGGTGCTGGACGGGCATCCGAAGCCGTTGAGCTGGCAGAAGCTGCTATCGGGTCCGGTGGCGGAGCTGGGCGGGCCATACCGGCTGGTGCTGGCGCTGCCGAAGCTCGATTACAACGAGTTGCAGCCCGGCGGGGCGGCGACGCGGGCGCTGCGGCAAGCGGCGGCGGGGCTGGAGTTCGTCCAAAGCGGCGCGGCGCGGGTCCGGGTCACCGGATCGGTGCCGCTGGCCGACGAGGAGTTCGCGACCGCCATGGAGGGCGCGGTGGCCGGGCTTGCCGGCAGCATGGCGCTGGTGGTCGTTTGGCTGGCGCTGGCGGTGCGGAGCTGGCGGCTGATCGTGCCGATCGTGGCCACGCTGCTGTTCGGGCTGCTGCTGACGACCGGGTTCGCCACGCTGTCGAGCAGCCCGCTGAACCTGATCTCGGTCGCGTTCGCGGTGCTGTTCGTGGGCATCGCGGTGGATTTCGCCATTCAGTTCAGCGTGCGCTACCGCGAGCTGTCGGCGGCCTATCCGAATGACCCGGCCGCGGCGCTGGCGCAGACGGCGCAGCGCTCGGGGGGGCAGATCCTGGTCGCGGCGGCGGCGGTGTCGGCCGGGTTCCTGGCGTTCGTGCCGACCGATTTCAGCGGGGTGGCGGAGCTTGGCTTGACCGCGGGCGTCGGCATGGCAATCGCGTTCGCGGCCACGCTGACGGTGCTGCCGGGCGCGATCGTGCTGTGCGGCGGCGGGGCGTTTGGCGGAGAGCCCGGGTTGCGATGGGCGGCCCCGGCGCAGCGGTGGATCACGCGGTCCCGCTGGCTGGTGCTCGGGGCGTTCGCGCTGCTGGCGGCGGCGGGGGCTCTGAGCTTCCCGCGGCTCGGGTTCGACAGCAACCCGCTGCATACCAAGGACCCGAACACGGAGGCGATGCGCACCCTGTCGGACCTCGCCGCGAACCCGGTGACGGACCCTTACACGATCGACATCCTGGCGCCCGACGCCGCGTTCGCGAAAACGATCACGGCGCAGTTGAGCGGATTGCCGCTGGTGGCGGAGATCGTGTCGCTGAACAGCTTCGTGCCGGGGGACCAGGATGCGAAGCTGGCGCTGATCGAGGACGCGGCGAGCCTGCTGGCCGCCACGCTCGCGCCGCAGGCCCCGCCGGCGCCGGTGACGCCGGCTGATCTGCGGCTGGCGGCGCATACCGCGGCGGCGCAGTTGGCGGCGGCGCTGCCCCGTCTGCCGGCAGGCGATCCGTTGGCGGCGGTCACACTTGACCTGCAACGGCTGGAGCGGGCGCCGGACGCGGTGCTGATGGCGGCCAACGCGGCGCTGACCGAGTTCCTGCCGGAGCAGATCGGCCGCTTGCGGACGGCGCTGGAGGCGACGGCGGTGACGCGGGCGGACATCCCGCCCGACATCGTGCGGGATTGGGTTGCGCCGGACGGGCGCTACCGGGTGCAGGTCTCGGCCAAGCCGGAGGCGGCGGGAGCGGCCGGGTTGCAGAAGTTCGTGGCCGAGGTGCAGGGCCGGGTGCCGGAGGCGGGCGGGTCGGCGGTGACGATCGTGGAGACGGCGCACACGATCACGTCGGCGTTCAGCCGGGCGGTGATCGGCGCGCTGGTCGCCATCGTGGCGATCCTGGCGCTGGCGTTGCGGCGGCTGCGGGACGTGCTGCTGGTGCTGACGCCGCTGCTGCTGTCGGCGTTGCTGACCTTGCTCGCCGCCGTGCTGCTGTCGATGCAACTGAACTTCGCCAACGTGATCGCGCTGCCGCTGCTGCTGGGGGTCGGCGTGTCGTTCAACGTTTATTTCGTGATGAGCTGGCGGGACGGGCAGCGCGCGCCGCTCTCGTCGCCGACGGCGCGGGGGGTGCTGTTCTCGGCACTGACCACGGGGACGGCGTTCGGGTCGTTGGCGCTGTCCGCGCATCCGGGAACGGCCAGCATGGGGCGGCTGCTGCTGCTGAGCCTGGGCTGCACCCTGCTTGCCAGCCTGGTGTTCGTGCCGGCGATGCTCGCCACAATGACACCACACGGAGCTGGCAAAAGAACCCATGCGCGGAGCTGATGGCGGGTCCGGGCTGGAGTTGCTGGATCATGGCTTTCCTGCGGACGATCATCCTGATCGCGGTTCTGTTGCTGGGCTGGGTCGCGTTGCGGACCGAGGGGGCCGCCCACGCGGCCGTGCCGTCTCCGGCCGCTCAGGTTTTGCCGTAGGCCGCCTGCTCGACGCCGGCTTCGGCGAGGGCTTCGGGAAGGGCCGGGTCAAGCAGGGCGGCGAGCTCGGCCTGGTGTTCGTAATCCGGCATGAGGCGGGCGAGCGGGCCGTCCTGCCGGGTCGCCGGATGGAAGTAGATCTCGCTGAGGCCGCGCGGCAGGTTCGGCGCCAGGCGCAGCACCCGGTCCCTTGTCATGTGGCCGCTCCAGGCGATGCCGAACACGTGGTCGTTGACCTGAAGCCCGGCAGCCAAGGCCCGGCGGCGCAACAGGCCGGACCAGGCGTTGAGCGCCCGCCCTCCTGGTCCGACGGGCGTGCCGCTGCGCCGCATCGGCCGGGCAGGCTCGCGCGGGACGCGGAGCGCCGGAAGGCCGAATTCGGCGCCGATGCCGATCAGCAAGCCTCCGACAGTCGGGTGCAGGTGCATGTGCTTGTGCGCGTTGGCGTGGTCGAGGCGGAGGCCGGTATGTGCGAAGGCGGCGAACTGCGCGCGGATCTCGGCGGCAAGCTGGCGACGCGCTCGCGGGCGGAAGAAGTAGCGGATGCCCAGGCGGAGCTGGTCGGACGGGAAATCGCCGGCGTCGTCGACGAGCGACGGCACGGCGTCCGGGCCGACCGAGGCGCCCTCGATTACGACGAGGTGCAGGCCGACCCGGAGCCGCGGCAAGCGGCGGGCGCGGCGGACGGCGTCGGCGGCGGCGGGCGCTGCGACCATCAGGCTCGCGGTGGACAGCACCCCGTTGCGGTGCGCCCGCTCCACCGCCTCGTTGACGCCTTCGGACAGGCCGAAATCGTCGGCGGCAAAGATCGCCCGGCGCACAGCTCAGGCGGCCTTGTTGCGCTCCCGCAGGAACTGGAAGAACTCGACGCCCTCGCGCAGGCGCCGCTTCATCATCTGCGGGCTGCGGACCATCTCGCCGACGATGGAGGCGATCTTGGGGGCGCGGAAATAGAAGCGGCGATAGAAGGATTCGACGCTGTCGAAGATCTCGGTGTGCTGGAGGTGCGGGTAGTGCAGGGGGGCGATCTGCACGCCGCGCTCGTCGATCAGCTCGGCATGCTCGGCATCGAACCAGCCGTTCTCGACCGCCTGGTCGTAGAGGAAGGTGCCGGGGTAGGGGGCTGCGAGCGAGACCTGGAGGGTGTGCGGGTTGATCTCGACGGCGTAGCGGATGGTTTCCTCGATGGTTTCCTTGGTCTCGCCGGGGAGGCCGAGGATGAAGGTGCCGTGGATCTTGATGCCGAGCTCGTGGCAATCCTTGGTGAAGCGGCGGGCCACGTCGATGCGCAGGCCCTTCTTGATGTTGTGCAGGATCTGCTGGTTGCCGCTCTCGTAGCCGACGAGGAGCAGGCGCAGACCGTTGTCCTTCAGCACCTGCAATGTTTCACGTGGGACATTCGCCTTGGCGTTGCAGGACCAGGTGACGCCCAGCTTGCCCAGCTCGCGGGCGATGGCCTCGGCGCGGGGCAGGTTGTCGGTGAAGGTGTCGTCGTCGAAGAAGAACTCGCGCACTTGCGGGAAGTCGCGCATGGCCTGCTTGATCTCGGCGGCCACGTGCTCCGGGCTGCGGACGCGGTAGCGGTGGCCGCCCACCGTTTGCGGCCAGAGGCAGAAGGTGCAGCGGGATTTGCAGCCGCGGCCGGTGTAGATGCTGATGTAGGGGTGCAGCAGGTAGCCGATGAAGTAATCCTCGATATGCAGGTCCCGCTTGTATACGTCGGTGACGAACGGGAGCTGGTCCATGTCCTCGAGGATGGCGCGGTCCTTGTTGTGGACCAGGACGCCGTCCTTGTTGCGGTAGCTGATGCCGTCGATGGCGGCGAAGTCGCGGCCTTGGGCGACTTCGAGGCAGGTGAAGTCGAACTCGTTGCGGGCGACGAAATCGATCGGCGCGCCCTGTTGCAGGCTCTCCTCGGGCTGGACGGCGACTTTGGCGCCGACGAAGCCGATCTTGAGCGCCGGGTTCGCGTCCTTGAGCGCCTGGGCCACGCGGACGTCGGAGGCAAAGGAGGGGGTGCTGGTGTGGATGACGGCGAGGTCGCGTTGGCGTACGTCCTCCAGGATCGGTTCGAGGCCCATGCGGGCGGGCGGGGCGTCGATCAGGCGGCTGCCCGGCACCAGGGCGGCGGGCTGGGCGAGCCAGGTCGGATACCAGAAGGATTTGATCTCGCGCTTGGCCTGGTAGCGGGAGCCGGCGCCGCCGTCGAAGCCGCCGAAGGATGGGGGTTGCAGGAATAAGGTGCTCATCATGGAACGGTCAATCCTTTTCCGGGCGCCAGGCCGGATCGTGTGGCGGTCATGGCATAGCCGCGCCAGGCGACGCGGCGGGTTCGATAGGTGGCGAGCACGACGGCCATCGACAACACGTCGCGGACCGGCAGCCACCAGGCGGCGATGGGCGAGGCGACGCTGAGGCCGCGGTTGATGGCGCGGGCGACGACGGCGCGGACCAGCCATGCGGCAGCGAGAATGCCCCAGGCCCAAGCCTGCCCGGCCGAGATGGCGAGCGTCAGCACGGCCCAGCACAGCGGATACTGCAGGACGGACAGCACCAGGCCAACCGGCGCCAATGCCCGCACGGTGCGCGACCAGCGCAACTCGTGGTTGAAAAGGTCCGACAGCCTTGTTTCCGGCACCGTGGTGGCCGGCACCGTGGCGGCCAGGTGGACGCCTAATCCGATCGCGCGGACGTAGTTGCCGAGCATCCCGTCGTCGGCCAGCTGGTCCTTGAGCGCCTCGAAGCCGCCGACGCGGTTGAAGGTGTCGCGGGTGAGCGCCATGGTGGCGCCCAGGCAGTCGCGGCGTCCGAGCCGGCGGGAAAGCAGGACGCCGGGCAGGAACGCGTAGTTGATCTGAGCCGCGCCGAGTTGGCCGGCAACCGCGTCGTGCGCCGCGTGTCCGGTGTAGATCGTCGTGACGACGCCCGCGCCGGGCGCCGCCAGCGCGGAGACGAGGCTGCGGAGATAGCCGGGCGCCACGTGCATGTCGCTGTCGGCGATGACGAGGACATCGTGGCGGGCACGGGGCAGCATGTTGATCAGGTTGCTGATCTTGCGGTTCGCGCCGCGCGGGGTCGGGTCGATCACCACGTCGGCCGGCACGTGCGGGAAGCGCTCGCGCAGACGGTCCAGCACGGCGATGGCCGGGTCGGCAGGGTCTTGCAGGCCGAAGACGAGTTGGAACTCCGGGTAGTCTTGCTCGAAGTTGCTGGCGAGCGCTTGTTCCAGCAGGGGCTCGTTGCCGTGCAGCGGTTTCAGGATGGTGACGGGCGGAAGGGTGGGCGGCTCGGGCGTTCGCCTGCGCATGTGGCTGGCGAGAGCGGCCCAGCCCGCGAGGCACTGCGCCATTCCGGCGAGGCAAAAGCCGGCGGGGAGCAGGGCAGCCCAATCCATTCCGCCGAACGTCAAGCCACTCTCCAGTTCAGGACATCGCGCCGCCGGACAACTCGCTCACCTTGCGGCGGAGGCTTTCGATCAGCCTCTGCGCGGATGAGGACGTCACCAGGCTGCGGAAATCGCTGCGCTTGACGGCGTTTTGGCTGATGCTTCCGTTCAACAACACGTCAATGGCTTTCCATCCGTCCGGCGTGCGGTGCATGACATAATCGATCGGGGTGGGACTGCCGCTGGAGGGCACGATGCGGGTCTGGACCACGAGGTCGGCGCCGACCGCGCGCTGGCCGGGGACGACCTGCAGTTTCTCGCCGCCGTAGTCGTTGAAGTTGGCGACGTAGCTGGCGACGGTGAACTTGCGGAACGCGTCGAGCAGGTCCGCCTGCTGGCTGGCCGGCAAGCCCTCAAAGCGCGGGCCGATGGAGGCGCGCAGGACGGCGGGCAGGTCGAAGGCCTTGTCGACCACGGGGGCGAGGGCGTTGAAGCGCTGCGGGAAAGGGGTCGACTTGCCGGCTTTCATGATGCCGAGCAGGGCCTGGTTCAACGCCTCGATCGGCGCCGCCGCGGCGGGATCGGCGGCTCGGGCGGCCGGTCCGGCGAGCGGCAGCAGCAGGGCACCGAGGGCGGCGCGGCGGCTGAGCGTCATCGCAGCGGCGACGCGGCCGTCGCGCGCACGTTGTTTTGATCCTGGCCGAGTGCGGCCATCGCCGTCGCGACGATGTTCTTCGCGCCGAGCCCGGCCTCGATGATCTGCGCCGCCGGGGCGTTGTGATCGATGAAGCGGTCGGGGAAGGTCATCGGGCGGATCTTGAGCGGGCCGTCCAGCAAGCCGCGCAGCGCCAGATGCTGCATCACCGCGGCAGCGAAGCCGCCGACCGAGCCTTCCTCGATGATGATCAAGACGGCGTGCTCGCGGGCCATGCGCTCGATGAGGGCGGCGTCGAAGGGCTTGGCGAAGCGGGCGTCGGCGACGGTGGCGGAGAAGCCGCGGGCGGCCAGCTCGTCGGCGGCGCGGAGGCTGTCGGCCAGGCGCGGGCCGAGGGAGAGGATGGCGACGGACGAGCCTTCGCGCATGACGCGGGCGCGGCCGATCTCGACCGGCGTGCCGCGCTCGGGCAAGGCGACGCCGGCGCCCTCGCCGCGCGGGTAGCGGATGGCGCTGGGGCCGTCGTCGATGCGCGCCGAGGTGGCGACCATGTGCATCAGCTCGAGCTCGTCGCTGGGGGCCATGATGACCATGCCGGGGAGGCAGCCGAGGTAGGCGAGATCGAAGCTGCCGGCGTGGGTCGCGCCGTCCGCGCCGACCAGGCCGGCGCGGTCGATGGCGAAGCGCACGGGGAGCTTCTGGATGGCGACGTCGTGGACGACCTGGTCGTAGGCGCGCTGCAGGAAGGTGCTGTAGATGGCGCAGAAGGGGCGGAAGCCTTCGGTCGCCATGCCGGCGGCGAAGGTGACGGCGTGCTGCTCGGCGATGCCGACGTCGAAGCAGCGGTCGGGGAAGCGTGCGGCGAAGCGGTCGAGGCCGGTGCCGGAGGGCATGGCGGCGGTGATGGCGACGATGCGGTCGTCCTCGGCGGCCTCGGCGATCAGGGCGCTGGCGAACACCTTGGTGTATTGCGGCGGGCCGGGGGGGGCTTTGACCTGCTCGCCGGTGATGACGTTGAACTTGCTGACGGCGTGGTATTTGTCGGCGGTGTTCTCTGCCGGCTCGTAGCCGTGGCCTTTTTTGGTGATGGCATGGACGAGGATCGGGCCGCTTTCCTCGGCGTCGCGCACGTTGCGCAGGACGGGGAGCAGGTGGTCCATGTTGTGGCCGTCGATCGGGCCGACGTAGTAGAAGCCGAGCTCCTCGAACAGCGTGCCTCCGGTCAGGATGCCGCGGGCGTATTCCTCAGCTCGCAGGGCGGTGCGCTCGATGCCGCGCGGGAAGCGCTTGGCCATGCGGTGGGCGAGGTCGCGCAGGTTGAGGAACGAGCGGCTGCTCATCAGGCGGCTGAGGTAGGCGCTCATGGCGCCCACGGGCGGGGCGATCGACATGTCGTTGTCGTTGAGCACGACGATGAGACGGGAATGCTTGCCGCCGGCGTTGTTCATGGCTTCGTAGGCCATGCCGGCGCTCATCGCGCCGTCGCCGATGACGGCGACGACGTTGCGGTCTTCCTGGCCGAGCAGGCTGTTGGCGACGGCCATGCCGAGGCCCGCGGAAATGCTGGTGCTGCTATGCGCGGCGCCGAAGGGGTCGTATTCGGATTCGCTGCGGCGGGTAAAGCCGGACAAGCCGCCCGTCTGGCGCAGGGTGCGTATGCGGTCGCGGCGGCCGGTGAGGATCTTGTGCGGGTAGGCCTGGTGACCAACGTCCCAGATCAGGCGGTCACGCGGGGTATCGAAGACGGCATGAAGGGCAACGGTGAGTTCGACGACGCCGAGCGAGGCGCCGAGGTGCCCGCCCGTGGTGCTGACGGCGTCGACGGTTTCCGCGCGAAGCTCGTCGGCGATCTGCTGAAGCTGCTCGGCGGAGAAGTTGCGCAGGTCGGCGGGGTTGCTCACCCGGTCGAGCAGCGGCGTCGCGGGGCGGAGCGGCTTTGGCATAGTTGCGTTCATCGGCTGGTCCCTCGCCTGGCTGGGCGCCGGCGGCGTTGCTGTTTCGTCAGACGGCGCGCGGCTCGGTCGTTCCGCCTCGGAGCGACGGTCAAATCACGTCCGCCGGAATGTGACAAGGGCTGGCGGGCGGCTTTGGAGTCGCTCTGATTCGTCAGGGACGGTAAACCCGCGGCCTTGCTTTTGCCAGTCCGCCACGGTCAAGGGGGCGTTATGTTGTAGATTTGCCACAACCGATCGCGATCACGCGACATTGCTGGGACGTGCAGCGACATTCGGCGTAAAGTCTGGTGCATTGCGACATCTATTGTGCCAGCCGAGGGCCGCTCCCTTATCGGGCCGTGCCTGCGAGATCGTGCGGCGCCGATGTCATAGAGTTGGTTATTTGGGGCCGCCGCGCTTGCGAGGCGGGGGTCTGGCCTGAAAGGTTTGTTGAGAATGTCCGTTCCCTTGAAGCAGGTAGTCCGCGTCGGCGCCTACGTGGTCAAGCAGCATCTTATTGGCCGCAAACGGTATCCGCTCGTGCTGATGCTTGAGCCGTTGTTCCGCTGCAACCTTGCGTGCGCCGGGTGCGGCAAGATCGACTATCCGGCCGAGATCCTGAACCAGCGCCTTTCGGTGGCCGATGCGCTGGCCGCCGTCGATGAGTGCGGCGCGCCGGTGGTGGCGATCGCCGGGGGGGAGCCGTTGCTGCACAAGGAGATGCCGCAGATCGTCGAAGGCGTCCTGGCGCGCAAGAAGTTCGTCTATCTCTGCACCAATGCGTTGCTGCTCGAGAAGAAGATGGACCAGTTCAAGCCGAACCCGTATTTCAGCTGGGACGTGCATTTGGACGGCGACCGGGAGATGCACGACAAGGCGGTCAGCCAGGCGGGCGTGTTCGACAAGGCGGTGAGCGCTATCAAGGAGGCCAAGCGGCGCGGCTTCCGGCTCAGTATCAACTGCACGCTGTTTGACGGGGCGCAGCCGGAGCGGGTGGCCGCGTTCTTCGACGAGGCGATGGCGCTGGGCGTCGATGGCATCATGACGTCGCCGGGCTACGCTTATGAGCGGGCGCCGGACCAGGCGCATTTCCTGTCGCGGCAGAAGACCAAGCAGTTGTTCCGCGACATCCTGGCGCGCGGGCGGGGCAAGGGCTGGAAGTTCACCCAGAGCCCGCTGTTCATGGATTTCCTGGCCGGCAACGAGGATTACCGCTGCACGCCTTGGGGCAAGCCGACGCGCAACGTGTTTGGCTGGCAGCGTCCCTGCTACCTGCTGGGCGAGGGGTATGCCAAGACGTTCGCCGAGTTGATGGAGTCGACGGACTGGGACAAGTACGGCACGGGCAATTACGAGAAGTGCGCGGACTGCATGGTCCATTCCGGCTACGAGAGCACGGCGGTGATGGATGCGGTGAAAAGCCCGGTGAAAACGATGATGACGGCGATACGCGGGCCGAAGCTCGATGGGCCGATGGCGCCGGAAATTGATCTGTCAAACCAGCGCCCGGCGGACTACGTGTTCAGTCGGCACGTGCAGGACAAGATGGCGCAGCTTCGGCACAAGAAGCCGAAGGCGCGGGAAGCCCAGGTGGCCGACGCGGCCGACTAGACTCTTATCGCCCTGGTCCAGCCAGGGTGATTGGCGGCTAAGCAGGCATTGGTGGGTTATGCCACGACTGCCTGCTTAGGCACGTTCGAGAATGCACCATGTTTCGCGTCATGACGGCAAGTCGTTCCGCGAAATGATGCTTAGGCCCGGTTCTGGCGCGCTGTCCTGGCCGCGGCAAGCAGGCAGAGGATCTCGAACAGGATCGATGCGCCGTGAAATGCGGTAAGCCCATTCGTATCGAAGGGCGGGCTGACCTCGACCAGATCGGCGGCGACGAAATCCAGGCCGAGCAAGCCCCGGACCACGCGCTGGGCCTCGATCATGGTGAGGCCGCCGGCTTCGGGCGTGCCGGTGCCTGGCGCCCAGACCGGATCGAGGCTGTCGATGTCGAAGCTGAGATAGGCCGGGCCGTCGCCGACGACGCGGCGTGCTTCCTCGGTGGCCCAGCGCCAGCCGCGGTCGTGCAACTCGTCCATCGGCATCACGCGCATCCCGCTCGATTCGCTAAAGGCCCAAAGGCTGCCCGGCACCGTGCTGGTGCCGCGAAGGCCAATCTGGATGACGCGGGCAGGGTCGAGCAGGCCGTCCTCGACGGCGCGGCGGAAGGGGACGCCGTGGTGCAGGCGGGAGCCCATGTAGTCGTCGCCGGTGTCGCCGTGGGCGTCGATGTGGACCATGCCGATCGGACCGTGCTTGGCGACGGCGCGAAGGATCGGCCAGGCGATGGAGTGATCGCCGCCGATGGAGAGCGGGGTGACGCCGGAATCCACGATGTTGTGATAGAAGGTTTCGATCTCGGTCTGCGCGCGTTCAAGTTCGTAGGGGCGCTCGATCCAGCAATCGCCGAGGTCTCGGATGCGCTGGGCGGCGAAGGGGGCCTGGTCGGTAGTGGTGTTGATCGGGCGCAGCAGGGTCGATTGGTTGCGGATCTCGCGCGGGCCGTGGCGGGCGCCGGGGCGATTGGTGACGCCGCCGTCGAAGGGGACGCCGATCAGGCCGATGTCTGTGGTTGAGAGGTCGGTTGTGTGCGGGGCGCGGAAGAAGGTGGGGATGCCGACGTAGCGCGGCTGCTTCTGCGGATCGGCCATCGCGGGATAGTGGCGCACGGGCTTGAGCGGGTTCTGGTGGTCGGTCATGGGCGTGGGTGTAGCCCAGGTGCTACGCGGAGGCGACCCAGCAAGGCGCGCCTGGCCCGGGCGGCGTCGGCGGCCAGGGCGACGAGGGCGGGCAGTTCGGCCGGGTGGCGGAGGGCTGTCAGGACGACGCGGACGAGGGCGATCCGCCCATGCGGGCCGAGGGCGGCCAGGGCTGCTTGCGGGAGGGAGCGATGGGCCGGGTCGGCGACGGCGCGGAGGACGGCGAACGGCAGGGCGTGGCGTGCCGCCGCGCGGGCGACGGCGGCGGATTCGAGGTCGACGGCTTGGGCGCCGGTGCTGGCGAAGGCCGCCCGCTTGTCCGCGGCCGAGGCGATGACCGCGCCGCCGCCGATCAGCAAGCCCGGCGTCGCGCCGCCCAGGGCTTCGGCCAAGGCCGGGTCGGTTTGCCAAGATGCGGGGCCGTCGATCACGGTGGCTGGGACGATGACCTGGCCGGGGTCCAGCGCCGGATCGAGGCCGCCGGCGAGGCCGAAGCTCACGAGGGCTTGAACGTTCGGGGCCAAGCTCTCCGCGGCGGCGCCCGCGCCTTCGGCTGTGCCGCCGCCGATGGCCACTTGGCAGCCGAGGCCGCGCAACAGGCGTGCTTCCGCGTTCAGGCCGACGACGAAGCCGATGGGGCGGTCGGGCGCCGCGGTCAGACGGCGGGGACCGAGACGCCGATCATGTCGCCTTCGCGCACGAGGGCGGCGAGGCGGGCTTCGTTCCAGCTTTCGGTTCCGTCTGGGCGGCGGGGGAGGACCATCCAGCGGTAGTCGGCGGTGCTGTCGACGACGCGGATGCGGGTGTGCGGCGGGAGGGTTGTGCCCCACTCGGCGAGGACGCCGGCCGGGTCGCGGATGGCGCGGGCGCGGTAGGCGGGGGATTTGTACCAGAAGGGCGGGTAGCCGAGCACGCCGCGGGGGTAGCAACTGCACAGGGTGCAGACAACGAGGTTGTGGGTGTCTTCGGTGTTCTCCAGCACGCCGAGCGGGGGAAGGCCGCGCATGGGGATGCCGAGGGATTCCGCCGCCGCGGCGCCGTCGGCGAGCATGGCTTGGCGGAAGGCCGGGTCGGTCCAGGCGCGTGCGACCATGCGGGCGCCTTGGGCCGGGCTTGCCTGGTCGGTCTGGGCGATGCGGGCGGCGATTTCCTCCGGGGTGGCGATGCCTTTTTGCTGGAGGAGGTGGCGGACGGCGGCGAGCAGTTGATCGCCGGGGGCTTCGAGCAGGGTCATGCGGCGGCTCCGACGAGTTCGAGCCAGGGTTCGTAAAGCTCGACCAGGATTTCGGCGGCGTTGGCGTCGTGCCAGATTGGTTTTGGCTGGAAAGCGACGTGGTAGAGGTCGAGCGTATCGGCTGGGCGGGCGAAGGCGAGTTGCTCCGGGTTGGGGAAACGGCCGAGATGGCGGACCACGGTTCCGGACTGGCCGCGCAGGTAGTGCGGCGTGCGGACGTGGCAGGGGCCGCGCAGCTCGGGCCAGTCGTCGCGGACGCGGATGGGGGTTCCGGCGGCGATCATGCGTCGAGGGCTGCTTGCAGCTCGGCCTCGGTGATCACGCCGCGGGCGAGCAGGTTGTCGGCGATCGAGCGAATCCAGCGCTGGTAGTAGGTGAGGCGGAGGTAGTCGGGTTCGGGGATGGCCTCGATGCCGCGGCGCAGCTCGTCGACGCTCATGACGCCCTTCTGGCCCAGGATGCCGCGGATGGCGTCGACCTCGCGGTCGAAGTCGGTGAGCGCGTGGGGTTTGGCGTCGATCGGGTCGCAGAGGAACTTGGGGACGCCGCCCATGTCGTGGTGGGCACGTGGAGGGTCTGTTTCGGTGGTCTCGTTCATTGGATGGCCTCGCCTGGCAGCGTGCCCCAAATGTCGGCGCGCTTGATCCAGCCACGATAGTCCTGGACGCTGGCCTGGCACCAGGGGGAGGCGGCCTCGCAGGCGCGGAGGCGGACGATGACGCCAGGCTTGAGGCGGGCGACGGGGACGGCCGTGTCGTTCGGGTCGCGGCGGAGCACGGTCTCCTTGGCGGTGGCGACGGCGGTGCGGCGGCCGATGAGGGCGGCTTGGTGGACCCAGCCGCGGGCGCCGTCCTGGTCGCGGACCAGGCGCCAGACCTCGAACTCGCGCTGGATTTCCACGGGCAGGTCACGGCGTTTGTAGACCCATTTGATCGGGTAGCGGGTGCCGGGTCCGACGCGCAGGTTGACCTCGTCGAAGCGCAGGGCGGCGAAACGCGGGAGAGGCAGGCCGGTGTTGCTGCCCTTGCGCGGCTCGGCCGGTTGCTCCGGCTCCGGCTGGGCGGGCGGAGGCGCTGTTGTGGGGGCGTTGCTGGGTGCGTTTCCGGCTGCGCCGGGCTTCGGCTTGACCACGGGCGTGGCGGCCGGCGGCTTTTGCGGCGCGGGGTGGGTCGTCGAGGCGTGCGGCTTCCGTTCGGACGGCGCGCCCGTTTGCGCGGCTGCGGCCGGGGCGGCGAGCAGCAGGGCGGCGAGGGCGATTCGGGCGAGGAGGCCGTGCATCGGTGCTGCGTGCCAAGCGGGGGCGGCAGCGTCAAGCTGAGGTTACTGGGATCGATGGGTTAATTTATCTAATTTCCTTAGCGGACCTTCGGCGGTCAGCCTCATGGCTTGAGTAGCATGGGCGGTGTAGCAGGATAGAAAGTATCGCTCCTGAAAGGTTGGCGCATGATTTCGGCACGTCGTTTCAATGAAATGGACGCTCAAGCTCTGGCCGACCTGATGATGGAAATGGTCGGCTTCTATGGAGCCGCCGTTGAACCTAATCTGCTGGTCGCTGAAGACGTCGTTCGACAGGCCCGACAAGTAGACATTATCGTAGCACACGAGGGTGGCCGCTTACTTGGCTTCGCCACATTCACTTCCCTTTATCCGGTCGCGGGTCTGCTCGCCTTCACATACGTGCAGCAGGTATACGTCGGGCAGGCTGCTCGCCGCCTTGGCGTGGCACAGAAGTTAATGGCAGAGATCGCACGCGCAGCAAAAGCCAAGGGCAGCACAAGGATTGAGTGGTCTACCAGCAGAGAGAACATAGCCGCGCGGGCGCTCTACGAGGAGTTGGGCGCGAAAGGGTCTGATAAGGTTTATTACGTGCTCGAAGGAAAAACTTTCGACAAGTTAACTGCTCAGGAACAATAAATTCCGTAGCTCTGCATCCCACATTTTCAGACATTCAAACTGAGGCGCCATCTTACAGAGTCACTATTTGCCCGCCGCCGACGGCGGAGAGGAACGTCGGGATGCCGGCGACCTCGACGCCCGGCAGCAAGGCGGCGGGGCCGAGCGCGATCAACCGCAGGCCGGCGTCGCAGGCGAGCAGGCGGACGCCGAGTTCGGCCGCCGCGTCGCGCAGGGCGTCGAGACCGGCCACTCCCCGTTGCTGCACGCCGGCGTCGTTTCCGGCGTCGGTTAGGTTGCGCCAATCTATGGCGACGGCGTGGCAGCCGGCGTTGGTGGCGAAGATGATGGCGGGGCGGCCGACGGCGGCGGCGGCGGCGGCGAGCATGAAGGCGTAGTGCGCGCGCTCGTAGCTGCCGCTGATGAGCAGGATGCCGAGCGGGTCAGGCGGCGGCACGCGAGGCGTCGAGCGAGATGATGCTGGGGTGCTCGCCGCAGAGAGGGCAGGCCGGGTCCTTGCGGAGCTTGACGGTGCGGACGCGGGCGGCGAGCGCGTCCCAGATCAACAGGCGGCCGGAGAGCGATTGGCCAATGCCGATGATCTCCTTCAGCACCTCGGTGGCTTGCAGCGTGCCCATGACGCCGGTGACGGCGCCGAGGATGCCGGCCTCGCTGCAGGACGGAACGAGGCCGTCCGGCGGCGGGGCGGGGTAGAGGCAGCGGTAGCAGGGGCCGTTTGGGTCGGCGTGGGGCTTGAAGGTGGAGAGCTGGCCGTCGAAGCGCAGCACGGCGGCGGAGACGAGGGTGCGGCGGGCCAGCACGCAGGCGTCGGCGACGAGGAAGCGGGTGGCGAAGTTGTCGCTGCCGTCGCAAACGATGTCGTAGCGGGCGACGAGGCCGAGCGCGTTGGCGGGGGAGAGCCGGGCCTGGTGCGTCTCGATGTTGACGGCGGGGTTGATGGCGCGGGCGGCAATAGCCGCGGACTGCACCTTGGCTTGGCCGATGCGGTCGGTGGCGTGGGCGATCTGGCGTTGCAGGTTGCTGAGGTCCACGTGGTCGTCGTCGATCAGGCCGATGGCGCCGACCCCGGCCGCGGCAAGGTAGAGCAGCAACGGGCTGCCGAGGCCTCCGGCGCCGATCAGCAGCACCTTGGATCCGCGCAGGCGGGCCTGGCCGGTCCCGCCGACCTCGGCCAGCAGGATGTGGCGGCTGTAGCGGGTGATCTCGTCTTCGGTGAAATCATGCTGCATAGGTGGGGAGATAGGGCGGCGAAGGGTGGAATGCGATGGCGGCGGAGTCGCTTGCAGGAGGCGCGCTGGTGCTGTTCAGCGGCGGGCAGGACAGCACGGCATGCCTGGGCTGGGCGCTGGAGCGGTTCGAGACGGTGGAGACGGTGGGGTTCGCCTATGGGCAGCGGCACTCCGTCGAGCTGGCGTGCCGCGGGCCGTTGCGGGAGGCGATGCGGGATCGGTGGGGGGCGCGGCTGGGGGCGGACCACGTGCTTGACGTGGCGGGCGCGTTCGCCGGGCTGGTGACGACGGCGCTGACGTCGGAGGCGGAGATCGGCATGGGAACGGACGGGTTGCCGACGACGTTCGTGCCGGGGCGGAACCTGATGTTTCTCGCGTTGGCAGGGGCGGTGGCCTACCGGCGGGGCTTGCGGCATCTGGTCGGCGGGATGTGCGAGACGGATTACAGCGGCTACCCGGACTGCCGGGACGACGCGGTGAAGGCGATGCAGTTGGCGCTCAATCTCGGGATGCAGCGGCGGTTCGTGCTGCATACGCCGCTGATGTGGCTCGACAAGGCGGCGACCTGGGCGATGGCGGAGCGGCTCGGGCTGCTGGCGCTGACGGTCGAGCAGACCCATACGTGCTACCGCGGCGAGCGCGGGCGGCGGCACGATTGGGGCTACGGCTGCGGCGACTGCCCGGCGTGCCGGTTGCGGGCCGACGGCTGGGCGCGGTTTAGGGCGGCGTCATGCTGAGCGACCTCGGCTCGCTGGTTCAAGAGTACGGCTACGGGGTGGTGGCGCTGGGGCTGTGCCTGGAGGCGATGGGATTGCCGTTGCCGGGGGAGAGCCTGCTGATCACGGCGGCGGTCTATGCGGCGACGACGGGGAAGATCTCGATCTCGTGGCTGGTGCTGGCCGCGGCGGCGGGCGCGATCATGGGGGATAACTTCGGCTACTGGATCGGGCATTCGCTGGGGCGGCGGGCGCTGGAGCGGTATGGGCCGAAGGTTTGGCTGACGGTGGAGCGGCAGCAACTCGTGCGGTTCATGTTTTTCAAGTATGGCGGCTCGGTCGTGTTCCTGGGGCGGTTCATCGCGTTCCTGCGCACGTTCGTGGCGTTGCTGGCGGGGGCCAGCCAGATGCAGTGGGGGCGGTTCCTGTTCTGGAACGCGCTGGGGGGCGTGACTTGGACCTGCAGCTACGGATATGGCGCTTACTTTCTGGGGACGCAGGCGAAGAAGCTGGAAGGGCCGGTGGGAATCGCGCTGGGGGTGATCGCGGCGGTGGTGGCGGTGGGGGTGATCTGGTTCCTGAAACGGAATGAGGCGAAGTTGATCGAGCAGGCGAAACGGGAGATGGCGGAGACGGAGACGGGGAGCGGGAAGACGCAGCGGCGGGCGGCTTGAGCGCGGGGCTATTTCCAGCTCGACAGATAAAACCGCGGCAGCTCGTCCCGGTTCGCCTTGAAGTTCAGCTCCTTGCTCATCGCGTAGGTCACGACGTCGGTGAACAGAGGCATGAAATAGGCCTGCTCGGTGATCCGTTTGATCGCGGCGCTGTAGGCTTCGCGCCGCTGGTCCGGGTTGGCGGCGGCGTCGCCTCGTTTAACCAGCTTCTCCAATTCAGGGTCCCGGGCGTAGTCCTGCTCGCCGCCGGCGAAGAAGTGGGGCAGGAAGGCGGAGACGTCATTGATCGAGTAGCTGCCCCAGCTTCCCATCTCAAGCGGGTTGCGGCCCTCGGCGCTGCGCTGCACGACTTGGCTGTCGGGCAGTTGCGTCACCGTGGCGCGGATGCCGGCGACGCCGAGATAGTTCTGCATCGCGGCCTGCCATTGCGGAAGCTGGTAGCCGACGATCTCGGTCTCGAAGCCTTCGGGCAGGCCGGCTTCAGCCAGCAGCGCCTTTGCCTTGGCCGGGTCGTAGCCGTACTTGACGGCGATGGCCTGGTCGCAGCCGAACTGCGTCGGGTAGCAGGGCGCGTCCAGCACGCGACCGCCGGGCATGAACTGCTTGGCCAGGGTCTGCCGGTCCACCGCATACATGATGGCCTGGCGGACTTTCTGCTTGGTGAGCGGGGTGTCGCCGGAGCGCCCTGCAGCGTCCATATTCATGTAGACGACGCGCATGCTCTCGCTGGTCTGCACCTGGATGGCCGGCATCCGGCCGAGCTGGTCCAATTGGTCGGGGCTGAATTCCCAGATCCAGTCCGCCCGGCCGCCGATGAGCGCCGTCAGCTCGTCGGTGGCGTCGGCGACTTGGTCGATGAGGATGGCCTTGATGGCGGGCTTGCCCTTGGGTCCGTCGAAGTAGGCGTCGTTGCGTTCGAGCGCGATCCGGGCCGTGCCGTCCACCTGGGCGACCTTGTAGGGGCCGGTGCCGACCGGGCGCTTGCTGAACTCGGCGCCGACCCGCTCGCGGTAGGCCTTGGGGTAGATCGGCGCCGCCATCGAGAGGTATTCGAGGGCGGCGGGGAACGCGTGCTTCAGCTTGATGCGGACGTGGAGGCCGTCGATCTTCTCGGCGTGGTCGATAAAGGCGTAGTTGCTCGGGACGGAGAGCTGGCTTTCGTTCAGGACCGAGTTGACGGTGTAGACCACGTCGTCGGCGGTGAAAGCGCTGCCGTCGTGGAACGCCACGCCCTTCCTCAGTTCGAATTCCAGCGTCGTGTCGTCCGCGTATTTCCAGCTCGTGGCCAGGAGCGGCTTGAGCTGGAAGGTCTCGGGGTCGCGGTAGACCAGGGTGTCCCAGACGTGCTGGGAGACGACGAGGCCGGCGCGCAGGTTGTTGCGGTAGAAATCGACGTCCGGGATGGCGGAGCGCCACGTGACGCGCAGCGTGTCGGCGGATTTCTGGGCGTGGGCCAAAGGGGCAGCCAAAACGGCGGCGAATAGGGCGGCGGCGAGAGCCAGGACGGCGAGCCGGGTCGGTATGCGCGTCATGCCGGACGCCGGTCAGGCCATCGTGGAGTTGTAGAGGCCGCCGTCGAGCAAAAGGTTCTGGCCGACGATGAAGCCGCTGCTGGCCGCACAGAGGAAGACGCAGGCGTCGCCGAACTCCGAGGGGTCGCCGTTGCGGCCGGCGGGCGAGCGCTTGGCGCGTTCTTCGAGCACCTGCTCGACGCTTTGGCCCGAGGCGCGCGCGACCGGCTCGGCGTTGCCGCGCAGGCGGTCGGTCAGGAAGGGGCCGGGGAGGAGGTTGTTGATGGTGACGTTGTGCCGAGCCACCTGGCGGGCGAGGCCGGCGACGAAGCCGGTCAGCCCGGCGCGGGCGCCGTTGCTCATGCCGAGGGTGGGGATCGGGGATTTCACGCTGGCCGAGGTGATGTTGACGATGCGGCCGAAGCGGCGGGCGACCATGCCGTCGACCACGGCGCGGATCAGGGCGATGGGGGCGAGCATGTTGGCGTCGAGCGCGCTGATCCAGTCGTCGCGCTCCCAGTCGCGGAAGTCGCCGGCCGGGGGGCCGCCGGCGTTGTTGACCAGGATGTCGGGGTCCGGGCAGGCGGCGAGGGCCGCGGCGCGCCCGGCCTCGGTGGCGATGTCGCCGGGGACGGGGGTGACCTCCGAGCCGGTGGCGGCGCGTATCTCGGCGGCGGCGCGTTCGAGGGTTTCTTCGGTGCGGGCGGTGATGGTGACGGCGACGCCTTCGCGCGCCAGTGCCAGGGCGCAGGCGCGGCCGAGGCCCTTGCTTGAGGCGCAGACGATGGCGCGCTTGCCGTTCAGACCGACATCCATGACTTAGCCTCCGAGTTGTTGCAGGATTTCACGCCAGGCCTGGGGGATCGGAGCCGGGCGGCGGGCGGCGGCGTCGACGCAGACGTGGACCATGAAGCCCTCCGCCGCGGCGAGGCCGGCGCCTTCGCGGAAGACGGCGATCTCGTAGCGCACCGAGCTTGTGCCGAGGCGGGCAATGCGCAGACCGGCCTCGATGCGCTCCGGGAAGGCCACTTCGGAATGATAGCGGCAGCCGCTCTCGGCCATGACCATGAAATGCCCGCTGTCGCGCCAGTGCAGGATGCCGGCGTTGACCAGGAATGTGCAGACGGCGGTGTCGAACAGGCTGTAGTAGACGACGTTGTTGAGATGGCCGAATACGTCGTTATCGGCCCAGCGCGTGTTGAGCGGCAGGAAGCTGGGATAGTCGGCGCGTTGGCCGGGCGGGGTGCGGGGCATGATCCGGGCATCATGGCCAGGGCCGCCGTCTTGCGCCAGGACGGGGGAGGTCAATCCTCCTCGGGGTGATAGCTGTCGACGCTGCCCGGCACCGTCACGGGCGGGCGGCGCATGTCCTCCTGGCCGGTATCGCGCTCCCTGCCAGCGCAGGCGGCGAGGGCGAGGAGCGTCGTGGCGGCGAGCAACAGCGATAGGGCAGGGCGCATGGGGCGGCTCCGGGTTGGGTTTATAAGTCGGCCGGCTGGACGCGCGACAGGATATTTGCCGGGGCGCCTTGGCTCAGGACGCTGAACGAGCCATAGTTTTCGAGCACGATGCCGCTGATCTCCTCCGGGTCGGTTCTGCCGTTGTTGCGGAGCACGGCCAGCAGGTCCTCGCGCGTGACGCGCTGGCGCAGCATGGCTTGGTTCAGGAATTGGCCGTCGTGACGCAGCAAGGTCGGCTCGGATGTGACGAGGTTGAAGATGCGTTCGGACCGAACCGAGGACCAGGTGATGACGTATTGCAGGCCGATGAGCATGGCCAATGCAAGGACGCCTTCGGCGACGGATGCGGTTTTGCTGAGCTGCATCGTCGCCAGGACCGAGCCCAAGGCGACGGTGACGACTAGGTCGAAAGCGTTCTGCTTGGTCAGCGTGCGCTTGCCCGAGACGCGCAGCAGCAGCACGAGGGCGCAGTAGGCGAGGGGGGCGACGATCAGCACCCGGCCGAGCGCGTCCCATGTTCCAAACAGCATGTTGTCGCGGATCCCGCCCGGTTGATGCGGCGTCAACGGGCGGCGCAGGCTTGCGTTGCGTCGGTTGCCGCTTCCTTGACGGTTGGAAGGCATTATACCGGCCTTGAGAGTTGGGAGGGGCGATGACGGCGCTGGCGTTCGAGCAGGTCGAGGTGACGTTCGCCGGCCGGGGCGGGGACTATACGGCCGTGCGCGACACGACGCTGCATGTTGCGGAGGGGGAGTTCGTGTCGGTCGTTGGGCCGACCGGGTGCGGCAAGAGCACGCTGCTGAACCTGGCCGCCGGTCTGCTCGCGCCGACGCGGGGGGAGGTGCGGGCGATGGGGGCGCCGTTATTGGGGATCAATCGGCGGGCGGGGTATCTGTTCCAGTCGGACAGTTTGATGCCTTGGCGGTCGGCGCGGGACAACGTGGCGGCGGGGCCTTCGTTCGCGGGAGCGTCCCGGGCCGAGGCGCGGGCGGCGGCGGACGGATGGCTGGCGCGGGTGGGGCTTTCGGGGCACGGGGGGAAGTATCCGCACCAGATGAGCGGGGGGATGCGGAAGCGGGCGCAGTTGGCGCAGGTGCTGGTGCTCGATCCGCCGATCCTGCTGATGGACGAGCCGTTCAGCGCGCTCGACGTGCAGACGCGGCAGATGATGGAGAACGAGCTGCTGGCGCTGTGGCAGGCGAACCGGAAGTCGGTGCTGTTCATCACGCACGACCTGGAGGAGGCGATCAGCCTGAGCGACCGGGTGGTGGTGCTGTCTGCGGGGCCTGGGACGCGGCCGATCGCGGAGTTCACGGTTGAGCTGCCCCGGCCGCGGGACGTGACCGAGATTCGGCTGACGCCGGCGTTCCGGGCGCTGGAGGAGCAGATCTGGGCGGTGCTGCGGGACGAGGTGGTGAAGGCGTATCAGGGCGCGCGGGCGGCATGATCGCGCTGGGCCGGGTTGGCATCGCGCTGGCCATCCTGCTGTTGTGGCAGGTAGGGACCAGCACGGGCTTGCTGCCGCCGTTGTTCTTCGGGCGCCCGGCGCGGATCGCGGCGGTGATTTACCAGTGGTTCGCGAGCGGCGTGATCTGGCCGCATCTGATCGTCACGATCTCGGAAACGCTGATGGCGTTCGCGAGCGGGGCCGTGGCGGGGATCGCGGCCGGGTTATGGCTGGGGCTGAGCCCGCGGACGCAGGCGGTGCTGTTTCCGTTCATCAACGCGGCCAACGCGATGCCGCGGGTGATCCTGGCGCCGATCTTCGCCATGTGGTTCGGGCTGGGGATGGGGAGCAAGGTGGCGCTGGGATTCACTTTGGTGTTCTTTATCGTGTTCTTCAACGTGCTGCAGGGGGTGCGGGAGGTCAGCCCGACGGTGCTGAACGGCACGCGGATGCTGGGGGCGTCGAGGCGGCAGTTGGTGCGGCACGTCTATCTGCCGGCGGCGCTGAGCTGGGTGTTCAGCTCGCTGCACGTGTCGGTGGGGATGGCGTTCGTGGGGGCGGTGATCGGCGAGTATCTCGGCAGCGCGGCCGGGCTGGGCTACTTGATCTTGCAGGCGGAGGGGGTGTTCGACGTGGACACCGTGTTCGCCGGGATCGTGGTGCTGACCGCCTGCGCGCTGGCACTGGACGGGATCGTGAGCTTGGCTGAAACCCGGCTGCTGGTTTGGCAGCCGCGGGCGGAGACGCCGCGGGACATCTGAGCGAGGGGTTGGGCATGGGCATCGAGTTCCTGGTCACGTCGCTGATCGTCGTCGTGTCGCCGGGGACTGGGGTGCTGTATACGCTGTCGACCGGGTTCTTGCGCGGGGCGCGGGCGAGCGTAATTGCCGCGGTCGGATGCACGCTCGGCATCGTGCCGCACATGGCGGCGGTGACGGGATTGGCGGCGGTGCTGCACGCGAGCGCGGTCGCGTTCCAGACGCTGAAGTATCTGGGCGTGGTCTACCTGCTGTATATGGCCTGGAACACGTTGCGGGAGCAGGGGGCGCTTCGGGTCGAGCGGCAGGTTGGGCCGCGGTCCGCATTGCGGGTGATCACGTCCGCGATCCTGATCAACGTGCTGAACCCGAAGCTCTCGATCTTCTTCCTGGCATTCCTGCCGCAGTTCGTGAGCGCGGGGGCGGCGCATCCGGTGGGGCAGATGCTGGAGCTGAGTGCGGTGTTCATGCTGCTCACGTTCGTCGTGTTCGTGGGCTACGGGGTGTTTGCCGCGCGAATCAGGGAGCGCGTGATCTCGCGGCCTCGGGTGCTGGCCTGGATGCGGCGCGGCTTCGCCGGCGCGTTCGGGGCGCTCGGCCTGAAGCTGGCGCTGTCGGACGAGTGAGAGTTGCCAGCCCGGGCGGCCCGCCTGTAAAGGTCAGGAAAACCGGAGGAACGACCATGCTGACACGACGCACCGCCCTATTGGCCGCCGCTGCCGCGCCCTTGGCCCGGCCTGCGCTGGCGCAATCGCGCGCGAAGGTCCGTTTCGCAGGCGGTGGGATCGCGCTTTACGGGTATATGCCGTTCTTCGTCTGCGTGGGGCAGGATCTGTTCGCCAAGCACGGGGTCGAGGCCGAGGTGGCGCAGTTCCCGGGCGGCTCGAAGGCGATGCAGGCGGTGTTGGGGGGAAGCTCGGACGTGGCCTGCGGGTATTACGAGCATACCATCCAGATGGCGGCCAAGGGGGCCAAGCTGACGGCATTCGTGCTGCAGGCGAAGAACAGCGGGCTGGTGCTCGGCTCGCGCAAGGCGTTGACGGAGATCAAGGGCGTGGCGGACCTGAAGGGGCGCAAGGTGGGCGTGTCGGCGCCGGGGTCGGCGACGCACATGTTCCTGATGCAGGCGCTGGCGAAGGCCGGGCTGAAGCCGACGGACGCGGCGGCGATCGGGGTGGGGACGACGCAGACGGCGATGAGCGCGTTCGAGCGCGGCGAGGTGGATGCGCTGAGCCTGTTCGACCCGATCATCGCCGATTTGCAGCAGCGGGGCGAGATCAACATCCTGGCCGACGCGCGGACTGGCGCGGGAACCGAGGCGATCTTCGGCGGGCCTTATGCCAGCGGGTGCCTGTATGCGGAGGCCGGGTGGCTGCCGGGGAACAAGGCGGGCGTGCGGGGTGCTGCGGCGGCGATCGTGGAGGCGGTGGATTTCCTCAAGACGGCGACGGCGGAGCAGGCTTTGGGGGCGTTGCAGAAGGGGATGTGCGCGGTGGGGGAGGGCGTGTGCGCCAGCGCGTTCGAGCGCAACAAGGATGCGTTCCAGCATGACGGACGGGTGACGCCGGCGATGGCCGGGACGGTGGAGCGGATGCTGGCGAGCTTCAACCCGGCGGTGGCGCAGGCGAAGGTGGATCTGGGGGCGACGTATACGGATGTTTATCTGGCGTGACTTGGCGGCGGCGATGCGGCCTATCCGGCTCCGATTTGGAGCCGCTGGCGTGAACCTGCCGATCAAGAACGCGCCCGACGAGGTTGCCGGACGCTTGCCTGCGCGGGCGGCCCGGAACCACCGTTCTTTGCAGGGCGAGCTGGCGGCCGTCGCCGAGGCTGCCGTCCGGGACGAGCCTCCAGGGCCGTTGGACGACGTGCTGGCTGAAATCCGCAGCCTTGACTTGCGTCCGCCGAATGAGTCGGCGGAGATCGTGCGGGCTGTCCGCGATGGGCGTTCAGGTTGTTGATGCGTTGGCGCTTGCGGCAGTGCCGTTCGACGAACCCGACAGCGCCATCATTGTGCCGCGGTTGATCAGGACGACGTTGTCACCCTTTCGGTCTCGACCGGCCTGATCGCCCACGACGCTGCATGTTCGTGGCTGGCTCAACATCTCGGCACCGGGCGCATCACGTCCAAAAAGGCTTGCCAGCGTTTGGTCGTGTCTCAGTTTGATCAGCTTCCGACCCTAACCGGACTCTCTGTTCTGAGTGCGCTCAGCGACCCAGACCATGCCTTGCCAAGCACCAACGCGCTCGTACTCCACGATAAAGTCGCGCGACGTTTCTCTTCGGAGATTTAGCCGAGCCATAACAGCTTGCGACCGCATTTTGGCGGCATCTGTGTAGGACAGAATTTCAACCAACTCTGTGCGTCGAAAAATATCATCAAGCGCGGCTCTCGCGCTCTCGCTGGCAAAACCGTTTCCCCACGCTGCACGCGTAAAGCGCCAGCCGACCTCGCAATGAGGCCCGAGGGGATGCCCCGGCGAAACGCAAGGCATCACTCCCGCGTAGCCAAAAAAGGCGCCGTCTCTGTTCTCGACTGCCCAGCGGGAGAAGCTGTGTCCGGCGTACGCGGCATCATAGCGGTCGAACTTGGCGTCGCTTTCACGCCGGCTGATTGGCCCCCCTAGGTCGAGCATCACAGCCGGGTCTGCGTGCATTGCGGCGAATACGGAGCGATGACATTCATGCCAGGGGACAAGATTTAGCCGCTCGGTTTTAATCATTCTTCGTTTGCTCCTATTGGTAGAGACCAATTTGCCACAGCGACCGTTGGAGGTCCGCTTTCCAACATCTGCAGAAATTCAAACTAAGGCGCTATCCAGCGTTTCCGTAGCTTGACGGCGCCAGACCCGGGCGCTACGTCCGCGCTCCACCGGACACGTGCCCAGGTGGCGGAATTGGTAGACGCGCAGGTTTCAGGTACCTGTGGCCGTAAGGTCGTGAAAGTTCGAGTCTTTTCCTGGGCACCAAAATTTCCATGGCAGTGACGCAATTTCAGCAGAACGGCACCATCCATCTGCACAAGCATGACTTGCCCGAGAGGCTCTCGCTCGGGCCGGTGGTGGCGGTGGATACCGAGACGATGGGGCTGAACCCGCATCGGGACCGGCTGTGCCTGGTGCAGATGTCGGCGGGCGACGGGGTGGCGCACCTGGTGCAGCTTGTTCCGGTCTCGCTAGGCGGGCGCGGCTATGACGCGCCGAACCTGGCCCAGCTGATGGCCGACCCGGCGGTGACGAAGCTGATGCATTTCGCCCGGTTCGACGTGGCCGTGCTGCAACGGGCGCTGGGCGTTACGGTTGCACCGGTCCGCTGCACCAAGATCGCGGCCAAGCTGGTGCGGACGTTCACCGACCGGCATGGGCTGAAGGATCTGTGCCGCGAGCTGGTGGGGGTCGAGATCTCGAAGCAGCAGCAGACGTCGGATTGGGGGGCGCCGGAACTCAGCCCGGAGCAGATGGCCTATGCCGCCTCCGACGTGCTCTATCTGCACAAGCTGTGGGCCAAGCTCGAGGCCCTGCTTGAGCGCGAGGGGCGGCGGGAGCTGGCGCAAGCCTGCTTCGACTTCCTGCCCGCCCGGTGCCGGCTCGATTTGCTCGGCTACGAGGACCCCGACATCTTCCGGCATTGATCCCGGTGAGCTGAAACGGGCCGGGCGCCGCGATCGCGTGACTTGCCCGCCCGTTGTCCCGGACGCATGATCGCGGGCAACGAGAGCGGGAGCGAACGAATGGACGGACCAGAAGCCGAATACCGCGCCTTCCTGCGCGACAGGCGTTTCATGATCCAGCGCAGCCGGTCCAGCGGGCAGCACGTCTTCTACCCTCGGGTCGCCGTGCCCGGCACGGGCGAGCAGGACCTCGAATGGGTCGAAGCCTCGGGGCTGGCCACCGTGTATGCCATCACCGTCAACCGCGGGCGCGAGGCGACCTACAACCTGGCGCTGGTCGATCTCGAGGAGGGGCCGCGGATGATGACGCGGATCGAGGGGGTGGAGACCGTGCCGATCGGAACAAAGGTGCGGGCGCGGATCGTCGAGGAGGGCGGCGCCCCGCTCGTGGCGTTCGTGCCGGAGGATGCGGCATGAGCCTGCGCGGGAAAGCGGCCATCGTGGGGATCGGCAGCGCCGGGTGCGGGGAGGCGCCGGGGCGGACCGCGACCGAGCTGATGGCGGAGGCGGCGCTGGCCGCCGTCAAGGACGCCGGGTTGACGCTGGGCGAGATCGACGGGGTGTTCGCGGCCACCAGCACTCATGCGTTCCCGACGTTGAGCGTGTCGGAGTATCTTGGCCTGAAGCCGCGGTATCAGGACGGCACCAATATTGGCGGGTCGAGTTTCGAGGCGCATTTGTTGAGCGCATCGATGGCGCTAGCGGCCGGGCAGTGCGACGCGGCGCTGATCTGCTACGGCAGCAACCAGCGGACCGCCGGCGGGCGTCTCGTGTCCATGAGCGAGCCGCAGCCGCACGAGGCGCCGTATAAGCCGCGGCACCCGATCACCGCCTACGCGCTGGCCGCGAGCCGGCACATGCACGAGTTCGGCACGACGCGGGAGATGCTGGCGGAGGTGGCGGTTGCCGCCCGCGGCTGGGCCAACCTGAACCCGGACGCCTTCGCGCGCGGGCCGCTGTCCATCGACGACGTGCTCGGGGCGCGGATGATCAGCGACCCGTTGACGACGCGCGATTGCTGCCTGGTGACCGACGGCGGCGGGGCGTGCGTGCTGGTGCGCGCCGACCGGGCGCGGGACTTGCCGCATAAGCCCGTCTATATGCTGGGGGCGGCGACGGCGGGGTGGCACCGGGCGGTGATGTGCATGCCCGACCTGGTGATCACGGCGGCTTCCGAGAGCGGGGCGCGGGCCTACGCGATGGCGGAGGCGACGCCCGCGGACATCAAGCTCGCGATGCTGTACGACGCCTTCACCATCAACACGATCCTGTTCCTGGAGGACCTCGGGTTCTGCCCGAAGGGGGAAGGGGGGCGGTTCGTGCAGGGCGGGGCGATTGCTCCCGGCGGGCGGCTCGCGGTCAATACGAACGGCGGCGGCCTGTCGTGCGTGCATCCGGGCATGTACGGCATGTTCCTCATTATCGAGGCGGTGACGCAGCTTCGCGGCGATGCCGGGGAGCGGCAGGCGCCAGGGCTGGAGCTGGCGCTGGTGCACGGCAACGGCGGGACGCTCAGCAGCCAGTGCACCGCCATCCTCGGCACAACTGTGTGAGCCGGTTCGCCAGCCTCGACAGCCTGTTGCAGCCGCGGAGCGTGGCCGTGCTGGGGGCCAGCGCCGACCCGACGCGGATCGGCGGGCGGCCGATCGACTATATGCTGAAGCAGCGGTTCCAGGGCGCGATCCTGCCGGTGAACCCGAACCGGGCCGAGGTGCAGGGGCTGCGCGCCTATGCGTCGGTGGCCGAGCTTCCAGAAGCGCCGGAGACGGCCATCATCGCCGTTCCGGCCGCGCTCGCGATCCAGGCGGTCGACGATTTGGGGGCGCGGGGGACCAAGAGCGCCATCGTGTTCACCGCCGGGTTCGCGGAGATGGACGCGGCGGGGGGCGAGGCGCAGGCGCGGATGATGCAGGCGGCGCGGCGGCATGGGATGCGGCTGGTGGGGCCGAACTGCCTCGGGCTGTTCAACGCGCGGGCCGGGTTCTACCCGATTTTCTCCAGCAGCCTGGAGAGCGGCTGGCCGGCGCCGGGCCGGGTGGGGATCGCGAGCCAGAGCGGGGCGTACGGCACGCACCTGTTCGCCATCGCGCGCAACCGGGGCATCGGCACGCCCATCTGCGTCACCACCGGCAACGAGGCGGACGTGACCATCGGCGACGTGATCGGCTGGCTGGCGGAGGACCCGGAGACGGACGTGATCGCCGCCTATGCCGAGGGCATCCGCGAGGCGGACAGTTTCCTTGCGGCCCTGGAGACCGCGCGGCGGGCGCGGAAGCCGGTGGTGATGATGAAGGTGGGCACGAGCGCCGTGGGGGCGGACGCGGCGCGCAGCCATACCGCGTCCATCGCGGGCAACGACGCGGTGACGGAGGCGGTGCTGGCGGAGTTCGGGGTGGTGCGGGCGCGGACGACGGAGGAGATGCTGGACATCGCCATGACGGCGACGAAGCGCATCTATCCCGTGCGCAACACCCTGGGCGTGATCACCATCAGCGGCGGGGCGGGGGTGCTGATCTCGGACGCGGCGGAGAGGATCAGCCTCGAGTTGCCGCCCATGCCGGAGGCGGCGCAGGCCCGGCTCAAGGCGATGCTGCCGTTCGCCGCGCCGCGCAACCCGGTGGATTGCACGGCGCAGGCGTTCAACGATATCTCGCTGGTCGGGCGCTTCATGGACAGCATGGTCGAGGATGGCTGCTACGCCTCCGTGCTCAGCTTCTTCACCCAGGTTGGCGCCTCGCCGAGCATCGCGCCCAAGTTGCGGCAGCAGTTGCGGGCGGTGCGCGAGCGGCATCCGGACCGGCTCTACGTGCTGTCCGTCGTGGCGCGGGCGGAGCAGGTGCGGGACTACGAGGCGGACGGCTACGTGGTGATGGAGGACCCGACCCGCGCCGTCGTGGCGATCGAGGCGATGGGGCGGTTCGGGGCCGCGTTCTCGCGGGAGGAGGCGGGGGCGGCGCCGGCGCTGCCGCCCGTCGTTCTGCCAGCCCGGACGCCGAGCGAGGCGGAGGCGAAACGCCTGCTGGCCCTGGCCGGCATCGAGAGCGCCCCGGAAGCCGTCTGCGCGAGCGCCGCAGAAGCCGCCGGCGCCGCGGCCCGGTTCGGCGGCGCCGTGGTGATGAAGGTGCTCTCGCCCGATATCCCGCACAAGTCCGAGATCGGCGGGGTGCTGCTCGGGATCGAGGGGGACGCGGCGGTGCGGGCCGGGTTCGAAATGCTGATGCGGCGCGGTCGGGATGTTACGGGGGCGCGTATCGAGGGGGTGCTGGTCGCCGAGCAGCTCGGCGGTGGGGTGGAGTGCATCATGGGCATCCAGCAGGACCCGGTGTTCGGCCCCGTCGCGATGTTCGGTCTCGGCGGCATCTTTGTGGAAGTGCTGCAGGATGTGAGCTTGCGCCGCTGCCCGTTCGGCCCCGACGTCGCCGAGCGCATGATCCGCTCGATCCGTGGGGCGCCGATCCTGCTCGGGGCCAGGGGGCGCCCGGCGGCGGATGTGGGCGCCTTGGCCGTGATGCTGTCGCGGCTATCGGCGTTCGCGGCCCAGGCCGGGCCGCGCCTGCGGTCGCTTGACCTCAACCCGGTGCTGGCGCTTGCCCGGGGCGCGTATGCGCTCGACGCGGCGATGGAATTGGCGGAGGCATGATCGACAAGCGCGTGCAAAGCATGGCCGAGGCGCTGGACGGGATCGAGGATGGCGCGACGGTGCTGATCGGCGGCTTCGGGTCGGTCGGGCAGCCGGATGCGCTGATCGAGGGCTTGATCGAGCAGGGGGCGACGGGCCTCGTCTGCGTGGCGAACAACGCCGGGGCTGGACAGACGGGGCTTGCGCGGCTGATGGAGCTTGGGCGGGTGCGTAAGATGATCTGCACCTTTCCGCGCAGCGTCGGGTCGGTGGTGTTCGAGGCGTTGTACAAGGCCGGCCGGATCGAGCTTGAGATCGTGCCGCAGGGCACGCTGGCCGAGCGGATGCGCGCGGCCGGGGCCGGCATCCCGGCGTTCTTTACGGCGACCGCGGCCGGCACGCTGCTTGCGCGCGGCAAGGAGACGCGGGTGATCGACGGGCGCGAGTACGTGCTGGAGGAGGCGCTGCACGGCGATGTGGCGCTGGTCGAGGCCTGGGCGGCGGACCGATGGGGCAACCTCGTGTTCCGCAGCAGCGGGCGCAATTTCAACCCGGTGATGGCCACCGCCGCCCGGCTGACTGTTGTGCAGACGCAGCACATGGCGGAGCTCGGGGCGCTTGACCCGGAGCGCGTGGTCACGCCGGGCATCTTCGTCGACCGTGTGCTGCATGTCCCTCACGGCGACCCGGAGGGCTGACACATGGCCTTGCTTTCGCGCGTGGAGATGGCCGCCCGCCTGGCGCGGGACATTCCGGAGGGATGGTACGTGAACCTCGGGATCGGGATGCCGACGCTGGTTGCCGACCAGGTGCCGCCGGGCCGCGAGGTGGTGTTCCATAGCGAGAACGGGGTGCTCGGGATGGGGCCGGCGCCCGCGGCCGACGCTCGCGACCCGTGGCTGATCAATGCCGGGAAGCAGCATGTCACGCTGGTTGCCGGCGGCGCCTACGCGCATCATGCCGACAGCTTCGCCATGATCCGCGGCGGGCATCTCGACCTGTGCGTGCTCGGCGCGTTCGAGGTGGCGGAAAACGGCGACATCGCCAATTGGGCGACCAGCGAGAACGACACCGCGCCCGCGGTGGGCGGCGCCATGGATCTTGCCGTGGGGGCCAAGCGGCTGTGGGCCTTGATGGGGCACGTCACCAAGGACGGGCGGCCACGGCTCGTGCGCCGCTGCGCCTACCCGCTGACGGCGCCGGGCGCGGTGGCGCGCGTCTATACGGATATGGCCGTGCTGGAGGTGACGCCGGACGGGTTCGCCGTGCTGGACCTGGCGCCGGGCGTCACGTTCGCGGACCTGCAAGCGCGAACCGACGCGACGCTGGCTGACCGCCGATGATGCTGCGTGAAACCAGGGACGGCGCCACCGCCGTGCTGACGCTCGACTACCCGGCCCGGCGCAACGCCCTGGCCATGCCGATGCGGCAGGGATTGATCGACGCGATGGAGCGCATCGAGGGCGACCCCGGGGTGCGTGCCATCGTGCTGACCGGGGCGGAGGGCGTGTTCAGCGCGGGAGGCGACATCAGCGGCATGAACGCCGCCGACCTGGCCGCCGGGCGCGAGCGGTTCCGGGTGACGCATCGGCTGGTGCGGTTGCTGGTGAAGAGCTCGAAGCCGGTCGTGGCCGCGGTCGAGGGCTACGCGGTGGGGGCGGGGCTGTCGCTCGCGCTGTGCTGCGACACGATCATGGCCGCCGCCGACGCGCAGTTCGCCGCCGGGTTCGGACGAGTGGGGCTGGTGGCTGATTTCGGGATGCTGCACACGTTGCCGCTGCGGGTCGGGCAGGGGCGGGCCCGGCAGGTGCTGCTTTATGGCGAGCGGCTGGACGGCGACGAGGCGCTGCGGATCGGGTTGGTGGACCGGGTGACGGCGCCCGGCGAGGCGTTGGCGGCGGCGCTGGAGCGGGCGCGGGCGTTCCACGGCGCGGCGCCGCTGCCGGTGGCGATGACGAAGCAGTATCTAGCCGCCGGGCTGGACGCGGCGCTCGAATGGGAGCGGGACACCCAGGCCGCCTTGTTCCTGACCGCGGACCATGCCGAGGGCAAGGCGGCGTTCCTGGAGAAGCGGGCGGCGCGGTTCACGGGGACGTAGCGGCAAGCCAACTCCCTTCGCCCCCGTGCGTTAACGGCAGGCGGGCGGTTTACGCTCTGCTGGCTGAACCAGCTTTCATGCAAGAAAGGTTTACGACATGGCGAAGCAGATTCCGACCGATGCGTTGGTCGTTGTGGCGGATGGCGGGAAGGCGATCCTGCTGCGCAACAAGGCGCATGGCGACGGGGTTGACCTGCACGAGGAGCGCCGCGTCACCCCGCATGACCTGGCGGCTGAAGGCCCGTCCGGCTCCCGCCCGGAGGACCAGACGCCGAAGCAGACCGACGAGGCGACGTTTGCCAAGCAGCTGGCGGAGACGCTGTATAAGATGCACCATGCCGGCAAGTATGAATCTTTGGTGCTGATCGCCGATCCGCAGACGCTGGGGCAGATTCGCGACGCGATGCACAAGTCCGTGGAGGGCAGCGTCGTCTTCACCTTGTCCAAGGACTACACCAACCATTCGGCGCAGGAGATTACGAAGCACCTCTCCTGACCGCGTGGCGCTTGCGGCCTGTCACGGTCGCTTGCGCCGCCTACGCGCCCGCCTTGTGGAACTTCGACGCGCTCCGAATGTCATGTTCGAGCGATGCGTTGCGCGCCTGAGGAGGGACCTTATGCCGGTTAAACGGGAAAATCATTTTCAATTCTACTATGTCCTGGCGGCGGTACTTGGGCTGCTGGCGATCCAGGATTATTTCGGCTCGAATCCGGGCGGCGAGCAGACGCTCCCCTACAGCCAATTCGAGGCGATGCTCCATGCCGGCAAGCTCGATAACCTCGTCGTCAGCCGCGACCGCATCGAGGGCAAGATCAAGGATGCCGGGCAAGGCAAGCCCGACCGGTTCACGACTGTGCGGGTTGATCCGGGGCTGGCCAAGACGCTTGCCGCGGACAACGTCACGTTTTCGGCTACGCCGCCGCCGGGTTGGTTGAGCAGCGCGCTGGGGTGGATCCTGCCGCTCGCCCTTTTCTGGGGGTTCTGGTTCTACATGAGCCGCCGCATGGCGTCCGGGATGGGCGGGCTGGGCATGGGCGGGATGATGAACATCGGGCGCAGCAAGGCCAAGGTCTATTCCGAAAGCGACACCAAAACGCGGTTCATAGACGTGGCCGGGGCGGACGAGGCGAAAGACGAGCTTGAGGAGATCGTCGAGTTCCTCAAGGCGCCGCAGCGGTATGGCCGCCTGGGCGCGCACATTCCGAAAGGCGTTCTGCTCGTCGGCCCGCCCGGCACCGGCAAGACGTTGCTGGCGCGGGCGGTGGCGGGGGAATCCGGCGTGCCGTTCTTCTCCATCTCCGGGTCGGAGTTCGTGGAGATGATCGTGGGCGTCGGCGCGTCCCGCGTGCGCGACATGTTCGCGCAGGCGCGGGAGAAGGCGCCGGCCATCATCTTCATCGACGAGATCGACACGCTGGGCGGCGCTCGGGCCGGGCCGGCGATGGGCGGGCATGACGAGAAGGAGCAGACGCTGAACCAGTTGCTGTCGGAGATGGACGGCTTCGACCCGACCAGCGGGCTCGTTATCATCGGCGCGACCAACCGGCCGGAGGTGCTGGACCCGGCGCTGCTGCGGCCCGGGCGGTTTGACCGGCAGGTGCTGGTCGACCGGCCGGACCGTAAGGGCCGCGCGCAGATCCTGCAGATTTACATGGACAAGGTGACGCTCGCGCCCGGCGTCGCCGCCGATGCAGTGGCGATGCTGACGCCCGGGTTCACCGGAGCGGACCTTGCCAACCTGGTGAACGAGGCGGCCCTGCTCGCGACCCGGCGCGACGCCGACGCGGTGGCGCTGCCGGATTTCGAGGCGGCTATCGAGCGGCTGATCGCGGGCCTGGAGAAGCGGAACCGGCTGCTGAGCACGCATGAGCGGGACATCGTGGCCCATCACGAGATGGGCCATGCGATCGCGGCGATGGCCATGCCGGATGTGGACCCGGTGCACAAGATCTCGATCATCCCGCGCGGGATCGCGGCCCTGGGCTATACGATGCAGCGGCCGATGGAAGAGCATTTCCTGATGAGCCGCGACGAGCTGGTGCATCGCATGGTGGTGCTGCTCTCGGGGCGGGCGGCCGAGCAGTTGATTTTCCAGCAGGTCTCGACCGGGGCGTCGGACGATCTGGTGAAAACGACCGAGATTGCCCGGAGCATGGTGGTCCGTTTCGGGATGGACCCGGCCTTGGGGCAGGTGGCGTATGAGCCTGAGCGCAACCGGATGCTGCCGAGCAACGGACGCGAGGTGACGCCGCGGAGCTACAGCGAGGATACGGCGGCAAGCATTGACGGCGCGGTTCGGACGCTCGTGGATGAGGCTTACAACTTGTCGCAGCGTGTCCTGTCGATGAACGAGGCGCTGTTGCGCCGGAGCGCCTCGGAGTTGCTTGAGCACGAGACGATGGTGGGAGAGCGGTTGGACGCGATCAGCGCGATGGTGGATCGCTCGGTGATGGAGCCGCTGCGCCTGCCGGCGAAGGAGGCTGCCGAATAGGCGTGGGATGCCCGCGTTGGCGAGCAGGACGTGCGCGCTGGTGCCCCGTACGGGATTCGAACCCGTGTTACAGCCTTGAAAGGGCCGTGTCCTGGGCCTCTAGACGAACGGGACGGACCAGCAGGGCGTAGCCCGGCGGCACGTATCCGGTCAAGCCGCCGCGGCGTCAGCGACGAGGAAGCAAGGCATGACCGAGCCGTTCCATTCCTCCGCACGCAGATGGCCGGCCAGGTGGATCGGCGCCCGGCGCTCCAGCAAAGCGGAGGCGAGCGGGCCGTCGGCGGCGCGGAAGAGCATGGCTTTCAAGCGCCGGCCGCCGCCTTCGCCCTCGACGTAGGCCCGGACCGTTGCGCCATCCTTGCCGATCCGGTCTGCCCGGACCACGCGCGCCCGCGGTAAGGCGAACACCGGCTCCTCATTGCCATTCCCATACGGCGAGAGACGCTGCAGATGGTGCGCCAGCTCGACCGTCGCGCCGGGCACCGCCAACATGCCCTCCACCGACAGGTCCGCGGCGCGGGGCAGGGTCTTGGCGTGGGCCAGGCGGGCGTTCAGGTCGGCCTGGAACGCCGCGGCATTCCCGGCCGCGAGGCTGAACCCGGCCGCCATCGCGTGGCCGCCGCCCGTCAGCAGCAATCCCTGGCTTCGCGCCGCGATCACCGCCGCTCCGATGTCGACGCCGGGGACGGAGCGGGCGCTGCCCTTGATCACGCCGTCCGCCAGCGCGCCGACCAGCGCGGGGCGGTTATGCCGCTCCTTGATGCGCCCGGCGACGATGCCGACCACGCCCGGATGCCAACCCTCGCCATACACCAGCAGGGCGGCGTGGCCCTCGGCGTCGAGCGCGGACGCCTGATCGAGCGCGGATCGCAGCATGCCGTCCTCGACTTCGCGCCGCTCACGGTTGGTCGCGTCCAGCAATGCGGCCAGTTGCTGCGCCTCGATCGGGTCGTCGGTCAGCAGCAGCCGAAGGCCGAGCCCGGCGTCGCCGATCCGCCCGGCGGCGTTGATCCGCGGGCCGAGCGCGAAGCCGCAGGTCATGGCGGTCGGGGCGTTACCGTTGGCGGCGGCATCGAGCAGGGCGGCGATGCCGGGGCGCCCGCGCCGGGCCATGACGCGCAGGCCCTGCACGACCAGCGCCCGATTGAGGCCGGTCAGCGGCATGACGTCGCACACGGTCGCCAAGGCGACGAGATCGAGCAGTTGGCGGAGGTCCGGCTCGGCGCGGGCGGCGAACCATCCGCTCCGGCGCAAGGCGCGTACCGTCGCCACCGCGACCAGGAAAGCGACGGCGGTGGCGCAGATGCCGCCCAAGCCGCTGCCGCAATCGAGGCGGTTCGGGTTGACCGTCGCCAGCACCGGCGGCGGCGCGCCCTCGACGGCGTGATGGTCCAGCACGACGACGTCGGCTTGCCCGGCAACCGCAGCCAGGGCGCCGGCTGCCGCGGTTCCGCAATCGACGCAGACGATGAGCGCCGCCCCTCGCCCGGCCAGGCCGAGCAGGGCCGGGGCGTTCGGTCCGTAGCCTTCCAGCAAACGATCCGGCACGTGAGTCAGCACCGTGCAGCCGAGGCCGCGCAGAACCTGCGTCATCAGCGCGGCGCTGCAGGCGCCATCGACGTCGTAGTCGCCGAACACGCCGACGGTCTCCGAATGGCGGACGGCCCGCGCCAGGCGCTCGGCGGCCGCATCCATGTCCGCCAGCACCGATGGGTCCGGCAGCAAGGCGCGCAAGGTTGGCGCGAGGAAGTGCTCGGCAGCGTCGAGCGCGATGCCCCGTCCGGCCAGCAGGCGGCCTACGACGTCCGGCAGCCCGAGGCGCTGCGCGATGCCGAGCGCCAGGCGGTCCTCGGACGGGCGCAGCAGCCAGCGGCGGCCCGTCAGGCTGGCGTCGACCCCCAGAGCATTATCAGCAGCGCTATCGGCCAATCCGCCTATTCCGGTTGCCAGGTCTTGGTCTCGAAGTTGTGGTTCGCCTCAATGTAGCGGACCGTACCGGACTTGCTGCGCATCACCATGGAGTGCGTGTAGGCGCCGTGGCCGAACCGGCGCACCCCGTTCAGCAGCGCGCCTGAGGTGACGCCGGTGGCCGCGAACATCACGTCGCCTTTCGCCATCTCCTCCACGGAGTATTTCCGCTTCGGGTCGCTGACGCCCATCTCGCGGGTCCGCTGGATTTGCGCCTCGTCCTCATAGGACAGCCGGCCCTGCATCTGGCCGCCGAGGCAGCGCAGGGCGGCGGCGGCCAGCACGCCCTCGGGCGCGCCGCCGAGGCCCATGAAGATGTCGACGCCGCCGTTCGGAAGCGCCGCCGCGATCACGCCGGCCACGTCCCCGTCGCCCAGGAGCATGATGCGGGCGCCGGCTTCGCGGCACTTGGCCAGCATTTCCTCGTGCCGCTCCCGCTCCAACATGCAGACGACGAGATCGTTGATGTCGCGCTTCTTGGCGTGGGCCAGGTTGCGTAGGTTGTCGGCGACCGAGGCATCGAGGTCGACGATGCCCATCGGCAGGCCGGCGCCGACGGCGATCTTTTCCATGTAGATGTCGGGCGCGTGCAGGAAGTTGCCCTTCTCGGCCATGGCGACGACGGCGAGGGCGTTGGGGCCGCCCTTGGCGGTGATGCTGGTGCCTTCGAGCGGGTCGACGGCGATGTCCATGGCCGGGCCGCCTGCGCCGACCGTTTCGCCGATGTAGAGCATGGGCGCCTCGTCCATCTCGCCCTCGCCGATGACGACGGTGCCCTTGATCGCCACGCTGTCGAAGGCGCGGCGCATGGCTTCTACGGCCGCGCCGTCCGCCTCGTTCTTTTTGCCGCGGCCCATCCAGCGCGATGCGCCCAAGGCGGCGGCTTCCGTCACGCGTACCAGGTCCAGCGCCAGGTTGCGGTCGTTGCCGATTTCGGGTCGTGCGCTCATGGCCTTGTCCTCATCCAGGTTCGATACGGATCATGGTGGGCGGCTCCAGCACGGCGTCCAGGGCCGTGATCTGCGCCAGCGCGCGGCGCATCGCCGCCTCGTTCGTCTCGTGCGTGACCAGCACGACCGGGACCACCTCGCCCGGCGCCCGGCCGCGCTGCAACATGCTTTCCAGGCTGACGCCGGCGTCGCGCAAGGCGGCGGCGACGTCGGCGATGACGCCGGGGCGGTCGAGCACCATGAGGCGGAGATAATATGCCCCCTGGTGCGCCGACATGGGCACGGACGGCTGGCGCGAGAGGGCGTCCTCCGCCGCGCCCCAGACCGGGGTGGCGCGCCCGCGCGCAAGGTCGATCAGGTCCGCCACCACGGCGCTCGCGGTCGGCCCGGCGCCTGCGCCGCGGCCTTCGAGCATGACCCGGCCAACGGCGTCGCCTTCGGCCACCACGGCGTTGTAGACGCCGTCGACCCGGGCGACCGGCGCTGTTTGCGGGACCATGCACGGGTGCACGCGGCTCTCGATCCCCGCCTCGGTGCGCCGGGCGATGCCGAGCAGCTTGATGCGGTAGCCGAGCTCGGCGGCGAAGGCGATGTCGATGGCGGAGATGCCGCGTATGCCCTCCACGTGCACGGAGTCGAAATCGACCGGCTGGTTGAACGCGAGCGCGGCCAGGATCGCGAGCTTGTGGGCGGTGTCGATGCCTTCGACATCGACGCTCGGGTCGCTTTCCGCGTAGCCGAGCTTCTGCGCGTCGGCCAGGACGTCCGCGAACTCGCGGCCCTGCTCGCGCATCGTGGTCAGGATGTAGTTGCAGGTGCCGTTCAGGATGCCGGCCACGCTGCTGATCCGGTTGCCGGACAGGCCTTCCCGCAGGGCCTTGATGGCGGGGATGCCGCCCGCGACGGCGGCCTCGTACCCGAGCGACACGCCCGCCGCTTCCGCTTGGGCTGCGAGCGCGCGGCCGTGGATCGCGATCAGCGCCTTGTTGGCGGTGACGACCGGCTTGCCCGCGGACAGGGCGGCGCCGACCACGTCCCGCGCCGCGCCCTCGCTGCCGCCGATCAGCTCGACGACGACGTCCACGCGGTTGTCGTGCGCCAGCGCGCACGGATCGTCGTGCCAGGGGAGCCCGTCCAGCGAGAGGCCACGCTCCCGGTCCCGGTCCCGCGCGGAAACGGCGACGACGGCGATTGGCCGCCCGGCCCGGGCCGCGATCAGGTCCGCGTTGTTCCGCAGCACGTGCAGCACGCCCGTGCCGACGACACCGAGCCCGGCGATGCCGATGGAGAGCGGCTTCATGCGGAGGCTCGCCTACCCGGTGTTTTGATGGAGCGCCTACGAGATGCCGACGTCATGCGGGCGCGACGATCCGGGAACGGGTCTGGTCGCCTCCAGCTAACAGGCCCTCGATCGAGATATCCTCGTCCAACGCATCCCAGTGCAGGCCACGGCTGCTGATCTCGACCCGCTCGCGCTGCTCCGGCGAGCCATGCAGCAGGCGCGGAAACCACGCGAGAGGGACGCCCAAAACGCGGCCGTCCGACAAGTCCACCCACATGCTGTCCTGGTCGAATCGAACCGTACTCGCTTTCACCAAAGAATTCATCCCATGCCCTCGCGATCTCAACCCGGCGCTGTTCAATGACCCCAGTTAGCTCTCGTAGAACTTTTGCGTTGAAGCCGTCATTGTAGGCTGGCTTAGCGTCCGGCCACAGCCAGAACTCGGCATCGATGCCGTCGCGCAACACATGGGCGCGCATCGGCTCGCGCGGGTTGCCTTCGTCGGCATAAAACAAAAACCGAAATCCATTTCGCCGCAGAATGACGGGCATTTGTTTCCGAACAATGGATGAAGCAGCCGAAGCCGGGCGCTTCCTTCATTCCGCCGCCGCGATGGCTGCCATGTCCCTTTCCTCCGTCAGGAAAGCCCTGACGTTGCGCACCGCTTGCCGCAGCCGCTGCGTGTTCTCCACCAGGGCGATGCGCACGTGGCCGTCGCCGTGCTCGCCGAAGCCGAGGCCGGGGGCGACGGCCACCTTCGCGCGCGCCAGCAGCAGCTTGCTGAACTCGACGCTGCCGAGGTGGGCGAAGCGGGGCGGGATCGGGGCCCAGGCGAACATCGATCCCTCGGGGCTCGGCACCGGCCAGCCGGCCTGGGACAAGCCGCGGACCAGCACGTCCCGCCGCTCGCGGTAGAGGCTCCGCATCTCGGCCACGCAGTCCTGCGGGCCGTTGAGCGCCGCGGTTGCCGCGACCTGGATCGGGGTGAAGGCGCCGTAGTCGAGATAGGACTTCATGCGCGCCAGGGCGGCGATCAGCCGGGCGTTGCCGGCGGCGAAGCCCATGCGCCAGCCGGGCATGGAGTAGGTCTTGGACAGGCTGGTGAACTCGACCGCGATGTCCTTGGCGCCGGGCACTTGCAGGATCGAGGGCGGCGGCTCCACGCCGAAGTAGATCTCGGCGTAGGCGAGGTCGGAGAGGATATAGATCTCGTGCTTGCGGCAGAAGGCGACGATCTCGCGGTAGAAATCGAGGCCGGCCAGGTAAGCGGTCGGGTTGCTGGGGAAGTTGACGATCAGCGCCGTGGGGGTGGGGACGCTGTGGCGGACGGCGCGGTCGAGTGCCTCCAGCATGGTGTGGTCCGGGGTTGCCGGGATGCTGCGGACGCTGGCGCCGGCGATGATGAAGCCGAACTGGTGGATCGGGTAGCTCGGGTTGGGCACCAGGATGGTGTCGCCGGGGCTGGTGATGGCGGCGGCGAGATTGGCCAGGCCTTCCTTGCTGCCGAGCGTCGCCACGACCTCGGTTTCCGGGTCGAGCGCCACGTCGAAGCGGCGCTGGTAGTAGGCGGAAAGGGCGCGGCGCAGTCCGGGGATGCCTTTGCTGGTGCTGTAGCGGTGGGTGCGCGGGTCCTGCACCGCCTCGACCAGCTTGGCGACGATGTGGGCAGGGGTGCCGCCGTCCGGGTTGCCCATGCCGAGGTCGATGATGTCCTCGCCGGCGGTTCGCGCGCGCGCCTTGGCCGTGTTCACCTCGGCGAACACGTAGGGGGGCATGCGGCGGATGCGGTGGAATTCCTGGCTCATGGGGCGTTACAGCTTCGGTTGCGATTATCGAAGGTCATTCTACCAGACGGACGGTTCCGCCGCGAGCCAGCGCAGAGGCGTTCGTACGCAGCGCGCTGTCCGGCACGCCGGCCTGCTTCAGCGCCGCCGTTATCGCCATTGCCCGACGCCAGGCAAGCGGCAACGCGGCCGCCTGTGCGCCGGGGGCTGCCGAACGCGCGTCGCCGCCGCCGACCACGGCCATCGGCCCGCCGGCCCGGCGCGCCGCCAAGGCCCGCAGCGCGTCCTCCGCGGCTGGACGCAGCTCGGCCGAGGAGGGCGGGAACGAGACCGTCACCTGCGGGCGAGGGCGGGGCGTTGCGGGCTCGTAGGCGGCGGCCGGGACGCCCGCGAGACTCGGCAAGGCGGGAGGCTGGTCCGGAAGCGCGGGAATGGGGCCGCTTGCCGCCGTGGCTGGGGCCGGCTGGGTCGGCCTGGCCGCGGAGGGGACGGTGGCTGGGGGCGCTATGCCCGGCGGCGACGGCGGGGCCGATGCCGCGGGCGAGGCGACCGGGAAGGAGGGCGCCTCGCGGGCGGCCGGCGGTTCGGCGGAGGCGGCGGGCAGGGCGTTGGCGGCGTCGAGACGCGCCATCGGCGTGGCCGGGGGCGGGGCTTGCGTCGTCGGCGCCGGCGGCGGGGAGTTGATCGGGTCCTGCGCCGCGTCGCGCACCGTGAGATCCCGCGCGCTGGCCAGGCGGGCTGCGAGCAGGCGGCGGGTGGCCGGGTCGGTCGGGGTTGGGGGGGACGGCACCGTGGCCAGGTTGGGGAACGGCTCGGACGCGCCGGGCGGCGGCGGGCGCTGCTGCGCGATGACGCCGCCCTGCAGGCCGTGCCACCAATCAATCGCGCCGCCGACCGGCAGGCGGGTGGAGTAGAACTGCTCGACGCTTTCGCAGCCGGGCAGGAGGACGAGCGCGCCGAGCGCCAGCAAGCGGCACGCCGTCGCTTGCCCGGCCCTTGCCGTGTGCCTACCTAGACGCTTAACGAACATCACCATCAGCCGGGCCTGCCCCAATCACAGCCTAGTGTAGCGCGGCGGCGGGCCTGGCGGAAAGGACAGCAAGCGCGATGGCCGAACGTGGGAAGAACGACGCCAACATGCCGCCAAAGGCACTGAACGGGACGCCGGCCGGCTTCAAGCTCGCCGACCCGGCCGTGCTCAGCCGCTCGATGGCCGGGATCGCCGAACGGTCGCAACGGATCGTCACCGATTGGCTGAACCGGCAATCGCATGAGCTGCCGGGGTTCGACCCGTTCAACATCGGCCACGCGTTCATGGAGATGACCACCCAGCTCATGAAGGACCCGAGCAAGCTGGTGCAGGCGCAGATCGGCTTCTGGCAGGACTACATGACGCTGTGGCAGAGCACGACCCGGCGCATGTGGGGGATGGAGAGCGAGCCGGTGATCCAGGCCGACCCGAAAGACAAGCGCTTCAAGGACGAGGCCTGGAAAGAGCACGAGGTGTTCGACTTCATCAAGCAGAGCTACCTGCTCAGCGCCCGCTACGTGCAGGACGTGGTGGGCAAGGTGGACGGGCTTGACCCGAAGACGGCGCGCAAGGTCGATTTCTACGCGCGGCAGTTCACCGATGCCATGAGCCCGAGCAACTTCCTGCTGACCAACCCGGAAGTGCTGCGCAAGACCGCCGAGACCGGTGGCGAGAACCTGCTTCGCGGGCTGAACAACCTGTTGTCCGACCTTGAGCGCGGCCGGGGCAAGCTGACGGTCAAGATGACGGACACCGACGCCTTCAAGCTCGGGACCGACATCGCCGTCTCGGACGGGCAGGTGGTCTACGAGAACGAGCTGATGCAGCTCATCCAGTATGCGCCGACGACGGAGACGGCGCTGAAGCGCCCGTTGCTGATCGCGCCGCCCTGGATCAACAAGTTCTACATCCTCGACCTGCGGCCCAGGAACAGCTTCGTGCGCTGGGCGGTGTCGCAGGGGCATACCGTGTTCATGATCAGTTGGGTCAACCCGGACGAGGGCCTGGCCGAGAAGCATTTCGGCGACTACGTCACGCACGGCTATCTCGCAGCCCTCGATGCCATCGAGCAGGCGACCGGGGAGCGCGAGGTCAATGCCATCGGCTATTGCCTGGGCGGCACGCTGCTGGCCAGCACCTTGTCGTACATGGCCGCCCGCGGGGACGAGCGGATCAAGTCGGCGACGTTCTTCGTCACCATGCTGGATTTCCAGGAATCCGGCGAGCTGGGCGTGTTTATCGACGAGGAGCAGTTGCGCGCGATGGAGGAGAGGATGACCAAGCGCGGCTACCTAGAGGGGGCCGAGATGGCGCAGACCTTCAACATGCTGCGCGCCAACGACCTGATCTGGTCGTTCGTGGTCAACAATTACCTGCTCGGCAACGAGCCGTTCCCGTTCGACCTGCTTTACTGGAACAGCGACAGCACCCGGATGCCGGCGGCGATGCACAGCTTCTACCTGCGGCAGATGTACCACGAGAACCTGCTGTGCAAACCGGGCGGGCTTGAGCTGAACGGCCATCCGGTCGATCTCGGGTCAGTCAAGGTTCCGGCCTACTTCCTCTCCGCGCGGGAGGACCACATCGCGCCTTGGAAGAGCACCTATCGCGGCACGCAACTGCTCGGCGGCGAGAACCGCTTCGTGCTGGCCGCGAGCGGGCACATCGCCGGCGTGGTCAACCCGCCCGACAGCGGCAAGTACAGCCACTGGATCAACCGCAGCCTGGCCGCCGGTCCGGAAGAGTGGCTGGCCGGCGCGACCGAGATGTCGGGAAGCTGGTGGCCGGATTGGCAGCGTTGGGTGAGCGGGTTCGACGGCGAGACGGTCCCGGCGCGGAGGCCGGGGGAGGGCAAGCTGCGGCCGATCGAGCCGGCGCCGGGGCGCTACGTGGCGGTGATGTCGAACTGAGCGGGCGCTGCTTGAGTTACTCGTCGTTCGGGATGCGCAGCAGCGAGCCGCAGGCTTTGCAATGCACGGCGTCGGGGCCGTGCATCCCGAGCCCGCAGGCGTCGCAGCGGTAGCGGACCTTGTCGGGCCGGAACAGCGTTTGCGCCAGGCGGACGAACAGGGTGATGCCGACCACCATGATGATGATCGACAGAATCTTGCCCTTGGCGCCGGGCAGGGTGATGTCGCCGTAGCCCGTCGTGGTCAGGCTGCTGATGGTGAAGTAGAGCGCATCGAAATAGCCGTCGATACCCGCCTGCGTGCCGAGGAAACCGGTGTAGACGAAGCCCGTGACGATGAAGATGAAGGTCAGCATCGTCACGACGGACCGGGTCACGTCCTTGACGCGGGTGTCGTCGTAGCGGCGCAGCGCCGTGGCCCACAGCACCTTGCTGTTGAACAGCGTGTAGAGCTTCATCGCGCGCAGGAAGCCCAGGCTGAACAGGAACTGCGGCAGCAGCAGCGTGACCAGGATGAAGATGTCGATCCAGGTGCTGATCCGGGTGAGGAACGCGCGCAGGGCGCAGAACGCGATGCCGCGGGCGATGAGGTCGGCGGCCAGGATGGCGGCGACGCCGTAGTCGATGACGAGGAATTCCGGGGTGTCGCGGATGATGGGGGCGACGATGAAGAAGGCGACGACGGCCACGTCGATCGCGACCCAGGCGACGCGGAAGACGACGGCGGCCGTTGTCTGGCCGAAGTAGAATTCGTGCAGGCGGCTCTGCATGGTCTGGCGGCGTTGGGGGGTGTCCGCCGCTGCTGGCTTGATCGTCACGTCAAGGCGCGCCAGAGGCGGGCAAGTTATGGCGTAAGCAGCGGCCCGTCATTTTGGAACAGCTCGCGCGAGGCCCGGCTCGTGGAGACGTTGGCCATCTGCAGATACGGCAGGTTTGCCAGCGTCGTCAGCACCGCCTCGCCGCCCGGGAGGAAAACCGGCGGGCCGAGGAGGCGAATGGCCGCCGCCTGATCGCCCGTCTCCAGCGCGTTGGCCGCCCACGTCAGGCGGTCGACCACCTGCTGCGACGTGGCGCCGGGGGCCACGCCCAGCGTTTGCCGCACCTCTTCGCGGCCTTGCAGCAATTGCATCTGCGTCGTTGCCGATATGTTGCTCCACCGCGGGCTCGTGTTGAGCTGGCCGGCGATGTAGTCCATGTCCGCCGCGGCCCTGGCGCCGGCGATCGGGTTGCCCCGCGTCCGGCTCGGCAAGGCGAACAGGTATTGCGCCTGATAGACGGCCGAGACGTCCTGGTTGATGACGACTGGCCAGCCGCGCGGCAGGCGCGCCGTGTCGGCCACGAAAGGGCGTAGGTTGCCGCAGCCGGCTAAGCCGATGGCTAAGGCGAGCGCGACCGCGCGCGGTGCAACGTTTGTCATCGTGAATAAATAGGCGGCCAGGCAAGCCGTGCCATTACCCGAGCGGTTTTAATCCGGCCCGATACCGCGCGCCCAGGGCCGCATAATGCACCGCGATCCGCTCGAACTCCGCCCGGTCGGTCTCGCCGATGTCGCGCATCTTGCGGGCCGGCGAGCCGCCCCACATCTCCCCCGGCGGAATCCGTTTGCCCGGCGTCAGCAGCGCGCCGGCCGCCAGCATCGCGCCTTGCTCGATCACCGCGCCATCCAGCACCGTCGCGCCCATGCCGACGAAGGCGCGGTCCATCAGCGTGCAGGCGTGGACGATGGCGGCGTGCCCGACGGTCACGTCGTCGCCGATCTCGCATGCCCATTGCTCCCCGGGGTTCACGTGCAGCACGGTGAGGTCCTGGATGTTGGTCCGCTCGCCGATGCGGATGCGGTTGGTGTCGCCGCGCAGCAGGCACTTGAACCAGACGGTGCTGCGCGCGCCGATCCAGACGTCGCCGATGACGGCCGCGTCGGGGGCGACCCAGGCGTCTTCGGCTACGCGGGGTACTACGCCCTCCAGTTCATACAGCATGGGCCATCTCCCGCGCGGCTGTCTGGCCGAGCCCGAGCATCAGCCGGATGTTCTGCACGGCGGCGCCCGAGGCGCCCTTGCCGAGATTGTCAAGCCGCGCTGTCAGAACCGCGTGCCGGTGCGCCGGGTGGCCGAAAACCCGCAGCTCCATGTCGTCGGCGCCGTTCAGCGCCGTCATGCCGAGCGTGCCGCTTGCCTCGGGCGCGGACACCTGCACCAGTTCCGCGCCCAGATACCAGGCGGCAAGCGCTGCGTGGAGATCCTGCGCGTCCGGGCGCCCGGGCAGCGCGTCGAGGTGCAGCGGCACGCTGACCAGCATGCCCTGGCGCACGTGGGCGACGGAGGGGACGAAGATCGGGCGCCGGGTCAGGCCGGCGTAGCGTTGCAGCTCCGGGACATGCTTGTGTTCCAGGGATAAAGCATACAGTTCGAACGGCGGGCCGCCTTCGGTTTCATGGGTCTCGATCAGGCCGCGTCCGCCGCCGGAGTAGCCGCTGACGGCGTTGACGCAGACCGGGTAGTCCGCCGGCAGCAAGCCGGCCTCGACCAGGGGGCGGAGCAGGGCGATCGCGCCCGTCGGGTAGCAGCCCGGGTTGGCGACGAGCGAGGCCCCGGCGATGCGCGCCGCTTGGCCGGGCTCAAGCTCAGGGAAGCCGTAGGTCCAGTCCGGGTCGACCCGGTGCGCCGTGCTGGCATCCAGGATCTTCGGCATCGCGGCCCCGAGCGCCTTGGCCAGGGCGACGCTTTCTTTCGCCGCGTCGTCCGGCAGGCAGAGCACCAACAGCTCGGCCTCGCGCATCAGGGCCTGGCGCGCGGCGGCATCCTTGCGCCGGGCCGGGTCGATGGTCAGCAACCCGATGCCCGGCAAGGCGGCGAGGCGCTCGCGGATGCCGAGGCCGGTCGTGCCGGCCTCGCCGTCGATGAACACGCTTCTGGTCATGTCAGCCTCCAAAGCAAAAAGGGCGGCCCGTGCGGACCGCCCTGCTTGTCGTTCGCCGTATTCGGCAGCGGTCAGCGCTTGCTGAACTGGAAGCTGCGTCGCGCCTTGGCCCGGCCATACTTCTTGCGTTCCACCACGCGGGAGTCCCGCGTCAGGAAGCCGGCGAGCTTCAGCACCGGGCGAAGCTCCGGCTCGTAATGGGTCAGCGCCCGGCTGATGCCGTGCCGAACCGCGCCGGCCTGGCCGGAGAGTCCGCCGCCGTTGGTGGTGCAGGTCACGTCGAACTGGTTGTAGCGGTCGGTGACGAGGAAGGGCTGGCTCAGCAGCATCCGCAGCACGGGGCGGGCAAAGTAGGTGGTGACCTTCTTGCCGTTGACGGTCATCTCGCCCTTGCCGGGCTTGATCCAGACGCGGGCGATGGCGTTCTTTCGGCGGCCGGTCGCATAGCTGCGGCCCTGGGCGTCGCGCTTAGGCTCGCGTTTCGGCGCATCGCTCGGAGCGGAGGCGGCCGCCGCGCTGGCAACGGCGAGATCCTTGAGGTCCGCGAGCGTGCGGGTCTGCTGGGTTTCCGACACGATTAGGCCCTCTTGTTCTTGGAGTTCAAACCGGCGACGTCCAGCATCTGCGGCTGCTGGCCGTCGTGCGGGTGGGCGCCGCCCTTGTAGACGTGCAGGTGCTTCATCTGCGCCCGCTGCAACGGGCCGCGCGTGATCATACGCTCCACCGCCTTCTCGATCACCCGCTCGGGATGCGCGCTGTCCAGGCGCTGGCGAATGCTGCGCCCCTTGATGCCGCCCGGATAGCCGGTGTGGTAGTAGAAGATCGACTGGTCCGCCTTGTTGCCGGTCACGCGCACCTTTTCCGCGTTGACGACGACGACGTTGTCGCCGCAATCGACGTGGGGGGTGAACTGCGGCTTGTGCTTGCCGCGCAGCCGCTGGGCGATGATCGACGCGAGCCGCCCGAGCACCAGACCCTCAGCGTCGATCAGCACCCACGCCTTGCTCACCTCGGAGGGCTTGAGTGATTGGGTAGTCTTCAGCATGCCGCCGTCCTGAACTTCGTTTGATGGCGGGCTATGCGCCGGACAGCCTACCGCGTCAAGGTTTCCGTGTTGTGGTATGATGATACCGCGGCTTTTCCCGCCCCGCTGCCGGGCTTATCAATGGCCCATGCAACAGATCGCAAGCGCCCCGGTCTACGTCATCGGCGCCACCGGGCGCTCCGGCCTTGCCCTCTGCCGCGCGCTTGCGGCGCGGGATGTCCCTATCGTGCCGATCATCCGCAACCCGGCGCGGTGGCCTGCCGGCCTGCCCGGGCTGCCGCGTGCGGCGGACCTGGAGGGACAGGAGAGGGAGCTTGCCGATGCGCTCGCCGACGCCGCCCGCGTCGTCTCCTGCACCCACGCGCGGCATATCCCGGTCATCCTCGCCGCCGCGCCGCCGAAGGCCCGCTTCGTCTTCCTCGGCAGCACGCGCAAGTTCACCCGCTGGCCCGACGCGCACGGAGAGGGCGTCATCGCCGGCGAGCGGGCGTTCCTGGCCGCTGGTAGGCCCGGCGCGCTGCTGCATCCGACGATGATCTACGGCGCCGAGGGCGAGGACAACGTGCAGCGCCTGGCGGCCCTGCTCCGCAGGCTGCCCGTCGTGCCGCTACCGGCCGGCGGGCGGGCGCTCGTTCAGCCGATCCACCAATCGGACCTGACCCGCAGCATCCTCGCCGCCTTGGATGTCGGCTGGGCCGGTCCTGAAAGCATCGTGGTCGCCGGGCCTGTTGCGGTCTCGTATGCCGACTTCGTCCGGGAGGTGGCCGGGGCCGCCGGACTGCCTGCGCCGCGCATCGTGCCGATCCCGCCCGCGCTGCTTCGTCTTGCCGCCCCGCTCACGCGCTTGCCGGGCCTGCCGCGCGTGCGGCCGGCGGAAATCCGCCGGCTTTTGGAAGACAAGGCCTTCGACATCGGGCCGATGCAGGCTAGGCTGGACGTCGATCCCATCCCGCTCGCCGCCGGGCTGCAGCAAACCTTCGGAGCGCATTGATGCCCGTTCTCAACCGAATTGCCGAGTTCCACGCCGACATGACCGCCTGGCGGCACGACCTGCACCAGCATCCCGAGCTCGCCTTGCAGGAAACCCGCACGTCCGCCCTGGTGCAGGAGCGGCTGCGCGAGTTCGGCGTCGACGAGGTCCATGCCGGCCTGGCCAGGACGGGCGTGGTCGGCGTGATCCGCGGGCGCGAGCCTGGCCCGGGCATCGGCCTGCGCGCCGACATGGACGCGCTGCCGATCCTGGAGGAAACCGGCGCCGCCCACGCCAGCCTCACGCCCGGCGTGATGCACGCCTGCGGCCATGACGGGCACACCGCCATGCTGCTCGGCGCGGCCCGCTACCTGGCCGAGACGCGCAACTTCGCCGGCGCCGTCTACGTCATCTTCCAGCCCGCCGAGGAGAACTTCGGCGGCGGCAACATGATGGTGCAGGAGGGCCTGTTCGACCGCTTTCCGATGAGCCAGGTATTCGGCATGCACAACTGGCCCGGCGCTCCCGCCGGCACGTTCCAGTGGCGCGACGGGCCGGTGATGGCCGCGGTGGCCAACATCGAGATCACCGTCACCGGGCGCGGCGGCCACGGTGCCATGCCGCACCAGAGCACGGACCCGATCGTCGCCAGCGCCGCCATCATCCAGGCGCTGCAAAGCATCGTCGCGCGCAACGTCGAGCCGGTTGAGGCAGGCGTCGTGACCATCGGCGCCATCGAGGGCGGCCATGCCAACAACGTCATCCCCGAGCGGGTCCGTATGCTGGGCACCGCGCGATGGTTCACGCCCGCCGTGGGCGACACGCTGGAGCGGCGCGTGACCGGGCTTGCGGCCAGCATCGCGGAGGGCTTCGGCGCCCGGGCCGACGTCAAGTTCGAGCGCATGTATCCCGCCACCGTCAACGACCCGGAGGCGATGGCAATGGCCCGGCGCGCGGCGGAAAGCGTGCAAGGCGCGGCCCGCGTGCGACACATGGACAAGCCCACCATGGGGGGCGAAGATTTCAGCTTCATGCTGAATGCCAAGCAGGGCGCCTACATCATGCTTGGCGCCGGGCGGGGGGATAGCGACCCGGGCGTGCACCATCCGAAATACGACTTCAACGACGAGGTGCTGCCGGTGGGGGCGAGCTGGTACGTGGCGCTTGCCGAGCAACTGCTCGCGCGGCCCGGGTAAGTGAAAGCTGTCCGGTCCGGCAATGACATGATGCCGCGCATGATCGGTCAGTCTGGCGCCGTGCAAGTCGCGCCTGGCTGATCTGGGAAGCGAAGACTATTCGGAGTTGGTCTTTCGCGGGGCGCCTGTTTTATCCGATGCCGCCAGCAGAGGTTCGAGGCGATCGCCGCCCTATTGCGCCAGATCACAGGGGCAAGGCCATCGTGAGCTTGATCCGCTGCAAAGGGATGTCGGTTTTCAGGCTCTGGACGCCATCGATGCGGGCGAGCTTCTCGGCCTGGAAGCGGCGGTAGGCATCAAGGTCGCGAGCCACGACCCGAAGCAGGAAATCGCAGTCGCCGGCCATCATATGGCACTCGACCACGTGCGGCAGCGCGAGGATGTGGTCGGTGAAGCGCTGGACCGTTTGGTCATCCTGTCCGACCAGCCAGACCCGGACGAAGACGCTCGTGCCCAGATCGAGTTGGACCGGATCGAGCAGTGCGGCGTAGCCATTGATCAGCCCCGCCGCTTCGAGCGCGCGGACGCGCCGCAGGCAGGGTGACGGCGATAGGCCGATCCGCTCCGCCAGGTCATTGTTGGTGAGCCTGCCGTTCGCTTGCAGCTCGGCCAAGATACGCCGGTCGATCGCGTCTATCTTCATGGCAGATTTTGTCTCCATCGCGAGTTTTATTGGCAGAGCCTGCCAGTTAATGGCGTTTACGTGCAGCACTTCGCATACACTCGCCCCTTGATTGGCGTTATACGCTTCATCATGGCAACGTTGGCATCAGACATGAACAGCGCGTCCGGCGAGTTCGCCCGCGGCTTGCGGGCATCGGCGCCGGTGCTGATCGGCCTTGTTCCCGCAGCGCTGGTGCTGGGCGCGCAGGCGACGGCGAAAGGCATGGCGCCGCTCGCTGTGCCGCTGATGACCGGCCTGAACTTCGCGGGCGGGTCGGAGTTCGCGGCCGTCGGGCTATGGACGTCGCCACCGCACCTCCTGCTGATCGCCGGCGTGACGCTGCTGGTGAACAGCCGCCACCTGGTGATGGGCGCGACGCTGGCGCCGTGGCTGCGACGCCTGCCGCGGCGGCATGTGCTGCCGGCGCTGTTCCTGATGGTGGACGAGAGCTGGGCGATGGCGCTCGCCGACGCGAAGGCGCGCCGAGCAGGCACGTCGGCGCCCACGTTCAGCCTGCGCTACTTCCTCGGCGTCTCGGCTGGCCTCTATGCCAATTGGCTCGCCTTCACCGCGCTGGGCGCGCTGCTCGGACCGGTGCTCGGCGACATCGGGCGGTGGGGCTTCGACATGGCGTTTCCGGCGGTGTTCCTGGTGCTGCTGCGAGGCATGTGGAAGGGCGTGGGCGCGGCCATCCCGTGGCTGGTCAGCCTGGTCGTCGCGGCGTGCGTTGCCCTCGTGGCGCCGGGCGCCTGGTATGTGCCGGCCGGGGCGTCCGCGGGGATTGTCGCCGCCTGGATCAGGGCGCGGCCATGATCGACGGCTGGACGTTGACCACGATCGTCCTGATGGGGAGCGTGACCTATCTGACGCGGATCGGCGGGTATCTGGTCCTGGGTGGCCGCGCGCTGTCGCCGCGGACCATGACCATCCTCGATGCGGCGCCCGGTTGCGTGCTGATAGCCGTCATCGCGCCCGCCTTCGTGTCCGGACGGGCGGCCGACCTGACCGCGCTCGCCCTCACCGGGGCGGCGGCTGTCCGTCTGCCGCTGCTGGCGACGGTGCTCATCGGCATCGGCAGCGCCGGGCTCCTGCGACATGTGCTGGGCTGAACGATGCGACCTGCACTTGCGAGGCGCTGTCGCGACATCGCCCATGTCGGATTTGCCTGATCTCTGCTTGAAAGCGGATCGAGAATTAATGCCAATCCGCCTGAAAAGTAACCTTTGCCCAAGCCCGATTGGCTGCAAAGACCATCCGGCCCAAATCGCCGACGAAGACGGTCGAGACGTTGCGGCACGCCTCGACGATGGCGTCAGGGCTCTCCCATGCCGTCGCGCTCAGCGTGTTGCCGCGCAGGCGTTCCCGGACCGTCTCAACCGGGCTCAGCCCGGGGCTGTAGGGTTGGTCGTCGCACCAGCGGGACGGTGTCCGGCATCGCAAGCGCACCGCCCGTGCGATGCCGCCCGGCGCCGCCGAGGATCGGCGCCGCATGGGCCCGCCCGGCCGCCGGTCTGGCGCAGGCGCAGGGTCATGGCATCGAGGGAGGCCGATGGCCTGGCCAGGGCGCCGCCGGCCGCGCGCGCCGGGCAGGCGGCGGCGAAGACATAGGCCCAGCCTCGGCAGGCAGTCGCGCTCGGCGACCGGGCACGAGCCGCGCTCGCCCTCGCCTTGCCATTCCATCCGGCTCCGCCGGCCGGACCCTTTGGCAAGTCTCGCCCAAACCGCGCCCAGCGTTCCCTGGCTCACCGACGCGGTCCTCGGCCTTCGGCCCTCCGCCGTCCTCGAGCCCGACCTCTACGGCCCGGCCGCCGCATCGCGCGGCAACGGCGCGGCGCGCGATGCCGCTCAAGGCGCTTTGAAAGCCGCCTCACCGTCGGCAACCGTGCCCGGATGGGCCGGGGGCGCGCCTGCAAGCGGGTCAGGCCCAGCATGCCCAGCCCTGTGCCGACCGTGGCAACGTGCGCCGAGACGCCGGCTGATCTCGCGTTGCAGGTCGGCGCGGCGCCGTGCTGGTCCAGGTCGGGCCCGTCCAGCGCACCCTGCTTGAGTTCGGCCCTCTGCGCCTCCGTCCAATGCGGCGGCCGGCCCGGGATGGGCTGGCCGACAGCCCGGCCCCCCGCGGGCGTTGCCGCGCAGCAGCCAGTGGCGCAGGCCGGGTCCCAACGCGCGAGCGCGATGGGCGCCTGATTTGCCGGTCCATGCCGCAGGCCGCCGCCGTGGCGCGGGACTGCCCGTCCGGAACAAGGGCGCCGGCAAGCAGGCGCCGGACGACGCGGCCATCGCGCAGAGGCGAGGCGGTCTGCCGCAACGCGCCGGCGCTGCGTTGCGTGCGGGCGACCTCGGCCGGCTGGCCCGTGGCGCGAACCCTGGCAAAGCAGTGGCCGCAGAGCGGATCAGATTTCAGAGCCGTTGGGAGCCTCATGGCGGGTCAATGCTTTCGCGAGGTGGCGTAAGAGGCCGCCAGGAAAGAGACCATAGCCGAACCACCATCCTCATAGCCCGCCAACGCGCCATCAAGGCGGATCAGCTTCAATCTCCTGGCTCCCCTTTACCGTCCCCTGGCCTTTCGCGCCGCATACCGCGCATCCCGCGCCGCTTTCCGCTCGGTCCGGATCGCCTCGTCCCGCGCCGCCTGCTCCGCCGCCCTGCGCGCCGCGTCCTCGGCTGCCGCCTGTTCGGCCGCGAGCCGCAGGCGTTCAGCCTCCTGCTTCTTCAGGTCCTCGGCTTCCCGAAGTTTGGCCCGTTCGGCTGTCCGCTTCTCGCGCGCCTCGGCGATCGCCTTGCGCTCCGCCGCGCGCGCCAGGACCGCCGGATCGTCCGGCGCGGGACGTGACTTGAACCGTTCCACCAATGCCCGCTTCGCCGCGGCCGCCTCGTCGCGGCGGTCGTTAAACGTGCTGCCCTTCAAGGCCATGCCTTCATTGCTCCATCGTTCATCGCTGAGACCAAACCCGTTTCTAAGATATGCCATTCCTGGCGGAATTTGAACTGCCCGATCCGCCTCGCAGCCAAGCGGCGGGCGCGTTCACCCCGGCGCTGCGGCTGCTTTCAGCCGATCCAGGTTCTTCTGCGCGAGCTCGGCCGCCGCCGTGCCGGGCGCCAGCTCGGCCGCCCGCTGCCAATCTGCCCGCGCGCCGTCCAGGTTGCCTTGCTCCTGCCGCAAAAGGCCGCGTTCCAGCAACGCATCCGGGTTGTCCGGGCTGATTGCCAGCGCCCGGCCAATGTCCGCTTGCGCCGGATCGAGCTGCTGCAACTGCCGGTGGGCCGCGGCACGGAACACGAGGGCATCGGCCCGGCCGGGGGCGAGCTTCAGGGCTTGGTCGAGATCCTCGATGGTCTCCTGGTAGCGCCCGAGCGTGCCTTCAGCGATGGAGCGGTCGATCAGCAAGTCCGGGTCATCCGGCGTCAAGGAGAGGGCCAGGGTGGTCGATCCCAAGGCCCGCTGCGGATCGCCGGCGATCAGCCAGGCTTGCCCGGCTTGCCCGTAAACCGAGGCCCGTGCGGCCGCCGACGCTTCGCTGCGTCCGGCGAGCTGATCCAACAGTTCGGCCCCTTGCCCCGCGTTGCCGAGCGTCACGGTGGCGAGCGCCAGGCAATGCACCGCGCCCGGGCCGCCGCCGGTCGCCATCCAGGCGTCCGCCAAGCGCTGCGCGCCGACCGGGTCGGTCCCGATCATGGCGAGGCACGCCTCGTAGTCCTTGCCCTGGGCGATCCGCGGCGGCACGGGCGGGGTGGGGATCGGTTCCGCTCGCGTCCCTTCGTCGGCCCGGGCCGTTTCCGGCGGATCGCGCAGGGCCGTAGCAGCCGGGGCCGGGGCGGCCGGGGCCGGGGCCGGGGCTTTCCGGCGCTTGATCTTCTTCACGGTCTTCTTCGCCTTGGCGCTTTTGGCGGGCTTGGCCTGGCCGGCCTCCTTCGCCGCCGCTTGGGCCGGCCAATCGGCGGCGCCGGACGCCACGAGCGAGAGGGCGAGCAGGCCCGCCAGCGACGATTTCCAGCGTGACTTGCGGGTTCGTGCCGATCCCCCGTCCCATTCTGCGGCAAACGCGTTAAGATTTGTCATGCCTACCATGCACCTCCTCATCTTCGGCCTTGGCTATACCGGGACCGAGATCGCGCGCCAGGCGGCATCGCTCGGCGCCAACGTGATCGCGACCAGCCGCACGCCGGGCGAGCTGAAACCGCCCAAGGGCGTGTACCTCGTTCCGTTCGATGCCGCCGGACCCGCCTTGCAGGCCGCCACCCACGTGCTGCAGACGGCGCCTCCGGGCGAGGACGGCGACCCGGCGCTGCGACGGTTCGGCGCGAACCCGGGCGCTCCGAAATGGGTGGGCTACCTGTCCACCACCGGCGTCTACGGCGACCGCGGCGGCTGCTGGGTCGACGAGGACACGCCGCCCGCGCCGACCGGCCCGCGAGGCAAGCGGCGGGTCGAGGCCGAGCAGGCCTGGGCCACGGCCTACCCCCATGCCCGCGTCGACCTGTTCCGGCTGGCCGGCATCTACGGGCCGGGCCGCTCGGCGCTGGACGACGTGCGCGCGGGGACGGCCCGGCGGATCGACGCACCGGACCACCAGTTCGGGCGCATCCACCTGGCCGACATCGCCGCGGCGGTGGTCGCGGCCATGCGGCAGGACCGCGCGCCCGGCCCGCAGGCGCTCAACCTCAACGACGACGAGCCGGCCGCCAACGCGGACGTGAACGCGGAGGCCGCCAGGTTGCTCGGGGCGCCGATGCCGCCGCTGGTCCCCTACGACGAGGCGATGGCGGAGATGAGCGCGATGGGGCGGAGCTTCTGGGCGGAGAACCGCAAGGTGTCCGGGCGCAAGACGCAGGAGCGGCTTGGGATCGCCTGGCGCTATCCGACCTATCGCGAGGGGCTAGCCGCCATCCTCGCCGACGAGCCCCTGATGAAGCCGGCGTAGGAGCAGCAGGTCCTGCTCCCGCGACAACCGGTGGTCCCCGTCCTTGACCAGCGTGACCTGCACGTCCTGGCTTTCCAGCCGCTCCGCCAGCCGCAGCGCGGTCTCCCAAGGGACGTCCGGATCGCGCTGGCCCTGAAGCAGGCGCACCGGGCAGCGCAGCGGGATCGGTTGGCGCAGCAGCAGGTGGCGCCGGCCCTCCTCGATCAGCCTCAGCGTGACCGGCGTCGGCTCGCCGTATTGGCTCGGGACCAGCAGCACGCCGTCCCGTTGCAGCCGCTCGCGCTCGGGCGGCATCATGGCCTCCCACATCAGCGACTCGGTGAAGTCCGGGGCGGCGGCGATGCCGATGAGGCCCATGACGCGGCCAGGGCGTGTCAGCGCCGCGAGCAGGGCGATCCAGCCGCCCATGCTTGAGCCGACGAGGAGCACCGGGCCGTCGGTCAGGCGGTCGATCAGGACCAGGGCGTCGCGGGTCCATTCCCCGATCGTGCCGTCGGTGAAGTCTCCATCGCTCGCGCCGTGGCCGCTGTAGTCCAGGCGCAGGCAGCCGGTCCCCGCGGCCCGGCACCATGCCTCGACCGCCATCGCTTTCGAGCCGGTCATGTCGCTGCGGAAGCCCGGCAGGAACACCGTCGTCGGGTCTCTGCCCGGCGTTCGCGCCCAGGCCAGGCGGATGCCGTCGCCCCGGTCCAACCGCCCTTGTTCCATGCGCTCTCTCCCTTGCCGCAGGTGCTATAGCGCGTCCATGGACCTCCTCCCACCTGGCACAACCATCCTTCAGGTGCTGCCGCGCTTGGAATCCGGCGGCGTCGAGCGCGGCACGGTCGAGATCACGGAGGCGATCGCGCGCGCCGATGGGGTGGCCCTGACGGCGAGCGCCGGCGGACGCTTGGTGCCCGCGGTCGAGAGTGCAGGAGGCCAGCACTTCGATCTGCCGCTCGCCAGCAAAAGCCCGTTCTCAATCTGGCGCAATGCGGCGCGGCTGACGCTGCTGATACGGGCCAAGCAGGCGCAGATCGTCCATGCCCGGTCGCGCGCGCCGGCCTGGTCCGCCCGCATGGCCGCCCGCCGCGCCGGGGTCGCGTTCGTGACCACCTATCACGGCGTTTACAACGAAAACCTGCCCGGCAAGCGCCGCTACAACGCCGTCATGGCGTCGGGCGACCGGGTGATCGCGATCAGCCACTACGTCGCGCACCTGCTGGTCGAACGCCACGGCGCCGATCCGGCCCGCGTGCGCATCATCCCGCGCGGCGTCGACCCGGCGGTGTTCGACCCGGCGCGGGTGCAAGGCCCGCGCATCGCCCGCCTGGCCGAAGCATGGCGGCTGCCGGACGACGCGCCGGTCGTCATGCTTCCCGGGCGGCTCGCGCGGTGGAAAGGGCAGATGACGCTGCTCGCCGCGATGGCGCGGGTGCGGAACCAGGAGGCCGTCTGTGTCCTGCTGGGCGAAGGCCGGCCCGGCTACGCGCGCGAGCTGGAGGCGGAGGCGCGCAGGCTGGGCATCGCCCACCGGGTCCGCCTGGCCGGGCACTGCGAGGACATGCCCGCGGCCCTGAGCCTGGCCACCGTCGCCGTGAGCGCCTCGACCGAGCCGGAAGGGTTCGGCCGGGCCGTGATCGAGGCGCAGGCGATGCGCCGCCCGGTGATCGCCGCCAACCACGGCGGCGCGGCCGAGACGGTGCTCGACCTCGTGACCGGCTGGCACGTGCCGCCCGGCGATCCGGAGGCGCTGTCCGTCCTCATCGACCGGGCGCTGGCGATGGCCCCCGGGCACCGGGCCGCCTTGGGCGAGCGGGCGCGGGCCAGCGTGCTGCAGAACTACACGACCGCGGCGATGCAGGCAGCCACGCTCGACGTCTACCGCGAGCTGCTTTGAGGATACTGGTCATCAAGCTAGGCGCGCTGGGCGATGTCGTGCTGGCGTTCCAGCCGTTCGCCGATATCCGCGGGCACTTCCCCGACGCCGAGATCACGCTGCTGACCACGACCCCGTTCGCGCCGCTGCTTTCAGCGAGCCCTTGGTTCAACCGCGTCATCATCGACAGCCGGCCCGCGTGGTGGAACATGCCGGGCCTGCGCCGGCTGCGGCGCGCGTTGCAAGGCTTCGACCTGGTGGTCGACTTGCAAACCAGCGCGCGGTCGTCGCGCTACTTCCGCCTGGCCGGGCGTCCGGCCTGGTCCGGGATCGCCCGGGGCGCCAGCCTGCCTCATGCCAACCCTGGGCGGAACGCGATGCACACCGTCGAGCGTCAGCGGGATCAGCTCGCGATGGCCGGCATCCCCGGAAGCCCTGCCGCCGGGCTTGGATGGCTGAGGGGGACGGCGGCGTCCATTCCCGGCCCATACGCGCTGATCGTTCCTGGCGCGGCCCCGCACCGGCCCGGCAAGCGCTGGCCGGCTTGCCGCTTCGCCGGCCTGGCGCAAGAACTCGCGGCCCGCGGATTGCGCCCGGTCATCATCGGCGCCGCCGCCGACGCCCAGCTTGCAACGGCGATCAAGCGGGCGTGCCCTTCGGCCCAAGACCTGACCGGGCAAACCAGCCTGATGGACCTCGGCGCCCTCGCTGGCCACGCGGCGCTCGCGGTCGGCAACGACACCGGCCCGATGCACCTCGCCGCGGCCGTCGGCTGCCCTTGCGTCGTGCTGTTCTCCGCCGAAAGCGACCCGGCGCTGACCGCCCCGCGCGGACACGTCACCGTGCTGCGCGTCCCCGACCTGGCCGACTTGGCCGTAGAGAGGGTTGCAGCCGCCCTTCCCGCGCGCCATAGACTGCAATCGTCTTGACTGGGAAGCCAGGGCGTAAATTGCCAGTCCAGATTAGCCTAGATCCCTGGGTTCTAGGAGCACGCTCGACACGTAGGATAAGCCATGCCCGCCATCACCCTACCAGACGGCTCGACCAAGCGCTTCGATGCGCCGGTCACCGGCACGGACGTGGCGGCGGCGATCGGCCCCGGCCTCGCGAAAGCGGCCCTCGCCATGCAGGTGGACGGACGCCTGACCGACCTTGCGGAGACGATCGGGCGGGATGCGACCGTCCGCTTCGTCACCCGGCGCGACCCGGAAGCGCTGGACCTGATCCGCCACGACGCCGCGCACGTGCTGGCCGAGGCGGTGCAGGCGCTGTACCCCGGCACGCAGGTCACGATCGGCCCCGTGATCGAGAACGGGTTCTATTACGATTTCGCCCGCAACGAGCCGTTCACGCCCGACGACTTCGCCGCCATCGAGGCCAAGATGCGGGAGATTATCGCCCGCGATGCCCCGTTCGTGCGCGAGGCGCATGACCGCGGCGAGGCGATCCGCTTTTTCGAGGCCCGCGGCGAGCGCTACAAGGCGGAGCTGATCCGCGACCTGCCGGACACCGAGACCATCACCTTCTACAAGCAAGGCGACTGGCTCGACCTCTGCCGCGGGCCGCACATGCGCTCGACCGGCGACGTGGGCCCGGCGTTCAAGCTGATGAAGGTGGCCGGCGCCTACTGGCGCGGCGACCACCGCAATGCCATGCTGAGCCGCATCTACGCGACGGCGTGGCGCGACCGGAAGGAGCTCGACGCCCACCTGCACCAACTGGAGGAGGCGGAGCGGCGGGACCATCGCCGCATCGGCCGCGAGATGGACCTGTTCCACATGCAGGAGGAGGCGACGGGGAGCATCTTCTGGCATCCGAAGGGCTGGACGCTCTATCGTGCCGCCGAGTCCTACATGCGGCGGCGGCTGGAAGGGGCGAGCTACCAGGAGGTCCGCACGCCGCAACTGGTCGACCGCCGGCTTTGGGAGGCGAGCGGGCATTGGGACAACTACAAGCAGCATATGTTCATCGCCCAGGTCGAGGACGAGAAGACCACCCTCGCGCTGAAGCCGATGAACTGCCCCTGCCACGTGCTGATCTTCCGCGACCGGCTGCGCAGCTATCGCGAATTGCCGTTGCGGATGGCGGAGTTCGGCTCGTGCCACCGCTACGAGCCGAGCGGGGCGCTGCACGGCATCATGCGGGTCCGCGCCTTCACCCAGGACGACGCGCACATTTTCTGCACCGAGGCGCAGATCGCCGATGAGACGGTGCGCTTCGTCGAGTTGCTGTCCAGCATCTACCGGGATTTCGGCTTCGACAGCTTCCGGGTGAAGTTCAGCGACCGGCCGACGCCTCGTGCCGGGTCGGACGAAATATGGGACCGGGCGGAGGGCGCGCTGAAAGAGGCGTGCGCGACGGCCGGGGTCGATTACGAGCTGAACCCGGGGGAGGGCGCGTTCTACGGCCCCAAGCTCGAATTCGTGCTGCGCGATGCGATCGGGCGCGACTGGCAGTGCGGCACGCTGCAGGTCGATTTCGTGATGCCCGAGCGGCTGGACGCCAGCTACGTGTCCGAGGACAGCAGCCGGCAGAGCCCGGTGATGCTGCACCGCGCCATCCTGGGCAGCTTCGAGCGGTTCCTCGGCATCCTGATCGAGCAGTATGCCGGGCGCTTCCCGCTCTGGCTCGCGCCGCAGCAGGCGGTGGTTGCCAGCATCGTCAGTGACGCGGCGCCCTATGCCGAGGAGGTGGCCGGCCTGCTCCGCGCTCGTGGCGTGAACGCGAGGGCGGACACCAGGAACGAGAAGATCAACGCCAAGGTGCGCGAGCACAGCCTCGCGCACGTGCCGGCCTTGCTGGTGGTCGGACGCCGCGAGGCCGGGCAGCGCACGGTGGCGGTGCGCAGGCTCGGCAGCGACGCGCAGGAGGTCCTGCCGCTGGATACGGCGGTGTCGCGTCTTGCACACGAAGCCTTGCCACCCGACTTAAAACGACTTGAAACGGCGGCCGCGCCGGAGCAAGTCTAACGTCGTAAGATCATCGACAGGAGAGTCCGATAGCCCGAGGTCCTATGCCCAATTCCACGCCATCCCGCGATGGGCCGCGCGTGAACGAGGACATTCGCGTACCGCAGGTCCGCCTGATCGACCAGGACGGCGAGATGCAGGGGGTGATGTCCGCCCGAGACGCGCTGCAGCGCGCCTACGCCGTCGGCATGGACATGCTGGAGATCAGCCCCAACGCCGATCCGCCGGTCTGCAAGATCCTTGACTACGGCAAGTTCAAGTATGAGCAGCAAAAAAAGAAGAACGAGGCCAAGAAGCGCCAGCGCGTGATCGAGATCAAGGAGATCAAGGTCCGGCCCAACATCGACGAGAACGACTATCAAGTGAAGATGCGGGCGATGAAGGATTTCATTGACGACGGCGATAAGGTGAAGGTCACGCTGCGGTTCCGCGGGCGCGAGATGGCGCACCAGGATATCGGCATTAAGGTGCTGGAGCGGATTCGCGCGGAACTGGAGCAGACCACGAAGGTTGAGCAGATGCCGCGGATGGAAAACCGGCAGATGATCATGGTGCTTTCCCCGCGTTGATAGGTAAGGTCGTGTCCTATGCAGATCGCCGGTAAGACTTACCTCGTCACCGGCGCTGGAAGCGGCCTCGGCGCTGCAACGGCGCAACGGCTCGCAGGGGCAGGCGCGAACGTCGTATTTGCCGACGTCACGGATGCCTCGTCCATAGCAGCGCAAGCGGGCGGGATATTCGTCCAAACCGATGTCACCAGAGAAGCGGACGGCAAAGCGGCCGTCTCCGCGGCAACGGAACGATTTGGCGCGCTGCACGGGCTGATCAATTGCGCCGGGATCGTTCTCGGCGAGCGGGTTGTCGGGCGGACTGGTGCGCATCAGCTCGATAGCTTCGCCCGCGTGGTGACGACGAACCTGGTTGGCACATTCAATATGATCCGGCTCGCTGCGTCCGCGATCGCGAGGGTTGAGCCGGGGGCGGACAATGAGCGCGGCGTAATCGTCAATACCGCGTCCGTCGCCGCCTTCGACGGGCAGGTCGGCCAAGCGGCCTACGCGGCGAGCAAAGGCGGCGTGGTCAGTATGACGTTGCCGATTGCCCGCGAGCTGGCCCGCGACGGCATCCGCGTGGTTACGATCGCGCCCGGCATCTTCGAGACGCCGATGATGGCCGGCATGTCCGAGGAGGTGCGGGCGTCGCTCGGCGCGTCGGCGCCGTTTCCGTCAAGGCTCGGCCGTGCCGATGAATTCGCGGCCCTGGTGGGGCACGTCATCGAGAACGTCATGCTGAATGGGGAGGTCATCCGGCTTGACGGCGCATTGAGGATGGCGCCGAAGTAGCGTCATGGCAGAGCCCGCATACGAGGCTGGCCGACTCCTGGCTTTCGCGGGCGATCTTCTGCGGGGCGCCGGCCTGGCGAGGGACCGGGCTGACGTGGTTGCCGCGAGCTTGCTGGAGGGCGACCTGCTCGGCCACACGACGCATGGGCTGGCGCTGCTGCCCGGCTATCTTGCGGAGATCGCTGCGGGGCGGATGCGGACGGAGGGCGAGCCGGAGGTCGTTGCCGACCGTGGCGCAACTCTGTTGCTGGACGGGGGGCGGCTGCCGGGGCCTTGGCTCGTTCACCAGGCGATCAGCGAGGCCATGACGCGGGCGGCGGAACACGGGACCTGCACGGTCGTGATCCGCCGCAGCCATCACATCGCTTGCCTCGCCGCCTATCTCGAGCGTGTGACGCGGGAAGGCCAGCTGATCGTACTGGCATGCTCGGACCCGAACGTCGCCAGCGTCGCGCCTCATGGCGGGACCCGGCCGTTGCTGACGCCGAACCCGATCGCGGCCGGCATTCCGACGCCGGGCCAGCCGATCCTGATGGATATCAGCACGTCGACCACCACCAACGGCTTGACCGCGCGCTCCCATGCCGAGAAGCGGCTGATGCCGGCGCCGTGGCTGCTCGACGCCGCAGGAGCGCTGACGGACGACCCGTCGGTGCTGTTCGACGACCCGCCCGGCGCCATCCTCCCGCTCGGCGGCAAGGAAAGCGGGCACAAAGGGTTCGCGCTCGGACTGCTGGTGGAGATGCTGACCGCGGGCCTCGGCGGCTTCGGCCGTGCCGATCCTGGCGAGGGCTGGGGCGCGACCGTTTACCTGCAGATCACCGATCCGGCCACGTTCGGCGGCCTGGCGGGGTTCTTGCGCCAATCCGGGTGGCTTGCGGATGCCGTCCGGCGCAACCCGCCATCGAATGAGTCGGAACCTGTCCGCTTGCCCGGGGCACGGGGCCTGGCACTGCGGGATCAGCAGCGCCGAGAGGGGGTGAGGCTTTATCCCGGGATCATCGAGGCGCTGCGCCCGTGGGCCGAACGGATGAATGTGCCGCACGTGTGAACCAACACGCCGTTCGACCGTTCAACACGCTCGGAGGCGACGATGGTCAAGGTCAATACTCTCTCCCCGCACGATCCGATGCCGTCGGGACCCAACCGGCAGGTGGTGGTATTGCGGCGTTTCGAGGAAGACAATCCGGGGCGGACAACGGTTGAGATTGTATTAACCGGTTCGCCCGAAGAAATCACCCATCCCCGCCAGTCTGACGGATCGGCCATGAGTTTCGACGACGCCATCTCCGCTGCCAAGCGGGTTGCGGAGAGTGAAGGCATCGATAGCGTGTTCGTGCTGGACCGGATGCAGGGCAAGCGTGAGCACGAGATCCTGGCGCACCAGGGCGATCATAGCACCCACGGCGAAGGCTTGTCCGACGTTGATGCCCCGGATGGCGAGCAAGGCCCCGATATGAGGGATATCGTGCATCCTGCGCGTGAGACATGACATCGCGATTGCCGCAATATGAACACAGCGCGACGCTACCCAGACGTTAACGCGGCGCATTAAGGAGACTGATCACGCGGACGTTATCAAAATAACAGCAAGAGTTCGTCCGGTAGCGGGTGATCGGTGGGTTCCGATCCGCGGCATTGCCCCTTATTCCTTCCTTACTGTTTCCCTTGGCGGAGCCATTGTGGCCCCGCCTTAAACGAAAAGAGATTTCCAAATGCCTGATTCTGGGTTGGACGCGGCCGTTACTGGACGGCGCGTCAGCGTCATGGTCGTGGGCATGGGGGGCGCTGTTGCCAGCACCGCCGCCGCCGGGATCGAGATGCTGCGCGCCGGTTCCAACGACATGGCCGGGCTTCCACTCGCCGGAGCCTCCGCTCCGGGGATCGCCGCTTATCGAAACCTGCATTTTGCGGGCTGGGACCTGCACGGAGAGACGCTGGACCAAGCCGTTCGTGAGCACCGCGTGCTCGACAGCGGACAGCAGGAGATGGTCTCGGCAGCCCTGTCGGGCATGACGCCGTGGCCTGCGGTCGGAAGCGTCGATTTCTGCCGCAACGTCGATGGCAACAACAAAGTGGCGGCGAAAAGCCACCGGGAAGCAGTGGAGCGCATCCGCGATGATATCCGTCGTCATCGCGAGACGTCCGGCATCGAGAACTTGGTTATGATCAACCTGGCATCGGTCGAGCGCTGGCCCGAGAAGGGAGCGCCGGCGCTGGGTTCGGTGGAAGGATTCGAGAAGGGGTTGGACGGCAGCGACCCGGCCATCAGTCCCGCGATGCTCTATGCCTATGCAGCCATCGCCGAAGGCGTCCCTTACGGCAACTTCACGCCCAGCCAAGCCGCCGATGTCCCTGCGCTCACGGCGTTTGCCGAGCGACGCAATGTCCCCGTCGCGGGCAAGGACGGCAAGACGGGCCAGACATTCATCAAGACGGTGTTGGCGCCCGCGTTCAAATCCCGTTCGCTCTATGTCGAGGGATGGTTCAGCACCAACATTCTCGGCAACCGCGATGGTTTGGCGCTCGACAACCCAGACAGCCTGAAAAGCAAGCTGAATACAAAGGGCTCGGTGCTCGACGACATTCTTGGCTACCCGGTCGAGGACCATCTGGTCGACATCCGCTATTATCGCCCGCGGGGCGATAACAAGGAAGCCTGGGACAACATCGACCTCGTCGGCTTTCTCGGCCAGAAAATGCAGATCAAGGTCAATTTCCTTTGCCGGGACAGCATCCTAGCGGCGCCCCTGGTGATCGAGATTGCCCGCGTGCTCGACTTGGCCCGGCAACGCGGCAAGGGCGGCATTCAGGAGCAGCTCGGCTTGTTCTTCAAGGCGCCGATGACGCCGGCCGGCAAGAGGGAGGAGCACGCCTTCCCCGTGCAGGAGCGCGCTCTGCTCGAATGGTTGGCCGCTTAAGACTGTGCTTGACGCTGTACCGCAGCAGGGTACGGCGCTGGCGGCCTTCATCCCGCTGGCGACCGAGCTTTGCGATCTAAAGCGCGTCCGGGACGCGTCTCACTTAGATAGCGTCGCCTCAAGGATGTTCCGCGCGTCCTGGGGCGCGTTATCGGCCGGGCAGGACGTGGACTCGGTCATGCTGACGGCGACGTCCGCAGCCTTGGCCGCGTGCCGCATGGGCGGCATCGACGCGCGTGTGCTGGGACGCGCTGGCTTGACATCGAGCGAGGCCGCGGATGTGCTCCGGCGTTCCTGCAACGAGGTCGCGGGCCAAGTTGACGAGCGGTTGCGCGGTTTGATGGATCCGTTCATCGGGCAGCCCTTAGCAAGCGGAGCGGCGCCGGCTTTCGTTGAGGCGCTGATACGGCAGCCGCGCGCCGGGGCCACGTGTCCGGGCAAGCCGCGCATCCTGCTGGAGCCGCCGGAGAACCACGGCGACCATTGCTTCATCGTCGCCGTCCTCGGGGCGGCGCTCGCGCCGCAGTATGGCGCGCGTTCGGAGACCGCGTTCCTTGCCGCGCTGGCGCATCATCTACACAATGCTGTTCTGCCTGACAGCGGGTTCGCCGGCGAAATATTGCTGGGAGCGCATCTTGCGCCGATCATCGGGCGGCTATTTGCCCGAGAACTCGAAACGCTGCCGCCCGCGTTGCGAGTGCGAACCGAAGCGGCATTGGCCATGATCCCTGATGCCTCGACTGCGGAGGGCCGGGCATTCCACGCCGCCGACGTGATCGACCGCGTGTTGCAGTTGCGCCACTATGAGCAGGTCGCCAAGTTCACCATCGGGCAGGCGCTTGAGGAGATGGAGTTGGTCCATGCCGGGCCGACGCAGGCGTTCCATCAGGCCGTGTTGCAGGACGCCGGCCTGCCGTGATCTCCTGGACCCGGCTGCGAAGCCCCATCAGCCACGCTCCGCTACAGCCCGACACGGCCCATTCGCTCGCCGCGGTGGGGGAACGGTGGCCGGTGATCGAGGGCATCCCGTATCTCCGGGCTGACCGGCTGGATTTGGCTTCCGCGTCGCTGGCCGCGCTGGACGATGACCGCGAGGACGATGCTCTCGTGCTGTTGCTCGCCGATCAGGACAATTGGGCGCGGACTGCGCCTCCGACGGAGCAGGACCGCCGCAGGCTGGTGCGGGATGCCGATGGAATCAGTTTCCGTTCGGCAATGGACATGCTGGCCTTCGGGCCGGTTGGAACCTATTTCGCCCATCGCTGGTCTGACCCGACCTTCCTGTCCGGTCTCGCTCTTGCTGAGGCTCATTGGCACGACGGGTCGTTGTTCGAGCTTGCGTGCGGGGCAGGGCATTTCCTTCGGGCGTTCGCCCGCCGAGGTGATTATGTGGCCGGCGGGGACATCGTGTTCGCGAAACTGTGGCTGGCACGCCGTTACCTCGCGCCCGAGGCTCCGCTCGTCTGCTTCGACGCCGCCGCGTCCTGGCCGTTCGAGGACAGCGCATTCGGCACGGTGTTCTGCCACGATGCGTTCTACTTCCTGCCGAACAAGCCGCATGTGGCCGCGGAGATGCAGCGGCTGGCCGGACGCGCGCTGGTCGGGCACGCCCACAATTCGCTGGTCGATAATTTTTCCAACGGCAGTCCGCTCGGGCCCGGCGGCTATGCCGGCTTGTTCGAGGATGCCGTCCTGTTCGACGACCAGGAGTTGACGGCTGCCCTGATCGAGGTCCGTGCGCCGAGGGCCGCCTCGGCGGACGCGCTTGCCGATGCGCCGGCAATCTCCATCGCGTCCCGGGCGGGCGCCGCTCGTCCGGTGCTGGGGGCGTTCGCCTTGCCCGAGCCCGGCACCCCATTGCGGCGCAACCCGCTTTACCACGGCCAGCAAATCCGTTGGCCGTCGGAACGCTACGAGACCGAGTATGGGCCGCTCGCCACCTATCCGTTGCAGGCGACGGGTCCGGAGACGGCGATCGCGGGCGCCGACGCCGTCATCGATGGCTTGGTGCGGCGCCGCGTCCTGCTGGACCTTCCGCAGTCGTGGTAGCGGCGTTGAACTGGGGGATCGCGGGATGCGGCTGGGTCGCCCGGGACTACGTCGGCCCGGCGATTCAGGCCAGCGCCAACGGGCGGATCGCAGCGCTTTACGATCCCGACCCGGTGTCCCGCAGCCGTGCCGAAGCACTTTTCGGCACGGGCGCCCAGGCCGACTTGCACTCGTTCCTCGCAACGCCCGGACTTGGCGCGGTCTACGTGGCCGCCCCCAATCACGCGCACCGGCCCTTGGTCGAAGCGGCTGCCGGCGCCGGGCTTCCGGTGCTGTGCGAGAAGCCGATGGCGACCACGTATGAGGACGCAGAGGCGATGGTGGAGGCGTGCAGCCGGGCCGGGGTCCGGTATGCGACCGCCTTTGACCAGCGCTTTCACGCCGCGCACAAGGCCCTTGCCGCCTTGGTCGCGGACGGCCGGCTCGGCGCCGTCACCGCGGTTCGGATCGTTTACGCCTGCTGGCTGCCAGCCGATTGGGCCGGCGACAACTGGCGCATCGACCCGCGCCGTGCCGGCGGCGGCCCGCTGATGGACTTGGCGCCGCATGGGCTTGATCTCACGTCCTATTTGTTGGGCGAGCCGTTGGTTGACGTGGCCGCCCTGGGCCAGGCGCGCGTTCACCGCTATCAGGTCGAGGACGGGGCGCTGTTGATGGCCCGGAGCAAGTCGGGCGTCCTGGTGCAGATGCATGTCGCGTATAATTGCCCCGAGACGCTGCCTCGCCGGCGGCTTGAAGTGGTCGGCACCGCCGGCCAAGCTATCGCCCGGGACACGATGGGGCAGACGCCTGGCGGCTCGCTGGAGCTGATCGACGCCGCAACCGGGGTGCCGCAGCCGATCAAGGCGCCCGGCGCCGACCGTTCGCCGTTCCTCAATCAAGTCGAGGCCTTCGCGGACTCCATCCTGGGCGGCGCCGCATTCCCGTTCGCCGCGGAGGCCGATCTCGCCATGATGCGTTTGATCCTCAAGGCGCAATCCATGGCCGTCCCGCCGAATTGAGGCCTGAAACGGAATCCGATGAACCAGCACGTCCTGCCTCCCGATCTGCCTGAGCCAGCGCGCGCCTACGTCGAATCGATGCCGCAAGGCCGGGTCGAGCTGTTCCCGCTCGCCGGCCTCGACCGCACCGGCGTTGCCTGCTGGAATGCCATGTTCCTGAACGAGGACGGCACGGCGTGGCATGGCGTGGCGCCGCACGGCGTCGGATACGGCATGGACGACGCCGCGGCCCTGATCGGCACGACGGGGGAATTGGCCGAGGCGGTGCATTCGGCCGCGCAGATTCAGGCGATGGAGCGGCGGACCGGGAGCTACGCCTCGCTGCGCGACCGGCTCGGCGAGCGCCACGTCGCCGATCCGCTTACGCTCTGCCTTCCTGCCGGAAGCCCTGTGGATCACGAGACCACGCTCGAATGGGTTCCGGCGCGACGCTGGCCGTCCGGCGATACGGTTTGGATGCCGATCGACATCGCGGCGTGCTCGGTGGGAGACCTTTCGCCGGGCTACGAGCCGTTCACCTCGCCGATCACCAACGGCCTCGGCGCCGGGCCTACGCTCGACTTCGCCATCGGCCACGGGATCTGCGAGTTGCTGCAGCGCGACGGGAACGGCCTCGGGTTCCGCGCGATGGACCGGGGCATCGCGCTCGACCTCGGGGACGGTCCCAAGGACCCGCAGACGCGGGCGATGCTGGCCCATCTGAACGGTCTCGGCATCGAGGTGATCCCAAAGTTCGCGGCCAATGAGTTCGGGACGGCGAATGTCTACTGCGTCGGCGCCGAGCGGGACGGGGCGCAGGCGGCGTTTCCGATCATGGTCACGGGCGCCGGGGAGGCCGCCTCGCTTGATCGCGAACATGCGTTGCGTAAGGCGTTGCTGGAATTCGCGGCGGCGCGCGTACGCAAGGCGTTCAGCCATGCCCCGCTCGACGCGATCCGGCACATCACGCCGCCTGGCTACCTGGAGCGCTTCCGCGCGTATCACACGCTCGGAGGCGAAGAGAGCCGGACCTTGCGCGAGATGGTGGGCTGGCTTGGGCTTGATCAATCGGCGTTGAAGGCCCTGCTGGCCGACACGGCGCTCAGCCGCCGCGACGTGCAGGCGTTCGACGCACTCCCAACGTGGGACGGCCCTCTCTCCGGCACGAAGCTGGTCGAGGAGCTGGCCCGGCGCTTCGAGGCGGCCGGCATGGAAATCCTTTACTGTGACTGGTCGCCGCCGGGCGCCGGCAACGTGCACGTGGTGAAAGCCTTCGTGCCGGGCCTGGAGGTCGAGACCATGAGCTATCACCGCATCGGCGCCCGAGGGGTGCGGAAGCTGCTGGAGCGGGGAAGCCCGCTGGTCGGGTTCGGCGACCCGCCGCCCGGCGCGGCCCCGGTGCGCCTTCCGGCGGAGCAAGCCGCGACGTTCGATGGCGCTCCGTGGCTGGACGTGGCCGAAATCGACCGGATCGTCGGCTCTCTCTATCCGCTGTATCGCGAACCGGAGGTGCACAGCGCGCCCATCAGCATGGAACGGCCGTGAGCCTGCGTTTCGCCTACAACACGAACGGCGCGGCGAACCACCGGCTCGATGACGCCCTCTTGCTGATCGCCGACTCCGGTTACGACGGCGTCGCGCTCACGCTCGACATCCATCACCTCGATCCGTTCAGCGACGATTTCGCGGCGCAAAGGCGCAAGGCGGCCAGCCGCTTGCGGGAGTTGAAACTTGGCTGCGTCGTGGAGACGGGGGCCAGGTTCCTGCTTGACCCTCGCGCCAAGCATGAGCCGACGCTGGTGACGGCCAGCGCCGATGGGCGGGCGCGCCGGCTTGAGTTCCTGTTCCGGGCGCTGGAGGTGGCAGCCGATACCGGCGCCGATGCCATGTCGTTCTGGGCGGGCGTGCCGAAGCGCGGCGTCGGGGCGGCCGAAGCGCGCGACTGGCTGCATAGCGGGGCGGAGAAGGTCGCGCGCCGGGCCGAGCAGCTTGGGACCATCGCGGCGCTCGAACCCGAGCCCGGCATGTTGATCGAGACGCCCGCGGAGTGGGCGGAGATGGAGATCCCCGGCCTCCGCCTGGCGCTCGATACCGGACATTGCCTCGTGACCAACGACATCGACCCGGCGGAGGCGGTCCGGCACTACGCGGCACGGCTCGGCACCGTGTCGATCGAGGACATGAAGCGCGGCGCCCACGTCCACCTGCCGTTCGGGGAGGGCGACATGGATATTCCCGCGATCCTGCGGGCCTTGCGGGAGGCGCAGTTCGACCGGCTCGTCTGCGTCGAACTGAGCCGCGACAGCCATCGGGCCGACGCCATGATTCCCGCCGCGATCAATTACCTTCGCGCGCGCGAGCCGGCCTAGCGCTCTGACACATTCGGAAGATGCAGCATGAATCAGAGCGCTAGCTTGGTTTCGTGGGCCGATTCAGATGACGGACTGAAGCGTCCGTCATTATCGGACCACTAGCGATGCGGGTCTGCTTCCTCAGCCGCCGCTTCTTTCCGGCCATCTCGGGCATGAGCGTGTATGCGCTGAACTTGCTGCGCGAGCTTGTCTCGGCCGGGCACGACGTGACGATGATCAGCCAATACCGCGGGGACGAGTTCGGCAAGCGGGTTTACGGCGGCGGGCCTCCGCCGGATGTGCCCGGGGTTCGCGTCATCGGCCTGGAGCAGATCGGGGAGCAGAGCACGGGCGATTTCGAGCGCGACATCGAGGTGATGGTCGCCGCCATCGCCGCCGAGCACCGGCGCCGCCCCTTCGACGTGCTGCACGCGCAGTATGGCTATCCGTGCGGCTGGGCCGTGCTTGAGGCGTCCCGCCGGCTCGGCGTGCCGAACGTCGTCTCGATCCAGGGCGGCGACGGCCATTGGGTCGGGAGCTGCTGCGAGACGCACCGCTTGGCGATGGTCCGGGTGCTGGACCACGCGAACGCGGCGCTGATCGGCTGCGGCAGCTTCCGTGACGAGGTGGTGGAGCGCCTCGGCGTCGCGGCCTCGCGGTTCACCATCGTGCCCGGCGCGGTGGATACCGAGCGGTTCACGCCGCCCGGGCAGCCGCGTGCCGATGAGCCGCCGGTGATGCTGTATCATGGCCGCGTCGATGCGCGGAAAGGGGTGCTTGACCTGCTCGACGCGGCGACCCGGCTGCGCGACAGCGGCGAGCGGTTCCGCCTGCTGATCTCCGGCATCGGGCCGACCTATGACGAGACGGCGGCCGCGATCCCGGCGCTCGGCTTGCAAGAATGCGCCGAGATGACCGGCTACATCGATTACGACCATGTGCCCGAAATCTATCGCCGGGCCAGCATCTTCGTTTCGCCGACCTATGCCGAGGGCTTCAGCAACACGATTCTGGAGGCGATGGCCAGCCGGATGGCCGTGGTCTCCTGCCGGTCCGTCGGGGTGGTGGACTGCATCCGCGATGGCGAGAACGGGCTGCTGACTGAACCTGGCGACCGTTCGGGGCTGGCGGAGGCGCTCCGGCGGGTGCTGCGCGACGCGGGCTTGCGCCGGCGGCTGGCCGACGCGGCGCTGGCGGAGTGCCGGGCGGAGTACTCCTGGAGCGAGGTGGGGCGGCAGATCATGGCGGTTTACGCCCGCGTTGCCGGGCAAGCCCCGTCGTGGTCGTATGACCCGGTGCTGCCGGTCACCCCGTGCCGCTTCCGCGCCGAGCCGCATTTGCTGTAATGCCGACAGCCCTCGTCCTGTCGCCCCATCTCGACGACGCCGTGTTCTCCTGCGGCGGCACGATGGCGCAGCTTGCCGACAGCGGCTGGCGCGTCTGCATGGCGACGGCCTTTACCCGCAGCGTCCATCCCGCCCGTGGGTTCGCGCTTGCCTGCCAACTCGACAAGCACCTGTCGCCTGAGGTGGACTACATGGCGTTGCGCCGCGATGAGGACCGTGCCGCAGGGTCGATCCTCGGCTTGCATGACGTCCGCTGGCTCGACCTGCCGGAAGCGCCGCACCGGGGCTATGGTTCGGCTCCGGCGCTGTTCGGGGCCATGCTGGAGAGCGACCGGATTTGGCGGCCGCTCTCGGCATTGATCGCCGGGTTGCTGGAGGAGTTGCAGCCGGACCTGGTGCTGGCGCCGCAGGGGTTGGGAAACCACGTCGACCACAGGCAGATGGTCCGTGCGCTGCTTCAGGAGGTAGGCGACACCGCGGCCGCTTTCTACCGTGACACGCCCTACGCGATGAAGAACCCTGGCGCGCTGCCGCCCGAGACGCTGCCGGCCTTGCCGCCGCACGTCGTGACAATTGCCTCGGGCCTCGCGCGCAAGGTCGAGGCGGCCTGCGCCTATGGCAGCCAGATCGGCTATCAGTTCGGCGGCCCGGAGCCGGCCGCCGCTGCTTTGCGGAGTTTTGCCGAGCGGGAGGGGGCGGGCGTGGCGTCCGAGTGTTTTTTGGGCATTATTCCTGCGTAAATGAACGTTGCCATTCCGAAGTCAGGCGCCAGCCATAGGCCAGCCATAATTGAGGGTATATACCTTGGCCTGTAACGCCCTTTGGAAGCGAACGTCCGGCAATGAAAATTGAGACTGCCCGCAACGCTGCCCGGCTTGATCAAGCTGTTCTGGAGCCTGCCGCGCCCCCGCTCCGGCCAGACCGTCCGACCGCGCTTCGGCGGTTGGCATTCTGGGCGCCGGTCGTCTTGTCGACGGGAATCGGCGCCATCCTCGGAACTGTCGCCACGGACGGCGCCGATAGCATCCTGCGCTGGCCGCTGATCGGGTTGCTGGCCGTCAACCTGCTCTACATGGCGCTGACAGGAACGCCGGCGCTGATCGGGTTCGCGCAGCATCTGGTCCGGCGTAAGATGCCGCCGGTCGCGGCGCAGCCGTCGGGCCTGTCCCGGACGGCCGTGCTAATGCCGATCCACAAGGAGGACCCTCGCGCCGTGTTCACCGCCATCGAGGTGATGGCGCGGGCGATCGGCGATGCCGGGCTGGACAACGTGGACATCTTCGTGCTCTCCGACACCCAGGACCCCGAATGCGCCGCCGCGGAGCAAGCCGCGTTCGATGACCTGCGCGCCCGCACCCCCGCCAGCCCGGCGCTCGCTTATCGCCGGCGCACCAATAACGCCGGGCGCAAGGTGGGCAACTTGGCGGAGTTCTGCGACCGCTGGGGCGACGAATATGATTACATGCTGGTGCTGGACGCCGACAGCCTGATGGGCGCGTCCGCGATCGGGGCACTGATCGGCCTGATGGACGCGCACCCGAACGCCGGCATCATCCAGAGCGTGCCATACCCGGTCGGGCGCGAGACGTTGTTTGCCCGGCTGCAGCAGTTCTCGGCCCGGCTCTACACGCCGCTGCTGGTCGAGGGGCTGACGTTCTGGCAGCAGGGAGACGGCAACTACTGGGGCCACAACGCCATTGTCCGCATCGCGCCGTTCCGCGCGCACTGCAACCTGCCGGTGCTGCCCGGCCGCGAGCCTTGGGGCGGGGAGATCCTTTGCCACGACGTGGTGGAAGCCGGAATGATGCGCGGCGCCGGATGGGATGTCTGGGTGCTGCCGCAGGTGATGCAGAGCTTCGAGGCGGTGCCGGCGAACATGGTCGATTTCGCGGCGCGGGAGCGGCGCTGGTGCCAGGGCAACCTGCAGCACAAAGGTTTGCTGCGCCGGCCGGGCTTCAGGCCGGTCGGACGGTTCCACCTCGCCTACGGGATCGCCCACTACGTCGCCGGCCCGGCGGCGCTGCTGTTCCTGGCGCTGACCTCGCTTGATGCCGTGCTTGGCGGCGGGTTCGGCGACGCGCTGCTGAGCGGGCGGGCAGGGGGGTGGCTGGTGGCGCTCGGCGCGGCGCTGCTTTACGGCGGCAAGGCGCTGACGCTTGCCGCCGCCTTGGCCGACCGGCATGAGGCGGACCGCTTCGGCGGCCGCGCCGCGCTGCTGGCCAGCGCCATCGTGGAGCAGCTCGCCTCCTGCGTGATCTCCGCGCTGCTGATCGTGTCCTATAGCCGCTATGCCGCCGAGCTGCTGCTTGGAAAGACGGTGCGCTGGGAGGCGCAGTCGCGGGATGACCGCGGCGTGAGCTGGGGCGAGGCCTGGTCGCGGATGCGGCTTCCGGTCCTGCTTGGGGCGGGCTGGCTGGCGATGCTGCCGATGATGCCGGATGGGCTTTGGGCCTGGACCCTGCCGCTGCTGCTGGGCTTGCTGGCGGCTTGGCCGATGACGGTGTTCTCGAGCCGTGCCGGGCTGGGCGCCAAAGCGCGCCGGTTCGGGCTGCTGCTGACGCCGGAAGAGGTTTCGCCGTCGCCGGTTGTCCGCAGTTTTCAGAGATCCCTGCCGGGTTCTATGCCGGCTCCCCGCCCTGCTCTCGGCGTCAGCTTGTTAAACTTGGTGACAGCCCCGCGGGACGCGCAGTGACTCGGTTGCTGGGAGCGCTGCTGGCCATGCTGCTCCTGGCAGGCCCGGCGGCAGCGGAGCGGCCGCCGGGAGTGAACGGGGCCGATGCGTCCGCGATCAGGCAGGTGATCCGCCGGCAGATCGCGGCGTTCGAACACGACGATGCGGCCGGCGCCTACCGCTATGCCGCACCGAACATCAAGCAGTCGTTCCCGACGGCCGAACGGTTCCTGGCAATGGTCCGTCACGCCTATCCCTCGGTCTACCGCCCTCGGTCCGTCGAGTTCACGGAGCTTTCCATGCAAGGCGGGTCGCTCATTCAGCACGTCGAGCTGGTCGGTCCGGATCGGACGCCCGTGTTGGCGCTTTACGCCATGACCCGTGATGGACGAGGCGGCTGGTCGATCGCCGGATGCACGCTTGTCGCGAGTTCCCGGATTTTAGCCTCGGCGCCTACTTTCGGTATTGTTTCGGAGCCACTGCGCCGGTTTGCGTCGTGATCGGGCCATATGTCTCAGGCCGGCGATGCGCTTCGAAGTTGAAGATGGTCGTGCGGCCCAAGGCGCATTGATCGAGGTTGAGGTCGGCGGTGATCAACTCGTCGTCCCAGGTCGTGGCTTGGGCGAGGATCTCGCCTTGCGGGTTGACGATGATGCTGTGGCCGAACAGCTCGCAGCCGTCCTCGGCGCCGGCCTTGGCCGTGGCGATGGCGAAGCAGGCGTTCTGGTAGGCCCCGGCCTGAACGCTCAGATGGCTGTGGAAGACGCGCAGGTGGTGCGCCTCGAACCCGGCAGCGTCCTGGTTGAGGCTGGGCGTGTTATAGCCAAGCATCACGAGTTCGACCGACTGCAAGCCGAGCAAGCGCCATGCCTCGGGCCAGCGGCGGTCGTTGCAGATCATCAAGCCCATGTTGAGGCCTTCGAGGCCGCCCATTGGCGCCCAAATAACGGGGAAACCTAAGTCGCCGACCTCGAAGTAGCGTTTTTCGAGGTGTTGAACGGCCCGCTTCGGGTCGAACGCGGCATGGCCGGGCAGGTGGACCTTGCGGTATTTCAGCAGGATGTCGCCGTCTGGCGCAACGAGAATGGCCGTGTTGAAGCGCCGGCGCCGCTTCGTGCCGGTCCCGTCGGCGCTTTCGGCATTCCCGGCGTAACCCAAATGGAAACCGATGCCCAGGCGCTCCGCCGCGGCGAACAGCGGGGCCGTGGCGTTGGACGGCATGGCGGTCTCGAACCACTGGTCGGCCTCTGACAGGTCGCCGAGGTAATGACGCGGGAAGAAGGTGGTGAGGGCCAGTTCGGGAAAGACAACAAACTCGGCGCCGCGGGCATGGGCACGCTCCATCAGGCGGACCATGCGGGCGACGGCGACCTCGCGTCCCTCGGCGCGCTGGATGGGGCCAAGCTGGGCGGCGGCGGCGGTCAGGGTGCGGGCCATCAGGGGCTTGCCGAGGATTTTCCGCGCAACGGCCGAAACCCCATCAGGGGAATGTCGGCTTGCGGCCTCGATGGCACGTCGGCCTGCGGCGCCGGGAGGGCCGGCGGGGCTTGGATGGCCGGCTGGCCCGCTGGCGGCGTGACCGGCTGCTCGGCATAAGGCAGCGGGAGTGCCTCGGGGGCCGGTTCCGCGCTCTGGTTCAGCGGTTCCGGCGCCGAGGCGGACGGTTCGCCAGGGGCGAGAAAGGCCGGCGGTTCCGGCTGCGCGACCGGCGCCGAATAGGGTTGCACGGGCGGGTAATTGGCGCCGTTCAGCGGGATTGCGCCGTAGGGAGCGGCCGGACCCGGAACGTACGTGTAGGGCTGCTGCTGCTCAGGCTCGGTACAGCCGCCGAGGAGCAACAGGGCCGCGGTCAGGGGAAGTGTGGCTTTCATCGGGGTTCCTCTACGCCGACTTGGTCAGTGATGGGGCGATACCATTGCGGGCGGCGGTGGGCGGCGAAGTCGAACATCTTATCCTTGCCTTGGCGGCAGGCGTCGAGGTCGCAATCGGCGACGATGAGTTCGTCGGCGAGCGTGCTGGCCTGGGCGGCGATGACGCCGTCGGGCCTCACGATGCACGAGCCGCCGATCAGGCCGGAGCCGTCCTCCTCCCCGGCCTTGGCGACGGCGACGGCCCAGGTCGCGTTCATGTAGGCGTTTGCTTGGACGACAAGTTGCGAGTGAAAGGTGCGGAGCTGGGCGGTTTCGGTTTCGCCGCCGTTCGGGTCGTAGGCGGCGCTGTTGTAGCCGATGCAGACCAGCTCGACGCCTTGCAGGCCGAGCACGCGCCACGCTTCGGGCCAGCGGCGATCGTTGCAGATCAGCATGCCCACGATGGCGCCGTCGAAGGCGGGCGCGCGGTAGGCCGGAAAGCCCTGGTCGCCGGTGTCGAAATAACGTTTTTCCAGTTGCTGGAAGCGGGCGCCGGGACGGGGCTCGGCCGTGCCCGGGAGGTGGACCTTGCGATACCGGCCGATCGTCTGGCCGTCGGGTCCGGCCAGGATGGCGGCGTTGTAGCGTCGCCCGGCGCCGGTGCGTTCGGCGTAACCGGCCGACAAGCCGATCCCGAGACTGCGGGCCCGGTCGAATAGGAGCTGTGTGGCCGGGCCGGGCATGGTTGGTTCGAAATAGCTGTCGAGCTCGGCGTCGTCCAGCAGCCAGCGGGGGAAGAAGGTGGTGAAGGCGAGCTCGGGAAAGACGACGAGCTTGGCGCGTTGGCTCGCGGCGTGCTCCAGGAGGGCGACCATTCGGCGCAGGATGGAGTCGCGGGTGTCGGCGCGTTGATTGGGGCCCATCTGTGCCGCGGCCACGCGGATGACGCGGGGCATTCAGTCAATGCTTTGGCGAAGATGCTGGCCGGCGCCGGGCTTTGCCGGGACGCTCGCGCCATTCCAGATGGTGCGGCCGCGCAGAACGGTTCCGGCGACCCGGGCGCGCATGTCCCGGCCATGACAAGGCGAGCAGCGCATCTCGGGGCGGTCTTGCGTGTCGGCTTCGCCGAAGCGGCACTGGCCGCGTTCAAGGATCAGCAAGTCGGCATCGTCGCCGAGGCGAATGCTGCCTTTCCGGGGAAACGAGCCGTGCGACTGCGCCGGGCGTTCGGCACAGTAGGCGGCCGTGAGGCAGGGCGGCAGGCCGTGCTTCTCCAGCAAGGCAAGCATCGGCGGCGGGGAGCTTTGCAGCCCGATGAGCCCGGCGCCGCACTCGAACATGCCAGACGAATTTTTGCGGTCAACGGACCAGGGGGCAAGGTCGGCGCCGGCACTGCTGACCTCGCCGCCTGGACGACGCTCGCACATGCGTTCGACTTCGGCAGCGGTGCGGAAAAGCGGGCATTTGCCGCGGCCGGCGAAGCGGACGAGGCCGTCCTCGGTCATGCAGAGGCATTGGATTAAGGCCTCGCCGGTGGCCATCATGCCAATGGCGCGAAAGGTCCCCGCGAGGTCGAAGCCGCGGGCCTGGAATGAATGGGGTAGGTGGACGTGGGCGCCGGTTTGCAGGCCGATCTCGAAGGTCTCTAAGTCTGCCATGATTTCGGCGAAGGGCTCGATACCGTCGAGGTCGCCTGATTGCCGGACAATGCCATAAAGCATTGTGTCGACATAGGCTGGTCGGTCGATCCAGGCGACCGTTTCGCTGAGCTGGGCCGTGGTCATGACGCTTTCAGGGCCTCGTAGCGAGGTGGCCCCGTCCTGTTGAGCAGTTTGGTGGCCGCGTCAAGCTTGGCTCTGGTTCTCGTCAGGCCGCCAATCTCTCCGTCCGTTCTGCCTCATAGGCCTTGCGGGGCATGAGTCCAGCCAAGGCAGTGTGAAGCCGCCGGGCAATGCAATAGCCGATCCGCCGCGAAAGCCCGGGGCGCAACCTGGAGCCTGCATCGAACGCGTGCAGGTCGATCAGCTCATGTTTTGGGCTACGCCAGAGCCGCTCAACAAACACGCGTATATTCTGCACCCCCGACCGATCATGGAAATACGCATGCCCGCCTGCTGTAGCGCGCCGGTGGACGTTGACGAGATGGATTGGCCGCCTTGGTCGGAGTTGAAAATTTCCGGATGGCCAAACCGTGCCAGGGCCCCCTGCAACGCCTCAGTTTTGACCGGGTGAACAAGCGTTGGCGCCGGGTCTCAGGCCCGGCGCCAGGTTTGCCTGATTACTTCTTGTCGGTCGTGCCGAGGGCGCGGCTGACTGCCGTGCCTTTCGGGTTGCCGGGCATGCCGTCGGCCTGGGTGGGGTAGGCGCCGGAGTTGTCAGTGCCGGCGGCGCGGTCGAGCGTGCGGGTGGCGGAGTTGTTCTTCAGGTTCTGGGCGTCTTTCGGCGCGCCGACCGTCTTATTCCTGGCGCGCTTGGCGGCGCGGCTGGCGGCGGTGCCCTTCGGGTTCCCTTTAGTGCCGTCGGCTTGGCTCGGGTAAGCGCCGGAAGTGTCGGTGCCGGCGGCGCGGTCGAAGGTGCGGCTCGCGGCGGTGCCCGGCGGGTTGGCGCCCTGGGCCGGTTCGGTCGTGCTTTGAGCGAAGGCGGCGGCGGGGGCGAGCGCCAGTGCGAGCGCTGCGGCTTGAAGAAGGCGAGTACGCGTCATTTGGAAGTCCTTTGATGGTGTTTGTTAACCAATGTGTAATAACTGCATTACAGGGTAGAAGGAAAGCCCGGCAATACGGCAAACAAACGGCGCTGATTGGGCACGCGTGTGGTCAGCGAGTTTTGTTCCTGCCCGTACTGGTTCAGACGGGCTCGCCCGCATCCATCTTGGCCAGAAAGACGCTCGCGCGGTCGCGAATGGCGGCGAGGCGGGCCGGGTCCATGCGGGCGAGAGTGCGGACGGGCATGGCCATGCGGTTGTTCTGGGCGAAGCGGTCCCGATGGCGGGCGATGAAGTCCCAGTAAAGGGCGTTGAAGGGGCAGGCGTCGTCGCCGGTTTGCTGCTTCACGTCGTAGCGGCAGCCGCGGCAGTAGTCGCTCATGCGGTCGATGTAGGCGCCGGAGCTGGCGTAGGGCTTGCTGCCCATGATGCCGCCGTCGGCGTGCAGCGCCATGCCGCGGACGTTGGGCATCTCGACCCACTCGTAGGCGTCGGCATAGACGATGAGGTACCATTCGTCGACCTCGTCCGGGTGCAGCCCGGCGAGGAGGGCGAAGTTGCCGGTGACCATTAAGCGCTGGATGTGGTGGGCGTAGGCGTGGCGCCTGGTGTCGGCGATGGCGTGGTGGAGGCAGTTCATGCGGGTCTCGCCGGTCCAGTAGAACCAGGGCAAGGGGCGGGCGGCGCCGAGGCCGTTCAGATGGCGGTATTCGGGGACGTGCAGCCAGTAGACGCCGCGGACGTATTCGCGCCAGCCGAGAATCTGGCGGATGAAGCCTTCGACGGCGTTGAGCGGGGCGGCGCCGGCGCGGTAGGCGGCTTCGGCGGCCCGGCAGGCGTGCAGCGGGTCGAGCAGGCCGGTGTTCAGTGAGGTGGAGATCAGGGCGTGGAACAGGGTGCTCTCGCCGGTTTTCATGGTGTCCTGCCAATCGCCGAACCGGGGCAGGCGGTTCTGGATAAAGTCGGCGAGGGCGCGCTCGGCGTCGCGGGCGGTGACGGGAAGGTTGAAGCCCTCGGCATCGCCGAAATGGCCGGGGAAGCGGGCAGCGACCAGGACTACGACGGCTTGGGTGATCTCGTCGGGGGGGAAGGCGGGGGTGGGGGGGCCGGCGAGGCTTTTGGGCAGTTTCTTGCGGTTCTCGGGGTCGTAGTTCCAGCGCCCGCCGGCGGGGGCGTCTTCGTCCATCAGGATCGCGTAGCGGCGGCGCATCTCGCGGTAGAAGAATTCCATGCGGAGGGATTTGCGGCCGGAGGCCCAGGCGCGGAACTCGCGCTTGCGGCAGAGGAAGCGGGTGTCGTCGCGGATGTCGGTCTCGACGCCGGCGGCGTCCTGCCAACCGCGCATGTCGAGTTCGAGCCGCCACTCGCCGGATTCGGTGGCGACGATGCGGTCCGGGCGGCGACGGGCGGCGGCGCGCTGAAGTTCGGTGCGGAGGGATTGGGTGTTGGCCGGGTCGTCGAGGGTTACGTAGTCGACCTGGACGCCGCGGGCGCGCAGGGCGTGGGCGAAGTGGCGCATGGCGGAGAGGACGAGGATGATCTTCTTCGGGTGGTGCCTGACGTAGGTGCACTCGGAGAGGACTTCGGCCATGAGCACGGTGTCGTGCGCCGGGTCGAGGTCGTCCAGGGCGGAGAGGGTGCGGCTGCATTGGTCGCCGAGGACGACGCGGAGGGCGCCAGGCATGGTCAGCCCTTCGTGTGCAAGGCGCCCCGGCCGCCGTCGACGCCGATGACCTGGCCGGTGATCCAGCCGGCGGCGGGGGAGAGCAGGAAATCGGCCATGGCGGCGGCGTCCTCGCCTTCGCCGAGGCGGGGGATGGCGTGGGCTTGGGCGAGGGCCTTCTCCATGGCCGGGTTGCGGAGCAGGGGTGCGGCGATGGCCGAGCGGGTGAGGCTGGGCGCGATGCAGTTGACGCGCACGTTGGGGGCGAGTTCGGCGGCGAGCGAGATGGCGATGCCTTCGACGGCGCCCTTGGCGGCGGCGATGACGCAATGGCCGGGGAAGCCGGCGCGGACGGCGACGGTGCTGAACAGGACGACGCCGCTGCCGGGGGCGGCGCGGAGGGCGTCGGCGGCGGCGGCGATGGCGATGGCGGCGCCGACGGCGTTGAGGCGGAAATCGTCGACGAAGTGCTCGGGCTTGGCCTGCTTGACGTGGACGATGCGGATGGAGCCGACGCAGTAGGCGAGGCCGCCGATGGGCGAGCCGGCGGCCTGGACGGCTTCTGTGAGGGCGGCGGGGTCGAGGACGTCGGCCTGGGCATGGGTTGCGCCGAGCTCGGCGGCGAGGGATTCGAGCTTGGCCGGGTCGCGCCCGATCAGGTGCAAGGCTTCGCCCCGGGCGGCCGTCTTGCGGGCGAGCGCGCCGCCGATCGATCCGGTTGCGCCGATGATGATCACTGATCCCGCCATGAAGCTGCCTCTGCCTGTCTGCTTTTTTAGGTGGCCTCTGCGGGAGGCGCGGCAAGGCTGCTTGCGGGGCGGGGCTGGGTTCGGCAGTGTTGTCCCATGCGCCAGCTCCTGCTGCTTCGGCATGCCAAATCGTCCTGGGAAGACCGGGGACTCGCCGACAGCGACCGGCCGCTCAATGCGCGCGGGCGGCGGGCGGCGGCGGCGATGCGGACGGTGATGGCGGATCTAGGGCTGGAGCCTGACCTGGTTCTGGTCAGCACCGCCAAGCGGACGCAGCAGACGCTGGCGGCGCTGGAGCCTTGGGCGGAGACGCCGCTGATCGAGGCGATGGACCGTCTTTACCTGGCGACGGCGGGGGGGTTGCTGGAGACGCTGCAAGGGGTTGCGAGCACGGTCCGCAGCGTTCTGCTGGTCGGGCATAACCCGGGGCTGCACGAGCTGGCGATGCTGCTTGCGGGCGGGCAGGCATTTGACGAGAACATGCGGCGGCTGGGTGAAAGGTATCCTTCAGGGGCGCTGGCGGAGTTTTCCGTAACCGGGCCTTGGGCGGGCTTGGAGGAGGGCGGGGGGCGGCTGGTGCGGCTCATTTTTCCAAGGGACTTGCCTGGGGGGTGAACGGCCGTCTCGCTTGAGGACCGGCCAGGACGCTGCGCCGTCGCCAAGCATCATTTCGCGGGACGGCTCGCCGTCACAACGCGAAAAATGATCCGTCTTCAAAGGCGCCTAAGCGGACATTCGTGGCACAAGCCACGAATGTCCGCTTAGGACGGGGATGTCGGCAACGCGCAGATGCATCGCGACGGGGATTGGCGAGGTCGGCGGTTGCTCGCTTATTGTCAGTCGGGCTTGGTCGCATCTTTGAGAGCGGCGGACAATCGTTCGCGCGACCGATCGTTGATCGGATATGACGTGACGATGACCATGCGGTCAGATCATCCGGAAACGGCCAAAGCCGCGCTGAGGGAAACCGTGTCGCCGAACTTGGCAATGCGACCCATCATTACATAAAAATCGGCAGAACCGTGGGACGGTTCATCAAGACCGGACGTGAAAGTTTGGCCTTACAGTGATCATAAATTCTGAAAGATCAGACAAATAGGCTGCGAAACTATTTAATGCATCGGTTTTAGTTAAATAGGTTCGCTATCGGCAGATCAGCCAATTGGCTGCGCAGAGTTTTCCGAAGGAGAGTCGGCATGCTATCAACCGAAGCCATCGTGCCCGGACCAAGCGAGCGACTGCCGTTCAGGTCCCCTATGGCGCTGGCTCAATCGTCCGCTTGAGCGACCATCCCGAGCTTGAGCATCAGGCCGAGCGTGGCCCCTTTGACCGGGCGGAGCAGCCCGAGGGTCAAGATGAGCGCGGCTGGGAGAAAGACGGCGGCCTGGAGCCAGAGATCGGGATGGTAGCTGACCTCGACCTCGTAGATGATGGGCACAAGCAGATGGCCGACGATGAACAGGGTGAAATAGGGAGGCGCGTCATCGGCGCGGAAACGTCCGAGCGGGGCGCCGCAGTTCGGGCATTCCGGCCTGACTTTCAAAAATCCCGCGAAGGCGTGGGTCTTGCCGCAGGCCGGGCAAAGGAAACGCGCGCCGCGCCACAGGGCGGTCAAGAGGGTCGGCACGGGCCAGGACGGCTTGGCGGGAGTGCGGTCGGGTTGCCAAAGGTTTTGCGGAGACTGGTCGGGCACGGCGGACCTCGTGGGGTTCAGCGGCCACGGTTGGATGCCGGGCCTTCGCGGTCAACAGCAAGATGAGGCCGCTTGGCCCGGCCATCAAGCCGAATTGTTCGCGAGGCGCATCGCTGGCCACGCTGATGTGCGCAACAGGCGCATGTTGGTTAACTTGGCATTACGCTTCAGGTTGAAGTAGGGTGCGCCTTCGTTTCGATGGAGAGTCGCGCAGATGCTGCTTGGACGGTTGGCTTGCCTGGTTGCCATGAGCGCCGGGGCGTCGCTCGGGGCCCAGGCGCGAACGCTCGACGTGGGGCCGGGCAAGCCGTATGCGCGGCCATCGGCCGCGGCTGCCGCTGCCCGCGCCGGCGACACGGTGATGATCCAGCCCGGTCAGTATTTCGACTGCGCGACGTGGCGTGCGGACAACCTGACGATCGAGGGCGCCGGCGACCCGAAGGCGGTGGTGATCACCGACAAGGCCTGCGGCGGCAAGGGCCTGTTCATCACGACGGGTGATCATATCACCGTGCGGAACCTGACGCTGACGCGGGCCCGGGTGCCGGACTTGAACGGCGCGGGCATTCGCAACGAGGGCCCGAATCTGGCGGTGGAGACGGTGTATTTCATCAACAACCAGAACGGCATCCTGTCCACGCCGGCCAGCCCCGGGGTGATCACGGTCAAGGACAGCGTGTTCGACCGGAACGGCACGTGCCCCACAGGGTCGAACTGCGCCCACGGCATCTACGTCAACAATGCCAAGCTGCTGCATATCGAGCGCAGCCGGTTCTTCGGCACCAAGCAGGGGCATCACATCAAGTCGCGGGCGGCGCGGACCGAGGTGATCGGCTGCACCATCGTGGACGGGCCGGAGGGAACGGCGAGCTACCTCATCGAGCAGCCTGTCGGCGGCAGCCTACTGGTGCGGGACAGCACGCTGGAAAAGGGGCCGGAGGCGGAGAACCACTCGGCGGCGATCGTCGTTGGCGCCGAGGGCGTGACGCAGCCGACGCCCGAAATCGTGATCGAGAACAACGGCTTCCGCAACGACGGCAGCTTCGAGACGATCTTCGTGCGGAACCTGACGGCGACCGAGGCGGTGCTGCGGAACAACCGGCTGAGCGGACGGGTGCAGCCGTTGAGCGGGGATGGCAGCGTTGCGCCTGCCCGGTGAATGAGGCGGCTGGTTTTCCTGCTGCTGCTGCTGGCGTGCGCCGGGCCGGCTTGGGCTCGGGTGCTGCGCGTGGAAGAGGGAGCGTGGCCGACCCTGGCGGCGGCGGTCGCGGCGGCAGCGGACGGCGATACGATTCATCTTGCGCCGGGCGCTTATTACGAGTGCGCGGTGTTGCGGCAGCGGAACCTGGTGCTGGAGGGTCCCGGCGCGGTGCTGACCGACCGGATATGCGAAGGCAAGGCGTTGCTGGTCGCGCGCGGCGGCAACTTGACGGTGAGGGACGTCACGCTCGCGCGCGCCCGGGTGGCGGACCGGAACGGCGCCGGCATCCGATTGGAGGCGCAGGGCCTGAGCTTGGAGCGCGTGCGCTTCGCCGATAACGAGGTGGGGGTGCTGGCGGCGCAGGGCGGGGCCGGCCAGGTCCGTGTCGTGGAGTGCCGGTTCGAGGGCGGAGGCGTTGCCGGGGAGCGGCCGACAGCGGCGTTGATGGTGGGGGTGGTCGGGCTGCTGCGGGTTGAGCGTTCGGTATTCGACGCGGTGAAGGGGGCGCAGATCGTGACCAATGCCGCCCGTTCGGAGCTGGTGGGCAATCAAATCGGCGCCGGGTCGGCCCCTGGCGCCGGCGCCGCGGTGCAGGCGGGCGGCGGGGTGCTGGTCATGCAGGACAATCTGCTGACGGTTGGCCCGGCGTTGCCGCCCCATGCTGCGGCCGTGGTCGCGAGCGGCGAGGGGGCCGAGCTGCGGGGCAACCGGTTGGTAAACCGGACCGGACAGCCGCTTCGGTTGCTGCTCGATTGGATGGACGCGGCGCCCGTTCTGGCCGCGAACAGGGTCGGCGCCGGGGACAGCGTGGTGAGCAGCGCCGGGCTGTGGCGGCACCGGGCGGGCCAGGCGGCTCGGGAGATGCTGGCAGGCGGCCGGGCTGCCGCGGGTGAGGCGAAGCGGGCCGTGAAGCAGGCGCTAAGCATCATTTCGCGGGACGGCTCGCCGTCACAAGGCGAAAAATGATGCGTCTTCAAAAATCCCTCAGCAGGTATCCGTGGCATAAGCCGCGGATGCCTGCTTAGGATGGTAAGGGCGGCGTCGGCGGCAAGTGCGGTCGCACGCCGACAAGGTTGCATAACAAAACAAAGCTTTAGGGTTCGTTCCTCGGGCGAATTCGCAGCGCTTGCTTGCGAACGAGCCCTAAGGCTGGCGCTGTGGCTCGCGCTGCTGTGGCCGTGCGTGGTCCGCGCGGATGGGCGTTGGGACCAGTGGCAGGTGCTGATGTGGCAGGATCGGGCGCCGGCGCAGATCGAAGGCTTGGCGGCGCTCGGCTTCACCGGCGGCATGGTGCGGGCCAGCATGGGCAAGATCGATCAGCGCAAGCGGGCTGCGCTGCAAGCAGCCGGGCTTTCGTTCTATCTGGAAAACATCGCGACGGACTTCTACTCGCCCTATCACCGCTATGCGCCCGGCAAGGCGGCAACGTGGCAGTTCGATGCCGCGAAGGCCCGCTATCGCGCCGACCCGCACGATCCTGCCGCGTTCATCCGCGAGCCCGGCCTGTCAAACCCGGCGTGGCTCGGCCGCATCCGTTTGCGCCTGGCCGGCGCCGCGGCGGAGATGTCGCGGTTCGACCCGCTGTTCTACAACCTGGGTGACGAGACCGGGATCGGCGACCTGGCAGCGGCCTGGGACGCGGATGTCGCGCCGGCGTCGTTGGCTGGGATGCGGGCGTGGCTCCGGGGCGAGTATGGGAGCCTCGATGCGCTCAACCGGCAATGGGGGAGCGCGTACGCGACCTGGGATGCGGTCGAGCCGGAGCTGACGGACGCGGCGCTGCGGCGGACGGACGGGAATTACTCGGCGTGGTCGGATTTCAAGGCGTGGATGGATGTCGCGTTCGCGCGGGCGGTGCGTGCGGGGACCGATGCGCTCCATGCCGCAAGCCCGTCCGCCCTGGCGGCGATCGAGGGCGCGCAGGTGCCGGGTTGGGGCGGCTACGACTACGCGTTGCTGGCCCCCTCGGTCGACGTGATGGAGATTTACGACTACGGCAACGCGCTCGACCTCGCGCAGGCGTTCAACCCGGCGCTGATCCCGTTGCGGACCAGCTTCGGACGAGGGCCGCGGGAGGTGCATGCCGCCTGGCGCAGCGTGCTGCATGGCGGGCGCGGCATGGTGGTGTGGGACGAGGCTGACGACGTGGTGGCGCCGGATGGCAGCCCCGGCCCGCGCGGACGTGAGATCGCGCAGCTTGCCCATGACATCGGGGCGGCGATGCCCGCGTTGCGCGAGGCGCGGCCCAGCCCGGACCCGGTGGCATTGCTCTACAGCCAGGAAAGCTTCCGCCTGCAATGGCTGCTTGACCGGCGGGCGGGCAACCGGCATTGGGCGGCGCGCGATGCCGAGCGGGAATACGACGACGACGCCTGGCGGGCCAGTCGGCGGGTGATCGCGCAGCGGTTGGCCGAGATCGGGGTCCAGCCTCGGTTCGTGTCGAGCCAGATGCTGGCGCGGGGGATGCTGGACGGGGTGAAGGTGCTGATCCTGCCCCATGCCATCGCGCTGTCGGATAGGGAGGTGGAGGCGATCCGGGCGTTCCGCGCGGGCGGAGGGGCCGTGTTCGCGGATACCGAGCCGGGCCTGTATGACGGACACGGGCGGCGGCGTGACCGCTTGCCGCTGCCCGGCGTGCCGCACCCGCAGGCGGTGCGGGCGACCGGCGAGGAGACCAGCCCCGATGTGCTGGAGGCGCTGGCGTCGCTGTTGCGAGAGGCGCATGCCACGCCGCGGGTGACGATGCTTGGGCCGGACGGCCGGCTGGCAACCGGGATGGAGGCGCGTTGGTTCGAGGCTGGCCCGTCGCTGATCGTGTCGCTTCAGGCCGGGCGGCCCTGGGGCGCGCCGGGCCGCGTCGGTTTGCGGTTGGCCCGGCAGTTTGCCATCGAGGATGTGAGGGGTGCGGGCCACAGGCGGGTGTCCGACCGGGCCGAGGTCACGCTTGATGGCGTGGAGCCGACGATCCTTCGGCTCAGCCCGCCCTGAGCAGGGCGACGGCCTGGCGCAGCGTGTCCTGAATGCGCTGGGCGATTGCCGGGCTGGTGCAGACGATGGTCGGGCTCGGGTGCGGCATGAACAGGACCGTCGTGCCCTGGTTGAACATAGGCGCCGCTCTCGCCGCGTGCCGCCCGGCCAGGATGGCGACCTTGAGGCCGAGCGCGCGGAGCAGCGGGGGCAAGGTGGCGGCGCCGTCGCGCACTTCCGCCGCGCGCGGCGGGCGGTTGCGGCCGTTTGCATGGATGATCCAGGGCACCGCGTTCCAGATGAGCCGATCGAGCCGGTCGAGGCCCGCTTCGGCGCAGAAGCGGCGCAGGTTGCGGCCCGTTCCGGTGGGGTTGTCGGCGGAGACGAACCCGCTCGGCGCAACGGCTGGGCCGGGCGTCTCCAGCAGCAGCAGCAGCCGGGCGTCCCCGCCTCCGTCCAGAGGATCCGCGTCGGGGACTTGGCCGTAGGCCGCCCGCAATGCTTGCGCGTGGCGGACCAGGGGCTGCATCCTGGGCGTGGCGGCGAGCAGGGCGTGGCGGCGGGCGACCTCGGCGGGATCAGCGAGCGGCGCCGTGTTCATGGCCGTGCAACTCGGGGCCGTGCAACCCGGGCGGGGCCTCGATGGTTTAGGGATGAGCGAAACGTGAAGGAGCTGCCATGAGTACGAGCAACGCCGAGGCGATGGAGAAGCTGTGGTCGATGATGAAGGGCGTTGGCGTGGCCATGCTGACGACCGAGGACGGCGGGCATCTCCGAGCGCGGCCGATGCATCCGAGCCAGAGCAAATTCGATGGCACGCTGTGGTTTTTCACCAAGAAGAGCAGCCATAAGGTCGATGAGGTGAATGCGGAGCATGATGTCTGCGTGACGTTCGCGGACAGCGGCAAGCAGGACTACGTCAGCTTGTCCGGCCGGGCCTCGCTGGTGACGGACAAATCGGCCATCGACGCGCATTGGTCGGAGCCGGTCCGCACTTGGTTTCCGAAGGGGAAGGATGACCCGGACATCGCGATGCTGAAGGTGTCCGTGGATGCGGCCGAGTATTGGGACGCGCCGAGCAGTACGATGCTCCATGCGTACGGCTACGTGAAGGCTGCCGTGACGGGCGAGTCGCCTGATCCGGGCGGGAACGAGAAGGTCAATCTGGCCTGAGCGCGATCAGCGCCGGACCACGATGAACAGGCGCGGGAACGGCAGCAGGACGCTGCCGTCCTGTTGCTGGGGATACGCCGCGGCGATCCTCTGACGGTAGCAGTCCAGGAACGCCGTTCTGTTATCCTCGTTCAGCGGTTCGACATATGGCCGCAAGCCGCTGCCGAGGAACCAGTTGACGATCGCGTCCGGGCCGCCCGGCAACACGTGGTGATAGGTGGTGCGAAAGATGTCGATGTCGCGGCAGGCTGGTTTCAGGAGCCGATAGTATTCGTCAGGCGTCAGAATCCGGGTCCTTGCGGCGCCGGCCATCGATAGCGTCTTTGCCCACGGTTGCTGCCGGGCAACGGTCCGCATGAGGCGATGCGCGGGCTCGTCCAGGTTGTCTGGCATTTGGATCGCAAGGCAGCCGCCGGGTTCCAGGAACGCGATGAGCCGAGTAAGCAGGTCTTCGTGCCGCGGCATCCATTGCAAAGCGGCGTTTGAGAAGATCAGGCTGACAGGCTCTTTCGGCGTCCAAGCGTCGATCGAGGCCAGGTCAAAGCGCAGCTCAGGATGGCGTGCGCGGGCGGCGGCGACCATCTCCGGGGCGTTATCGATGCCGACGACCTTCGCTGCTTGAGCATGAGCCGCAAGCAGGGCGGTGGAGTTCCCGGGTCCGCAACCGAGATCGGCCGCCCGTGCCGGCGACATAGCGGGGAGGGCGGCGATCAGGTCGCGGGCTGGGCGGGTGCGCTGATCCTCGAAGGCGAGGTATTTCTCCGGCGACCAGGTCACGCCCAGTTGCCGATCAGGCCGTGCAGCCGGTTATATCGCGCCATGACGATCCCGCTCGAATGCATCGATGACATCGCTTCGACGTCCGAGGAGCTGAAACGCCGGGCCGAAGCGGGAGCGGCCGAACACGCGCTGTGCGCGAGGCGGCAGACGGCGGGGCGGGGGCGGCTGGGGCGGTCCTGGCAGACGATCGACGGCAACTTGCACCTGTCGGTGCTGCTCCGGCCGGCGCAACGGATCGTGCCTGGCCACTGGTCCTTGTTGTCCGCGGTGGCTCTGGCAGACGCGGTCGTCCCGTTCGCCGGACCGGGCGCGTTGCGGTTGAAGTGGCCGAACGACATGCTGCTGCATGGCGGGAAAGCCGGCGGCGTGCTGCTTGAATGCTCGATGGGAGAGCGTGCGTGGCTCGTGATCGGGTTCGGCGTCAACCTGGCTGGCGCCCCGGCCATGCTCGGGCGTGCCGTGGCAAGCCTGGAGGGATCGGGTGCGCCGGCGGCGACGGAGTTCGCCCGCCTGCTTCTCGCGTCGATCTCGCGGTGGCGGGAGCGGTATCAGCGGGATGGGTTCGGGCCGGTGCGCGAGCGGTGGCGCGCGCTCGGCCCTGACGCGGATGCGCCGCTGGTCGTCGGCGCCGGGGATCGTCAAGTTCATGGGGCGTTTCGCGGCATCGGGCAGGACGGGGCGCTGCATCTCGAGACAACGGATGGCCCGGCCGTCATCGTCTCGGGGGACGTGCAGTGAAACGCCTCCGAGCCGGTTCCGCAGGGTCGCCCGCTAATCGTCGCCGACCCGGTTCGAGGCCGTGAACGAGGGCGGATCGCTGGCCGGGAAGGTTTCCCTCATCGCCTCGTCCACCTCCGACACGGTTCCCGCTCCTGCATCCGGAACGGTTGCGGAACTGACGGGACCGCCTGCGCCCTCGATCAGCGCGGCACGTTCCCAGAATTCCCTGTCCCTGCCCGCGGGCGATCCTTCCTTCTCCCAAAGGTAATACGCCCTGTCCCGAACCCGCTTTTCGTGATCGGTTTCCATCGCCGCCTCCGCCCGTCTTGCCGAATTGCCTGCATTATTGTCATCGCTTCGGCGCCGTCCAGGCCTTCGGGCCCGAGACCGGCCGGCTCATCGGCTGCAGGCGCCGCCGCCCAGGACGCAAAAGCGGGCGCAGTGCGGATGGTTGAGCTGCACCGGACGGACGGCCTCGGCCAGGGTGGCGCCGAGTTCGAACTGGGGATCATACGGCAGCAGGGTGCACGCGAGGATGGCAGGGGCGTCGGCGCCCTTGCGCTTGACCACCATCCGCGAGGACGCGCACATGACGCTCTCGGGCGACTTGCCGAGGATGCCCCAGCACGCCTCCGTGATCTCCGGAACGTCGGCTGACGAGTCCATCTCCGGGAACAGCATCAGCGCGACCGGGTCGCCGGCGTCAACCCCGATGCGGCGCTCCGCGAACAGCCCGCGGTAGCCGGCGCGCAGCGCGGCCTCGTTCTCCGAGCTGAAGCCGGCGCGTCCGGCCACATGGACCTGGAACCCTGATTGCGAGAGCCAGGCGAGGCCGGCCATGGTTTTATCGAACGTGCCCCGGCCGCGTTCCAAGTCGTGCAGGGCAGGGTCGTAATGGTCGAGGCTTACGCGCAGGGTTAGCTGGCCGGGGAAGCTCTCGTTCAAGGTCCGCAGCGCCTGCTTCGAACGGAGCATGGGCCGCATCGCGTTGGTCAGGACCAGTGTCTTGAAGCCTCGGCGCAGCGTGTCGTTCAGGATGGGCAGGATGCCGGGGTTCATGAACGGCTCGCCGCCGGTAAAGCCGATCTCCTCGGGCGGCTGCTCGCGGGCCTGCGCTTCGTCAAGCAATCCGCCGACCTCCTGGGCAGACAGATAGACCAGCGCGTCGTTGCGGGGGCTGCTCTCGATGTAGCAGCGCGTGCAAGCCAAGTTGCACAGCGTGCCGGTGTTGAACCAGAGCGTGCGGAGCGCGGACAGCCGAACCGACGCCCTCGCCTGGCCGTCCGCGGTGCGGTGCGGGTCCCGGAACTTGGCCGGGCCAAGCTTGGATGGGGCGAGGTCAAGGTGGGACGTCATGCGGGCCTATTCTCATTGGCTGCGCGCGCCGGGTCAAATCTGCTGCCCGGGCAGGCCGGGGCGGCTGCGTTGAGAGCGGCGGCACAACTCGACCTGCCGCGCCGTTCCTTTTGGGGGCCGAATACGTCAGCCCCGCTTTAGCCGTTCTGTGCAGCGTTCCGCCGCGAATTGATTGCACTCGAGCAATGGGTTTACGCCTGGCTTCGCGCGGGCGCAGCTGCCTCGAACAGGGGTTTGAGGCGGCCTATGCTGGCTGGACGATTGGGCGACGTTGCGCCAGCAAACCTGGCGGCCTGGATGAAGCCGTTCAGCACGCCCTTTCCCGCCCCAACTTGACGGTAGGCGTTGATCCTGGAGCCACCCGTTTCAGGGTATTGTCTTCGCTTGTATGGGGAGGCGTGGGGTTGCGGCATGGGCGCGTGCGCTCATGCTATCGGACGCAGCCCTCGGGTGTTTTCGGCTTCGGCTCAGGCTTGCTGGCGGCGAGTGCGCGCGGGCCGACGCGGCGCGCCGGGGAGGGCAGCCGTGCGGCCAGGCGGCTCGGGTCGGCCTCGGGCCGGAACGGCCGGCATTCGGGCGGAGGGGGAAGGGCGATGAGCAGGCCCTCGTCGCTGCCTCCAGCTTGCAGGGCCAAGCGGTAGACGGACGCCTCCGGTGGCGGCTGTGGCTGCTGGCGCGCCTGCTCCACGCAGCGGGCGGGCAGGGCATGCTCGCCTGACGCTCATCCCGCCAGATTGGCGCCGTCGACGGATCCGGCATTGATCGGGACCGGCAAGCGACGCGCCTCGCTTTGCAGTCAGGGCGGTTGCAGCCTGACCTGCGCGCCCGCCACGCCGCTCGCCAGCAGCAAGCCCGGCGCGAGATAGAGAAACATGCCGTGCTCGCCGGTGTTTTGGCTTCCGAGCGGACGCTGGGCCAAGCCGAACGCCGCGCCGCCGAATTCCACCGCGGCCACGCCGTCGCTCGATGCCAAGGCGATGCGCAGCCCCTGGAACGCCAGCGCTGCCAAGATGGCCAGGAACAGCATGCCGTTGGGCAGTCCGAAGCTCAGGACGATGTCGATCAGCCCACTGTCCAGCGAGATATGGTTGCCGACGTTGAGGAACAGCGGGTTCGTCGGACAGCCGAGGCCGCGTCCGAGCATCTGCCCGCTCAGCATCGGCAGCACGTCGCGATGCTGCTGCAACCGTTCCTGCGCGCTGTCGTCCTGGTTCAGCGCCGAAACAGAGCTTGCGGCCGCGATCACCTTGTTGCCGGCCCCCGGGACGCTGAGCATCGCCGCGATCACGGCCGCGGCCGCCAACACCGTCATGCCGACCCACCACCAGCAGCGCCGCGACCGCTGCCGCCAAGCCGCCCAGCGCGGCGCGTTGCGTGGTCAGCATCAGAGTCGCGACCGCCAGTAAGATGCCGCCCCAGCGCAACCCCCTCGTGCCCGGCAGCAGCATCAGCAGCCCCGTCCCGAGCATCGCCGCCAGGCTGCCCGGCGAGTTCATCGTCGCGAACACGCGCACCGCGAACGGCGCCGGGCAGCCGACGCTGTTGATCGGCGCCTCCCGCATGAAATTAGGCGTCCCACGGCAGGATATTGACGAACTGCACGATCCCATACGTCGCGGCCGCCGGCAGCGCCAAGCGGAAGGTCCGGTGCACCGCGCCGCGCAGGTCCGCCAGCAGCCCGGCGCGCGCGCACACGTAAAGCGCGATCCATGGCGGCGCCAGCCAGCGCATCAAGGCGAGCGTGCCGTCCATCATCGCCCCGGTCATCAGGGCGTAGCCGAACGCAGCCGCGAGCACGCCCAGCATGGCCACGAACTCGGCCGTATAACGCCGGCCGGATATCAGGTAGAGCGCCATCGCGGGGGTCGCCGCCACGACCTCCAGATAGGGCGCCAGCATCATCGGATTGGTCGGCGAATAGCCCGCGTGCCAATCGACATACCGGCGCAGCCCTGTTACCAGGATCAGCGTCCACAGCAGGAGCTGCACGTAGCGCGCCGGGTCGCGGGCGGCCAGCCACAGCGCCAACCCGGCGGCCGCGGCCGGGATCGCCAGCTTCGCCACGCTCGCCCCACCCAGGCTGGCGCCCACGACCGGGAAAACGAACAGCAGCAGTTCCGGCACGGCGATCCGGCGCCTCACCGCCTGCCCTCCTCGGCGCGCGACAGCGACACGGCCACGATCCGGTCCTGCAGCGGAACCTCGGCCATTCCGCCCCCTGCCACGTGGCGGCTGCACGACTAGAGCGATTTGCGTTGAGGTCCGGCGATTTGTTCCCATATGCCTGGTTTTGGGATGGCTTTGCTGGCTGGTGCGTATTCGGCGGACTTGCGGGAGCGGGTTTTGGCGGCGGTTGAGGCGGGAGAAGCGATGTCGGCTGTGGCCCGGCGGATCGCGGTGGGCCGCTCGACGGTGCAGGACTGGGCGCGGGCGCTTCGGCGGGACGGGCGGCGCGTGGCGGGCAAGATGGGCGGCCACCGCAAGCCGCTGATTGCAGGCAAGGCAGAGGCGGCGCTGCGGCGGGTGCTGGAAGGCGCCAACCACCTGACCTTGGTCCGCTCCCGGCGGCGAACCGCCCGAGCTCGGCGCAGAACGTTGATTTCCCCTCCTTCGGGAACGAGGACGTCGCCATCACGCTCACGCTGGCCCCGTTCGGCCCGCGCTGCGCGTAGCTGCGCACCAGGGTCGCGCAGACCGAGCGCAGCTCTTCGCGGAAGACGCTGTAGGCGACATGCTGCCGGTCGGTCTCCCCGCCGCTGCGCATCGCCAGCTTCGGCATCACGCCCAGGCTCGCGATCCCGGTCAAGGCGGCCGCGTCCCAGGAGTGCCGCACCACCTCGCGGCGCCCTAGCCAGAGCGCTGAGCCGAATGCCGCGGACGTTCCGCCGAGCAGGAAGCCGAAAACCGTGAACAGCCTGCGCCGGGGCGCGTAGGGGGTGTCCGGCGCGAACGCCTGCGACAGCACGGTGATGTCGGGCTTCACCAGTTGCTCGACATTGTCGTAGGAGCGCAGCTTGCGCAGCAGCGAGAGCTAGTTCTCCCGCTCCTGCTGCGCCACGCCTTCCAGTCGCAGCAGCGCCGCGATCTGGCTGTTGACAAGGGTCGCCTTCGGCGCGATGGCGGGCTGGCTATCGGCGGCGCTGCCGAGGGCGCCGGAACTCGGGCGGTCCAGCAGCAGCAACGATTTCGCCTCGTAGACCGGCGCCATCAAGCTGGCGAGCGCGAAGGCGACGGCCGCGGGCACGATCAGCCATAGGCTGCGCAGCCAGATCTGCAGCACCTCCGCCCAATCGAGGTCCGGCGGAGGCGCCGGGCCGTCCATGTCCCCCGCTCCGCGATACAGCGAGGCGGCCGCGGCCGGTCGGACGCGCTCGGTATTCGGCATGGTCCTGCGGCGCCTCAGCCGGCCTGAGCCAATGCCGGCTCGGGCGCGGCCCCGGCGGGAGCGCAGCCGTCCTGCATCCGCTCGCGGAACAATGCGAGCTGCGCGTCCACGTAGGCGCAGAGGTCCGCCTCGAAGCGCTGCTCGCTGAAGCGACTGGCGTTCGCATGGCAGTTCACGGGAGAAAACTCGCGCTCGCGCCGGAGAGATGCTGCACCCCCGCCGCGATGGCCGGCGCCGTCACGGCGTTGAAGAACAACCCCGTCAGCGCCGGCCCGGACGTCACCATCGTCTCGCGCACGCCGCCCCGGCCGGGCGCGATCACCGGCGTGCCCTCGGCCTGCGCCTCCACCGGCCCAATGCCGAAGTCCTCCTCGGCGGCGAAGACGAACGCTCGCGCCCCGGCCATCAGCGCGCGCAGCTCGGCATCCGGCACGAAGCCGGCGAAGCTGACGTTGGGGCCGGCGATGGCCTGCAGCCGGCTCCGCTCCGGCCCGATCTGGCGCGGCGGCAACTGAACGCGGCGCTGCGGTTGCTGCCGGACGCGATGCGCCCGGCACGGCTGCGCCTTGTCCCGTCTATCCCGCACCTGCCCAGCGCCAAGCCCGACCTTGCCGCGCTGAAGCCGCTCGACCAGGCGCGCCGGACCGGCCGCACGCCATTCCGGCGCACGGCCCGGACCGGCGCTACCGAGACCGGGCGCATGGTGGCGAAAGCGTGGCGCGAGGCGCGAGGCGCTGGGCGCGAACAGAAGCCGCACCGGCCTGACCTGGTCGGAGGCCGGCGGCGACTCCCTCCGGATGCTTGAGTTCGCCATGACGCTCGAACGCCTGACAGGCTGGGACCTGCCGCTCGCCGTGTTCGAGGCCAATCTGGAGCAGTTCACCACCCCGCGCGGCCGAGCGCTCCATGCCAACACCAACCTATGGCGCCGCCTCGGCTTGGCCCGGCGTCTCGGCTGGACCAAGCGGCTCCGGCGCACCTGGGCCGCCGGTTCGAAGTCGGCGGCGCTCTCGTTGCTCAGCAGGCTGACGATCCGGGAGCGTCTGCCGTTCTTCCCGGGCCGCCTGCCGCTTGCCTCCATGCTGCCGCGCGCGTTGCAAGCCCGGCTCTGCGAGACAACGCGGCGCGCCGCAATGGCGGTATGGCTCTGCCGCCGCGAGGAGGCTTCGGCCCAAGTGCCCGTCGTGCTGTTCCGCACCGATGCGCACCCGGACGGATCATCGGCCGACCTAGGCTGGTCGGCGTTCCCCAGCGTTATGCAAATCCATCGCGTCGAGGGCGACCATCGCACGATGCTGTTCCCGCCCCAAGCGGCGGCGTTCGCCGACAAGCTGGCCCGGCTTTGCCTCGGCGCGGGCGCGAAGGCGCCGGCTGAGGCGGAGCGGCTGTAGCCCCGCCCCGGGCGGCAGGCGGCGAGCGCCGGTTCGCGCGCCGCGACGGCGCTCCTGCGGCGGAAACAACGCCTGTCCGTGCCTGCTCAGGACGAGGGCGCCGAGGTAAAGCTGAACGATTGCGTGCCGCCGCTCCAGAACGAGAGGTGCGCGCCGGGCACTGCCGCGCCATTGATGCTGGCGCCGCCGAGGAACAGGTTCCGGTCGCCCACTCCCGGCGTATAGAGGTCGTTCATGAATTTGATGCTCGCCGTGTGGCTGCCGCCGCCGAACGCCCCGAGAATGTCGACGGATTGGCCCTTGCCGTGGCTCGCCGTGACGGTCCGCACTCCGCCGATACGCTTTCCGTCGATGGCGACCGTGAACACAGCGTCGCCATTGAGCGCGTCCTCTGACATCGACAGCGTCAGCCCGTCGGCGCCGTGGCCGGCCCGATCTCGATGACGACCGGGTGGTCGGTGACGGAGATGGTGACCGACGACGCGTCGCTGGCGGCGGCGACCGGCGCCGTGCCGAGCAACGGATTGAATACCGTAACCTGCGATGCGGCGGCGCCGAGCGACGTCACGGCTTGCGCAGCCGGCGCACTGATCTGGAATTTGCCCACAGCATTCCAGATTTTCGGCTCCGTCCAGATCACAAGGTCATAGGCGCCGTTCGATTTCTGCAGCACAAGCGAGTCTCCCGGCGCCGGCAGCCCGGATACCGAATAGTCCAGCCCGCCGGTTTGGAAGCCCGTGGCCGTAGCGCCGCCGTCGGCCAGGATCGAGCTGAGGTTATGCAGCGCCGTGGCCGCCGGTTTCGGCGTCCCGTCGGCGTGGAACAGGCCGTAATGGTTCTCCAGGTATATCTGCTGCGGGTCGTCGCGCTTGTCCAGCAGCTCGTAGAAGTAGGTGGCCCGCACGCCCATCTGCGTCGCGTCCATCAGCAGATCGAGATCGTAGCGCGCCTGCACGTCTTCCGAGACCGACCTGGCGATGGACGGCGCGGTCGTTTAGTTCGTTTCCGTGATCACGGCCGGGTCGGCAGGCGTCGTGATCGCGGCCAGCCCCAGGTTGTATTGCAGGGTTGACGCCGGGAGGGGCGCCGTCGGGGTAGTAGGCGTGAACGTTGCCGTCGGTCGCGAAGGCCGAGAGGTCGCCGAGCTGCTTGTAGGCGTCGGCGCCCACGCCGCCGAGCGTCAGGTTGTAGACCGCCTTGCCCGCGAGCTGCGGGTCGCCCTTCACAGCTGCGTAGAGCGCCTTCTGGTATGCGGCCGCTGCGGCGTAGCCTTTCCGGCCGTTCCAACTGAAGTTGCCGGTTATGTTGATCTCGTTCGGCTTCTCGATCGCCGCGACAAAATCCGCGACGGCATGGATCGCGGCAAGCTGCCCCTGGAGCGCGGCGTCCGACGAGGCGGGCGGCATTAAGATGTCGAACATCACGCCCTTCGCGGCCAGCGCCTGCATCAGCGGCAACGTGTCGGCGTCGGGCAGCCCGATCCGGATGTGGTTGACGCCGAGATAGCCGAGCGATGAGGCGACGCGCGCCGTGTTCCCGCCCTATTGGCCGTTGCCGAGCCCGTAGGACGTGTCCCAGTAGTCGAGATGGACGTCGAAGCCGACCGAGTTCAGAATGTCCGCCGCCCGCCTGGCCGTTGCCGGCTTGGAGGCGAGCGTGCTGCTGACGGTCTGGTTGTACGTCATCGCCTTCTTGAGACCGAACTGCGGCACGCCGTCGTAGGTGAAGCCGTCCAAATAGAGGCTTCGGTCCTGCGACCACGTTCCGCCATACGCATCGTTGATGAACGACACCGCCACGTTCGGCGCCGGGCCGAAGTCGCCCGTGATCGTAAACGCCTGCACGGCGTCGCCCGCATTGACCGCGGCGACGTCGAGGCTGCCCCCGACGGCGACGCCGTTCACGGTCAGGCTTGCCGCCGCGGTGCCGTCCTAGGCATCTCCCGACAGGTAGAGTGTAAGCCCACTGGATATTGATCGGCTGGCTCCACAAGGAAGGCCAAGCCAATTATATACACATAGTAGATATATAACTGAGAAGACGGTATTTTATCTTATCATTCTATTCGTAGAAGGTCATTGTCTGCGCTGCAAGATGTAAATCTATTTTACAGTGTATCTCGCCTTGCTTTTATTTAAGCAACCCGGCCAAGTTCGTATCAACAGTGCCAATTCTGGCGTATAAGCAGCCACGGCCATCGCGAGCCGAAGGCCTGGCGATGACCAGAGAGCGCTTGCAAACCAGAACCGATCCAATTCCTCGCGCGCCACGCCAAAGCAGCCCGAAACAGATTGGCGGTAAGCGTCCTCTGGCACGCGAAATGAGCGCCAGATACCCCCATCGCCCAAGCCGGCGGGCCGAACGGCGTTAGGCCCTGGGTGCTGTTCCTCATCCATACTGGCCTGATCGGCGGGGCCGAAGTCTGCCTGCTGAGCCTCGCCCCGGCTTTCGCGGGCCAGGTTTTCCTATTCGCGGACGGCCCGTTGCGCGACCGCCTGCGCGCAAGCGGCGTCCCGGTTCAGCAGCCGGGCCGCATACCCGACCTCACCGGCGTCAAGCGCGACCGCTCGCTGGCCCGCGCGATCCCCGGCCTCTAGGGCATGGCCCGCCTCATCCGCGACATCGCCCGCCTCGCGCGCGGCCACGACGGGCTCTATTGCGGCACGCAGAAATCCTTCGCGCTCGGCGCCCTGTCGTCGTTCATCGTCCGCCGGCCCTTGGTGTGGCACCTGCACGACATTCTCAGCGAGGCGCATTTCGGCCGAAAGCAGATCAGGCTCGTCGTCGCCCTCGCCAACGCCCGGGCGGCGCGGGTCATTGTTCCTTCTCAGGCCGCCGGCGGACGACTTCGCGTCCGTCGGCGGCCGCGCCAAGCTCGCCGCCGTGGTCCCGAACGGCATCTGCCTGACCGGCGCCGACCGGCTTGCCGACCGCTGCGAGCTGCGACGTCAGTTCGGCCTCCCGGACGGCGTCCTGTTCGGCGTGTTCAGCCGGCTCCCCCCTGAAAGGGTTAGCACGTCTCCATCGAGGCCCTGGCACTGCTCCCGTCCGCATCCTGCCTTATCGTCGGGGATGCGTTGCTTGGCGAGCGCGCCTACGCGGCATAACTTCGGGACCTTGCCTCCCGGCTCGGCATTGCCGCGCGCGTCCATTTCCTTGGCCACCGGGGCGACGTGCCGCTGCTGATGCGAGCCGTCGACGTGGTCGTGCATCCCTCGGTCGATCCGGAACCGTTCGGCATGACCCTGATCGGGGCCATGCTGTGCGGCGCGCCCGTGGTCGCATCCAACGCCGGCGCGGCGCCGGAAATCCTGGCTCGCGGCTCCGTCGGGCGCCTTGTTCCGCCGGGCGACCCGCGTGCCCTTGCCGACGCCCTGATTCGCTGCAGGGCGAACCCCGGCGAAACGGCCACGCAGGCCGCCGCCGCCACTGAGCGCGTCCGCACCCGCTACGGTCTCGAATCGATGCGGCAGCAGGTCGCCGCCGTCATCCGCACGGCGGCCGCGGCTGGCGCATCGGCATGAGGCCGGCCTCGAACCTGGTCGATGCCGCGGCGCAGTTCGGCTCCACCATCGTCGGCCGCGGCGTCTAGGTGCTGCTGCAAATCATCCTCGCCCGCGTGCTCGGCCCCTACGGCTTCGGCCTCTACGCCATCGGCTGGACGGTGATCGGCCTCGCGGGCGCCCTGGCGCCGATGGGAATGCCGCAGGCCACGCTCCGTTTCGGGGTCGGCGGCCGTGGCGCGCTCTACGCGCCGCCGATGCGGGTTGCGCTGCTGGTCGGCTTGGCCGGCGGCATCGTCATCTGGTCAGGCGCCGGCCTGCTCGCGGCCTTCGTCTTCACCGAGCCCGCGGCGGCGCCCGTGATCAGGAGCGTCGCCCCGGCGCCGCCGCTGCTCGGGGTCTTCGGCGTGATGATCGCCGCCGTGCGGGTGTCCGGCGCCATGCTGCCGGCGGCTGCCCTCGGCGCGTTGTCGTTCGTCCTCTACTTGGCCGCGACCCTGGTCGCGTTCCGATCCGGCCCGTCCCCGGCCACGGCTGCCGGGGCCTACGCCGTCGTTGCCGCCCTCGTGCTCGTGCCCGCGGCCATTCTGCTCCATGCCCGCCCCACGTCCGTCGCCGCCCTGCCGGCGACCGGCCTGCTGCTACGGTTCGGGGCCGTGACCATGCTGATCCACGGCGCCAACGTGCTCAACCTATGGGCCGACCGGGTCGTGATCGGCATCATGGCCGAACCGGGCACGCTGGCCGTCTACCAGGTCGCCTCCCAGCTCGCGATGATCGTCGTCGTGCTGCGCCCGGCCGTCACCACCATCTTCGAGGCGGCGGTCCCCAAACCGGTGGAGGGCGCCGCCCCCGCCCGACATGACACGCGAGCTTGTCGCCGCCTACCGCCTGTTGCTGCACGTCTCGGCCCCGGGCCTTGTCGTGCTCGCCGTGACCGCCGGCGTCTGGGTCCGCCTGCTGTTCGGGCCCGCCTACCTTCCGGCCGCGGCGCCGCTCATGCTGCTGGCGAGCGGGCAACTGATCATCACCCTGACCGGTCCCGCGGTCCCCGCCCTGCACATGGCCGGCGAGGAGCGCCGGGTCATGCGGCTGACGCTCGCGACCTGCGTCCTCGACGTGGTCGGCAACGTCGCGCTGATTCCGCTCATGGGCGCGGCCGGCGTCGCGCTCGCCACCCTGGTCGCGAATGCGCTCGTGGGCGTGGCCTGCTTCTCCAGGCTGGTCAGCCTGTCCGCCAGTTGGTTGCGCGACATCCTCCTCGCGCTCGCGGCCTGCACTGGATTGAGCGCCGCCGTTTCCGGCCTTGGCGGCCCGCTCTCGGTCTACTTTGCCGCCGCGCTGCTGACCGCCGCATACCTGCTTTACGGCCTCGTCCTCTGCACGGTCTGCACGACCGAGGACGAACTGGTCCAGGCCGTCCGCTCCGCCCTGCGCCGCATCCTGCGCCGTCCGCTGTCGACGTGAGCGCCCCGTCGCCCCACTCGTCCGGCGGCAAGCCGACGGTGTCCGTCGCCCACCCCTCGGACCTGCTGACCGACCACCTGCCGAACGGCGACGGCCTGGTCGCGTTCGGCTTTATGCGCGAGCCCGCCCGCCGCGGCTACCGCCTCCACGTCGCGACGAGGCGGGCCGAACTGCGCGACCCGCTCCCGGCCAATGTCACGCTGCACCCGATCCGCCCGCGGTCACGCGGCTCCATCGGCCGGCTCCACAGTATTTGCTGCTTGCTGCGGACGCTGCGGCGGGCTGAGCCCATCGACATCGTCCACCAGATGAACCCCGTTTTTGCCGGCCTGCCGATCGTGCTCGGCGCCTATGTCGCCCGCTGGCCCGGCGGCGAGGCACGCGACGCGGGACGCGGCCTGCCCGCCCGTCAATCGGCAGTCGCCGGACGCTGGCTCATTAACTTGGCGCAGCAGACGCACGCCTCCGCATTGCTGGTCACGACGCCCGCGGCGATGAACCGCATCTCGCTGCCGCGCATCGCCCGGCGGAAATGCCGCCTTGTTCGCCACGCCATCGACGAGACCCTGTTCGCGCCGCCGCCAGGATGGCAGAAGGCGGCCCGGACCGATGAGCCGACGATCCCATTCTACTCCCACCTTGATCGGCGAAAAGGCGTGTTCGTCCTCGTCGACGCGTTCCAAGAGGTTGCCCGGGCCATCCCGTCCTGCCGCCTGGTCATCGTCGGCCGAGGCGACCATGCGGAGGACCTTAAAGCCCACATCGCGGCATCCGAACATGCCGCGCGCATCGTCGTGGCCGACAAAATCGAGTATTCCGCGGCTTACGAGCTCCTAGGCAGGCACTCGGTCTATTGCCTGCCTTCCTTCGGCGAGCCTTACGGAATGACCGCGCTCGAGGCAATGGGCTGCGCGAGGCCGCTTATCATCACCAACACCGGCGGGTTGAATGACCTGCCGCCTGAAAACGGAGCCGTGCGCGTGCCTCCGGGCGATGCCGCGGCGCTTACAGGCGTTCTCCGCTCCCCGGAGCTGCGGCTCGCGATGGGGTCGGCGAACCGGGATTTCGTCGAGCGCCATTGCACGTGGCGACAGGTGGTCGATGACCTTGCAGCCGTCTGCGCGGCGGTATTGCCGTCCTCGGCAGTCATTGCACTGGACCGTCCCGGGTTTTCCTGAGGCGGTTCTGTTACGCCCGGGAGCGGCGTAGAAGGCACGCCAGCGGTTAATTTCCGATCAGTTAATGAATGTTTGTTGTTTATTCCAACAGATCCAGGCATCGCTCGAAATTGTGGTCTTGATCAGACCGCGCAACGGTTTGGAGGCCACCATGACCACGATCACCAGCAGCGTCATTCGAAGAGTCCCTCCTGATCAGGTGGCGCTTCCATGTGCCGCCGCCCGGATGATGGGCGAAGCGCGGCCAGAGAATGAGTTTGAACGCGCCAAGGCAGCGCCTCGCCCATAAAGCCCAAGCGGCACAAGGAGGAACACCATGGTTGCCATTTCCGTCGATCCTACAAAGACAAGCTTCGACTTTTATACCAGCCAGACCGAGGCGCTGTTCTCTGGCGTGACCGTCGATGACCCGCGCACGTTGTCGTGGGACGCCATCGCGGGGGGCGCAGGGATCATCAGCATCACCTTCAAGGCTCCCGCCGATTACGATCAGGGCACGCTGCTTGACCCGCTGGCCAAGGACTCCAACCAGTTCACCGAGACGGACGGCCCCGACAATACGGTGACGTACACCGAGCAGGCCACGGTCACGCCGGGCGCCAACTCGGCTCCGACCGACATCCTTGATCGCCTGATCTACATCGCCCCGCCGACGACCGGCCAAGCCGCCTACGACATCCAGGCCAGCGTCAGCTACAGCGGCACGGAACTGGACGCGCCGGGCTATCCGACGCCCTCGGTGGTCAAGCCGGTGACGGTCGCGCTTGATAAGCCCGTCGTGGCGCATTTCTCGCCGGTCGCGGACAAGCAGTATCCGGATTTAAGCCCGATGCCGACAGCCCCTTCCTCCCCCATTCCAACACCTGGGCCGCAGACGCCATCTCATCCCGTGACCATCGGCGTCAGCGCGCCCAATCCCGTTTACGTCACAGGCAGCGGCGGCACAGGGCAACCGTTCTCGATCTATTCCATTGACGACACGGTGCACCAGACGTGGGACCGTCTCTATGGCGGCAACGGCATGGTGACGATCACATTGCACCCGGTATCGGGCCTGACCGGCACGATCACAGACGACGGCACGGGTGTTGCCAAGGCATCGGGCGCGGTGAACGCGGCAGGCGACTACGTATTCACCGAACAGGCAGTGCAGGGGTCCACTGCCCCGGTCACGACGCCGGACGATATTCTGGACCGCCTGATCTACCATGCGCCGCAAGTAAGCCAGACCACGGACATCTACGCGACCGTCAGCTACACGACGCAGGTGGCTCTGGACGGCACGTATCCGACGCCGACGCAGGTGACCACGCAGACGATCACGTCGCCTGATAAGCTGGACTTATCCGTTCGCACGCCGAATGACCTTGGCCCTCCCTATACCGGTCCATTGCCCGGTTCGCCGGTTCCGCTACCGCCGCCGGTCATCGTGCAGCCTCAGCCCACGCCCATTCCGGCGCCAATCATCAACGTCACGATCAACAACTTCCTATTCGTCAACAGCACCAGCGGCCAAAGCGGCGCGATTCCGGGAGAGTCTTACACGGGCCCGGTCGGCGGCCTGATCAACCAACTCATCCAGGTTACCGCCGACAGCCTGGCCATCTCGGCCACTGCGCCCAACAGCTTTATCCATACCGGCAGCGGCGATGACGCGATCGACGTGAGCGCCGTGTCCGGCAACAACGTGCTTGATGGCGGCACCGGCAGCAACTTCCTCGTCGGCGGCGCGGGCCTCGACACGTTCTTCCTCGACGCGCGCAATGCTGCCGCTTCGATATGGAGCACGGTTGGCAACTTCCATTCCGGCGACGCGGCGACGCTCTGGGGGCTGACGGCGCAGAGCTTTCAATATGCCTGGGCGGACGGGCAAGGCGCTGCCGGGCATGAGGGTCTGACGCTGCACGCGACGGGCAATGGCGTGCAGCCGGAGGCAAGCCTGACGCTGGCGGGCTACTCGACGGCGGACTTGAGCAACGGGCGACTGGCCATGGTGTTCGGGCACAATGACGGCGGGGACTACCTCTACATCCACGCTGCCTGATCTTGCCGGTTCTGGGACAGGCCGCGTGCGAGCAGCGTGGCCCGTCCCATCCCAATTCATGCGCAACGCTTAGGGCGCGAGCGGACCGTCTCATGCTTGCAGGTACGCGCCAGAGCGTACCTAATGCTGCCATGCAGGTCCTCACTCTCAGGACGCAGGCAATTTAGCCGACCATGACCGAACGGTTCAGGTGATTAGTGTGGGCCGAAGAACCCACGTAGCCAAACTAGGCAACAAGAACAACACTGTTTCAGAAAGGCTTGGCGGATGGGGTGTCCGCCGTACCCGGGTCCGCTGGTATCCATAGCCATCCGGTTTTCCTCGTGAAAACATTGTTTTAAGCAAGATTATCCGCCATAAGCGTTCGCAGCTATCCACCTCAGTCCACAACTCTCTTGTGGACTGGATCGTGGACCGGCAAGTTCGGCGGAGAGGACGACACGATGCAGGCGGGCAAGCTCACGACACTGACAGTGCGGCGCGCGACCAAGCCGGGACGCTACGCGGACGGCGGCAACCTCTACCTGTTCGTCAAGCCGAACGGCTCCCGCTCCTGGACCTTCCGGTTCACCATGCCGGGCGGCAAGGCGCGGGAGATGGCGCTCGGCCTGGAAGCCGACGTGACCCTCTCCGAAGCCAGGGACCGGGCACGGGACGCCCGCCGGATGATCGATGCCGGGCGCGATCCGATCGAGGCACGGGAAGCGGCGCGGCGAGAGGCCGCCGGCGCGGGCATCACCTTCGGGCAGGTGGCCGCGCTCTACATCGAGGCGCACCGAGACGGCTGGCGCAATGCCAAGCACCGGGCGCAATGGGTCTCGACGCTCGACGCCTACGCCGCGCCGATGATGGGCGCGTTGCCCGTCAGCGCGATCGGCGTGGCGGAGGTGCTGGCGGCGCTGCAACCGATCTGGAAAGCGAAGCCGGAAACCGCGGCGCGCCTCCGCGGCAGGATCGAAGCGGTGCTCGACTATGCGACGGCGCGCGGCTGGCGACAGGGAGAGAACCCGGCCAGGTGGAAGGGCCACCTTGCCAACCTCTTGCCCAAGCGCAGCAAGTTGGCGGCGGTGCGGCACCACAAGGCCCTGCCCTGGAGCGAGACGCCCGCCTTCATGCGCGCACTGGCTGGGCAGGCGGGCACGGCGGCGCTGGCGTTGCGGTTCACCATCCTGACGGCTGCCCGCACGTCGGAGGCGATCGGCGCGACCTGGGGCGAGATCGACTTGGAGACGAAGGTTTGGACCGTGCCCGGCGCTCGCATGAAGGCCGGGGTGCAACATCGCGTGCCGCTGTCGCCTGCCGCGGAGGCGATCCTCGCAGCGCTGCATACGGCCGATGCCCAACCCGCCGAGCATGTGTTCCCAGGCGGCCGGGGCAACGCTGGGCTGTCCAACATGGCGATGACTGCGGTGTTGCGGCGGATGAAGCGGGACGACCTGACGGTGCATGGGTTCCGCAGCACGTTCCGGGATTGGGCGGCGGAGATGAACCCCGCGCCGCGCGAGGTCGCAGAAGGCGCGCTGGCGCATACGCTCCGGGACAAGACGGAGGCCGCTTACCGGCGCGGCGACTTGCTCAACCGCCGAGCGAAGCTGATGGACGACTGGGACGCATTCCTGTCCCGTCCGGCGGATACTGGGGCGGTGATCCCATTGCATGACAGGCAGCAGGTTGCGTGAGGGCGTGCCCAACGCCCGAGATAGCGCTGGTTTGACCGCTTCAACGTCGCATCGTTGCACGCGTGGCTATGCTGAGCCGGCCACGTTCGGCTCCCAACATCCGGCATTGGCGCCCGATTGAATTCAAAGCAGGTGCGCGATGGAACGTCGCAAAACGGATTACTCGATTCCCGAAGATTGCTGGACAGTCGGCGATGCAGTCACCTGGATCAAGTATCGCGTCGACCCCGATACGTTGCCTAGCCCCGCACTGGTCGAACCGTGCGAGAACCCAAGCCAGCCATTGGAAACGGCGGAACAGCAGCTAGAGAAGTTTCGGGAGGAACTAGAGGAATTAAACAAGGCGGTCCGGATCGGCCAGCTTAAAGCGCTTGGGCGCAAGAACGTCCTATCTCGCTACCAGGACGTTCATTTGCCACGAGAAGTCATTCCGCTTGGCACGTTCGATGAGCGGCTTAGATTCGATCTATCTGGAGAAGGCCCGGTCCGCTTCATTTCTAGCGACTTTGTTGGATTGCACGACAATCCACCTGATTACTACGAGATTTGTTTCAGGATTAAGGACGTTAAAAGGGTATTTAGGAAAAACCAAGTTGCTGCTGCTCAAAGACGAGCTTCTGAGGCTGCGCTAATTGAATGGTGGAAAGACTATCTTGAGCGCCATTCTGATCCTGACAAGCGGCCGAACGCTCAGCAGCAACATAGAGACGCAATCGACCACTTCACCGCGCGCGGAAACGCCGGGCCAACCGAACAAGATATGCAAAGGCTTCGTGCACACCCGATGACGCCCCCGGAATGGCGCGAGGCGGGGCGGCGGCCGAAATCGCCGTAAAACAATCGAGGCGGGAAATTAGCTCTACCCCGATTTCGATTCCGGGTTCGTGACCCGCTGATGCGGCATGGTTCTCCCGTTCACATGGACGGAAGGATTTACGCATGGACAAGAACTCGCAGCCGGCGAAGCCGGATGTGGGGGAGCAAGCCGCTACGATCATTCAGGAAACGTATCCAGCCTACGCAGGGGTTCTAGCGTGGTGCGCCTTATCGGGGATGGGTCGGTCCTCGACCTATGAAGCGTTGGCGCGCCATGATCTCCGGGCGATAAAGCTGGGTGCGCGCACCCTGATCGACGTGGCGCATGGGCTGGCGTGGCTGGACAGCCTGCCAGCGGCAACGATCCGCCCCCACGGCAAGAAGCGCGCCCTGAACTTCGCATAACCCACCCCCAGGCGCGGACGGCGACCGGGGATGGGAGCTGCGTCATGAAACGGCATGGCTTTGGACGGCCACCCTGTTTCTAGCACTCAGCCCACCGGCTTGCCAGCAGAACCCGCGCCTTCGAACGAAAGAAGGCACGATGACCACTATGCAACCAACCCGCCTGTCTCCGGTGCTGACCCGTTTGCAGCAGCGCGCCAGCAGGAAAGACGGTCCCCACCAACTCCGCGTGCTGGGCAGCGCAACCATACTGGTGGTGCCCAACCGGCGGGAGCAGCGAGACGCGGACCATGCCGCGCACGGCCGCCCGTTTCCCGAACGCAACACCAAGCAGGAGAGCGGCCGATGACCGCCGCGCCGGACTCCCTGACCGTGCTGCGCGCCCGCGGCCGGCGCTTGGCCAAGCGGATGCACCCGGACGGGCGGAGCGAAAGCTACGACCAGGCGCGAACCTTCACCATGCATCCGGTTGCCGTGCCAGACCTCGACGCCATCGCCCGGCTGCTGACGCAGTTGCTGCCCCGGCCTGACTGCTGCGTCATCCGCGGCGAGCCGCTCGATCCAGCCCGGACCGATCCCGTGCGCCGGCTGCTGTATGCCGACCGCGAAACGGGGGACCCGCCGACCTTGCAGGAGCGGGCGCGGCGCTGGCTGGCGCTGGACGTGGAAGGCGTGCCGCTGCCCTCGACCGTGCCGCCCGCCGACCTCCGGGGCTGCGCGGCGGCGGCGCTTGCGAAGCTGCCCCCGCAGTTCACGGGCGCACGCTGCATCGTTCAGGCAACGGCCGGGCACGGGTTCAAGCCGGACCTTCGCCTTCGCGTGTGGTTCTGGTGCGCCCGGCCTCTGGACGGCGCGGAGCTGAAACGATGGCTCCGGGGCACGCCGGCCGATCCCAGCGTGTTCGGCCCAGCGCAACTGATCTACACAGCCAGACCACTCTTCGCGCCGGGGTGTGCGGACCCGCTGCCCGGCCCGCTTGCTGGTGATGGACGGGGCGGAGCACGTCATGCCGCCACGCCCAGCCGCGCCTACGCCGCTGCCGTCAGCCCCGCCACGTTCCTCGTTGATCGTGTGCCGCACGCCTGACGGGCGCGCAGCCTACACCCGCAAGGCGCTGGCCTGTGCCGTTATGCGCATCACAAGCGGTGGCAAGCGGCATCCTGCCATCGTCAGCGAAGCCCGCTCCTTGGGGCGGCTAGTCCCGGCCGGGCTGCTGCGGGTAACCGAGCTGAAAGCCGTGCTGCATCAAGCGGCAAAACAGGCCGGCAAGGACGACGAGACCGAGGTTGAAGCCTGCATCGAGTGGGGGCTTGCCAATCCCTTCACGGACGGGCGCTTGCCGGGGGACGGGCACCATGGCTGACGGCATGGACCAGCGCGCGGCGCTTGATCTGGTGGACACGGCGCTGGGCGGGCGGATGCCCGGCGGCGCTGCCGGCAAAGGCAAGCATCGGCTGCTGGTGCGGCCGGCGGACCCGGACGTGACGGTGGCCGAGCTGCGGGACCACTTGGCGGCATCGGGGCGGATGTATGACCGCGGCGTGCCCGTGCGGCTGGCACAGGACAAGCAGCAGGGCGGCATGGTGGCGCATCCCATGACGGCGGACGGGCTGATCCGGGAAGCGCACCTATGCTGCCGCCCGTTCAAGCACTCCGAGCGCAAAGACGGCATCCTGGAGGCGAATACGGCACTGCCGAAGAACATTGCGTTGATGTACTTAGACATGCGGGGCGAATGGAACCTGCCGCCGCTGAACGGCATCGCATACGCACCGTTGCTAGACGAGGCCGGCGGCATACACCCGCATGAGGGCTACCATACCGAAACCGGACTATGGTGCGAGCGCGTGCCCTCCGGCCTCGACGCCATGATCCCGGCGCGGCCGACACAGGCGGAGGCGGCGCACGCGGTGCTGATGCTGCGGCGGCTGCTGCGCACGTTCCCCTTTGCCGACGCCGTGACGACGCGGGAGCAGGGGCAGGACGTGCCGGTGGTGGACCTGAACCATCCGCCCGGTGCGGACGAGAGCGCGGGTCTGGCGGCATTGCTGACGGCCGTATGCCGGCCATCCCTGCCCTTGGCGCCGGGGCTGTTGGTGCGGGCCGCGCCGCTGTCCGGGGCAGGGTCCGGCAAGGGGCTGCTGGTGCGCGTGCTGTGCGCCATCGCCTATGGGCACGCGCCGGCCGCGGTAACGGCCGGCGGCAAGCCGGAGGAATTGGACAAGCGCATCAGTGCGGAGCTGACGGCAGGCGGTCCGGTGTTGTTCCTCGACAACCTGAACGAAACGGCGCTGCGGTCCGACGTGCTGGCGTCCGCCATCACGGAACGCCCAGCGCGCGTCCGAGTGCTGGGCAAAACCTTGATGGCACTGCTGAACGCTCTGGCCTTCATCGCCCTGACCGGCAATGGCCTGTCCGTGCGGGAAGACTTGGCCCGGCGCTTCGTCACTGTGGAGCTGGACGCAGGCATGGAGGACCCGGAAACCCGGCGCTTTCCTCGCGACGTGCTGGCAGATGCTCGGGATCAGCGGTCCGAGCTGCTGGCAGCGGCATTGACCGTATGGCGCTGGGGGCGGTGCCTCGACGCCGAACGGGCACTGACGCCCGGCCTGCCGCTCGGCAGCTTCGGCCAGTGGTGCCGCTGGGTGCGTGACCCGCTTTTCATGCTGGGGTGCGCCGACCCGGCGCGGCGGGTGGCGGAGACCAAGGCCGGCGATGGCAGGCGGCAGCACATCGCGGACGTGTTCCGCGCCTGGCACAAAGCACATGGCTCGACCGCAAAGCACGCCGCAGACTTGGCAGAGAACGTGTTGCTGATGCTCAATCCGCAGGGCCGCGGGCGGCAGTTCGTTGCATCGGTGCTAGGCAAGCTGGACGGGACGCGGGCCGGCGGGTTTGTCATGACGCGGCAGAAAGCGGGGGGAAAGTGGAGCACGGCCACCTACGCCGTGAAGCCAAGCGGCGATGCATCCGATGCTGCCAGGGCCGCGCCGCACGCTGCGCCGGAACAGCATAGGGATCATAGGGGGCATGGGCACCCTTCGCCCCCCGATGACCCCTATGGTCCCTATGCCTCAGCAACTGCAGACAGCGAGAGCATCGACCCAGCGGGGTGGAGCGATACAATATGACGCCCGCCGATGCTCTCGCGGAGTTGCGCGCGGCCGGCGTGCGGGTGCGCCTGCGTGACGACGGCCTGGTGGCGTTGGACGCCGCCAGCCCGCCTCCGCCCGCGGTGCTGGCGCTGGCCCGAACGCATCGGGACGGCATCGCGGCGCTGCTGCGGTGTCAGGCGCATGATCCCGCTCCGGCCATTTCACCCGTCGCGACCCCGCCCAGCGTGCCGAGGGCCTGGTGCGAGGGCGTGGCGCTGTTGGCGACGAGACCGGCTCCTATGAGCATCGCGCCGGCACGCTGGGCGGTGCTGGCCTCGACCTCCGCCCGGCTGCTGAGGGGCCACGGCGCAGCGCTGCATCGGGCAGGCTGGGACGATCGTGCGCTATTCGGCTTGCACGCCATCGCGCCCGCCGCCAACCCAACCGGATGGGGGCTGGCGTGGCTGCTGGGCGAAGCGGGCGAGGTGCTGGACGTGACCTCGGAGGCGGTTGGGATGCGTAACAGGCCAAACGGCGCGAGGCTAGTACTGCGCCGGCAGCAGGCGGCGGGAAATGCCGGCATTGTAGCCGCATGGACCCTGTAACGACGATGTTTGGCCCGCTATTCCGGTCAGTGCAGCTTACCGATGCACGAGACCCGCCCCGGTCATTGGATGCTACCAAGCCATAACACGGGGGCTGCACCAAAGACGAAAGCGTGCGTTTGGCTTGGATATTGCTGCAAGAACGTTGGGCCTTGAGCATCGAAGACAATGATCCGCAGCCTGTCGGACGCTCACAGCGGCGGCGGGACGACGATGAACCACAACCAAGCCTCGACGAATGGATCAGCAAACCGCCATTGACTGAATGACCCAAAGCCCTCGTTCGGCAATGTCAGAGAGGGTCTGCCGCGAGTTGAATTCGGGAGCAAACGATTGCGGCAGGTTGCGCATCCCAAATGGGCATTCCAGAATTGAAGCATGAAGACAGGCGATGCACGAGGCTCGACGCCCGCCCGCTTGAGGGCATGGCGCTCAACGCTCTATCGCACCCTGATCTTTGCAACCACTCAGGCTGGATCACCGGATGTTTGAGCAGGCCTTCAGGGATATCGACGACGTGCTGCGGCAAGAGGCCGGTTGCACGACCGAGCTGGACTACACCGAGCAGACCTCGTGGATACTGTTCCTCAAATACCTGGACGACCTGGAACAGGGCCGAGCAATGGAGGCCGAGCTTGTCGGCAAGCCTTATGCGTTCATCATCGACGCCGACCATAAATGGTCGAGATGGGCCGCCCCGAAGAAGGCGGACGGCTTGTTCGACCATGACAACGCGCTGACCGGCGACGACCTCATCGACTACGTGACCCGGCAGCTCTTCCCCTACCTGCAAGGCTTCCGGCAGCGGGCCGCCGGCCCCGACACCATCGAATACAAGATCGGCGAAATCTTCGGCGAGATCAAGAACCGCTTCCAGAGCGGCTACTCGCTGCGCGACGCCCTGGAGCTGGTGGACGGGCTGCGCTTCCAGTCGCAGAAAGAGAAGCACGAGTTGTCCCACCTTTACGAGGCCAAGATCAAGAACATGGGCAACGCCGGGCGGAACGGCGGCGAGTATTACACACCGCGCCCGCTCGTCCGCGCCATGATCCAGGTGACGAAGCCGAAGGTCGGCGAGCGCATCTACGACGGCGCGCTCGGGTCGGCGGGCTTCCTGTGCGAGGCTTACGACTACTTGCGGCAGGGCGAGCTGACCACCAGCCAACTCAAGACGCTGCAAACGCGCACGTTCTACGGCAAGGAAAAGAAGAGCCTCGCCTACGTCATCGCCACCATGAACATGATCCTGCACGGCATCGACGCGCCGAACATCGTCCATGCCAACACGCTCGCCGAAAACCTCGGCGACGTTCAGGAGAAAGACCGCTTCGACGTGATCCTGGCCAATCCGCCGTTCGGGGGAAGCGAACGGCGGGAGGTGCAGCAGAACTTCCCGATCAAAACGGGGGAAACGGCGTTCCTGTTCCTACAGCATTTCATCAAGCACCTGAAGGCGGGCGGCCGGGCCGCCATCGTCATCAAGAACACTTTCCTGTCGAACTCGGACGGCGCGGCGCGGGCGCTGCGGCAGGAGCTGCTGCAAAGCTGCAACCTGCATACCGTGCTGGATTGCCCACGGGGCACCTTTGTCGGAACAGGTGAGAAAACTGTCGTGCTGTTTTTCCAGAAGGGAACGCCTACCCATAAGATTTGGTACTACCAGCTCGATCCGGGTCGCAACATGGGCAAGACGAATTCGCTCAATGATACCGACTTAAAGGAATTCGTGACGCTACAAGCAAGCTTTACAGAGACGGAGAAATCTTGGTCGATCGACGCAAGCACAATAGACCAATTAGGTTTTAATATTTCTGTAAATAACCCAAATAAAAAGTGCGAAAGCACTTTGCGTAATCCACAAGATATTATTACAGATATTGTAGAACTTGACCTAGAAAGCATAAGTATTTTGGAAAAAGTTGGAGGAATGCTGTGATATCGGTCTACCCTACGCGATCAGTGGGTGACATCCTTACGCTTGAGTATGGCAAACCGCTTCCTCAGTCTGCACGCATCTTAGAAGGGGGGGTCCCGGCTTACGGAGCAAATGGCATACTGTGCCGTAGCAGAACAGCGTATCGGACTGGACCTTCTATAATCGTGGGCCGGAAAGGTTCGGCCGGCGAAGTAAACATTACTGACGGCCCATTTTGGCCGACTGACGTTACCTACTTCGTCGAGCACGACGAGCGCGAAAGTGACCTGCGCTTCTTATATCATTCACTCAAGATGATGAAGCTTCAAAGACTTGCAAAAGGTGTGAAGCCAGGCATAAATCGCAACGACGTTTATGCGCTAAAGATTTTTCTTCCTTCTCTAAACGAACAAAAGCACATTGTCTCTTTTCTTAACGAAGCTTTGCAAGGAATCAGCACGGCAGTCGCGAATGCTCAGAGCAAGCTTATCTATCTGGAAGAGCTTAAACAGGCCATTTTGCATAAAGCGCTTTTTGGAGGACTGGTAGAGGATACGGAGAAAGCAGCTGCAATTGTGATTGTCGAATGAACGAAGCCGAAACCCGCGCCGATCTGATCGACCCGGCGCTCAAAGCAGCCGGCTGGGGCGTGGTGGAGGCAAGCCGCGTGCGCCGCGAGGTCATCACCCTCGGCCGCCTGCAAGGCGCGGGCGTGCGCGCCGCCCAGGACATCGCCGACTACGTGCTGACCTACCGCGGCCACAAGCTCGCCGTGATCGAGGCCAAGCGGCGGGACCTGCCCGATACCGAGGGCGTCGGCCAGGCCAAGAGATACGCCGAGAAGCTGCAAACCCGCTTCGCCTATTCCACCAACGGCGTCGGCATCTACCAGGTCGATATGACGACCGGCGCGGAGCGGCACGTTGCCGCGTATCCCACGCCGGATGAACTCTGGCACCGCGTCTTCGCCGAGGAGAACGCCTGGCGCGACCGCTTCGCCGCCATCCCGTTCGAGGATAAGGGCGGACAGTGGCAGGCGCGCTATTATCAAGATATCGCCGTCCGCCGGGTGCTGGAGGCCATCGCCGAGGGCCGCAGCCGCATCCTGCTGACGCTCGCGACCGGCACCGGCAAGACCTTCATCGCCTTCCAGCTCGCCTGGAAGCTGTTTCAGAGCCGATGGAACCTCGCCGACTGGAAAGGCGGCGGCGAGCCGGCGCGCCGCCCGCGCATCCTGTTCCTCGCCGACCGCAACATCCTCGCCGACCAGGCCTACAACGCGTTCTCGGCCTTCCCGGACGACGCGCTCGTGCGCATCGACCCGGAGATCATCCGCAAGAAAGGGCGCGTGCCGAAGAACGGCAACGTGTTCTTCACCATCTTCCAGACCTTCATGACCGGGCGGGACGCCGCCGGGCAGCCCGCCCCGAGCTTCGGCGACTACCCGCCGGATTTCTTCGACATCATCATCATCGACGAGTGCCACCGCGGCGGCGCGAACGACGAAGGCAACTGGCGCGCCATCCTGGATTACTTCGCCCCCGCCGTGCAGCTCGGCCTGACGGCGACGCCCAAGCGCCGCGCGAACGCTGATACCTACGCCTATTTCGGCGAACCGGTTTACGCCTACTCCCTGAAAGACGGGATCAACGACGGCTTCCTCACGCCGTTCAAGGTCAAGCAGATCGCCACCACGCTCGACGACTACGTTTACACGAGCGACGACGAGCTGATCGAGGGCGAGGCAGAGGAAGGACGGCGCTACACCGAAAGCGACTTCAACCGCGTCATCGAGATCACGGCGCGCGAGCGGTACCGCGTGAAGCTGTTCATGGACGCCATCGACCAGAGCCAGAAAACCCTCGTGTTCTGCGCGACCCAGGATCACGCGCTCGCCGTCCGCAACCTGGTGAACCAAGTGAAAACGAGCCAGGAGCCAAATTATTGCGTCCGGGTAACGGCAAGGGATGGCGCGCTCGGCGACCAGTTCCTGCGCACCTTCCAGGACAACGAGAAAACGGTCCCCACGATCCTGACCACATCGCAGAAGCTTTCAACCGGCGTCGATGCGCGCAACGTGCGCAACATCGTGCTGATGCGCCCGGTCGGCTCCATGATCGAGTTCAAGCAGATCATCGGCCGGGGAACGCGCCTGTTCGACGGCAAAGACTATTTCACGATCTATGACTTCGTGAAGGCCTACGAGCACTTCAGCGACCCGGAATGGGATGGCGAGCCGGCCGAGCCGGTCCCGCCTGCACCAAGTGGCGGCGACGGGGAACCAAGGCCGGAAGGCGGCAACGAGGAGAACCCGGAGGGCGGCGAGGACGATCCGCCGCGAAGGCAGAGGCTGAAGATCAAGCTCGCCGATGGCAAAGAGCGCGCCATCCAGCACATGACGGCGACGACGTTCTGGAGCGTTGACGGCAGGCCCATGTCGGCTGCCGAATTCATCACACGCCTGTTCGGCGAGCTGCCGGCGCTGTTCAAGGATGAAGACGAGCTGCGCGCGTTATGGAGTCAGCCGGACACCCGCAAGGCGCTGCTGGATAGCCTGGCCCAGAAGGGTTACGGCCGCGAGCAGCTCCGAGAGATTGAGCGCATGATCGACGCCGAGAAAAGCGATCTCTACGACGTGCTGGCTTACATCGCCTTCGCCCTCTCGCCGATGACCCGGCAGCAACGCGCCGACGCGAGCCGTCCGCTCATATCCGCGCAGTACGATGCGAAGCTTCAGGCGTTCCTGGAGTTCGTCCTATCGCAGTATGTCAAGGAGGGCGTCGGAGAACTTGACCAGGCCAAGCTGCCGCATCTTTTAGAACTGAGATACCGGGCCGTCAGCGATGCGGCGGCCGAACTCGGCGGCGCGGCAAAGATTCGAGGGGCATTCGTCGGATTTCAGGGCCACTTGTATAGCCGAGTCCCGGCCTAAGAGATCGGGCACCCCGCGGGCCTGAATGCATAGGTGCTTTACCGGCGGAAGCGGCAGTTAACAGAATAGCTGCGGCGGTAGTGCCTCAGTTTGAGATTTTCTGCTTCAGTCTAAGTCCATCCAAACAATAGCTCTTGGCGATTTACCGTGTTCGATCTCGTGCTCGACACGTTTGACTTTCCCTTGCGAGATCGCGTTACCGCCGATGGGTAGCGGATCATGCAAGGTTATTAAATCTCCCACGCGTGGAAGCGACACGAACTCAAAATCTCCCAGCTCCGTTACATTGTCTTTTATAGTAACGAGAGCCACTCGCGCTGTAACTGACAAATTAATTCCTTTCGAATGTAGATATTCGGACGCTCCGCCGTCCCGCAGGCAGCAGCTCGTCGTCCTTCTCACCGACTGCAATTCGCATGACCTGAACCGCCTTTAGGATCGCGGGGCATTAATCGTCCTTATCTGCCTTTCTGCGGACCTCTGAATCCGTAAATCCGTTCTGTTGTTTTAACAAATACATCTCAAGGTCGCCACCAGCGACCTGCAACAAAGCTACCTCGCCAATACCTTCCTCCTTTGCTTTCTCGCGGCATTGGATAGCGTCATTCCTCATACGCGTCTTATTCTCGTAATATCCCGGGGTTTGAAGGTTCTCCTCAGCCCAGCTTTCCAGCCAGTCTTCCGCATCCTGTTCGTTCACTTATGCCCTCCTACACGCTTCGAGCGAAGCATATAGAGATTGCCAATCGGATGCGAGCAGAGCGCCCATGGCCCGCCAATTTGAAACTGAGATACTAACCGCTGCGGCCTATAATCTCGTGTCCGGTTGCCGAACCACGTCGTCGCATACGTGGACCACATTGTGGACCAGAAATAGACTTGCAAGAGAATAATTATCTAAATCAATTATTTAGATAGAAAGTTCGGCGGATGGGGTGGGATTCGAACCCACGGAAGTGTTTGAGACTTCGCTGGTTTTCAAGACCAGTGCCTTAAACCGCTCGGCCACCCATCCTTGATGGTCCTCTACTCCGGCGTTGGTCCGGACGGCAAGCCGGGGGTTTCTGCAATGCGTCAATTGTTGTAGAAGCGCCTGGAGTGACAAGGCTGGAATGCGATGACGCCACGGATTGCAGTGCGGATAGCCGGGGCGCTGGCCATCGGAACGTTGCCGTCGCTGCCGGCCTTTGCGCAGCCGCCGCAAGACCCGAACGGGATCTTCACGTTTCAGGTCGAAAACGATTCAAACAGCACGTTGAGAGGGAATTCCGACCGTTACTACACATCGGGCTTGAAGCTCGGATACACGACGGGCACGACGAGCGTGCCGGATTTCCTGGCCAATTTCGGGCGCTCGATTTGGGGCGACGGGGTGCAGCGGATCAGCTTTGATCTCAGCCAATCGATCTTTACGCCCCGCAACACGCAGGTGAACCCGCCCAACCCGCGGGACCGGCCTTATGCCGGGTACTTGCGGTTGAGCGGGGCGCTGATCCACGACAGCGATACGGCCCGGAGCCTGCTCGGGGTCAGCCTCGGGGTGATCGGCCCGTCCGCGCTCGGCCGGGAGGTGCAGAACGGATTTCATGACATCATCGGTGATCCGGAGGCGAAAGGCTGGGGAAGCCAGCTCAAGGACGAGCCGGCGATCGAATTTCTGGCCGAGCGCACTTGGCGCCTGCCCATCGCGTCGGCGGGCGGGTTCGAGGCCGATGCGCTTCCGGCGGTGACGGCCGGGGTGGGCACGGTGCGGGATTACGTGCAGGCAGGGGCGAGCATCCGGTTCGGGCAGGGGCTCGGCAGTGATTTCGGCGCGCCGCGGATCAGGCCGGGGCTCAGCGGGGCCGATCCGTATACCCCGACGCGGCCGTTCGCCTGGTACGTGTTTGCCGGGGCCGACGGGCAGGCGATCGCGCGCGACGTGTTCCTCGACGGCAGCACGTTCCGGGCGAACAGCCCGTATGTGTCGAAGCGGCCGTTTCTGGGGGAGGTGCAGGCCGGGTTGGCCGTGATGGCCTTCGGCGTGCGGCTGACCTATACGCAGGTTTGGCAGACGGAGTCGTTCCACGGGCAGAAGGGCGGATGGTTCAGCTTCGGGTCGTTCGCGGCCGGCGTCCGGTTCTGATCGGTTTGCCAGCCGTCGTCAGGGCTGGTTCGGAGACAGAAGCTGTCGCTCGATCGGGCGAATAAGCGCCTCACGCTGTTGTTTTGCCGGGCAGCTTTGTCGGCGTGTTGCCGGCGCCTTAGGCATCCGCGAACCAGTTTCCGTGAAAGCCCGGCGGGATCCTAAACGGGATTCGCACCGTGGCGACCGGCGCTGCCTCGAAGCGCTGGGCATCGAGGATCACAAGGTCGGTCGTTTCGTCGGCGGCGTTGATGACCAAGCCGAGGAGCCAGCCTTCGTCTTGCTTGGCGTCGGGCGCTGCCGCGACGAAGATGAATTCGCCGGGCAGGCGGTCGTCGCCGAAATCGTGGGTGAGGCGGCGGCCGGTTTCGAGGTCGTGCCGGTAGAGTCTTGTCGCACCGGTGAGCTGGGGGTTGCCGTCCGGGGGGACGGAGACGGCATAGAGGGTACGGTAGCTCTGGCCGAAGCGGCGTTCGTCGATGCGGGGGAACTCTTGCGGGGTGGGGTCGATCAGGCGCCGGCTGGTGCGGCGGGCTGCCGGGTCGATGGTCCAGCGTTCGAGGCGGCCTAGCTGGTCGAGGCCGGTCGCGCCGGTGGCGAACATGGTGGGATAGGCGACGACGTCGAGAGTGACCTGGCCATCGGGGCGATCGAAGGCGTTGGCGACGTGGAAGACGAAGCATGGTTCGACATCGCACCAGATGATGTCGGCGGCCTCGCCGGTGCGCGGAAGGAGACCGACGCGGGCGCGGTGGGCCGGGTTCCAGCGGAAGGGAAACTGGTGGCCGGCGAGGACGGCGCGCATGGAGAAGGTGACGGGAAGATCGAGGACGATGGCGAAGCGGGCCGTGAAGGCGCTGTCGTGGATGCAGGGGCCGTGCTTGACGGGAATCGGCAGATCACGGACCACCTTGCCGGCGGGCGAGACGACGACGTGGCGGACGGCGTCCCAGATGCTGCCGTCATAGGCGATGGCGTGATGCTCGCCGGTGAGCGGGTCCTGGTGCGGGTGGCCGGAGTAGGCGCCGTGGAGCGTTCCGTCGAACGGGTTGTAGCGTTGCTGGTCGAGGTTTTCGGACAGTTCGACGGGGAAGCTGCCGGCTTCTACGAGCGCGAAGGCCCGGCCGCCGATACCGGCCACGTTGGTGTTGACGGTGTCGTTGCGGCCCCGGCGCGGGCCGGGCGCGGCGGCTTGGCCGAGGGCTGCGGCGGCGAGGCGGGAGCGTATCCAGCGGTTGCGATACCAGATGGCCTGGCCACCGCGCAGGGCGATGCCGTGGACCATGCCGTCGCCCAGGAACCAATGGCTGCCGGCCGGGTCGGGATTGACGGGGTTGGCGCCCATCTTGAGATAGCGTCCGTTCAGCGCGGGGGGGATCGATCCGGTGACGGAGAGGGCTTCGAGGGTGCGCTCGGATTGGATCGGCTGGTGGATGCCGACCATGTAGGGGGATGGCGTTTTCGGCAGGCGCTTGCGGTTCCAGGCGGCGATACGCTCGACGGCGGCCTCAAGGGCGGCGCGGACGGAGGATTGGATCGGGTTCGGCATGGGAGGGGGACTTGCCTGGCCGGGCGGCCTCACATGTCCATCGGGCCTTTGCCGCGGTCGCCCGAGGAAAGGGCCCGGTCGAGGTAATAGGCGGCGCTGATGAGGGCCAGGTGGGTGAAGGCCTGGGGGAAGTTGCCGAGCTGCTCGCCGGCCGGGCCGGTTTCCTCCGCGTAGAGCCCGAGGTGGTTGGCGTAGCCGAGCATCTTGTCGAACAGAAATCGGGCCTGGGCGAGGTCGCCGGCGCGGGCGAGGCATTCGATGTACCAGAAGGAGCACATGTTAAAGGTGCCCTCGATGCCGTCGAGGCCGTCCGATTCGGCTTCGGCGGAGTAGCGGTAGATCAGGCTGTCGTCCATGAGCTGGTCGCCGACGGCCTTGAGGGTGGAGAGCCAGCGGGGGTCGGTGGGGCTGATGAAGCGGACGAGGGGCATCAGCAGGCAGGCGGCGTCGAGGGCCGTCGCGCCCTTGCTCTGGACGAAGGCGCCGGCCTCCGCGTTCCAGAAGTTGTCGTGGATGTCCTGCTGGATGGCGTCGCGGCATTCGCGCCAGCGGACGATGGGCGCGGGCAGCGAGCGCTTGTTGGCGAGGCGCAGCGCGCGGTCGAGCGCGACCCAGCACATCAGGCGGGAATGCAGGAAGTGCTTGCGTCCGCCGCGGACTTCCCAGATGCCCTCGTCGGGCTGGTTCCAGTTCTCGACCACGTATTCGATCGAGCGGGTGGTGCCTTGCCAGGCCTGCCAGGAGATCTGCTCGCCGTATTTGTCGGAGAGGTAGACGGCGTCCATGAGTTCGCCGGTGATGTCGAGCTGGAGCTGGTCCTTGGCGGCGTTGCCGATGCGGACCGGGGATGAGTTCATGTAGCCGCGCAGGTGAGGCAGCTCGATCTCGGTGAGGTCGGTTTCGCCGTCGACGCCGTACATGAGCTGAAGGTGGCCATCCTCGCCGCACTCGCTGGCGCGTTGACCGAGCCAGCGCATGAATGCGGTGGATTCCGCGGTGTGACCGATGCGCAGGAAGGCGTAGACCGTGAAGGCGGCGTCGCGCATCCAGGTGTAGCGGTAGTCCCAGTTGCGGCCGCCGCCGATCTCCTCGGGGAGTCCGAAGGTAGGGGCGGCGACGATGGAGCCGAACTCGGCGGAGGTGAGGAGCTTGAGGGTGAGGGCGGAGCGGCTGACGGCATCGCGCCAGCGTCCGCGATAGCTGGAGCGGGCGGTCCAATTGCGCCAGTAGTCCGAGGTGTCCTTGAAGGCGGCGACGACGTAGTCGGGGTTGGAGGCGGCGTCGATGGCGCCGACGGCGGCGTCTTCGAGGATGAAGTAGGCGGATTCGCCGGCGGGGAGCTCAAACTCGGCGGTGGCGGCGTCGTCGTCGATGCTGAGGCCGACGTTGGCGTGCAGGCGCAAAGCGGTGCCGTCCTCGCCTTTGGATTCGAACACGACGGTGCCGGATTCGAGGCGAGTGTCGTGCTCGGCGCGGGCGTAGTCGAAGCGGGGCTGGCAGCGCATGCGGAAGCGCACGGCGTCGCGGATGGCTTTGACGCGGCGGACGAGGCGCTGGGGGATCTCGGGGCCGGGATCGGATTGGTGGGCGCGGCCGTCGATGACCATGAAGTCGGATATCTCGGCGACGCCCTCTTTGGCGAGGAAGCGGGTGAGGAGGACGTTGGTGTCGGAGAGGTAGAGCTGGCGGCGCTTGGCGCCTTCGAGAATGGGTTCCAGTTCGAAGTGGCCGCCGCGCTGGTCGTCGAGCAGGGAGGCGAAAATGCTCGGGCTGTCAAAGCGGGGCCAGCACATGAAGTCGATGGTGCCGTCGAGGCCGACGAGGGCGGTGGTACGGAGGTCGCCGACGATGCCGTGGTTCTCGATCGGTTGGCCCATGCGAGAATGGCTCCTGTTTAGATGCAGTGGTTGCAGCATGGGGGCGAGGCGGGGTTTGTCCAGCGGAAAGACACGATTGAGCGGTCGGGCGCGGGCCGGACGTGCTGGAAGGTTGGCTTGACGCAGAGCGTTCATGTGTTTTTAACAACATTGTTCCGGGTTGGGAGATTGCTGTTGCACGCTGCGGGCGAGGTGTTGTTCGAGAGCGATCAGGTGCGGATCCGGCATTGCCCGGGGCGTTCGGACGAGTTGCTCGTGGTGACGTTCGCCAACTTCTATCAGCCGCAGAGCAAAGACGAGCCCGGGTTCGGCGAGCGGCTGTTGCGGGCGGAGGGGATCGGGGCGATCCATGTGACATGCGGCAGCAACCGTTGGTACCAGTATCCGGAGATGCTGCATCTAGGCGAGCTGGTGGCCGAGGTGCGAGGACGTTACCGGGAGGTGGCGACGTATGGGTCGAGCATGGGGGCGTATGCGGCGATCCTGTTCTCAGGAGCCGTGCGGGCAGACCGGGTGGTGGCGGCATCGCCGCAGTACTCGATCGACCCGGCGAAAGCGCCCTTCGACCGCACCTGGGATTGGATCGCGCGGGACGTGACCTTCATCAACGACGCGATCGGGGCGGATACGAGCGGACAGGTCTTCGTCATTTATGACGACAGGCACGTTGACGGGACCCATGCCGAACGGATCGCGGCGGAGACGCCGGTGCAGCGGATCGTAACGCCGCATTCGGGGCATCCGGCAGTGCATTTCCTGCATCGCGCGGGACTCCTGAAGGGGATGATGCTGGACCTGCTGCGGGGGCGGTATGACGAGGAACGGATTCGGGGGTTGATCCGCGGCGCGCGGGGGATGTCGGCCGGGCATCTATGCGGCTTGGCGCGGCGGGGGCGGTCGTTGGAGCGGCGGCTTCGGCTGCTGGACCGGGCGCAGGCGCTGGAGCCGGCGCGGATGGAAGTCTATGCCGTGCGCGGACAGATTTATAGCCGGCTGGGCAGGCTGGAGAAGGCGGCGGCGGCATTCCGGGACGGGCTGGCGCTGAACCCGCGGCACAACTGGGGAAAGAGTTGGCTAGCGGACGTGTTGAGCCGGATGGGACGGCATGGGGAGGCCGTGGCGCTGGCGGAGGATGCGTTAGCTTGCGCGCCGGAGACGAAGGCGTTCCAGGATTGCTTGGAGCGGTGCGTGGGGCGCAGCGAGGCGCCGGCTATGATTTCGCATCGGCCAGCAATCGCAGGGCATGAAGCACCGTCGCCCGGCGGATAGCGGAGCGGTCGCCGGGGAAGCATTGGCGGCTGACGCTGACGCCGGTGCGGGTGGCCAGGCCGAACCAGACGGTGCCGACCGGCTTCTCGGCCGAGCCTCCGCCAGGACCTGCCACGCCTGTCACGGCGACGGCCAGGGTCGCGTCGGAGCGGGCGAGCGCACCCGCTGCCATCGCTTGCGCGACCGGGCCGCTGACCGCGCCGTGCTGCTCGATCAGACCGGGCGGGACGCCGAGCATCCCGGTTTTGGCGGCGTTGGAGTAGGTGACGAAGCCGCAGTCGACGACGTCGGACGAGCCGGGAACTTCGGTGAGCGCGGCGGCGATCAGGCCGCCGGTGCAGCTTTCCGCGGTGGCGACCTTGTGACCTTGCGCTCGCAGGGCTTGCAGCAGCTCGCGGGCGGCCTGGGTCATCGAGTCGTCGATCATTGCCGGGCGCCGTGGACGTCGATCGGGTTCGGGGCGGCAATGCCGAGGCGGGCGCGGTAGATGACGATGTTTTCGATCACGCGCTGGACGTAGTTGCGGGTCTCGTCGAAGGGGATCTGCTCGATCCAGTCGATCATGTCGCCGGGCGAGGCGATGGGATCAGGGGCGCCGATGAGCCAGTCGGCGACGCGGTTTGGCCCGGCGTTGTAGGCGGCGATGGCGAGCGGCAGCGCGCCGCCGAAGCGGGCGAGCAGGGCGGCGAGATAGGTCGTGCCGAGGCGCATGTTGTAGGCCGGGTCGGCGGTGAGGGTCGGGATGCTGACGGGCAGGCCGAGCTTGCCGGCGACCTCGGCGGCGGTGGCGGGCATGAGCTGCATGAGGCCGCGGGCGCCGGAGCGGCTGAGCGCCTCGGGGTCGAAGCTGCTTTCCTGGCGCATGATGCCGAGGGCGATGCCGGGTTCGATTGCGTCGCCGGGCGGGGCGAAGGCGGCGGGCCAGCCGGCGGCGGGGAGCATGAGGCCGGCGCCGCCGGCGCGGCGGGCGATGGCGACGGCTTGTTCGGGGAGGCCGAGTTCGAGGGCGAAGCGGGCGGCGAGGGAGCGGGCGGCAGGGTTGGGGGCGAGGTCGCCGAGGCGCTGGAGGAAGGCTTTGGCGCGGCGGGGCTCGCCCCAGGCGGTGAGGAGGAGGGCGGCGCGGGCGAGGTCCTGGTCCAGGAAGCAGAGGGCGGCCTCTGTGTCCCAATCCGGGTCATGGGCGGCGCGGATGCTTGCGGCGAGGGCCTCAGGGGTGTCGCCAAGGGCGAGTGCGGCGAGCTGGCCGTAATAGGTTGTGGGCCAATCGGCGGCGGCCTGGAACTCGGCGCGGGCGCCGGCGGAGTTGCCGGCGGCGGCTTGGGCGCGGGCGAGCCAGTAGTGGGCGCGGCCTTGGGTGATGGCGGCGGGGGACATCTGTTCGAGGGCGGCGAAATGCAGGCTGGCGTCGGCGGGCCGGGCCAGCTTCCGCAGCGCGATCCAGCCGACGAGGAAGGCTTGGTCGAGCCTCGAGTCCCTCGTCGCGGCGGGGGCGGCGGCAACGGAGTAGGCAAGGGCGGGTTCGCCGCCGCGGAGGAGGTCGCGGGCGAGGCGGTTGCGTTCGGACCAGTAGGCGGCCTGGCGGCTGGGTGGGGCGGATTGTTCGGCGGCAATGCCCGGGCCGGTCCAGACTTGGGCGGCGTCGTGATCCTGCCCGGCGCGGCGATACCAGCGGGCGAGTTCGAGCGCCATGGTTGGGTCGTCCTGGGCGGCGCGGGGGAGGGCGCGGACCTGGGCCGGGGCGGTCGGCGCATCGGTTCGAAGAGCAAGGCGGGCAAGGGCCGCGGCGCGCTGAGACGGGGTGAGGCGGGCGAGTTGCCGGGTCATGGCGCCGCTGGCGGCGGGCGTGCCGGACCAGGCGAGGTGGTCGAAACGGGCCCACTGGTCTTCGGCGCGGAGTTGGGCGGACCAGCGGGCCAGGAAGGCGGTTTCGGCGAGGATGTCGGTGATGTCGGTGGTCCAGGCCCGGCGGGCGACGCTCTCCGCGGATGGTTTGCTGGCGACGCTCTCCGCGGATGGTTTGCTGGCGACGCTCTCCGCGGATGGTTTGCTGGCGACGCTCTCCGCGTCGGCGCAGCGGAGGAGGGAGGGGATTGCTTGCGGCGGCTGCTGCTTGCAGATGGACAGGACGGTGCGGTCGTCCTTTTCGGCGGCGAGAGCGTCCTGCAGGCGGCGGCTGAGTAGGGCGTGATTCGGCCAGGCGGTGTTCTGCGCCATAAAGTCAGCGATCTCGGCGGCGGTGGCGGCGCCTGGCGCAAGGAGGCGATAGTAGAGGACGAGCTTTTTTGCCAGCGGGTCCGGTTCGGCAGCGGCCAAGGCGGCCGCCTCAGGCCATTGGTCGGCCCGGACAGCCTGCATGAGGGGGTTTGCGCCGGCTTGAAGGGGGGCGAGGAGTGCTGCGCAGAGCAGGGCCTGGGGGTGGCGCATGGCCCTGCTTAACAGACGGGCAGGACCTTCCAAAACGTCTCCCGTTTGCAAATCCGCGTCATGATAGCCCTACGATCGTGAATCCGCCGACGATGTCCCGGATATCCCCGAACAGCGTGGCGATCTGGTAGCTGAGCATGAAAGCCAGGGCGTAGAACGGCGCCGGGTGGGCTCTGCTCCAGATGACGACACGCTCGCCGATGGCCAAAACCCAACTCATCTGGCAAGCGCAAACCACGGCTGCCCCGAGCGCCGTTCCGGCGATGAGGTCGGTGGGGTAATGGATTCCCATGTAAAGCCGGGCGAATTCCAGTACGGCGTAGTATGGGACGAGAACCCAGGCGAGCTGGGGCCGGCTGATGAGGATGACCGCCACGAGCGCGCCGAAGGTGGTGGCGTGGTCGCTCGGGAACGAGTTCCAGGTGTTCAGCGACAGCCTGGGGAGGTCGGACGGGTTCTGGAAAGCCGCGAGCGGATCGTAGAACGGCCTGGAATGGGTCGGCAGCGTGTGCTGAAGGAAGCGGCTGACGACGCCTGCGGGGAAAGCCACGAGCGCGCCGACAAGGAGGCGCGCTTGCTCCCGTGCCGAGCTGCTTGCGAACCAGCAGAAGCAAACAAACGTCATCAGCAGAACGCCGGAGAGACCGTAATAGCGGTCTATGTCATAGAAGAATTTATCGGCAGCGTGGCTTTGGCTGGCAAACCCGTTAACCCAATGTACGATAGGGATGTCGAAAGCGGTGGGCGCCTTCGCGAACGCGAAGGCTGCAAGCAAGCAGAGCATGGAGAATAATGTGTATAAGAAATAAGGACTGAGGCTGACCGGCCTGCTTGTTGCCGGTAAAACATTCACTCCGATCCGGGTCTGTTTCATTTCGTCTTTGTAACATGCTGTTTATGCGGATGCAAGCGGCTATGCAGCTTGTTTGGAATCAGCGGTTCCGGTCAGGACGGTTGGAGTTTAATATGCTCGCTTCGCCGCACGGTTGCGGCGGCTTGGAGAGAGACGATGTTCAAGGGCTCGCTGGTCGCGCTGATCACCCCGATGCGCGAGGACGGCGCAATTGACGAGGAGGCGTTTGCCGGGTTCGTCGATTGGCAGATCCGGCAGGGGACGGACGGGATCGTGCCGGTGGGGACGACAGGGGAAAGCCCGACGCTGAGCCATGCCGAGCACTGCCGGGTGGTGGAGATTGCGGTGGAGGCGGCGGGGGGGCGCGTGCCCGTGATCGCCGGGGCCGGGTCGAACAGCACGGCGGAGGCGGCCGCCCTGGCCCGGCACGCGAAACAGGCGGGGGCGGACGCGGCGCTGGTGGTGACGCCCTATTACAACAAGCCGACGCAGGAAGGGTTGGCGCTGCACTTCGAGGCGGTGGCGGATGCCGCGGACTTGCCGGTCGTCATCTACAACATCCCGCCGCGCAGCGTCGTGGACATGAGCGTGGCCACCATGGCGCGGTTGGCGAAGCACCCGAACATCGTGGGCGTGAAGGATTCGACGGCGAGCCTGGTGCGGCCGTTGCATACGCGGCGTGCTTGCGGGGCGGGGTTCTGCCAGTTGTCGGGGGAGGATCATACGGCGCTGGCGTTTTTGGCAGCGGGCGGGGTTGGATGCATCAGCGTTACGGGCAACGTGGCGCCGGGGCTTTGCAGTTCGATGCACAAGGCCTGGCAGGCGGGCGACGTGGAACGGGCGATGGCGGTGCAGGAGCGGCTGCTTGACCTGCACGACGCCATGTTCGCGGAGAGCAGCCCGGCGCCGGTGAAGTATGCGGCCAGCCTGCTGGGGCATGGCTCGGGGTTCTGCCGGCTGCCGATCGCGCCTGTGTCCGCGCCGGTGCGCGAGCAGGTGCGGGCGGCGATGACGGGCGCCGGGTTGCTGAACTGATCATGGCGGCGACGAAGAAGAAATCAGGCTTGATCTCGCACGGAGTGGCGGCGCAGAACCGCAAGGCGCGATTCGACTACACGATCAAGCAGACGATGGAAGCCGGGGTGGTGCTGAAGGGGCCGGAGGTGAAGAGCCTGCGGCTGGGGCGGGCGACGCTGACGGAGGCTTGGGCGGGGGAGCGGGAAGGGGAGCTTTACCTGTTCAACTGCTACATCCCGGAATACCAGGGGGGAATTCTCTCGCGGTTCGAGCCTCGGGCGCCGCGGAAGCTGCTGCTGAAGAAGAAGCAGATCGGCACGTTGCTGGGGGCGGCGACGCGGGACGGGCTAACGCTGGTGCCGCTCGATATCCACTTCAATGAGCGGGGGATGGCCAAGGTGCTGATCGGCGTGGGCGAGGGGCGGAAGAAGCAGGACAAGCGACAGGCCATCGCCGCGCGGGATTGGCAGCGGGACAAGGCGCGGCTGATGCGGGAGAAGGGATGAGGCTTGCCCTCGGCGCGGCAGAAGAGTTATTTAGCGGTTTGGAGCGCGGGCGTAGCATAGTGGTAATGCGGTAGCCTTCCAAGCTTCTGATGTGGGTTCGATTCCCATCGCCCGCTCCAATCACCTGCCAATGACCATGTAATCGATCGTGATGGGCACTTTAAGCGTCTGTCCGTCAATCTCGTCCGGTAGAGGCGGGAGCTTCGCATTCCTGAAGCTGCCAATACTGGCCATATCCAGATACTCCGAGCCGGAGCCTCTTGTTATCGTGATGCCCTCAACGCGGCCATTACGATTTACAGTCAGTTCTAGCTCGACTGTCCCGTCCTGCCCACGGGAGAGAGCTTGGGGCGGAAAGTATCGATGCCGCAGCCAATATTGGTAGAGGCTTTCATTCCATGCAGCAACCGCGCTCTTTGCGCGGCCGGCAAAGTGTAACTGGCGTCGATTGAGATCATCTTTGGGTTCGCCGAGCGAAAGATCGATTGAACGCGAGGCGACGCTGCCCGCCCGGGCCTTTGAACGCGGTGCCGCGAGGCGCTGCCGGCTGTTGCCGAAATCGAGGTCAAGCGGGTTGGCAAAAGTTCCAGCCGTCGATGGGTTCGGTACTGTTTTTGGAGGCGGCGGGGCTGATGGAGGGAGCGGCAAAGGAATTGGCGGCGCAGGTATTTTAAATTCCGGAACCGGTGGTCTCGGCGTTTCTGCCGGCGGCTCCTGCAAACGGACCTGGGGACCTGTTCGCGGCGGCTGGGCTTCCGAAGACTTGGGCAGGTCGGCCGGAGGGGGCGCCTCGGGTATCAGCGGGACCGATGCGGGCGATGGCTCAGCCGCTGCAGACACTGCTTTTTGCGGGAGCGACGATGCCGGGGTCTGGGGCGATGTTGTTGTGGTCGAGTTCGGGTCAGGCAACGACTCTGGAGCCGGTGATTCGGGGCCGATCAGGCCGCTCATACCGGACGGAGGAGGCGCTTCGGGTGCGGAGTCCGGGGCCGGTTTCGGCTGGGCTTCGTCCGACGCTGACATTCGTTCCTGATTGGCGGGAGGAGCATTGCCGCCGCTCTCGAACACCAAGTCATAAGAAGGCTCTGCAGGCGCGTTTTGCTGTGGCGAGCGGGCGAGCCCGAGCATGACCAGCAACACGGCCCCATGCACCATCAGCGACGCCGCCACGGTCCAGCGGCCGCGGCGGTCGGCGCGTCTTCCAACAGGAGCGAGGCGGGCAGTGGTCATCGGCGGGTCGGTATAGGCGCTTGTCATGCCGTGCGGGAGATAAACCTATATCGGGGCAAAGGCTTGACAATGCGAGCGTGCCGCCGTTTCTACCGGCTTCGCGCGGGTTCGGCGCCGGGCAGGGTTGCCCGGTGCCGCTGGCTCCGTAGGGGTGTAGCTCAATTGGCTAGAGCGCCGGTCTCCAAAACCGGAGGTTGAGAGTTCGAGACCCTCCACCCCTGCCACGCCGTGGCGCAATCACTCAAGCAGATTGTAGAGAGTTCCTGGTTATGGCGGTGGCGATCAATCCGGCGAAATTCATCCGCGACGTGCGGGCCGAGGCGGCGAAGGTCACGTGGCCGACGCGCAAGGAGACGCTGGTGACGACGGGGCTCGTGTTCGCGCTCTCGGCGCTGGCGGCGGCGTTCTTCTTCTTGGCCGACCAGGTGATCGGCCTCGGCGTGCGGGCGCTGTTCGGCGCCGGGGGTTAGGAAGCAACATGGCGAAGCGTTGGTATGTCGTGCACGTCTACTCGGGGTTCGAGAAGAAGATCGCGCAGCAGGTGAAGGAGACGGCGGCGCAGCAGGGGCTGGCCGACCTCGTGGATGAAATCCTGGTGCCGGCGGAAGACGTCGTCGAGGTCCGGCGCGGGCAGAAGGTGAACGCGGAGCGGAAGTTCTTCCCGGGCTACGTGCTGGTGAAGATGGAGATGACGGACCAGACTTGGCACCTGATCAAGGACACGCCGAAGGTGACCGGGTTTTTGGGGACCAAGCTGAAGCCGACGCCGATTACCGAGGCGGAGGCGGACCGGATCATCAAGCAGAGCGCCGAGGGCGTGGAGCGGTCGCGCCCGGCGATCCTGTTCGAGGTTGGCGAGCAGGTCCGGGTGGCGGACGGGCCGTTCACCAGCTTCAACGGCACGGTCGAGGAGGTGGACGAGGAGAAGGGACGGCTGAAGGTCAGCGTCTCAATCTTCGGGCGATCGACGCCGGTTGAACTGGAATATAGCCAGGTGGAGAAAGGTTAGTTCGCGGACAGCGACTGGAGCTTGGACATGGCGTCGCGGAAAAGCACCGTGGACTTCATCGTGGAGCAAGCCGCCGCGGCAGGGATGGTCAGCGCCCGGAAGATGTTTGGGTAATATGGAATTTTTTGCGACGGAAAAATGGTCGCCCTCGTGTGCGACGACCAGCTTTTCGTGAAGCCGACCGCCGCCGGCCGGGCGTTCGTGGGGGAGCCAATTGAACGACCGCCATACCAAGGGGCTAAGCCGTGCTTCATGGTGACTGGCGATAAATGGGATGACGGCGGCTGGCTAGCGGAGTTGGTTAAGATCTCGGCCGCCGAGCTGCCTATGCCGCCCAAGAAGCGCCGCCCTAAAGCAAAAACGGGCGCCTGACCTCATTCAACGGAGCGGCTAACGCTCACGCAAGCCGCCCTTAATACCGCCGCAGCAGGCCCACGAGCTTGCCCTGCACCTTCACCTGGTCCGCCGGCAACACCTGGACGCGATGCTTGGGGTTGGCCGGTTCCAGCGCCACCGAATTGCCCCGGCGGCGCAGGCGCTTGAGCGTCACCTCGCGGTCATCGACCAGGGCCACGATGATCTGGCCATTCTCGGCGGTGTCGCTTTTGCGAATGATCACGGTATCGCCGTCGAGGATGCCGGCATCGACCATGGAGTCGCCGTCGACCTGCAGGGCGTAATGGTCGCCTTGGCCGAGCATGGCCATCGGGACCTCGACCTGGGCGCCGTTGTCGCGCAGGGCCTCGATGGGCAGGCCGGCGGCGATGCGGCCATACAGCGGGAGCTGGACGGCGCCGGCCTCGGCGGCTGAGCGGACGCCGGGCAGGCGGGCGGTGAAGTCGCCGCGGATGACGTTGGGGGCGAACTGGGGCACGGCGGCAGGCGGGACATCGGCGCGGAGGCGGGCGGCCTCGTTCGGCAGGCGCACGACCTCGAGCGCCCGCGCACGGTGATGGTGGCGGCGAAGGAAGCCGCGTTCCTCAAGCGCCGAGATCAGGCGGTGGATGCCGCTCTTAGAGCGTAGGGCGAGGGCTTCCTTCATTTCCTCGAAGCTGGGAGAGTAGCCCGTGGCCTTGAGATGGCGGTCGATGAAGCTCAGCAACTCGTGTTGTTTACGGGTCAACATGAATGGGCGCCCTCGGGGTGAGCCGGCTCTGGAACAAAACCGGAAACAGAGCGGGTGTTCTAGTTAAGTTCTCGGCGCCGCGTCAACTATCGGATCGATGACGTCAGGGCTCTCGCGTTCGACGAGAAACCATGAGCTTCGCCTGTGGACCCCACTGAGACAGGAGGCCCCGGCAAGGAGCGGCTTGCTTGAGGATTGGATTTTTGCGGCCCGAGGCCCCAATGCGGCCAGGGCAGCGCCCTAACCGGGCATTCGTGGCTTATGCCAAGACTGTCCGCTTAGGGATCTTTGAAGACATACCATCTTGCGCGCCATGACAGCGAGCCGTCCCGTGAAATGCGATTGCCCTGTCGGTCACACGCCCAGATGATCGAGGCGGATGAGGTCGACGATCGCTCCGGCTTCGAGCCCCGGCGCGTTCGGCGCGCGGAGGATAAGGGCTTGGGCCTGATAGAAGACGTGCAGCATGGCAGAATCTTGGCGCGGAAAGGGGGTTGCGACCGGCAGGCCATCGGCGGCGGCAAGGGTCGCACGCAGGTGGTCGGCGCGGGCGTCATTGGCCGGTAGGGCTGCGCCGAGGCGGGCGGGAGTCGTGCTCGGCGGGTCGCCGGGCAGGCCTTGCAGGCGGTCGAGGGCGGGAAGCAGGAACAGGATGGCGCAGACCAGGGCGGAGACCGGGTTGCCAGGCAGGCCGATGACGCCGGTGTCGCCGACCCGGCCGCAGAGCAGGGGCTTGCCGGGGCGCATGGCGACTTTCCAGAAGTCGAGGGCGAAGCCTTGGCGTTCGAGGCCCGGTTGGATGAGGTCGTGCTCGCCGACGCTGGCGCCGCCGGTGGTGACGAGGAGGTCGGCGCTGGCGGCGGCTTGGGCGGCCTCGGAGATAGCGTCGGCGGAGTCTTGGGCGATGGGCAGGATCATGGGGATGGCGCCGCGGGCGCGGACCAGGGCGGCAAGGGCGTGGGCATTGGAGCTGACGATGCCGCCGGGCGCGATTGGGTTGCCCGGCAGCGCGATCTCGTCGCCGGTGGCGAGGATGGCAACGACGGGGCGGCGGTGGACGGCGAGCCACGGGTGATTGCCGGCGGCGGCAAGGCCGATGCCGCGGGCGTCGAGGCGGGCGCCGGCGGGAATCAGGAGCGCGCCGGCGGCGAAGTCCTGGCCGCGGCGGCGGATATGGCTGCCGGGGCGCGGCCTGTCGTTGAGGGTGACGTGGTCGGCGTCCCGCTGCACGTTCTCCTGAATGACGACGCAATCCGCGCCGCCGGGCACGAGGCTGCCGGTAAAGAGGCGGACGGCCTCGCCGGGGCCGACCTCGGCCGCGAAGGGATGGCCGGCGGGGGCTGCGCCGATCAGCCGGCGCGGGCCGATGTCGGCGGAGCGCAGGGCATAGCCGTCCATGGCGGAGACATCGGCGGGCGGCTGGTCGAGCCGGGCGCGGGTCTCGGCGGCGGTGACGCGGGACCAGGCGTCGGGGAGGGCGACGATCTCGGGCGGCGTGGGGCGGAGGGGGGCGAGGATGCGGGCGCGGGCCTCGTCGACGGAGATCATCAGGCCTGTTCGAAGCGGCCGGACTTGCCGCCGTCCTTGTGCACTACGCGCAGGCCGTCGATGCGCATGGCGCGGTCTACGGCTTTCAGCATGTCGTAAACCGTGAGGGCGGCGATGCTGGCGGCGGTGAGCGCCTCCATTTCGACGCCGGTGCGGCCCGTGGTGCGGACGGTGGCGGCGATGTCGACGCCTTCGCCGGAGAGTTCGAGGTCGAGCGTGACGGCGGAGATAGGCAGGGGGTGGCAGAGGGGGATGAGGTCGGCGGCGCGCTTGCTGGCCATGATGCCGGCGAGGCGGGCAACGCCGAGGACGTCGCCTTTCTTGGCGCTCCCGCTGGCCACCATCTGCCGGGTCTCGGGCTGCATAAGGACGGTGACACGGGCAGTGGCGGCGCGGGCGGTTTCGGGCTTCTCCGAGACATCGACCATGTGGGCGCGGCCGGCCTCGTCGAAGTGGGTGAGGGGGGTCATTCGCCCAGCATGGCGCGGGTGGCGGCGGGCAGGTCGTCCTGCTTGAGCAGGCTCTCGCCGATCAGGAAGCAGCGGATGCCGGCTTCGCAGAGGAATTTGACGTCCTGATGGGTGCGGATGCCGCTTTCGGCGATGACGAAGCGGTCGGAGGGGACGCCGGGGGCGAGGTCGACCGCGGTTTGGATGTCGGTCTTCATGGTTTTGAGGTCACGGTTGTTGATGCCGATGAGCGAGGTTTGCAGGCCGAGGGCACGGTCGAGTTCGCGCTGGTCATGGACTTCGGCCAGCACGTCCATGTCGAGCGCGCGGGCGAGTTCCTCCAGTTCGCGGGCGAGACTGTCGGAGAGGGCGGCCATGATGAGCAGGATGCAGTCAGCGCCCATGAGCCGGCTTTCGAGCACCTGCCAAGGGTCGAGGATGAAGTCCTTGCGCAGGATGGGGAGCTTGACGGCCTCGCGGGCTTGCTTGAGGTGGGCCGCGTCGCCCTGGAAGTAGGGGGCGTCGGTGAGGACGGAAAGGCAGGTGGCGCCGCCTTGCTCGTAGGCCTGGGCGATGGCTGCCGGGTCGAAGTCCGGGCGGATGACGCCGGCGGAGGGGGAGGCTTTCTTGACCTCGGCGATGAGGCCGTAGCCGCAGCCGCCGTCGGCCACGGCTTCCTTGAGGGCCAGGCCGAAGCCTCGGGTGTGCGGCGGGTGGCGGCCGATCTTGGCGCGCAGATCGTCGCTGCTGTGCTGTGCCCGGCGGCGGGCGACCTCGGCCTGGGTTTCGGCGCAGATGCGGGCCAAGACGTCGGGCGTGTCGGCCGGGGGAGCGGTCAGGGCAGTGTCCATTTGGGGTTGAGACTCCATCGGCGGTGATCAGGCGGTTGCCTGTCGTAATGCGTCAAGGGCGGCCAGGGCGGCGCCCTGGTCGAGGCAGGCGGCAGCAATGGCTGCTCCGTCCCGCAGGTCGTTCGCGCGGTCGGCGATGACCAGGGCCGCGGCGGCGTTCAGCAGCACCGTGTCGCGATATGGGTCGCGCTTGCCTTGCAGCAACGCCAAGAGCGCGGCCGCGTTCGTTGCCGCGTCGCCGCCGGCGATGGCGGCGATGGGCGCGCGGGGCAGGCCGGCGTCTTCGGGAGTGACGGTTCTGGTCCCGATCGTGCCGTAGTCGAGGCTGACGACGTGGTTGTCGCCGGCGACGGTCAATTCGTCGAGGCCCGCGCCGTGGACCAGCCAGGCGCGCTCCAGGCCGAGTGCGCCGAGTGTTTCGGCCATCGGGCGCGCCCAGGAGGGGTCGAACACGCCGGTGAGCTGGCGGCGGACTTCGGCCGGATTGGCGAGCGGGCCGAGGAGGTTGAAGATGGTGCGGGTGCCGAGCTCCATGCGCGGCCCGGCGGCGTGGCGCAGGGCCGGGTGATGGCGGGGGGCGAAGAGGAAGGCGCAGCCTGCCTTGGCGAGGATTGCGGGGAGGCGTTCGAGCGGCGTGTCGACGTTGACGCCGAGTTCGGCCAGCACGTCCGCGCCGCCGGTGCGCGACGAGAGGGCGCGGTTGCCGTGCTTGGCGACCGGGACGCCGCAGCCGGCCAGGACGAAGGCTACGGCGGTGGAGACGTTGAGGGTGCCCGCGTTGTCGCCGCCGGTGCCGCACACGTCGATGGCGCCGGGAGGAACCGGGACGCGGGTCATGCGGGCGAGCATGGCGCGGACGGCCCCGGTAAGTTCGGCGACGGTCTCGCGGCGAACGCGCATGGCCATCAGCAGGCCGGCGATCTGCGTGGGGGTTGCGTCGCCGGACATGATGACGCCGAAGGCCGCTTCGGACTCGGCTTCGGACAGGGTTGCGCCGGCGGCTAGGCGGGCGAGGGTGGGTTTGAGACCGTTCATGCCGTTGGCAAGCCCGGCGGATAAGGCCAGGGCGCTGCCCTGGACCCGTTGGAGCCGCAGGCCCCAAACCCCGATTCGTTTAGGCGCCGTTTGCTGTTGCGGGGGTGGGGATTTGAGCTGGCCGTCATCATGCCGCTTGGGCGTTGCGGCCTGCGGCGAGGGCTAGGAAGTTGGCGAGCAGTGTATGGCCGTGCTGGGAGGCAATGCTCTCGGGGTGGAACTGGACGCCGAAGATGGGCAGCGTGCGGTGGCGCAGCGCCATGATGACGCCGTTCCCGCTCCAGGCCGTAGCTTCCAGCGTGTCCGGCAGGGTTTCGGGGGCGACAACCAGGCTGTGGTAGCGCGCGGCGTCGAACGGGGTGGGAATGGCTTCGAACAGGGCGTCGCCGGCGTGGGTGACGGGGCTGACCTTGCCGTGCATCGGCGCCGGGCCGCGGACGACGGCGGCGCCGAAGGCCTGGCCGATGGCCTGGTGGCCGAGGCAGACGCCTAGGATGGCGACGCGGCCGGCAGCCTCCTCGATAAGGTCCAGGCAGATGCCGGCCTCGTTCGGCGTGCAGGGGCCGGGTGAGAGGATGATGGCGTCGGGTTTTCTCGCGAGGGCTTCGGCCGGGGTGATCTTATCGTTGCGGACGACGTCGGAGCGGACGCCGAGGTCGCCGAGCAGGTGGACGAGGTTGAAGGTGAAGCTGTCGTAGTTGTCGATGAGGAGGATCATGACGCGCCTGCGAAGCGGACGGCTTCCTCGGCGGCGCGGAACAGGGCGCGGGATTTCTGCCGGCTTTCCTCGTATTCGCCCTCGGCGGTGCTGTCGGCGACGACGCCCCCGCCGGCCTGGACGTACATTGTGCCGTCTTTGACCACGGCGGTGCGCAGGCCGATGCAGGTGTCCATCGTGCCGTTGGCGGCGAAGTAGCCGATGCAGCCGGCGTAGATGCCGCGGCGGGTGGGTTCCAGCTCCTCGATGATCTCCATGGCGCGGATTTTCGGCGCGCCGGTCAGCGTCCCGGCGGGGAAGCCGGCGATCAGCGCGTCGAGCGCGTCGAGGCCGGGGCGGAGCTGGCCCTCGACGGTGCTGGAGATGTGCATGACGTGGCTGAAGCGCTCGATGGCGAAGCTCTCGGTGACGCGCACGGTGCCGAGTTCGGCGACGCGCCCGACGTCGTTGCGGCCGAGGTCGAGCAGCATGAGGTGCTCGGCCCGTTCCTTCGGGTCGGCGAGGAGGTCTTGCTCGAGGCGGTCGTCCTCCGCTTTGCTGGCGCCGCGGGGCCGGGTGCCGGCGAGGGGACGGAGGGTGACCTTGTTGTCGCGCAGGCGGACCAGGATTTCCGGGGAGCTGCCGACGACGGAGAAGGCGCCGAAATCGAGGAAGAACAGGAACGGGGCCGGGTTGACCCGGCGCAGCGCGCGGTAGAGCGAGAAAGGCGGGAGGGCGAAGGGGACGGAGAAGCGCTGGGAGGGCACGATCTGGAAGGCGTCTCCGGCGACGATGTACTCTTTCATGCGCTCGACGATGGCCATGAACTCGGGCTTGGTCAGATTGGAGGCGGGTTCCGGCTGCGGCGGGAGGGCGACGGGCGGGAGGGCGTGGGGCAGGGGGCGTTGCAAGGCGCTGGCGGCGGCGGCGAGGGCGGCCTGGGCGGCGTCCCAGGCCGCCTGGGCGGAGACGCCGGGCTGGGGATAGATGGGGGCGGCGAGGGTGAGCTCGTCGCGCACGTTGTCGAACACCGCGAACAGGGTGGGGCGGAGCAGGATGGCTTCGGGCAGGCCGATCGCGTCCGCGTTTTTCTCGGGCAGGCGCTCCATCTGGCGCACCATGTCGTAACCGAGATAGCCGACCAGGCCGCCCAGGGTGGGGGGCAGATGGTCGGGGATGTCCATGCGGGTTTCGGCGATGACGGCGCGCAGGCTTTCCAGGGGCGGGCGGGCGTCGGCGGCGAAGGCGTGGGGGGCGCTGCGGGCGTGACGGTTCAGTTCGGCCTGGCCGCCGCGGCAGCGCCAGACGAGGTCGGGGTCCATGCCGATGATGGAGTAGCGGCTGCGGGCGGCGCCGTTCTCAATCGACTCAAGCAGGAACGTGTTGGGACGCCCGGCGCCGAGCTTCATGAAGGCGGCGACGGGGGTTTCGAGGTCGGCGACCAGGGTGGTCCAGATCAGGGCGCCGCGGCCGTCTTCGTAGGCTTGCAGGCAGGCGCTCCGGGTTGGGGAGGCGATGGCGTTCATGTCCCTTTACTGCACCAGGGATTCAAAGAGGGGACGGTTGACGGTGGGCTTGGCGCGCTGGCGCAGGGCGGCGGCGTAGGTCATCTCGACGTCTTGGGCCATGGATTCGTTGAGGGCGACGCGCATCTGGGCGGCGGCGGCCGGGTCGGAGGCGGGTTCGGGGGCGTTGATGCTGTCGAGGCGGGCGACGATGAAGCCCTCAGGGGTCTCGACCATCGTCGCCTTGTTCGGTTTGAGGTTGAACGCCGGGGCCGTGAGTTGCGGCGGGACGCCTTCGGTTGGGCCAGAGCGGGCGATCGGCGGCGTCTTCTCGGTGCGCAGCCCGGCGATCGTGGCGGCGTCGGCCAGCGAGCCGCCGGCGTTAACCGCGGTGAGCAGCTGAGCGGCGACCTTCTCCTGCTCCTTGCGCCGGTAATCGGCCTCCCAGTTCTCTTTCACCTCGGCCTCGACGGCGTCATAAGGCTTGACCGCGGCGGGCGTTTCGTCCTCGACGGTCAAGGCATAGTAGGATTGGCCGGGGCCTTCGGTCATGTGCGGCGACACGCCTTTCGGCGCGGCGAAGGCGGCGGCGATGATCGCCTGGCGCAGGGCCGGGGCGCCGGGGATGGGGGCGGGATTGCCGTCCTTGGCGTCGCCCTGGGCGTCGAGCGTTCCGGTGATGGCGGCGACGCCGAGGTCGGCGGGAAGGTTGTCGAGGCTATCGTTGGCGGCCAGCGCGTCCTCCAGCTTGTTGGCGCGGACGTAGACGTCGTCGACGGCGCGGGTGCGGGCGATCTGGCCGCGGATCTCGTCGCGGACGGCGGAGAGGGGGCGTTCGTTGCCCGGGGTGACTTTGGTGACGCGGGCGACCTGCCAGCCGAAGGCGGACTTGACCGGGCCTATGACCTGGTTCGGCGGCGAGGCAAAGGCGGCGTCGGCCAGTTCGGCGGCGGGGATGTCGGTCTTGGCGGCATCGTCGAGCCGGGCGGAGGATGCGCCGGCTTTGCTGGCTGCCTGCTGCATCGCGGCCCAATCGGCGCCGGCGGACCAATGCCCGGCGAGCTGCTTGGCGGCGGCTTCGTCTTGCGAGACCAGGACTTCGACGGAGCGCTTTTCGGGGGCGCCGAACTCTGACTGGTGCTGCTGGTAGTAGGCGGCGATGTCGGCGTCGGAGACGTCGATGCCCTTGGCCAGGGTTTCGGGGGAGAGGACAACGGCCTTGATGCGGCGGTAGGCGGGAGCGGCGTAGCGGCCGGGATCGTCCTCGTAGGCGGTCTTGAGCTGGTCGGCGGTGGGGGCGGGCGGCTCGGGTGCGGCGCTGACTGGGAGCTCGACGATCTGGGCGACGCGGGTCTCGTTCTGGAAGGCGAACACCTGGTTGAGCATCACGTCAGGGGCGGCGACGCCGGCCTGCACCGTCTCGATGATCTGGCGCTGGCCGAGGTCGGAGCGCATCAGTTCGAGGAAGCGGCCTTCGGTGAGATTGTTCTGGCGCAGGATGGCGTCGAATTTCGCGCGGTCGAAGGCCCCGCCCGGGCCGCGGAAGGCCGACATGGTGAACACCGACCGGCGCAGGGCTTCATCCGGGACGGCGAGGCCCATCTGCTGCACCTCGTTGGCGATCGCGGCCTGGACCACGAGGCGGTCGAGCGTCTGGGCGGCGACTCCCTTGCGGATTTCAGGGGTTGGGTCGACCTTGCCGCCCATCATGCGAGTGACTTGGGTGAGCTGCTGGCGGAAGGCGTCCTGGAACTCGGCGGGCTCGATGGCGCGGCCGCCGACAGTGGCGAGCGCCGTGTTCTGGCCGTAGTTTCTTGCAACGTCGGCCACGCCCCACATGACGAACGGGATGATGAGGACGATGAAGAACAGGCGGGCGACACGGGTGTTGAGGAACTTGCGGATGGAGCCGATCATCGGACGTGGAATTCCAGGTGAAGCGGGCCGCAGCATAGGGCGAGGCGCGGTCTTTGGCCAGATTGGCGGGAGGGTGTCGTGCGGCAACTGATTGCGGGGAACTGGAAGATGAACGGCCGCCGGGCCGGGGCGGCGGCACTGGCGGCGGAGCTGCGTGGGGCGGCGGGAGGGCTGGGGTGCGACCTGCTGGCGTGCCCGCCGGCGACACTGGTGGGCATGGTGGCGGATGCGCTGGCTGGCAGCGGAGTCATGATCGGCGGGCAAGACTGCCATCCGGGCGCGGACGGGGCGCATACGGGCGACGTCAGCGCGGCCATGTTGGCCGACGCCGGCGCTGAATGGGTGATCCTCGGCCATTCGGAGCGCCGGGCCGCGCATGGCGAGGCTGACCCGGTAGTGCGGCAGAAGGCGCAGGCGGCGCGGGGGGCTGGCCTCAAGCCGATCGTGTGCGTGGGCGAGACGGAGCAGCACCGGCTTTCGGGCAACGCGGAGCTGGTGGTTGCCTCGCAGATCGACGGCAGCCTGCCGCCGGAGTTCGAGGGCGCCGTGGCTTATGAGCCGGTGTGGGCGATCGGCACGGGCCAGACGGCGACGGAGGAGGATATCGTGGCGATGCACCGGGCGATCCGCGGGCAGCTCGTAGGATTGTTGGGAGACGATGCGGGGCGGGGGGTGCGGATCTTGTATGGCGGGTCGGTGAAGCCTGGGAATGCGGGGGCGTTGCTGGCTTTGCCGGAGGTGGGCGGGGCTTTGGTGGGGGGGGCGAGTTTGTCGGCGGACGATTTCCTGGCGATTGCTCGGGCGGCTGCGCGCCTAGGATAGAGGGCGCAAGCCTGAACCGAGCTGACCAACAGCGCCTGCATGGCCAACGTGCCCCCACGCCTAGTCGTTGGGACGCGCGGCCAAAAATGCGTTAGCCTATCTCAAATGCGGTCATTTGCCGCCGAGCTGCTCGGACGGAGAGAGATGTCCGAAGCGTGCCTCCTTGATCATCCGCCGATAACGGTCGTTGCCTTCGACGCCCTCCTGGACCCCCAACAGGACAGGCGGCCCTGGGAGTTTGTCGCGGGCCGGATCATCGGCACGACCGACCCTACCCGGCGGCATGGGCTGATCGTCAGCAATATCGGGTTCGCACTGAGGCAAGCGGCGGGGAGGCACGGCTGCCTTGCCTTTTTCGGCGGCATTTGCGTCCAGCGTTCCGACAGCGGCGCCGGCGTCGACAAGCCGCGTCCCGACTTGCTGGTCCGTTGCGGCATGATCGAGGACAGGAACGATGCGACTGACCCACTGGCGATCATCGAGGCGCCTCGCTATTCACGATGGGCGTCGACCGCGGCGAAAAGCTGCGGTTTTATGAGCGCTTGCCGATGCTTGCCGACATCGTCTTGCTTTATCAGGATCAAATGCGCGCCGAGCGCTGCCAATGGGTCGATACGGGTTGGAGAACCGCGGCGCTTACGCGGCCGGACGACGTGCTGATTATCGCAGCCCTCGGCTGTTCGGTGTGCCTTGCCGACGCCTACGATCGTTCACAATCAGGTCCGTAGCGCCTCCACCAGCAGCTCCCCAATCCGCGGCATCAGGCATAAACCGCGCGCCCATGACAACCGTCTGCCGATCATCCGCCTGTTCGTGGCCCTGACCCTCGTCGGCGTCGTGCTGATCCAGGTAGCGGAAGGTTTTCTGGCGACCGCGGAGGTGATTAGGCTCAGGACTCATGTCGTCATCCAGAGAATGATGGTCGCGGTGAGACGGCGCCGCTTTCATTGGATGCGCAACGCGCTGGCCTACGTGCCGAAAGGCCAGCAGACCATGGTCGCCGCCGCCCTGCGCCAGGCTTCATCCATCCCGATCGCCCCTCTGCGAGCCAGGCGCTGCGCCATGTCGCCGACCCGCTCCGGAGCACATGGCCCAAGCTTGCGGCGTTCATCGACGAGAGCGAGACCGACGTGCTGGCGCACAGAGACTTTCCGGTTCAGCACCGGGCCAAGCTTCACGGCACGAACCGGCTCGAACGTTTGAGCAAGGAGGCCAAACGACGCGCCGATGTCGTCGGCATGTTCCCGAACGAGGGCGCCATCATCCGATTGATCGGCGGCGTGCTGTCTGAGGCCGATGATGAGTGGCAGCTGCAGCATCGCTGCATGCGGACCGAGGTCATGGCCGAATTCGTGCCGCCGCTGATCGACGCCGCTCATCACAGTTTTTCACCGTGGCAACCTGATCTGTGGCCACCTCAACCTACACCGCAAATTCCACCACATTGACGAACATGACCTGACCCTGCGTCAGCGGCCGGGCGGCATCGCACCGACGGTGCGCTTGCGATGCCGGACACCGCACGCTGGTGCGACGACCAATCCTACAGCCCCGAGCTGAGCCCGATTGAGACGGTCCGGGAACACCTGCGCGGCAACACGCTGAGCGCGACGGCATGGGAGAGCTCCAACGCCATCGTCGAGGCGTGCCGCAACGTCTCGACCGCCTCGTCGGCGATTTGGGCCGGGTGGTTTTTGTAATCAATCGGGCTTGGGCAAAGGTCAATCTTCAGGCGTGTTGGCATAGCAGCAACTAAGCAGCATCAATGCCCGGCGTTCTCTCCCGAGAAGTCTGGCGCGTCCAGCCCCGAGGCTTGCAGCTGCTCCGCCAGCGCCGCCTTCAGCCGCTCGAGCCCGGCCTCGTTACGCGCTTCGGCCCGCGCGACCAGGACCGCCTGCGTGTTCGACGGGCGCAGCAGCCACCAGCCGTCATCGGTCAGCACGCGGACGCCGTCGATGTCGTTGACCGCTGCCCGTTGCGCCCGCAGCCGGGCGGCCACTTCCTGCACCACCTCGAACTTGCGGGTGTCATCGCAGTCGAAGCGCAGTTCCGGGGTGTTGACGACATGCGGCATGGCTTCGCGGACGGCCGACAGCTTGCCGTCCATCCGGGCCACGATGCCGAGCAGCCGGACCGCCACGTAGAGCGCATCGTCGAACCCATACCAGCGGTCGGCGTAGAAGATGTGCCCGCTCATCTCGCCCGCGAACGGGGCGCCGGTCTCGGCCATCTTGGCCTTGATCAGGCTGTGCCCGGTTTTGTACATGAACGGCTTGCCGCCGGCCGCCTCGATCTCGTCGAACAGCACTTGGCTGGCCTTCACGTCGGCGATGATGGTCGCGCCGGGCATCTGCCGCAGCACGTCGCGGGAGAGCACCACCATCAACTGGTCGCCGAGCAGCATCCCGCCCTTGTCGTCGATCGCGCCGACCCGGTCGGCGTCGCCGTCGAAGCCGATGCCGAGATCGGCCTTGGCCTCGCGCACGGCCGAAATCAACTGCTGCTGGTTTTTCAGGATCGTCGGGTCCGGATGGTGCGCCGGAAAGGTTCCGTCGATCGCCTGGTTCAACACGCTGTGGTCGCCGGGGAGCCGCTTCAGCAACTTGGCCAGGATGTCCCCGGCGGCGCCGTTCGCGTTGTCCCACACGACCTTCAGCTTGCGGTCGCCCCCATCCCAGTCCTGCACCAGACGCTCGACATAGGCGTCGGACACGTCCACGGCCTCGTCGCTGCCGGACGCCTCGTCCACCACGTCGCCGGCGGCCGCCATGCGTCCCAAGGCCTGGATGTCGGCGCCAAAGAACGCCTTGCGCCCCAGCATCATCTTGAAACCGTTGTAGTCCGGCGGGTTGTGGCTGCCCGTCACCATGACGGCGCCATCGGTCTCCAGCGTCGTTGCCGCGAAATACAGCAGCGGCGTCGGCCCGCGCCCGACGCGCAAGACCATCATTCCGCTTGCCTTCAGCCCGTCAACGAGCGACGCCTCAAGCTCCGGCGACGAAAGGCGCCCATCGTAGCCGACCGCGACCTTGCTGCCGCCCTCGCGCGCGACGACGCTGCCGAAACAGCGTCCGATGGCAAAGGCGTCGGCCGCATGCAGGGTGCGCCCCACCACGCCGCGGATGTCGTATTCCCGCAGGCTGGTCGGCGGAAAATCGTGCTTGAAGGCTGCCATCGTCACGTCCTCTCGGTATAGGTGCGCAGGAAGGCCCGAACCTCATCGGCGAGATCCGGGCGCTTCAGCGCGAACGCGATCTGCGCCTCCAGGAAACCAACCTTGTCGCCGCAGTCGAACCGGCGCCCCTCGTAACGAAGGCCGTGGAACGGCGTGTGGCCGATCATTTTCGACATCCCGTCGGTGAGCTGCACCTCGTTGCCTGCGCCGCGTTCCATGGCCGACAAATGCTTGATCACCTCGGGAAGAAGGATATAGCGGCCGATGACCGTGAGATTGCTCGGCGCATCGGCGGGCTTGGGCTTTTCCACCAGGCCCGTGACCTCGACCCGCTTGCCGTCATCCGCGCCCACTCTCAACACGCCGTAACGGTTGGTCTGTTCGCGGGGGACTTCGGCCACCGCCACCACGTTGCCGCCCGTCTCGGCGTAGACGTCCGCGAGTTGCTTCAAGCACGGGGTTTCAGCCAACACGAGGTCGTCCGGCAGCAGAATCGCGAACGGATCATCGCCGATGAAGGCGCGGGCGCACCAGATCGCGTGCCCGAGGCCCAGCGGAACCTGCTGGCGCACCGTGGTGATCGATCCGGGCGGGATCTTCATGCCTTCCAGCATGTCGAGCATCTCGGTCTTGCCGCGTTCCCGCAAGTTGGTTTCCAGCTCGTAGGCCACGTCGAAATGATCGATCAGCGCCGTCTTGCCGCGCCCGGAAATCAAGCAGAACTGCTCGATGCCCGCGGCCCTCGCTTCCTCGACGGCGTATTGGATGAGAGGCTTGTCGACGACGGGCAGCATTTCCTTCGCCATTGCCTTCGTCGCAGGCAAAAAGCGCGTGCCGAGGCCGGCGACAGGCATGACAGCTTTACGGAGGGGTTTGCTCACGGCGGCGTTTCCATCGGCTTGTGTTGCGGCAGTCTATAGCGCTTTCAAGATGGCAGAGTGGTGGCACGGCGGTCCTTACCGATCAAGAAGCGTACTCAGATCAACACGAAACAGAACGCTTTCTAGCTTTCAGCCCGACTTCGGCCGTCCCTGGCGCGGTCGCGAACGGCGTTTATGAAACTGTCATGGCATGCAAGCATTCTCTTTTGCAGCGCGGCCCTGCGACGGAAGCGTCCGAGAGGATAGCTTCGGGTTTATTAAAGGCGTTCGAAGACGACCGCTGTGCCTTGGTTTAGTGAGCGAGCCTTGAACCTTTGTTTTGCCGGGCAGCTTTGCCGGCCTGCTGCCGCATGTATTGCCGACGCCGCCCCTGGACCAAGTGGCGCGCGGGGGGATGGTGAGACCGTGCGGCCGGATCGTTGGCCCTCAGCGTGACGTGGTCCTTGCAATGGCGAAGCCCGGCCCGTCGCCGCTTCGCCTCGGCCCCGCAGACTGCGCCGCGCCTTGGCGAACGTCGCTGTCACTGGCCATCCATGCCTTGCCGCCCTCCTGTTGTCTGGGCGGCATCTGCAAAACGTTTGAAGATTGAGAGACGGCGCCGGTCGATCCCGTCCCAGGCGACGCGTCGAGTTCAGAAATGCTGTTCAACGCCGCTTCGACCTCCCCGGAAACCCGAGATTTTCCCGAACGGGCTTCAACTAAGAGCGACTTCGAAACCGCGCTTCGTCGCCGGGCGTGCCATCATGGCTTGATACCAGCGGGCAACGTTGGGGAAGTCATCCAGGCTGATCTGGTGGCGCTCATGACGCCAAGCCCAGGCAACGATGGCGAAATCGGCGATGGAGACGTCGTCGGCCAGGTATTCGGACTTGGCGAGTTGGCGGTCAAGCACGCCGTAAAGGCGCTTGGTCTCGTTCAGATAACGGTTGAGGCCGTATGTCTGGTCAGCTTCGTTCACGGTCAGGAAATGATGCGCCTGGCCGAGCATCGGGCCGAACCCGCCCATTTGCCACATCAGCCACTCCGTCACCGGAACGCGTTGGCGAAGGTCGGCAGGCAGGAACTTGCCGGTTTTCTCGCCGAGGTAGAGCAGGATGGCGCCGGACTCGAAAATGGAGATCGGCATCCCGCCGGGGCCCTCGGGATCGATGATGGCGGGGATCTTGTTGTTCGGGCTGATGCCGAGGAATGCGGGATCGAACTGCTCGTCCTTGGTGATGTCGATGGTTTTGACCGCGTAAGGCAACCCCATTTCCTCAAGCGCCACGCTTATCTTGCGTCCGTTCGGGGTGTTCCACGTGTGCAGCTCGATCATTGCTCGCTCCTTCGAATAGAGCCGGACGCTAGGCGGACGGATGCGAGGGGACAAGGCCAGCCGTTAACCCCAATTTTGCCCCGTATATCGCGCAGGGCAGCGGCGCGATCCTGGGCGGCCCGCTGGCCTCTCTGCTGCACCAGGCGACGGGAAGCTGGACGCCGGCGTTCTCGATCGCCATCGGCGCGGACCGACCGACAGCCCTGCTGGCGATCGCGGCATTGAAGCCGGCGCGACGACGGCTGCTTGCAGCGCAGCAACGTCAAACAAGCTGCTTCCTGATCGCCTCGTTGACGAGCGCCGGGTTGCCCTTGCCGGCCATCGCTTTCATGGTCTGGCCGACGAAGAAGCCGAACAGCTTGTCCTTGCCGGACTTGTATTGGGCCACCTTGTCCTGGTTGGCGGCGAGGATCGAGGCCACGGCGGCGTCGATGGCGCTGGAGTCGGTGACTTGGCGCAGGCCGCGCGACTCGACGATCGCGCCCGGCGGCTCGCCGGTCTCGACCATGGCTTCGAACACCTCCTTGGCGATGCGGCCATTGATGGTGCTGTCGGCCAGCAGGTCGAGCAGGGCGCCCAGGTTCTCGGCAGAGACCGGCGTGTCGGCGATGGTGCGGCCGGTGCGGTTGAGGGCGGCGAAAAAGTCGCCGGTCATCCAGTTGGCGGCCTGCTTCGGGTCTCGTCCCTTCGCTACCGTCTCGTAGAAGGCGGCGGTCTCCTGGTCGGCGACCAGCACGGCGGCGTCGTATGGCGACAGGCCGTAGTCGGACACGAATCGGGCGCGCTTGGCGTCGGGGAGTTCGGGAAGGTTGGCGCGGAGGGTCTCGATCCAGGCTTCGTCCAGCACGAGGGGCAGGAGGTCGGGGTCGGGGAAGTAGCGGTAGTCGTGCGCGTCCTCCTTGCTGCGCAGGCTGCGGGTCTCGCCGCGGGCCGGGTCGAACAGCCGGGTCTCCTGGACGACGGCGCCGCCGCTTTCCCAGACTTTGACCTGGCGCGCGGCCTCGGCCTCGATGGCCTGCATGACGTAGCGGATGGAGTTGACGTTCTTCACCTCGCAGCGGGTGCGGAACGGCTCGCCCGGGCGGCGGACGCTGACGTTGACGTCGGCGCGCAGCGAGCCCTCCTCCATGTTTCCGTCGCAGGTGCCGAGGTAGCGCAGGATGGCGCGCAGCTTGTGGATGTAGGCGCCGGCCTGCTCGGGGCTGCGGATGTCCGGCTCGCTGACGATCTCCATGAGCGCCACGCCGGAGCGGTTGAGGTCGATGTAGCTTTTGTCCGGGTGCTGGTCGTGCAGGGATTTGCCGGCGTCCTGCTCAAGGTGCAGCCTCGTGACCCCGATGTTCGTCGTCGTGCCGTCCGCAAGCTCGATCTCGACGTTGCCGGCGCCGACGATGGGGTGCTCGAACTGGCTGATCTGGTAGCCTTGCGGCAGGTCGGCATAGAAGTAGTTCTTGCGGTCGAAGCGGCTGATCGGGTTGATGCGGGCGTTGAGGCCCAGCCCGGTGCGGACGGCTTGGGCGACGCATTCCTGGTTGATCACGGGGAGCATCCCCGGGAAGGCGGCGTCGACGAAGCTGACGTGGCTGTTGGGCGCGCCGCCGTATTCTGCGGACGCACCGCTGAACAGCTTGGCGCGGCTGACCACCTGGGCATGGACCTCAAGGCCGACAACGATCTCCCAGGCGCCGGTTTCGCCCTCCAGCGCGTAGGTCATGCGGGCGCTCCGGCCCAGATCGGGGGCCTGGCTTTGAAGTTGGCGGCGCGCTCGATGGCGGCGCCCACGGTCAAGATGGTTTCCTCGTCGAACGGCTTGCCGAGAACTTGCAAACCGAGCGGAAGGCCCTGGCTGCTGAGGCCGGCAGGGACGGACAGGCCGGGGATGCCGGCCATGCTGGCGGGAACGGTGAACACGTCGTTCAGATACATGGCAACTGGATCGTCCATTTTCTCGCCTTGAGCGAAGGCGGCGCTGGGCGCCGTGGGCGTCAGCAGCGCGTCCACCTTGGCAAAGGCTTGAGTGAAGTCGCGCAATATCAGGGCACGGACCTTCTGGGCACGCACGTAATAGGCATCGTAGTAGCCGGCGCTCAGGACATAGGTGCCGATCATGATGCGGCGGCGCACCTCGGGGCCGAAGCCTTCGGCGCGGGTGCGCTCGTAGAGATCGGTGAGGTCCTTGCCCTCGACTCGGGCGCCGTAGCGAACGCCGTCGTAGCGGGCGAGGTTGGAGGAGGCTTCGGCCGGGGCGACGATGTAGTAGGTGGCAAGGCCGTACTGCGTATGAGGGAGTGACACCTCGACGGTGTCCGCGCCTTGGTCGCGAAGCCAGGCCAGACCCTGGTCCCAGAGAGCGCTGATTTCGGGGTTCATGCCTTCGGCGCGGTATTCCTTCGGCACGCCGATGCGCAGGCCCTGGACGCCGCGGGCGCAGGCGGCGGCGAAATCGGGGACGGGGCGGTCCGCGCTGGTGCTGTCCTTGGGATCGAAACCGGCCATCGCCCCGAGCAGCAGGGCTGCGTCCTCGACGGTGCGGGCCATCGGCCCGGCCTGGTCGAGGCTGGAGGCGAAGGCGACGATGCCCCAGCGGGAGCAGCGGCCGTAGGTGGGCTTGAGGCCGACGACGCCGGTGAAGGCCGCGGGCTGGCGGATGGAGCCGCCGGTGTCCGTCGCCGTGGCGCCCAGGCAAAGCCCGGCGGCGACCGCGGCTGCCGAGCCTCCGGAGGAGCCGCCGGGAACCAGGTCGGGACTGTTGGGCGGGGTCCAGGGATTCTTCACCGGGCCGTGGGCGCTGGTCATGTTGGAGCTGCCCATGGCGAACTCGTCGAGGTTGGTCTTGCCGAGGAAGACGGCGCCCGCGTTGCGGAGGTTCTGGGTGACGGTGCTTTCGTAGGAGGGGATGAAGGGCGCCAGGATGCGGCTGCCGGCGGTGGTGCGGACGCCCTTGGTGCAGAACAGGTCCTTGTTGGCGATGGGCAGGCCCGCGAGCGGGGGCGCGTTGCCGGCGGCCAGGGCGCGGTCGGCTTCGGCCGCGTGCTCCAGCGCCTGATCGGGAGTGGGGGTGATGAAGGCGTTGAGGACCGGGTTGTGGGTTTGGATGGCGCCGAGATGGGCCTTGGTCAGCTCGGCCGCGGAGATCTCGCGGCGGCGCAGGGCGTCGCGGGCGCCGGCGAGGGATAGGCCGAGCGGGCTCATTCAACCACCTTGGGGACGCCGAAATAGGCGCCCTCGCGGTCGGGCGCGTTGGCGAGAACGGCTTCAGGGATGTTTCCGTCGGTGACCTCGTCGGCGCGCGGGCGCGATGCCATCGCCGCGGCGCCGGTGAGAGGCTCGATGCCGGCGACGTCGACTTCGTTCAGTTGCTCAATCCAGCCCAAGATGGCGTTGAGGTCGGTTTGCAGGGGCGCGACTTGGCCCTGGTCTAGGTGGAGGCGGGCGAGTTTGGCAATGCGGTGGATGGTCGCGGGGTCTAGCGCCATGTCGGGCTTTCGGTTTGGGGTGTGCTGACGGGTGTGATACCGGCGGGGATGGGGTTGATCAACATGGCGGCTTTGAGGGCCGGGCTGGGGCGGGAGCGGCGCTTGCTGGGGCTTGATCCCGGGTCGAAGGTGATCGGGGCGGCGTTGTCGGATGTGGGTTTGATGCTGGCGTCGCCCTATGGCGCCTGGCCGCGGGGCAGGTTGGCCGGGGTGGCGGCACGGGTGATGGACGTGGCCCGGGCGGAAGGCATCGGCGGAGTGGTGGTGGGGTGGCCGCTGTCGATGGACGGGAGCATAGGCCCGGCGGCGCAGGCGGCCCGGGATTGGGCGCTGGCGCTGTCGGCGGCGACCGGGCTTCCGACGGCGTTGTGGGATGAGCGGTTGTCGAGCGCTGCGGTAAACCGGGTGCTGGTGCGCGAGGCCGATATGAGCCGGCGCAAGCGGGCCGCGGTCGTGGACGGGATGGCGGCGGCCTATTTGCTGCAGGGAGCCCTGGATGCTGGCCGGGGATGATCCGGCCGCCTGCGCCCGGGAGGTTGGACGCGCGGCAGGGTCTGCGATGCTCCGTTGGCTCGGCGTCGCGGCGCCCCGAAGCGGTTTAGCGAATTGTGAACAGGTGGGAATAACCGCCGGTGATGGTGCCGATGTCGACGAACAGGGTGGCTATCTTTGAAGCGTTGATAAGCGCCGCGCCTGAGCGCGCCTATCGAGCTGCATGTTTTCAGACACCGGTCAGGCGCCCGGATAGGCGAAGTAGAGGTACGTTCCCGCGGGCTGCGCGCCAACTGAAATCGCGAGGGTTTTGGCTTCGGCGACGCTCAGCCCGGCAAATGTGATGCTCGCGTCGATGCCGTCGCCCATCCGGCCGGCGCCGCCGACGATGTTGGCGCGCAGCGTGGCGCCCTTCGAACCCGCAGCGCCTGCCAGTTCATCATCCCATTGATAGCCCGAGATGCCGGGGATAAAGCCCCACAGGGTAACGGCGTCGCCCGGATGGAAATTGCGGATGGTGTTCCAGACCGGAGCGCCGCCGCGGGCATCGGTGAAGAAGGTCGTGTCGCCTGTGCCGCCGGTGAGGAAGTTGGAGCCGGCGCCGCCATCGAGCACGTTCCGGCCGCCGCCGGCCTGGATCGCGTCCTGGCCGGGACCGCCGCAAAGAAAGACGTTCGAGGTCTCGGTTGAGAGGGCGACGCCGTCGTTGCCGCTCCAGATGTATTGCCATTGCAGGTAGGATGGGCCGCCCCAGGCGGCCGTGAGGGCCAGCGGGCCAGAGACGCCGTTGCTGGTATTCGTGAACGCCGCGAGCGCGGGCGCCGCGTGGTCCTGCTCAACCCATGAGAGAATGGTGTTGCGGACCTCGGCGGTGATCTTGACGAAATAGCCGTTGCCGGCGTCGTCGGCGGCGGAGACGAGGCCGACGACGGCCGGACCGCTGGCGTCGACGGTCCAGACCGGGCCGCCGCTTGATCCCGGGCCAAGCGCGGAGCCGTAGAGCAGGTCGTAGGCATCGGTGCTGTCCACGTACTGCTCGGAGTTGACCTGAACCCCTAGTTTCGTGGCCGGGTAGCCCGACACAATGGCGTCTCCACGGGTAAAGCCGGCGAGAAGACGCATGGACCCGGCAGCCGTCGCTCTGGAGAGGCGGATGATCGCGAAGTCGTAGGCAATGTCCGAGATTGGGATGGCGCCGTCGGTCACGTTGATCGGATTGTAGTGAGTGACGGCGCCCTGGATACGGCCGAATGGGGCGAGCCCCTGCGAATAGCCCGGAGTGACTTCGATGTCGGTGGCAACGCCGATGCCGGTTCGCCAGACCATATGGGCGGCTGTCAGCACCTCGTCCGGGGCGATAAGAACGCCGGAGCCTTGAAAGTTCCTGCCGTTGATCGTGTCCGTGATCCGCACGATGGACCCGTAAGGGAAGCTTGCCGTGTCTGCCATGCGTTTGTCCCCGGTTCATCGCGTTTCGCCGCTGGGCGGACCGGAGGAGGCGCGCTGCCTCGAAACCGATCAACGGAAGTCCTTTACGATAGATTAACGTTTTGGTAACATCACGATGATGTTATTTAAACGTAATGAAATGTTATGAATTGTAAGGCCCGGCTCGCGCTGCGCGGGGTGCAAGGCGTCGTTGTCCGGCTTGCCGTCTGCGACCGGACGCGCGCGAACAGGGCTTGCAGAGACGCGGTTTGCAGCGTTCCGCAAGGCGTTCGACGACGCGGCGACCCGGCAGCCCCTTGCTCATGACCGTTGCGGCGGCGCTTCTACTCGCGAGCTCATCCCTCGCAGCCGGCTATCTCGGAGCGCTCGGAACGTATCTGAGGCCGCCGAGCGTCCAAGGCGGTATTAACGACGGGTTGATGACGGCGTTTGGCGGCAGCGTGCCGCCCTAAAGCGGATGAACGCCTCATCCACGCCACTTGCCGCCCGGTCTCGGCCCGCGCCATGAGTTCGTTGGTGAACTGCCGGCCGACGCGCAGTCTCCACTCGCGAATGCTTCACGACTGACAACGGCCGCCTGCGCGGCCAGGACCGTCTCGACACTGTGCATTCTTAGGCTGAAGCGGTGGCGTAGGCATGTCGCATGATCGATCACCTCAACTGGCAACCGGACGCCGCGGCAGGAACCAGACAACGCCGCTTGAACGGCGTGGAAGAAGCCTGCTTGCCCCGTCAGGGCCGGGGCGCCCCGGGCACCCCCCCTTAGGCATTCGTAGCCAACGCCCTAGTATCCTGCCCCAGAGGTTCGCCTTCGAACTTCTAGGATAAGCAGGCCACGAAAACAGATGGCTAGTGTCCCGAGGCACGCGATCTCAACGCGACGAACTTCCGAACCGGGACACTAGGGCCTGTTGAGATTCACCGTGAGTTGATGATGGCTGCTCCGAGGAGGATCATCGCTGCGAAGCTGGTATCGGTTTTGTCGCTGCGCATGGCTATTCGCTTGAACTCCTTCAGCTTGCAAAAGAAGTTCTCGACCAGGTGCCGCCATTTGTAGACGTCGAGGTCGATGCCGCGCGGTGCTTTGCGTTTCGGCCGTTGCGAGATGACGACCTTGGCGCCGCGCTCGTTCAACTCTGCGATGATCCAATTCGCATCGAACGCCTTGTCAGCAATCAAGCCGCCGAATTCGACGCCCTTGATCAGTGGCGCCACGCCGATCGTGTCGTAGCGTTGACCCGGCAGCAGCTCGAAGCGCACAAGGTTGCCCAGTGCGTCGGTTAACGCCAGGACCTTGGTCGTCAGGCCGCCACGGGATTTACCGATAGCCTGGCTTTGAGTCCCCCTTTTGCGCCCTGCCCATGGCGGTGAACGCGGACGATCGTGGCATCGACCATGGCGTATTCCATGTCGGGCTCGTTGGAAACCGCGTCGAACATGCGTTTGAAACATCCGCTTTCACCCAATCGCGAAAGCGCTTGAAGACGGTGTTCCCGCGCCCAAACGACGCCGGCAGGTCCCGCCAAGGGCTACTGGTCCGCGCGATCCACGGCACAGCCTCGACAAACAATCTGGCGTCCCCTCCGGTGCGTCCAGGGTCGGTCGGCTTACCCAAGCCGAAGGGCTCCATCTTCTCCCATTGAGCATCCGTCAGGCTGAACCGATCCATAGCAAACTCCTTTCGGAGCTTGAATCACAGGCGCCGTGGTCAAGGGAATCCCCTGATTCTCAACAGGCCCTAGACCGCGATCGCCCTGACTTTCCAGTCAGGGTGATTGCGGTCTATGCAAGCGTATCTGAACTGGGGACATCAGCTTGGCGCATCGGATCGAGCGGGACGGCGTTGCTTTCGGCCTCTGAGGTTCTCCGCCGAGGAGTTTCGGGCGGCGGGCGCATCCTGCTGGACCTCGTGCTCCCCCCCCAATGCCTGACCTGCGATCAGCCGGTCGGCGCGCCTGGACAGTTCTGCGCCGACTGCTTCCGGCGGACGCGCTTCATCACCGCCCCTTGCTGCTCGGCCTGCGGGGCGCCGTTCGGGGCGGCGCGTCATGCGGAGGCGTCGCCGTTGTGCGACTCCTGCCTGGCCCGGCCGCCCTCGTGGGACCAGGGCCGGGCGGCAATCGGCTACGACGAGCAGGCGCGGCGCATCCTGCTGCCGTTCAAGTATGGCGACCGGACGGAGACGGCGCGGGCGCTCGCGCCGCTGATGGCCCACGCCGGCGCCCCTCTCCTGGCGCGTGCGGACGTGCTCGTGCCGGTGCCGCTGCACCGCTGGCGGCTGCTGGGCCGCCGCTACAATCAATCGGCCTTGCTGGCGCAGGCGCTATCCCGCCTGAGCGGCCGCCCGGCGATCCTGGACGCCTTGCGCCGGGTGCGGCGGACGCCCTCGCTCGGGCCGTTGTCGCCGGCGGGCCGGGCGGCGGCGCTTGCAGGAGCGATCACGGTGAGCGAATCCAGGCGCACCGCGTTGCAGGATGCGCGGGTGCTGTTGATCGATGACGTGTTGACGACGGGGGCCACGGCGGAGGCTTGCACGACAGCCCTTTTGCACGCGGGCGTCGGCGGCGTGGACGTGCTGGCGGCGGCTCGGGTGGCCGACTCCGCGGCGCCGTAGGCGTGTGACTTGATAAAGCGCTTCGTTCATCTGACCTTCGCCTGACGATGCGGCGATATGAGGAGCTGTGATGCCGAAAATCGAAGTGTTCACCCAACCCTGGTGCCCGTACTGCGCCCGCGCCGTCGCGCTGCTGCGAAACAAAGGCGCCGCCTTCGAGGAAATCGACGCGCCGCACGGCACGGAGGCACGAGAGCAGTCGATCCGCCGTTCCGGCGGACGGACCAGCGTTCCGCAAATCTTTATTGACGGCCGCCCGGTCGGCGGCTCCGACGACCTGCTGGCGCTGGACAGGGCCGGCAAGCTGGACGCCCTGCTGGCGTGACATCCCTCGATTCGGGCCGGGTCGGGCCGCGCGGCCGCGCTCACGGATCATCGCCGCCAGATGTTGCCATAGCGCCACAGTTGCCGCGTCGGCAACCGGATTTGCTGGACGCCGTGCGGCTCGTCGCCTCAAATCGGGCAGCGGCCGGGAGCATTCCCCGAGTCGGGGTGTTTTAGCCGCATGACACAAGCCCTGGTATGGGCTAGAGCAAAACAGAACCACATGTTGAAAGGCGCGCCTATGCCTGATGTGCCGATGAACGATTACGCCGTCCTCGACGCCGTGCAGATGGCAGGCCGCCACCAGGTCCGGGTCGACCGTTCGCGGGACGCCCTGCTGACCGATTTCGGGCGGGCGACGCTGAACGACCGCTATCTGATGCCCGGCGAGGAATACCAGGACTTGTTCGCCCGCGTCGCCAGCTTCTACGGCGATGACGCGGCGCACGCGCAACGCATCTACGACTACATCAGCCAGATGTGGTTCATGCCGGCCACCCCCGTCCTGTCAAACGGCGGCACCCAGCGCGGCCTGCCGATCTCCTGCTTCCTGAACGAGGCGTCGGACAGCCTGGATGGCATCGTCGGCCTCTGGAACGAGAATGTCTGGCTTGCCTCCAAGGGCGGCGGCATCGGCTCCTACTGGGGCAACCTGCGCTCGATCGGCGAGAAGGTGGGGCAGAACGGCAAGACCTCGGGCGTCATCCCGTTCATCCGCGTCATGGACAGCCTGACGCTGGCCATCAGCCAAGGCTCGCTCCGGCGCGGGTCCGCCGCCGTCTACCTGCCCGTCTCCCACCCCGAGGTCGAGGAGTTCATCGAGCTGCGCCGGCCCACCGGCGGCGACCCGAACCGCAAGGCGCTCAACCTGCACCACGGCATCCTAGTCTCAGACTCGTTCATGCGCGCCGTGGAGGCGGACGAGCAATGGGCGTTGTGCTCGCCGAAGGACCACGCCGTCGTGCGCAAGGTCTCGGCGCGCAGCCTGTGGATTCGCATCCTGACCGCGCGAATTGAGACCGGCGAGCCTTACCTCGTCTTCTCCGACCACGTGAACAACGCCCGGCCCGAGCAGCAGAAGCTCTCCGGCCTAGAGGTCAAGACCAGCAACCTGTGCAGCGAGATCACGCTGCCCACCGGCATCGACCACCACGGCAAGCAGCGCACCGCGGTTTGCTGCCTATCCTCGCTCAACCTCGAGACCTGGACGCAGTGGAAGGATCACCCGACGTTCATCGAGGACGTGATGCGCTTCCTCGACAACGTGATGCAGGATTTCATCGACCGCGCGCCCGACGGCATGGAGCGGGCCCGCTACTCGGCCATGCGCGAGCGCTCGGTGGGCCTCGGCGTGATGGGCTTCCACAGCTTCCTGCAGTCGCATAACGTGCCGTTCGAGGGCGTGGTGGCGAAGGTCTGGAACAAGCGGATGTTCAAGCGCATCCGCGAGCAGGCCGACCGCGCGAGCCGGGTCTTGGCCGAAGAGCGCGGCGCGTGCCCGGATGCGGCCGAATACGGCATCATGGAGCGGTTCAGCAACAAAATCGCCATCGCGCCCACCGCGAGCATCAGCATCATCGCCGGCAGCACCAGCCCCGGCATCGAGCCGATCGCCGCCAACGTGTTCCTGCAGAAGACGCTGTCCGGCAGCTTCACCGTACGCAACCGCCACCTGCAGAAGCTGTTGGCGCAGAAAGGCATGGACCGGGACGACATCTGGTCGAGCATCACCATCAACAAGGGCAGCGTGCAGCACCTCGATTTCCTGAGCGAGCAGGAAAAGGCGGTCTATCGCACCGCGTTCGAGCTGGATCAGCGCTGGGTCGTGGAACATGCGGCGGACCGCACGCCGTTCGTCTGCCAGAGCCAGTCGGTCAACCTGTTCCTGCCGGCCAACGTGCACAAGCGGGACTTGCACCAGATCCACATGCTGGCGTGGAAACGCGGCGTAAAGTCGCTGTATTATTGCCGCAGCCTGTCGATCCAGCGGGCGGACAACGTGAGCGAGAAGGTGGTGAAGCCGGCGGCTCTCCTGGGCGTTCAGGACATGGTGGCCGTAGCCGCAGCCGACGTGCCGGCGATCAGCAATTACGAGGAGTGCCTGGCTTGCCAGTAATAGGCGCCAGCGAGAAAGGATAGACGATGGACGGAATGCACCCGGCGCCCGAGAAGCGCTTCGACCTTCTGACCGAGAACCCGGTCTACAAGCCGTTCCGCTACCCGTGGGCTTACGAGGCATGGCTGACCCAGCAGCGCGTGCATTGGCTGCCGGAGGAAATCCCGCTCGCCGACGACGTGAAGGATTGGCACAAGACGCTGACCGAGGCCGAGCAGAACCTGCTGACGCAGATTTTCCGCTTCTTCACCCAGGCCGATGTCGAGGTGAACAACTGCTACATGAAGCACTACAGCCAGGTATTCAAACCGACCGAAGTGCTGATGATGCTGTCCGCCTTCAGCAACATCGAGACGATCCACGTCGCGGCCTACAGCCACTTGCTTGACACGATCGGGATGCCTGAGGGCGAGTATACGGCGTTTCTCAAGTACAAGGAGATGAAGGACAAATACGACTACATGCAGTCCTTCCGGGTGGACAACAAGCATGAGATCGCCAAGACGCTGGCCGCCTTCGGCGCCTTCACGGAAGGCCTCCAGCTTTTTGCCTCGTTCGCGATCCTGCTGAATTTTCCCCGGTTCAACAAGATGAAGGGCATGGGCCAGGTTGTCTCATGGTCGGTGCGCGACGAGACGCTGCACTGCTTGTCCATTATCCGCCTGTTCCGCACCTTCGTGCAGGAGAACCCGGAGATCTGGACCGAGACGCTACGGCAGGAGATCTATGACGTCTGCAGCACCATCGTGCATCACGAGGACGCATTCATCGACCTCGCCTTCGAGCAAGGGCCGATCGAGGGCCTCACTGCCGGAGAGGTCAAGCGCTACATCCGCTACATCGCCGACCGGCGCCTCGTTCAGCTCGGGCTTAACAGCATGTATGAGGAGGAGGACAACCCGTTGCCGTGGCTGGACGACATGCTGAATGCCGTGGAGCACGCGAACTTTTTTGAGAACAGGGCGACGGAATACAGTCGGGCGTCGACCGAAGGCTCGTGGGAGGAAGCGTTTTCCGATTCAGTGTTTGACACCGCCCAACCACAAGGCTTTATACAGCTCACATAACATTGCCTTGCATTTTTGCGCGTGCGCAGTGCAGTTTTGATGCCTAGACTGCGCCGCCAATAGGAGTGGCTTCATGGACAGTGTCGCGTTAAGCTTAAGACCTGTTGACGTTCCAGGCGACCCGCGGAACGCACCGTCCCCGCGGCATTCGCGTCGGTTGTTCGACAAAATTCTGGTCGCCTTCCATCACTCGTGCGACGACGCCGATCTTGAAATCGCCGAGCAACTCTTGCGGTTGCTGGAAACCATGACGACCAGGCGCCCGCGCCCGGAAGACACGCAGCGTCGCCGGAGCATCGAGAGTCTCGTCGCCGCCCATGAGCGTCTTTGGCATTTGCGGCATCCACAGATGAATTAGGCTCCAGTTGCCCTGACTGGGGTTTCAGGGCGTCAATTGCCAGTCAAGACAGATGCCAGCGTTTTGCCTAGAAGTTCGCTTCTGGGCTATGGCATGCCGCCAAAACAACAGGCTTGCGACCCAAGGCACGCGCTTTCAGCATGATAAACGTCTGAATTAGGACACTAACCTCTGGTTGCTTTAACGTAACGAGAATGATTGGCGTCTAAAGCGCCAGCGCTTTTCCGTGGCGCAGTATGGCTTCGGCGGCTTCGGTATAGCGTCCCTGGTCGTGCAAAACCAAGCCGCTCGTCAGCCTCGTGCTACTTTGGTCGGCGCGGCCCTGTATCAAAACGATTTTTGCGTCCAGCAACTTGCCCGGCCATAGCGGAGCAATCGTGATCTGTGCAAGCCCGGCCTGCCGCAGACACGTGCTCGCCTCTCCCACCTGGCCAGCCGGCAGCGTGAGGGTCAGGGTGCCTTGGGGCACGAGGCATTTAGACAGGCGCACGATCCACTCAGCAACACCGCTTTGCGAACCATGCGTGGCGCGGGACCGCCGGGAGTCGGGCGGCAGCGTGCTGGAGCGGTCGTGCCAAGGCGGGTTTGCCAGCGCGTGATCGAATTGGCCGAGCGCCGGGGCATCGGCAACCGACCCGGTGCTAATCGTCGCAGGCAATCCATTCGCCGCCGCATTACGCCGGGCCAAAGCAGCAAGATCGGCATCGATCTCGATCCCGACGCCGGTTAAGCCCGGCACTCGCCAAAGCAGGCACAACAGACCGGCGCCGGCCCCTGTCCCCGCTTCCAGAACGCGCTCCCCAGCACACGCTGGAATAGCCGCGGCAAGAAGCACTGGCTCGATGCCGGTGCGGTAGCCTGTCCTGAATTGATCGTAGCGCACGCGCCCGTTCAGCAGCGTGCCATGCGTTATGTCCAAAGGCTTGCGGGCCTAAGCAGGCATTCGTGGCTTGTGCCACGAATGCCTGCTTAGGAGTCTTTGAAGACGCATCATTTTTCGCGTCGTGACGGCGAGCCGTCTTGCGAAATGATGCTTAGAGTTCACCGGCGTCCTCGATCACGCTGCGGGCGCGGACCTCGTCCGCCGCCAACACGACCAAGCGGCGGGGAATGGCGCCGATGCTGCCTTCGACGGCGCTGACATGCCCGTCGAGCAAGAGACACTCGATCCCGGCGTCGCGGAGCAGCGCGTGCAGGAAACTGAGGCGGACAGGATCGTTCGACGTCACCACGGTACGCATACGGATTTGCTTCCAGTCCTTACAATGAGGCGCGTTCCAGCGCCGGGCTGTCTTGACCCTTTTTCCGTGCCGCCGATATGGTGCGGCGCGACGACGAGCAAGCAAGTCGGGAGCGCAGTTTGGGCATCGTCACCACACCAGTCCAGCCGAGGCGGACGCCAGGTTCCGCCACGCAGGCGGGAGAAGGCGACGCCCTGGAACATCTCGCCGCACTTGTCGGCCCCGACATGGCGGCGACCAACCAGGCCATCGTTCAGCGGATGGACAGCGAGGTCGCGCTGATCCCGCAATTGGCGGCGCATATCGTCGCGGCCGGCGGCAAGCGGATACGCCCGTTGCTGACCCTCGCGTCGGCGCGGATGTGCGGCTACGGCGGCGACCGGCATATCCAGCTCGCCGCCTGCGTCGAGTTCATCCACACGGCCACCCTGCTGCACGATGACGTGGTGGACGAGAGCCTGCTCCGCCGGGGCGCATCCAGCGCAAATGCGGTGTTCGGCAACAAGGCCTCCGTGCTGGTCGGCGATTTCCTGTTCGCCCGGGCGTTCCAGATGATGGTGGCTGACGGATCGTTGCAGGTGCTCGCGATCCTGTCCCACGCGGCGGCCACGATCGCGGAGGGCGAAGTGCTCCAGCTCGCGATTCAGAACGACCTTTCCACGCCCGAGGCGCGCTACCTCGACGTGATCCGGGGCAAGACGGCGGCGTTGTTCACCGCCGCATGCCAGGTCGGCGCAGTCGTGGCAGACCGGCCGCCCGGAGAGGAGCAAGCCCTGGCCAGTTTCGGCAGCAATCTCGGAATGGCGTTCCAACTCGTCGACGACGCGCTCGACTATGCCGCCGATCAGGCAACGCTCGGCAAGACAGTCGGCGACGATTTCAGGGAAGGGAAGGTCACGTTGCCGGTGCTGGCCGCGTATCAGGCCGGCGCCGAAACCGACCGCTCGTTCTGGCGCAGGACGATCGAAGACAGCGAGCAAAGCGACGACGACCTCGACCACGCGTTGAAGCTCGTGGCGTCTACCGGCGCGATTCGGGCCACTATCGATCATGCGGCCCGGTTCGCACGTCAAGCGCGCGAGTCCCTCGACGCGTTTCCTTCGGGGCCTTTTCGGGATACGCTCATGGATGTCGCTGACTATACCGTCAGCCGAAGCCACTGACTCAGGGCTCGTTCGCCCGGCCGAGCCGCGACGGTTACTTCCTGACAGGCTCCTAAGTCTTGGCCGACGCATACGCTGCGCCAACCTGCTCGCGAGCCCGCTGGCCCGGGTCGATGCTTATGAGGCGGCAAGGCAAAGGCGCATCGGGGTCATGAAACACGCTGACGACCGAGAGCAATCGTTTGTCCTCGTCCGATAGCCGGATCGACTCGCGCAAGTGGTCGGTCCAATTCTCCATTAACCAGGTCTCCAGCCAGCCGTCAGGGTGGGCCACGTCTTCGTAAAGGCGCCACTCGACGGCTCCGCTCCGCCCCCGGACATGCTGCACCGCTTCGATCGCCGATAAGAATGCGGCCCGGTCGCGCGGGGCGACGCGATAACGCATCGTCTCCAGGATACGCCCGGGCAGTCGCGGCAGAGCGGCGGCAAGCTCGGGCGCCGGGACTTCCGGCATCGGCAGCGTATCGGCAGAAAGCTGCGGCGCAGCGGCTGTTTGATCAAGCCGGTAACGGCGGACCAGCACGGCCAAGATGACGGAAACCGATGCCGCGAGCGCCATGGACTGCTGCAGTCCGAACCACGCGCCCAACCCGCCCCACACGAGCGACCCGGCCGCCAAGGCGCCGTTGAACGATAGTTGATAGATCGCGAGCGCCCGGGCGCGGACCCAGGCGGGGGCGGCGAGCTGCGCGGCTGCTTGCGCCGTGCTTGAGGCGGCGACCCAGCCGAAACCAAACAGCAGCATCCCGAGCGCCACCGGCGCCCAATGGTGCGTGGCGGCAACGAGCGCCATTCCGGCGCAGGACACCAGGCTGGCGCAGAAGACGGTCGTGCCGCGTTCAGCGCCGCGGAAGCGAGGCAGCAACATGCCGGACGTGACGCCGCCTACCCCCATGAGACCGAGCAACAAGCCGAAACTGCCTGCGCCCAGGCCAAGCTGCTGGCGAACGATCAGCGGGAGCAGGCCCCACACCGCCGCAGCGGGCAGGAAATACGCGACGGCGCGGATCATGGCGGCCCGCATCGCCGGGGTATGCCGAACGAAGCGCATTCCGGCCCGCATAGCGGAAATAAAGTGCTCGCGCGGAAGCGCGTTGCCGGCGGCCGGGCGTTTCCAGAGCGTGAGTACGGTGATGCCGACGAGGAACGAGGCGGCATACAGCAGGAACGTGAGCGCCGGGCCGCCGAACAGGAGAAGGACGCCCCCGAGCGCCGGGCCTGCGGCGCGGGCGAGGTTGAAGCCGATGCCGTTGAGCGCGATCGCCTGCACCAGGTCTTGCCGCGGCACGACTTCGGGCACGGTGGCGCCCCAGGCCGGCTGGTACATCGCCGAGCCGACCCCGATGGCGAAGGTCAGCGCGATCAGTCCGGCGGCTTCGATGGCGCCGGCATAGGTCAGCGCCGTCAGCAGGACGGCGGCGGCCATGGCGCCGACTTGGGTCAGGATGAGGTAACGGCGGCGATCAACGATATCGGCAAGGGCGCCCGCGGGAAGGGCCAGCAGAAAGGTCGGCACGATCGTCGCCGCTTGGACGAGGCTGACGCTGACGGCATCGGGCGACAACGTCGTCATGAGCCAGCCGGCGCCCGTGTTCTGCATCCACGTTCCGAGCGCCGTCACGACGTTCGCCGTCCAGAGCGCGCGAAACACGCCGTGGCGCAGCGGCAGCAAGGCGGCAGGCGCGCGCATTTACCGGAACCCGGCCGGCAAGCCCGTGACGAGCGTGATCCGAACCGTCGGCCCCGCAACCAGCGGACGGGCGCCCATCCCCCAATCCGCCCGGCGGATCGAGCCTTGAGCTTGCCACCGGCCTCGGCCGCGCTCGACATCGAGCGATACGGGCCGGCTGACGCCATGCAGCAGCAGCATGCCCTGCAGCTTGTCCCCGGCGCAGGCACCGTCGAAGCCGAACGCGGGATATCGTTCGACGTCGAGCAAGTCGGGGCCGAGGGCGTCGGCAGTCATGCTTTGATCCTGCATCCGCAAGCTGCCGGCTTCGGCCTTGAGTTCGACCCGGCAGAATGAGGGATCTTGATCGTCGAGCGTTAGGATTCCATTGAAGCGGGTGAATGCCCCGTCGATCGGGAACATTCCGAATCCGTAGGCACGGAAGCCCAGCTGCACGTCCGCCGGCGCGATCACGAAGCGGCGCTGGGTGGCGTGGCCGGTCGATGATAGCAGCAGCAGGATCGTGAGTGCGCTGACAAGACGCTTCGGCATCGCTTTTCCTTCGTCCTGTCTTGATCGACACTAACCGGATATTAACCCGGGCCGTCTTAACATGGAGTCCGCCATGACCCTCAAGAGCCGTACTGCCCTCGTAACCGGGTCCACCAGCGGGATCGGGCTTGGAATTGCCAAGGCGCTGGCGGCCGAAGGCGCGGACGTGATGCTGCACGGCTTCGGCGAGGCGGCGGCGATCGAAAAGCTCCTCGCCGAGTTCCGCAGCCTCGGCGTTCAGGTCCGGCACAACGGCGCCGACCTCACGCAACCCGGCGCGGCAGCCTCCCTCGTGCAACAGACCCGGCAGGAGTTGGGCGGCCTCGACATCCTCGTGAACAACGCCGGGATTCAGCATACGGCGTCGATCGCCGAGTTCCCGGGCGAGCGATGGGAAGCGGTGATCGGCCTCAATCTCTCCGCCCCGTTCTATTGCATGAAAGCGTCGACGCCTGGAATGGTCCAGAACGGTTGGGGCCGGGTGATCAACATCGCTTCCGCGCACGGATTGGTCGGCAGCGCCAATAAATCGGCCTACGTTGCCGCGAAGCACGGTCTGGTGGGGCTGACGAAAGTAGGGGCGATCGAGCTGGCCAACACCGGAGTGACGGTCAACGCGATTTGCCCCGGCTGGGTGCTGACGCCGCTGGTGCAAGCGCAGATTGACCGCCGGGCCGAAGAGGCTGCTCGGCCGGTGCAGGATGTGGAGCAGGAGTTGCTCGCGGAAAAGCAGCCGATGACGGTTTTCACGACGCCGGACGGGATCGGCGGACTTGCCGTTTTCCTATGCTCGGAGGCGGCCCGGACCATCACCGGCGCGCCGATCTCGATCGACGGCGGTTGGGTCGCAACATGAGGCCGCAGCGCAGGAGCGTGTTTTGACAACCATCGTTACGGGAGCAGCCGGGTTCGTCGGCTATCACGCCGCAAAAGCTTTGCTCGCGCGCGGGGAAGCGGTGATCGGTTTGGACAACCTGAATGAGTATTATGACGTGAGGCTGAAGCGCTCGCGCCTTGAACTGCTGCAACGCGAGACTGGATTCAGGTTCCACCAAGTCAGCATTGAAAACAGGGACGATCTGTTCGCGGTCTTTGACCAGGCGGCGGAGGCGACCCACGTGATCCATCTTGCGGCGCAGGCCGGCGTGCGGCATTCGATGATCGATCCCTACGCCTACGTGTCCGCCAACGTGATGGGGCACGTGACGGTCCTGGAGGCTGCCAGGCGGCTGCCTCGGCTCCAACACTTGGTTTATGCGAGCTCCTCGTCCGTCTATGGCGGGAACACGAAGCTGCCGTTCGCAGAAGAAGACCCGGTCAACACGCCCGTGTCGTTGTATGCGGCGACCAAGCGGGCGGATGAGCTGATCGCCCACTCCTACTGGCATTTGTATAAGATGCCCTTAACAGGCCTCAGGTTCTTCACCGTTTACGGGCCGTGGGGAAGGCCGGACATGGCTTATTTCAGCTTCGCGGAGGCGATTATGGCCGGAACGCCCATCTCGCTTTATGACGAGGGGCGTCTCAAGCGTGATTTCACCTACATCGACGACATTGTTTCCGGCGTGCTTGGCTGCCATGACCGGACGCCGGATATTGGAAAGCCTCCGCCAGTCTTCAACATCGGCAACAATCGCGCCGAATATGTGTCAGACCTTGTCTCGTTCCTGGAAGCAGGGCTGGGGAGAAAGGCGGTGATCATATCGACGCCTCGCCCTGTCGCCGATGTTGCGGAAACGTGCGCCGATGTAAGCGCCATTTCAAGCTGGTGCGGCTACTCGCCGAATACGTCGCTGGCCGTGGGCATACCTTTGTTTGCCAAATGGTACATTGACTACAGGGCACTTGCTGCCCGCTGATACGATGGCGTCAGCTCGGAGCCTGTTCGAGTAGCTCACTTTCGCCTTAATTCTGTTCTATTCTGAAAATATCGTGAGCGTCCGCCTAATCGGACGGATGGGAGCAGAGATGCGGATCAAAACGCATCGGGCATTCCACGGTCGCGCCATTGCTGAAGCAACCTCAAGGAGGTGGCGTCGACCTGCGCGGTCGAGTAAAGAACGCGGTGGCTGTAGCGGGCGGGCCACGCCCGTGCTGCCCGTCGTCAGCGCGATCGCCTGGCATGTGCGTGTCGGCGGACCTTGGCGCGTTTCGCCAGCGAATTGCCCGGCGGGGTGGATAGCATACGACTGGTTTCGCAGATGGCTGGCGCTAGGGGTCTTTGACCGGTTGCGGTGCGACGCCGCCTGCTTGCGCCGCCGTGTTGCGGGCCGCAAGCCCGGACCCAGCCTGGGCATCACCGACACGCAATCGGTCAAGCGCACCTCGGTTCGCGGCCCGTGCGGGCGTGACGCGGCCAAATCGTGAGCGCGGCGCTAAACTGCTGTCGCCCTGACCGGAAGCACCGGGGCGTCAACCGCCAGTCCGGATCAGTGCTGGAGTCCTGCCCCAAATGTTCGCTTCCGATTTCTGGGATAAGCAGGGCATTTACACAAAGGGCTAGGGTCCCAAGGCACGGACCTTCAAGATAACAAACTTCTGAACTGGCACGCTAGGCCGTCACGGCAGATGACCTCGAGCCGCGGGCGCGCAACTCGCGCACAAGCCACGGCGCAATGGGGCCGGTCTCGACGCCGATCCTGGCGTGCTTTCCCGCATGCCGCCTCATTGTCTGCTCGATCTGCCCCAGGCCCGTGGCGCATTGCCCGCGCCCCGCTTCATCCGCGACGCAAGTCGCCGTTAGCTTCTGCGACACGTCCAAACCAACACAAATCGGGCCATAAAGCCACCTCCCATGCTGCGAACCGCCGGATGGATGGCTCATGCCCCCCCCGCCGCAATGCCCCGAGGTCCATATATGACGGAGACGCATCCTCTTTGCTCAAAGCGAAAACCCGCTCGCCATCAAGCCTGGCCGCGCGCTCCCGCGTAGAAGCCATCTGGCCACTCCCGCCCGCGCCGGCGTCCGTGCCGCGGGGTTCCACCTTGCCCCCGCTCGGTGCTATCTCCGCCCGACCCTGAGCAGAGGCCCCGATGAACGCCCCCTTTCCGGCAGCATCCCTTGCGCCGGAGACTGAAACCCCGCTGATCCTCGCTTTGCCCAAGGGCCGCATCCTCGACGAGTGCGGCCCGTTGCTGGCCCGCGCCGGCATCGCTCCCGCGCCGGACTACGCCGACGAGAACAGTCGCCGCCTCCGCTTCCCAACCAACGGCGCCGGCCTCGACGTCGTGCGCGTCCGCCCGTTCGATGTCGCCACCTTCGTCGCCTTCGGCGCGGCCCATATCGGCATCTGCGGCGCCGACGTGCTGATGGAGTTCGACTATACCGAGATCTACGCGCCGCTCGATCTCGGCATCGGCCACTGCCGGGTCAGCGTCGCGGAGCCTGCCGGCACGGCCGGGCAGGACGATCCGGCCACCTGGTCCCGCGTGCGCGTCGCCACGAAATACCCCAACACCGCCCGCCGGCACTTCGCCGCCCGCGGGGTGCAGGCCGAAATCGTGCACCTCAACGGCGCGATGGAGCTGGCGCCCGGCCTCGGCCTGTCGCGCCTGATCGTCGACCTGGTGCAGACCGGCGGCACCTTGCGCGCCAACGGGCTGGAGGAGACGGAGGTAATCGCCCACGTTACCAGCCGCCTTATCGTCAACCGCAGCGCCCTCAAGACCCGGCCCGAAGCCGTGGGCGGCCTGGTCGCCCGGTTCCGCACGGCCCTGGCCGGATGAAACGGCTCGCCACGAGCGACGACGGGTTCGAAGCGGCGTTCTCGGCCCTGCTGCACGACGCCCGCGCCACGACCGCCAATGTCGCGGACCAGGTGGCCGCCATCATCGCGCAGGTCCGCGCCCGAGGCGATGCCGCCCTGGTCGAGCTTACCGCGAAATTCGATCGCCTGACCCTCACTCCCGAGACGCTCCGCATCCCCGACGCCGACATCGACGCCGCCGCCGCCGGCATCGCCCCCGATTTGGCCCGCGCGCTTGACTACGCCGCCGCCCGGATCGAGGCGTTCCACCGCGCGCAACTGCCGCATGACATCGAAGTGCCGGACCCGGACGGGTTGACGCTTGGCCTGCGCTGGACGGCGCTCGATGCCGTCGGCCTCTACGTGCCGGGCGGCAAGGCCGCTTATCCCTCCTCGGTGCTGATGAACGCGCTCCCGGCCCAGGCCGCAGGCGTCGCGCGCATTGCCATGTGCGTCCCGGCGCCGGGCGGCGCGCTCAACCCGCTCGTGCTCGCGGCGGCCAGGCGGGCCGGGGTGTCGGAAATCTACCGCGTCGGCGGCGCCCAGGCCGTCGCCGCCCTGGCCTATGGCACCGCGGCCATTCCCGGCGTGGACCGCATCGTCGGCCCCGGCAACGCCTACGTCGCCGAGGCGAAGCGGCAGGTGTTCGGCCAGGTCGGCATCGACAGCATCGCCGGGCCTTCGGAGGTGGTCATCCTCGCAGATGTCGGCCAGGACGTGGACGACGTCGCCATGGACCTGCTGGCCCAGGCGGAGCACGGCGAGGATTCGCAGAGCATCCTCATCACCGATAGCGCCGGGTTCGCCGACGAGGCCGCCGCAGCGGTCGCGCGAACGTTGCGAACGCTGCCGCGCGCCGCCATCGCCGGCGCGAGCTGGCGCGATCACGGCGCCATCATCGTGGTCCGTGACTGGGGCGAGGCGGCAACGCTTACGAACCGTCTCGCGCCCGAGCACCTGCAGATCATGACGAGCGCGCCAGCCGCTCTGTTTCAGCAGATCCGCCATGCCGGGGCCGCTTTCCTCGGGGCCTTATGTCCCGAGGCCGTGGGCGATTACGTGGCCGGTCCGAACCACGTGCTGCCGACCGGGCGCACCGCCCGGTTCGCCTCCGGCCTTTCGGTTTACGACTTTCTCAAGCGCACGACTTGGGTTGACGCCAGCTCATCCGCCCTCAGGCGCGTCGGCCCGGCCGCCGTCATGCTGGCCGAAGCCGAAGGGCTGGACGCGCACGCCCGCAGCATCGCGCGACGGCTGAGCCGGGCTTAGGACTTGTCCGACAATTATCGCTATCGTTGGATCGGACAAGCGCCTCAAGCCTTTGTTCAGACGGGCAGCTTCATCGGCGTGCCGACGCACTCATTGCCGATGCTGCCCTTCGCGGCTGCGGACCAGGCAATCCAGCTTGACCGTGCACGCCCGCGCCATCAAATACCGGCGGATAAGTGCAAGAACCCGGCCAGAAGGAACCTGATGTCCAAAGAAGATATGATCGAATTCAGCGGCACCGTCCTGGAGCTCCTGCCCAACGCGATGTTCCGCGTCAAACTCGACAACGAGCACAGCATCCTCGCCCATACCTCGGGAAAGATGCGCAAGAACCGTATCCGCGTGCTCGCGGGCGACCGCGTCAACGTCGAGATGACGCCATACGACCTGTCCAAGGGCCGCATTACCTTCCGCTTCAAGTAAGGCGGCGTCACGTCGGCACGCCCCTGATCCTCGCCTCGGCAAGCCCGCGCCGCCTGGCTCTTTTGGCCCAGATCGGGGTTGTTCCTGATCACGTCATCCCGACCGACATCGACGAGGGCGTCCGCAAGGACGAACTGCCGCGCGTCTATGCGACCAGGCTGGCGCGCGAGAAAGCTTCTGCCGCAGCCCGCGAGGGCCAATTCACTCTCGCGGCCGATAGTATCGTAGCTATCGGCCGCCGCATCCTCCCGAAAGCCGGCGACGGGCGTGAGGTCCGCACATGCCTTGGCCTGCTCTCGGGACGCAGGCATCACGCCCTGACAGCCGTGACGCTGATTACCCCGGCCGGCGATCGGTCGGAACGGGTCGTTGACACGGCCGTGGTCTTCGCGCGCCTGACGGCCGCGCAGATCGACGCCTACGCGGCCGGCGGCGAAGGGATCGGCAAGGCGGGCGGCTACGCGATCCAAGGCCGGGCCGCATCGTTCGTGCGGCTGCTGAGCGGCAGCTACAGCGGCGTCGTCGGGCTGCCGCTGTTCGAGACCGCGCAACTCTTGCGCGGCCGCGGCTACCTCGTTCCGTGATCCAAATCCTCGCCGCCTCCAGTCCCGGCGAAATCCGCGCGGCGGCGGTCGCACGCGGCCGTTTGCTCGACTACGCCATCTCTCGCCCAGGCGTGCCTGACAGCGTGGGCGACCGGATGCGCGGCCGCGTCGTCGCCCGGGTCCAGGCCCTGGCCGGCAGCTTCGTCGCCTTGCCCAGCGGGGCGGAAGGCTTCCTTCCCGACAGCCAAGCCCCCCCGGGACTCACGGCGGGGGCGGCCGTCACGGTCGTGGTGGTCCGCGCGCCCCAGGGCGGCAAAGGGCCGCGCCTCTCGGCCAAGACGCCGCAAGCGGGCGCGGGGCCGCCAACCCTGATTAAACGAGGGCCGACCGCGATCGAGCAGCTTGCGGCACAATATCCAGACGCCTCGGTCGTCGTCGACGACCCTGCCGCCGCCGCGGGCCTCCCGTCCGGCGCGGCCATTGATCCCGCCCCTTGGGATGACGCCCTGGCCAGCGAAATCGACGCGCTGTCCCGCCCAACCATCGACCTGCCCGGCGGCGCCCGCGCCGGCGTTTACCCGACGCCGGCCCTGGTTGCGATCGATGTGGACATCGCGTCCGCCACGGCGGACCGGCGGGCCAAGGCATCCTCGCAGCGCGACATGAACCGCGCCGCTTTGCCAGGTCTGGCCCGCGCCATCCGGCTGCGCAACCTCTCCGGCGCCATCGTGATCGATCTTGCCGGAATGCCGCTGAAGGCGCGCGCCCGCCTCGCGCCCGATTTCGCGGCGGCTCTGGCGTCGGACCCGCTTCGTCCCCGCTTCCTGGGTTTCTCGGCGCTCGGCTTGGCGGAGGTGATGCGCTCGCGGGTCTATGCGCCGCTGCATGAACTGACCGGCTCAGCTCATGGCGCCGCCTTGGCAGCGCTCGGCGAGGTCGCCCGGCAATCGGCCGCGGCGCCGGCGAGCCAGATCGCCCTGAATGCCGCGCCCGACGTGGCGGGCGCCATCGAGAACGACCCGATTGCCCGAGCCGACCTTGCGCGCCGCACCGGCCGTCCCTTGATGCTACGGCTGAACCCGGCACTCCCGCCGGGGGCCTGGACCACGGAGCCGATCGAGCGTGCCCGCCTCCCCTGATGCCTGCCCGATCTGCGGCAAACCTTCGGCCACTGGCCGCCTGCGCCCGTTCTGCTCACCGCGCTGCGCCCAGGTGGACTTGGGCCGCTGGTTCACCGGCGCGTATGCCTTGCCCGCCAGCCAAGATTGGGAAGACGAGGCGAACGTGGATGCCGAGGCGGAGTAGCGGGTCGGTTCGGACTGTTCGCTCCGGAAGTCTTCGCCGTATCCAGCGCTCTGTCGTGTCTCAAACTCGACACTGGACCACTGCCCGAACCGGACGAGACTTGATCCGATCCGCGCCCTAGGCTAACCATCCCGCCCTCGCCAAGGCCCAGGTAGCTCAGTTGGTAGAGCATGCGACTGAAAATCGCAGTGTCGCTGGTTCGATTCCGGCCCTGGGCACCATTCTTTTCCCACCGACAGCCGCTAATGGCTTGCTCGAACAGCGGCTTATGCCGACGGCACGATGATCGGCCTTTGCCCACGGCCGCGTAGCGATCAAGCGGATTTGGTCCGAGGATCGCATCAGGTCCATCGAGGCGTCCATGTTGGCGTTGCAGCCCTTGAAGACCCGGTTGCCCAGCCTGTTCTGCCGCAGGTATTGCCAGACGTTTTCCACGGGGTTCAGCTCCGGACTGTCGGGCGGCAGGCGCCGCAGGCTGATGTTTTCCGGCAGAATTGGCCGCCGGCCCGGCGCCAACTCGCATTATCGAGGACCAGGATCGCATGATGGCCAGGCGCCACGGCCTTGCTGATCTTGGTCAGGCGCAGGGTCATCATCCCGCTGTTGGCGATGGCAGCACCACTGCGGCGCCGACGCCGCGCCCGGCACAGACCGCGCCGAACAGGTCGGCCCACTCGTCGGCAAAATCCGTTGGCGGCGTCTGGCCGAGAGCCTTTGTCGGACCAGAGATAGATCAGCGTGCTCTGCTGCCCGACCCGGTCAATGGCCTTCGGCCCTTGACCATCCTGGCGCCAAACCTCGATTGGCCTGCCCGCAGCATTCACCGCCTCGGGCAGGGCTGCGGTCATGAGGGGGCTGAACGTATCCCGAAAGCCGCCTGCGCCCCCGGCATCGGCCTTTAGATGGCGAGGCCGGGGCGAGACGTGCGAGAACCCCAGCCAACGCAGCAGCCCGCCTACGGTGCGCTCGGCCGGGCAACGCCGAACCGGGCCTTGATGACGCGGGCCGAGTCGATGCGGGGCCAACGCGCCAGGCCGCCTTCGATCGGATCAGGCCCTTCGTGGACGATCTCGGCTTGCTGCCCGGCAACAGGCGCGGTTTGGGTCCGGTTCGACCCGTCCTGTCCGAAAGCCCGGCAACCCCCGCGTCGTTGTGGCGGAGTGCCCAGTCGCGCAGCGCCTGCCGGTCCATGTCGCAGGATTGCGCCGCCTCGGTCCGCGACCGCCCCTGCTTGATCAGCGCCAGCGTAAGCGTCCGGCGTGCCGCATCGCGGTCGCGGATGCGCGCCATCGCCTGGCGCAGCTCCGTTGCCGTGTCATCGTCTCGCGTGGTCGCCAAGCTCTGACCCACTCGAACCTCCGCTGCGTGCGGAGACACTGAATTATACAGCCCGTATCAAGGAAATCCCGTCGCGAGAGATATTAATGTGGCCTCTGGCATCAGGCAGACAATCCACTTGGTCCGATGCCCGGGATTTCCCGAGCCATCCCTGGTCGGCGCGAGGCCGAAGCGGTCAGACCAGCGACGTGTTTGCGTCGATTGAGCCGCCCGCAGCCGCCTGAGCGGCGTCGCGATGACCGGTGTGCTGGGTCAGAATCGGGATGCCGGCGCTTAGCTGGCCGGCGCCGAGCTTGGCGAAGAGATCGCGATAGACGAGATGGCTTGGGTAGAGTTGCGCGGGCGTATCGGCGAACCAGCGGAGGTCGCCGGGTTGCGGCGTGTCCGTTTCGCCGGTCACGCGCTTGCCTGGGTTGCCGAGCAAACGGGCCGTGTAGCAGAGCGAAATCGAGTGGCCGCGGTCGTCGAAGATTTGCAGCAGCGCCACTGGCCGGTCGGCCGCTTGCGCCTCGCAGCCAAATTCGTCCCGTGCGCAGGCGGCGATGCGATGGGCGATCTCCTCGCGGTGGCGGATGATGCTGCCGGGGACGTGCCAGCCGGCGCCGAAGGGGTCGTCGCGCCAGGCGAGAAGGGTGCGGTTCGCGTCGTCCTGAACCAGCAGGTCCACGTTGGCCGTGGCGGTGACTTCGGTGACGAAGCGGAAGAGGGGATAAGGGAGATTGCCGCTCTGCCCGTCCAGCTTGGCAAGCAGGGATTCCAGCGTTTGCAGCTCGGCGGGGGTGAGGGTGGGGGTAGCGGACATGGGTCAGCGTAGGCTGGCGCCGGTCGCTTGGACAACCGCGGCGATGATCTTTTGCGAAACGGCTTCGAGTTCGGCGTCGGTGAAGGTGTGGTCGTGCGGTTGCAGGACGACCTCGATGGCGACGGATTTCTGGCCTTCGGGGATGGCGCCGCCGCGGAACACGTCGAACAGGCGGGCCTCGGCAATCTGGGCGCGGGCGCCCGAGCGGGCGGCGCGGAGGACGGCGTCGGCGGGGGTGGAAGCGGGGACGATGAAGGCGAAGTCGCGGCGGACGGGCTGGAAGGGGGAGAGATCGGGGGGGGCACGCTTGCGGCGCTTTGGTTCGGGGATGCGGTCCAGGAACACCTCGAAGGCGGCGGCGGCTTGCAGGCCGAGCGCCGCCGTGGCCGAGGGGTGGAGCGCGCCGAACGTGGCGAGGATGAGCTTGGGGCCTTGGCGGATGACGCCGGATTGGCCGGGGTGATACCAGGCGGGGGCGTCTTGGGTGGTCGAGAGGCTGCCCATCGGGAGGGCGAGGGCTTCAAGGACCGCGAGGGCGGCGGATTTGGCGTCGAGTGCGCCGTAGGGACGGGCGGGGGCCGTGGGATGGCGGGGGGATTGGCCGGTGAACAGGCCGGCGGCGACGGTTTCCTGGGCGCTGGGGGCGAAGGCCGGGCCGGCCTCGAACAGAAGGTTATCGGGGTAGCCGCGGGCGGCGTTGCGGGCGGCGGCTTGGGCGAGGGTGACGACGGGGGTGGGGCGGAGCTGGTCGAGGTCGGCGGCGATGGGGTTGACGAGGCGGAGCGCCGGGTCGCCGGGGCCGAAATGTGCGGCGGCGGCGTGGTCGGTGAAGCTGAACGTGACGCATTCCAGCAGCCCGGCGGCGGCCAGGGTGCGGCGAGCGAGGGCGGCGCGGATTTGGCGGGGAGTGAGGGTCGCGGGCGGGACGGCAGATTGACGCGGGAGGGAGACGGGGGGGATGGCGTCGAGGCCGCGGAGGCGGAGGATTTCCTCGATGAGGTCGGCTTCGGGCTCGGCTTCGGCGCAGGCGGCTTCGAGCTCGGCGACGCGGGCGGCGGGGAGGGCCGGGTTCGGGTCGAGCGCCACGCCCGGGGCGATGTCGTTGCGCCAGGAGGGGACGGCGACGGCGACTTGGGCCTGGTCGCGCGACTCGACGGTGAAGCCGAGGCGTTCCAGGCTGGCGACGGCCTCGCCGGCGGGGACGTCCATGCCGCCCAAAGCGGCGATGCGGGCGAAGCGCAGCTTGGCGGTGCGACGCCAGCCGGGTTCGGCGCCGGCTTCGGTGGCGTGGCTCGCTTCGCCGCCGCAGAGGGATTGGATCAGGGCGGTGGCGGCGTCCAGGGCGGCGGGGAGGAAGGCTTGATCGATGCCGCGCTCGAAGCGCTGGCGGGCGTCGCTGGCGATGCCGTGGCGGCGGCCGGTGAGCGCTACGGCGACCGGGTCGAACAGGGCGCATTCGACGAAGACGGCGGTGGTGCCCTCGGTGCAGCCGGTGGCCTCGCCGCCCATGACGCCGGCGAGGGATTGGACGCCTTCTTCGTCGGCGATGACGCAATCGGCCGGGTCGGCTGTGTAGTCGCGGCCGTTGAGGGCGCGGAAGGTCTCGCCGGCGCCGGGGCGGAGGGTGAGGGTGGGGCCGGCGAGGCGGGCGGCGTCGAAGACGTGCAGCGGGCGGGCGAGGTCGAAGCAGAAGAAGTTGGTGACGTCGACGAGGGCGTTGATCGGGCGCAGGCCGATGGCGAGCAGGCGGCGTTGCAGCCAATCGGGGCTGGGGCCGTTGCGCAGGCCGCGGATTGTGCGGCCCATGATCCAGGGGCAGGCGGCGGTGTTCTTGATGGCCCATGTCGTGGGGCTGTCGTAGCTGGCTTGGATGGCTGGGCGGGACCACGGCTTCAGCACGCCGAGGCCGGAGGCGGCGAGGTCGCGGGCGATGCCGCGGACGCCGAGCGCGTCGCCGCGGTTGGGGGTGACGCCGACCTCGATGACCGGGTCGGTGAGGCCGGCGTAGGCGGGATATGGGGTGCCGACGGGGGCGTCGTGGGCGAGCTCGAGGATGCCGTCGTGGTCTTCGCCGAGGCCCATCTCGCGGCGGGACAGGAGCATCCCGGCGCTGACGACGCCGCGGATTTCGCCGACCTTGAGGGTGATGCCGGTACCGGGGATGTAGGCGCCGGGCGGGGCGAAGACGGCTATCATGCCGGTGCGGGCGTTGGGCGCGCCGCAGACGACGCTGACGGGGCCGTCGCCCGCGTCCACCTGGCAGGCACGGAGACGGTCGGCGTTCGGGTGCTGCTCGGCGCTGAGGATTTGGGCGATGCGGAAGGGGGCGAGGGCGGCGCCCGGGTCGGTGACGGATTCGAGCTCCAGGCCGATGCCGGTGAGGCGGTCGGTGATCTCGGTCAGGCTGGCGTCGGTGTCGAGGTGGGTGCGGAGCCAATCGAGGGTGAACTTCATGCGCCCTCGTGCAGGCTGGCGGGGGCTAGGGGACTTGTGCCGTAGTGGCGGAGCCAGCGCTGGTCGCTGTCGTAGAAGGGGCGGAGGTCGGGGATGCCGTGCTTGAGCATGGCGACGCGCTCGACGCCCATGCCGAAGGCGAAGCCTTGCCATTCGCGCGGGTCCAGGCCGCAATTGGCCAGCACACGGGGGTGGACCATGCCGCTGCCGAGGATTTCCAGCCAGTCGGACCCGGCGCCCAGCTCCCCGGTGCGGCGGTCCCAGCCGATGTCGACCTCCATGCTGGGTTCGGTGAACGGGAAATAGCTGCTGCGGAAGCGGATGGGGAGGTTGGCGATACCGAAATAGGCGCGGAGGAAGTCGGTCAGGCAGCCCTTGAGATGGCCGAGGGTGATGTCGCGGTCAATGCACAGCCCTTCGCACTGGTGGAACATCGGGCTGTGGGTGGCGTCGTGGTCGGCGCGGTAGGTGCGTCCGGGAGCGATGACGCGGATGGGCGGGGGCTCGCTGAGCATGGAGATGATCTGCACGTCGCTGGTTTGCGTGCGTAGCAGAAGGGGGCGGCCGTTTCTCGTGCCGGGGAGATAGAAGGTGTCGTGGTCGGCGCGGGCCGGGTGGTGGGCGGGGATGTTGAGGGCGCCGAAATTGAACCAATCGGTCTGCACGTCGAGGCCCTCGCCGACGTGAAAGCCCATGGCGCCGAAGATGGCGGCCATTTCCTCCATCGTGCGGGTGATCGGGTGGATCAGGCCTTGCGGCTTGGGCGGCGGCGGGAGGGTGACGTCGATCGTTTCGGCGGCCAGGCGAGCGTTCAACGCCTCGGCTTCCAGTTCGGCGCGGCGGGCCTCGATGGCGGCGGCGAGGGTGTCGCGGAGGTCGTTGAGGGCGGCGCCCCGGGCGCGGCGCTCGTCGGGGGGGAGGGCGCCGAGTTGTTTCAGCAGCGCGGTGAGCTTGCCTTGCTTGCCCAGCGTGGCGACGCGGACGGCGTCCCAGGCGCGCAAGTCCGGCGCGGCCTGGAGGGCTAGTTCGGTTTCGGTTTGGATTGTTTCGGACATTGGGACCTTTGGCAGGCAAGGCGAGGGCGCTGCCCTCGACCCGCTGGGGCCTTGGCCCCAGACCCCGCTTGTTAGGTTGTGGCTTGTAATGGGCCGCCTTTGGTGGGGTTCTCGGTCAGCGCGGCAAGGTTGGCGACCGTCTGATCCTCGTTGGAAGTGTGGATAACGGCTTTGACCTGCTCGACGATGGCGGCGAAGGCGGCCGGGTCGTCGTAGGCGATGGCGGCCAGGATCTTGCGGTCCATCTCGATGCCGGTCGCCTTCACGCCGGCGATGAAGCGGCTGTAGGTGAGGCCGTGCTCGCGGACGGCGGCGTTGATGCGCTGAATCCAGAGGCCGCGGAAGTCGCGCTTCTTCTGGCGGCGGTCGCGATAAGCGTATTGGAGGGACTTCTCCAGGCGCTCGAGCGCGATGCGGTAGTTGGTTGAGCTGCGTCCGACGAAGCCTTTGCTGGCGGCGAGGACTTTTTTGTGCCGGGCGTGGGTGGTGACGCCCCGTTTTACGCGTGCCATTCGTGCGCCTCCTTATGCGATGCCGTAGGGCGCCCATTGCTTGACGGTCAGGCCGTCGGCATGGGTCAGGACCTGGGAGCCGCGGTTCTGGCGCTTGGCTTTCTGAGTGCGGGCCATGAGGTTGTGGCGCTTCTTGCCGGGGCCGGCGAGGACCTTGCCGGTGGCGGTGATCTTGAAGCGTTTCTTGACGGAGCTCTTGGTCTTGAGCTTGGGCATTTGGTTCTCCTGTGTGTGAGCCTGCCTTGGCCGAAGCGGCCAAATGGTCAGGCAGTCGCGGCCGGGCATGCCCTTGATCAGGCCCTGGCGCGCAGACGGCGGGGGTGTAGCCTGGAAAACGGCGGTGGGCAAGATTGGCTTGCCGTTCCGCTGGGACGCCATTCAATCCGGCGCTATGATTAACGGCAAAGGGAAGGATAGGGACTTTGATCGAGGGGCGTGCTGCGCGGCTGCTCTGGGACGCCAAGACGGCGGGCGAGCTGATTGTCCAGTTCACGACGGGGCAGGCCGTGCATGACGAGATGCAGGCCAAGATGGTTCGGTCGGCTGTTGAGCGGCAGGTCGAGGTCATGTGCCAGGCCTTGAACGATTTTGCGAGGGAGTTTCCGCCGCTGGCCGAGCAGGCGCCAGGGATTGGCGCAATCGTCGAAGTGAGGGCGTTCCACGTCCATGGCGGCGAAACGGCCCGGGACGACCTGATCTGGCAGGTCACGCGCAAGGACGTTCCGGGGCTGGTCGAGACGCTGACGAGGCTGCTGGCCGGGGCGGCGCCGGAATAGGCCCGGAACCTATGCCGGCCCTCGGGGCGGGCCTATATGCTGCGGCGATGGCGATATCGTTTACCAAGATGCACGGGGCAGGCAATGATTTCGTCGTGATCGACGAGCGGGCGCGGGCGCTTGACCTCTCGGGCGAGCAGGTGCGGCGGTTGTCCGACCGGCGGCTGGGGATCGGGTGCGACCAATTTATTAGCCTGCATCCGCCGCCGGCAGGAACGGACGCGGACGTGTTCATGCGCATCCGCAACGCCGACGGGGGAGAGGCCGGAGCGTGCGGCAACGCGACGCGGTGCGTGGCGGAGCTGCTGTTCGAGCAGACGGGGCATCCCTACCAGGTCATCCGCACCGTGGCCGGGGACTTGCCGGCGGAGCGGCTGGCTGACGGGCGCTTCCGCGTGGACATGGGCCTGGCGCGTTTGGGATGGCAGGAGGTGCCGTTGTCGCTGGAGGCGGACACGCTGCACCTGCCGCTGCCGGGCGACCCGGTGGGGTGCAGCATGGGCAATCCCCACGCGACGCTGTTCGTAGAGGATTTGGGCGTGGCCGTGCGGGACGGCCCCGGGTTGGAGCGGGACGCGCTGTTTCCCGAGGGGGCGAATATCGGGTTCGCGCAGGTGCTGGGGCCGGAGCGGATGCGGTTGCGGGTTTGGGAGCGGGGGGCCGGTTTGACGTTGGCTTGCGGGTCCGGGGCGTGCGCCGCGGCCGTTGCGGGATGGCGGCGGGGCGTGACCGGGCGGCGCGTGACGGTGGAGATGGACGGGGGCGTGCTGGAGATCGAATACCGCGAGAATGGGCGGGTGTTGATGGCAGGTCCGGCAACGACGAGTTTCCGGGGGGTGGCGGAGGTCTGATGGCAGAGGTGATGACATTCGGGTGCCGGCTGAACACGGTGGAGAGCGCGGCGATCGACGGACTGGCGGCGGGGATCGAGTATACAGTGGTGGTGAACACCTGCGCGGTGACGGCGGCGGCGGAGCGGGAGGCCCGGCACGCGATCGCACGGGTGCATCGGGAGCGGCCGGGGGTGCGAATCGTGGTGACGGGGTGCGCGGCGCAGATCGACCCAAAGCGTTGGGCGGACTTGCCCGGCGTGACGCGAGTGCTGGGGAACCGGGAGAAGCTGCTGGCGGAGTATTGGCGCGAGGGGGCCGGGTCGGCGGTGGGGGACATCGCCGGGGCAAGGGAGCACCAGCCGGCAGCGACGGAAATCGAGGGGCGGGCGCGAGCGTTCCTCGATGTGCAGCAAGGGTGCGACCATGCCTGCACGTTCTGCATCATCCCGCAGGGGCGGGGGCGAAACCGGTCGGCGCCGGTGGACGCCGTGGCCGCGCAGGTCCGGCGGCTGACGGGGGCCGGTTATGCGGAGGTGGTGCTGACCGGGGTGGACGTGGCGAGCTGGGGCAAGGATTTGCCGGGGCGGCCGGGGTTAGGGGCTTTGGTGCGGGGGATCTTGGCCGGGGCGCCGGGGCTGGGGCGGCTGCGGTTCAGCTCGCTTGATCCGGCGGCTTTGGATGAGGCGTTCTGGGACGTGTTCGCGGGGGAGGAGCGGGTGATGCCGCATTTGCACCTGTCGATGCAGGCGGCGTCCGACATGGTGTTGAAGCGGATGCGGCGGCGGCACTCGCGGGACGGGGCGCTGGCGGTGGTGGAACGGGCGCGGCGGGCGCGGGCCGGGGTGGGGATCGGGGCGGACCTGATCGCCGGGTTCCCGACCGAGACGGAGGCGCAGTTCGAGGAGAGCTTGGCGTTCGTGGAGGAGGCCCGGGCGCCTTACCTGCACGTGTTCCCATACAGCGCGCGGCCGGGGACGCCGGCGGCGCGGATGCCGCAGGCTCCAGCGGGAGTGCGGCGGGAGCGGGCTTCGCTGCTGCGGGCGGCGGGGGCGCGGCAAGCGGCGGCGTTCCATACGGCAATGCGGGGCGAGGAGCGGGTGGTGATTGCCGAGCGGGGAGGGCGGGGGCACACGCCGGAGTTCGCGCCGGTCCGGCTGCGTGTGGCCGCCGAGCCTGGAACGGTTGTTCGCGGACGGGTGCTGGCGGCGGATGCGGCCGGGGTGGAGGTCGGCTGATGGCGCTCGGGTTCTTCTCGCGGCTGAAGGAGGGGCTGAGCCGGTCCACGCAGAAACTGACGACGGGGATTTCGGCCACGTTCACGAAGCGGACGCTGGACGACGCGGCGCTGGAGGAGCTGGAGGAGCTTCTGATCGCGGCCGACATGGGGCCTGCGGTCGCGCAGCATATCATCGATAATTTCCGCCGCAGCCGGTTCGGGGCGGAGGTGACGGATGCCGAGGTGAGGCAGGCCCTGGCAGGCGAGATCGCGGCGATCCTGGAGCCGGCGGCGCAGCCGTTGGCGATCGATCTGGCGTTGAAGCCGCACGTGGTGCTGGTGGTGGGGGTGAACGGGACGGGGAAGACGACGACGATCGGGAAGATGGCGCGGGGCTACGCGCAGGACGGGCTGCGGCCGATGCTGGTGGCGGGGGATACGTTCCGGGCGGCGGCGGTGGAGCAGTTGCAGGTTTGGGGGGAGCGGACCGGGGCGCCGGTGGTGAGCGGGGCGGCGAACGCGGATTCCGCCGGGCTCGCGTTCAATGCGCTGTCCCGGGCGAAGGCGGAGGGCGTGGACGTGCTGCTGATCGACACCGCGGGGCGGCTGCACAACAAGGGCGCGCTGATGGAGGAGCTGTCGAAGCTGATCCGGGTGCTGAAGAAGCAGGACCCGGCGGCGCCGCATTCCGTGCTGCTGGTGGTGGATGCGACGACCGGGCAGAACGCGATCGAGCAGGTCCGGGTGTTCAAGGAGCTGGTCGCGGTGACGGGGCTGGTGGTGACGAAGCTGGACGGGAGCGCGCGGGGGGGCGTCGTGGTGGCTTTGGCGGACGGGTTCGGGTTGCCGGTCCATGCGGTGGGGGTGGGGGAGCGGGCGGATGATCTGCGGCCGTTCGCGGCGATGGATTTCGCGCGGGGGCTGGTAGGGGCGGCTTATACCAACGGCCCTATGCCATGACCGCTTTTACCCATGGCCTGGTTGCGATGGATTGGATGCGGTCCGGTGCCTCCATCAGCCAGGTCCAGGCGTTGCAGCAAGCGTCCACGACGGCATCGTAGTTGGCGAACACCCGGTTGCTCAGCGTGTTGCCGCGAAGGTATTCCCAGATGGCCTCAACCGGGTTCAACTCCGGGCTGTAGGGCGGCAGGTGCAACAGGCTGATGTTGCCGGGTATGCATAGGCGCCCGCCCGTTTTGTGCCACCCAGCGCCGTCCAGCACCACGATGGCGTGCGCGCCAGGCGCCACATTGCGGCTGATCTCGGCCAGGTGCAGGCTCATCGCCTGGGTGTTGGCGTAGGGCAGCACCAAACCCGCGCCCACGCCGCGCTCGGCGCAGACCGCTCCGAACAGGTAGGCCCACTGATAGCGCAGGTCCTTCAAGGCTTGCGGCCTGCTACCCGTCTTGGCCCAGACGTAAGTCAGCGTGCCTTGCTGGCCGACGCGGGCCTCATCCTGATGCCAGACCTCGATGGGCGTATCCGCTGCCTTGACGGCGTCCGGCAGGGCAGCGGTTATAAGAGCGGCGAACCCGGCCTGAAAGACGCTTGCGCTACAGTATCCGCCTTGGGATGGCGCGGGCGCGCCGAGATGTGGGAGAAGCCCAGCCGGTGCAGCAGCTTGCCGACGCTGCGCTCGTGCAGGCGCACCTTCAGCACGCGCTCGATCCGCTCCTGGATGTCCACGCAGCGCCAGCGCACGACGCCATCCGTCTTGATGTCAGGCCCTTCTCGCATCCAACGTGCCACGTCGGCTTCCTGCTGCGGCGACAAGCGGGGCTTGACCCCGCCTGCATGGCGATTGTTCAAACCGGACACGCCTTCGACGTTGTAGCGATGCGCCCAGTCGCGCAAGGTTTGCCGATCCATGCCCGCCATACGCGCGGCGTCCTCGCGCGTATGCCCGTCCAAAATCAGCGCCAAGGCCAGCAAGCGACGCACAACCGCCGCGTCAGATGTGTCGGCTGCCTGCCGACGCAAGTCGGCTGCCGTGTGCTCCGTGCGGGTGATCGAAATCGTCATGCCTGCCTCTATCAATGCAATGGCAGACTGGATCAGTCCGCTGCGAGCCGGACCTAATCACATTTGAGTCAGAGCAAAGGGCCGTTGGTATTAGACCAATTTCGCCCTGACTGGAACCGCGCGAGCGGGGCCGATCAGGCGACATGGTTGGTCGCCCAAACAAGGCAAGACCGCCGCCCTGACACAGCCTGGGCGACGGTCTAGGGAAGGGCCGTTGAGCGTACGTCCATTCAAAGCCGTCGCCGTGGCGGGTGACGTGGCCTGCGGGATCGCGGGCGAAACGGGCTGTCCAGACCATCGTAGGCCGTTCCGACGCGCGCTCCGGCGCCCAACCTCGTGGATCAAACCCGGCGGACGGGTCGGCGCGGAAGCAAACGTTTCAATCAAGACGGTAGATTTGCAACGACTGGGGCATGATTTCGGCGCCGAAGAGGCCCGCCAAGATTTGCGGTAGGAGGCGGACCGCGAGATGGCCGGGGGTGATGTGCAGGAGGAGTCCTTAGTCGCCGCCGCTCTCGACAATCAGCGCCTGCTTGGCTTCGATGACAGGCAAACGGCATGCTGCGTTTTTATTGTCTCGCGGCGAGGCCCGCTAGGCTGGCGAGCGCGTCGGCCATTGCGGGAATTGGCTGCTTGGCGGGATCGAGACCGAAGCGCTGGGCTGTCCAGACGGGCTGGACATAGGAAACCATAACCTTGCCGGCCTCGTCTTGCCAAATCAGGAGCTTCAGCGGCAGTTCGAGGCCGAGAAGCTGGTTCTGCCGCATCAGCGGCGTGCCGGCTTTGGGACTGCCGAAGATCAGCAGCGTCGTCGGGCGGAGGCTCAGGCCGGCGCCCTCGGCCCCGGCGGCATGATTGATGGTGGCGAACAACGTGAGGCTCATGGCCTCGATGCCTTTGACCAAGACCTGGACCGTCTGCCGGAACTCGCCGTTCGCCTGCCTGGTGGCGATCCCATCCTGCGCGCGGGCGGGCGGGCCGCACAGGAGCAGGGCCGCAACGAGGCATGAGCCGAGAAAGCGCCTTGTCATTGCTGTGCTTCGGCCTGGTCGCGATTGCATGAAGGTCATTGCGAACTCCCGTTTCGAGGACCATAGCACGCTTGCCGCGCTTGCATTTCATGGTCTTTTGCCACACATACCAGACCAATCATCGAACGCCCCCATCTCGGGGCGCATCGCCACGCCGGGCGCGCGGACATATCCGCTGCGCCCGGCCCCGTTTGGAGATCGATCTCGTGTCCGACGCCGCCCTCAACTCGCTTGCCAAAATTCGCAACATCGGGATCACCGCGCATATCGACGCCGGCAAGACCACGACGACGGAGCGGATCCTATACTACACGGGCGTGTCGCACCGCATCGGCGAAGTGCATGATGGCAACACCACGACCGACTACATGGCGCAGGAGCGGGAGCGGGGCATCACGATCACGTCCGCGGCCGTGACCTGCGAGTGGAAGGAACACCGGATCAACATCATTGACACCCCGGGCCACATCGATTTCAACATCGAGGTGAATCGCAGCTTGCGCGTGCTGGATGGCGCGGTGTTTATTATCGAGGGCGTGGCCGGGGTACAGCCGCAGAGCGAGACCAACTGGCGGCTGGCGGACCGATATAATGTTCCGCGCGTCATCTTCATCAATAAGCTGGACCGGACCGGGGCGGATTTCTATCGCGCGTTCGACACGCTGAAGGAAAAGCTCGATATCGTAGCGCTGCCGCTGCAGCTGCCGATCGGGATCGAGGACGGGTTCCTGGGCGTGGTCGACCTGGTCGAGATGAAGGCGATCGTCTGGGAGGGCGGCGAGCTTGGCGCCAAGTTCCATGACGAGGAAATCCCGGCCGACCTGAAGGAGAAGGCGGCAGAGGCCCGGCAGACGTTGCTGGACACGGCGCTGAGTGTCGATGACGCGGCGATGGAGGAATATTTCGAAAAGGGCGATGTGGATGTCGCCACCTTGAAGCGTTGCATCAAGGCAGGGACGATCAGCGGCGCCTTCCGGCCAGTCCTGTGCGGGACCGCGTTCAAGAACAAGGGCGTGCAGCCGTTGCTGGACGCGGTGCTGGACTATCTGCCGAGCCCGATCGATGTGGCGGGCATCAAGGTCGCGGCGGAAGAGGGCGAGGAGGACAACGAGGATCGGCGGGTCATCCCGGCCGACCCGGAGCTTCCCTTCGCCGGGCTCGCGTTCAAGATCATCAACGATAAGTATGGCACGCTGACGTTCGTGCGGGTCTATGCCGGCACCCTGAAGAGCGGCGACACGGTGCAGAACACGACGAAAGGCACCAAGGAACGCATCGGCCGGATGTTCCAGATGCACGCTGACAAGCGCGACGAGATCAAGGAGGTCCATGCCGGGGACATCGCGGCGTTCGTGGGCCTGAAGGACACCCAGACCGGCGACACGCTGGCCAGCAGCCAGGACCCGGTGGTGCTGGAGCGGATGGCGTTCCCGGTGCCGGTGATCGACATTTCGGTCGAGCCGAAGACGAAGGACGGCGTCGAGAAGATGACGCTCGGCTTGCAGAAGCTGGCGGGCGAGGACCCGAGCTTGCGGCTCAAGACCGATCAGGAGAGCGGGCAGACCATTCTTTCCGGAATGGGCGAGCTGCACCTGGAGATCATCGTCGACCGGTTGCGGCGGGAGTATGGGGTCGATGCCAATATCGGCGCGCCGCAGGTGGCATACCGCGAGACGATCAGCCGCCCGCATACGGAGATCTACACCCACAAGAAGCAGTCGGGCGGCAGCGGGCAGTATGCCGAGGTGAAGATCGTGTTCGAGCCGATGGACCGGAACGGCGGCGTGGTGTTCGAAAACAAGGTCGTCGGCGGGTCGGTGCCGAAGGAATACATCCCGGCGGTGGAAAAAGGCATTCGCAACCAGGCCGAGACGGGCGTGCTGGCCGGGTTCCCGACAGTGGACTTCAAATACACGCTCGTGGACGGGAAATACCACGACGTCGACTCCTCGGCGCTCGCGTTCGAGATCGCGGCCAAGGCCTGCTTCCGCGACGGCATGAAAAAGGCGTCGCCGATTATTCTGGAGCCGATCATGGATGTCGAGGTCACCACGCCGCAGGACCATGTGGGCGACGTGGTTGGCGACCTGAACCGGCGGCGAGGCGTGATCCAGAGCCAGGACAGCAGCGGCAGCACCGTCATCGTCCGAGCGCATGTGCCGTTGAAGGAAATGTTTGGCTATATCAGCCAGTTGAGGGGCATGACCAAGGGCCGGGCAAGCTTCACGATGCAGTTCCATCATTATGACCCGGTGCCGCGGATGATTGCGGACGAGATCATGGCCAAGAGCGCCTAATCATTGATAGACCCGGCCAGCCGATGCTCGCCGGGCCTTGAGCCTAGGTTTGCAGGACAGCGCGTGCGTTGCTCGCGAAGCTGCGAACGACCTTCGAGTGAACGCATCGTGTGATTGAACCACGCGATGACACCCGAATTCATGATGTCGCTGACCCCGGGCAGCAGTGTCTTGAGGCGAAGCCGGCGCTGGTAGGCGTTTGGCAGGCAACTGCTGAGCCGAGGGCTGCGGCAGATTATCCCTTCGAAAAGCGGTTATCGTCCGTGTCGTCATGCTGCAGGCGCGTTTGTTGAACTGGTAAAGCGTCTGGCAATCGAAGCTCCACGTTCCGCATTTGCTGGCCCAGCGCAAACCGGTCCGTTGCGCCACTCCTTCGCATGCCTGCCGGTTTGTTTGATGGACCCGCGCACAGGAGAGGCTTGTGATGCAAAGACGTCGCGTCCGGCTTTTGAGGCGGCGCGCGCGGCCGTTGAACTAGGTGCGTGAGGTTTCAAAATCACCGGACGCGGTCTGCCCGGCAACCGCGCAGACTTTGCCGCCGTCCGAGTCGCCGTCGCGCAAGGCGACGAAGATCCGGACAGTCCAGAGGGGATCACGGGACCGGCATCGGACCGCAGCATGGTTGAGAACCTGTGGAAAGCAAGGCCGTGCTTGCAGCCGCTGTCGCGGGCGGTAACGCTCAGCCTTCTTGAAAATGCTGCAGCCTGACAACTGGTCGTGCCGCGGCCGCCTGTCGGGACAACCGCGCGTGCGCTCGGGATAGGCGAACCGGCATTGCAACAGCGCGCATGGAAAGCGGCGCGGGAGGTCGTGAACTTTGCTGCTGCAGGCTTGACGTCACGGGCTATTGACGGTGTGGATAAGCTAGCGAAAGTTGGGAGGGGTTCGGTTGCATGGCGGAAGGCGACGTTTTCGAAACCGACGTGCCCGAACGGCTCGATCGCCTGCCGTGGACCCGGTTCCATTGGCTGGTGGTGATCGCGCTGGGCATTACCTGGATACTGGACGGGCTTGAAGTCACTCTGGTGGGCTCCTTGGCGGGCGCCATCTCCCATAGCCCCAGCTTGGAGCTGACGGAATCGCAGTTCGGCCTGACCGCGAGCGCCTATTTGGTGGGCGCGGTGGTGGGTGCGCTGTTCTTCGGCTGGCTGACCGACCGGCTGGGGCGCAAGAAGCTGTTCACCGTGACGTTGCTGGTCTACCTGGCCGGCACGATCGCGTCGGGGTTGTCCTGGGACGGCTTCTCCCTGGCCCTGTTCCGGTTCATCACCGGACTCGGCATCGGCGGCGAGTATTCCGCGATCAACGCGACGATCCAGGAGCTGATCCCGGCCCGGCGGCGCGGGTTCACCGACCTGATCATCAACGGCAGTTTCTGGATTGGGGCCGCGATGGGGGCGCTGGCCGCGATCGTGGTGCTCGACCCGGCGTTCATGGACCCGGAATGGGGTTGGCGGCTCGCGTTCATCGTGGGCGGCGGGATCGGTCTCGTGGTGCTGTTCCTGCGTCGGTTCATCCCGGAGAGCCCGCGCTGGCTGATGACGCACGGGCGGCCGGAGGAGGCGGCGGACGTGCTGAGCAAGCTTGAGGTGCGGATCGCGCAGGAGACGGGCCAGCCGCTGCCGCCGGTGCCGAAGGACCGGTTGCGGCTGCGCATTCATAAAGGCGGCTGGTTCGGAGAGAGCTTGAAGGTGCTGGCGCGCGACTATCGGCAGCGGGCGCTGATGGGCGTTGTTCTGATGGCGGCGCAGGCGTTCTTCTACAATGCGGTGTTCTTTACCTATGCGCTGATCCTGGAAAAATTCTACAACGTTCCGTCGGCGCATGTCGGGTGGTTCATCCTGCCGTTCGCGGCCGGCAACTTCGCCGGGCCGCTGATCCTCGGGCGGCTGTTCGACACGATCGGGCGCAAGACGATGATCAGCGCAACCTACGGGCTCTCCGGGGTTCTGATGGTGGTGGTCGGCTTCTTGTTCCAGCAGGACCTGCTGACGGCTGCGGAGTTGACGGTCGGATGGAGCGTCATCTTCTTCTTCGCCTCGGCCGCGGCGTCCTCGGCTTATCTCACGGTCGGGGAGACGTTTCCGTTGGAGGTGCGGGCCATCGCGATCGCGGTGTTCTATGCCTTCGGGACGGGGCTGGGCGGGGTGGCCGGGCCGGTCGTGTTCGGCACGCTGATCCAGAGCGGGTCGAGAGACGAGGTGCTGTGGGGGTATCTGCTGGGCGGCGGGCTGATGATCGGGGCGGCCATCATGCAGGCGGCGCTCGGGGTGGAGGCGGCGCGGAAGTCGTTGGAGGAGGTAGCGCCGCCGCTATCGGCCGCGTGATGATTGCGGGGAACCGCGATCGGTTATGGGCGTTAACATTATAGCGGCACGAGCCGTGAATTGGAGGAATAGATATGGTTGACGAGAACCGCGTTGAAGGCGCTTGGGACAAGGTCAAGGGCAACGTCAAAGAGGGCATTGGCAAGGTGACCGGCGACGAAAAAATGCAAGCCGAGGGCCAGGCCGATCAGGTCAAAGGCAAGACCGAGAGCGCTGTTGGCGGCGCCAAGGACACGGTCCGCGACGCGACTGATTAATTTCAGCTATACAGAGTTTGACAAGACGGGCGTTTCATCAACGCCCGTTTTTCTGTTGGGCTGGACCCTTGGCGCGTTGGCCGTGTCAGGGCGACAAGCTTCCTGGGCTGATCCCGATTGGCAATTGACGTCCTGACGCTTCAGCCAGGGCGGTTGCAGTCTAGCGGAGTTTGGGAAGATTTGGCACACTTCCAAAAGCGGAGTGGGCATGTTGGTTGACAAGACGATCTACCGGGATGCGATGGCCAGGCTCGGGGCAGCCGTCAACGTAGTGACAACGATGGGGGCGGATGGGCCGAGAGGATTTACCGCCTCGGCTGTTTGCAGTGTAACGGACGACCCGCCAACCCTTCTGCTTTGCCTCAATCGCAGCAGTGACAATCATGATCCGTTGAAAGCCAGCGGGATACTTTGCGTGAACACGCTGGCCGCGTCGCAGGAACACTTGTCGCCAATATTCGCCGGGTTGACGGACGTGCCGCAGTCACAGCGTTTCTCAAGCCACGAATGGACAGCGCTCGAAACGGGCGCGCCAGTCCTGCAAGGGGCCGTGGTCTCCTTCGACTGCACGATTTCAAGCGTCGCCGAGGTGGGGACGCATACGGTCTTCTTTTGCGCCGTGCAGGCGATCCAGCTTGGCGCCGCCCACGAAGGACTGATTTATTTCGGCCGGACCTACCACCGGATCACGGTCGTGGCCGCGTGACGAGCGACCAGGCCTCGGTCGAGACCGAGGCCCGGAATCTAAGTTACATCTGCGCGTAGTTGCCGCTTTTCCAGATATAAAGGGCATAGCCGGCCTCGGTCACATCGCCCTTCTTGTCAAACGTGATTGGGCCTAGGACGGTGGGGATGTCTTTAAGCTCTTTCAAAGCGGCCGCGACTTTGCGCGGGTCGGTGTCGCCGGCTTTGTTCACGCCTGCGGCCCAGGTCTGGATCGCAGCATACGTGTAGAGCGTATAACCTTCTGGCTCGAAATTGTTTTTCTTGAATTCTTCAACGACTTTGGCCGCTTCCGGGCGCTTCCGCGGGTCGGATGGAAAGGTCATGATGGTACCTTCCCCAGCCGGGCCGGCGATCTGCCAGAATTCCGTGCTGGCCAGGGCGTCGCCGCCGACGATGGTGACGTTCATGCCCTGCTCTTTCGCCTGGCGGGCGATTAGACCGGTTTCGGTGTGGTAGCCGCCGATGTAGATGACGTTGATGTCCGCCTGCTTCATGCGGCTGACCAGGGCGGAGTAGTCCTTCTCGCCGGGGGTGTAGGTGGCATCCATCGCCTCCTTCAACCCGGCCTCGTTCATGTATTTCTTGGTCTCGGTGGCAAGGCCTTTGCCGTAGGCGGTGTTGTCGTTGAGGATGGCGACTTTCTTGCCCTTGAACTCCTTGGCCAGGAATTTGCCGGCCACCTGGCCTTGCTGGTCGTCGCGGCCGCAGATGCGGAAGGTGTTCCAGCCGCCTTGGTCGGTGTAGGCCGGGTTGGTGCTGGCAGGGCTGATTTCGAGCACGCCTTCGTCGGCATAAACCTTGCTGGCCGGGATGGAGCTGCCGGAGCAGAAGTGGCCGTCGACGAACTTGATGCCGCGGCTGGCCATCTGGTTGGCGACCGAGACGGCTTGGCGCGGGTCGCAGGCGTCATCGCCGACCGCGAGCTTGAGCTGCTTGCCGAGCACGCCGCCGGCCTTGTTGATGTCGGCCACGGCCTGTTCGCCGCCGGCTTTCATCTGGCTGCCGAAGGTGGCGTATTGGCCGGTCATGGGGCCGACGGTGGCGATTTCGATCTGGGCCTGGGCCGCGCCGGCGGCGAGCACCATCGCGGCGGCGGCGAGGAGGGTTCTGCGGAACATCGAATGCTTGCCTTTCAGTGGACGGGAGTTGATCGTAGGCGCAACGAGCGCCCGGCGGAAGCGGAAGATGGTTGGCCCGGCAACTGACGTCCTCGCTGATCGGGCGCGGACGGTCGCAGGCTTGTCAATGCGCTCCTTCGAGGTAGGCGGCGCGGATTTCCGGGCGGGCCAGCAGCTCCGCGCCGCCGCCGGCCATGGTGATGCGGCCGTTGACGAGTACGTAACCGCGGTGGGCCAGGCGAAGGGCCTGGAAGGCGTTCTGCTCGACCAGCAGCACGGTAAGGCCGGTTTCCTCGTTCAGCGTCTTGATCGCGCCGAAGATGCTGCGCACGACCAGCGGAGCGAGGCCGAGGCTCGGCTCATCCAGCAGCAGCAGGCGCGGCTGGCTCATCAGCGCCCGGCTGATGGCGAGCATCTGCTGCTCGCCGCCCGAGAGGGTGCCGCCGCGTTGGGAGCGGCGTTCCTTCAGGCGGGGAAACAGGGCGAAGACCATGCCGAGAGTTTGGTCGTAGTTGCGCATGTTCGCGACCTGCGCGCCCATCAGCAGGTTCTCCTGCACCGACATGCGGGGGAAGATGCGGCGGCCCTCGGGGGACTGGGCCAGGCCCATGTGCATGATCTCGTGCGTGGGGCGCTGGGAGATGTCCATGCCGTCGAGCAGGATTTCCCCATCGCGGGCGCGGGGATTGCCGCAGATGGTCATCATCAAGGTGCTCTTGCCGGCGCCGTTGGCCCCGATAAGGGTGACGATCTCGCCTGGGTTGACGTTGAGGTCGACGCCTTTGAGGGCTTGGATGGCCCCGTAATAGGCGGTGACGCCGTGAAGGGAGAGCATGGGCTCGGTCATGCCCCGGCTGCCGATGATGCGGCCGAAGGGACGGCCACGGGCGCGTCAATGTCGTCCTCGTCGCCCTCGCCGAGATAAGCAGCGACGACGGCCGGATCGTTGCGGACGGTTTCGGGCGGGCCATCGGAGATAAGCTTGCCGTGGTCGAGCACGATGATGTGGTCGGAAATGCGCATGACGACGCCCATGTCGTGCTCGATGAGCAGGACGCTGCAGCCGTCGGCCTGGATCGATTTCAGCAGGGCGGAGAGTTCATCGCTCTCGCGCGGATTGAGCCCGGCGGCGGGCTCGTCGAGGCAGAGGAGAACGGGGCCGGTGCACATGGCGCGCGCGATCTCGAGGCGGCGCTGGTCGCCGTAGGGCAGGCTGCCGGCCGGGTCGTCGGCGCGGCCGAGCAGGCCGATGCGGTCGAGCCAGTCGCGGGCAAGGCCGATGGCGGCAATCTCGGCGCGATGGTGGCCGCCGAGGCCGAAGACGGCGAGCAGGCCGGAGAAGACGTTGGGCATGAGGGTGTTGTGCTGGGCGATCAGCAGGTTCTCAAGCACGGTCATGCCGGCGAACAGGCGGATGTTCTGGAAGGTGCGGGCGACGCGGGCGCGGCGGGCGATGCTGTGGCCGGGCAAGGTTTGCAGGGCGAAGGCCTGGCCCTCGGGGTTGTGCAGGGTGAGGCCGCCGGTGGTGGGGCGATAGAAGCCGGTGATGCAGTTGAACACGGTGGTCTTGCCGGCGCCGTTGGGGCCGATGACGGAGGTGATGTCGCCCTGGCTCGCGGTGAAGCTGAGGCTGTCCACGGCGGTGAGGCCGCCGAAGCGCATGGTGAGCCGGTCGACGGAGAGCAGGGGGTCAGCCACGGCCTTCGGTGACCAGTTCGGCGGCGATCTCGCGGCGTTTGCCCAGCGCGACGCTGGGGATGCGTCCGGAGACGAGGCCGCGGGGGCGGAGGATCATGACCAGCACGAGGGCGACGCCGAAAATCAGCATACGGTATTCGGCGAGGTCGCGGAACAGCTCGACGCCGCCGATCATGACGACGGCGGCGAGCGCTGTGCCGAGCTGGCTGCCGAGGCCGCCCATGACGACGATGGCGAGCACGAGGGCGCTCTCGATGAAGGTGAAGCTCTCTGGGCTGATGAAGGCGTTGCGGGTGGCGAAGAAGGCGCCGGCGAAGCCGCCGAAGGTGGCGCCGATGGCGAACGCGGTGAGCTTGGTGGTAGTGACGTTGATGCCCAGCGAGCGGCAGGCGATCTCGTCCTCGCGCAGCGCCTCCCAGGCGCGGCCCAGGGCTACGCGGCGGAGGCGGAGCGAGACCCAGTTGGTCAGCAGCGCGAGGCCGAGGATGACGTAGTAGAGGAAGATGACGCGGTGCGAGGGCGACGGTTCGAGGCCGAAGAAGTGGCTGAAGGTGCCGGGCGCGCCGGAATTGGAGAAGCTGAGGCCGAACAGGGTGGGGCGGGGAATGCCGAGGATGCCGTTGGGGCCGTTGGTCAGGCTGATCCAGTTGAGGATGACGATGCGGATGATCTCGCCGAACGCGAGGGTTACGATGGCGAGATAGTCGCCGCGCAGGCGGAGCACGGGGAAGCCGAGCATGATGCCCCAGATGCAGGCGAACAGCCCGGCAAGCGGCAGGCAGGTCCAGAAGCCGAGGCCGAAGGTGGTGGCGAAGATGGCGTAGGTGTAGGCGCCGACGGCGTAGAAGGCGACGTAGCCGAGGTCGAGCAGGCCGGCGAGGCCGACGACGATGTTGAGGCCCCAGCCGAGCATGACGTAGGTCATGATGATGACGCCGATGTCCATGGCGTAGCGCCCGGCGACGAAGGGCAGGCCGACGGCGAGGACGAGCAGGACGGGGGCAAGGTATTTGCCGGACTGGGCAAGGGTTTCGGCAAGGCGGCGATTGGCGACGTAGGGGGCGGGACGGCGGGCCTGCCAGAGCAGCAACAGGGCGCGGCCCGCGAACACGACGGCCATGATGACCAGGACGACGACGGGGCGGGGGACGAGGGTGAGGGGGCCGCCGAAGGAGTCGAGGCGAAGGCCGACCATGGGGCCGAACAGGCCGAGGGCGATCAGCGCGGACAGCCCGGCGTCGCGCAGGATGGAGGTCATACCTTCTCGACGTCCGAGCGCCCAAGCAGGCCGGTGGGCATGAAGATCAGCACGAGCACGAGAATGCTGAAGGCGGCGACGTCCTTGTAGGCGACGCTGAAATAGGCGGACCAGAAGGTCTCGATCAGGCCGATCAGCAGGCCGCCGAGAACGGCGCCGGGGATGGAGCCGATACCGCCCAGGACGGCGGCGGTGAAGGCTTTGACGCCGGCGATGAAGCCGATGAAGAAATCGATGACGCCGTAGTAGAGCAGGAACATGAAGCCGGCGACGGCGGCGAGTGCGGCGCCGATGACGAAGGTGAGGCTGATGGTGCGGTCGGTGTCGATGCCGAGCAGGCCGGCCATCTTGAGGTCCTGCTCGCAGGCGCGCATGGAGCGACCGAGGGGCGTGGCGGCGACCAGGTAGGAGAAGACGGCAAGGACGATCAGGGTGATGAGGATGATGGCGATGCGTATCCAGGAGAGCTGGACGTCGAAACCGTCGGGGCCGGTGAACAGGGTGAAGCCGCCTTGGATGATGGGCTGGATCGGCTTGACGGTGGCGCCCTGGCTGACCTGGGCGAAGTTTTCCAGCACGATGGACATGCCGATGGCGCTGATGAGCGGCGCGAGGCGGAAGCTGCCGCGGAGCGGGCGGTAGGCGATGCGCTCAATGGTCCAGCCGTAAAGGGCGGCGATGGCGGCGGCGAGGAGGAGCGTGATGGCCAACGCGAGGGGGACGGAGGTGACGCCGATGGCCGAGAGGCCGAGGAGGGCGATGAGGGAGAGAAAGGCGCCGATCATGAACACGTCGCCGTGGGCGAAGTTGATCATGCCGATGATGCCGTAGACCATTGTGTATCCGACGGCGATGAGGCCGTAGATCATGCCGAGGGTGACGCCGTTGATGAGCTGCTGGACTGCGTAGGCCAAGGGCGGTGTCCGTTGCCGGGTTGAGGTTTGCAACAAACACGGTGCAGGCATGTTGCGCAAGCGGGCAATGTTGATGATGTCGCTACTCGGCCCGGTGCGGCAGACACCGGGTTTGTTGAGTTGAAACTAACAACACCAGTGAACTTGATCGTCTCCTCCAGGTTTGATCCAGGTGTCGCGTGACTGAGAGAGCAGGTTTTGCTGCCTTTATTCAAGCGTTCTCAATAGGCCGTAACAGGTTGGAGGCTGAGTTCGACTTTGGCCATTTCGGTCAAGCGTTGGACTAAGAGCGTGGCTCTGATGCGATGGAGTGGAGGGTTGCATCGAGCGGCATGGTCGCGATGCCGACGGGCCTGAGGCGCCCCGGCGCTGGCCGTTCCACCGGAGCGCCTGCGCCATGTCGGCGTCCCGGGTCGGTTTGAGCCTGGCGGGCGGGGCGCCGGCGCGCTGGGTCGTGAGCGAGTAGCCGAGCGCCCCGCCTTGCGCACCGCGGCGCCGCCGCCGCGTGCCTGGGTGAACGCCTCGATGCGCTCCCGCACGGGATCGCTTGGCCGGCATGGCTGATCATTCCAGCCGGTGCGGAGTTGTCAGGCGGCAACGACGTCGTCGCGAGCCCGCAACGGCAACGCAAGCCGACCTTGAAACCGCCCCTGGCATCCTGGCCGCGTGGACGGCGCCGTTTTCACCCGCTCGGCTTGGGACACCCTGCGTCTCTTCATCCGCCGCGGGTCCGTAGAGATGACCTTCGCCAAGGTGGGCCGGCGCCTTGGGGCTTGTCCGACAATCATCGCTTTGTTTCGCTGGGTCAGACAAGCCTTAAGCTTCTGCTTAAACGGGCAAGTTTACCGGCGTGCCGACGCACTTATTACCGATGCCGCCCTTAGAGGTGGTGGAGCCGAGGGGAATCGAACCCCTGACCTCCTGAATGCCATTCAGGCGCTCTCCCAACTGAGCTACGGCCCCGCTCGGCTAGGCGGCACGCTATAGCCTCGAGCCCACTTCGCTGCAAGAGGCGACGGAGTTCGCGTGACGGAACCGATCGTCATAACAACAGATCGCTCGCGCAACAGTGTTCAGAGTTCCTGGGAACGAAAACTTGCGAATCGAACTTGGACTATCTATTGCAAAGCCGTCACTGAGACGATGCTGTGACGTTTATCTCGTAATGGCATTGAAATCGAAATAGGCTTGGGCCGTTTATATTTCAACATGGAACGAAAACTCTGGCATAGATCATTTTGAAGACGGTCGTATCCATTCAATATTTGCGCGGCATCGCAGCGCTGGCTGTGGTGGCGTCGCATACGACACCCACAGCATTCGCCGGACAGGTCGGCGTCGATGTCTTTTTCGTCATTTCCGGTTTCATCACCTGGTCGATCACGGAGCGGCCAACGGGACCAGGGCGGTTCCTTTGGCGCCGGTTCGTGCGCGTGGCGCCGCTTTACTGGATCGCGACGACGCTGATGGCGTTGCACCAGGGCGCGGCGATCGAAGCCGCGGCGAAGTCATTTCTGTTCGTGCCGTATTTCGGGGCAGGCGGGAACATCTGGCCGGTCCTGATTCCGGGCTGGACGCTGAATTACGAGATGTTCTTCTATCTTCTCGTCGGCCTCATGCTGCTGGTGACGCGGCGAACGGGCGGCGTGTTGCTTGCCGGCTTGATGCTGCTGCTTGCGGCCAGCCATCCGGCTGTTGCGGGCGACAATGCGTTGCTGATGACGTATACAAACCCGCTAATGCTGGAGTTCCTGGCGGGAATCGGGCTTGCCGAGCTGTGGTCGCGCCGGATTTTGCCGGGACCTTGGATCGCGGGAGCGATGATTGTGCTTGGGACGGCGGCGCCGTTTCTGCCGCTGATGCAGAACCCGGGTGATACAGGCCGGTTCCTGTTCTGGGGCTTGCCGAGCCTGGGAATCGTGGCCGGGGCGGTGTCGCTCGAGGCACGCGGGCACGTCAGGCGCTTCGAGCCGCTGATGCTGCTGGGCGGTGCGTCCTTCTCGATCTATTTATTTCATCCGTTTATTCTAAAGACGGTAATGACGTTGTTGCAGCATCAACCGGCAGTCGTGCGCTCGTCGGCGGTGATGCTCGCGGCCGCGGCATTCGGGGTGGTGGTTTTCCGGTATCTGGAACGGCCGATGACATTGCGGCTCAATGCCATGCAGCCTGGATTCCTGCGTCGGCCGGTCGGCACACTCCGTTGATCGTGGACACTGCGTCGCTTGGCGACGCTGCTGCACGGCCCCGCCCAGAGGCGCCTAGGACTGGCCTGGCGTAGGAGGCTCCGCGTTGACCTGATCTTGGGCGCCCATCTTGCCGTTCAAGCTGAACCAGGACCGCCGCCGCCGCAATCCCAAGCAGACGCGCCAGGTCATGACCTGGCGCGCGCATCGCGCCAGCTTGCGCCGGCAGGGGAGCTTGACGCCCTGGTTCACCAATGAGGCCACCGAGGGCTAGCGGGCCGAGCGGCGTACGATCCGGGGCGGGCCGCGGTGGCGTTCGTCCTTGACGATCCTGACCGCACTCGCACTCGCACTCTGGGCCGCGTTCCGCCTGGCCCCGGCGGCAAACAGACGGGCTGACCGGCTCCGTCATCGGCCTGCCCGGCCTTGATCTGGCCCGGCCGGGCTGCCCCGGGCCGAGCGGCCGGGCGGAGATGCTGGAGGCGCCACGCCTGCCACCGCGCCGTGACGGCGAGCCGCTCCGTCGCCTGGCGGACAGCGCCGGCCTGAAGCTTTGCGGCGCGGGCGGAGCGGGCCAAGGGTCCGCCCGGCCCCAGCCGGGTAGGAATGCCGGCGGAGGGGAGCGGCTGGTCGAGGAGCATGGCTCGAAAACCCGCCGGTCGTGGCGCAAGCTGCCCATCGGCCTGGACGCCGGCGCCGGTCAGACCGGCGCCGCGACGCTGATCCTGAAGGAGGTCGGCGATGGCGCCTACGGCCAGGAGGGCGTGTCCGCCGCCGTCGCCGAGCGTCATTTCGAGGCGGCGGTCATCGTGCCGCCGCGCCGCGCGCCCGTGCCGAGCGAGACGGCAGAGAGCGCCCCTCCGCTGGTATTTCAGCCGCGACGCGGCCGGGACCCTGACCAGCTCCGCCCTTGTAGCGGAACCGCCACCTGCAAAGCATCGCCGAGCGCGGACGCGCGGCCTGGCAGCACGCCTCCGGCGACACGAAGCGGGCTCGGGCCGAGGCGGCCATTGGCCGGTTCAAGCAGGTGATCGGTGACGGGCGGAACCGGTCAAGGTTTTGCGTGCGCTGCACGTGGAATACCGGTGAAGGGTGCGATCGCGCATGGACGAGTCTCGGGCGAGCGAGGCAGGCGTCGCGGTGCGTGCGCTCAACCCCATGCCGGAACTGGGCCGCCCGAACTCCGTCCGCGTCGGCTGAACCTCGGATGGGGCTGGGATAGCTGCGACTGCATGTCTGCTCCATGCAACACGGCTACGCAAGCGGTCCGGCTGTCGCCGGGCATTTGAGCGGCGCCCTCAAGGACATGCCCGGAGTCGAGCATGGACGACACGCCGGTGCGCGGCGCCGGGGCTTGCCGTCCCCCACCATGAAACGCACTCCGGCTCATCCCGCATCAGGGCGGACCGGCTTGCCGGGTTGCGGCCGCTCCGCCCGGCCCACCGGCGGCGCCCACGTCCGCTGCCGCACCGTCCAGGCATAGCGGGCGTCGCCGTCCAGCACCCGCGCGTGGTCGGCCAGGCGGTTGCGCCCGAGCCAACTGACCGCCGCTTCCAAATCCGAGAGGCTCATCTCGGCGCGGGTCTTGTTGCCCAGGCTGCGCTTCAGGATCGCGTTGTAGCGGTGATACAGCCCCTGGCCGCGCGGCGCCCGCATCGCCCCCTCGTCCTCCACCGCCTGCTGTGCTACCAGCTCGCCCACCCGCCGCCGCAGCCGCCGCTCCACCACCGACGGCGGCTCCAGCAACTCCGCCTGTCCGGCCTCATGCTCCGGCCGCTGCAACGCCAGCTCCGGCCCCGGCCGCAGCAGGCCGTAGCGCAGCCCGAGCGCGTTGCTCTCCAGCGGCACGATCCCGTCCTCCCGCGTCCGTGCGGCATACTGGTCCAGCAGCCAGGCAGGCACAGCCCGGCGCGGCGCCTCCTTCGGCTTCTTGGCCAGCGTGCCCTGCTCGGTCTCGACGCTGTGGCGGAAGCGGGCGAACAGCGGGTCGTCCGGGTGGAACACCAGCGCCCGCTGCTTGTCATACGGCCCGGCGTGCGGATCGACACGGGTTGCCCGCGCCACCATCTGCTCCAGCCACGCCCGGCTGCGCACGTGCGTCAATGCCGCGACCACGGCCACCTCCGGCGCGTCCAGCCCCTCATAGGCCATCGCCACCGTCACCAGCACGCTCGGCTCGGCAAGCAGCCGGAACCGGGCCAGCGTGTCGTGGGCATGGCGCTCGTCGGAGGTGGCGAGCTGCACCGTCTCCGCCTGCGACGGCGGCAGCCATTGCCGCAGCACGTCGACGTAGCGCTTGGCCACCGCCTGGTCGGGGGCGACCACCAGCAGCTTGCCCAGGCCGCGCCCGCCCGCACCGGCGTCCGGCCCGCGCCGTGCCCGCCGCTCGGCGCGCAGTGTCCGCGTCGCGTCGAACGCCTGGCGCAGCAGCGCGTCGGCGAAGCCGGTGCGGAGCGCGGTGAACAGGGCCGGGCGCGTCGTCTCCGTCGGCCAGTGCTGGAACAGCCGGTGCGGACCCACCGGCGTGCGCGCCTCGTCGAGCCAGCTCGCCTCGCCGTCAAGCGCGCCGAACAGGATCGGCAGCACGGCCCGCTCGCGCACCGCCTGCGCCCGCGAGTAGCCCACCACCGCCCAGCCGGGCGCGGCCAGGTCCACCTCCCGCGTCCGCGCCCGCGGCCCCGTCCGATAGGGTAGCCACAGGATCGCCCGCCCGTCCGCCCGCTGCAGCGTGCCCGACAGCAGCAGCCTGAGCCGCGCGGTCTCGAACAGCGGCAGCAACGCCCGGCTCCATCCGGCGGCGTCGTCCGCGGCCGGGTCCGGCGCGAACAGCGGGTCGGGCGCGATGTCCGACAGGCCCGGCAGGTGATGCACCTCGTCGACCACCAGCAAGGTCGGGCGCCGGCGGAACTCGGCCAAATGCAGGTCGGGGGCAGCGGCCACGCTCTGGTAGGTGGTGACATAGCCCTGCAACCCGCGGCACGGGTCGGGCGCGTTGTCGGCCGCGCGGACGGTGACGGCGTGGCCGAGCGCCTCGCGCCAGGCCGGGTCGGCGAAGGCTTCCTCGGCTTGCAGGCGCAGGCTGTCGCGCGGCACCACCCAGCAGACGCGCTCGACCACGCCGGCGGCGATCAGGCGGGCGGCGGCGATCACCGGCAGCAGCGACTTGCCGCCGCCCGGCGTGACGGCGGCGAGGATGTCGGTCACGGCGTCCGCCTCGCCGCTCGCGATGGCGTGGACGATGGCGGCGACCTGGGCCTGGTGGGTGCGCAGCGGGCGCGGCGTTGCGGGCAAAGGCGAGGTTCTGGCGAAGTTGCCGTTGGATTATGAGTCATCGCAAGCCGGCTGTGAATCCACCGTTTCCCGGGCGCATCGACACGTCGCCGCGCCGGGGTTGCCTCCGCTGCGGCAAAACCGTGTGCGACCGTCTCCATGAGACCCTCGAAACCGGCCCCGCCGGCGCCATCTGCGGCGCCGTTATCCTGGCCATGCCGCTGCTCTATGGCCGTTCAAGCTGCTAAGCATCATTTCGCCGGACGGCTCGCCGTCACAACGCGAGGAATGATGCGTCTTCAAAAACTCCTAAGCAGACATTCGTGGCACAAGCTACGAATGTCTGCATAGGGCGCATAGCGTCCCGTCCACTCAGCTCCTGAAAGGCCGATATCCTTGCGCATCTGCATCTTCGGCGCCGGCGCGATCGGCGGCTTCATCGCAGCCTACATGGCCCGCGCCGGGCTCGACGTCTCCGTCGTTGCCCGCGGCCCCCATCTGGACGCCATCCGCGCGGGCGGCCTGCGCGTCGAGACCGCGACCGAAACGTTTACGACCCAAGTCAAGGCCAGCGACGACCCCGCCGCCCTCGGCCAGCAAGACGCCGTTATCGTCACCGTCAAAGCCCCCGGCCTGCCCGCCGCCGCGCAAATCATGGCCCCGCTCCTCGGCGCCGAAACCCCGGTCGCCTTTCTCACCAACGGCATTCCCTGGTGGTACTTCCACGGTCACGGCGGCGGCCTCGACGGACGCCGCCTGCCCTTGCTCGACCCGGACGACACGATCCGGCAAGCTATCGGCCCCCGCACCGTCGGCGGCATCGCCTGGCCCGCCAGCTCGGCATCACAACCTGGCGTCATCAGGGTCAACAACCCGAAAGGCCGCGCCACCGTTCTCGGCGCCCCCGACGGCGCCGTTACCCCCGCCATTGAGGTCCTCGCCGCAGCGTTCAACGCCGCCGGCCTGCCCGTCGTCATCGACGCCCAAATCCGGGACCGCATCTGGGAAAAGCTCGCCTTCAACCTGAGCGCCGGCCCGATGACCCTGCTTACCGAGACCCCCGTCCGCGCCACCCACGAAGAGCCCGCCCTGATCGAGGCCTCCCGCCGCGTGCTGTCCGAGGTCGCGGCGCTGATCGAGGCCCTGGGCCGCCACGCGCCGCTGGACGCCGACGCGATCGTCGAGGCCAACCGAACCCTCGCCCACCGCCCCAGTATCCTGCAGGACCTACAGGCGCGCCGCCCGATGGAATTCGACGCCCTCTACGCCGTTCCCCTGCAACTGGCCGAGTGGGCCGGCGTCAAGATGCCGACCCTCGAACTGCTCGCCGCCCTGATCCGCATCAAGGTGAGGGCGCTCGGCCTGTGACCCGGTTTCGGTACGGGCGGCAACTGCGGTATGCTTGCTTCCCCAACAGCCGGGACCTCGGAACCTAGCTCATGACCCTCATCATCGGCATCCCCGCCTGCTCGCAACACGTCGACGGCCAATACCAGTTCGCCGTCCAGGCCCGCTTCACCAATGCCCTCGCCGGCGTTCTCGGCGCCGTCTCCATTCTGTTGCCGCCCCAAGGCGAGGCCATGCTGCCGGTCCTCGACCGCCTCGACGGCCTTCTCCTCCCCGGCAGCCCCAGCAACGTCCACCCCGCCCGCTACGGCGCCGACCCATCCCTCACCCCGGACCGCCACGACCCGGCACGCGACGCCACCACCTTGCCTCTCGCCCGCGCCGCCATTGCCCGGGGCCTGCCGCTTCTCGCCATCTGCCGCGGCTGCCAGGAACTCAACGTCGCCCTCGGCGGCACCCTGCACCAGCAAGCCCACGCCGTCCCAGGCCGCGCCGACCACCGCGCCGGGCAAGGCACGCCCGAATACAAGTTCCGCCTCCAGCACGCCATCCGCCCCACCGGCCGCTTCGCCGCCATCGTCGGCCCCGATCGCTTCATGGTGAACTCCCTGCACGAGCAAGCCATCGACCGCCCCGCCGGCGCCCTCGCCATCGAAGCCGTTGCCGAAGACGGCACCATTGAAGCCGTCCGCGTCACCGACGCGGGGGGCTTCGCGATGGGGGTCCAGTTTCATCCCGAATGGCATTGGGCCAGCGACCAGCCAAGCCGGGCCATCTTCGAGGCGTTCGGCCAAGCCTGCCAGGCGTACCGCTCGGAACAGGACGCACACGCCCTTGCCCAACCCAAAGCCGCCTGACCTCGTACGGAGCGCGATCCCATGCCCCTCGACCGCCGCGCCGTCCTCGGCGGCGCTGCCCTCCTCGCCGCTCCCGCCATCGTCCGCGCCCAATCCAGCGCTCCGTTCCGCATCGGCGAGATCAACAGCTACACCGCCCAGCCCGCCTTCACCCGTCCCTACCGCAACGGCTGGGAACTCGCGCTGGGCGAAATCAACGACAAAGGCGGCGTGCTCGGCCGCAAGCTCGAAATGCTGTCCCGCGACGACGCCGGCACGCCCCAGAACGCCATCCGTCTTGCCGGAGAACTGGTCGGCGACGCCCGCGTCGATCTCCTCGCCGGCGGCTATCTGTCCAACGTCGGCCTCGCGCTGACCGATTACGCCTTGCAGAACAAGAAACTTTATATCGCCAGCGAACCCCTGAGCGACGCCCTGGTTTGGGCGCGCGGCAACCGCTACGTCTACCGCCTCCGCCCCTCCACCTACATGCAGGCGGCGATGCTGGCGCAGGACGCGGCGTTGCTCCCCGCCAGGCGCTGGGCCGCGATCGCTCCCAACTACGAATACGGCCAATCCGCGGTGAAATGGTTCAAGCAGCTCATGGCCGCCAAGCGCCCCGATATCGAATGGGTCGCCGAACAATATCCCCCGCTCGGCAGGATCGACGCCGCCGCCACCGTCCGCGCCCTCGAAGCCGCCAAGCCCGACGCGCTCTACAACGTCACCTTCGGCGCCGACCTCACCGCCTTTGTCCGCGCCGGCAACACCCGCGGCCTGTTCGACGGCCGCTCCGTCGTCTCGATGCTGACCGGCGAGCCGGAATACCTCAAGCCGCTGGGCGACGAGGCACCCGAGGGCTGGATCGTGACCGGCTACCCGGGCGACCAGGTGAAAACGCAAGCGAACCAGGACTTCATCAAGGCCTACCAGGCCAAATACAACCAACTCCCCATGATGGGGTCCGTCGTCGGCTACGCCCTCGTCCACTCCATCGCGGCCGGCATCGAGAAATCCAGGTCCGTCGACACCGAAGCGATGGCCGAAGGCTTTGCCGGCGCCCAGTTCCAAACCCCTTTCGGCCCGGCCGCCTACCGCGCCATCGACCACCAATCCACCCTCGGCGCCTACGTGGGTCGCCTCGCCCTCAAGGACGGCCACGGCATCATGACCGACTGGCGCTACGTGAACGGCGCGTCCGTCATGCCGCTCGACGACGAGGTGCGCAAGCTCCGCCCCGCGGGATGAACGGCCTTCTGCTGCAACTCCTCGCCGGCCTCTCCGCCGCCTCCGCCCTGTTCCTGGTCGCCGCCGGGCTGACCGTCATCTTCGGCGTCACCCGCATCGTCAACTTCGCCCACGGCAGCCTCGCCATGCTCGGCGCCTACATCGGCTGGAGCGTCCTCACCCGGCTCCCGCGCGAGCCGCTCTGGTTCATCGCCGGCATCCTCATAACCGTCGCCCTCACCGCCCTGATCGGCCTCGTGCTCGAACTCGTCATTCTCCGCCGCGTCTACCAGGCTCCCGAACTGTTCCAGCTCCTCGCCACCTTCGGCGTCGTCCTCATCGTGCAGGACGCCGTGCAGTATGTCTGGGGTCCCGGCGACCTCTCCCTCCCGCGCCCCCACTGGCTCCGGGCCACAACCGAAATTTTCGGCGGACGCACCCCTGTCTTCGACCTCATCCTGATCGCCGTCGGCCCCCTCGTCCTCGGCGCCCTCGTCCTGCTGTTCAACCGCACCCGCTGGGGCATCCTGGTGCGCGCCGCCATCCTTGACCGCGAGATGCTCGCAGCCCTCGGCGTCAACCAGCGCACCCTGTTCACCACCGTCTTCATGCTCGGCTCGGCCCTCGCCGGCCTCGGCGGCGTGCTCTCGCTGCCCTCCGGCTCCGCCAACCTCGGCATCGCGCTCACGACCGTCACCGACGCCTTCGTGGTCGTCGTGGTCGGCGGCCTGGGCAGCATCTACGGCGCCTACCTGGCCAGCGTCCTCATCGCCGTGCTGCAATCCTTCGCCGTCCTGCTCCTGCCGCAAGCAACCCTGGGACTCGCCTTCGCCGTCATGCTGGCGGTGCTGGCCTTTCGTCCCAACGGCCTGCTCGGCCGCCCCCAGGCCCCGGCCCGGCTGCTGCGCGCCCAAGCCGTCATCCGTCCCGCGGCGCCCCTGCTCTTCGTCCTGGCCGCCGCCGCGCTCGCCGTCATGGCCGCGGCCCCGTTCTGGGCCGGCGCGTTCGGCCTCTCGATCCTCACCGAAGCCGCCGTCGCCATCCTGTTCGCCGCCAGCCTGCACGTCATCATGGGCCCGGGCGGGATGCCCAGCTTCGGCCACGCCGCCTGGTTCGGCATCGGCGCCTACGCCGTTGCCCTCACCGTACAGGCCGCCTCCGTGCCCCTCGCCGTCTCCCTGCCCCTCTCGATCCTCGCCGCCGGCCTGGCCGCTTGCGCTTTCGGCCTGTTCGTCGCCCGGCTCTCCGGCGTCTATCTCGCCATGCTCACCCTCGCCTTCGCCCAGATCGTCTGGGCCACCGCCTTCCAGTGGGTCGGCCTCACCGGCGGCGACAACGGCATCCTCGCCATTCAGCCCAATGGCTGGGCCCGCCGCCCCGCCGCCTTCTATTGGCTCGCCCTCGCCCTGTGCCTCGGCGGCGCGCTCCTGCTGCGCCGGGTCCTCTACGCCCCCTTCGGCTACGCCCTGCGCGCCAGCCGCGACTCCGCCCCCCGCGCCGAGGCCATCGGCCTCCCCGTCAACGCGGTGCGGATCGCCGCTTTCGCCCTGTCCGGCGCCGCGGCCGGGCTTGCCGGCGGCGTCTTCACCTACGACAAAGGCGCCGCCTTCCCCACCTACATCAGCATCAGCCACTCGGTCGACGCCCTGCTCATGGTCCTCCTCGGCGGCGTCGGAACCATGTCCGGCCCCATCGTCGGCGCGCTGGCCTATACCGGCCTCAACGACACCCTGCTCTACGCCACCGACTACTGGCGCCTCGTCCTCGGTTGCGTCATCGTCCTCCTCGTCGTCGCCTTCCCGGAGGGCATCGCCGGCGCGGTGCAGCGGCGTGCTCGCGGTTGAGGGCCTGCAGAAATCCTTCGGCGGCGTCCAGGCCGTGCGGAACGTCTCCTTCCAGGTCCGGCCGGGCGAGATGCTCGCCCTCATCGGTCCCAACGGCGCCGGCAAGAGCACCTGCTTCAACATGCTCGGCGGCCAGCTCCGCCCCGACGCCGGACGCATCGTGCTCCGGGGCCGCAACATCGCCGGGCTTTCCCCCCGCGCCATCTGGCGATTGGGCGTCGGCCGCACCTTCCAGGTCACCGCCACCTTCGCCTCCATGACCGTCGCCGAGAACGTGCAGATGGCCCTCATCGCACAGGCCGGCCAAATCTGGTGCCCCTGGCGCCCGGCCCGCCGCCTCCACCGGCCCGCTGCCTGCGCCCTCCTCGACGAACTCGGCCTCGCCGACCAGGCCGACCGAGCCGCCGGCGTCCTCGCCTATGGCGACCTCAAACGCCTCGAACTCGCTATGGCCCTCGCCAGCCAGCCCACGCTGCTCCTCATGGACGAACCCACCGCCGGCATGGCCCCTGCCGAGCGCATCGCCCTCATGGCCCTGGTCCGCGGCCTCGCCACCGCCCGCCGCCTCGCCGTCCTCTTCACCGAGCACGACATGGACGTCGTCTTCGCCGCCGCCGACCGCATCGTCGTCCTGGACCGCGGCCTGCTCATCGCCGAAGGCCCCGCCGCCGCCGTTCGCGCCGACCCCCGCGTCCGCGACGTCTATCTCGGCGTCGGCGCGGCAAGCGGCGGGCGCCAGGCCGCGAGCGCCAGGACTGGACCGATCAGGACGTCAACTGCCAGTCCGAACCGTGCCATGTTGACCCTGGACGGCGTCGGCGTCTGCTACGCCCGCGCCCGCATCCTGCATGACTTGTCCTTCAGCGTCGGGCAGGGCGAAGTCCTCGTCCTGTTCGGGCGCAACGGCGCCGGCAAAAGCACCACCCTGAAAACCCTTATCGGCCTTGTTCCAGCCGCGCGCGGCCGCATCGCCTTCGCCGGCCAGGACATCACCAACTGGGCGCCGCACCGCATCGCCCGCGCCGGCATCGGCTACGTCCCCGAGGAACGCCGCATCTTCGCCGACCTCACCGTGCTCGAAAATTTGGACGCCGCCCGCCAGCCTGTCCGCCCCGGCGCCGAGCCCTGGACCCCCGCCCGCCTCTTCGCCCTGTTTCCCAACCTCGCCGCGATGCCCCATCGCCCGGGCAGCCAAATGAGCGGCGGCGAACAGCAAATGCTCGCCATCGCCCGAACCCTCATGGGCAACCCGCGCCTGCTCCTGCTCGACGAACCCAGCGAAGGCCTGGCCCCGGTCATCACCGAACAAATGGCCGCCGCCATCCTGGCCTTGAAAGCCGAAGGCGTCACCATTCTTCTTGCCGAGCAAAACCTCCGTTTCGCCGCCCGCGTTGCCGACCGCGCCATCGTCATCGAAAAAGGCCGCGCCGCCTGGTCCGGCGCCGTCGCGGCGCTGCAGGCGGATGGGGCGGTGCGCGAGCAGTATTTGGCTGTTTAGCAAGGCAAAGGCACTGGCATCAGTCCATTGCGGCTGCAGAATGGGATCATAAGCAAAGACTTTGGCGCGCCGACAAAGCTGCCCGACAAAACAATAATTGAGGCCATCGTTCGACAACTGAATCGCAGCGATCATGTCCGAATGAGCGCCCCAAGTATCGTGTCGCGGGACGGCCTTCCGTCGCAACGCGAAAGATGATGCGTCTTCAAAAGTCCTTGAGCAGACATGCGCCGCTCGTGCCACGACTGTCTGCTGATACCAATCCGCCTGAAAAGTAACCTTTGCCCAAGCCCGATTGGCTGCAAAGACCATCCGGCCCAAATCGCCGACGAAGACGGTCGAGACGTTGCGGCACGCCTCGACGATGGCGTCAGGGCTCTCCCATGCCGTCGCGCTCAGCGTGTTGCCGCGCAGGCGTTCCCGGACCGTCTCAACCGGGCTCAGCCCGGGGCTGTAGGGTTGGTCGTCGCACCAGCGAAACGGTGTCCGGCATCGCAAGCGCACCGCCCGTGCGATGCCGCCCGGCGCCGCCGAGGATCGGCGCCGCATGGGCCCGCCCGGCCGCCGGTCTGGCGCAGGCGCAGGGTCATGGCATCGAGGGAGGCCGATGGCCTGGCCAGGGCGCCGCCGGCCGCGCGCGCCGGGCAGGCGGCGGCGAAGACATAGGCCCAGCCTCGGCAGGCAGTCGCGCTCGGCGACCGGGCACGAGCCGCGCTCGCCCTCGGCTTGCCATTCCATCCGGCTCCGCCGGCCGGACCCTTTGGCAAGTCTCGCCCAAACCGCGCCCAGCGTTCCCTGGCTCACCGACGCGGTCCTCGGCCTTCGGCCCTCCGCCGTCCTCGAGCCCGACCTCTACGGCCCGGCCGCCGCATCGCGCGGCAACGGCGCGGCGCGCGATGCCGCTCAAGGCGCTTTGAAAGCCGCCTCACCGTCGGCAACCGTGCCCGGATGGGCCGGGGGCGCGCCTGCAAGCGGGTCAGGCCCAGCATGCCCAGCCCTGTGCCGACCGTGGCAACGTGCGCCGAGACGCCGGCTGATCTCGCGTTGCAGGTCGGCGCGGCGCCGTGCTGGTCCAGGTCGGGCCCGTCCAGCGCAACCTGCTTGAGTTCGGCCCTCTGCGCCTCCGTCCAATGCGGCGGCCGGCCCGGGATGGGCTGGCCGACAGCCCGGCCCCCCGCGGGCGTTGCCGCGCAGCAGCCAGTGGCGCAGGCCGGGTGCCAACGCGCGAGCGCGATGGCCGCCTGATTTGCCGGTCCATGCCGAAGGCCGCCGCCGTGGCGCGGGACTGCCCGTCCGGAACAAGGGCGCCGACAAGCAGGCGCCGGACGACGCGGCCATCGCGCAGAGGCGAGGCGGTCTGCCGCAACGCGCCGGCGCTGCGTTGCGTGCGGGCGACCTCGGCCGGCTGGCCCGTGGCGCGAACCCTGGCAAAGCAGTGGCCGCAGAGCGGATCAGATTTCAGAGCCGTTGGGAGCCTCATGGCGGGTCAACGCTTTCGCGAGGTGGCGTAAGCGCAACGGGTCTGTCCCCGGCCGGGCGGCGGCGCGGTATCGTTCATCATGTTTCGCCCACGCTGGTCAGCCTCCATCGCGCTCCCGCTTGCGCAGGAACGTGCTGAAGGCCGTGAGCGTGGGTTCCGACACGTAGTGCTCCATGCCCTCGGCATCCGACTCGGCGGCCTCCAGCGGAACGCCGACCGCAACCAGCAAAGCGACGACGACCCGGTGGCGCTTGCGCACCCGTTCCGCCAACGCCTGCCCGGCGGGCGTCAGGAACACGCCGCGATAGGGACGCGCAGTGGCGAGGCCCTCGCGCTTGAGGCGCTGGATGCTTTTGATCGCGGTCGCATGGGAGACGCCGAGGCGGCGGGCGATGTCGGTCGAGCGCGCCTCGCCCACGGTGCCGAGCAGGTCCGAGATCAACTCGGCATAGTCTTCCAGCAAGGCGGTCGAGCGGCCGGTCCTGGCTTTGCCGAAGCGCTCGGCCTGGGTCGGCTCCTCCGGCAGGTCCGCGATGGGGGGGGGCAGCTGCGCCTTGGCGTGCGCCGTCATTGCTCATGTCCGCCGGAACGTTCCGACGCGCTTGATGAGGCTGGGCCTATCGCTTGCGCCGTTCGTGAATGTAGCATCAGCAACCCTTTACAGCCTAAGCCACGAGGTTTGAACGGCGTATGCAGACGCTCGCTACCCCGCGCCGCAAATCGCCGCAAGCGGCAGCATATGGCAGACGCCTGAACATGAAGCTTGCAACGGGTTGTCTCTATCGTGATCAAATGTCAAGCCTCTTGACGTAAGTGTAGCCTAGGGCACATTTGCCGGGAAGGCACATGGACTCTCGGAACAATGAGCGGTTTGGCGGCGTCAAACACCGGCGTGAAACGAACGCTCAGCGAGCGCACCGACGCGGCGATCCGCGACGTGCTGGCCGGCCGGCGGCGTGGTCCCGGCTCCATGCTCCTGTTCGCCGGCCCGGCGGTGATCGCCTCGATCGCCTACATGGACCCGGGCAATTTCGCGACCAACATCCAGGCCGGGTCGCAGTTCGGCTACTCGCTGCTCTGGGTCGTGGTGACAGCGAACCTCATCGCCATGCTGTTCCAGGCGCTGTCGGCCAAGCTCGGCATCGTCACCGGGCGCAACCTGGCCGAGATGTGCCGCGACCGGTTCTCGCCGCCGGTGCGCTATTCCATGTGGGTGGTCAGCGAGGTCGCGGCGATGGCGACAGACCTGGCCGAGTTCCTGGGCGGCGCGATCGGGCTTGCGCTGCTGTTCCAGATGCCGCTGATCTACGGCATGGCGGTGACGGCGGCGGTCACCTACGCCATCCTGATGTTCGAGGGCCGCGGGTTTCGCCCGATGGAGCTGGTCATCGGCGGCTTGGTGGCGGTCATCGGCCTTTGCTACCTGATCGAGATGTTCATCGCGCCCGTGGCCTGGGGCCAGGCCGGGTTGGGCATCGTCACGCCTTCGATGCCGAGTGCCGAGGCCTTGACCATCTCGGTCGGCATCATCGGGGCCACCGTCATGCCGCACGCCGTCTACCTGCACTCCAGCCTGACGCAGCATCGCGCCCCCGGCGCCGACGCCCGCGAGCGCCGGCTGCTGCTGCGGTTCTCGAACCGGGAGTGCGTCATCGCCCTCGCCATCGCCGGCGCCGTCAACATGGCGATGGTGATGATGGCTGCGGCCGCCTTCCACGAGGGGCATTCGGACGTCGCCGAGATCGAGACGGCCTACCGCACGCTCACCCCGCTGCTGGGCGGCGCGGCCGCCACGGTGTTCCTGATCTCGCTGATGGCGTCCGGCATATCGTCGTCGGCTGTGGGCACGATGGCCGGGCAGATGATCATGCAGGGGTTCGTCGGCTTCCGCATCCCGATCTGGGTGCGGCGCTTGGTGACGATGGTCCCGGCGTTCGTCATCGTCGCCCTGGGGGTGAACACGACGGACGCGCTGGTCTATAGCCAGGTCGTGCTGTCGTTCGCGCTGCCGATCCCGATGATCGCGCTGGTGCTGTTCACCCGCAACCGAGCCATCATGGGCGAGTTCGCCAATGGCCGGGTGGTGGACGTGATGGCGATCGTCGGCGCCGCCGTGATCCTGTGCCTGAACGTGGTGCTGCTGTTGCAGACGTTCGGCGTGCCGATCCCGGGCGTGTCAGCCGGTTAGACCGTCCGGCTGCAGATCAAGCGAAGTCGCGATGCTGATCGTGTTCGGCGGCTTGCCGGGAAGCGGGAAAACCTCGATTGCCCGCGGCATCGCGATCCGGAGAGGCGCAACCTACCTTCGGATCGACGCGATTGAGCAAGCGATCCGAAACGCCGCGGTCCTGGCCGGCGGTATCGGGGCCGCCGGGTATGCCGTGGCCAACGCGCTGGCCGAGAGCAACCTCGCGGACGGGCGGGCCGTGGTCGTGGACTGCGTCAATCCGGTCGCCGAGAGCCGGGAGGCATGGCGGGCCGTCGCGGGCCGCGCCCGGGTCCGCATCGTCGAGATCGAGGTCCTCTGCTCCGATAATATCGAGCATCGGCGCAGGGTGGAAGGGCGCCGGCCCGATTTGCCGGGCCTCGTCTGCCCAAGTTGGCAGGCCGTGCTGGAAAGCGAATACGAGTTCTGGGATCGGCCGCATCTGGTGGTCGACACGGCATTGAGGACGCCCGGCGAGGCCATCGCCTACGTCGACCATCATATCGGCGCGTGAGGCCAGCCCATCGGCGTCCGGCGGCCGCTACATGTCCTTCTCGTCGCTTTCCGGCTCGACTTCGATGTCCGTGCCGATCGCGTCGGCGTCGTCTTCGAGGTCGCTGGTGTCCTCCAGCACGTCCTCGGCCTCATCCTCGTCGGCGACTTCGACTTCCACGTCGCCGTCATCGACCTCGGGCGCGGGCTTCTTCGCGCGTTTCTCTTCGGCCACGTTGCCGCCGGTGCGGCGGGGCCGCGGCAGGTCCGCCGGCTGCTCGGCGCCGCATTTCGGGCATATGGCCGGGGTTTTTGCCAGGTCGTAGAATTTCGCGCCGCAAGAGACGCATACGCGCTTGGTGCCGAGTTCGGGCTTAGCCATCAGGTCCTCGTCAGATGGTCCGGGGCATGGTCCGGGGCGTGAGCCGGGCCGAAACCCCGCCGGAGGGCGCGGGCCATGCCATTGCTGCGCGCAACTGTCAAACCCTGCGTCGCCATGCCATACACGAGGGCGTTCATGACCGATGCTCCCCGCCCGCTCAGCGCCCGGCGTCCAGCCGCCCCCCTCTCGGGCGCAATGGCCGTTCCGGGCGACAAGGTCATCAGCCATCTCGCGCTGATGCTCGGTGCGCTTGCCGTCGGCGAGAGCCGCTTGACCGGCCTGTTCGAAGGCAGGGACCTGCGTTGCGCCGCCGCAGCCATGCGCGCCCTCGGCGCTGAAGCGGTTTGCGACGGGCCAGGGCGATGGCGTTTGGCCGGGCGCGGCATCGGCGGGCTGACCGAACCGTCGGACGTGCTCGATGTCGGCGATTCCGGCACGGCTGCCGGCCTGCTCTGCGGCGCCCTGGCCAGCCATGACCTGTTCGCCGTCGTAACGGGAACCCGGAGGCTGCGCAGCCGGCCGATGCGCGGGATAACGGCGCCGCTGAGGACTTGCGGCGCGTCGTTTCACGGCCGGGAAGGCGAGTTTCTGCCGCTCGGCATCCGTGGGGCGCGCGATGCGCTGCCGATCGAGTGCCGCGTGCCGGCCGGGTCGGCGCAGGTGAAGCCGGCGCTGTTGCTGGCCGGCCTGAATGCTCCAGGTTGGACCATGATCGAGGAACCCAAGCCGACGCGGGACCATACAGAGCGGATGCTGCGGCATTTCGGGGCGGACATCGAGGTTGAAGCGACCGGGCAGGGCAGGGTGGTCCGCCTCATTGGGCAGCCGGAGTTGCGCGGCGCCGATGTCGCCGTGCCGGCGGACCCGTCCTTGGCCGCGTTCCCGCTGGTGATGGCGCTGCTCGTGCCGGGATCGCGCGTGGCGTTGCCGGGCGTTGGACTCAATCCGGCGCGCACCGGCTATTTGACCGCGCTGCGGGAGATGGGCGCGGACATCGTGATCGAGAACGAACGGGCCTCGGGCGGCGAGCCGGTGGGCGACATCGTCGTCGCCTATGGTCCTCTGCGCGGGACCGATATCCCGCCCGACCGCGCGCAGGGCATGATCGACGACTGCCCGGCGCTGGCCGTCGCGGCGGCGGCGGCGGAGGGGCGGACCCGGATGCGCGGGTTGTCCGGGCTGCGCGCGGACGGCGGCAACCGCCTTTCAGCGATCGCCGCCATGCTGTCCGTGAACGGGGTCCATGCCGTGATCGAGGGTGACGACTTGATCGTGGATGGCGGCCCCGTTCCGGGCGGCGGCGTGGTTGAAACGGGGATGGACGTCCGCATCGCGATGGGCGCGCTGGCGCTCGGTCAGGTTGCAGACGCGCCGGTCGCGCTCGACGACGGCGCCTTTGTCGATCACGGCGCCCCTGGTTTCGTGTCGCTGATGCGCGGCCTGGGCGCGGCGATCCATTAGACGATGCCGCCGCTCGTCATCGCAATCGACGGCCCGGCGTCCGCGGGCAAAGGCACGCTCGCCCGCCGCCTGGCCGCCGAGCTTGGCCTCAAGCACCTCGACACCGGGCTGCTCTATCGCGCGACCGGCCGCCTCGTGCTGGACAGGATGGCGGACCCGGCGAACACGTCCGCCGCCATCGCCGCGGCAGGCGCGCTTCAGCCCGGCGACCTCGCCCGCCAGGACCTGCGTGGCCCCGAAGCCGACCGCGCCTCCAGCCTTGTCGCGGCCGTGCCTGAGGTTCGCGCCGCCTTGCTTGACTTCCAGCGGCGTGTCGCAGCCCAGGGGGCGGTGCTGGATGGGCGGGACATCGGCACCGTCGTCTGCCCCGACGCGCCGGTGAAGCTGTTCGTCACCGCCAGCGTCGCCGCCCGCGCGCGTCGCCGCTGGCTTGAGCTGCGGGGCCGGAACATCGCGATGACGCTGGATCAGGTGGATGCCGAGATGCGTGCGCGGGACGCCCAGGACTCCGGGCGCAGCACGGCGCCCTTGCGCCCGGCCGAGGATGCGGTCCAGTTGGACACGACTGGCCTCAATGCGGACGAAACCCTGGCGCGGGCGCTTGAAATCGTGCGCGCGCGGCTTGCAAATGCTTGACTCTCGGCGGTGTTTTAGTATCTCTGAAACCAAGCTCCGGCTTGGTTAAGCCGGGGCTTCTATTTGTTTGAACCAGGCCACGACCTCCATCTCAGGCGCGCTGGCCAGACGCTCTCGATCAGCGGGCGCGCATACCGAATTTGCCGGCCCGTCCGGCTGCATTCACAGGAACCAACCTTACACATGGCATCAGCCTCAACCGAACTTATGGACCGCCCGGCCGACCACGGCATGGATGATTTCGCCTCGCTGCTCGACGAAACCCTCGGCCGCGACAGCGGCTTCGAAGGATCCGTCGTGACCGGCCACGTTGTTCGCCTGACCGACGAGTACGCGATCGTCGACGTCGGGCTGAAAAGCGAGGGGCGGGTCGCGCTCAAGGAATTCGGCGCCCCCGGACAAGCCCCGGAGGTCAAGCCGGGCGACAACATCGAATTGTTCGTCGAGCGCTACGAGGATCGCGACGGCAGCATCGTGCTCAGCCGCGAGAAGGCCCGCCGCGAGGAGGCCTGGACCAACTTGGAGCGGGCGTTCGAGGCGCAGCAGCGGGTGAACGGCACGATCTACGGCCGGGTCAAGGGCGGGTTCACCGTCGACCTCGGCGGGGCGGTCGCGTTCTTGCCTGGCAGCCAGGTCGATATCCGTCCGGTGCGGGACGTGGGACCGCTGATGGGATCGCCGCAGCCGTTCCAGATTTTGAAGATGGATCGGGCGCGAGGCAACATCGTCGTCAGCCGCCGGGCCGTGCTGGAGGAGACGCGGGCCGAGCAGCGCAGCGAGCTGATCCAGGGCCTGAAGGAAGGCATGGTCCTCGACGGCGTGGTGAAGAACATCACCGACTACGGCGCCTTCGTGGACCTCGGCGGCGTCGACGGGCTGCTGCACGTGACGGACATCGCTTGGCGGCGCATCAACCATCCGAGCGAGGCGCTGCAGATCGGCCAGCAGGTGCAAGTGCAGGTGATCCGCTTCAACAGCGACACGCAGCGCATCAGCTTGGGCATGAAGCAGCTTGAGGCCGACCCGTGGGAGGGCGTGGCCGCCAAGTATCCGGCCGGGGCCAAGTTCTCGGGCCGCGTCACCAACATCACCGACTACGGCGCCTTCGTGGAGCTGGAGCCGGGCGTCGAGGGCCTGGTCCACGTCAGCGAGATGAGCTGGACCAAGAAGAACGTGCATCCCGGCAAGATCGTCGCCACCAGCCAGGAAGTGGACGTGCTGGTGCTGGACGTGGACAGCAGCAAGCGGCGCATCTCGCTTGGGCTGAAGCAGGTGCAGCAGAACCCGTGGGAGCAATTCCAGGACGAGCACCCGATCGGCAGCGCCGTCTCCGGCGAGATTCGCAACATCACCGAGTTCGGCTTGTTCGTCGGCATCTCCGCCGACATCGACGGTATGGTGCACATGTCGGACCTGTCCTGGGACGAGCCGGGCGAGTTGGCGATCGCCAATTTCGAGAAGGGCCAGACCGTCGAGGCCAAGGTGCTCGACATCGATGCCGAGAAGGAACGCATCAGCCTGGGCATCAAGCAGCTTCAGGAAGACCCGGCCGCCGACACGCTCAGCCGCGTGCACAAGAACGATGTCGTGACCTGCATCGTGACGGCGGTTCAGGCGAACGGCATCGAGGTTAAGGTGGACGACGTGCTGACCGGGTTCATCCGCCGGGCGGAACTCGCGCGGGACAAGTCGGAGCAGCGGCCCGACCGGTTCGCCGTGGGCGAGAAAGTGGACGCCAAGATCCAGTCGATCGACCGTGCGGCCCGCAAGCTCAGCCTCACGATCAAGGGGCGCGAAGTGGAGGAGGACAAGCAGGCAATCCAGGACTTCGGAACCGCGGACAGCGGGGCTTCGCTGGGCGACATCCTGGGCGCCGCCATCCGCCGGCGGAACCAGCAGAGCGAATAGTCGATGTCGCTGGACACCGACTTCATCCTCGACAGGCGGCGCCTCAAGCGCCGCCTGAACTTTTGGCGGGTGCTGGCTGTCGTTGCGTTCGTGGCCGTGGCGCTGGTGGCGTTGCTGCCCAGGACGGGCGGCGTGGTCAGCAACAGCCATATCGCGCGGGTCAACGTGCGCGGCGTCATCACCGAGGACCGCAAACTGCTCGACGCGGTCCAGGCGCTGGCCAAAGACAGCAGCGTCCCGGCCGTGATCGTCAGCATCGATAGCCCTGGCGGCTCCGTTTCCGGGGGCGAGAGCATCTATAACGCACTGCTCCGCGTTGCCGCGGCAAAGCCGGTGGTGGCGGTCATGGGCGGCACGGCGGCCTCGGCCGGCTACATGATCGCCATGCCGGCCGAGAGGGTTTTCGCCAGCAATGCCACGCTCACCGGCTCGATCGGCGTGATCCTGCAGACGGCACAGGTGTCCGGGCTGCTCGATACGCTCGGCGTCACTGCCGACGCCATTACCTCCGGCCCGCTCAAGGACCAGCCGAGCTTCACCCGTCCGCTGACGCCGCAAGGCCGGGCGTACCTGAATGGCTTGGTCGAGAACCTGTTCGGCCAGTTCGTCGCCATCGTCGCCAAGGGGCGGCGCATGGACCCGGCTCGTGTCCGCGAGTTGGCGGACGGGCGTGCCTACACTGGGCAGCAAGCCAAGGAGCTTGGCCTGGTGGACGAGATCGGCGACGAGATCGCCGCACGCTCCTGGCTGCAGCGGACGCACAATATCTCGGAAGACCTGCCTGTGCGGGACCTGAAGCAAGGCACTTTATATGAACGGTTCATCGGCGCCACGCTGGGCGGATTGGCTCGGGAAACGGTCACGGCGTTGACGGGCCTGCGTCAGCCCTCTGTCGGCGCATGGGCAATCTGGCAGGGCGGGGCCGCGGAGTAGCGGTGCGGGTCTGCCGGTTCCTTGACGCCGCCCGGCTCCTAAGGCATTGTTCGGACACCCAGAACAGGTCGGCGATAGGTAGGACATGACGAAATCCGAGTTGATCGCCGAACTCGCCAACGCCAACCCGCATCTGACGAGCGAGGACGTGGAGACGATCGTCGGCACCATCTTCGACGAGATCACGTCCGCTTTGGCCCGCGGCGCGCGCGTCGAGTTGCGCGGATTCGGCGCATTCACCGTTAAGAAACGCGAAGCCAGGACCGGGCGCAATCCGCGGACGGGGGAGGCGGTCTCGGTGGATGAGAAGATCGTGCCGTTTTTCAAAGCTGGCAAGGAATTGCGCGAGCGCGTAAACCGAGGGGTTAAACCTGCCCGGGCCTCGGCTCGCGCCGAGCGGGCCAGCGCCTGAAAGGCAGTCCATTTTGCGCGTCCTGATCGCCGTTCCCCTGCTCATCATCCTGGTCGCCTTCGCGCTGTCGAACCAGCAGCCGGTCAACGTCGGCCTGTGGCCGACCGATATCCGCATCGAGACGCCGCTCTCGATCGCCATCCTCGTCGCGGCGTTCATCTTCTTCGTCGTCGGCGCCTTCATCGCTTGGGGCGGCACGGTCTCGGCACGCTCGCGCGCCCGGCGGGCGGAGCGGCAGGCGCGGCAGCTTGAGGCGCAGTTGAAGGAATTGCGGTCGCGTCCTCCCGAGGTCGTTCGCACGCCGCGTTCGGACGTCGCCTTGTTGCCGCCGGGCTGAACGGCCGGGGCGATGGCCGAGGTCAAGATCTGCGGCCTGAGCGAGCCAGCGACGTTCGATGCCGTGGCCGAGGCCGGGGCGGAATGGGTTGGCTTCGTGTTCTTCCCCCCGTCGCCACGGGCCGTAACCCCGAAACAAGCGTCCATGCTGACCCGGCGGCATCCTGCCTACCCTCGTCCGGTCGGTTTGTTCGTTGACCCTTCCGACGACGATGTTGACGACGCCTTGCAATCGGTTGAACTGGCCGCGCTGCAGGTTTATGCCGGACCTGATCGCGCCGCCGCCCTGCAGGCCCGGTTCAGGGTGCCGGTGTGGCGCTCGGTCGGCGTGGCAGCGCGCTCCGATCTGCCGCGAGCGGCGGTGGGGATCGACCGCCTGCTGCTCGACTACAAGGCCCCCGCTGGCGCACCTGTCCCCGGCGGCAACGCGCAGTCGTTCGACTGGTCGATCCTGCGCGAATGGCAGCCGCCGGTGCCGTGGGTGCTGGCCGGGGGCCTGACGCCGACGACCGTCGCGGACGCGATCCGGGAGACCGGGGCTGCGGCTGTCGACGTCTCGTCCGGCGTGGAGCGGACCCGGGGCGTGAAGGATGCCGGCCTGATTCAGGCCTTCGTCGAGGCTGCCCGGGGCGCCTAGATTTTTTGCGGTTGCGCAACGAACCATGCTCTCATACGTTTATCGCCTTGTCACGCACTTGGAGGCTTGGATGAGAGGTTTTATCGCCGCACTGGTCATGGCTGCAACCGTCAGCGCGGGTCCGGCGCTGGCCGCGAACGCGAAGCATCCCTATCGGAACGTCGATCACAGCGTTGATCGAGGCAATGCGACCGGGGATCGCGAGGTCGAGCGCCTTAATCAGCAGCAACTCGACATGCTTCGAGGGCAAACGCCAACGTCGATGACGGCGCCGTTTCAAGGCGCGCCCCTCTACACGCCGGTTGTTCCGGCATCGAAGGGCCTGCCGCAATGACCGGCCGCGCGTGGCTGGTCGCCGCGGCGTTGGTGCTGCCCGCGCTGCCGTCGATGGCGGCCAATGCGGAGCACCCGCAGCAGAACGTCGATAAAAGCAACGACAAAGGCGGGCCGACTGGGAACAGCAAGGTGGACGAGTTGAACCGGAGCCAGTTGGACGCGAACCAGAAGGCGGCGCCAGCCGCCGGCCAGACGGTGCCGCCAAAGCATTAACGCCGGACACGGAGGCCCGCTGGCACGCGGCTTGCCTATGATCGCGTCATGCGCAAACAGTCGGCCCCCGCCGAACGCGGCCTTCATCTTGATCACATCACCCATCGTTATGCTGGCAGCGTCGCGGTCGACGACGTAACGCTTGATATCGAGGGCGGCGAACTGGTCGCCCTGCTTGGCCCTTCCGGCTGCGGCAAGACGACGCTGCTTCGGATCGTGGCCGGATTGATCCGGCAAACAGAGGGGCGGATCGTGGTCGGAGGCGAATCGATCGACGCCCTCCCGCCGCGCTGCCCGGTTCGCTGGCATGCGGCGCTGATGCTGTTCAGCAGCATTGGCGTCGGGGTGTCGCTGCTGATGTCGACGCTGGGGCACACCGTCGTCTGCGTGCAGTTCGTGGTGCGCAATACGTTGGCCTCGCTCGGCGCGTCGCGGCTCTATACCTTGCGCCGGGTGGTGCTGCCGCTGGTGCGTCCGGGCATCCTGGCCGGCGGCTTCATCTGCTTCATGGCGAGCTTCGACAACATCCCCGTCTCCTTGTTCCTGCGCGATGCCGCGACCGACATGCTGCCGATTCGCATGTGGCAGGACCTGGAGGGCAAGCTCGATGTCACCATCGCCGCGCTGTCCGGGGTGCTGATCGTGCTGACCATCGCCGTCATGCTGCTGATGGAACGGCTGACGGGCTTATCGAGGCGCCTGACATGACCTTGGACGAGCTGAACGCTGCAAGCCCCGGCGATTTCACCGGCGCGCTCGGCGACGTGTTCGAGGACGCGCCCTGGGTGACCGAGCGGGCCGCCGCCCGCCGCCCGTTCGCGACCGTCACGGCCTTGCACCAGGCCTTGTTCGAGGAGGTGCGGACGGCCGGCGAGGAGCGGCAGCTTGCCTTCCTCAACAACCACCCGGACCTCGCCGGCGCCGCCGCGCAGCAGCGTTCGATGGGCAGCCATTCGACTGCCGAGCAAGCCGCACTCGGGCTCGACCGGCTGGATGACGCCGGGTTCGCCCGGTTCCAGGCCATGAACCAGGCTTACCGCGACCGGTTCGGCTTTCCGTTCCTGATCTGCGTCCGCCGGCATACGCGCGGCTCGATCCTGCGCCAGTTTGCCCGCCGTGTGGAGGCCGACCCGCTTGCCGAGCGCGCGGCTGCGCTGCACGAGATTTTCCTGATCACCAGGCTGCGCGTGGCCGGCCGCGTGACCGGCCCCGGTATGCCGCAGGTTGCCGGCTCGCTGACCACGCACGTGCTCGACACCGCCGCCGGGCGCCCGGGCACCGGCATCATGGTCGAGTTGTTCGAGGTCGGCGAGACCGGCCGCAACCTGCTGCTGACCGCCGAGACGGACGGCGACGGGCGTGTCCAGCCCGCTTTGCTGGCCGACGGCGGGCCGCTGCGCATCGGCGCCTACGAGCTGCATTTCCATGCCGGCGCCTACCTTGCCGCCTCCGGCCTGCCGCTTGCGGACCCGCCGTACCTTGACCTAATCCCGATCCGCATCGCCATCGCCGAGCCGGAGGCGCATTACCATGTGCCGCTGCTGCTCAGTCCCTACGCCTACTCGACATACCGCGGAAGCTGACCTCGCGCGCCAGGTTGAAAACGCCGGCGTTGTTGAGCATATCGCGGGCGATCCACAACCGGGAGTTCCTATGAGCGAGACGATGACCACCGAACGCCATGAGTTCAGCGCCGAGGTCGGCCGTCTGCTCGACCTGGTGGTCCACGCGCTCTACTCCGACCGCGAGATCTTCCTGCGCGAGCTGGTCGCCAATGCCGCCGACGCCACCGACCGCAGGCGCTTCGAGGCGCTGACCGATCCGGCGCTGACGCCGCCGGCGGATGCGGCCATCCGCGTCGCGCCCGACAAGGAGGCGCGCACGATCACCATTGCCGACAGCGGCGTCGGCATGAGCAAGGAGGAGCTGTCGTCCAACCTCGGCACCATCGCCCGCTCCGGCACGCGCGCGTTCGGCGCCGAGGTGGCGAAGGCCAAGCCGGAGGACAGGGTCAGCCTAATCGGCCAGTTCGGCGTGGGCTTCTACTCCGCGTTCATGGTCGCCGACCGCGTGGAGGTGACGAGCCGCCGGGCCGGATCGGAGGAAGCCTGGACCTGGGCGTCGGACGGCGGCGGCGCATTCACCCTGACCCCGGCCGAGCGCGCCGAGCCGGGCGCCACCATCGTCCTGCATGTCAAGGAGGACGCCGCCGAGTTCTTGGAGCCGATCCGGCTCGAGACCATCATCCGCAAGTGGGCCGACCACATCACCATTCCGATCCTGGTGGCCCAGGAGGGCGAGGACAAGCCGGCCAACGAGGGCACCGCGCTGTGGCGCAAGCCGAAGGCCGACGTCAGCGCCGAGCAATACACCGAGTTCTACCGCCATGTCGCCCATGCGTTCGACGAGCCCTGGGCGACTTTGCATTGGCGGGCCGAGGGGGCGATGGAGTTCACCGCCCTCCTCTTCATCCCCGGGATGCGCCCGTTCGAGCCGGTGGAAGGCCCGCGCGAGAGCCGGGTACGCCTGCATGTGCGCCGGATGTTCATCACCGACGAGGCGGCCTTGCTGCCCTCATGGGCACGCTTCGTGCAAGGCGTGGTCGACACCGAGGACCTGCCGCTGAACGTCAGCCGGGAGATGCTGCAGGCGACGCCGGTGCTGGCCCGTATCCGCAAGGCCGTGACCAGCCGCGTGCTGTCCGAGCTGAAATCGCGGGCCAAGGACGCCGAGGATTACGCCAAGTTCTGGGAGGCGTTCGGCGCGGTGCTGAAAGAGGGCGTTTGGGACGATGCCGACTACCGGCAGGAACTCTCCCATCTCGTGCGCTTCAAGAGTTCCGGGGCCGAGGGATGGACCGGGCTCGCCGACTACGTGGGCCGGATGAAGCCGGAGCAGGAGGCGATCTACGTGCTTGCCGGCGACGATGCAGAGGCGTTGGCCCACTCGCCGCAACTCGAAGGCTTCCGGGCCCGCGGGGTCGAGGTGCTGCTGCTGACTGACCAGGTTGACGCCTTCTGGCCGGAGCGCCTCGGCACGTTTGAGGGCAAGCCGATCCGCAGCGTGACGCAAGGGGCTGCCGATCTGTCAAAGCTGCCGTCCGAGCATGTGCCCGAGGGCGAGCTGGCGAATGTCGAGAAGCTGATCGCCGCCTTGAAGACTGCGCTGGGCGAGGCGGTCTCTGAGGTCCGCGCCACCGACCGGCTGGTGGAGAGCGCCGTCGTGCTGGCCGCCGCCGGGTTCGGGCCTGACTTGCAGATGCAGCGCGTGCTGCGCCGCCACGGCCGGCAGAGCTTCGCCATGCCGCCGGCGCTGGAGCTGAACCCGCGCCATTCTCTCGTCCGCTCGATGGCGGCGCGGGCCGATGCGGATGAGGATCTGGCCGGGCCTGCTCAACTGCTGCTGGACATCGCGCGCATCCAGGATGGCGACCTGCCAGCCGATCCGGCCGCGTTTGCCCGGCGCGTGACCGAGGCTCTGGTCGGGCCGGGGCATCAATAGGAAGGCAGGAAATTAAGCAAGGGTTGCGGCAGGCCGGCCGTCAGGAACACGGCGTTCGCGGCCTGCGGCGGCGCGACCGTGAAAGCGAAGGTGCTGGTCCCGTTTTCCGGCAGCAGGGCCGCCGCTTGCGCGTAGTGCTGCCCGGCGACGTCGATGGAATCGATGTAGAGACGCCGGGCGGCATCGGAGTCGCCGGCGGCGTTCAGGAACGTCACCGACGCGGTATGCGGACCGGGCGACAGGTCTAGGAGGAACTGCATCGCTTGCGTCTTGCCGGCCGCATGTGACGCCGTCACTCCGAGCACCCCGCCCGTCACCTTGCCGTCGATGGCGATGAAGGCCTGGGCATCGCCCTTCCAGGCATCCTCGGATAGGTTGACCGCGATGGGCGTCAGCCGCGAGACGGGGCCCGTCGAGAGCAGCGCCGTGCTGTTCGCCGTGAGCGTCGCCGATTGCGCGATCTCCTCGCCATTGAATGACAGCCCGTCGACATAGAGGTTTCGGTCCTCGCCTGGCGCCGTGCCCTGCAGGTCGTTGACGAACTGCACGGTGATGCTATGCGGCCCGGCGACAAAGGCGCCGGCCATGGTGAACGTCTGCGTCTCTCCCGCCGCATGGACGGCCGTGGCGGAAAGGGTGTCGCCGATCTGCGCTCCGTCCAGCGTGATGGTGAACTTGGCATTGCCTTGATATGCGTTGCCGGAAAGGCGCAGCACCAGAACGCCGTGGTCGGGCGCTGCCGCGGCCGGCGTCGGCGCCGTGCTTGCGGATGCCGCCGGGGCGCCGGACCTTCCCCACGGCGCGGTCGCCCCGATCGACATGCCGCCCTTCTTGATCGCGCCCGTGTTCGTTCCATTCTGCACCAGCGTGCTGCCTTTGACGCTGCCGACGAACGTTGCGCCCGATACGGTCACGGCGCCGGCGCCAGTCTCGGCCGCAACGAACTGCTTGGGGCTTGCGAGGTCGTTGATCAGCACCGTGCCGGAGATGGACGCAGCGCTGCCGGCGTAAACGCTTTCGCCGCCGATATGGACCAGCGCGGCCTGCTGGCTGAATTCGCCTTTCTCGATCGCGCCGCCCGTGATCGTCACCCGCCCGGCATTCGGCAGCTCGATCCCCGAGGCGCCGTTTCCGGCTGCCTGGCTGATCCGTGTCCCGTCGATCACGGTGTTGTCCGCCCGGCTGATGACTTCGGCCCCGACCGATCCGTCATGCACCCAGTCGTTGCGCAACGTCAGCGTCCCGACTTCGCCCACGTCGATGTTCGCGCCGCGCCCGTCCGGCGTTCCGTTGCGGGCGATCTCGCTGTCGTAGATGCCGATGCTGCCGCTCACGTCCTTGCCGGCCACGATGCCGGCCTGGTTGTCGTGGATGAAGCTGTTCACCAGGGTCAGGTTGCCGGCCTGGCTGCGGATCGCGGCCGAAACGCCTGCCGGCGTGGCGACGCCTGCGATCTCGATGTTGCGGAAGGTGACGTCGGTGGTGGTCACGAAGAGGGCCAGCCCGTTGGAGGGCGCGTCGCCGGGCATGAACTGGGCCGGCCCGCCCACGCCCTCGATGATGACCTTGCGGCTGATGGTGACGCCGTCCCCGGCGTAGCGCCCGGCGGCGACCTGGATCGTGTCGCCGTCCTGCGCCACGGCGAGCGCTGCGGCGAGGCTTGCGTATTGGCCGCCCGCGCCGACCGAGAGGACGGCGCCGTTGGCGATGACGGCGCCGGCCCGGCCATACTCGACCGGCAATGCGGTGGCGGGCACGATCAGCGGCGCGGTGGAGACGGCGGGCCGGTTGGCCGGGATCAGGTTGCCCGACGCGGCGATAGGCCCGTTCGCCACCTTGCCGCCGCCCGTGAAGCCGTAGAGCTGGTTCCCTGCAACGCTAGCGATGACGGAGGTCTGGTTCTGCAGCAGGACGGCGCCGGCCAGGTCGCTGACGACCGTGCTGCCGTTCAGCTTCAGCGATGATCCGGCATAGGCTGCCTCGCCGCCGAACCGGATGACCGACGCGCTCCGCGACTGCGCCCCTTTCTCGATCACGCTATCCTGGATCAGCACGGCGCCCGCGTTCGGCAAGTCAAGCCCGATGCCGGCGTTCGAGGCGTTGTCGGCGATGCGGCTTCCGGTCACGGTGGTGGCCTGCGCGCGGCTCCTGACCTCGCTGCCTCCGAGCGCGTCGTGGATGTAGCTGTCCTGGATGGTCAGCGACTTGATCGCGCCGACCGAGACATTGTGCGAGAAGCCGTCATCGTTGCCGTTGCGGGAAAATTCGGATGATTGAATCGTGATCTTTCCGGCCGCGTTCGCCAGGGCGAGCAGGCCGTTCTGATTGCCGGTGAACAGGCTGTTGCGGACCACGAGCGCGCCGCCGGTGTAGAGCAGGCCGGCGCCTGTCCCATCCGTTGCCTGGGCGCCGGCGAAGACGAAGCCGTCAATCGTGGCGTCCGCCCCGACCGTGAGCAGGCCTTTGCCGGAGGGGAGCGGCTGGGTGGCCAGCAACGTGACCTGGCCGCCGACTGCGACCAAGCTGATTTTCGATTTGACGGTTCCGAAATCATTGGCGTAGACGCCGGCCGAGACCGCGACGGTGTCGCCGTCTTTCGCCGCGAGCAGCGCCGAGGCGATGGTGCCGTATTGCTTGCCTGCTCCGACTGTCAGCGTTGCCATGATGTCCGATCCTGAAGGGCCGGGCGCATCCCGGCGTCTGGATCAGAATGGAGATCAGATGTTAATTTGAGACGAATAGAACGCTATTGAGACATCACGCTGTCGTGAGAGACAAAATGCGTCCTGTGGGATTTAGAGTGCTAAATCAAGCAACGTTCGAGTGAGCAGACCATTCGTCTCACGAAGGCTGCTGACGATCGAGAAATGATCCAGGCCGGGGCCGGGGATGAGAGCGCCGGGCGCGTGGGCGGACGCGCGCCGGGCGTGCAAGGCCCGGCTGTCGGCCACCAGCGGCGGCAACTCGGCCGAGCCGTAGGCGATCGCCATCGGCTTCGCCACGACCGGCAGGCGCAAGGGGGACAAATTTACGGCCTCCTCGTCGGTAATCCGCGCTTTCTCGTTGAGGTAGGTGTCGCGGATCGGCCCAAGCTCGAACAGGCCTGAGATGGCGAGGGCGGCGTGAACGGCGGCGTGGCCGAGCGCCATCGCTGTCAGGTGCCCGCCCGCCGACCAGCCGGAGACGATGACCGGGCCTGAGACCAGCGTCCGTATCAGGCCGAGGGCGGCGTGGATCTCGGCGACCATTGTCGTCAGCGAGGCCTCAGGCGCCAGGGTGTAGCCGGGGAGCGCCGCCGACCAGCCATGCGCCCGCACCCCGTCGCCAAGCGCGGCGGCGCCTTCGCGGCCGTTGCGCTGCCAGTATCCGCCGTGAATGAAGACGAGGCAGGGGGCGGCGGGATCGGTGATGAACAGGTCAACCTTGTTGCGTTCGCCTGGCCCGTACGGCCGGTCGAGCCCCGCTGGCTGCTCTGCCCGGCGCTTGCCCGAGGCCGCCGCCAACTCCGCCATGAACGCCTGGCTGTCAGGAACGGCGGCGGAGTTGTTGTAGCGCGCGTCCCGCTCCGCCTGCGACAGCGTCCCCCAATCATCCATGCTCATGCCCTCCCTGCGGCAGTTGGATCCCGGACAGCGCTTCCCAGACCCGGATGACGAACGCGTCGTCCTTCGCGCCATGCCCGGCAGCGGCGGCGGCCAGAAAGAGCTGATGCGCGGCGGACGCCAGAGGCAAGGGGAACTGCAGGCTGCGCGCCTGGTCCAGCACGATGCCGAGGTCCTTGACGAAGATGTTCACCGCCGAATGCGGCGTATCGTCGCCGGCCAGCACGTGCGGCACGCGGTTCTGGAACATCCAGGAGTTGCCTGCCGAGGTGGTGATGACGTCGTAGACGGTCTGCGGGTCCGCCCCGGCGCGGATAGCCAGCGCCATCGCCTCGCCGGCGACGGCGATGTGCACGCCGGCCAGGAGCTGGTTGACCATCTTGACCGTGCTGCCGGCGCCGGCCTCGTGCCCCAGGCGCCAGGTTTTGCCGGCGATCGCCTCCAGCACGGGCCCGGCCCGTTCGAATGCCGCCGGGGTGCCGCTGGCCATGACGGTCATGTTGCCGCCCCGCGCGCCGATTGACCCGCCGGAGACCGGGGCGTCGAGGTAGAGCCGGCCTTCCGCCTCGACCCTCTCGGCCGTGGCGCGCGCGAGGGCCGGGGCGATGGTGGTGCAGCAGATGACGACGCCCTGGGCCTCGACGCGCTGCAAGGCGCCTTCGGGGCCGAAAAGCACGCCCTCTGCCTGCGCGGCATTGACGACGAAGACGATCAGCGCCTCCAAGCCGTCCGGCAAGGCCTCGGCCGCGGCAACGGATGCGCCGCCCGCTGCTTCGAGCTCCGCGCGGGCCTCGGGCCGAAAGTCGCAGCCCGTGACCGCGTGGCCTTTGGCAACGAGGTTGAGGGCGGCTCCCATGCCCATCGAGCCCAGTCCGATCAATCCGACCTTCACCGCATGTCCTCCGATGCTGCCGCCAGCTTGCACGGTCCGCGGCGGCGAGGACAGTCATGGTTCGGGATCACAGAAGCTCAAACGGCAATGTTTGTAAAATGGTTACCGTTGAATGGTGCCGGAGGCAATACAATACGAGGCGCAGGACAATACCTGTCCATTCGAGCGCTAGTTCTTCCGGCTTGAAGCGCGAGCGGCCGCAAGAGTGACACGCGTCATCGCAAAGCTGGGAACGGGATTGCGTCCCGACGTCAAGGGAGTTGGGCAGGGCGTAATGGAGGCTCGGATCGACTACGGCCCAGGTTACCGGGTCCAGTTTAGACTGGATGGTGATGTGTTGGTCATTCTGTTAGGCGGCGGGGACAAAAAGACTCAACAGTCTGGCATCGAGAATGCCCACACCGCATGGGCGGATTACAAAGCTAGAAAATAGAAAAGACCGTCAAGTCATGGCACTCACCCGAAGTTTCCGCGACACCGTGGTCAAGCGTGCCCAGCGCGATGCCGAATTCCGCTTCGCGTTGATCCAGAAGTCAGTTCAAGCCTTTCTTGGCGGCGACCTGGCTGAGGCCCGCTCGCTTCTACGCGACTGCATCAACGCGACGATCGGCTTTGCCGACCTGAGCGCTGCGACCCATACGCCGGTCAAGAGCCTGATGCGGATGGTTGGGCCGAACGGGAATCCGTCGGCGCAGAAGATCGGGGCCGTGTTTCGTGCGCTTCAGGATCATTGCGGCGTGCGGGCCAGAGTTGAGGTCGAAGCGGCGCCGAAGGGCAATCGCGCGTCACCGCACGTGGCGAAACCGCTCCACCGCTGAAACCAGCGCCCGGCGCACGCCCGGCTCCAAAGCCGAATGCCCGGCGTCCGGGATGACGGTCAGGCGCGCCGAGGGCCATGCCGCCGCCAGTTCGAAGGCGGTGCGTGCCGGACAGACCATGTCATAGCGGCCTTGCACGATCTCCGCCGGGAGGCGCCCGATCCGGTGCATCCCGCCCAGCAGCCCCTCCTCCGGCAAGAACAGGTCGTGCGCGAAGTAATAGGCCTCAATCCGGGCCAGGCCCAAGGCGGTCCGGTCCTGGGCGAAGGACGTCACCGTGTCCGGGCTGGGCAGCAACGTGCTGCAGGACCCTTCATAGACCGACCAGGCCCTTGCCGCCGCCATGTGGACGGCCGGGTCCGAATGCGTGAGGCGGCGCAGGTAGGCGCCCAGGATGTCGCCCCGCTCCCCGGGCGACAGATGGCCGACGAACGCGGCATGGGCATCGGGAAACACTTGGCCGAGGCCGTGCAGGAACCAATCCACCTCGGAGCGCCGGCCCAGGAACACGCCGCGCAGCACGAGGCCGCGGACCCGGTCCGGATGGGCCTGCGCGTAGGCCAGGGCCAGGGTGCTGCCCCAGGAGCCGCCGAACAGCAGCCAGCGCTCGATGCCGAGATGCCGGCGCAGCGTCTCGATGTCGCCGACGAGGTCGGCCGTCGTGTTCTGCGCTAAGCTGCCGAGCGGGCGGGAGCGGCCGGCGCCGCGCTGGTCGAAGATGGCGACGCGCCAGAAGTGCGGATCGAAGAAGCGCCGGTGCACCGCGCCGGCGCCGGCGCCCGGGCCGCCGTGCAGGAACAGGACGGGCGCGCCGCGGGGATTGCCGACCTGCTCCCAATACATGACATGCCCGCCGGAGACCGGCATGTAACCTGTCTCGAACGGTCCGATCTCTGGGAATAGGTCGCCGCGCGGCATCCACTCACAATACACATGCTCATCGCGCGGCGGAACTGTCCTCAGGCGGTTTCGCAAGGGCTGAAACCGCTTTAGGGTCCATCTCGCGCGGGATCGCGCGAACGAGCCTTAAATCTTTGTTCTACCGGGCAGCCTTGTCGGCGTGCTGCCGCACGTATCGCCGGCGGCGCGCCCTTATTGGAGACGATACATGCAGGTTTACCGGGGTTGGCTGGCGCTCGGCGCCGTCGTCGGTGCGCTCGCCGTTGCGGGCGCCGCCTTTGCCGCCCATGCGGCGATTGAGCCGGGGCGGCTGCGCGCCGTCAATAGCGCGGTGCAGATGCAGGGCTGGCACGCCTTGGCGCTTGTCGCCTGCGGATTGCTGGGCGCCTATGGCGGCTGGCCGGTGCATCTGGCCGGCGCGCTGTTCGTGGCCGGGTTGGCGTTGTTCTGCGGCGCGGTCTGGATCCCGCAGTTCGGCGGCCCGGCACTGGGCATGGCCGCGCCCGTCGGCGGCACGATGCTGATCATCGGCTGGCTGGCGCTCGCCTTCGCCGCTCTGCGGGCGCGGACGGTTTAGCTCACCACCGCGCCAGCCCGAACCGCCGCGCGCGCCAAATGACGTAACCGGTCCAGGCAAGCTGGGGCGGCACGACCAGCAACGGCATCGCCGCTTTCGTGAGGCCTCCGGAGTTCAGGAACAGCCAGCAGCAAAGCCCGCCCCAAAGCACGAAGCCCCAATGCGCCAGCGTCACCGCCGAGGCCGGCAGCCCGGCCCGGTTGACCACTTGGTAAAGGTGCGCGCGATGCGCCTCGGTGACGCGCTCGCCCGCGAGCAGCCGCCGGGCCAAGGTGAAGGCCACGTCGTAGAGCACGCCGAACAGCAGCATGGGCGCCAGCAGCACCGAGAGGTCCACCCCCTGGAACCGCCCCGCCGCCACCGCCAGGACGGCCAGTACGAAGCCGCAGAACTGGCTGCCGACGTCGCCCATGAAAATCCGCGCCCGCGGGAAGTTGAACGGCAGGAAGCCGAGCAGGCCGGACATCAGCAGCAGCCCGGCGAAGTAGACGAACCAGCCGCCGTGCGCCGCCGCGATGCCGGCCAGCGCCGCCGCCGCCAGCGCCGAGACCCCGGCCGCCAATCCGTTCAGGCCGTCAATGAAGTTCATCGCGTTGGTCGCGAACAGCACCCAGGCGAGCGTCACCGGCGCCGCGAACCAGCCAAGCGAGACCGGCCCGGCAAGCGGGAGGTTAACCACGTCCACCATTAGCCCGCTGCCGACCGCAAGCAGTGCCGCCCCGAGCTGTGCTGCGAGCTTGACCACGAACGGCCAATCCAGCAGGTCGTCGGCGAGCGCCACCAGGGCAATCGCCGCCGAGGCGACGATCACTCCGCGGAAGTAGGCATCCGCCAGACGCGAGAAGTCGGCGAAGGCGTAGAGCAGCAGGATGCCAACCAAGAAGGCCGCGACGACGCCGACGCCACCGCTTTTCGGCACTGCTTGCGTGTGCGCCTTGCGCGCGTTCGGCTGGTCCATCACGGCCACGGCGATCATGACCCGCACCACCGCTGCCGAGAACAGGCCGAGCGCGGCGCAGAACAGCAGGTGCGTCAACAGGGCCTGAGGGGTCAAGGCAGTCCAGGAGCGTGTGAAACGAGGTTAAAAGGGCTTATCTGGCCTGGCAATGAGCGCCCTGACCGTTCCGGTCAAGCCGATCGCAGGGTGCCTCTGGCCTGGCAATGAGCGCCCTGACCGTTCCGGTCAAGCCGATTGCAGGCTATACGATTCGAACGATGCCCCTGCAACGCCCCCGCAAACAGGCTTTCAGCCGCCGCATCCTCCAGAACATCCTGCTCGACGGCGCGCTGGCCGCAGTTGCCACGCCGCTCGCCAGCTACATCGCCGAGCCGAGCGCCGGGCTGCTGCGGCCCTTATGGTTCGTGGCCGGCGGCGTTGTTACGCTCCTGGTCGCCGGCGTCCCGTTCCGGATGCCGCAGCAATACTGGCGCTTCGCCGGCATCGAGGATCTGCTCGGCGTGGTCGGCAGCAGCGTGGCGACCGCGTTGCTGTTCGCGCTGCTGCTGCTTGCCACCGGGTTCGCGCTGCCGACCGTGACCTTCCCGGTCGTTCATGCCCTGGTGCTGATCGTGGCCCTCGGCGCCCCGCGGGTGCTGTATCGGCTGCGGCCCGGGCGTGCCCGGCCCGACGCGGACGCTCAGGACGTGCTGCTGGCCGGGGCAGGGGAGGGGGCCGACCTGTTCCTCCGCGCGCTGGAATACCGCGATGGGCGCCGGCGTTTCCGCGTAGTCGGGCTGCTGTCGCGCAACGACGGCCAGGTCGGGCGGCGCATTCATGGGCGGCGAATCCTCGGCAGCCTGCGCGAGACCGGTCCGGTGCTGTCCCGGTTGCGGGCTCAGCGGCGCTTGCCCCATGCCGTGGTGGTGACGGAGGATATCGCCGGGCCGCCGCTGGCCGCCTTGCTGGCGGACGCGGACAACGAGGGCGTCCCGGTCCGCCGCGCGCCACGGCCTACGGCCCTGCTGACCGCGCCGGCCCACGGCATCGAGCTTGCCCCGGTCGCCATCGAGGACCTGCTGAACCGGCCGCAAGTGCCGCTCGACCGCGAAGGAATGGCCCGGCTCGTGCGCGGCCGCCGCGTCCTGGTCACCGGCGCTGGCGGCACCATAGGCTCGGAGCTGGCGCGGCAGGTCGCAGCCCTCGGCCCGTCGCTGCTGGTCTTGCTCGACAATGGCGAGTACGCGCTCTGGCAAATCGATCTGGAGCTGGCCGAGATCCATCCCGGCGTCGCGCGCCAGGCGCGGATCGCCGACGTGCGCGACGACGCCCGCATCCGCTCCGTCGTCGAAGGCATCCGCCCCGAGCTCGTGTTCCATGCCGCGGCGCTGAAGCATGTGCCGATCGGGGAGGCGAACCCGGCGGAGGACCTGCTGACCAACGCCTGCGGCACGCGGACCGTCGCCGATGCCGCCCGCGCGGCCGGGGCGAGCGCCATGGTGTTCATCTCGACGGACAAGGCGGTGAACCCCAGCAGCGTCATGGGCGCGAGCAAGCGGCTGGCGGAGATGTACGTGCAGGGGCTGGACGTGGCCGGGCAACGGACGGGGGGGATGCGCTGCATCACGGTCCGCTTCGGCAACGTGCTCGGCAGCACCGGCTCGGTCGTGCCGCTGTTCCGCCGGCAGTTGGAGCACGGCGGGCCGCTCACGGTGACCCACCCGGAGATGCAGCGGTATTTCATGACCGTGCGCGAGGCGGTGGGGCTGGTGCTGGAGGCGAGCGTCGTGGGGATGGCGGGCCTCGCGCTTCCGGCCGCGTCGCAGGGGGGGATTTTCGTGCTCGACATGGGCGAGCCGGTGCGCATCGTCGACCTTGCCCGGCAGATGATCCGCCTCGCCGGCCTGCGCGCTGTCGAGGACGACGCCCCTGCGCCGCAAGGCACGATCCGCATCGCCTACACCGGCCTGCGCCCCGGCGAGAAGCTGTTCGAGGAGCTGTTCCACGGGGCTGAAGCGCCGGTTCCCACCGGCCATCCCGGCCTATTGATGGCAGCGCCCCGCACCGCCGATCCGGCCATCGTCGGGCGGGTGATCGACGAGGTGGCGGCCTTGTGCCGTGCCGGGCAGGCGGAGGCGGCGCTGGCGCAGCTCGCCCGCCTCGTTCCCGAATTCGAACGCAACCCGCCCGGCGCCGCCCGCGCCGTGCCCGGAGAGTAAGCCATGCCCGCCCCGATCGCTTTTCTCGACCTCAAGGCCCAGCAGGCCCGCCTAGCCGCCAGCATCCGACCGAGGGTCGAGGCAGTGATGGCGCATTGCCAGTTCATTCTCGGCCCCGAGGTGCAGGAGCTGGAGCAACGCTTGGCCGCGTATTGCGGGGCGAAACATTGCGTCGGCGTCAGCTCCGGCACCGATGCGCTGCAGATTGCCATGATGGCCGAGGGGATCGGCCCGGGGGACGCCGTGTTCCTGCCCGCCTTCACCTACACCGCCACCGCAGAGGTCCCGCTCCTGCTAGGCGCGACCCCCGTGTTCGTCGACGTCGATCCGCGCACTTTCCAGATCGACCCGGCCCATCTCGAAACCCGCATCGAAGCCGTCAAAGCCGCCGGCAGGCTCCGCCCGCGCGCCCTGATCGGCGTCGACCTGTTCGGCCAGCCTGCCGATTGGCCGAGTTTGACCCGCATCGCCGACGCTCATGGGCTGTTCACGATCGACGACCTCGCCCAGAGCTTCGGCGCCTCTCTGCACGGCGCCAAGCTGGGTACGCAAGCGAAGGCCACGGCGACCAGCTTCTTCCCCAGCAAGCCGCTCGGCGGGTACGGCGATGGCGGGGCCTTGTTCACCGACGACGCGGACCGTGCGGCGCTGTTCCGCAGCCTGCGGACCCACGGCGAGGGCGCCGCCCGCTACGAGGTGCTGCGGACCGGCATGAACGGGCGGCTCGATACGCTGCAAGCCGCCATCCTGCTCGGCAAGCTCGACGCGTTCGACGCCGAGCTTGCCAGCCGCGAGCGCATCGCGGGCATTTACGACCGCCGACTCGGCCATGTGCTCGAAATCCCGGCCCGGGTTCCGGATAGCACGAGCGCCTGGGCCATCTACGCCGTGCTGCTGGCCGACGAGGCGCAACGCGGCCACGTGCAATCGGCGCTGAAGCAGCGCGGGGTGCCGAGCGCCGTCTATTACCCGCGCCCGCTTCACGCGCAGCCGGCCTATGCCGGACACCACGACGGGGCCTCGCTTCCGGTCAGTGAAGACCTGGCCGCCCGCATCCTGGCGTTGCCGATCCACCCGGACCTGTCCCAATCCGACGCGGACCGTGTCTGCGACGGGGTCGCAAGCGCACTGGCTGGATGAAACCAGGCCCGCGCTGCCGGGTTAGGGCATTATGAACGAACAGAAGCGCCCGCCGGAACCGCCGCCCGAAGGCGCTCCGCCTGATGCCAACCCAACTGGCGAGACGCCGCATGGCATCCCGGCCGAGGCTGGGGACCATGAGCCGACCGGTTTGCCGAACGGCGACCGCCATAAAACGGAAACCACGCCGACGGATGTCGAGTAGCGCAAAGACCAGACTTAAGGCGTTCTGAGCGCTTGTACGGGAATTGTCCTTAACTGGCGGGCCGTCATCGGGAGATCCATTTCGCGGTGACCACCGTCTCCCGCGCTGTCAGCGTGCGGGAGGATGGTCAATCGTCGCCGGGTTCAGGCGCGGGCACGTTTCGTCGCATTGTCGACCGCGACGTTTGCCGCACCGGCTGCTTTCTTCGGCACGGCATTGGCTTCCGTCATAATGCCACGCAAGTCGCGAAGGAACGCCTGGCCCTTCAACGTCCGTTGCACAAGCACGCTGCGACGGTCCATCGGATCGACCTTGCGCCGGGCAAGGTCAAGCTCGCCCAAGCGGTCGAGCGCGCGGGTGATTGCCGGTTTCGACACGTTCAAGTCGGCTGCCAGGCCGCGGACCGTATGGCCGCCTTCCTGCAAGTAGCAGGTCAGGAGCACGCCGAGCTGGCGGGCGGACAGGTCAGGACCGTCCCGCCGGACCAGGGCGACGACAGTGTCCCTCAGAATGCCAACCATTTGGTCGGTGGATATGGCGGATGCCATCGGATTTTCCTTTCTCTACAATATCGACTCCATCGAGCCTTTCAGCCAGGCGCGACATACGCCTGATCTGGTTCTGGAACAAATGGTTCCTGGAACCAACTAACAATAGCCTATTCATTTCTCATGCAACATCACATTATGCGGCATAGAGCCCGGAATAATCAGGGCTTAACCTCGCTATCGTCGCAAAAAGGGCACGAAGCCCAAGCGCCTCGCCGCCCTCGGGCCTTGCGGGCCGGTTCTGATCGTTCCAGGCATAAGTGTCCAAATGCAGCCAAGGCGTGCCAGGGCGGAGGAACCGTTGCAGAAACAATGCCGCCGTGATCGCGCCCGCCATTGGCTTACTGGAAACATTATTGAGATCAGCGACCGGACTCGACATCCAGGCGTCGTAACCTGGCCATAGCGGGAGCCGCCAGACCGGGTCGTGCGACGCGGCCGACGCTGACGCGACCCGGGCCGCAAGCGCATCGTCGGAGCAAAATAAGGCCGGCAAGTCGGGCCCCAAAGCCGTCCGCGCCGCGCCGGTCAAGGTCGCTGCGTCGATCAAGAGCGCCGGTTGCTGGTCCGACGCCTCGGCAAGCAGGTCGCACAGCACGAGGCGGCCTTCGGCATCGGTGTTGCCCACTTCGACAGTGAGGCCGCGCCGCGTCGTCAGCACGTCGAGCGGACGCATGGCCCGGCCCGAGACCATGTTCTCGACGCAGCCGATTCGGACTTCAAGCCGGACCGGCAAGTCCGCCTGCATCACCGCCGCCGCCAGCCCCAGCATCAGCGCCGCCCCGCCCATGTCTTTTTTCATGCGCAACATGCCCGCGGACGGTTTCAGGTCATATCCGCCGGTGTCGAAGCACACCCCCTTGCCGCACAGGCTGACCAGCGGCGCGTCCGGGCCGGCGGAGCGTCCTTGCCATTTGAACCGCGCCACGGCCGGCGCCCGGTCCGACCCGTCGCCGACCGCGGCGACGGTGGGATACTCGCGCCTCAGCGCCTCGTTCTCGATCAGCTCGCCTGCCAGCCCGAATCGCCGGGCCAACAGCAACGCGGCGTCGGCCAGCTCGGCCGGGCCGAGCCGGTTCGCGGGCATGTTGATCAAGTCCCGTGCCAGCCATGTCGCCCGCGCGAGCGAGAGCGGCTCCGCCTGGTCCTGGGCGCCTGCCAGCAGGACAGGCGCGCGCTTGGGGCGCTTGAACGCCTCGAATTGATACGCGCCGAGGCAGAAGCCGAGCGCCGCCGCGGCCATATCGAAGTCGCCGGGCTGCAAACGCCAGGCGCCGCCCTCCGGCAATCCGAGCGCGAGGGCGCCGAACGGGTCGGGCGACCGGTCCTCGCCGAGGCCAAGCACCGCTCCGCACACCCCGTCCGCGCCCGGCAACAGCGCGATCTCGCCCGCCGCGGCCTTGAAGCCCGCTGCCCGCACGAACGCGGCCTGTGCCGGCTCCAGTCCCGCCAGCCCCGCATCCAGCCCGCCAGAACGCCACGACAGCACCGGCAACGAGGCCGCGCCAACCGGCGCGAGGCACGTCAAGTCACGGTCGAACGCCATTCGCAACACTCCCTTGCCAAGCCCGCGCTTGCATTCTGGCCGAGCCGGACCAAGCATTATCCCATGCTGGGCTTACCATCCCGGGTCAAGGCCGTGCTCGGCCCGACGAACACCGGCAAGACGCATCTCGCCATCGAGCGGATGCTGGCGCACGCATCCGGCATCATCGGCTTCCCGCTGCGCCTGCTGGCGCGGGAGAACTACGACCGGATGGTGGCTCAGAAGGGCGTGCGCCACGTGGCGCTCATTACTGGCGAGGAAAAGATCGTTCCCGCCAACGCCCGCTGGTTCTCCTGCACGGTCGAGGCCATGCCGCTCGACGTGCCGGCCGAGTTCGTCGCCGTCGACGAAATCCAGCTCTGCGCCGACCCGGACCGCGGCCACGTGTTCACCGAGCGGCTGCTTCATGCCCGCGGCCTGGTCGAAACGATGTTCCTCGGCGCTGAAACGATCCGGCCGTTGTTGCAGCATCTGGTCCCGCAGGCCGAGATCGAGACCCGGCCGCGGCTTTCGCAACTCACCTATGCCGGGCCGGCGAAGCTCGTGCGCCTGCCGCCCCGCACCGCCGTCGTCGCCTTCAGCGCCGGCGAGGTCTATGCCATCGCGGAATTGATCCGCAGACGCCGGGGCGGTTGTGCCGTCGTCATGGGCCGGCTGTCGCCGCGCACCCGCAACGCGCAGGTGCAGCTCTATCAGAATAAGGAGGTCGACTTCCTGGTCGCCACCGACGCGATCGGCATGGGCCTCAATATGGACGTGGATCACGTCGCGTTCGCGCGCCTGTCGAAGTTCGACGGCCGCCGCCCCCGGCGTCTGGCTGCCCCCGAGGTGGCGCAGATCGCCGGGCGAGCCGGGCGGGGCATGAGGGACGGCACCTTCGGCACCACCGCCACCTGCCCGCCGCTGGAGGATGATCTGGTCCGCGCCGTCGAGGAGCACGACTTCGAGCCGCTCGACCAGCTCACCTGGCGCAACGCCGAGCTTGACCTCGGCAGCGTCGACGCCCTGCTCGCCAGCCTGCAAGCGCCGCCGCCGCGGCCCGGCCTGGTCCGCGGCCCCGACGCGACCGACCTTGAAACCTTGCTCGCCCTCTCGCGCGAGAGCGACATCCGACGGATTGCCCGCGGGCGCCGGCTGGTGCGCTTGTTGTGGGAAACGTGCGGCATCCCCGATTTTCGCAAGCTCGCCGACGACACCCATACCCGGCTTTGCGCCCGCGTGTTCACCCACTTGGCGCAGGAGGGAAAGGTTCCGACCGCCTGGCTCGACACGGGCATTGCCGGATTGGCGCGCACCGAGGGGGACATCGACACGCTGATGCAGCGGCTCTCTGGCGTGCGGGTTTGGGCCTACATCGCCGCCCGCACGGATTGGGTGGCCGATGCGCCCGCCTGGCAGGCCCGCACGCGCGAGACCGAGGACCTGCTCTCCGACGCCCTGCACGAGCGTCTGACCGCCCGCTTCGTCGACCGCCGCGCCGCGCACCTGATGCGCCGCCTGGAGGAAAGCCCGGGCGAGGACCTGCTGAGCGCCGTCACCGCCCGCGACGAGGTCGTGGTGGAGGGCCACCCGGTCGGCCACGTCGCCGGCCTCAACTTCGTGCCGGATCCGATGTCGGAAGGCCCGGAACGCCGGCTCGTGCTGCGTGCCGCCCGGCGGGCGTTGCGCGCCTGGATGCCGGGCCGCGTCGCCGCGCTTGAGGCAGCGCTCGATGCCGCCTTCGCCTGGACCGCCGACCACCGCCTGACGTGGGACGGCGTGCCGATCGCCCGCGTCCGGCCTGGCCCGTCCTTCCTTCGGCCCGTGGTCGACCCGCTCGACAGCGAATACCTCGACGGCCCGGCGCGCGAGCGGGTGCGGCTCCGGCTCGACCGTTTCCTTCGCGAGCGCATCGCCGCCGACCTCGCGCCGCTGTTCCTCGCCGAGCAGGCGGCGGCCAAGGACGCGAGCCTGCGCGGCCCGCTGCACCGGATTCTGGAAGCCGGCGGCGTCGTGGCGGGCGCGACCGAGGCCAGTGTCCCGCCCGATCTCCGCGGACGGCTTAAGCCGCTCGGAGTCCGCGCCGGGCGCTTCGCCCTCTACCTCCCGGCGATCCTGAAACCCCGCCCGGCGGCGCTTCGAGCAGCGCTATGGGCGTTGCGCCGGGCCGTGCCGACGCCGGAGCTGCCTGCGCCAAGCCTTATCGCTTGCGCACCGCCGGCGCACTGGCCCGCCGGCTTCGCGCTTACCCTCGGCTGGATCGAGGCCGGGCCGGTGCTGATCCGGCTCGACATCGCCGAGCGCGTGATGGCCGAACTCGACTTTGCCGTCCGCCGCCAAGCCGCGGCCGTGCCGCCCGGTCTCGCCTCCCGCCTGGCCGTCCCCGCCGATAGCCTGCCCGCCATCCTGCGCGGCCTTGGCGTGCGTCTGGCGCCGGCCTCCGCCCTTGGCGCCGGTCAGCTCGGACCCCCTGCGCCCGCTATGATGCTTCCCCGCCGCCGCCCGCGCCCCGTCCAGGCGGCGGCCCCCCCGCCGCCACGGCCCGACAACCCCTTCGCCGCCCTCATGGCGCTCCGCCGTTGAGCGGCGCCGAGGACCGTGCCTGGCAGCGCCTGGACAAGTGGCTCTGGTGCGCCCGCTTCCTGAAAGCCCGGTCCGACTGCGTCCGGCTGATCGAGCGCGGCTCCATTCGCATCAACCGTCAGCCGACCGACAAGCCCCATGCCCGGCTTCGCCCCGGCGACGTGCTCACCCTGCCGTTGCGGCAGGACGTAATCGTGATCCGCGTGCTGGCGCTGGCCGCACGGCGCGGCCCGGCCCCGGAGGCCCGAACCCTCTACGAACCGTTGGAAGGGATGCGGCAGGATGGGTTGCAGCAAGGGGGAAACGACTGCATATCCCCGCCATCGCCGGAGCGCGTCGAGCACGATCAAACCCGCCCGGCGCGCCCCGGCCCTTTGTAATTGCGGGCGCTGCATCGAGCCGGGCGCATTGGCCCGGCCCGGAAGCGCTCCATCAGGCGGTGAGACGAGGAGTACGCGATGACCTACGTGGTCACCGAGAATTGCATCAAGTGCAAGTATATGGATTGCGTGGAGGTTTGTCCGGTGGACTGCTTCTACGTGGGCGAGAATATGCTGGTGATCCATCCCGACGAGTGCATCGACTGCGGCGTGTGCGAGCCGGAGTGCCCGGCCGAGGCGATCGTGCCAGATAGCGACGACAAGGCCTCTGCCTGGGCGGAGCGCAACCGCACGTTTTCCACGCAGTGGCCGAACATCACCCGCAAGGGCACGCCGCCCGACGACGCGGATGATTGGAAGGACAAGCCGGGCAAAGAACAGCTGTTCTCCGCCGAGAGCGGGTTGCCTTGATCTGAACTTCGCGCGGCATTGCGCGGGTTGGGTGTGACTTTCGTGCAAGTGTGTGATATGGAATTGGCTGAAACTGTGAGGTTTCGTGCCGGGCGGCTTTCTCCGCCGCCTGCACCCTCGCGGCAGCCCTTTCCCGTATGCTGCCCAGCTCAGTTGGGCGAGGAGCGATGTCAGCCGTGCCAACCAAAACCCTGACGACCAAGACCGGTTCCGAGAAGCCGCCACAGCCGTCCGGCGCATCGCCCGCCTCTGCGAGGCCGGAGCAAACGATCAGGCAGCCGCCCAAGATGCCGGGCCATATGCCGGGCATGCACGGGCGTCCGCAGATCCAGCCGCGGGCGATGGCGGCGAAGGAAAACTTCGTCGAAGGCGACTTCGTAGTGTATCCAACCCACGGGGTCGGCAAGGTGGAGCGGATCGCCAGTGAGGAGATTGCCGGCCACAAGCTGGAGCTGATCCATATCACCTTCGAAGAGAACCGTATGACGCTGCGGGTTCCGGTGTCCAAGGCCCGGTCCGCCGGGCTGCGTAAGCTCGCGACGCGCAAGACGTTCGATGAGGCGCTCGCGTTGCTGAAGGGCAGGGCGCGCATCAAGCGCACGATGTGGTCCCGCCGGGCGCAGGAATACGACGCGAAGATCAACTCCGGCAATCCGATGGCGATTGCCGAGGTGGTCCGTGACCTGCATCGCAACGCCGGCCAGCCGGACCAGAGCTTCAGCGAGCGCCAGATCTACGAAGCCGCGATGGACCGGTTGGCCGCCGAGCTTGCCGCGCTGGACAAGACGGACAAGGTTACCGCGGCGCAGAACCTGGCCGACTACCTCAAGAGCATCGTCAAGGCCGGCGCCAACGCCGAGCCGGAGGTCGAGACCGAAGACGAGGCGGAATAGCAGGTCCAAAGCGGTTCCAGCCAGGCTGGAACCGTTCTAAAACCGGCCGATGCGTTTCACCCAGATCGACCGCTACGTCTTTCGGCAACTTTCAATCGCGCTGGTTGCCGTAACCGGCGGCCTCGTGGCGCTCATCTGGCTGACCCAATCGCTGCGATTCGTTGAACTGGTCGTCAACCGCGGGCTCTCGCTCGGCGTGTTTCTCCAATTGACCGGCCTGCTCGTCCCGAGCTTCGTCGCCATCATCCTGCCGATCACCACGTTCGTCGTGGTCCAGTTCGTCTATCAGCGGCTCGCGGGCGACCGCGAGCTGACCGTCATGCGCGCCGCCGGCCTGTCGCCCTTGGCACTCGCCCGTCCGGCCCTTGCGCTGACGGCCGTCGCGGTGTTCGCCTGCTACCTGCTCAATCTTTGGATCGTTCCGGTCAGCTATGCCGCGTTCCGCGACTACCAGTTCGAGATCCGCAACCGGATGGCGGCGTTCCTGCTGCAGGAAGGGGTGTTCACCCCGATTTCCGACGACCTGACCGTCTATATCCGCAGCCGCGACCGCGACGGCACGCTGCGCGGCGTTTTGGTGGAGGACGGGCGGCAGAAGAACAGCCAGGCCACCATCCTGGCCGAGAGCGGGCGCTTGATCAACGGTCCGAACGGCCCGCGCGTCGTCCTGCGCAACGGCAGCCGGCAGGAGATCGACCGCACGACCGGCCGGCTCAATGTCCTGACCTTCGCCTCGAACACGGTTGACCTCGCCAGCCGCATGAAAAGCGACGAGGTCCGCTACCGGGACAGCACCGAGATGTCGCTTCGCGAGCTGTTGAACCCAGACTCCGCCCTCAACCCGCGTGATGTCGGCAAGCTGCTGGTGGAGGCGCATCGCCGGCTCACGTCGCCGCTGACCGCGTTCAGCTTCGCTATGGTCGCGCTGCTCTCGGTGCTTACGGGCGCGTTCCGCCGCTATGGCAACGTGCTGCGCCCGCTGGCCTCGGTGCTGTCGGTGGTGGCGCTGCTCGCGGCCAACCTGGCGATACAGAACCTGGCCGCGCGCCAGCCTGCCCTTATCCCCTTGATCTGGGCGGTCGCGATCGCGCCCGGCATCGTTTGCGCCTGGGCGCTGTTCGTTCATCTGCCGCCGCTGCCCCGCCGCCTGCGTCCGCGCCGGCGCAGGACGGCGTGATGCCGGCGGAATGGCTGGCCGCCGGCGTCGTCCTCGTGTTCCTGATGACGCTGTGCAACCTGGCGCTGCTGTTGCGCCAGGCCCGGCCGCGCGCGGCCGAGGCGGAGGCGATCCGCGCCGAGCTGGCTGCCGCGGCCCAGTCGCTCGGCCAGGCGCACCGGACCGAGGCGGACTCGGTGCGGGCCAGCCTGGCCAGCGCGGAGCGCGCGCTGTCCACCCGGGCCGAGCAATCCAGGCTGGAAACGCACTCGATGCTCGGCGGCATCTCCACCCTGATCGCCAAGGAGCAGGGCGAGCAGCGCGTGCTGATCGAGGCCAAGCTGCGCGAGATGAGCGAGCAGGCCGCCCAGCGCCTCGGTGATATCCAGCGCAGCGTCAACGAGCGCCTGACTGAGACGATCGAGAAGCAGATGACCGGCAGCTTCCAGCGCGTCATCGACCAGTTCGCCGCCGTGCAGAAGGCGATGGGCGACGTGCAGGCCGTCACCGCCCAGGTCGGCGACCTGAAGCGGCTGTTCACCAACGTGAAGTCCCGCGGCGCCTGGGGCGAGCTGCAGTTGCGCTCGCTGCTCGAGGACGCGCTGCCGCACGGCGCCTGGGAGGCGAACCGGAAGCTGCGCGCCGACGCCGATGAGGTCGTCGAGTTCGTGCTGCTGATGCCGGCCCGCACCACGCCGCGGCCGTTGCTCGCGATCGACGCCAAGTTTCCCGCCGAGGATTACGACCGCCTGCTGCTCGCCGCCGAGGCTGGCGACGGCGACGGCGAACGCGCGGCCCGGCGCGCGCTGGAGACCCGGCTTCGGGGCGAGGCCAAGAAGATCGGGACCAAGTACATCGTCCCGCCCACCACGGTCGATTTCGCGGTCATGTATCTGCCGACCGACGGCCTCTACGTCGAAGCCGCACGGATGCCGGGGCTGATCGAGACGTTGAACCGCGACTGCCGCGTCATTCTCATGGGACCCACCTTGCTGCCCGCGCTGCTTCGTACAATCCAGCTCGGCGCGATTACGCTCTCGATCGAGCAGCGGGCCGAGGAGATCCAACGGCTGCTCGGCGCGGTCCGGCACGAGATGGAGAAGATGGACGAGGTGCTCGCCCGCATCGAGAAGCAATCCGGGACGATCGGCAACACGATCGGCCAAGCGCGGCGGCGTACGCGGGCGGTGCAGCGCACCTTGCGCAGCGTGACCAGCCTTGGGCCGGAGGAAAGCGACGCACTGCTCGCGATCGGTGACGATGGATCGGCGGACGGCGGATCGTAAGCCGCCCGGACTGCGCGCCCCAATATGAGCAAGGCGCGCGCTAAGCCGATGCCGCTGCCGGCGCACGGCGTCAGCTTCGGCGAGGCCGTGCGCGTGTGGCTGCGCGTGGCCGCGCTGAGTTTCGGCGGGCCGGCCGGACAGATCGCGGTCATGCACCGGATTGTCGTGGACGAGAAGCGGTGGATCGGCGAGGCCCGGTTCCTGCACGCGCTGTCCTACTGCACGCTGTTGCCCGGCCCGGAGGCGCAGCAGCTTGCCACCTATATCGGCTGGCTGATGCACGGCGCCCGGGGCGGGATCGTCGCGGGCGGGCTGTTCGTGCTGCCGGGCTTCGTCAGCATCCTGGCGCTCAGCTGCGTCTACGCGGGGCTTGGGCATCTCGGGGTCGTCGCCGCGCTGTTCTTCGGCCTGAAGGCCGCGGTGCTGGCTATCGTGCTGCAGGCGGTGGCGCGGCTCGGGTCGCGGGCGCTCAGGAACGCCGTCATGCTTGGCATCGCGGGAGCGGCGTTCGCGGCGATCTTTTTCTTCGGCGTGCCGTTCCCGGTCATCGTGCTCGCGGCCGGGCTGCTGGGCTGGGCCGGCGCTCGTGCCGGGTCAACGCTGTTCCAGATTGGCGGCGGGCGTGGCAGGCCCGGCAGCGATGCGCTGTCGGACGACGACAGCCTGCTCGGGCAGGGGCAGCCGGAGCACGCGCGCGCGTTTGGCTCGGCGCTCCGAGCCGCTCTCATCTGGCTGCTGCTTTGGCTGCTGCCGATAGGCGTTCTGCTCGCAAGTCTCGGCCCGGCCGCCACCTTCAGCCAGATCGCGGTGTTCTTCAGCAAGATGGCGGTGGTGACGTTTGGCGGCGCCTACGCGGCGCTGGCCTACGTCGCGCAGCAGGCCGTCGAAAACTACGACTGGCTGCAGCCCGGCGAGATGCTGGACGGGCTTGGCCTGGCGGAGACGACCCCGGGACCGCTGATTATCGTGACGCAGTTCGTCGGCTTCCTGGCTGCCTACCGCGACCCGGCCGGGCTGCATCCCATGCTCGCTGGAACGCTCGGCGCGGTGTTGACAACGTGGACAACCTTCGCGCCTTGTTTCGTATGGATTTTCCTTGGTGCGCCATTCATTGAGCGGCTGCGCGGCAACGAGGCGTTGCGCGGCGCCTTATCCGCCGTCACCGCGGCAGTCGTCGGCGTCATCCTGAACCTGGCCGCGTGGTTCGCGCTGCATACCTGGTTCGGCGAGACTTGGCAGTTCAGGGGATGGGGCATCTCGGTCGGCTTGCCGGTGCTCGGCAGCCTTGACCCGTGGGCGCTCGCGCTCTCGGTCGCTGCCGCCGCCGCGATCTTCTGCTGGGAAACTGGGATGATCCCGACGTTGCTGTCATGCGCCGCAGCCGGAATGGCATTGCACGGACTGGGACTGGTCTGAGGCTTCGCCTCGCTCCCGAAACGCGGAAGGCCCCGGGACTGATCCCGGAGCCTTCCCATAGTTCGACAGTCCAAGACTGCCGGCCAGTGGCGTTTAGCCGGCGACGACCGTCTTAGCGGGCGTCCAGGTCACGACAGCGGACTGATGGCTCGAACGATGAGACACTGGATCACCTCCTTTCAGTAAGTTTCGGATGGCAACAGTGTGGGTATCTGGATGCTGCGGCGCAAGAGAATTCTTGAGGTTCGTCCGCAAGGAACCACTAGGAATTGATCAGGCGAACGAGCGCCTCAAGCCTTTGCTTTGCCGGGCCGCTTTGCCGGCGTGCCGCCGCCGCCGCCCTTACGCCACCAGCGGCGCCCGTTCCGCCGCCGCCCGGGCCCAATTTGCCCCGGCATCCTCCTCGAACAACTCGGCAAGCTTCTTCATCACCGTGCCGCCGAGCTCCTCGGCATCCACGATCGTCACGGCCCGGCGATAGTAGCGGGTGACGTCATGTCCGATGCCGATGGCGATCAGCTCGACCTGGTTTCGGCTCTCGATCTCGTGGATCACCTGCCGCAGGTGGCGCTCAAGGTAATTGCCTGGATTGACTGAGAGCGTGCTGTCATCCACCGGCGCGCCATCGCTGATGACCATCAGGATGCGCCGATGCTCCGGTCGGCCCGCCAAGCGCCGATAGGCCCAAAGCAGCGCCTCGCCGTCGATGTTCTCCTTCAGCAGCCCTTCGCGCAGCATCAGCCCCAAGTTCTTGCGCGCCCGCCGCCAAGGCGCGTCGGCCGCCTTGTAGACAATATGCCGGAGATCATTGAGCCGCCCCGGGTTCCTCGGCTTGCCATCCTGCACCCATCGCTCGCGGCTCTGCCCGCCTTTCCAGGCCCGGGTGGTGAACCCCAGCACCTCGACCTTGACCGCGCACCGCTCCAGCGTCCGCGCCAGGATGTCGCCGCACATCGCCGCCACCGTGATCGGGCGCCCTCTCATGCTGCCCGAGTTGTCGATCAGCAACGTCACCACGGTGTCGCGGAAATCCGTTTCCCGCTCGCGCTTGTAGGACAGGCTCAGCAACGGGTTGACGATCACGCGCGCCAGCCGCCCGGCGTCGAGCATCCCTTCCTCGAGGTCGAACTCCCAGGCCCGCTGCTGCTGCGCCATCAGCCGCCGCTGCAGGCGGTTGGCCAGCTTGCTGACCACGCCTTGCAAGTGCTGCAACTGCTGGTCGAGCTGCTGGCGAAGCCGGGTCAACTCGTCCGGGTCGCACAGGTCCTCGGCCAGGCTTTCCTCGTCATTGTGCCGGGAATAGGCGCGGTAGGTCTGCGGGTCGTCCGAGGGCGGCTTGTCACGGTGCTGCTGCGGTCCGCCCGGGCGGTCGTCGCCTTCCGCGGCGGCGGCCTCCTCTTCGGTCTCCTCGCCGCCTTCCTGCTCGCTCGCCTCGCCATCCATCTCCTCCGGCTGCGCGCCGAGCATGCTTTCGGAGTCGGACTGGCTGTCGCCCTCGCTCTGCTCCGCGTTGTCCTGCGCGCCGGCTTGCTCGCCGCCGTCCTCGCTCTCGTCGGGCTGCTTGTCCGGCTCGGCTTCCACCTCGGCCTCGGCCAGATCGAGGGCTGCCAGCAGGCGGCGGGCCGCGCGGGTGAACTGCGCCTGATCGGCCTGGGTGATTGCCATCTCGGCCAAGGCCTGCTCGGCCCCGTCGCCGAGCGTGCCGCGCCAGGCGTCCAGTATCCTCTGCGCCGCGGCCGGCGCCGGCTCGCCGGACATTTTTTCCCGCGCGAGCAGGCTCAGGGCGGCGGGCAGGGGCAATTGGTCCTTCCGCGTCATGCGGTCGAACCCTTCCGCCTCGCACTCCTCACTGAGCCGCGCGTGCAGGTTCGCCGCGACGCCGCTCATGTGCTGCGCGCCGATCACCTCCACCCGCGCCTGCTCCAGCGCGTCGTAGACGTCCTTGGCTTCCCGCCGTCCCGGGCTGCGCGCGGCATGGACGGTGTCGTCGTGATGACGCAGCCGGAGAGCGACGCTATCGGCCGCCCCGCGCAGCTTGGCCATCTCGTTCGCCGGCAAGGCCCGGGTCGGCAACGGCAGGCGCGCGCGCTTGCCGACGAGGCCGCTCGGGCCGGGCTGATAGGCCACTTGCACGTCGGGCTGTTGCGCGATCGCCCTCAATGCTCCGGCGGTCGCCCGCTTGAAGTCCTCAGTGCGGTTGTTGTCCTTGCTGCCGCTCATCGGTCAGGACATCAAAGCCCCTTGCGCGCGGGCAGCAGCCCGGTCGGCAGGTCCTCGTTGAAGCAGCGCTGGTAATACTCGGCCACCGTGCTCCGCTCCGCCTCGTCGCACTTGTTGAGGAACGTCATGCGGAACGCGAAGCCGACATCCTGGAAGATGCGCGCGTTGTCGGCCCAGGTCATGACCGTCCGGGGCGACATCACGGTGCTGATGTCGCCGTTGATGAACCCGGCCCGCGTCAGGTCGGCCAGGGCCACCATGCTCTCCACCTGCTTCTTCATCGCCTTGTCGGCGGCGGTCGTGCCCAGCTTGGCCAGTACGATCGCGGTCTCCTGGGCGTGCGGCAGGTAGTTGAGCGTGGCGACGATGTTCCAGCGGTCCATCTGCCCTTGGTTGATCTGCTGCGTGCCGTGATACAGCCCGGTCGTGTCGCCGAGCCCTACCGTGTTGGCGGTCGCGAACAGGCGGAAGCTCGGGTGCGGGCGGATGACCCGGTTCTGGTCCAGCAACGTCAGCCGCCCCTCGACTTCCAGCACGCGCTGGATGACGAACATCACGTCCGGGCGCCCGGCGTCGTACTCGTCGAACACCAGCGCGCAAGGGTGCTGCAGCGCCCAGGGCAGGATGCCCTCGCGGAATTCGGTGACCTGCTTGCCATCCTTCAGGACGATCGCGTCCTTGCCGATCAGGTCGATGCGGCTGATGTGGCTGTCGAGGTTGACCCGGATGCAGGGCCAGTTCAGCCGCGCCGCCACCTGCTCGATGTGCGTCGATTTGCCGGTGCCGTGGTAACCCTGGATCAGCACCCGCCGGTTGAACGCGAACCCGGCCACGATCGCCGTCGTCGTCTCGCGGTCGAACTTATAAGTGTCGTCAATCTCCGGGACATGCTCGGTCCGCACCGAGAAGGCCGGCGCCTGCATGTCCAACTCGATGCCGAACGCCTCTCGCGCGCTTACCGTCGTGTCGGGAGCGTTGATCGCCGACGTGGGCGTGGAGCGCGTATCGGGCAGGGCAGCGATATTGTTCATGAGCCTCGATTGTCCTGTGTCTCGCCCAATGGGCAGGGTCGGCAGCCTCGCTCCGGTCAGCGGCCTCAACCGGCCGCCGCTGCCATCCTCGGCATGTCCGTTAGATAATGCCGTATTGCAGCATACGCGAGGTTTATTGACTTCAAACGTTCCTCAGCGCCGCGGTCGCCGCCGTTGGCATCGGGATGGTGCTTCTTGGCCAGTTCCTTGTAGCGCGTCTTCACCACGTCCAGAGAGACCGGCCACTCGAGGCCTAAAGTCTGCATCGGCTCCCGGAGTTGCGCGGGCGCGGCGACTTTTGCCCGGCCATTAGCCTGATCCCTGTTCACCCGCCCCGCCGCCAGCAGGTGCAGCGGGTCGCGCAGATGCGTCTCGTCGAACACCGGCTTGCCGCCGGCGCCCAAGGGCCAGGTCGGGCGTTGCCAGCCGGTGTCCGCCCGCGTCTGCGCCTCGATCTGGCCCGGCGTCATGCCTTTGTAGAAGTCCCACGAGGCGTTGTATGCGCGCACGTGCTCCAGGCAGAACCAGTGATAGTCGTTCAGCGACGTGCGGGATTTCGGTGCCCGGTACGCCCCTTCGGCCGCGCAGCCCGGGCTGTCGCAGGCGCGTCCCGGCGTCGCGGCCGGGTCGGGCGCATAGGCCCGGGCGCGGGTGGTGCGTCGGGTCGTCATGATCTCCCTTTATGTGCGCCGAACGGCCTGCCCGGCAAGTGCCGCGGGATGCGTCCGCCAGCGCATCCGCTGTCCCGATGCGTCCCGTTCGCAACGGCTCCGCGATGTCATGGCCCAAAGCGGCGCGATCGGATAAACACAAATCATGACCGATCGCGCCGCCCGCATCCGCACCGCCCTTCTCTCCGCCCTCTCGCCCACGCACGTCGAGGTGGTCGACGACAGCGCGCGCCACGCCGGCCACGCCGGCGCCGCGGCCGGAGGGCAGACGCACTACAACGTCCTCGTCGTCTCGCCGGTGTTCGAGGGCCAGGGCCGCGTCGCCCGGCACCGCCTCGTCAACCAGGCGCTGACGGAGGAGTTCGGGTCCGGCCTGCACGCCCTGTCGCTGGTTCTCCGCACCCCGGCGGAGGCCGCTCAAGCCCCGGTGTAGTGCTCGGGCCAGTTCCGCTGCACAACGGGGCTGTCCGGCGCGTAGGCGAGGCATGTGCCGAGCAACGCCGGGCGCTCGGCGGCAGGCTGGGCGCTGGCCGTCTGCGAGTTCGGCGCCGTTCTCCGCTTGGCGCGGACGGCGTAAAGCGTCTGGAACGCCACAGTCCCCATCTGCCCCAGCAGTTCGCGCAGGTGGGTGCAGCCATGCACGCCGCCGATCCGCTCATTGGCCGCCTTGATGAACCCGCGCCCGACGCGCAGCCCAGCGAGCCGCTCGAAGTTCGGCGCCGCCTGCGGACAGATCGTGAAGGGCGAGAACTCGGTCGCCGCCTCGAACCGGGTGATCAGCATGTCCTCGTCCAGCGTCATCCTGGCCAGCATCCCATGCAGCGGCACGCCGGGCTCGATCGTGCCGCGGTCGTGGTTCCCGAACGCGTAGGTCTTGGTGTCCGTCAGGTGCGCCTCGATGTCGAACAGCCCATCGGCCCGGCGATAGCCGACGATCTCGATCCGGCGCGTGTGCAACGCCTCCCGTTCCACGGGTTCGCTCAGCGGCATGGGTCCAAACTCCATTCTAAGCATCACTTCGCAGGACGGCTCGCCGTCACGATGCGAAAATGATGCGTCTTCAAAGACTCCTAAGCAGGCATTCGTGGCACAAGCCACGAATGCCTGCTTAGTCGCGCGGCCTGCTCATGCGTTTCACGGCAAACGTGGTGCGCCGGCCAACGTGGGTCCAGTCCGGCGCTGGTCTGGACTGGCAATTGACGCGCCTCGCGTTTCCAGTCAGGGCGATTGCAGTCTAATCGACGAACCGCGCCAGCCGGACTGCGGTATGCCCGCGGCTCGCCCGCAGGCTCGGCATCACCAGCAGGCAGTCGTCATGCGGGGTTCGGATTTCCGTCGTGCCGTCGAGCGCGATCAGCGTGTTGCGGCGCGGCACCACGTCGCCGCCCCGATAGGCCCGCACGAAGGCGAACCCCGATGACGATGCCGTCACCGCCATTGTCACCTCCGCGCACCGCGGCGGCGGCAAGTCGGCCAGCTCTTCCTCGATCAGCCCTGTCCGCCGCAGCAGCGCATCCACCGTCGCCTGCATCACCGTCACGGTGCCCCGTTCCCAGTGCTGCCCCGCCTCTACCAGGCAGGCCGCAGCCTGCGTCCCCTCATCGAGGAACCGCGGATAGTCGATCAGCCGCGGCCCGCTCTGGTGCCCGCGGTCCGCCACCACCAGGCCCGGCGTGCCCAGCGATTGCGCCAGCCGCCGTCCCTTGGCCGACGGCCCGCTCAAGATCAGCGGGTCGGACGGCCACAGCATCGAATGCAGGTCGAGCAACACGTCGGCCTGGTCGATCACTGGCCGGATTTCCCGCGCCCGCGCCAACTCCGCGCTTGTCCGCGGGCCATCCAGGAGCGTCGGGTCCCAAAGCCGGTTCAGGTCCTCGTCGACGAAGCGGGAGGCGGTCGGTTGCGCCGGGTCGAACCGCGCGTAGGCGTCCAGGTTGGCGAACCCGGCCGTCAGCCGCCCGCGCGAAGGTTGCAAGCCGGCCCGCAACAGCCGGTCCAGCACGATCGCGCCGCCGATCTCGTTGCCGTGCAGCAGGCCGATCAAGACGACGTGCGGCCCTGGCCGCGGCGCTGCGGCGGTTATGAACCCCGGGATGCCGCTATCGCCGGCGAGCCACGGCCCGAGATCCGGCGCCGCGACATCCACCGGGAACCGCGGGATGACGCCAGGCGGGCTGTCGCGGTTGGGATCGCGGTCGGCCCCCGTCATCAGCGCGCGATCGGATTGGGTTCGGCCATGCCGCATACTTGCCCGACCAGCGGAATGCGGCAACACCGTCCGCGCCAAGCCAAACCGCTATCGCATCAAGCTGGCAGGCGCGGCTAACCCGGCCTATATCAAGCCGCGAAATGGCAACCGAGAGGCAACCCTGGGTGGGCAGACGCTTGGCGCCCAAGACACCGCCCGTGCCGCCACCCGTGTCACCACCCGTGTCACTGGGGCGATCTCCTGAGGCCGGGCGGCGGATGGCGCTGAACCCGCTGCACCGGCTCTGGCGCGCTCTCCCGCAGGAGCCTCGCCGCCGTTTGCTGCATCGCGCGGCGGAGGCCGTCGCGCCGCGCCCGGATCGCCCCGCCCCCCCGGCGTGGCCCGGCGTCGCCGTCGGCGGCGAGCTCGGCCAGGCGTCCGGCCTCGGCGAAGGCGCGCGCATCCTGCTGCATGGCCTCGATTGCCTCGGCATCCCGAACTGGCCCGCGGACCCGCGCCGGCCGCCGCCCGACGGGGCGCCGATCGTCCTCCATGCCAACCCGGCCGCCCTCCCGCTCGCCATGCTCCGCCTGGGCCGGGCCATGCTCCGCGGCCGGCGAATCGTTGGCCTGTGGCCGTGGGAGCTGCCCGTCGTTCCCCCGGCGTGGCGCAGCGGATTCGGTTTCGTGCATGAGGTCTGGGCGCCCTCGCAGTTCTCTGCCGCCGCCATCCGCCGGGCGATGCCGGCCGGCTTTGAATCTCCCGAGGTCCGGGTCGTGCCTTATCCGCTGGCCTGCCATCCGCCGGCGCCCGCCGCCCTCGGCCGCGCCGAACTCGGCCTGCCGGATAGGGCGGTCATCACCCTGGTCGCGTTCAATCTAGCGTCCAGCTTCGACCGCAAGAACCCCCTGGCCGCCATCGCCGCCCACCGCTTGGCGTTCGGCGCCCGGCCGGACCGGGTGCTGCTGATCCGCGTCGGCAACCCGCACCATTTCCCGGCCGATTTCGCCCGTCTGCAATCCGCGGCAGCCGATTTGCCGAACGTCATGATCGAGACCGCGACCCGCCCGAGGGATGAGGCCCACGCGGTCATGGCCGCCGCCGACATCGTCCTCTCCCTGCATCGAAGCGAAGGCTTCGGCCTCGTCCCGGCCGAGGCGATGCTGCTTGGCAAGGCCGTGGTCGCGACCGCGTGGTCGGGGACAGAGGACTTCCTCGACGACCGCTGGGCCGTGCGGGCGCCGGCGACCCTTGTCCCCGCCCGGGACTCCCGCGCCGTGTTCCAGACCGAAGGCGCTGTCTGGGCCGAGCCTGACATCGAGGCCGCCGCCGCATCGCTCGTTGCGCTCGCCGATGATCCGGGCGAACGCGAACGCCTGGGCGCCGCGGCTCAGATCGCGGCACGGACGCGGTTCGGGCCGGCCCCGCTCGCGGCGGCCATCAGCGGTTTCGGGCAGCAGACCGCGACATGAGGGCGCTCATCTGGCAATGGGGCCGGCGCGGCGCCGGGCCGCTGGTCGCCGCCGCCATCAGCAGGGAACTCGCCGCCATCCCCGGCGTCGAAACGCGCCTCTCGCTGTCCACTGCCGCCGAACTGCTCGATCTGGCGGACGCGCCGCAGAACCACATCCCGATCCGCACCTACAAGGACCGCCGCGGCTTCGTTGCCCGCCTGCTCGCGACGCCCGCCCTGATCCCCAAGCTTGCCCGCGACATCCGCGCCTCCCGGATCGATGCCGCCTTGTGCGCCATGCCGGCCCCGCTCGACTTCATCATGGCGCAGGCGCTGCGCCGGGCTGGCGTGCCTTACGCGGTCGTGGTCCACGACGCGCAGCTTCATCCGGGCGACGCGTTCCCGCTTCAGATCCCGCTCCAGCGCAGCCTGTTCCGCCGTGCCGGCCTGCTGTTCGCGCTGAGCGACCACGTCGCCGGGCAGCTCCGCGCCCGCGGCCTAAGCCCCGGCCAGCCCTTGGTCCGCGCCGCCCTGCCGCCTTTCGTGTTCGGCCCGGCCCCGCCGCCCGCCGGCGCCCACGGTGGACGGCTCCGCCTGCTCTCCTTCGGACGCTTGCTGCCCTATAAGGGCCTCGACCTCCTCGCCGATTCGATCGAACAGCTCGGCTTGCGTCGGGAGTTCGAGCTTCGCGTGGTGGGTTCCGGCCCGGAAAGCCCGGTGCTTGAGCGGCTTCGGGGGCTTGCGAACGTCACCGTCGAGAACCGATGGGTGCCGGAACCGGAGCTGGGCGCCTTGCTTGGCTGGGCCGACGCGCTGGTCCTCACCCACCGGGAGGCGAGCCAAAGCGGCGTCGCTGCCGCGGCGCTTGCCGCCCGCCGCTGGATCGTCGCGACCCGGGTTGGCGGCTTGGCCGAACAGCTCGGCGGGGAGAGCATGGCCCGCCTCTGCGCCGCCGAGCCGGGCAGCGTGGCCCGGGCCATTGCCGCACTCCCGCGCCACTCCCCGGCGAGCCTCGCGGACAATGCCGCGGGATGGCGGCCGAAAGCCGAGGCGATCGCCTCGGCCCTGCACTCACTCGCTGACCCGGCGCGGGATCCGGCTTCCAGGCCGCAACTCGTTCCGGCGTCCGCAATTCCGCCCGCGCATTAATGATCAGTTGGCCTGCGGGGACAATCGTTTGCAGGCCGGAAAAGGCGGGGAAAAGCGGCTTGGCCCCTCGTTTGTCGCGAAGAGCGCAGGTCGTCGCCTTCGTCATGGCCTGTTTGGCGGGCGTCGCTGCAAGCATGGCGCAGGAAGCCTCTGCGCCGGTTGTCGTCGAGGACGCCCGTCAAGCGGCCGGAACGTGTTTTAACATTACAGCCGGCTTTCACCCGAACGCCCCCGTGTTCTACTGCGCCAGTAGGCGCGCCTGGCGCGTTGCTGGCGCCGCCATCGCCAGGTGGGCCACCGCGGCGCGGCGTCGGCTCTGAATGGTTGTCTCAGCGCGACGGCTGCGATAAGCCGCATAACCTTGGCGCATCGGGCGGCAGCAGGTCCACGTCAAGGTTTGCCGGGTCCGCACCCCCGCCGACGCCCTGTTCGGCGCTTTGCCCGGCGTGGCGGCGGACCACGGAGAGGTAGGCCAGGGCGAGATAGGCCGGGGCGAGCATGGACAGGGTGACGTGGCGGCGCCATCCGACCCAGGAGCGCGCCTCATACTGGTTCAGCCCGGCCTCGCCCTTGGCCTGCTCGAACACGCTCTCGACGGACCAGCGCTTACCCGCCGCCCGCACTAAGCATCATTCCGCGGGTCGGCTCGCCGTCACAACGCGGAAATGATGCGTCTTCAAAGGCTCGTATGCAGGCATCCGTGGCACAAGCCGCCAATGTCTGCTTAGGTCGGCCAGCGCAGCGCCCTGGGGCGCGTGGGCGAGATAGACCGTGAGTTGATCGGGACCAGTACTGCTGCGCCGGACGAGGAGCGCGCAGGCAAAGCCCGTTGCCCCGCCGTTGCAGCAGGCGGGCCTCGTCATACAGCCGCTGCCCGTTGGCGCCCGCGCCCGCTCCAGCATGAACAATCGCTGCTTCGGCATCGTCGCCAGCGTCACGTCAGCCGCGCTGCGCGCCTGCCTGCGCCGGGGGATCGTCCCCGGCCCAACTATCAGGCATGTGCAACGCGCGGCCGGTCGGCGCGCGCCCATGCTGTCCCGCGTAGCCCAGGAACACGCCGACCCGCGCGTTCTCGATCCGTCCAGCCGTGCCGGTATGCCGACGCCGCGCCCCGGCCGGCTTGGTCCCTTTCTTTGGAAAGCCGGTCCCGTCCAACGCCCACGCGGCGCCAGGGTCCGCCAGGCGCTCGACAACGCAGGCTCGCAGGCCGTCGGCGTCCTGACCGCATCCGCGTCCCAACGCGCCCGCGACAGGACCTTCCGCGCCCCGTCCGGAGCGCGTCGCCTGCCGACTCGGCCAACTGCCAGTCGTTCTTGCGCTCAACCGGCGCCGGAAGCCCCCGCAAGCAGCCCCCCGTACGACGGCGCGGCGCGGCCCGCCCGAACCGCTGCGCAATGCAGCCCACAACATCGTCCAGGCCGCAAACTCAGCCTTGCGCGTCCGATTGCGTCACCATGCCATATCGCCTCCGGACAGGCGCACCGCGCAAACCCGGTTGCAGTGAGGCCGGGCTGCCGATGCTGCCGGCCTGGGCGATGCCGGCGCGCCGTATCGTCCAACCCGTAGCCGAACGGCAGCGCCGCCCTCCCGAACCGGCTGCGCGCCTCCGCCGATCCCGATACGGGCCATCGGGCGCGCGGCTGACAATCGCGGCGCAGGCGAGCTGGCCATGTTCCGGAATATCCGGTCATGGGCTGCGTTTTTCGCTTGCTTCATGCGGCCGATCCCATCACACCGCCGCCCATAAGCCGGGGCAACGACCCTGGGCGCACGCGGGCCGGCGGACAATCCGCCGTGAGAACCCGCATCAGGGAGGACGCGCGCATGGCCCATCGGATTCTCGCCTATCACGCTCAACGCAGCCTTTCCGCAGCCAGCATCGGACGGGGGCAGCCAGCATGAAAACCCTTCAAGGTCCGGCCGTTTTCCTCGCCCAATTCGCCGGCGACGCCTCCCCGTTCAACTCGCTCCCCGCCATCGCCGCCTGGGCGCGCGATTGCGGCTTCGAGGGCGTGCAGATCCCCTCCTGGGACGCCCGCCTGTTCGACCTCAAGCGCGCCGCCGAAAGCGACGCCTATTGCGACGACGTCCGCTGTATCCTCGCCGACGCCGGCGTGCGCCTGACGGAGCTCTCCACCCACCTGCAAGGCCAGCTCGTCGCCGTCCACCCCGCCTACGATGCCGCCTTCGACGGCTTCGCCGCCCCGGAGGTCCGGGCCAACCCGGCAGCACGCCAATCCTGGGCCGTGGACCAGCTCGTGCTGGCCGCGCGAGCCTCCCGCCGCCTCGGCCTTACCGCCCACGCCACCTTTTCCGGCGCGCTGGCCTGGCCCTACCTCTACCCCTGGCCGCAACGGCCCCCCGGCCTCATCGACGCCGCCTTCGACGAACTCGCCCGCCGCTGGCGGCCGATCCTCGACGCTTTCGACGACGCAGGCGTCGACCTCTGCTACGAGATCCACCCCGGCGAGGACCTGTTCGACGGCACGACCTTCGAGATGTTCCTCGCCCGCGTGGGCCAGCACCCCCGGGCCAACATCCTCTACGATCCCAGCCACTTCGTCTTGCAGCAGCTCGACTACCTCGGCTTCCTCGACCTCTATATGCCGCGCATCAAGATGTTTCACGTGAAAGACGCCGAGTTCAACCCGAGCGCCCGCCAGGGCGTCTACAGCGGCTACGCCCCGTGGGCCGAGCGCGCCGGGCGCTTCCGCAGCCTCGGCGACGGGCAAGTCGATTTCCCGGCCATTTTCTCCAAGCTCGCCGCCGCCGGGTTCCCCGGCTGGGCCGTGCTGGAATGGGAGTGCGCCTTGAAGGACGCCGAAGTGGGCGCCCGCGAAGGCGCGGCCTATATCCGCCGCTCGATCATCCCCGTCGCCGCCCGGGCCTTCGACGACTTCGCCGCCTCCGGCGCCGACGACGACGCCAACCGCCGCATGTTGGGCCTGGCGCTATGAGCCGCCGCCTGCGTCTCGGCATGGTCGGCGGCGGCCAGGGAGCGTTCATCGGCGCCGTCCACCGCATCGCCGCCCGGCTCGACGACCACTACGAATTGGTCGCCGGCGCGTTCTCCTCCGACCCGGCCCGCGCGCAAGCCTCGGCGGAGGCGCTGCGGGTTCTGCCGGCCCGCGCCTACGACAGCTTCGCCGCCATGGCCGAGGCCGAGGCCGGGCGCGACGACGGCATCGACCTCGTCAGCGTCACGGCGCCGAACCACGTCCACCACGCCGCCTGCCGCGCCTTCCTCGGCCGTGGCATCCCGGTCATCTGCGACAAGCCGATGACGACCAACTTGGCCGACGCGCTGGATCTGCGCCAGGCCGTCCGCGCCAGCCGCCTGCCGTTCGTGCTGACCCACAACTACACCGGCTACCCGATGGTGCGGCAAGCGCGCGAGATGGCGCAGGCCGGGGAACTGGGCGCGATCCGCACCATCCAAGTCGAGTATGCCCAGGAATGGCTGACATCAGACCTCGAATCCACCGGCCAGAAGCAAGCCGAATGGCGTACCGACCCGGCCCGGTCCGGCCCGGGGGGCGCGGTCGGCGATATTGGTACCCACGCGCACAACTTGGCCGAGTTCGTGGCCGGCCTTCAAGTCGAAGCCCTTGCCGCAGACCTCACGGCGTTCGTTCCCGGACGCCGCCTCGACGACAATGCGCAGATGCTGCTGTGCTTCACAGGCGGCGCGCGAGGAGGCTTGTGGTGCAGCCAGGTCGCGCCCGGCCAGGAAAACAGCCTCCGCCTGCGCGTGTTCGGCGAACGCGCCGGCCTCGAATGGCAGCAGGAGCACCCGAACCAACTCCGCGTCGCCGAGCCGGGCCAGCCGCCCCGCGTGCTGTCGCGCGGCATGCCCGGCCTCGGCCCCGCCGCCGCCCGCGCCACCCGCCTGCCGCCCGGCCACCCGGAGGGCTATCTCGAAGCCTTCGCCCAACTCTACGCCGACGCCGCCGAGCTGATATGGGCCTGGAAAGAGCGTCGCGCGCCGGACCCAGCCGCAACCCTTGCTCCCGGCGCCGATGATGGCGTTCGCGGCGTCGCCTTCGTTCACGCCGCCATCGAAAGCAGCCGCCAGAACGCGGCCTGGACCAAGCTTGAGGCCTGAGCCTTTGTTTTGCCGGGCAGCTTTGTCGGCGTGCTGCCGCGCTTGTTGCCGAGGACGCCCTTAGCCTTGCGAGGCGCTGGTCGAAGCGCCCCGCAGGCTCTGTGCCGTCGCGCTGACAGGCGCGCTATCCTGGCCTGAAGCGTTTTGCGAGCGGCTGGGAACACGCCTCCCCGTATGCTGGGGCGGCGGCATTCATGGCTGGAGCGCACTCGACGGACCTGGGCGGCCGCGTTCTGGGGGCGGTTGAGGCAGGCGAAAGCGTGGGCGCGGCGGCGTGCCGGTTCGCGTTGGGACGCTCAACGGCATACCGCTGGATGGCCGCGGTGCGTGACGAGGGGCGGCGTGAGGCCAAGCCGAAGCGTGGCAGTCCCGTGCCGCGCATTACCGGCGAGGTTGAGGCAACCATGCTGAGCCTGGCGGGCAGTCCGAAGCGCCTGACCTTGGCCGGGATCACGTCTCAGCTGGCCGAAGCGCATGACATGCGGACGCGCCTGACCACGGCCCGCCGGGCAATGCGGCGAGCGGGTTGGACGTGAAAGAAACCGAGCCTGCGCGCGGCCGAACAGGAGCGCGAGGGCATGGCGCACGCTCGCGAGACCTGGTGGACCGACCCGGACGGCGTGGGCGGGATCGAGCCGGAGCGCCTGGTCTTTCTGGATGAGTGCGGCGGGCTGACAAACATGGCGCGCTTGCACGGCCGCACCCTCCCGTGGCATTCCACGCGCTGCGCGCACGCAACCTTGGCCCGTTCTCCCCGTGCGGCACGCGTGCGTGCGCGTCAGCGCCGTTCGGGCACTGGACCCGGGTCACGGTGCCGGGTGCGTTTGGCACCGAGGGCATCGTGGGTGCGATGAGCGCGGAGGCGGCGACCAGCGTGGCCGTGTTCCATGCATGCCTGGAGAAGGCGCTGCTGCCCGAGCTGGGCCGTATCAAGCCGGACGCGGTGCTCATCATGGACAGCCTGCCCGCCCACGAGGCTCCGGCCGTACGCGCCGTGCTCGACGCGCCAGGCTTTCCCTACCGCTACTTGCCATTCTACTCGCCGGACCTGAACCCGATCGAGCCGGCGTGGGCCAAGGTCAAGGCTGGGCTGCGCCGCGCTGCCGCGCGCATGGCCGACGCGCTGCACGAGGCGCCCGGCCCGGCCCTGGTCAGCGTCACCGCCCGGGACGCGACAGGGGTTTCTTCCGCCATCGCGGCGACCGCCGTCCCAGCTGAGGCGCAAAATGCTTTAGCCGGGATTGTCGTGGCGGAAAGCTCTGCGTCCAGCGCGCTAATTGCGACGGCGGCGTGGACATCCTTGTGCGTATCGACGCCGACGATGACCTCGATGGGTGTGGTGGTGGTGATCACTGCGAACGTCTCCAGGCCAAAAGAAAGGGCCTGACGATCGGCGGGCGGGCAGGATTGTGACGGGATGGCTGCCCTCAAGCTCCTATGAGGCCAAGGTCCGCGGACCGGCAGGCGCTGCCCGCAAAGCCGACAGGTCAACGCGATGACACGGGGTCAAACGTAGTAGGCTGGGATCAGGCTTTCCGGGGCAGCGCTGATACGCTCACCGTCGCACGGGTTGCCGCGCCCGCTCATGGAGCCGACCAGGCCTTAAGCCCACCCCTTTCAGGGTGTGTGCTGCGTTCCCAGCCTCGGAGGATGAGCGATGCATTGAGTGGGGCTGAGTCGGTATGGCCTGTGGTTCTGGATCGGTTCGAGCGGCACGCGCCGGCGGGGGTGATGGCCCGCCTGGCGCTGGACCACGCGCTGCCTGCGGGCTGGGCGGACGAGGTGTCCGAGGCGCATCGCGAGCGCCAGTATTCGCGTGAACTGCCGTTCTCGACGATCGTGGAGCTGCCCACGCTGGCGTGCTTGGGACTGCGGCCATCGTTGCACGCGGCGGCGCGGCAAATGGCGAACCTGCCGGTGTCGCTGGCCTCGCTTCACGATAAGGTCAATCACACGGAGCCCGGGGTGCTGCGGGCGCTGGTGCGCGGCAGCGCCGAGCGGCTGGCCCCCCCGTGCTGACCGCGGTGGACCAGGACGGCGCCAGCCTGCCCGGCTGGCGGCTGCGCGTGCTGGACGGCAACCACTTGGCAGCGAGCGAGCAGCGCCTTGCACCCCTGCGCGCCATCCGGGGCGCCGCACTGCCTGGGCAGTCGCTGGTGGCGTATGACCCGGACAAGCGGCCTGGCGTGCGACCTGATAGCCTACCAGGACGCACACGCGAGCGTGCGTGCCGCGGTGGCGCCGTTGCTGGATGGCGCCCGGCCCCGGGGAGCTTTGGACCGCCGACCGGCATGTCCGCGCCGGCGCGGTCCTGCAGGGGCGGCGCGGGGCCGGCGCCGCCTTCATCGTGCGCGAGCACGGCCGGTATCCGCGCCTGGCCGGGCAAGGGAAGTGGCACGGGTGCGGCCGCACAAGCACCGGCCAGGCCCGCGAGCAGGCGGTCAGGATCAAGGACCAGTCTGGAACGGCGGTGCCCTGGCGGCGCGTCGAACTCGCGCTGGACCAGCCCGCCGAGGACGGCGACGCCGCCATCCGGCTGTGGAGCAACCTGCCAGGCGAGACCGGCGCCGGGCGGGTGGCCGAGCTGTATCGCACGCGCTGGCGCATCGAAGGCATGTTCGGGCGGCTGGAACGCGTGCGGAACAGCGAGGCGGCCAGCCTGGGCCATCCCCGTGCGGCGTTGCCGTGCTTCGCGGCGCCCGTGCTGGCCTACAACGTGCTTGCCCTGCTCGCGCGCTGCGTGGAGCGGGCGCACTGCCAACAGGAGCCACCGCCGGAGGTGTCCGCCTTCCACCTCGCCCAGCATGTCAGGGGCAGCGACCAGGGCCTGCTCATCGCCGTGCCGTCCGAAGGCTGGCTGGCCTGGCACGACGCCGACCCTGTCCAGCTGGCCGAACGACTGCTGCGGGTTGCCCAACGCATCAACCCGCGGGCCGTCGCCACCAGCAGGCGCGGCGCCAAGACAAAAACACCCAAGGCCTACGCCAATGGCAAAACCGCCCGCGCCCACGTCGCAACAGACCGCGTCCTTGCACAACCACGGACACGACCCTGAAAGGGGTGGGTCTTAGGCCGCTAACGGCTCGCGATACGGCTCGGATGCGTCTTGCGGCCCACGATCCGGGTGACGAATGCAGTCCTTGGGCGGCGCCCGGCTCCGGATCGCCGCCGTCAGCGACGCCACGGCGAAGCGCGCGTCGATCAAGCGGCTGATCGCGTCGCCGGCCACAATCGCGCAGCGATCCCGCGGCGTGATGCTAGCAAAGCTGACGGGGCGCGACCAGGCGCCCAGGGCGGCAGCCAAATAGACGAAGCCGACCGGGATGGCCACGCAGGTCAGGTCCGCGACCCAGAGCTGGTTGGGACGGTCGGGAACGATTTATTTGGTCAGATCCGGGGTCGATCGGCCCACCATGACCGCTGTCCGTCGTCGCCCCGTAACGCCGCCATCGCTTGGGCTGCAGACCGTGCTCGCGCATCAGGCGCCGGAGCCTCTTGCCGTTCACCGCCACGCCCTCGCGCCGCAGCGCCGTTCCGACCCGGCGGTAGCCGCAGCGCTCGCTCTGGTCGCAGATCGCGCCGATCCGGGCCAGCAGGTCCTCAGCATCCAGCGCGGAGGGTGCGCCGCCGCAGACGGTCGAGCGGGACAGTCCCATCAGCTCGCGTCCCCGGGCGACGGAGACGCCGCGGGGCGATGACGATGAAGCCGATCGCGCGCCTCGGCCCGGGAGCATGCTTCAAAGCCCCCTTCAGCAGCTCGGGCTTCAAGGCTTGCCGCCCCGCCATCCGTTGCAGCGCCGCGATCTTGGCCTCGTAGCCCTGGATCAGGTCCGCCGCTTGCGCGTCGTCGCCCGGCGCCCCGGCCTCGAACGTGCCGGCCCAGATCCGGATCAGCTGGCGTGAGATGCCGTGCCGCTTGGAAAGCGCACGCAGGGGTTCGCCCGCGACGAACTCCCCCGCACCCTGCCGCCTGAGCGCGAAGCGATGCAACGCGAACGATGCCGTGCCGTGCCGTCCATCCTTCGGACGCCCACGCGGAGGGGGCAATCCATTTCAACCAACCTGTCCACCTACACGGGCGCACTTCGGGGGGGATTACTGTTGCTCGAGTGTTTACACGTCAAGGTTGATGGCATCTACAGTGGGCCACGCACTGCGCAGGCCGCGACGGACCACGGCGCAAATGTCCAGGCCGCGGACCGCGAGCGGGACGAGACGGGCTTCCGGCCATTGCCGCTGCGCTGGCGCATCGAGGCCACGTTCGGCACGCTGGCCAACCGCTGGCGCCGCCTCGCCCGCAACCCCGAGCAGAGCCCGACCGCCGCGGACGACGCCGTCAACATCGCCAACTGCCACCGCCTGCGCGCCTATCACCGCCCCGAACACTTCGCCACGTGATCAGACAGGCTCTGACACGCTACTCCGCCGCCAGCGATCCATCCCCGAACTGCGCCTCATACAGCCCCCGGTACGCGCCCCCCGCCGCCATCAGCGCCTCGTGCGAGCCCTGCTCCAACACCCCCGCCTCCGACACCACGATGATGCGGTCGGCATTGCGCACCGTCGCCAGCCGATGCGCGATGATCAGCGTCGTCCTTCCGCTGGCCAGTTCCGCCAACGACCGCTGGATCGCCCGCTCGGTCTCGCTGTCCAGCGCCGACGTCGCCTCGTCCAAGATCAGGATCGGAGGGTTCTTGAGGAATATCCGCGCGATCGCCAGCCGCTGCTTCTGCCCGCCCGAAAGCCTCGCCCCCCGCTCGCCAATCTCGGTGTCAAGCCCGTCCGGCAATCCCTCGACCAGCTCGTCCAGCCGCGCCCGGCGCACCGCCGCCCGGATCGCCGCCTCGTCCGCCCCCAGCCGCCCGTAGCCGACATTGTGCCGGATCGAGCCCGCGAACAGGAACACGTTCTGCTCCACGATCCCGATCTGCCGCCGCAGCGAGGCGCGGGTGAACGCCCGCACGTCGACGCCGTCAGCCGTGATCCGCCCCCCGTCCACGTCGTAGAACCGCGGCAGCAGCGAGCAGATCGTCGTCTTCCCCGCCCCCGACGGCCCCACCAGCGCCACCGTCTCCCCCGCCCTGATCGACAGGTTGAGCCGCCGCAGGACCGGCCGCCCCGGCTCGTAGCCGAAATCCACGTCCTCGAACCGCACGTCTCCGCGCAACGCGGGCGCCTCGCCCGCATCCGGCGCATCCACCACGTCCGGCGCGATCTCCAGCAGCTCCTGATACCGCCGGAACCCGGCAATCCCGCGCGGGTACGTCTCGATCATGGCGCTGATCTTGTCCAGCGGCCGGTAGAACACCGCCACCAGCAGCAGGAACGCGACGAAATCCCCGACCGACAGGCGCCCATGAACGATGAACACCGTCCCCGCCAGCATCACCACGATCTGCACCAGCCTCATGCCGAGGTAGTTCAGCGTCGTGCTCACCGCCATCGTCGCGTAGGCCTTGAGCTTCTCCCGCTGGTAAAGCGCGTTCTCCGCCGCGAACAGCCCGCTCTCGTGCGCCTCGTTGGCGAACGCCTGCACCACCCGCGCGCCCCCCACGTTCTCCTCGATCCGCGCGTTGAACCGGCCCACGGACTTGAACTGCGCCCGCCAGCTCCGGTCCATCCGCGCCCCGTAATGCGCCACCACCCACGTCGCCGCCGGCACCACCACGGCGGCGATCAGCGCCAGCGGCAGGCTCACGAACAGCATCAGCACGAACGCGCCCAGGAACGTCAGCAGCGCGATCAGCAAATCCTCCGGCCCGTGATGCGCGACCTCCCCGATATCCGCCAGGTCCGTCGTCACCCGGCTGACCAGGTGCCCGGTCTTCTGCCCGTCGTAGAACCGCATTGACAACCGCTGCAGGTGCTCGAACGCCCGCCGCCGCATCTCCGTCTCGATGCTGATGCCCAGCACGTGCCCCCAATAGTTCACCACCGCCGTCAACCCGGCGTTCACCACGTACACCGCCAGCAGCGCGAAGATCGCGATCAGGATCAGCGGCAGGTCGCCCTGCGGCAGCAGCCGGTCGATGAACGCCCGCACCGCCATCGGGAACCCGAGCTCAAGCATCCCGGACAGCGCGGCACAGCCGAAATCAAGCAGCAGCAGCCGCTTGTGCGGACGGTAATAGGAAAGGAATTTCTGCAGCATCAACTCAACAAAGCCAGGTCCGGGGCAGCCCGGAGTATCGGCCTTTCCTCCCGGGGAGGCGAGAGCTAAGCGGCGCAATCGTGTTGCACGGACCAGAGATGCGATGAAGTTGACCCGGCTTGTCGGATCTTCCGCACTTCGTGTGGATCATGCCGCTACCAGAACGCGCCGTCGCAGCAGGTCGAAGCCGGCGCGGCCGTAGCTTTGCCGCTCCAGCAGCTTGAGGAGGTTGACCGGTCCCTCGGCCTGACCGCTGCTCCAGGGCTCGGTCAGGGCGGCCCGGATTGCATGACCATCCGCCTCCAGCCCGGCGGCAAACGTGTTGACGGCGTCAACGTCACACGCCTTCGCCTCGGCCAGCCAGGCTTCCAGTTCGGCCACTGGCACTGCGGGGCGCGTCGGCTGCAAGGCCCCGCAGCTGCGGAGCAAGGCTGTGAACCGCCGTGCAAGGGAGGCGACCGGGGCCGCCTCGTCCTGCTCGACCCACCCGACGGCCACAGCGTCGGCGGGCGACAAGGCCTTGGCAGGGCGCACCAGCAGCCATGCGAGCCGCTTGGGCGAGGGCAGTGCCGGGCCGGGGGTGGGCGTGACGTCGGGCGTGACGCTGGGCGCCGTGGCAGCCGGTGGTTTTGGCAGTCACTTGCGCGCCATCCGCGGCGCTGGCCTGGTGCGGTTCTCGGCCGTCCAGCGCTGCGCCATTTTTGGGCCGTGGCGTAGCCCACGCCTGCAGCTCGCGCCAAAGCGCCATCGCATCCTCGCAGCCCTCGCCCAGGCGCTTGGCCAGATAAGGCAGGAACGGGTCGAGGATGCTGCGCCCGGCACGGCGCACGGCCCGCTCGGGGACGCTCTCGGCGCCGGCCTATTTGCGCGCCGTTGCGAGTGCCAAGCCGGTGGCACTCAACGTGTCCCCGGCCAGGTGACGGCGCCGCACGTCCTTATAAGCGGCACGCCAGCGGGCACGGCTGTCGGCCGCCGCGGCCATCGCGGTGCGGCCAGGCCGGACGGCGCGGGTGCGCTGGCCGGGACGCCGCCCGTCATCATCAGGCGGCGGCGGCAGGCAACGCAGGTGGGCATGGGCACGGGCCAACCAGCGCTCCAGCATGTCGCGCACGTTGGCCAGCACATGCCAGCGGTCCGCAACCTGCACCGCTTTTGGTGCGCCCAGGGCGGCAGGGCGGGCATGCTCGGTAGAGCGGTCGCGCCCGACTGCCTCGATCCCGGGGCGTTGCCGGAGCCAGTCCGCCGCGGTTGTGCTTGAGCGGTCCGGCAGCACGTCCGCTATGCGCCGGCGCTCGAGGTCCGCCACGATCGTGCCGTAGATGCGGCCCTTGCGCAGCGCCCAGTCGTCCACGGCGATGACGCGGGGCGCCTCTGCCTCAGGCAGGGGCAAGCGCCGGACCAGGCGCAGCACCGTGTCCGCACTCGCCGGCATGGCCAGGCGCTGCAGCAGCCTCGCACCCGCCGCGCCGCCCAGCGCCACGCCAACCCGGCGCCAACCCTGCGCCAACCCGGCCCTGGGCCTCACCGAGCCGGCAGGTCCGGCGCGCATGAGGCGCCGCCAGCTCCGGCACGCGTTCGGCGAAAATGCGTCGGGCGCATTTGACGTTGCGGCAGTAGAACCGTCTCACCCGTAATCCAACGCGCACCCGCCGCCCAAGCGAGGGCAGGTCGGCCGGGTGTCGGCGGTAGCGGCTGTGCACGGCACGGCTCGCACGCCCGCAGTCGGGGCAGCGCCCGCCATGCCGGGCGCCGCGCGCATCAACATGGAAGAGCTCCGGGCCACCGGGCGTGATCTACTCGACGCGGCAGTCCGGCATGGGACTAAGCTCGTTCATACCTTGTTCTATGGGCAATGTGGCGGCAACCTTCAGACATCGGCGCAGAGCCGCTACTGTCCACGCAAAGTGCGGAAGACCGACGGAACCCGGGACGTTTTAAGCAGACAGCGAGCCGCCGAAAAAACCTTACATGCGCGCTGCCGCTGCCCGGGCTGCCATTTCGTCAAGCGCCTGTGCCGATTTCCGTTCGAGTTTATGTGCAACTGCCGCTTTTCGCTGCTCGACGAGAGCGTCGATCGCTTCAAGCCCGGCTTGCGACGCGCTGAGTTCGGCGCGGCGGCGGACCGTATCGGCTTCATGCCGTTCCTGGCACGATTGGGCCCGAGCGAGACGTTCTTTAGCGGTCAGAAGCCAAGCGGCAAAGGTCTCAACAATTTGGTCATCGCCTGCGAGTTCGGTCGCGCGCCGATATTCCTGCTGGATGCTGATCTCCTCATCTCGAACATCGGCGGCGGCTGCCGCGGCTGCCGCAATACTTTTGGACAGATTTTGTCGAGCCTCATCAACAGCACGCTTTCGCAGCCATTGGACTGTCTCGAGTGGCTCACGCCGCATTATCGGCATCCAAGATATCGGTTAAAGCTCTGAAAGCGGACAAGATGGAGCCATCTCCCTCTGAGTTGACGTCAGGGGAGTGAACGTCGGTTCGGTTCTGCCGGAGGAGCGCCTCAATTTTAGGGGCAAGACGAAGAGATCGATCCGCTTCTGGGTCCGACCCGGCTTCGTAGGCGCCGAGGCGGACAAGATCGGCAAGTTCGCTGCTCTGCCCCAAAATAGCGCGAGCCTGGCGAACTGTGTCGGCCTCGACCGCATCGAGGCAGCCGGGCACTGTTCGCGACAGTGAGCGAAGGACATCGACGGCAGGGTACCGCCCCGTCTCCGCAATCCGGCGATCAAGCACGGCATGACCATCCAAAATTCCTCGGACGGCGTCCGCAACAGGCTCGTTGTGATCATCTCCTTCGACGAGTACGGTGAAAAGCCCTGTGATGCTGCCCGCGCCAACGCCGGGGCCCGCGCGTTCGAGCAAGCATGGAAGTTCGGCAAACATGCTGGGGGGATAGCCTCGCGTTGCAGGCGGCTCACCAGCGGCAAGGCCAATCTCGCGCAGAGCGAGGCAAAACCGGGTCACGCTGTCGATGAGCAGCAAAACAGAACGGCCCTGATCCCGGAAATGCTCAGCGACTGTCATGGCAGCATACGCGGCTTCACGCCTGATCAGCGGCGGCTGGTCCGATGTGGCAACAACGACAACCGAACGGGCTAGGGCAGGGCCAAGATCATCCTCGATGAATTCCCTTACCTCGCGCCCGCGTTCCCCGACCAAAGCGAGCACGACGACGTCGCATTGCGCTTGTTGGGCAAGCATCGCCAGCAACGTCGATTTCCCAACGCCTGATCCAGCGAAAAGCCCGATTCGCTGGCCGGTTCGACAAGTCGTGAATAGATCAAGGACACGGACGCCAAGACCAATCCGTGGACCGAGACGGGCCCGCTCTGCGGCCGGAGGAGGAGCGGCGCGGACCGGCCGTGCAGGCCCAAGCGGCAGCATCCCTCGGTTATCAAGCGGTGAGCCAAGCGGATCGATGATGCGTCCCAACCATCCGTCGCTGACATGCAGAGCCGCCTGACCGCCATTCATTGCGACGGTTGCACGTGCGCCAGGACCGATGCCGGCTGTTGACCCAAGCGGCATTGCTCGCGCGCAGCCATCCTTGAACCCGACAACTTCTGCATAGGTCGTCGTTGTGCTCCGGCCTTGCAACGCGAGTCGGTCGCCAATCGTAAGCAGCGGAGCGAGGCCGGCGACTTCGACGGCGAGCCCCGTCGCGCTGGAGACTTGGCCGTGGGCGGAGAGAATTCCAGCTTGCGCCATCTGACCAGGCGCCCGCGCCAAACGATTTGCAACCTTGAGTTGTATCATTCTCTAATACCTGAGCGTCTGTAGATGGGGATAGTGCGTGCCAAAGGTTAAAAATACATTTATCCAATTCTTGAGACGACCAGAGCGAAAATTTCTATGGACAACCACACGTTAAGGTTGCATTCTTGTTTTCAGAAAGTCTTATCAGGAGCAAGAGATGCGCGTGTTGATAGCCGAAGATGATGGTTTGGCTAGCCGGGCGTTAGTGCAACTATTGCGATCAAATGCAGTCATCGTGGATCAGGTCGACAATGGAGAGGAGGCTTTAGAATTGTCCCGGCGCTACGATTACGACGTTGTCTTGCTTGATCTGATCCTGCCGGACATGGAAGGATACGACGTGGTTCGGAGAATGAGATCGGCTCGGGTTGACACTCCGGTAATCGTTCAATCTGCCTCGACGCGTCCGCAGGTTCGTGTCAAAGCGTTCAACATGGGCGCGGATGACGTGATTACGAAGCCGTATGACCATGCCGAGATCTTCGCGAGAATGCAGGCGATCATGCGACGGAGCAAAGGATACAGTCAGCCAAAGCTGCGTTGCGGTTCGTTGGAACTGAGCCTTGAGAGTCGTGAAGTCACTGTCGACGGTCAGCCTGTTCACCTAACAGGTAAAGAGTATGCAATTTTGGAACTCCTGGTTCTCCGGCGGGGAATGGTGCTTACAAAGGAAGTGTTCCTAAATCATCTTTATGGTGGAATGGACGAGCCGGAAATGAAAATTATTGATGTTTTCATTTGCAAGCTTCGCAAGAAATTAGCCGATGTTGGTGCTGCGCATGTGATCGGAACGGTCTGGGGCCGGGGTTATATGGTCCGAGATGCGGCAAGCCATCCAATGCTTGCAGCTTCGGGACGGACGATGGAACGTGCAAGTACGCCACGTGAGCTTCTTTCCGCGTAAGTTTACAGTCCATGCACCATTTACCTTCAGTCCTGTGAGGACCTGTTTGATCGGGCTCGATAGTGACGCATCGTCTGTTCCCAAAGAGGCGTGCGATGTGAACTGGGGTGGTTCCCTTCACCACCTATCAGTTTCAGCGTCAGATGGTTGACGGCGGCTCCGTCGTGGATGTGGCGGGAATAGGTTGATGGCTTAGTCTCCGGCTTGTTCGACAAGATATTTCTAGCGCTCGGGCGCCGAGGTAGATCACGCCGTAGGAGATAATAGCACGAAGATGGGCGCGGACGGAGCGGCGCTGTTTGCAGGAGACGTCTGGTTTAATTTGATCGAGGCGGGCACTCGCGGCAGGGTAGGCGAGTTCATTGAAGAACTGATAGGGAAGCAATTGGATGTGGCGCCTGGCCGCAGGCGCTACAAGCGGGACGCGGAGGCGCTGAAGGACAGCCGGAATGGGACGCACGAGCGCCGTTTGCTCGGATTGTTCGGCGCGTTGCAGATCAGCGTGCTTCAGGCGCGGATAGCGGCCAAGGGGGGCATATCGGAGCGGCGTAGTGCGTTGCTATCCCGTTACGCCTGGATGATCAAGCAGATTGAGGCGCTGACCGCGGTGCCGAACTGTCCGGCGCCAACACTGAGATGGTCCCGTCTCATTGGTTTTCCCGCACATCATGTATATTATGCCGCAAGCAAAACGCGTCGTCGGAGCAAGTCGAAGCTGGCATGGCCAATACGTCTGACGATCCACCAGTCGTCAACCTCGTTTTGGTTCTCCGCAAAAGTGGCGAAGTAAATTTCCTCAGTTTGTTTCGGTCTCAATCAGTGTTGGCTATGTCAGCTGGTTTACGCGGCCTTCCGGGACGCCGCCTGGGTGCGTTGGCGGCGGGCGCTGGAGGGGGTTTAGAGCGCAGGGCATCCGGAAAGAGGTCGGCGTGCTGTCTGAGGCGGTAGCTTGCCCCCTCGATCTGGACGACGACGGCGTGGCGCAGAAGGCGGTCAGCAGGGCTGTAGCGACGACGGGGTCGCCGAACACGTCAGCCCATTCGGCAAAGCCGCGGTTGGAGGCCAGGATCATGGCGCCGCGTTCATAGCGGGCGTTGACCAGCTGGAAGATCAGGTTTCCGGCCGCGGCGCCGACGCTGAGCTAGCCGGTCAGTCCGCTTCGCGGCCCGACCGACGATGATGAGCAGTTGGGGGCGGCAAAGGAAGCGGATGCGTTCGCGCAGGCGTCCTTCGCGATCGGCTTTGACGAGGCTGTCGATGATGTCGGCGGGCGGGGCGAAGTGGACGCTGCGTCCGGCGCGGATGGCTTTGACGCCGAGGGCTGCGGCGAGATGGCTTTTTCCGGCGCCGCTTTGGCCGATGAAGTGGACCACCTCGTGGCGGTCGATGAAATCGAGGCCGGCAAGGGCCATGATGCGGTTGCGGTCGAGCGAGGGTTGGAAGGAGACGTCGAAGCCCGTCAGGGTCTTAATGGCGGCGAGCCTGGCCATCTGCAGGGCTGCCTTGATCCTGCGGCCCTCGCGCACGCTGATCTCCTTGGCGAGAAGCGCGTCGATGGCCTCGATGGCAGTGACCTTTCCGCATTCGAGCTGCTGGACCACGCTGTCGAGGGTTTCGAGCGCGCGCGGCCTGCGCAGGCCGACCAGGTTGTGGCGGATGCGCTCGATGGGCGCCTCGATCTGGGCGGCTGGCCTCATGGCGCGGCGCCGCCGGCGGCGAGACGTTTGCCGGCAGCGTCGTAGAATGCCAATGGCCGCAGGACGACGACATCGCCGGATTGGCCCGGAGGCGGACCGCTGCGCGGCGTCTGGCTGTTGACCGGCGGCGGGGTGGTGCGGCGCCCGGCGATCAAGTGGCGCTGGCCACGTCCGTCCTGCACGGGATGGGTGGCGATGACGCGGCCTTGTTCCAGGATGCGCGCCTCGTGGGCGGTGCTGCGCGCCTCGACGGGCCGGCGGCTCGTGGTGTCGGGCATGCTGTAGAGATTGCCGCCAACGGAGACCATGCCGTCCTTGGTGATGCGCCGCTCCAGCCGCAGCACGGCCTGGAACGGCCCGGCCGGCAGCGGCTGCAGGCGGGGGCGCTCCTCAGCGAAGCGCGCGCAGACGACGCGCCGCGTCGTCGCATGACGGGCGCCCATCGCGCGAGCGCGATGGGCGCCGGGTGCGAGGGTTGGCGACCTGGTCGAGCCCTTGGCGGAACTGGCCGTTGAGGTCGCCGATGTTGCAAAAGCGCCGACCAAGGAAGAAGTCCTCGCGAACGGCGCGGAACGGGCGCTCGACCTTGCCCTTGGTTTTCGCCGGGTAAGCCTGACAGGCTTTCGGCACGTAGCCGTAATGGCGGGCGAACTCGAGCAAGGCGCGGTTGTAGACGATGTGGCTGGCGTCCGGGTCCTCGCGCACGAACACGGTGCGCATGCGGTCATAGAGGATCTCGGCCGGGGCGTCGCCGAGCGCCTCGAAAGCGGCAGCGTGGCGGGCGCCTATCGCGCTCGCGCGATGGGCGCCGGCAACGCAGCAGGGTTTGCATGTCCTGGCGCGGAACGAACCGGCCCCACAGCATGCGGCTGTGGCCCAGCACGAGGGAGAACAGCCAGACGACGCGCTCGATGCCCGGCTCGTCGGTGAACACGGTGCGGAAATGGGCAAAATCGACCTGCGCCTGGCGGCCGGGCGGGGTCTCGAAGCGGACCTCGAAGCCAGGCGACACGGTCGGCCGGACGGTGCGTAGGAAATCCTTCACCCCGGCATAGCCGCCGGCGTAGCCGAGCTTGCCAATCTCTCGGCAGAGCCGGTTGGCGGTCAGCTCAGGAAACGCGGTCACGCGCTCCTGGAGGTCGCGCTGGAATGGCGCGATTTTGGCCGGGCGGGGCTGGCGGGCCTGGTAGATCGGTGGTTCGAGGCCGCGCCCGATATATCTGCGCACCGTCTTGCGGTCGATGCCAAGACGGCGGGCAATGGCGGACACACTCAAGCCTTGCTGACGCAGATCCAGAATCGTGACGAGCTCTCCAAGCCTGACCACCAACGCTGTCCCCCGAACCAACCGAGGGGATGTCGGCCTCCTGCCGGGCCCCGCCCGATGACGCCCGGCTCAGAGGTGTGCCGCACCGTCGAACTGGGGACTTTCAAACGCCCGATCTGCGGAGAATGCACTTGCCAGTGACAGCTGTTCGACGCCGGCTCCCACGGAGTCGGCCTGATTGCCGGCGTTGCACCCACGCACAATGGCGACGAACCTGCGGGCGAGTTTCGCGACAACCAGGGCATCCTTGTCCTGCTCCACTCGTCCGAGCGCAGCCGCGTCGGCCGCTGGCAGCATAGCGACAGGTTGCAATAGCAGCCACGCAATTGGCCGGGCCGCGGGCAACGGCCCTGGTGGGCTGGCGTCAGCAGAGCCTGGGTTGGCCGGGGCCCGCCTGCGCCATCGGCGCGACGCCGTCCTGGCCGGTATCCGGCGTTATTCGCTCATCCATCTTTGCGCCTGCCTGGCCGTGCCGGCGAAGCCTTGCCCTGCAGCTCCCGCCACAGCGCGGCGGCATCCTCGCAGCCTTCGGCAACCCGCGCCTGCGGATGCGGAAGATGCCGGTCGAGAGCATTGCGGCCGGGGCGACGTGCGCCGCGTTGCGGAACGCTTGAGGCGTCAGCGTCATTGCGTAAAGTTGCCCCGATTTGGTGGACAGTCAGGGTTTTGCGGGGAGCAGCTTGGCATGCCTGTCTTGTTCATAGCGGACAGGTGAGCGGGAGCCCGGCGCGGAATGGAGGCGGATTGGGGTGCGCCCGCCCTCAATAGAGCTGAAGCAGGCCATGCGCGCCTCGGCCTGGCAGGCGAACCGGCGCCGTTCGAGCATCTCGCAGTCCAAGGCGGCGAAGACGCTCTCGCACATGGCGTTGTCGCAGGCGTCGCCCCCGGAGCCCATCGGCGGCCGCACGCCGGCCCCCTTGCAGCGGGCGCCAAACGCCAGCGAGGCGTATTGCTTGGGTTCAACCGGTCGTCGCAACGCCTATGTGCGCGGACCGCACCGCCTCGTCAAACGCCCCGGCCGGCGTTCTCCATCCGAGCGTCTTGCGCGGCCTGCCGTTGAGTGCGGCGGCCACTGCCGCGAGGTCGTCCACACCGAGGCGCTCAGGTCGGCGCCCTTCGGGAAGCATTGCCGCAGCAGCCCGTTGGCATTCTCGTTCGTGCCCCGCTGCCACGGGCTGCGCGGGTCGCAGAAGTAGACCGCCAGGCCCGTGTCGATCCGCAGCCGGGCGTGTTGGCTCGTCTCCGCACCCTGGTCCCAGGTCAGCGGCCGCCGGAGTTGCTCCGGCAAGCTGGTGATCTCGCGCGCAATGGCGTCGCGCACCGCCTCGGCGCCGTGCCCGGCGAGCGCAGGCCCGTTCTTCACGCGCGGCCCGCAACCGTGGCCGTCCATTGGCGGCACGTGCAGCAGCATCGCGAACCGCGTCGTGCGCTCCACCAGCGTGCCAACCGCGGAACTGCCCAAGCCGAGGATGAAATCGCCTTCCCAGTGCCCCGGCGCCGCCCGGTCAGCCGCCTCCGCCGGGCGTCGGCTGATCAGGACATCAGGGCCGACATGGGATTTGCCCCGGCCGCGCCTGCCTGCGCCCGTGCCGTCCACCCGTCCACCCGTCCACCCGTCCACGGCCCCGCGGGCCCAGTCACCGCCGTTCCGCCCGGAATGGCCGCGGCGCCGGACAGGCGGTCCTGCACATACGCCCGCAACGCTGTGTTGGCGGCCAGCTTCGCCCGCTTCGGCCGGCGTGCCGGCCGCTCCGCGTGCCAGTGCGCCGTGGTGGCCCGATACGCCAGCTCGCCATCCCGCGTGGCCGCATCGCGCGCAGCTCGCGCGCAATCGCGGACGCCGCCCGCCCCAGCCGGCGCGCAACCTCCCGCACGCCCAAGCCCTGCGCCCGCAACAGCGCGATCTCCCCCCGCCCAGCAAACGAACGAGACCGTCCCGAAAGCGGCTTGGCCGAGCGCGACAGATGCGGCGGCGGCGCCCCGCCTGCCGTCCGCAACCAGCGGAACCCAACCGGCTGCGATGCTCCGGCCTGCATTGCCGCATCCTCGCTCGACAATCCTGCCGCAACAAACGCCCAGAACCGCCGCCGGCGCTCCTGCCGCGCCACGGAACAGCGCCACGGACGGGCGCCCCGGCGATTTCAGATGGAAGCAGCGTTGTCAGCAAAAAGAAGCGCATCGGGCACGTCCTCCCGCCGACGCGTCACTTGCTGCTGCGGAAGCAAATCGCAACCTAACAGCTGCAAAACCAGGAATATCAAGCGGTCCTCGGTGACAGCCTGATTTGGCTCGGCAACGGTTGCGAACGCACTCAGGTCAGAGCGAACAGATGCGGCAAATTCCGCGACACTCGTTTCAGGAAAGTTGGGCTATGCCGGCGTGGTGCGAATAGCCGTGTCAAGAAAGTATCGGCTGAAAAGCCTTCCGCTCAACATGAAGCCTTGCCTAGCTGCGTGAAATACCACGTTAACAGAGGGAGCCTTCGGACCAAAGGCAGCTTGCAACAGACTGCTCGTTTAGAATTACAGGTGCGGATGATCCAATGCCAAAACCACAGAAGCTCACACAGAGAGCAAAGCTGACCGACGTGGCATCGAGTTTAGGCTCTGTGACTGAACTGGGCGAGGCGCAAGCTGATCATGGTGGCGGCGAGATGAGCGAAGCCCATCCAGCTTTAGCGTGTTTTGTCGCGTCGGAGTGCGATGCGCCCCTGATCCTTCATGCGGGCGAACAGGTTCTCGACATGGTGGCGCCTGGCATACAGGGCGGGTTCCCAGGCAGGCGGGTCGATCATGCCCTTTCTGGGCGGGGCATGGACCGTGCATCCGTTTGCCGCATAGGCGGCACGCAGTGGCGCCGAGATGTAGCCTCGGTCAAGGGCCGCGTTGCAGGCCGGGATGCCGGACGCGAGCGCGGTCGCATAGCGCAGGTCCGAGTGTTGGCCGGGACTGGCGATCAGCCGCAAGACCCGGCCCGCGCCGTCAACACAGGCATGGAGTTTGGAGCACAGCCCGCCACGGCTGCGGCCGAGCGCCTCGGCGGCGGCCGTGCTGCGTGCGGCGCCGCTCGCGGCGCGGTGCGCCTTGCAGGTGGTGCTGTCCAGGAGCAACAGCCCGTCCGCGGGCAGGCTCGGGCGCAAGGCCTCGAACACCAGCTCCCACCAGCCACGCACGCACCAGCGCCGCCAGCGGTGGTAGATGCTGGCCCAACAGCCCAGCGCATCCGGCAGGTCACGCCACGGCGCGCCCGTCCGGCACACCCAGAGCGCGGCCTCAACGAAGCGGCGCAGCGCCGCCTCGTCGCGCCTCCATGCCCGTGGGATTTGCTGCATCACAAGCATCAGCGACGTCCATTGGGCGTCGTCCAGGCCAGTCCTGGTCATGACCGTGTCTCTCTGAAAGCCTCGACACCTGCCAGGGGGGCACGGTCACAGACCGGATCAAGGCCAGGCCGCCAAGCAGTTCAGTCACAGAGCCTAGCGTTGGTGCGTAAACTGCCGCGCGCGAAGGGTTGCAAGGGAGCGTCACAGTTAAGCGTTCTGGCGTCAATGTCCGGTCAGGCTAAACACCTTATTAGGCCGAAGTCACACAGGCAGAAATGTAAAAGGGTTGATATCGCCTTAATAAATATGGTGGGTGCTGTAGGGTTCGAACCTACGACCCGCTGATTAAGAGTGCGAAGGTCCAGCATTCCGCCCCATTCCGTTCCCCTCCGCGTAGTCCCATAAAACATAGATTTTGCAGCGCATTACCGGCTTTCCAAGCCCCGCTGATTTCCGTAGACTCCCGCTAGGTTCCGGGCCAAGTGTCCGGTCAATGTCCGGTCAGGACGGAACGCGGAGGCAAGGCGATGGCGGTCAAGGTGGTGTCCGAAGGTCCGGCCCGGATCACGAAAACGACAATCGAGGCGGCGTGGCGGCGGCGCACCGATGGGCAGCGATTGATCGTGCGCGATGCCGGGTGCCGCGGGCTGGCGCTGGTGGTGAACCCGACCGGGATGACCTGGCGCTTCGACTACCGCCCCCGCGGCGTGGACGCGCGCACGGGGCGGCGCTGGCCTATGGCGTCGGTTATGGTCGGCAACCCCGAGACGCATAGCCTGGACGCCGCCCGGCAGGCCGCAAACCGGATCAAGGGGCAGGCTGCCAGCGGGACCGATCCCGCCGCCGCACGCCGCGCCGCCGCCGCCGCCGCAAACCGCCAACGGGCCGCCACGATGGGGAGACTGCTGGACGACTACGCCGCCGCCCTGCCGACCCGTGCCAAGCTCCGCGGGTCCGGCCAGCCCACGCCCAAGCACGCGGCGGAGGAAGCGGCCCGCGCCCGCGCCGCCGTGAGCGCAATGGGCGCTGCCGACATGCCGGTTGCCGACGCGACGGCATCGGACGTGCGGCGGATGCTTGACGCAATCGCCGGGAAGCCCAGCGTTTCGCGGGCGCAGTTCGGCAGCTTGTCCCGCTTCCTCGACTGGTGCCAGGAACGCGAGCATATCGACGCGAACCCGTGCGCCCTGGTCGCCAAGGCCCGGCGTCCGAAGGCGGTTCCGGCACGGGCGCACTGCCTGCTGCTTGCCGAGCTCGCGAGCTTGTGGCGTGCCGCGGAGACGCTGCCGCAGCCCGTGTGGCGAGACCTGGCGCGGTTCCTGATCGCCGTGCCGTGTCGCCGGGGCGAGGCGGCGGCGCTGGATTGGTCGCACCTAGCGCTCGATGCGGCGGAATGGAAGCAGCCGGGCAAACTGACGAAGAACGGGGAGCCGCACCGGCTGCACCTACATCCCCTCGCCCTCGATTTGCTGCGGCGGCGCTGGGCCGATGCGGGCAAGCCGCGGGCCGGGCTTGTGTTTCCGTCCCCGGAGGCGGGCAGGCCGGTGCAGACCTTCTCCGACATGAAAGCCGCCCTTGACAAAGCCTCCGGCTTGACCGGCTGGCGCTGGCATGACTTCCGCCGGTCCTTCGCCACGGCGCTTGCGGAGAACGGCACCCCGGAGGCGGTTGCGGACGCGTGCTTGAACCACAAGCAAAGCGCCACCCGCGGCGGCGTGCTTGGCGTCTACCAGCGGGCGAACAGGTGGCCGGAACAGGTGCAAGCGATGCAGGCATGGGGGGAATTGCTCGCCGGTGCGCTGCCTGGTGGCCGGAGGCGCGCGGGCGCAACAGTGGTGCCGCTCCGGCGAAAGGCGGGTTGACGGCGATGCGGCGCGTGACGCCGGAGCAAGTGGCTGATTGGTTCCGCAAGGCGCACCAAAAGCTGGGCAGCATTCCTGCCGATGCTGTTCGAGCATTGGTAGTCGATATAAATTTCGATGCGGAATTTAGGAACAATGAATACCGCCGCGAACAAAGAACCTTGCAAGCGGATTTAGTTGTTTCGCTTAAATCTGCCCGTAACGCGGCAATGGAATTGCGAAGTGCGCTCGGCGAAGTGCGGCAACACCTAATTGACTTAGACGCATTGGATCACTCGGAAATAACCGCCCGTTCGGAAATAATCGCCCGCATTGATGCGATTGATGCCGCTCTTGATGGTGCGCCGGTTATTGAGCCGCAAATTGGCGCTCCGAACGCAACATGGAAAGATTGCGTCAATCGTTATGGCAAGCGCGTTGTTAGCATCATGCAGGCGAACAATTTTCGGAACGCTTCGATGCAATCGCCTGCAACAGCAAAAGTGTTCGCAAATATGTTGCACACTTTGACTGACGATATTCTAGAGGCGGAAACCATTGCCCGAGAGATGCGAAAAGAAAAAGCTAGGGGTTAACTAGAGTCGCCTTTTTCCCTAATCGACGGCGCTTCTCCGCCTCCCTACTCTTTGCATCGTAAAACCCCTGCATTGAAAGGAAGCGCCATGCGCCGCCCGTTGCCGATCATTGATCCGCAAAACCCTCCGCCGCGGGTAGACCGCAAACTTGCGTCCGAATTGCTGCTCGCACGCCTTGGCTTCCGCGTCTCGCATCGCACCCTTGAAGCATGGCCGGTGCCGACGCGCCGGGTGAATGGCCGGGCCACATTCGAGACCGCCGAACTGCTGGCCTACGCCCGCGGCCTGCTCGACGCCGCTCCGGCGATCCAGGGCGGGTCCAAGGCCGAACCGCGCGCCGCCTAAGCCGCGCAAAAAGAACCCCGGCGTTCTCAGCGCCGGGGCAAATCAAGCAATTCTACTGCTGGAGTCTAAACGATGCTTAATTTAGCCTTTAGGCCGAAAACGTCAAAGAACCCGTGCAATTATTGGATAGCATTTTTATCGATGCCGCCGCAAGCGTGTGAAGCGACAATCAACCATTCCACGGGAGAAGATTTTACCTTAGCAGAATATAAAAACTTAAAGCGTATTTTGATAAAAGAACGAAAGCAGGGAATTAAGCATCATGGGCTAGATGACGAAATAACCAGTTTCACTATTCAAGTCGCAAACCATTGCATCAAGCGGCTAACGCGTAGAGTGAAGCGGAGGGCCGCGCAATGAGCGGCGCAACCGATGCAGAACATGGGGAGCGCATCGCAGCCGTTGCAGCCACCCGCGCCGCAATGTGGGCAGACGGCTACCCGCCCGTTGCGCTGTATTCGTGGGATTGTCAGCACGAGTGGGTAGCTGCAAGCGTGCGCGGCAAGCGTCCGAAAAGGGATGCGTGGCAGGACCGCGCCCGGCTTGACCCGCCCGAAGCGGCCCATGCGCCGCCGGAGCCGGATGCGCTGGAGACCGGCATCTTGTGCGACGGGTTGCGGGCGTTGGACCTCGACATTGACGGTGCCGACGCGGCAGGAGCCGTGCGGGCGCTGGCAGTGCGGCGGCTTGGCGAGACCATGACGCGCTTTCGCGACAACTCGTCTCGCGTCCTCATGCTCTACCGGGCGGCGGAGGGCAGCCCTGGCAAGCGCACGCGGCGCGGCAGCCTGGGGACAATCGAGGTGCTGGGCCACGGCCAGCAATTCACAGCCCATGGCTGGCACAATACCGGGGCGGCGCTGCAATGGACGGCATACACGCCGCGGGTTGACCTGCCCGCCATCACGGAAGCGCAACTCGACGCGTTCCTTGCCGACGCCGCGCCCTTGATCGGTTGGGAGCCGGAAAAGAGGCGCAAGGAAGGCCCGCCAGCGGCTTCCAGCCCGGCTCCGGTCCCCGAGCGCCAGCCAAGCCCTTCCGGGGAGCGTGCGCCCGCTACGGAGCGCGAAAAAACCTATGTGGCGATGGCGGTTGCCAATGAAGTCCGGGCGCTGGCGCGCGTGCCGAGCGGGCGTAACGACGCCCTCAACAAAGCGGCCTTCGCACTCGGAACGATGGTGGGGGCGGGCTGGATCGACCGGCACGCCGCCGAGACTCTCTTGACCGGCGCGTGCGTGGCGAACGGCTATTGGGCCAAGCATCCGAACCAAAGCATCCTGACGAACACGCTGCGGTCGGGGCTGGATAGCGGCATTGCAAAGCCGCGCGGATCGGTCCCGGTCATTGCCCTGCCCATCCTGCCGAGCGTGCTGGCGTTGGGTGCAAAATGGCGGGCCGAGTGGGAGGCTGCCAACGTGACGCCGTTGCCCGCGGCGGTCCCTCCCGCCGGAGACGCGCGGCAATGACGCTCAACCTGACGGAAATCGTGTCTTACAGCCAAGCCGCTGCCAGTGGCCAGCCGCTGCCGTCGCCATCGCCAACCGCCGCGAACAACCTGGCAGCCGCGCCGGGGATCGTGGCCGCGCCGTTCGTCTGGCATGATCCGAAGACGTTGCCCCGGCGCAATTGGCTTTATGGCAACCACTACATCGGGCAGTTCGTAACGGCCACGATAGCGCCGGGCGGCATGGGCAAATCCAGCTTGGCCGCAACCGAAGCCGTGGCGATGGCGACGGGTCGGAACCTGATCGGACATGCGCCAAGCCGTAAGCTCAACGTCTGGATATTCAACGGCGAAGACCCGAGCGAAGAATTGCAACGGCGCATCACCGCAATCATGTTGAAATACAAAATAGCGCCAAACGAAGTTGAAGGCAGGTTGTTCGTTACTTCTGGCCGCGATAGCGAGCTAATCATAGCGCAAACAGAGCGAAGCGGAACAACGCTGATGCTTCCCATTGTTGACAAGCTTGTTGCACAAATTGTTGCGAACAAAATCGACGTGCTGATTGTCGATCCTTTTATCTCGACGCATCGCGTGTCCGAAAACGACAACAACGCAATCGACATGGTAGTTAAAGCCTACGCCAAAATAGCGCATCAAACAGGTTGCTCAATTGAGCTTGTGCATCATGCGCGCAAAACGAACGGCAACGAAACCAGCGTTGACGATGGGCGCGGCGCAAGCGCCCTGATTGCTGCAACAAGATCGGCAAGAACGCTGAATAAAATGACGAAAGAGGAAGCCAAGAAAGCAGGTATCGAAGCCGAAGACGCCAGCGATTACGTTCGCATCAACAACGGCAAAGCCAATCTCACGCGCGCATCAAGCAAAAATTGGTGGTTCAAACTCGCTAGCGAAATGCTTGAAAATGGCGATAGCGTTGGCGTTGTCGAAAACTGGCGCTGGCCGGAAACGAATACGGAATTTGACGAAGACATGATCGCTAACGTTATCGACGTTGTTTCAAACGGCGTTTATCGACAATCAAAGCAATCACCGGAATGGGTTGGACATGCAATAGGTCGATTTTTTAGCTGCGAGAAAACTACGACATTGGCTGCCCATAAAGCAGCGATGGTTAAAATTGTCGATAAGTTGCTTGAAGAGGGATGGTTGAAAATTGTCGAAAAGCCGGACGAACAGCGCCACAAAAGGACGTTCATCGAGGTTGGCAGACCGCTTATCACAATAGGCTCCCCAGCCTTTTCCCCCTTTTGCGTCACTGCGTCACTAGGGACTGACGCATGAGTGACGCAGTGCCGCACATTCACTGCGTCAGTAGCCTCCCCCCTTTAGGGGGGCTACGCACTGACGCACCGACGCAAACGCAGGTTTTGGGGGTTTCCAGGTGACGCAGCCGAACCCCGGCGCAACCCATGTGCAGGAGGGGCAGTTCCGCCCGTGGCAGCCCTCGAAAGGAGATTGACCAATGAGCGCAATCGACAAGCAACAAGCACAACAATGGGGAGCAACAACAACGAATGCCGACAATGGGCAGCTATCAAGTGCGGTTTCAAACGCGCAATTTCCGCGCGTGATCGGCAGGCCATTCCAGCAAGGCAATCGCGCAAATCCGAAAGGCAGGCCGAAAGGATCGCGCAACAAGATCAGCGAATTGCTGGTCAAAGCGTTTCGCGACGATTTCGCGCAACATGGGGCGGATGCCATTGCCAGCGTCCGCGAACGCGACCCGGCAACATATCTGGCAATGGTGCGCCAACTGGTGCCGCGTGAGGCGCTGGCGAATGTCGATGCCAGCTACGGCAGTTCTGACGGACGCAACACGGATGCGATGAGCGACGACGAATATTGCGCGTTCATGGACCGGCATTTCGAGACCGTCCCTGCCCACGTCCAGGCGCGGCGGGAAGCGGCGCTGCAAATGGTGCAGCGTGGCGAGGCCGGGAGCGTGCGGGAGGCGATGGCGATGCTCGGGGCGGACGTGTGACCCCCCCCCAATAGGCAGGATGCCGTTTTTAGCGCCTAGGAGGGGTCGCCAGCGGCAAACGGTTTGGCGGCAGCCCAAGGCAATAGGAACAGGCTGCTATGCGCCGTCAGAGGTCAGTATCCCCACTTGGCAATTTCGCCCGGCAAGCTCAAAAAACCGATTGGTTGATGGGGAGCCATGAAAAAAACGTTAGGCGAGCATTAGCAATCAACGTCGAGAAATTCTGAAACTTTGTGACTTATATAATTAATTTAGGCGCTTGCTTAAGCTGTTTTGTATATATCATTCTTGCACCTAATTATTAGGTAGCAGAGATAGAATGCCAACGATCCAAATTGAGCGCCGCCACCGTGGATTTTTTGGCTGGATTATTGCTATCCTATTTTGGGGATGGCAATTGCTCATGGTAGTTTGGTTATTTAGAGTCTTAAATCGTGCAAGCCAATACACTGCTGGGCTGCATAACCAAGCCGAGATAACCGGCGCGGCGCTCGGCACCGGCGTTGGCACGACAATGATTGCCGTCATATGGGTTCTTGGGACTGTGATCTTTGGCTTTATGATGATGTTTACGCGCGGGCGTAGAGAACTGATTACGGTAGAGCGCACATAATTGCGCGTGACATTAACGCCCGGTTAGCAATCAGAAACATGGCAATCCAAAAAATACTATTTGAACACACCCATTATAGTAGGGGTGATGAGGATTGGTATTATCTAGCTCATGATACCAAAGTTAATCGTTTATTTGTCCAACATCGGATTGAACATGAGGGCATTGAATTGGAACGACACATGACGCGCGACTATGAGCTTGCCCACTTCCTTGCTGGGAGCGGCAGGGCAGAGGACAAATTGCGCGACCTGATTGCCACCTTGATACGCGATAAAGAGTAAGCTCCGAAAATTCGTGGCGGAAAGCAATCAACTGACGCGAAAGGCGCGGCGCTCCCGCCGAAGCGTGCGGGCAGCCGGACCAAGCACCAACACCTGCCCTTAATGGGAAGCCCTCGCCAGGCACAAACCGGGCCGAATGTCCGGTCAATGTCCGGTCAGAGGAAATTAGCGCATCGGGCGTCGAGGGGCCATGCCGCCTCTAAACTATTGTAATTACTAGGAAAAACGTGGTGGGTGCTGTAGGGTTCGAACCTACGACCCGCTGATTAAGAGTCAGCTGCTCTACCACCTGAGCTAAGCACCCGTGCCTTTGCGACCGTGTCCTCATACCAGCACGCGCCCGTCATGCAAACCCTGCATAAAGCCCTGAGGCGTTTGGTCCCGGGGTGTGGTGGTGCAAGCTTAGTGCTACAGCCGGGTTTCAACTGAATGTCCCCGTGTTCGTTTACGCCAGTGGGCGCGCTTGGATCGCTGCTGGTGGCGCCTGCGCCAGGTTGACCACCGCAGGGCGGCATCGGGCCTGGATGGTTGCTTGAGCACGATGGCTGAGATGAGCCGCCGGACCTCTGGAACTGTGAGCGGCAACAGGTCCGCTTGGAGGCTTGCCGGGTCCGCACCCCCCGGCAGCGCCCTGTTCGGCGCTGCGGCGGACCACGGCGAGGTAGGCCAGGGCCAGCATGGAAGGTGACGTGGCGGCGCCACCCGACCCAGGAGCGCCTCCCAGCTTCGCTGAACCGGCATACTGGTCCAGGCCGACTTCGCCCTTGGCCTGCTCGAACAGGCTCTCAATGGACCAGCGCGTGCCCGCGACGCGCACCAGTTCGGCCAGCGCGGTGTCCTGGGGCGCATGGGTCAGGTAGAACGCGGCCTCCTCGGGATCAGCAATGCTGCGCCGGACCAGGAGCGCACAGGCAAAGCCCGGCGCCCCGCCGTTGTAAGGCAGGTGCGCCCAGTCGTATAGCCGCGGTCCCTTGGCGCCGTCGCCTGCGCTGAGTCGCTGCCACGCCGCGTCCGGCAGCCCCTCGATCCAGGTCGTGACCGGGCGCATGGCCAGGCGCTGGCCAGACGTGACCGCCAGCACGTGAGCGCGCCGGCGCCGCTCCGCCCACCGGCGGATGGCGCTGTCCGCCCCATACACGCTGTCGCCAGCGACCCAGGAGAAGGGCACGCCTGCCACGCGGGCGTGTTCCAGCATCGCCAGGCCCTGCTTGGGCTTGGTCACACGCTCCACGTCAGCCGGGATGCGCGCCTCGCGGCACCGCGCGTCGTCCCCGGCCCACTCCTTGGGCACGTAAAGCGCTCGGTCAATCAGGGCGCGGCCGTGCCGCCCTGCGTCGCCCAGGAACACGCCCACTTGCGCGGTCTCGATGCGGCCCGCGGTTCCCGTATACTGCCGCTGGACGCCAGCCGACTTCGTCCCTTTCTTCAGGAAGCCGGTCTCGTCCAGAACCAGCACCGCTCCAGGGTCGGCCAGGCGCTCCGCCACGTAGGCTTGCAGGTCGTCGCGCACCGCCTCCGCGTCCCAGCGCGCGCGGCTCAGGAACTCCTGCACCCCGTCCGGCGTCGCGTCGCCAGCCACCTCGGCCAACTGCCAGCCGTTCTTGCGCTCAACCGGAGCCAGCAGCCCGCGCAGATAAGCGCCTGCCCGACGCCGCGGCTCGGCACGCCCGAAGCGCGGCGCAATCCGCCCAGCAACCTCATCCAAACCCGCAGCCCACCCGCAAACATCCCGTTTCGTCGTCATTCCACCCGCCTCCGGACAGACACAACGCTCAACTACGGCTGTAGTACTAGAGCGGTTTTCATTTAAGTCCGGCGAGCACGTATCCTGAGCTCGACTTTCTGCAATTTGGGGCTGAGCTAACATCGGCCGGCGGTTTTTGCTTTCGACGCACATGGAAGCTGCGTTGATGCCCGATGCCGTCCCACCGCACTCATCCCGGCGTCGCCTCTGGGCCTTCAAACCCGACACCGCCCGTGCTTGCCGGCTGGTTAGCGGCCTTCCGCGGCTGCTTCTCGGCGCCGGTCTGGTCTCGCGTTCTCGTATTGGTCGCAGGCGCCGTGCTCGCGCCGGGCCAGCGCACGGTGAGCCAGGCGCTGCGGGTCATGGGCCTGGCGGCGAGACCGGGTTTCTCGCGCTACCACGAGGTGCTGAACCGGGCGTGCTGGGACGGTCGCGCCGTGGCGCGCACGCTCTTGGTGCATGTGCTCGGCGCCTTCCTGCCCGCGGGCGAGGTGGTGCTCGGTGTTGATGACACAATCGAGCGCCGCTGGGGCATCAGGATCAAAGCATGTGGGCTTTACCGCGACCCGGTGCGTTCGTCCCGCGGCCACTTCGTCCGGGCGAGCGGCCTGCGCTGGCTGTCGCTCATGGTCATGGTGCCGATCCCTTGGGCCGGTCGGCGCTGGGCGTTGCCGTTCCTGACCGTTCTTGCTCCCTCCGAGCGCTGGAGCAGCGAGCGGGGTCGGCGGCACAAGACCGTGGTCGACTGGGCTCGCCAAGCCGTCCTGCAAACCAGGCGCTGGCTGCCGGATCGTCGCTTGATCGTCGTCGCCGATGCTGGCTTCTCCGGCGTCGGCCTGATCGCGGCCTTGCGCCACCACGCCTGTTTGGTCACCCGGCTGCGGAGCGACGCTAGCCTGTTCGCGCCGGCCCCGCCACGCCGGCCGGGGCAGATGGGCCGCCCGCGGCTGAAGGGGAAACGCTTGCCAGCGCTCAAGGCGGTGCTGGCCGACCCGAACACCGTATGGTCGCGGGTCACCGTGGCGGAGTGGTATGGTGGCCGGTCGCGCGAGCTGGAGATCGCTTCCGACACTGCAGTCTGGTACTACTCCGGCTTGCCACCGGCGCCGATCCGTTGGTTGCTGGTGCGCGACCCCTCTGGTGGAAGCGAACCGCAGGCGTTCCTCAGCACCGACCTTGCAGCCACGCCGGAGCGGATCCTCGACTGGTTCGTCTCGCGCTGGCGCATGGAAACCACGTTCCAAGAGGTGCGCACCCACCTCGGCGTGGAAACGCAGCGGCAGTGGTCCGACCTCGCTATCCTGCGCACGACACCGGCGCTGCTTGGGCTGTTCTCCTTGGTCGCAGTTTGGGCCGATGAGCTGGCTCGTGCCCCGACCGGCGCCGTTCGTCCCCGAACCGCCGCCTGGTATGACAAGCGCGAGCCGACCTTCAGCGACGCCATCGCCGCGGTCCGCCGCGTTTTATGGCGTCCGGAGGGTTTATCCACGTCCCGCCCAGGCATAGACACCGTCGAAATCCCCGTCGCCTTCCTGCAACGGCTGACGGACACCCTCTGCCACGCAGCCTAAATTGCGGAAAGTCGAGCTGAGTGCATGAAGTAGCCGCGTGCGTCCTGGGGCGTGATGGCGGCGAGTGCTGGTCCGAGCGCCTTGTGCAGGGCGTCTGCTGTGCGTGCGGCGGCTTGGCGCAGCTTGCCTTTCAGCTTGGCCCAGCCTGGCTCAATGGGGTTCAGGTCTGGGCTGTAGGGAGGCAGGTAACGGCAGGCAAACCCCGAGGCGTCCAGCGCCGCCCGCACCGCGGGCGTCTTGTGCGCGGCCAGGGTGTCCATCACCAGCACGGCGTCAGGCCGCACTTGGCGCAGCTTAGGCAGCAGCGCCTTGTCGAGAAAGGCCGTGAACACGGCGGCGTCGGTTGCGGCCTCGACCGACATGGCGGCCACGATGCCGTTTACGCCAAGCGCGCCCAGCACGGTCACGCGCTTCCAGCGGCCCGCGGGCGCTGTGCCCAGAGCGCGTTGCCCGCGCGGGGCGCGGCCATGCAGGCAGGCCATGTTGGTCAGCGCGCCGCACTCGTCCAGGAACACCAGCCGCTCCGGCGCGATCCCTTCCACCCCGGCCTGCGCATCCGTGCGCCAGGCGGCCCGGGCGCGTGCCACGTCGTCACGGTCCTGCTCGGCCGCGCGCAGCGTGCGCTTTTTTCCAGCTCCACCTCATGCGCGCCAGCGCCCGGCGCACGGTGGACAGGTGAACCAGCACCTTGGCCTCCTCGGCCAAGCGGTCCCGGCACTGCGCCAAGGTCAGGTGGTTGGCGCCTTCCAGCACCCGCCGCAGCGCCGCCTCTGCCTTGCCTGCAATCACCGGCTTGCGGTGGCCGCCCATCTTGCCCGCCACGCGCCGCCCGTCCCGCCGAAGCGCCCGCGCCCAGTCCTGCACCGTCGAGCGGCCCACCGCGATCCGCCGGGCCACAGCCGACATCGCTTCTCCCGCCTCAACCGCCGCCAAAACCCGCTCCCGCAAGTCCGCCGAATACGCACCAGCCAGCAAAGCCATCCCAAAACCAGGCATATGGGAACAAATCGCCGGACCTCAACGCAAATCGCTCTAGCCCTAGCCCGTAAAGCGGAGGAAGCATTATGGCAAGCGTTCTCTCTGGCAGCGCCTGCACAACGCCGCGCGTCCGAGCCGAACTCTGAGGTAGACCCGTCCTGTCGGACAGTTTGGCGATCGGGTCAAGCTTGGTTTGAACCGCCCCAGGTTTGTCATAAGCTTTTTGGGTCGGGTCAGGCGGCCAAGGTTTGTGCCTCGGCCTGGGCATAGCAGCGCGCCTCGGACTCGGCGGATGGTATGTCGCCGATTGAAGTTGAACGCGCCCCGGTTTGGTGGAGACCCCGAACGCTTTCGCGAAAGGTGTCCTCATGTCGAAACCCCGTCTCCCGCATGCCCCTGAGTTCCGTCAGCAGATGGTCGATCTGGTGCGTGCCGGGCGTGATCCCGTCGATCTGGCCCGAGGGTTCAAGCCGTGCGCCCAAGCGATCCGCGCCTGGGTCCTCCAGGCCCGGCGCCGGTGCGGGGCGGCCGGACGGCAAGAAGCCGCTCCGCCAGCTCGCGCCGGGCGAGCGCGAAGAGCTGACCCGGCTACGGCGTGAGAACAAGCACTTGCGCTTGGAGCGCGGCATCCTCTCTCGAGCGGCGGCGGGTCTCCCCTCGCGCTCGCGCGATGGGGCCCGGGTCTGGTTCCCACGCGAGACCGGCGCCGTGCCGTCCGGATCGTCCAATTCATGAGCGCGAACCAGGCCATTGTCCCCGTCAGCGTCATGGCGCGCGCGCCCGGTGCGTCCAAGGCCGGCGACTACGCGCGGCTTGGCCGCCCCGTCTCGGCCCACGCCCCGGCTGACGCGGCGCTGCGGAAGCGGGTCCGCGTCGTGCGCGCCGCCTCGCGCGAGACCTATGGCCCGCCCCGCGCGCATGCCGGTTTGCGGGCAGCCGGGGAACGGCATGGACGCAAGCGCGCGGCCTGGCTGATGCGCGATGCCGGCCTCCTGGCCGCAAGCCGCCGGCGGCACAGCCCGGTGACGACCCGGCGCGACAAGTGCGCCCGGCCTGCGCCGGACCTGGCGGACCGCACGTTCGCTGCGGCCGGACGAGTTGCGGGTCGCCGGCATCACCTTTGCGCCAACCGCGGCCGGGTTTTCAGGCCTGGCGGTCGTGCTGGACGCGTGGAGCCGGCGCATCGCCGGCTGGCCGATGGCCAGCCATCTGCGGGCCGAGCGGGTCGCCGATGCCCTGCAGATGGCCATCGGGCAGCGCCGCCCATCGGGCAACGTTATCCATCATAGCGATCAGGGCAGCCAATACGCCTCGCTGGCGTTTGGCGCCCGCTGCAAGGGGGCCGGCGTGCGGCCGCCGATGGGCTCCGGGGGCGACGCCTGCGATAACGCCATGTGCGAGAGCGTCTTCGCCGCCTTGGACTGCGAGATGCCCGAACGGCGCCGGTTCGCCTGCCAGGCCGAGGCGCGCATGGCCTGCTTCAGCTCTATTGAGGGCGGGCGCACCCCAATCCGCCTCCATTCCGCGCTGGGCTCCCGCTCACCTGTCCGCTATGAACAAGACAGGCATGCCAAGCTACTCCCCGCAAAACCCTGACCGTCCACCAAATCGGGGCAACTTCAAAGCCCGGCCAGGTCGCGACATAGGTGACGCCGCTGACCCGCAACGCGTTCGGCCCCGGCGCCCTGAACGGGCGGTCGACAGGGTCTAGCGGGCAGGCGGCGGCCGGATCAGGCGTGGCGCTAGGCTCTGTGACTGAACTGCTTGGCGGCCTGGGCTTGATCCGGTCTGTGACCGTGCCCCCCTGGCAGGTGTCGAGGCTTTCAGAGAGACACGGTCATGACCAGGACTGGCCTGGACGACGCCCAATGGACGTCGCTGATGCTTGTGATGCAGCAAATCCCACGGGCATGGAAGCGCGACGAGGCGGCGCTGCGCCGCTTCGTTGAGGCCGCGCTCTGGGTGTGCCGGACGGGCGCGCCGTGGCGTGACCTGCCGGATGCGCTGGGCTGTTGGGCCAGCATCTACCACCGCTGGCGGCGCTGGTGCGTGCGTGGCTGGTGGAAGCTGGTGTTCGAGGCCTTGCGCCCGAGCCTGCCCGCGGACGGGCTGTTGCTCCTGGACAGCACCACCTGCAAGGCGCACCGCGCCGCGAGCGGCGCCGCACGCAGCACGGCCGCCGCCGAGGCGCTCGGCCGCAGCCGTGGCGGGCTGTGCTCCAAACTCCATGCCTGTGTTGACGGCGCGGGCCGGGTCTTGCGGCTGATCGCCAGTCCCGGCCAACACTCGGACCTGCGCTATGCGACCGCGCTCGCGTCCGGCATCCCGGCCTGCAACGCGGCCCTTGACCGAGGCTACATCTCGGCGCCACTGCGTGCCGCCTATGCGGCAAACGGATGCACGGTCCATACCCCGCCCAGAAAGGGCATGATCGACCCGCCTGCCTGGGAACCCGCCCTGTATGCCAGGCGCCACCATGTCGAGAACCTGTTCGCCCGCATGAAGGATCAGGGGCGCATCGCACTCCGACGCGACAAAACACGCCAAAGCTGGATGGGCTTCGCTCATCTCGCCGCCACCATGATCAGCTTGCGCCTCGCCCAGTTCAGTCACAGAGCCTAGTCGCCGCCGCCGCCGGCATGGTTCTTGTCGGTTTGCCCCAGCAAAGACAGCAAATCGTCCTGCGCCGGTCCCGTGCCCCGCCTGCGCCGGGCTCCGTCCCCCCGCAGCCGCAGCAGTTCGCTTAGCAGCCGGTCCATCGTTTGCCAAAGCGGCTCGTCGCCTTGCCGCTCGCTCATGACCAGCCGGTGCGCCGCCAACGTCACGCTCAGCGTCCCGCGCGTCGTCTCCGGACGCCGCGAGCGCATCTGCACCAGCGCCTTCTCCACCTCCTCCAGAGGCAAGCCTATCGCCTCGGCGAGGAACTCGTCCGCCGTGAGCAGGGGCTGGTCGGAGATGACGGTATCCAACGGGGCAGCCTTCTTCTTGGTGGATTGGAGATGAGCGCGGCCGGCCTCGCATGGCGGGCATGATGTCCTTGGTTCCCCATGAGCTGTGGTCAGCGCGTCATCTAGAGCCGCCGGGATAGTTGATCAATTCCGCAGCAATATAAGTGTATCAGCCTCTTGATTTATAGGGTCGGCTCCACGCAAAGCGCGGGAATGCCACGGAACCGAGGAGGCATCAGGCGAGTTGTCGAAGGCCACGTCCCTAAAAAAACACACCGCCGAAGAGGCCCATGCCATTCCGTCCGGAACCCGTCAGCCATGGCCTTCCACATACCCCTGCACGGCATCGCGCCGCCGGTTCGCGTCGGCGCGCAGACCCGGCTCGCCGAAGCCGCCGCCGCCCGACGTTTCCAACCGGATGATGTCGCCCCGCCGAAGGCGGACGTTGCCGACCTTGGACGACAGCTCCCTGCGCTCGCCATCCCGGAGCAGCAGCAAGCGGCCGAAAGAGCCGGGTTGGCCACCGGCCAGGCCGTAAGGCGGATGCTTGAACCGTTCCAGGTTGGCCGTGAACACCGCCTCGGCGCAATCGATGCGCCACTCGCGGACCAATCCCATGCCGCCACGATAATGCCCATCGCCGCCGGTGCCGGGCAGGACGCCGTAACGCATGACCGTCAGTGGCAACTCGCTCTCGATCATCTCGACGGGGATGTTGGCGTTGTTGTGCATCCCGCTGGAGTAGGCATTGAGGCCGTCCTGCTCTGGATGGCCGCCGCCGCCGCCGACCTCGATCTCGACCAGAACGCCGCGCCCGCCATCCTCGGCGATGGTTTGGAAGCTGCAGACGTAGCTCGCGCCGTAATAGGCGGCCGGGATGCGCCCGGGCACGGCCTGGTGCAAGGCGCCGGGCAGCGTCGTGGCCAGTCGGTGCGTGACGGCGACGCGGTTCGCCACCGGCGCCGGCGAGCGGGCATGAACGATCGTGCCCTCTCGCGCGACAACGCTTACCGGCCGGGCGCAGCCGGCGTTGGCCGGGATCGGCTGGTCGGCGCAGGCCATGACGGCATACGAGACCGCCGAGCCGGATGAGGCGAGCGTCGCGTTGACCGGCCCCAGCGCCTGCGGCCCGCTGCAGGACAAATCCACCGTCATGCTGTCGCCAGCGATGCGGATCTCGGCATGGATGCGGATGGGCGTGTCCGCGAGGCCGTCGTCGTCGAGCCAATCCTCGAAGGCGTAGGCGCCGTCCGGCATCCGCCCGATCATGGCGCGCATGGCGGCCTCGGAGCTGTCGAGGATGCGGGCGCAGGCGGCGACGAGGGCGCCGGCGCCGGCGCGGCGGCAAGCTTGGCCAGGTTGGCGACGCCCACGGCGAGCGACGCCAGCTGCGCCTGCAGGTCGCCCCAGAGCATGTCCGGGCGGCGCACGTTCTGCTTCATCATCGCCAGCGCCTCGGCGTTGATCACCCCCGCGCGCACCAGCTTCATCGGCGGGATGCGCAGCCCTTCCTGGAAGATCTCGGTCGCGGTCGCGCCGTAGCTGCCGGCGGCGATGCCGCCCATGTCGAGGTGATGGCACAGCGTGCCGACGATGGCGATGCGCTCCCCGTTCACGAACACGGCGCGGAACGCCAGGATGTCCGGGATGTGCTGGCCGCCGCAATACGGATCGTTGGTGATGACGACGTCGCCCTCCGCCCATTCGTCGAGCGGCAGGAAATCGCGCGCCACCGTCAGCAGCCCGGCGCCCATCGAGTTCAGGTGCTGCGGGATGCGGGCGGATTGCGCCACGTTGTAGCCGTCGCGGTCGAACACGGCCGTTGAATAATCCAGCAGCTCGCGTACGATCGTCGAGCGGCTGGTGCGCCAGATGGTGACGTCCATCTCCGCCGCCGCGGCGGTGAGCGCGTTGCGCATGATCTCAAGCTCGATCGGGCCGAGCGCGCCCGCGGCGGCCAGGGCCGCTTGCCGAGGCTCATGCACGGCGACGAGATCGCCGCCGCCGGCGGGCGCGCAGGTCCAGCCGGCGGCGCGCAGGATCTCCGTATCGTCGAACTGCGCCAGCGCCGGGCCGCTGAGCGCGACCTCGGTCACGCGGAACCGCCCGAAATGCGCCGAGACCTCGGGCAAGCCCGCAAGTATCGCCGCCGTGACCGGTTCCAGCACGGTGTTGGACGACGGGGTCAGCATCCCGAGCCGCACGCGAGGCTTTGTTCGGACCGGCTACGGCTTGCATGGCTAAGGGCGGCATCGGCAACAAGCGCGTCGGCACGCCGGAAAAGCTGCCCGCCTCAACAAAGGCTTGAGGCGCTTGTCTGGTCCAGCGAAACGGAGCGATGATCGTCGGACAACCCCTAAGCTCCTGGCTCGTCCACGAGCATGCTGTCGGCCGCCGCCCAGCTCAACTGCACGGCCTCGCCCGGCATGGGCGTCCGTATCCCGGCCCGATGCTGCCGCTTCACCGTCACGACCTGGTCCGGCCCGATCCTGACCAGGCAACGGATCATCTCGCCCATGAACACCGCCTCGGTCACGACGCCGGGCAGGATGTTGCACTCGGGCGCAGCGGGGCCGGCGAACCCGATCTTCTCCGGGCGCACCATCAACGCCCCGCCCCGTCCGCCCCCCGCCGACAGTTCGTGCCCGGCGAACGAGACCAACCCCGACCCATCGCGGGCCTGCACCGGAATGAAGTTCGCGTCGCCGACCAACGAGGCCACGAACCGGTTCGCCGGGCGGTCATACAGCCCCGCCGGCGTATCGATCTGCATCACCCAGCCCCGGTCCATCACCGCCACCCGGTCCGACATGACCAGCGCCTCCCGCTGGTCGTGCGTGACGTAGACGACGGTGATGCCCAGCCGGGCGTGCAGCCGCTTGATCTCGAACTGCATCTCCTCGCGCAACTGCTTGTCGAGCGCGCTCAGCGGCTCGTCCATCAGCAGCACCGGCGGGTTGAACACCAGGGCGCGGGCGATCAACACCCGCTGCTGCTGCCCGCCGGACAATTGCTGCGGGTAGCGCCCGGCAAGCCCGGGCAGGCGCACGAGGTCGAGCGCCGCCTCGGCCGCGCGGCGCCGCTCCCCGCCGCCGACGCCGCGCTGCTTGAGGGCGAAGCCGACGTTCTCCGCCACCGTCATGTGAGGGAACAGGGCGTAGCTCTGGAACACCATGCCCAGCCCGCGCCGGTGCGGCGCAACGCTGGTCACGTCCCGCCCGCCGAGGGTGATCCGCCCGGCATCGGGCCGCTCGAACCCGGCCAGCAGCATCAGCGTCGTCGTCTTGCCGGAGCCTGACGGCCCGAGCAGGGACACGAACTCGCCGCCGCTTATATCGAGATCGAGGTTGTCAACCGCGGTGAACGCGCCGTAGCGTTTGCTCATGCCGCGAAGCTGGATCGCCGCGCCGGCCGCCCCTGGCACGCCGGTTGATTCATCAGGTGCGAGGTCAAGCGTTTCGTTCGGCATCTGGTGGAGTCAAGCAAACGCCCATGAGCCTGTCCAGCAACCTGTCCGTAGCCGGCGGCGTCGGCCAATCTGCCGCGACAGCGCAGCCGGCGCGGCGCCGCCGAGCCGGGGCAGCCCGGCTGCCTGGCTGGCGGCGCCGTTGCTCCTGTTCCTCGGCGTGTTCTACGCCTACCCGCTCGCCGCCATGCTCTCCCGCTCCGTGCACGACGACACCGGATGGACTATCGGCGTCTATCCCGCGCTGATCGGCGGCGGCATGTTCTGGCGCGTGCTGTGGATCACCGAGCAGATCAGCGCCATCGTCACGGCCGCCTGCCTGCTGCTGGCCTACCCGCTCGCCTACTGGCTGGCCCGGCTGCGGCCCGCCGCCGCGAACCTCGCGGTCGTCCTGGCGCTGGCGCCGTTCTGGACTAGCATCCTCGTGCGCACCTACGCCTGGATGGCGCTGCTTGGCCGCCGCGGCGTGGTGAACGGGCGCATCGCCGCCATCCAGGCCGCCGGCGCGCTGGTCGAGATCGTCTGGCACAACCAGTTGCTGCGCACCGACGCCTGGGCCAACCCGAAAGAGGCCGCCAATGCCGGCAACGCGCGGAAGCTGACAGCCTTAATCACCATGGCCGCGCCGCAGGCCCGGCTGTCGTCATTGATCGCCTACGGCTTCGTCAACAACGAAGCGGCGAAGCTGCTGCCGCCCGAGCGCCTGAAGCTGCAGCAGCCCAAATCGGACCGGCTCGCGCCCAAGGTGCTGGCCCTCGTCGCCCAGTGGAGGAGCTATCACTTGGTCGGTCGCGAGGTGAGGCTGAGCAAGAACACGGTCGCGGGGATCGTCCGGCGGAACAAGGCGACGTGACCAGCTTCGGGTCCGCAGCCTTGTCCGTCAGCTATGCTACTGCGTCGGCAGTGGCGATCGCCGAGTTCGCCGCCGCCCATTATGACCTCGGCAACCCATCGGAGTGTGCGCTGCTCAACCGCGGCTTCAACGACACTTACGTGCTGCGCACGGACGCGGGCGAGCGGTTCGCGCTGCGGCTCTCCGGCCGCCGCGCCCGAGGCTCGGCAGACGTCGCGTCGGAGACGGCCTTCTTGGCATACCTGGATGCCGCCGGCGTGCCGGTCGCCGCGGCGGCGCCGATGCGCGGTGGCGCGCTGTACAGCTCGGCCCTCCTGCCGGACGGGCCGCGCGCCGTCGTGCTGTTCCGCTACGCAGAGGGGCGCCGGCCGGACCTGGACGCGCCGGAGGACGCGCGGCTCCAGGGCATGACCCTGGCCCAGCTCCATAACGCCGCAGACCGATACCTGGACCGAGAGGCCGGGCGACGCCGGCTGGACCTGCAACACCTCCTGCACCGGCAAGTCGCGGCGATCCTAGCACTCCCGCTCGGTGCGCCGCAGGCCCGCCGCGACCTGCAGGCGCTCGCGGCGCGGCTCGCCGACGCCGTGGGACGGCTCGACCCTGTCCTCTCGCGCACGCGCTGTCATGGTGACTGCCACGGGCTGAATGCCCGCATCTCCACGGCGGGGCCGCACGCGGGACGAGCCATGTTCTTCGACTTCGACGACGGTGGGTGGGGCTACCTGGCCTATGACCTGGCGGTCCATCTTTGGGCGCAGGTGTCGTTCGGGCGTCGGCGCCACGCCATGTGGCACGCCTTCCTGGAGGGATACCGTTCCGTCCGTCTCGTCGCCCCGGCCGACGAGCGCGCCATGTCCCTCTTCGTGGCCATCCGGCACGTCTGGCTGATGGGCGAGTACGCCAGCCGTACGGCGGAGTGGGGGACGGAGATCCTATCCGCTGCGTGGCTGGAGCGCGAAGTGGCATTCCTGCTGGGCTGGGAGCGCGACAAGCTCTCACCCGCGCTGCTGTAGGTTTCCAAAGGTGTCGGGCCAGCCTGCCGCGTCGGGGCACAGGGCGCCGCGCCGTTCACGCTCTGTCCCCAAGCGTGAATCCAGCTTCCGTCCGATGGCATAATCCCGACAACGAGATGAATATGGCCGTAACCACCCTCAATCCGATCCCCTTCCATGCTCTGTTGCGCTCCGCCCTATCCGCCCGCGTCGCCTCCAGGCGCATCCAAGACTGGCTCGGGCGCTGAAGGAGACAAAGCCATGACCAAACCGTTCCACCTCGGCCTGTTCCTGCAAGGCTCCAGCGTGCAGGCCTGGGCCGAGATCTCGATCGTGATCAGCGCCCCTTGCAGCATGTAAGGCACCGCGTACTAGATGACGCCCCAATTGAACTCAACGCCGCGGCGGCTCGGGGATCAGGGCAACGTGGCGGGAACGGCGTTCGGCGTTTCCACCGCCGCCCCGAACCACGTCTCCTGCAGCGTGGCGAGCGTGCCGTCCGACTTCATCATCGCCAACTCGCCGTTCACCACCTTCAGCAGCGCTCCCTCGTCCTTGCGCACGGCAGTGCCGAAAAACGCCTGCAGCGACTTGAAGCCGCCGATCATGCGGTATTTCCCCGGCTGGTCCTTCATGACGACTTCGAGGCTGCAGCGCGAGTTGATCACGCCGTCGGTCCGATGGTTCAGCAGGTCGAGGTAGGCTTCCGGATAATGGTTGTAGAGCTTCAGATCGGTGAAGCCCGGCTTGCTCTCGCCCTTCAGTTTCGACTCGAACGCTCTCGCGACCTGCGCGCCCGCGCTGCCGGGCTGCCGGGCTGCGCGCCGACCGCATGGCCCGCGAGGTCGTCCGCCGTGTTGATATCGTTGCCCTGCGCCCGCAGCAGGATCATGTTCGACGCATCGGCATAGGGCATCGAGAACATCACCTTCTCGGCCTGGTCCTTGGTGATGGTCATCGCCGACATGACGACATCGAACTTGTCGGCATACAGGGCAGGCATGATGCCGTCCCATGCGGTATCGGCGAAGCGGAGCAGGGCGCCGCGGATGAACTTCGCCGCCCGGGATTGCCGGTAGAAGAACACGTCCTCCCACGGCATCAGCACGTCGTCGAGGATGACGAGCGCCTCGACCTCGTCGAACTTGCTGGCAAGCGGGTAGTCCTCCGCCCGCCCGTGGCCCGCGAAGCCGCCGCGGCAGATGTGCTTGACCCCGGGGGCGCCGATCCTGACGATGCAGCCGACGGCGTAGTCGGACAGCTTGTCGTTCACCCCGGGCGCCGTAGGTCGGCTTCAGGAACGCCTGGTCCGCGTAAGCCGACGCCGTCTCGTACTTGGCGCCGCGGATGACGATGCCGGCGCCTGCGTCAGGCTGAACCGGGCCTGGCCGAGGAACGGGTGGTTCTCGTCGTCCGAGTGTTCCGAGGGCGTCCCGGCCGGCGCCGGAATGTCCGCGTTGTAGCCGTGCATGTCGGCGCCGAGCATATGCGGCCCGATGCCGGCCGCGATCGCCGTCCGCGCCAGCCGGTAGGAGAAGTGGCTGCCGTGGCCGACGTCGATCTTGAGGCCGCGGCCGAGTGCTGCTTCGATCACCGGATGCACCTCGCCCTCGCGGCTGGCGAAGCCGCCGGGGTGGCGGGTGAAGGGATGCGCCAATACGTCGACCGCCTTCAGCAGCGGGATCACCCGCTCCAGGATCGTGTCCACGTCCTCGCCGTTCGCGTCGCTCTCGGGCAGGCCCCAGAGTTGGCCGAAATGGACGTAGACGGGCAGGCTGGTCTGCTCGCCGATAGCCGCCGCCATCTCGATCACGCGGATGCCCCAGCGGGCGAAGCCGCCGATCTCGGCGTGCGCCCTGATGCCGCGCACCAGATCGGGGTTCTCCTTGGCCGCTTTCACGGTCGCGGCGACGTTGACCCCATCCGGGCTGTAAAGCTCAGACCAGTAGTGGCCCTCAGGCCCGCCCACCAGTTAGGCTGAGATAAAGGCGAGTATCCGCGTGGCCGCCGCCTCCGCGATGAAGCGGCGAAAGCCCGGCAGCGTCATGCACGATGGCCCGCCCTGGTCGATGACCGTCGTCACCCCGGACTGCACGCCAACGAGGTCGGGCGGCATCCCGAACCGGCCGGTGACATACTGTTCGACGTGGCCGTGGGTGTCGATCATGCCGGGGATGACAAGCTTGCCGCGGACGTCGATCGTCTCCCGGGCGGCGCCCGGCGGAATGCCGGCCTCGACGGCGGCGATCCGCCCATCCTTGATCGCGACATCGGCAGGCCCGTCGACGTTGCATGCCGGGTCGATGACGTGGCCGCCGCGGAGGAGAACGTCGAACTGCTGATCTGTCGTGGTCGCTCCGTCTTTGCCTAAAAATCATGCATAGTGCGGCCCGGCCTGGTTCCTGCGCTAACCGATTGCCAGTCTGATCATCAGCTTGCTTATGGGAAAGGTATGACGCAATCGCAAAGCACGGATCGCCGCCTCTCCGAAGGCGTCGGCGCGTCGGCGCTCCGGCTGGAGGACGACCGCTATCTGCGCGGCCTCGGCACGTACGTGGCCGGTATCCAGGCGCCCGGGATGCAGGAGATCGCCTTCGTCCGCAGTCCGCTTGCTCATGCGCGCATACTCGACGTCCAGAAGCCGCCGGGCGCGCAAGACCGGGTTTTCGTTGCCGCCGACCTTATGGGCGTCTCACCGATCACTGCCAATTCCGCGCTACCGGGTTTTAGGCCATCGCAGCCGGCGCTTGCCACAGGCCGGGTGCGTCACGTCGGCGAAGCCATCGCCGCCTGCGTCGCGCCGACCCGGGCCGAGGCGGAGGATCTGGCCGAGCAGCATGATGCAGAGTTCGACGAGTTGCCCGCCGTCTCCGACATGCTGGCCGGTCGCGGCGCCGGCGCGCCGTTGCTGCACGGGCACTGGGGCGACAACGTGTTCCTCGAAACCCGCGTGGACCTGGGGTCTCCCGAGTGCCGGGCCAGCGCCCCGGTCGTGGTCCGCCGCACGCTGCGCACGGCCCGCCAGCACATGGCGCCGATCGAGGGCCGCGGCGTGCTCGCTGCTTGGGACCACAGGCTCGGGCAGCTCGTGCTGCACAGCTCGACGCAGATGCCGCATATCGTCCGCACCGGGCTCGCCGGCTGCCTCGGCTTGGCCGAGGAGACAGTGCGCGTCGTCGCGCCCGACGTCGGCGGCGGCTTCGGCTACAAGGGGGATTTACTGCCGTCATGTTCTCGGTCCTGGCGGTGGCGATCGGCGTGCCCGCAGGCTTGGGCCTGGCGCTGATCCGCTGGCGGGGCGTGCCGGTGCTGGCGCCCGCGGTGGCGCGCTCCTGGTCAGCGTGTTGCGGGCCGCGCCGGCCGTCACGCTGGCGTTGCTGGTCTTCTTCGCGCTGCCGCGGCTCGGCATCTCGCTCGACCCGGCGCCGGCGGGGATCTGCACGCTGACGCTCTGCACGGCCGCGTTCAACGCCGAAATCTGGCGGGCATCCCTGTTGGCCTTGCCGAAGGACCAGCTCGACGCGGCGATGGCGATGGGCATGACCCGGCCGGTCCGCTTCCGCCTCATCGTTCTGCCGCAAATGGCGCGCGCAGCCTTGCCCGCGCTGGTCAACGAGGTGACCTTGCTGGTAAAGGTCAGCCCAGCCGTCGCCGTGCTCGGCGTGGTGGACATCACCCGCGCCGCGGTGCGGACCGGCGCGCAGACCTACGAGCCGCTGCCGCCCTTCCCCGCGGCGATCGTCATCTACAGCCTCATCGCGTTCCTGTTCATACGGGTGCAGCGCATCGTCGAACGGCGGTCGCGGGCATGATGAATGAACTATTGATTGTCTGGCAGCACCGGGGCCTGCTGCTGGACGGGTTCGTCAACACGGCCTGGATCTCGCTCGCGGCCTCGATAGCCGCGCTCGTGTTCGGCACGCCGCTCTCCACCGGCCTGATGTCCCGCCGGGCGCCGGTGGCGTGGGCCTCGACCGTGCTGGTGGACGCCATGCGGTGCGTGCCGTTCCTGCTGTTCGCCTATCTCATCTATTACGGCCTGCCGTCGCTCGGCCTCCGGCTGTCGAACTGGAGCTCGGGCTTGGCGGCCCTCATTATCTATCACCCGGCATACATGGCGGAGTTGCTGCGCGGCGCCTGGCGCGGGCTGCCGCGGGAGACGGTCGAGGCGGGGCGGGCGTTCGGCTTCCACGGGCTGTTCCGCCGGGTCATCTTGCCGCCGGTCATGTTCGCGGCGCTGCCGAACATCGGCAACCAGGTGATCAAGGACAGCGCCTTCCTGACCGTCATCGCCGTTCAGGAACTGACTTACGCGGCGACGGCGATTCAGTCCACCTACTACGTCCCATTCGGCGCATTCATCGTTGCCATCGGGCTGTATTGGCTGCTGTGCCTCGCGGTCAAGGGCGTGGTCGGCGTGGCGGGCGCGCAAGCGGCGCTCCGGCGATGAACGAGCCGGTGCTGCGGCTGCGCGGCCTGGGCAAGGATTTCGGCGGCATCACCGCCCTGGACGGCATCGATCTCGACCTGGCACGCGGGGAGACGGTGTGAGTGCTGGGTCCGTCCGGCTCAAGCGAGTCGACGCTCCTGCGCTGCATCAACTGGCTCGAACGGCCGGACCGCGGGCAGGTCTACCTCGGCGGCGCGCCGGCCGGGATGCGGCCCGGCGGCAACCTCGCGATGTCCGACGCCGAACTCGCCCGCCTGCGCACCCGCGTCGGCATGATGTTCCAGCACTTCGCGCTGTGGCAGCACATGACCGTGCTGCAGAACGTCACCGAGGCGCCGTTGCACGCGCAAGGCCGCAAGCGCCCCGAAGTGATGCCGGAGGCCGAGGCGATGCTCGCCAAGGTCGGCCTGCTCGACAAGCGGGACGCCTACCCGGCCCGGCTGTCCGGCGGGCAGAAGCAGCGCGTCGGCATCGTCCGCGCCCTGATGATGCGCCCCGAGCTGCTGCTGTTCGACGAGCCGACCAGCGCGCTCGACCCGGAGCTGGCCGGCGAGGTGCTGGCGGTGATGCAAGGCCTGGCGCGGGACGGCATGGCGATGATGGTGGCGACGCACGAGATGGCCTTCGCGCGCGACGCGGCGACGCGGGTGGTGTTCATGGACCAGGGGCGCATCGTCGAGACGTCCGGGCCGCGGGACTTCTTCACCGCGCCAGCGACCGAGCGGGCGCGGCAATTCCTGCTGCGCTATGCCAGACCCGTATCGCCTTGATTGTGGTCAAGGCGATACGGGTCTGGCTTTTTCTGGTCTGGCAATTGACGCCCTGGCTGTTTCCAGTCAGGGCGATTGCAGACAAGCGGCCCGAAACAGGAGTGATCCGCCATGACCGGCCCCTTGTTCCACATGATCCCCGACGCGCCGACGCCCGTCGCGCCCTACAGCCGCGTCGTCGAGCGCTGCGGCTGGCTGTTCGTCACCGGCCAGCTCGCGACCGACCCGGACGGCGACGCACGGCTGCTGCCGGACGGGATCGAGGCGCAGACCCGCACAGTGATGGACAACTTGCAGCGCGCATTGCGCGGCGCCGGGGCCACGCTCGCCGATGTCGTATCTTGCGTATTTTCCTGACGCAATCCGAGCGCGACTATGCGGCGATGAATGCGCTGTACGCGACCTATTCCCCGCCGACCGGCTTCCGGCACGCACCACGGTCGGCGTCACGGCGCTCGCCCGCGGCGGCCTCATCGAGATCGACATGATCGCGAAGCGGTAGCGGCCCATCCGCCGGGGACCGGGCGAAAGCGGGGGCGCCGCGAAGCCGCCGACGACCGGAACGGCAAGCGGCCAGGCGTCGCGCCAAGCATCGCCCTAAATCATCGCCGCCGCCAGCTCCACCGGCGCCACCCCGGCCGCCCGCAGCAGCGCCAATCCTGCGCGGACCGAGGCCCCCGTGCTGACGACGTCGTCCACCAGCAAAACCCGCCGGCCCCGCAGGCTCTGCAGCAGATTCGGATCAAGCAACGTCCATCGCGCCGCATTGGCGCCCGCGGCAGCTGCCGTGATGGAGCCGAGCGGGGCCGAGAGGGCATCGTCATACCAGCGCTTGCGGGCCGTGGACGGCGCGATCCAGCCGGCGTGGCCCATCGCGCGGGCGACCGCAGCGCCCACGGCATGGCCCAGCGTCGGCAAGCCGACGACGATGTCAGGACGGGACTGCCCTGCCGCGGCGGCCGTCCATGCGGCGATTTGGTCCAGCACGGCGAACGAGGCCTGATTGGCGATGAACCCGGCGACCGCGAACGTCCCGAAATCCCGCAGCGGCAGCAGCAGGCGCCGCCCGTCCGGCATCGCGGCGGCGTAGCTGCCGGTGTAGGCCGCCTGGTTCGGTCCCGCGCTCTCGAAGGCTTGCCAATACTGCATGCGATCCTCCGTAGCCGGCGCCGCGCGCCGCTGGTATTGCGGCGGCATGACTGACACCGTCGCGCCGACCATCTTCGAGCTTGCGTCGCGCCCGGGCTTCCTGATCCACCGCCTGCATCAGATCCATGTCGCGCTGTTCATCGAGGAATGCGCCGGGTTCGACATCACGCCGGTGCAACACAGCATCCTGACCGTGGCGCAGGAGCATCCCGGGCTGGATCAGGCAAGCCTCGGCGAGCTGGCCGGGGTGGACCGGGCCACGACGGCGAACGTCGTCGCCCGGCTGGAAGCGCGCGGCCTGCTGCAACGGCAAGCAAGCAGCATGGACCGGAGATTACGCCTCGTCAGCCTGACGCCGGCAGGAACCGAGCTGCTCGGGCAAATCGAGGCGCCGGCCCGGCGCGCGCACGCCCGCACTGTTTCGGCGCTGCACGGGCCGGAACGCCGGGCCTTCATCAAGGGACTGACGAGGCTGGTGCAAGCCGGCAACGGCCACGGCCGCGCGCCGCTGCTGCTGGGATAGGCGGGACGGCGCGCGGCCGTGGCCGTTGCCGGCATGGGTCGCCTCCGGCCGAGCGCTCATAACTGTTTGAGCCATCTGCGGCGGGTGCGGCAGCGCGGCAAGCAAAGTCCGGGTGTAGCCATGCGCCGGAGACTGCATCACCTGCTCCGTCTCCCCCTGCTCGACGATGCGCCCGCCCTGCATCACCAGCACGCGCTGGCACATCAGGCGGACGACGTGCAGGTCTTGGCTGACGAACAGGGTGGCCATGCCGGCCCGCGCCCGCAGGTCCGCCAGCAGGCTCAGCGCCACCGCCTGCACCGAGACGTCCAGCGCCGCCGTCGGCTCATCGAGGATCAGCAGGCCTGGGCGCAGCGCGATGGCGCGGGCGATGCCGACCCGGGCCTTCTGGCCGCCCGAGAGCTGGTGCGGGAAGCGGTCCAGCAGCGCCCGCAACAGCCCGACCTGGTCGGCAAAGGCGTCCGCTTGCATCCGCGCCGCCGTCCTGGATTGCCCGGCCAGCCACAGCAGCGGGTCCATGATCGACCGGGCGGCGGTATGAAGCGGGTTGAGGCTGTCGGAGGCGTCCTGAAACACGAGTTGGCCCGTTGGCGTTGCCCACTGACCCGTATGGGGCAGAAAACTCTGCTGCCGCCACTCGGGTCCGGGCGCCGACCCCCTGCCTGAGACGAGGCCATTCGGAAAGCCGGATGCCGGAGATCGGCACGTCCGGTTTGGCGGGCGTGGGATTGTGACGGGACCGGCACAACCGGAAAATCGCGCCCTGCCTCGACCCTGGTCGCCACCCTACATCCGCGACGGCAGCCAGCCCATGCCCAACCTGGCCAGATCATCGCACCGCGGCAAGGCAGAATACGCGCCGGGCCGGGCGATGGTGATGGCGGCGGCCTGCTGCGCCGCTTGGAGGCCGTCCGGCACGGCCCAGCCCCGGGCCAAGCAAGCGGCCAGCACGCCGCAGACTGTGTCGCCGGCCCCGGTCGTATCGACGGCGTGCGCCGGCATCGCGGGGAGATCATGCGTCCCCGTCTGGACTGCATAAACGCAGCCAGCCGCTCCCAGCGTCACCACTGCCGACGACGGCCCCATGCCGCGCAACGCCCGCGCGGCCGCGTGCGGGTCGTCCCGCCGCGTGATCTGAGCGGCCTCCAGACGGTTGGCGATCGCCAGCGTGCATTGGGCCAGCACCGGATCGGCCGGCCACCGCAGCGGTGCTGCGTTCAGCATTACGAGCGCCCCGCGCCGCGCGCCCGCGCGCGCCGCCGCCAGGGTCGTCCCTTGCGACAGATTGCCTTGCAGCAGCAGCACGTCGCCAGCCGCTGCGTTGGCGGCGAACTCTGCCGCCGTGGCGGCATCGAGCGCCTCGGCGCACGGCCCGGCGGTGACGATGCTGTTCTCCCCGTCCGCGCCAACCATGAGCACCGACACATCCGTCGCACACGCCACCCTGACCAGACGCAGCGACGCGAGCGCCTCGGCCGCGAGCTGGGCGGCAACGAAACGACCGTCCGGGTCGTCTCCGACGGGCGCCAAAAACCAGGTGTCCGCCCCGGTCCGCGCCGCCACGACTGCCTGGTTCAGCCCCTTGCCGCCCGGCGCCCGCGCCAGGCCGCTGCCCACCAGCGTCTCGCCCGCGAGCGGCAGCCGCGGCAGGCGCAGCGACAAATCGACCCCGGCGTTGCCGAGCACGAGCACCCGGCTCATGGCTGGACGCCGCGCTCCCGGCTGCGAACCGGCCAGGCGTCATCGTAGGCGGCCTCATGGAACGCGATCTCAAGTTCGAGCGCGCGGCCGAACCGGGCGCTGAGCCGGGCCACGTCGCTCCCGGCGCAGGCGTCGATCTCGGCACGGAGCCAAGCGACTTGGCCGAGGAAGCCGGACTCGGCATGCAGCGCCACCCAGCGCCGAAGCTCGGGCGAGGCGATCGGCGCGTCGCGTGCCTTTGCCCGGCCGCACCACGTCGCATACATCCACTCCGCCGCCAGCATGATCGCGATGACATCGGCGTAAGCGCCTTCTTCCGCCATTGCCAGCATTCCGCGATCAAACTCTCGCACCGCCATGGGCAGCGCCGCATCCGCCCCGGCCGGAGCGATGCCGAGAGCGCCAAAGAATCGGTCGAAGGCCGGCAACTGCTCCGTCGACAGCGCGTGCAAGACGCCGATCAGCCGGCGCCGCTGATCGGCTCCCGGCGCTTTCACCAGGGCATGCCCGAAGATCAGGATGGCGGTCTCGACGAAGCGGCGCTCGAACGTGAGATAGCGGGCGAACGCCTCCGCCGGCAGCCGGTCCGCCTCGACGTCGCGCACGAAGCGGTGCGCCTGCATGGCATCCCAGACATCCTGATTTGCGCTCAGCAGCCGTTGCGACAGCGCCGCCCCCGCCGAGCCGTTCACCGGGCGCCCGCTGCCCAGCCCAGCATGTTGCGCCACAGCGTGGCGTAGCCGGGCCAGCGCACGAACTCCTCAGGCGCCCAGTGCGGGCCGATGTCGGACATCCAGGCGACGCCGCGCCCCCGTCCGAAGGCTCCGGCGACGAGCAGCGGGTGGCCGCCTTGCTCCGCGGGCAACCGCGCCAGCACCTCGACGCCGGGCCGGTCGCGCGCCGCGACCTCGTTGGCGCCCAGCAGCATCGGCCACTCGGCGCCAAGTCCTTGCAGGATCGGGTGACCGGGTGGGCCGGCAATCTCGGGCTGGAAGCCCTCCGGCGCTTCGATGCGGTCGTCATAGGGCAGGCAGGTGACGGGCAGCGCATCCTCGACCGGCGTGCGCCGCCAGCGGGCCCGGCCGTCGATGCCCTGGAACGAGAGATAGCCGCCGGCCATCACCAGTCCGCCGCCCGCCTCGGTCCAGTCGCGAATTAGCTTCAGCCGGTTCGGCGCGGCGCGGCCATGCATCCACACCGCCTGCGGCAGCAGCAAGGTGTTCGCGCCGATGTCGGACAGGATGATGACTTGATAGTGGCGCAGCGCCTCCAGCGTGAACGGAAAGCCTTCCGCCGCCTCGTGCGACGGCATGTAGCGGATATTGAAGTCGCTGCCCTGCAACGCACCCACCAGCGGTTCGGCGCCGAGATGGAACGTCACGCTGCCGAACTGGTCGAAACCCTTGTAATGCGTCGCCGCACTCACCCAGCTTTCGCCAACCAACAATACCTCTGTCATCGCCTCGGCCTCCCTCGCATGCGGCTAATTGCCTTTGTTCCGCCGGGCAGCTTTGTCGGCGTGCTGACGCCCTTGCTGCCGACGCTGCCCTAAGCGCAGAACACGCGCCGCGGGTTGTCCGCCATCAGCCGCGTGAGCGCCTCGTCGGCCACCCCGTGCCGGCCGAGACGCGGCAGGAAGTGCCGCTGCACGTAGGCGTAGCCGAAGCCGCCGTAGCGGGTCAGCATCATTTTCAGGAACACGTCCTGCGACAGCAGCAGGTTGTCCAGGAACCCGCGCCCGATCAGCCCGGCGATGGCGTGGGCGTTGTCCTCATCGGACGGGCACTGCGCCTGCTGGTCGGCATACCAGTAATCCATGCCGATCATGTCGAACTCCAGGAACGCGCCGCGCTCGGCCAGGCTGGTCTGATAGGCGACGTCGTGGCCCGAAGGGTTCATGTGGCACAGCACGGCGTGACGGGCCGCGCCGCCCTCCGCTTCGATCACGTCCAGCACGCGGTGCGCGTGGCGATGCCAGCCGGGCAGGTGCACCATGAGCGGCAGGCCGGTGCGAACCTGGGCTTGCGCCGCCCCCCGCAGCGAGCGTTCCTCCTGCGGCGTGAACTCGCCCGAGACGCCGATCTCGCCGATCAGGCCGATGCGCACGCCGCTGCCGTCCACGCCGTCCAGCGCCTCGCGCACGATCTCGTCGGCGATGTCGCGCGCCGTCATGCCGGCCACACGCTCCGGGTGCGAGGCCTGCAGGTAGAAGCCGCCGCCCATCACCACGTTGAGGCCGCTTGATTCCGAGATGCGCGCCAGCGCCCGCGGGTCCCGCCCGATGCCGCTGCACGTCGGGTCCACCACCGTGCGCCCGCCGAGAGCGGACACCGGCCCAAGCTCGGCGGCGGCCAGCCGTTCGTCGTCCAGGCGGCAATTATCCAGGTTGACGAACGGGTCCATGCGCAGCTCGCCGACGATGCCGGGATGGACCGGCTCGCAGGCCAGGCGCTGCCGCGCCGGCTGCTTCGGCTGATGCCACCAGCAGCGGCAATCGTTCAGCAGGTGCTCGTGCATGAGCGTGACGCCCATCTCGGCGGCTGGTATCGGGCCGCGCACGGTCATGACCTGGCCGGAGCGGACGTGGGCGGGCGAGAGCTCGGACATGACGGTCAGCCCTTCTTGCGGCTCGCGGTCAGGCGCGCGAACACCCGCGTGTTCAGCCAAACGGCGAGCAGGATGATGGCGCCGGTGACGATCTGGGTCAGGAATGGCGAGACGTGCACCAGGATCAACCCGTTGCCGATCACCGCGATGGTCAGCGCGCCGAGAGTTGTCCCAAGTACCGTGCCGACGCCGCCGAACAGCGACGTGCCGCCCAGCACCACGGCGGCGATCGCCTGCAGCTCGAAGCCGACCGCGGCGTTGGATGACCCGGACCCCAGCCGGGCGGCGATGATCAGCCCGGCCAGCGCCGACGCCGCGCCGCTCAGCACATAGACCGAGGCGGTGATCCATCGCGCCGGCATGCCGACGCGCCGGGCCGCTTCGAGGTTGGCGCCGACCGCGACCACTTGCCGCCCGTAGCGCATCCGCCCCAGGGCGACGGCGCCGGCGGTGGCCGCCGCCGCCGCGAGCCAGGCCGGGACCGGCACGCCCAGCAGCCAGCCGCGCCCGATGTCGAGGAAGATGCCGTGCGGCGCGATCGGGATCGAGTATCCCTGGGTCAGCAGCAGCGCGAGGCCGCGCAGCGAGGACAGCCCGGCGAGCGTGACGATAAAGGCGGGGATCGCCTGATAGGCGATGAACCACCCTTGCATCGCGCCGAGCGCCGCCCCGAGCGCCAGGATCGCCAGCGCCGCCGCCGGCCAGGGCCAGCCGGCCTGAAGCGCGATCGCCGCCAGCGCGTTGGTCAGCGCCACGACCGCGCCCACCGACAGGTCGATGCCGCCCGTCGTGATGACGAAGGTCATCGCCGTCGCCACGATCAGCATCGGCGCCGTCTGCCGCAGCAGGTTCAGAAGGTTGCCCGGCAGCAGGAACACCGGGCTGAGGAGCGCGAACAGCACGCAGCAGGCAACGAAGAAGACGGCGATCGACAGCACCTGCGCGTGCTCGATCAGGAAATCGGCCCGGCCCGGCCCGGCCTGGTCGAGCGTCGGGCTGCTCAATGCCGCACGTCCCCGGTGATGAGCTGCACGACTTCCTCGAGATTGGTCTCGGCACTCAGCCGCTCGGCCACCTTTGTTCCCTCATACATGAACGCGATGCGGTCGCAGATGCGGAACAGATCCTGCAGCCGATGGGTAATCAGCACCACCGCCACGCCCTGCGCCTTCACCCGGCGGATCAGCGCCAGCACCGCCTCCACTTCCGCCACCGCGAGCGCCGAAGTCGGCTCGTCCAGCAGCAGCACGCGCGGCGCGAACGAGGCGGCGCGGGCGATGGCGATGGACTGGCGCTGCCCGCCTGAAAGCTGCGCTGCCTTGGCGGAGAGACTCGGGATGCGGATCTGCAGCGCCTCCAGCATCTGCCGTCCCTCGCGCAGCATCCGTTTCTGGTCCAAGAAGCCGCGGCGACACAGCTCGCGCCCGAGGAACAGGTTGCCGACCACGTCCACCGTGTCGCACAGGCTGAGGTCCTGGTAGACCATCTCGATCCGAAGGGCGCGCGCGTCCGCCGGGCCGCGCAGCGTGACGGGGCGGCTCTCCAGCATGATCCGCCCCTCGTCCGGGATGTAGGCGCCGGACATGATCTTGCTCAGCGTCGACTTGCCGGCGCCGTTGTCGCCCACGAGGCCGAGGCACTCGCCGCCTTGCAGGTCGAGATCAACGCCACGAAGCACCTGACGCGAGCCGAAGCTCTTGCCGACGCCGCGCAGCGACATGAGCGGGGCGGTGCCGGCCGACGCCGCCCCGCTCACTTGAACACGGCCCGGTAAGGCTCGACGTTCGCCTTGGTGACGATGGTGACCGGAATGGGAATGGTTTTCGGCGCCGTGCCGCCCTTGTTGATGGCGACGAGCGCGTCCACGGCCGCGGCGCCCATCGCCGCCGGGTCCTGCTGCACGACGGCGACGACCGTTCCTGCATCGATCCCGGCGATCGCCTGCGCAGTCAGGTCCCAGCCGAAGATCTTGACGCTATCCTGCCGTCCTTGGCTGCTGACCGCGGCGATTGCCCCAAGCAGGGCAGGCTCGCCGGTGGCATAGATGGCGGTCAGGTCCGGGTTGCCGGTCAGCAGCGTCTCGGCGACGGTGAGCGCATTATCTTGGATATTGCGCCCGTCCACCACGCCCACGACCTGAACGCCGGGCGTCGCTTTGGCAACCTCCTCGAAGCCTTTCTGGCGGATGTTCTGGATGAAGGAGTTGAGCGCGCCGACGATGCCGAGCTTGGCTTTGCCGCCCATGCTCTTCTGCACGTAGTCCGCGAAGAACGCGCCGAGCTCATGCCCGGCCATCTCGTTGTCGACGCCGACCTGCGTCTTCTGCGGCCCGGCTGGCAGGATGGCGTCCACGGCCACGACCGGGATGCCGGCCGCCGACGCCGACTGCACCGCGGGCATCAAGCCGTTCACGTCGATGGCGTCGACGATGATGCCTTGCACCTTCTGCTGCGTGTAGGTCTCGATCGCGTTGTTCTGTTGCGCTGGCTGGTCGTTGGCGTTGAAGATGACCAGGTCCACGCCGGCCTTCTTCGCAGCCTGCTGCGCGCCCGCGTTCATCTGGTTGAAGAACAGCGCCTGCTGGTTGATCTGCACCAGCGCGAACGTGGTCTGGGCCGCTCTCGCGTGCGGCATGAATAGCGTTGCGGCGGTGATGCCGCCAAATCCGCCAAGCGCCGCGCGTCGTGTGATCAAACTCATGAACGGGTTCTCCTTTTTCGGGCCTTTGATCGATTGATTGGCATGACGGCAGTGCACCAGGCACGTCCAGACTGCTGTTCGAGGCGTTCTCCGTGGCCGCAGCGTCAGGCCGCTTGCCGCCGTCTGAGCGCCTCATGCACCGCCCGGGCAATCGCGACCGCGCCCGGCGTGTCGCTGTGCACGCAGATCGACTCCGCCGCCACCGGCACGTCCTTGCCCGATACGGCGCGGGTCAGGCCGTGGCTTACGGCACGCAGCACGCGCGCTGCCGCGTCTTCCGGCGCAACGGCATGGTGCTCGCGCGTGATGATGTTGCGGCCCTCGTCGTCGTAGTCGAGATCGGCGTAGAACTCGCAGGTGAACGGCAGGCCGCGGCGGGCATAGACCCGCGACATGGCGCAATCGGCGAAAGCCAGCAGCGGCGCCTCAAGCGCTTCCGCGGCGTCGGCGATGGCCTCCGCGACCTCCTCGTCCCGCTGCGCCATGCCATAAAGCGCGCCATGCGGCTTGATGTGCGACAGCGCCATGCCTTCCGCCTTCAGGAACGCGGTCAGCGCCCCGGCCTGATACAGCACGGCGGCGGTGATCTCCTCGCGCGCGAGGCGCATCTCGCGACGGCCGAAGCCTTGCAGGTCCGGGAGGCTGGGATGGGCGCCCACCTTCACGCCGTGCTGCTTGGCCAGGCGCACGGTCCGGCGCATCACGACCGGGTCGGAGGCGTGGAAGCCGCAGGCGACGTTGGCGTGGGTGATGTAGGGCATACACGCTTCGTCGTCGCCGAGCCGGTAGATGCCGAAGCTCTCGCCCATGTCGCAGTTGATGCTGATCGCGCCCATGCCGCCGTCTCCGCTCTGCCCGCTGCATCCTTCCCGAAGGACCGCGCCCGTGCAAGGATCGGCGTCAGGTTTTGTAAACCCCTGACGGGAGAGCTTGCTCGCCATGGCCACGAAGACAGTCCCGGCGCCGATCCCAGGCACGTTCTACCGCGCCGCAGCGCCCGGTGAGCAGCCGTTCAAGGCCGAGGGCGACGCGGTGCAACCAGGCGACGTGATCGGCCTGATCGAGGTGATGAAGACATTCAATCAGGTGCTTGCCGAAGAAACCGGGCGGATCGTGCGCTTCCTGATCGAGAATGAAGACCCGGTCATGGCCGGCCAGCCGCTCTATGAAATCGAGCCCTGATGCCGATCGAAAAGCTCCTCGTTGCCAACCGCGGCGAGATCGCCGTGCGGATCCTGCGCGCCGCGGGGGAGCTGGGGATCGCCACGGTGCAGGCAGTCAGCGAGGCCGACCGAGAGTCGCTGCCAGCACGGATGGCGGACCAAGTGGAGGTCATCGGCCCGGCGCACGCCTCCCGCTCCTACCTCGATGCCGCGTCCATCATCGAAGCGGCACGGCGCAGCGGCGCCGACGCGATCCATCCGGGCTACGGCTTCCTGTCGGAGAACGCGGCGTTCGCGCAGGCGGTGGAGGACGCCGGCCTCGTCTTCATCGGCCCGCGCGCCGAGACGATCCGCCTGATAGGCGACAAGGCAAGAGCGCGCAGCGCCGCGGCCGGTTGCGGCATTCCGACCGTGCCGGGCGCCGAGCAGCGGATCGAGACCGGCGCCGAGGCGGCCGCCGTCGCTGCCGACATCGGCTTTCCCCTTCTGATCAAGGCCGTCGCCGGCGGTGGCGGGCGCGGCATTCGCGTGGCGTCCAATCGCGACGCACTGCCCGCCTTGTTCGACCAGGCGGCGAATGAGGCGCGCGCCGCGTTCGGCGACGCCGGGCTTTACATGGAGCGGCTTATCCCTCGTGCCCGGCATATCGAAGTGCAGGTGCTCGGCGACGGCGAGCGCGTCATCCACCTGTTCGAGCGTGAATGCTCGATCCAGCGCCGACGGCAGAAGTTGTGGGAAGAGGCCCCCTCGGTCAACCTGCCCCAAGCGACCCGGCAAACCCTTTGCGCGGCGGCGGTTCGCCTGGCCGAAGCCGTCGGCTACCGCGGCGCCGGGACGGTCGAGTTCCTGTGCGACGAGAGTGGCGAGCAGTTCTACTTCATCGAGATGAACGCCCGCATCCAGGTCGAGCATCCGACGACCGAGATGGTGACGGGGGTGGACCTGGTGCGCGCCATGATCCGAGTCGCAGCCGGCGAGCCATTGCCGCTCGGCCAGGCCGACGTGGCGCTGCGGGGCCATGCGATCGAATGCCGCCTCAATGCCGAGGACCCGGCACGCAACTTCATGCCAAGCCCCGGCGAGATCACCCGCATGAACATCCCGGGCGGTCCGGGGGTGCGCTGCGATACGGCGCTGTTCCAAGGCTATGCCGTCCCGCCGTACTACGACTCGCTGCTCGCCAAGCTGATCGTCTGGGATGAGACCCGCGACGCCGCGCTGGCCCGTATGCGCCGGGCATTGAGCGAACTGGCGATCGAGGGCGTCGCCACCACCGCGCCGCTGCTCGCCGCCCTGGCCCGCGATCCCGACGTCGCGGCCGGGCGCATTCACACGACGTGGCTTGAGGCCTGGCTTGAACAACACCCGTTGCCGGAGGCTGCCGTATGACCCGTTACTCCTTCGGAGGCGACGAGCATGTGTTCGCGGAGATTAGCGAGGAGATGTCGCTCGACGCCTTCTTCCGCAGCCTCTCGGTCACCAAGGCCATTGCCGAGAGCCGGATCGCCGGCATCACCGACATCTGCCCGGCGAACGCCTCCTTCCAGGTTCGCTTCGACCCGGACCGGATCAAGCCGGATGACCTGCTCGCCGAGATCAAGGCGATCGAGGGGTCCGCCGGTCAGTCCACGACGATCGAGGCGCGACTGATCGAAGTGCCGGTCTTGTACGAGGACCCGTGGACGCACGAGGTGCTGATGCGGTTCCGCGAGCGCCACCAGGACCCGGGCAGCACCGATATCGCCTACGCCGCCCGCATCAACGGCCTGGCTGACGTGAACGCGCTGATCGAAGCGCACGCCGGGTCGCCCTGGATGGTGTCGATGGTCGGCTTCGTCGCCGGATTGCCGTTCATGTACCAGATGGTGGAGCGGGCGCGGCAGATCGAGGCGCCGAAGTATCTCCGCCCGCGCACCGACACGCCGCGCCTGACCGTCGGGCATGGCGGCTGCTTCGGCTGCATTTATTCGGTGCGCGGGGCCGGCGGCTATCAGATGTTCGGGGTGACGCCGATGCCGATCTACGACCCGCGCCAACAGATCAGCTACCTGCGCGCGTTCATGATCCTGTTCCGCCCCGGCGACATGGTGCGGTTCCGCCCGGTCGATCGCGGCGAGTACGACGCCATCGTCGCCGACGTGGACGCCGGGCGCTATGAGCCTTCGATCCGCTCCGTACCGTTCTCGCTCGACGCCTTCCAGCAAGACCCGGCTGGCTACAACAGGGCGCTGCTCGGGACGGCGGCATGAGCGTCGAGGTGCTCAAGCCCGGCCTCGCCACCACGGTGCAGGACCTCGGGCGCCCAGGGTTCTACCATCTTGGCATTCCGATCTCCGGCGCCATGGACCGGTACGCCTTGCGCGCGGCCAACCTCCTGGTCGGCAACGCCGAGGACGCCGCGGCCCTGGAGGCAACGTTCCTCGGCCCCGAGCTGCGGTTCGAGCAGGACGCGATGGTCGCCGTGACCGGGGCGGAATTGGCGCCGCGCGTGGATGGCGAGGCACGTCCGACCTGGACCAGCTTCTCGATCCGCGCCGGGCAGGCGCTGAGTTTCGAGTTCCTCAAGGCCGGCGCACGGGCCTATATCGCGGCCGCCGGCGGCTTCGACGTGCCCGCGGTGCTCGGCAGCCGCTCGACCTACGTGCTCGGCGCCCTCGGCGGCCATGACGGACGCGCGCTGAAGGCGGGCGACATCCTGCCATTGCGTGACGCAAGCCCGGGCGGCAAGGAAGGCGTGTCGGTGCCTGTCAACTTGCGCCGGCAGATGAGCGACGTCACCGAGCTGCGCGTCATAACCGGCCTTTACTGGCATCGGCTCACCAAGCAGGCCGGGCAAGGATTCTTCGAGGACGGCTGGGCCGTGGCGCCCGAGGCGGACCGGATCGGCTACCGCTTCCGCGGCGGCAAGGCCTTGGAGTTCGTGCCGCGCGAGCCGCCGTTCGGCGCCGGGTCCGACCCGTCCAACATCGTCGATAGCGGCTATCCCTACGGCTCGATCCAGGCGCCCGGCGGCACGGAGCCGATCGTGCTGCACCGGGACGCGGTCTCCGGCGGCGGCTACTTCATGCTCGGCGCCGTGATCTCGGCCGACATGGACCTGATCGGCCAGCTCCAGCCCCATGCACGGGTGCGCTTCCGATCCGTTGACATGGACGAGGCGCTGACGGCCCGCCAGCGCCGACGGGCAAACCTGAACGAGATCCGGGCGCTTCTGCAGCAACGGTAAACTGCATCGCAGGCCATAATTCAGGCAATATATGCTCAATGAAAAGGCAATATGACTAAGTTAAAGCAAAATGCTTTACCATCTTGCAATAGAATCCAAGCAATGCAAGCCTCCTGAGAACCAAGCAACATCAAACGGCCTGCTTCCGCAACGCAATCCAGGGAACATCGATGCGCCGTTCCGCCCTCGAACTCGATGGCGTCGTCAAAAGCTTCGCCGGCCAGGCCGTGCTCGACGGCTTGTCGCTCTCGATCGAGGCCGGGGAATATGTCACCTTGCTTGGCGCAAGCGGCTCCGGCAAATCGACGATCCTGCGCGTGATCGCGGGCTTCGAGCCGTTGGACGGCGGCGACATCCGGCTCGGCGGCGTCTCCATCGGCGACCGCCCGGCGCACGAGCGCGGCATCGGGTTCGTGTTCCAGTCCTTCGCGCTGTTTCCCCATCTCGGCGTCGCCGACAACGTCGCCTTCGGGTTGCGCCATCGGCGGCACGGCGCGATCAAGGACCCGGCCGAAATCGCCCGCCGGGTCGAGCAGGCATTGCAGGCAACCGGCCTTGCCGGGCTCAGCACACGCCTGCCCGCGCAAATCTCCGGCGGGCAGAAGCAGCGCGTCGCCTTCGCCCGCACCTTGATCGCCGAGCCTGCCGTCGTCCTGCTGGACGAGCCGCTCGGCGCGCTCGATGCCCGGCTGCGGGAGCGCATGATGATCGAGCTCCGGCGCATCCATTCCCACCTGGGCGCAACCTTCCTGCACGTGACCGGCAATGAGCAGGAGGCCTTGGCAATGGGCGCCAGGGTCGCGGTCCTGTCCAAGGGGCGCGTGGCCCAGATCGACACGCCGGACCGGCTGCTCGAAGCGCCCGCCAGCCGGGACGTGGCGCAGTTGCTGAGCTGCTACAACGTGGTTCAAGGCCACGTCTCGGAGGGCGTGTTCAGCGCGCCCGGCTTCGATGCCGAGATCGGTCGCGATGCGGGGTCCGGACAGGCATCGTATTGCATCCGCTCCGACGGCGTCGCCGTGGGCGCCGCCGATGCGCCGCCGCGCCCTGGCCAGGTGCGGATGGCCGGCCGGTTCCTGGCCAGCGAGTATTCCGGCGCCCGTGTCGTGGGCCTGTTCGACGTGAGTGCCAAGCGGCCGTTCGAAGTCGAGTACTACCTCGGCCACCGCACTCCGCCCGAGTTCATGCGCGATGCCGTCTATGCGCTCGAATGGCCCGCACGCTCGGCCTTGCTGTTCGAGGGACCGTGATGGACGCCCGGTCCGACTTCGCGCCCAGCACGTTCGAAGCGCTGCCGCCCTCGCGGCGAAGGCGGCGCTGGGCCAGCGCCTGGCTGCTCGCGCCCGGACTGATCTGGATGACGCTGTTCCTGGTCGTGCCGATGCTGATGATGGTCTACGTCAGCTTCTGGACCCAGACCACGTTCAGCATCTCGCCCAAGCTGACGGTCAAGAGCTGGCGGTTCTTCTTCTCCAGCGCGACCTACCTCGACGCGCTATGGACGACGGTCCGGCTGTGGCTGATCACGCTGCTGGCCACCCTGGTGATCGGCTATCCGGTCGCGCTCTACATCGGCCTGTTCGTGCGGAACAAGACGGCGCAGACCATCCTGCTCGTCGCCTGCGTCGTGCCGTTCTGGACCTCTTTCCTGATCCGCGTCGTCGCCTGGCGTCCGATGCTGGGCACCGAGGGCGCGGTCAACATCATCCTGCTCAAGCTTGGCCTGATCACCCAGCCGATCACCGCCCTGCTGTTCACCGAGCTCAGCGTCGTCATCGGCATGACCCAGATCTACGTCGTGTTCATGGTCGGCCCGATCGCCTTCATGCTGTCCCGGGTCGAGCCGAGCCTGATCGAGGCGGCGCGCGACCTCGGCGCCGGCTGGGGCCGCATCTTCCGCACCATCATCCTCCCGCTCAGCATGCCGGGCGTCGTCGTCGGCGCCATCTTCGTCTCCGTCATGGTGCTGGGCGAGTTCGCGACGCCCGCCGCCTTGTCCGGACGCAAGGTCAACCTGCTCGGCAACATCATCGTCTCCCAGGTCGGCTCGCTCAAATGGGCCTTCGCGGCGGTGGTGGGCGTGGTGCTGACCATGCTCATGGCCGCCGCGGTCGCCGGTCTGCTGCGTCTCGTCAACCTGCGGAACGAGCTCTGAGATGGGCGGTCCGTTGCGCTGGCCCTTGATGGCCTTCATGGTCCTGTTCCTCGTCTTCCTCTACGCGCCGCTCGTCGTGCTCGGCATATTGAGCTTCCAGTCAGGCCCGGTCGGAGGCCCGAATTTCCCGGTCATCGAGTGGTCCACGTACTGGTATCGGCACCTGTTCGGCCTGGTGCCGCCGACGCGCATCGCGCCCCTGCCAATAGGCGCGGCCCTGCTGCGCTCCCTCGCGCTCGCCTTCATGACGATGGTCACGTCCACCGTGCTCGGCGTGCTGTCGGCGCAGGCCTTTCGCCGGCGCTTCCGCTTCTCGGGCGCGGCCTTCTACCTGATCGTGCTCGGCATGATCGTGCCCGGCGTCCTGGTCGGACTCGGCATCGCGCTGGTGGCCAACAATCTCGGCATCGAGCGGGCCTGGTGGGGCACGTCGTTCGTCGCCCACGTCGTCTACACCTACCCGTTCGCCTTCCTCGTGCTGCTGGCGATCTTCAACCGGTTCGATCCGTCGGTCGAGGAAGCGGCCTGGAGCCTGGGCGTCACCCCGGCGCGCACGTTCCACAAGGTCACCCTGCCGCTGATCTTCCCGGGCGTGCTCAGCGCGATGCTGTTCGCCTTCACCCTCAGCTACGACGAGTTCGCCCGCACCCTGTTCACCGCCGGCGGCGCGCTGACCCTGCCGCTGGCGATCTACGGCACCTTCGCGGTCGAGATCCACCCGAACATCTTCGCGTTCGGCGTGCTGACGACGCTGTTCTCGTTCAGCCTGCTGACCGTCTACGGCATCCTGATGGCGCTGAGCTTGCGCCGGGGCCGGCGCGTGGCAATCCAGGAAGCCATTTCATGATCGGGCTCGACGCGCACCACGCCATCGTCACCGGCGGCGCGAGCGGCATCGGCCGGGCCATCGCCGCCCGCCTGGCCGGGGCCGGCGCGCGCGTGCTGATCGCCGACCTCGATGGCGCGCGCGGCGAGGGCGTGGCGGCGGCCTTGCGCGAGGCAGGCGGGCGTGTCGCGGCCGTGGCGGCCGACGTCTCCGATGCCTCAAGCGTGGAGGCCATCTTCAGCCAGGCCGAAGCGTCGGGTCCCGTGACCTTGCTGGTCAACAACGCGGGCCACGTGCACCAGGCGGCGTTCGACGCGCTGGACGTGGCGGATTTCGATCGCATGATCGCGGTGCATCTGCGCGGCACGTTCCTGTGCTGCCGCCGGGCCGTGCCGTCGATGCTTCGCGAAGGCCAGGGCGTGATCGTCAACATCGCCTCCCAGCTCGGCCAACTCGGCGGCGTCGAGTTGGCGCACTACGCCGCGGCCAAGGCCGGCATCATCGGCCTGACCAAGTCGATGGCGCGCGAACTCGGCGGCCGCGGCGTGCGGGTCAATGCCGTCGCCCCAGGCCCGATCGACACCGAGCTGGTGCAGAATCTGTCGCCGGCATGGCGTCAGGCCAAATTGGCGGAATTGCCGCTCGGGCGCTTCGGCACGCCGGAGGACGTGGCCGAAACCGTGGCCTTCCTGGCCTCGCCCGCGGCGGCGATCTACCTCGGCCAGACGCTCGGCCCGAACTCGGGGGACGTGATGCTATGAAACCCGGCGTAATCATTACGGGCGCCGGCATCGGCATCGGGCGCGCAACCGCGCACGCCTTCGCCCGCGCCGGCTACTCTGTCATGGTGACCGACGTACTGGCGGACGAAGGTCGGGCCGTCGCTGACGCGATAAACAGCGCGGGCGGCCTCGCCAGATTCCACGAACTCGACGTGACCGATACCCACGCCGTCGATGGCGCGGTGGCGGCGGCTCAATCCGTTCTCGGGCGGCTCGACTGCGTGGTCGCCAACGCCGGCATCGCCCACCGCGTCCCGCTCGCCGCCCTGTCCGACGCGAAATGGGACCAGACGATCGACGTCGACCTGAAAGGCGTCTTCCGGGTCATCCGCGCCGCCATTCCCGCGATGGGGCGCGGCGGGGCGGTGATCGCGATGTCGTCGATCATGGGCGTGGCCTACGGTTGGGACGAGCACGTCCACTATTCGGCGGCGAAGGCCGGGGTCGTCGGCCTGGTGCGCGGCCTGGCGGTCGAGCTCGCACGGACCGGCATCCGGGTGAACGGCATCGCGCCCGGCTACATCCGCACCGCGCAGGCCCTGTCGCGCGAGCACTCGCTCGGGCCGGAGGGGTTGGCGCAGGCGGCGTCGTTCATCCCGCTGGGCCGGGTGGGCGAGCCGGAGGACATCGCCGACGTGGCCCTGTTCCTCGCGTCAGAGGCCGCGCGCTATCTGACCGGGCAGGTCATCGCCGTCGATGGAGGCCTGCTCGTTGGCCGCTACTAAACTTGCACCCAACAACAAACCGAGGAGCTGGCGATGCGCTTGAACGATCTATCACGCCGAAAGATTTTAGCTGGCGGGACGGCGGCGGCGGCGCTGGCACTCGGCGGCGGCACGCCGTTCCTGCCTTCGGGCCGTGCGTGGGCGCAGGCCAAGTCGCTCGGTTCGGAGCAGCTCCGCACGATCGGCCTCTCGGTCACGGTGCAGGATCGCATCCTGGCCGATTTCAAGGCCAAATCGGGCGTCGGCGCCACCACCGGCACGGCCGCAACCTTCCCCGATGCGCAGACCAAAATCCTATCGGGTTCCTCGGACTACGATTGCTGGGAATCGATCGGCGAACGCCTTCCGGCGGTCGTGCAAACCGACAAAATCACCGCAATTCCGGTCAGCGGCCTGAAGAACTGGACCAGCATCCGCAATACGTTCACCAAGCCCGACCCGAAATGGCCGGCCTCTGCGCAGATCGTCGGCCAGATCTGGAAGGACCCGGGCCAAACCCAGCTCTGGCTGGCGCCGACGGTCTACAACTACGACTCCGTCGGCTATAACCCCGGCGTGGTGAGCGCCGAAGAGGCGAACACCTGGACCGCCATCTTCGACAAGAAGTGGCGCGGGCGGTCCGGGCTGAACACCGACCCGCTGATCGCCATCGGCCAGGCGATCATGGCGATGAACTCGCTCGGCATGTCCGACGTGAAAAATCCGGGCAACCCGGACGAGAAGCAGATCGACGAGGCGGTCAAGTTCCTCATTTCCAAGAAGAAAGACGGCCAGTTCCGCGCGCTGTGGGCCGATTTCGGCGAGCTGGTGAACCTGCTCGCCTCGGGCGAGATGGTCGTGTGCGACGCCTGGCAGCCGGCCGTCATGGCGGTGAAGGCGCAAGGCAAGGCCTGCAAGTATGCGGTGCCGAAGGAAGGCTATCGCGCCTGGTCGATCGGGGTGACATCGATCAAAGGCACGCCGAACCGCGAAGCCGTGGTGGCCTATGCCGACTATTGGCTGTCCGGCCCGCCCGGCATCCTGGTCTCCGAACAGGGCTACTACTCGCCGACGACCACCATCAAGGATGTCATGGCCCCGGCCAAATACGCGTTCTGGTATGAGGGCAAGCCCTGGACTGGCCCGCCGGAGCGCGGCATCAAGGATGGGGACCTGCGCGACGGCGGCTCGCTCGCCGAGCGCGCCGCCCACGTCGCCTACTGGCACCAATGGCCGGACGCCTACGATCACCTGATCCAGCGTTGGGACGAGTTCCTGAACGCCTGACGGATGATCCACGACCTTGAACTGGTCAAGCTCGGGAAGACCTACGCGAACGGCGCCCCGGCGGTGATCGACTTCGACCTGACGGTCCCGAAAGGCGAGTTCGTCTCGCTGGTCGGGCCGTCCGGCTGCGGCAAGACGACGACGTTGCGCATGATCGCCGGGTTCGAGACGATCACGAGCGGAGATATCCTGATCCACGGCCGCAACGTCAGCAATGTGCCGGCGGAGAAACGGCCGACCTCGACCATCTTCCAGAACTTCGCCCTGTTTCCGCACATGACGGTGCGGGAGAACATCGAATACGGCTTGCGGGTGAAAGGCCTGTCCGCGGCCGACCGCCGCCTGCGGGTGGACCGGATGATGGAGCGGCTCGACCTCGGCCCGATCGCCGGGCAGCGCCCGGCCGGGCTGTCCGGCGGGCAGCGGCAGCGGGTGGCGCTGGCGCGCGGGCTGGTCGTGGAGCCCGGCGTCCTGCTGCTCGACGAGCCGCTCGGCGCGCTCGATGCCAACCTGCGCAAGGCGATCCAGCACGAGTTGAAGCTGCTGCAACGCAACGTCGGCATCACCTTCATTTTCGTCACTCACGCGCAATCCGAGGCGCTGATGCTGTCGGACCGGGTGGTGGTGATGAACCGGGGCCGGGCCGAGCAAGTCAGCACGCCGCACGAGCTCTATACACGCCCGCAGTGCGAGTTCGTGGCCCGCTTCATCGGCCGCAACACGCTGCTCGCCGGCACGATGCGGGGCCATGCGGACGGCATCGCCGCGGTCGAGACCGCCTCCGGGCGGCTGCGTGGCCGGTTGAACGGCGCAAGCCCTGCCGAGGGCGCGGCGGCCGTGCTCTCTATCCCGTCCGAGGCCGTGGATGTCGTCGACGCCGGCCTGCCTGCCGGCCAGCGCGACAGGCTGCCCGGACGGCTCGTCAGCCGGCTGCTGATCGGCACCGCCGTGCAGCTCACGGTGGCGCTGGATGACGGGCAGGAGGTGACGGTGGAAAGCCACCTCAGCAAATATCCGAGCGGCTGGGCGCCCGATGCCGTCGCCTTGGTCTGGGACCCGGCCGATGCGACCGTGGTCATGGCCCAATGATGGAAGGACGAAACATGCATCCGCGAAACCCCAGCAGCGGCCTGGTGCGCGTCGGCGTGGACGTGGGCGGCACGTTCACCGACCTCGTCCTGGCCGACACGCGCGGCGGCCAGCAGAACGTGGTCGTGCACAAGGCGCCGAGCACGCCGAGCGACCAATCCGTGGGCGTCGTGAATGGCGTGCTGGACATCTGCCGGATGGCCGGGCTCGCCCCCGCCGACATCGACGTGCTGTTGCACGGCACGACGGTCGCCACCAACATGGTGATCGAGCGCAAAGGGGCCGAGGTGGGCATGATCACCACGCGCGGCTTTCGCGACATCCTCCACATGGCCCGGCACAAGCGCCCGCACAATTTCTCATTGCAGTTCGACGTGCCCTGGCAGAGCGCGCCGCTGATCAAGCGCCGCAACCGCCTCGTGGTCAACGAGCGCGTCATGCCGCCGGACGGCCGGGTCGAGACCCCGCTCGACGAGGATGAGGTGCGCGACGCCGCGCTGCTGTTCGGGAAGCGCAAGCTGGACGCCGTGGTGATCGGCTTCCTGTTCTCGTTCCTGAACGACGCCCACGAGCGCCGGGCCAAAGAGATCGTGCTGGAGGTGATGCCGGAGGCCTACGTCTGCACCTCGTCGGAGGTCGTGAACACCATCCGCGAGTACGAGCGGTTCTCCACCGCGGCCATGAATGCGTACATCGGCCCGCGCACCTCGGCCTACCTGAAGCAGTTGCAGGGGCGGCTCTGCGACAACGGCGTGCGGGCGGCGGTCAGGATCATGCAGTCGAACGGCGGCATCTCGACGGCCGAGAACTCGATCGCCCGCCCGGTCGGCCTGCTGCTGTCCGGCCCGGCGGGCGGCGTGATCGGCGCACGGACGACCGGGCAGGCGTGCGGCGCGGCCGACGTCATCACCATCGACATCGGCGGCACCTCGGCCGACATCAGCGTGATCCGCGGCGGCCAGCTCACGATCAAGAACTCGCGCGACACGCAGGTGGCGCTGCTGCCGGTGCTGGCGCCGATGCTCGACATCGACGCGATCGGCGCGGGCGGCGGCTCGATCGCCTACGTGGACCCGGGCGGCGCCTTCCGGGTCGGCCCGCGCTCGGCCGGCGCCGACCCCGGCCCGGCCTGCTACGGCCGCGGCGGCGCCGAGCCGACGGTGACCGACGCGCAGGTGGCGCTCGGGCGGCTCGATCCCGACCGCTTCCTCGGCGGCGACCTCAGCATCGACCGCGAGCTTGCAACGCGGGCGATCGAGACGCACCTGGCCGGGCCGCTCGGGCTGTCGGTGACGGAGGCGGCACTCGGCGTGTTGCGGATCATCAACAACACGATGGCGCTGGCGATCAACTCCAACTCGGTCGCCAAGGGCATCGACCCGCGCGGGTTCTCGCTCATGGCTTTCGGCGGCGCCGGGCCGCTGCACGGCGTGGCGCTGGCTGAGATCGTGGCGGCGCGCGACGTGATCTCGCCGCTGCATCCCGGCGTCACCGCGGCGATCGGGCTGCTCGAGACCGAGCTGCAGTACGAGTACGCCAAATCCGTCCTGGTCGTGCTCAATACGGCCGGGGCAGAAGACCTCGAGCGGTTGGACCGGGCGTTCCAAGACCTCGGCGCGGAAGCCGCGGCGCAATTGGCAAGCGACGGCATCGCGCCTGCTGAGCGGGCGTTCGAGCGCGTGCTGGAATGCCGCTACGTCGGCCAGGGCTTCGAGCTGCGGGCGAGCGTGCCGGACGGCGCGATCGGGCGGGACTGCGTGCAGACGGTGGTCCGCACGTTCTACGACGTGCACAAGCAGGTCTACGGCCACGCCTTCGATGACCAGAACGTGGAAGCGGTCACGCTCCGGCTGATCGCGCGCGGCGCCACCGACACGCTGCGGCTGCCGGAGATCGGCCGCGGCGGGCGCATCGACCCGGCCGAGGCGCGGATGTACGCGCGCCGGACGGTGTTCGACGACGGGCAGGCGTTGGACACCCCGCGCTACGCGCGGGATAAGCTGCTGGCCGAGGACAGCGTGCAAGGCCCGGCCATCATCACCCAGCACAACAGCACCACCATCGTCCCGCCCGGCTACACCGCGCGCATGTTGGCGCACGGCGACATCCTGATCGCGCGCTGACGGAGGCCATGACCATGACCGAGACCATTGATCCGATCACGCTGCAGGTTATCGGCGGCGCGCTGCACGCCATTGCCGAGCAGATGGGCAACGTGCTGTACCGGATGTCGTATTCGTCGATCATCCGCGAAAGCCAGGACCTCGGCGCCGGGCTGTTCGATTGCGGCTTCAACACGCTGGCCGAGAGCGACTCCACCCCGATGCACATCGGCTCGCTGCCGGGCTACCTGCGCGGCATCGCGCGGTCGATCCCGCTCGAAGCCTGGAAGCCGGGCGACCTGGTGATCCACAACCACCCCTATTTCGGCGCGAGCCACTCGCCGGACATCGCGGTCGTCATGCCGGTGTTCCACGGCGGCGCGCTGGTCGGCTTCTCCGCCAACACGGCGCACCACGTCGACATCGGCGCGGCAACGCCGGGCCTGATCATCGACGTGCCGGACATGTATGCGGAAGGGATGCTGTTCAACGCCGTCAAGCTGTATGACGAGGGCAAGCGCAACGAGCCGCTGTGGAACTACATCCGCGACAACACCCGCGTGCCGAACCTGGTCATGGGCGACCTTGCGGCGCAGATCGCCTCGGCCGAGCTCGGAGTCCGCCGCTTCCAGGAGCTGCTGGCGACATACGGCCAGGAGACGGTGCTGCAGGCGACGCGGCAATTGATGGACTACTCGGAGGCGACGCTGCGGCGCGAGATCGCCAAGATCCCTGACGGCGACTACGTGGCCGAAGGCTTTATGGACGACGACGGGCGCAACCGCGGCCAGCGTTTGCCGGTCAAGGTCACCGTCCGCATCCGCGGCGACGGGGTCGAGGTCGACCTGACCGGCTCCTCGCCGCAAGTTCCCACCGCCTTCAACGTGCCGTTCGAGGGGTCGACCAAGGTCGCGTGCTTCTTCGCCTTCCGCGCCTTGTTGCTCGACACCTATGCCAACCCCGATCCGGCGCCCGCCAACGAAGGCTCGTTCCGCCCGGTCAAGGTCACCGCCCCGCCCGGCTGCATCTTCAACCCGATCGCGCCCGCGGCGGCCGAGGCGCGGTTCACCCAGATCCAGCGCGTGGTCGACTTGATCATCAAGGCGCTGGCGCCGGTGCTGCCCGACCGCTGCACCGCCGGCAATGCGGCGACGCTGTCGTTCGCGGCCTTCTCCGGGGTGCGGGCGTCGGGCGACTACTGGGTGTTCCTGGAGGTGAACGAGGCGGCGATGGGCGGGCGGCCCGGCTCCGACGGGCCCGACACCGTCGAGGAGCTGATGCGCAACACCCGCAACAACCCGCTGGAAGACCTCGGGATGCACCTGCCCCTGATCTGCGACCGCTACGAGATGCGCGACGACGTCTTCCCCGGGGCCGGCAAGTTCCGCGGCGGCATGGGGGTAATCAAGTCGCAGCGGTTCCTGGGCGCCGGGTTCATCACCCATGAGTCTGACCGGCATGAGGATAAGCCCTGGGGCGTGTTCGGCGGCCACGAAGGACACGGCGGACGGCTCGAAACCTATAACGCGGCGGAGCCCTCTGCCGTCGCGCAGCACCCGGCCAAGTTCTCCGGCCTGCTTACGGTCGAAGGAGACGTGATGTCCTACCTCTCGCCTTGCGGCGGCGGCTACGGCAACCCGCTGGAGCGCGATCCGCAAAAGACCCTGGATGACGTGCTGGACGGCTACATCACCCCTGAACACGCGGCAGAGGTCTACGGCGTGGTTCTGGACGCCGTCGACGATGGCTATGGCTGGGCGCTGAACCTGGAGAAGACCCGGGCGGCGCGAGCCGGTTTACAAAGGTAAAATGATATGGCGCTGCTCGGCGTCCCAGTTGTTGACCTTAGGCCGTATTTGGACGGTTCCGATGATTAGACAGTTAACACACCGAATCAAGGGCGGATCACCTCGGCCTCCAGGCCGATAAAACCGCCGCCAACGATTGCAAGGCGCGCGCCTTGCTGGGCGCAGCTCGTTGGCAAAACGACGCGGCTGTCGAACCGCATCCGGGCCAGCAGACGTATAGACCGGATCAGGAACTGGGCATTTCGGCTGCCCACCCTGCCACGAGATCGCGCAGGCGCTCACCGCGCCGCGCGCCGATTTGCTGGGCCGCATGATTGACGGCAGAGACCAGCCCATCGTCGAAGCAGGAACGGGCATCGCCGATCCGGGCAGAGGCGGCAGCGACCGCTATGGCCGCGATGGTCCTCTGATCCAGTGCAAGCAGCCGTCCAAGTCCGGCCCTGTCGACACCGATACCAGCGTCGTGGAACGCCGCGGCAAACGCCGCCGTGCGAAGCGCCATTGCCGGGTCGCCGCCCACCGATCCGCCGTGGGAGGCGGCGATGATCACTGCGCCCGCATCCTCCGCCCGCACGAGCGACGCGCTGTCAAGCAGCGGCCGGCCGCGCCGCGCCGCGCCGGGCAGATCGAGCATGATGGGCGACTTCTCCGCGGGCGGCGCCATGTAATCCAGGCAGGCAGCAGTCTCCAGCCGCGACAAGGCTTCATCGCAGCGCATCCCGGAGACGAGGCCCAGCGGTTGAGCAGGCGCATTGGCCCGGCTGATGCGCCCGCGCGCCAGCATGTCGGTCGGGTCGCTGGTCCGGGCGCTGTCGTGCGCCACCGCCGCGGCAGGGACGCCGAGTGCCGCGAACATCGGCAGCGCAGCGATGCCGGCCTTGTCGCGGCCGATGCCCGCATCGTGGAACGCGGCGGCTCGCGGCTTAGGGCAGCGTCGGTCATAAATGCGGCCATGCCGACAAAGCTGCCCGGCAAAATAAAGACCTGAGGCGCTCGTTCGCCCGGTCGATCGGTAGCGGCTATTTCCGAACGAGCCCTTAGCGGCCAGCGCGCACCGCCCGGCATAGCGCCCGCCATGCGAGCCAGCCAATAGCACCGAGCCACTTGCCGCCGCGGGAAGCGTCGTCACCGGCACCGCCAGGATCATCGTGTCGCGTCCTCAACCTTGACTCCGGCCCGGAGCTAGCATGGACTGACGGCAATAGGTCGCCGGATCAGGGCGCCCGCCGGGAAGGAGCGTGCGTTTGCCAATCGAAACCAGTACGCCGATGCGGCGCAATTTCGATGTTGAGCGATTGCGGGCGCACTATCGCGCCATGCTGCGAATCCGGGCGCTCGAGGAGGCCGCGATGCGCGGCCTGGACGCGAAACTGGTGCTGGGCGCCATCCATGCATCGATCGGCCTGGAAGCGGTCGATTGCTGCTGGCCGGAGGCGGCGTGCATCTGAGCGGCGCGAACGACGCGCTGGCGGCTTTGGTTCACGCCATCAACCTGCCTGTCGCGCATACCATGACTGGCAAGGGCGCCGTCGCCCGCGAGGACCGTCTGAACGCCGGGCTATCCGGCCGTTACGATCGGATCGCCAACGCGCTGATCGCCGGGTCCGGCCTGCTCCTGGTGGTGGGCTGCAAGCTCGGAGAGATCGCCAGCAAGAGATATACCGTCCCGCCCGCCGGCAAGCGCATCATCCACGTCGACATCGTAGCCGAGGAGACGGCCGCACGCATGGACCCTTGGCGCGAGGCGGCGCGGGAGCGCTACGAGTCGGACGAGGTCCCGGCAACGATGGGCCGCCTGATGGGCGAACTCAACCGCTTGATGCCAGCGGACGGCATTCTGGTTGCCGATGGCGGGTTTGCAGCGCATTGGGGCGGCTTGCTGTTCGACACGAAACGGCCCGGGCGCGGATTTCTGCTGGACCGCGGCTTCGCCTCCATCGGCTACGGCCTGCCAGGCGCGACTGGCGCAGCGGTTGCCGCCCCCGGCCGCGCGGTCGTCAGGCTGACCGGGGACGGCGGCTTCAACATGATGCCCGGCGAGCTCGAGACCGCCCGCCGCCTGGAGCTCAGCTTTGCCATCGTCGTCGTGAACATTGCTGCGTCCGGCTGTGTCGAGGCGCTGCAGCACCTGATGGATGGTCCCGGCGCCTATCATGCCGCCGCCCTCGCCGAGACCGATCACGCCCGCGCCGCCGAGGCGCTGGGCTGCCGCGGCATCCGCGTCGAGCAGCCCAGCGGCCTGCCCCGGGCGCTGCGGGCCAGGGCTCGTGGGCGCAGGCCCCACCGTGATCGGCCTCATCGTAACCCGAGACCCGGGCAAGATGCTGCCGGCCGCCGATAACCGCGCCGTAAACGTTCAACAAGGCGACCGTGTCGCCTGATCGAAAGGGGAGATGCATGCTCAATCGACGGATCCTGCTCGGCACTGCCGCCGCCACTCCATTCGCCATCGGCCGTGCCCGCGCAGCTGCCGACTTCAGCTATAAGTTCGCGAGCAACCTGGTCGCGACGCATCCGCTGAACGTCCGCGCGAAGGAGGCCTTCGACGCCATCCGCAAGGAGAGCAACGGCGCGCTCGACATCCAGATGTTCCCGAATAACCAGCTCGGCTCCGACACCGACGTGCTGACGCAGTTGCGCACTGGAGCGGTGGAATTCTTCACCCTCTCCGGGCTGATCCTCTCGGCCTTGACGCCGATTGCCTCGATCAACGGCATCGGCTTCGCGTTCGCGGACTACCCCGCGGTGTGGAAAGCCATGGATGGGGAGCTCGGCGCCTATGTCCGCGCCGCGATCGCCAAGACGAACGTGATGGCGATGGACCGCATCTGGGATAACGGCTTCCGCCAGATCACGACCAGCGGCAAGGTGGTCAATACGCCGGCGGACCTCGACGGGTTCAAGATGCGCGTGCCGGTAAGCCCTTTATGGACCTCGATGTTCGGCGCCCTCGGCGCCGCGCCAATCAGCGTCAACGTCAATGAGATCTACTCCGCGCTGCAGACGCATATCGCCGATGGCCAGGAGAACCCGTTGGCGGCGATCTCCGCGCTCAAGCTCTACGAAGTGCAGAAGACCTGCGCGATGACCTCTCATATGTGGGACGGCTATTGGTTCCTCGCCAACCAGCGGGCCTGGAAGGCGCTGCCGAAGGACCTGCAGGCGATGGCCGCGAAACACGTCAATGCGGCAGCCCTCGATCAGCGCGCCGACCTGGAAAAGCTCAACGTCGACTTGAAGGGGGCGCTGGAGGGGAAAGGCATTGCCTTCAACGACGTAGACAAGACGGTGTTTCGCGACAAGCTGCGTTCGGCCGGATTTTACAAGGAGTGGCGGGCGAAATACGGCCCGGAGCCGTGGGCGTTGCTGGAGCGGTACACCGGCCCGCTGCCGTGAGCAGCGGCGCCGCAGCGCTGGCCCGCCCCGGCCGGGCTGCCGGCGCCGCAACCCTGGTGGAATACGGGCTGGGCACGCTGGTCGATGCTGCGTGCGCGGCTCTGGTGCTGATCGAGGTGGCGCTGTTGTCCGCCGGCGTCATAGCACGCTACGCACTGCACACGCCGCTGATCTGGTCGGACGAACTGGCCTCGATCCTGTTCCTGTGGCTCGCCATGCTGGGGGCGACGACGGCGTTCCGCCGCGGACAGCACATGCGCATGACCGCCTTCGTCGCCAACGTCTCGCCCGCCGCCCGGGCGGCGCTCGACGTCGTCGCCATCGCCGCCTGCTGCGCGCTGATCGTGATACTCGGCGCCCCGGCAATCGACTCTATCTCGGACCAGGCGATCGTGGTTACCCCGGCGATGCAAATTCCCGACAGCTGGCGGGTCGCGGCGCTGCCGGTGGCGCTCGGCCTCATGCTCGCGTTCGCCGTCCTGCAACTTGTCTGCACAGGGCAGCCCCGGGCCGTGCTGCTGTCGCTGCTCGCGGCCGGGCTTGTTGCCGCCGCCGTCATCTGGCTCGGCCCGGTACTGCGACCGCTTGGCAACTACAACCTCGTGCTCTTCTTCGTTCTGGGCGTCGCGTCTGCGGTGCTCACGGGCGTGCCGATCGCCTTCGCCTTCGGCCTTGCCACCGCCAGCTACCTCGGCCTGTCCACCCGCGTGCCGCTCTCCGTCGTTGTCGGACGCATGACCGACGGCATCGGCAACCTCGTCCTACTCGCAGTGCCGCTGTTCGTTTTCCTCGGCGCCATCATCGAGATGAACGGCATGGCGCGCGCCATGGTCCGCTGCCTGGCCAACCTGGTCGGGCATGTCCGCGGCGGGCTTTCCTACGTGCTGCTCGGCGCGATCTATCTCGTCTCCGGCATCGCCGGGGCCAAGGCGGCGGATATGGCCGCGGTTGCGCCGGTCCTGTTCCCCGAAATGCGCGAGCGTGGCGCCAAGCCCGGCGACCTCGTCGCGCTGCTGTCCGCCTCGGGCGCGATGAGCGAGACGATCCCGCCGTCGCTGGTGCTGATCACCATCGGCACCGTCACGTCGGTCTCGATCGCCGCCCTGTTCACCGGGGGCCTGCTGCCGGGCATCGTGCTCGCGCTCGCATTGGCCGTCGTGGTCCGCTTCCGCTATCGCCACGACGACCTGTCGCACGTGCGCCGGGCAGGCGGGCGCGAGATCGGCGCGAGCCTGCTGGTGGCGGCCCCGGCGCTCGCCTTGCCGGTCCTGATCCGCTTCGCCGTGGTGCGCGGGGTGGCGACGGCGACGGAGGTTTCGACCCTTGGCATCGCCTATGCCGCGGTCGTCGGGCGTCTTGCGTTCCAGCGCATCGGCGCTGCCCGGATCTACGCGGCGCTGGTCGACACGGCGTCGCTCTCTGGCGCCATCCTGCTCATCATCGGCACGGCCACGGCAATGGCCTGGGCGTTGACACAGTCCGGCTTCTCGCGGGAGTTGGCGCATTTCATGGAGGCCCTGCCCGGCGGGCCGGCCACGTTCATGGGCGTGTCGATCATGTTCTTCATCATCCTGGGCAGCGTGCTGGAGGGCATTCCGGCCATCGTGCTATTCGGCCCGCTGATGTTCCCGATCGCCCGCGACCTCGGCATCAACGAGGTGCATTACGCGATCGTCGTCGTGCTCGCGATGGGAATCGGGCTGTTCGCGCCGCCGTTCGGCGTTGGCTACTACACGGCTTGCGCGATCGGGCGCGTTGACCCGGCAGAGGGGATGCGCCCCATTATCGGCTACCTCGCCGCGCTGGTCGTGGGACTCGCGGTCGTCGCGATGGTTCCCTGGTTCACGACGGGCTTTCTTTGATGCCGGGGCGACTGGAGGGGCAGGTCGCGCTCGTCCTCGGCGCCGGGTCAGCCGGGGAGGGCTGGGGCAACGGCAAGGCATCGGCGGTGCTGTATGCCCGGGAAGGGGCACGCGTCGTGGCCGGCGACCTGCACCAGGCCGCGGCGGAGGAGACATGCGCGCTGATCGAAGCCGAAGGCGGAACCGCGCTGGCGCTCGCCGCCGACGTGACCTGTGAGAGCGACGTTGCCGAAATCGTCGCCCATGCGCTCGAATGGGGCGGGCGGATTGATTTGCTGCACAACAACGTCGGCGTCACAGATATGGGCGAATTGCACGAGATGGACGAGGGGCGGTGGCGACAGACGCTGGACGCCAACCTTACCAGCGCCTTCCTGGCCTGCAAGCACGTGCTTCCCTCGATGCTGCGGCAGGAGAAGGGTGCGATCGTTAATACCTCGTCGCTCGCGGGCATCCGGGTGAACGCCTACCCTTATTTCGGTTACTACGCCTCGAAGGCCGGGCTCAATCACTTGACCCGGGCTATCGCGGTTCATTACGCGTCCCGCGGCGTCCGCTGCAATGCGGTGCTGCCGGGAGTGATGGATACTCCCTTGATACACTCGCAAATCACCGGGCAATACGCGAGCAAGGCGGCAATGCTGGCGGCACGGCACGCGATGAGCCCAATGGGCCGCATGGGGGACGCTTGGGACGTGGCGAGGGCAGCATTGTTCCTGGCGTCCAACGATGCGGGCTACATCACGGGCGTGTGCCTGCCGGTCGATGGCGGGCTTAGTTGCGTTACTCGATAACCCAAACCACGACTAAGACCATAATTGGTTCAACCGTAAGCGTTGCTGCGCGGCGCGTCTTCCTTTGCATCACTGAACCCATGCCGGCCGCGACGAAGCCAGACGCGACCTGTCCGCTTACGTGGAAGGCTGGCATTACCGGCGGCGGCTGCATTCAGGCCTGGGTTGTTGGAAGCCCATCGAGGCGGAGCGAGGCGCACAGAGCGTAGGGTGACCACTCTACGAAAACCTACGACGATCAGGCCCGAGATCAGGGAAGAGACAAGCGTCCTATGCCGGTCCAGCTCGCAGCGTTACCGGACAGCTTTGGGCAAGATGCTGGCATAAGCCACCCCTGCCCTGACTATGCGGCTTTCAGACGCTGAAAGCGACCGGCATACTGGGCAATGGTGAGCCCGACCGGGTCTCGACAATCTTTAGCGACTACATAGCTAGGCCCGGGCTGTCGCATAGCAGAGGAGAGCAATATGCCGCGTTTCGTCCCTCAAGGCCCGCTCGGCTGCGGCGGCGCCCCGCTCGGCAACCTCTTCGCTCCCGTTTCCGAACACGACGCCCGCACCGCCCTGGACGCCGCCTGGGACGCCGGGGTCCGAACCTTCGACACCGCTCCGTTCTACGGCTTCGGCCTCTCCGAGCGCCGCTTCGGCGATGCCCTGCGCCCCCGCCCCCGCGGTTCGTTCAGCCTCAGCAGCAAGGTCGGCCGCCTCCTCGCCCCGATACGCGATCCGGCGCGGACACGGTTCGCCTACGTCGACGGACTCGGCTTCGAACCCCGCTTCGACTACTCCGCTGAAGCCGCACACCGTTCGCTCGAGGACAGCCGTCAGCGCCTCGGCATACCGCAAATCGACATCGCCCTTATCCACGACGTGGGCGAGGACACCCACGGCCTAGCCTGGCGCGAGATGTTCGGCGCCGCCATGCAAGGCGCCGCTCCAGCCCTCGAACAGGCGCGCAAGGACGGCGTCATCCGCGCCTACGGCCTGGGCGTCAATCGCGTCGAGCCCTGCCTCATGGCGCTCGAACAGGCCGACCCGGACATCTTCCTCATCGCCGGGCGCTATACCTTGCTGGACCACACCGCGCTGCCTGACCTCTTTCCAGCCTGCGCCAAGCGCGGCGTCCGCGTGCTCATCGGCGGCCCATACAACTCCGGCCTGCTCGCCGGCGGCACAACATTCGATTACGAGGCCGCTCCTCCCGGGCTGGTCGAGCGCGTCCGCCGCATCGCCGCCGTCTGCGACCGCCATGCCGTTCCCCTCAAGGCCGCCGCCCTGCAGTTCTGCTCCGCCCACCCTGTGGTCTGCACCGTCATCCCCGGCGCTCGCAGCGCCGCCGAGATGTGCGAGAACGCCGCCATGATGGCCTTCCCGATCCCGTCCGAGTTCTGGGAGGCCCTCCGTCGCGACCGCCTGCTGCCTGATGATGCCCCAACTCCATGATCATCGACGCCCACCAGCATTTCTGGGATCCAGCCTGCGACCCCTACCCATGGATGACCGGCCCGGCAGCGCCGCTCCGCCGCATATTCGCCCCGGACGATCTGCGTCCAGAGCTCCAATCCGCCGGAGTGGACGCCACCATCCTGGTGCAGACCCGGTCCAGCATCGAGGAAACCCAAGCCTTCTTGTCTCTGGCTGCCAACACCCCATTCATCGCCGGCGTCGTCGGCTGGGTGGACCTGCAATGCCAGGCCGTGCATGAAACGATCTCCGGCTTGCGAACCGGCCTTGGTGGCGAGTATCTCGTCGGCGTCCGCCACCAAGTGCACGACGAGCCTGACCCGAACTGGCTGCTGCAGCCCGCCGTCCAGCGCGGCCTGCGGGCAGTCGCAGAGCACGGCCTAGCCTATGATCTGCTCATTCGCCCCCGTGAGATTGCTGCCGCGGTCACCGCCGTGCAGAACCACCCAACTCTCCGCTTCATCGTCAATCACCTGGCCAAACCCTACATCGCGAACAGCCGTCACCACGATTGGGCCGAGGCCATGCAAGTCTTCCGCCCCCACCGCGCCCGCGTCTGGTGCAAGCTCTCGGGCATGATCACCGAAGCCGACTGGGCCGCCTGGACCAATGCCGACCTCGCACCCTATATCGCAACCGCGCTCGACATCTTCGGGCCCAATCGTTGCCTGTTCGGCTCCGACTGGCCCGTCTGCACCCTGGCCGGAACCTATCGCCAGACGTTCGACGCCCTGCGCGCCAACCTTGACCCGGCAATCCAACCCCAGATCTTCGCCGCATCCGCCGCCGAGGCTTACGGGTTGGCACGCCGGAGGCCGATGCCGGGCGCCTCTGCACGGCGCCTGCCGCGACCATGATTCCGCCGCATGACGCCGCGTGAGTGGGTCAGGGTTATCGACAGCGTTCTCCGTCGACTGAACCGCCCCGGGTTTCCCGAAAGCTGTTTGGGTTGGGTCGGGCGGCCAGGGCTTGTGCCTTGGCCTGGGCATGGCGGCGCGCTTTGGCCTCGGCGGGCGGTACGGTTCCGATTGGCTCCAGCAGGCGTCGGTGTTGAACCAGTCCACCCACTCCAAGAGGGCGCACTCGACCGCCTCCATGCTACGCCACGGGCCACGCCGGTGGATCGCCTCCGCTTTGAACAGGTCATTGATGGTCTCGGCCAGCGCGTTGGCGCTCCTATGTCGGCCAAAGGGCCGTTGCGGTTGCCCGTGCTGGATGCGGCTTGGGGCGGAGATAGCTGAAGATCTCACGTGCGGCGTCGCGCTTCAGGCAGCGGATGATCTCGGTTTTGGACCTGCCTTCCGCGGTGCGCCGGCGCACGTCGCCCTGTGTCGGCTGGTGGCCGCGCATGCGGGTGGTGACCACCCGGCAGAGGGCGGCATTGGCCTGCCGGTTGCCGCCGCGGTTGAGGCGGCGGCGGACCGTCTTGCCGCTGGATGCCGGGATCGGGCAGGCGCCGCACAGCTTGGCGAACGCCGCTTCTGAGTGGATGCGCTCGGGGTTGCCGCCGACGACCAGCAGCATCTCGGCCGCGGCGCCCGCGGCCATGCCGTGCGCGGCGAGCCGTTCGGGGGCGCGGGCGGCTGTCAGGGTTTCGATCTGGGCATCGCGCTGCCTGATCTCGGCATCCAGCGTGAGCCAGCGCCGGGCGGTGGCGCGCAGGCTGGCCTTTGCCGACGCCAGCGTGGCGGTGAGCGGGCCCGGCCGCAAGGCTGCCAGGCGCCGCAGCAGCGTCATCTTGGCCCTGACCGGGTCGAGCTGCTGGCGCAGGACAGCCGGAGAGGGCACGATGATGGCCTTGAGCGTCTGCATGGCCTGCGTCCTGGCCTTGAGGGCGGTGTCGCGAGCGACCTTGAGATGGCGGATCTCGACCGTGCCCGTGCCGGCCTTGGGCGGATTCAAGTGATCGCCGCAACGCGGGTTGGGAGGATTGTTGCGATGGCGGGTCGGCGGCGTACGGATCGGGCTTTGCGGGGCAAGCTGAGGTCGCCGGGGCGCCCGTCCGTGGCGCTGTTCCGTGGCGCGGCAGGAGCGCCGGCGGCGGTTCTGGGCGTTTGTTGCGGCAGGATTGTCGAGCGAGGATGCGGCAATGCAGGCCGGAGCATCGCAGCCGGTTGGGTTCCGCTGGTTGCGGACGGCAGGCGGGGCGCCGCCGCCGCATCTGTCGCGCTCGGCCAAGCCGCTTTCGGGACGGTCTCGTTCGTTTGCTGGGCGGGGGGAGATCGCGCTGTTGCGGGCGCAGGGCTTGGGCGTGCGGGAGGTTGCGCGCCGGCTGGGGCGGGCGGCGTCCGCGATTGCGCGCGAGCTGCGCGCGATGCGGCCACGCGGGATGGCGAGCTGGCGTATCGGGCCACCACGGCGCACTGGCACGCGGAGCGGCCGGCACGCCGGCCGAAGCGGGCGAAGCTGGCCGCCAACACAGCGTTGCGGGCGTATGTGCAGGACCGCCTGTCCGGCGCCGCGGCCATTCCGGGCGGAACGGCGGTGACTGGGCCCGCGGGGCCGTGGACGGGTGGACGGGTGGACGGGTGGACGGCACGGGCGCAGGCAGGCGCGGCCGGGGCAAATCCCATGTCGGCCCTGATGTCCTGATCAGCCGACGCCCGGCGGAGGCGGCTGACCGGGCGGCGCCGGGGCACTGGGAAGGCGATTTCATCCTCGGCTTGGGCAGTTCCGCGGTTGGCACGCTGGTGGAGCGCACGACGCGGTTCGCGATGCTGCTGCACGTGCCGCCAATGGACGGCCACGGTTGCGGGCCGCGCGTGAAGAACGGGCCTGCGCTCGCCGGGCACGGCGCCGAGGCGGTGCGCGACGCCATTGCGCGCGAGATCACCAGCTTGCCGGAGCAACTCCGGCGGCCGCTGACCTGGGACCAGGGTGCGGAGACGAGCCAACACGCCCGGCTGCGGATCGACACGGGCCTGGCGGTCTACTTCTGCGACCCGCGCAGCCCGTGGCAGCGGGGCACGAACGAGAATGCCAACGGGCTGCTGCGGCAATGCTTCCCGAAGGGCGCCGACCTGAGCGCCTCGGTGTGGACGACCTCGCGGCAGTGGCCGCCGCACTCAACGGCAGGCCGCGCAAGACGCTCGGATGGAGAACGCCGGCCGGGGCGTTTGACGAGGCGGTGCGGTCCGCGCACATAGGCGTTGCGACGACCGGTTGAACCCAAGCAATACGCCTCGCTGGCGTTTGGCGCCCGCTGCAAGGGGGCCGGCGTGCGGCCGCCGATGGGCTCCGGGGGCGACGCCTGCGACAACGCCATGTGCGAGAGCGTCTTCGCCGCCTTGGACTGCGAGATGCTCGAACGGCGCCGGTTCGCCTGCCAGGCCGAGGCGCGCATGGCCTGCTTCAGCTCTATTGAGGGCGGGCGCACCCCAATCCGCCTCCATTCCGCGCCGGGCTCCCGCTCACCTGTCCGCTATGAACAAGACAGGCATGCCAAGCTGCTCCCCGCAAAACCCTGACTGTCCACCAAACCGGGGCAACTTTAGATTGGGATTGCCCCGGTTCGGTGGACACCCTGAAGCTTTCACGCGAGGTGTTCACTATGCCCAAAAGCCACCCAGCTTATTGCCCTGAGTTCCGACGCCGGATGGTCGACCTGGTGCGTGCCGGACGGTCTCTGGACGACCTGGCGCGCGAGTTCGAGCCGTCGTCGCATTCGATCCGCGCCCGGGTTGCCCTGGCCGACAGGCAGGAAGGCCGCCGGGAGGAGGCCGCCCCTGGCCTGGCCGCGGCTGAGCGCGACGAACTGGTTCGGCTGCGGCGCGAAGCGCGCCAGCTCCGGCTGGAGCGGGACCTCCTGTCAAAAGCCGCGGCGGGCCTCCCATCGCGCTTGCGCGACGGGGCCCGGGCCTGGTTTGCCCGGGAGACCGGGACCGGCCTCCCATCGCGCTTGCGCGACGGGGCCCGAGGCTGCCGTCCGGACCGTCCGGTTCATGAGCGCAAATCAGGCCTCTTTCCCGATTGCCCTCATGGCCCGCGTGCTCGGCGTGTCCAAGGCGGGCAACTATGCTTGGCTTCGCCGCCCGCCGTCTGCCCATGACGTGGCCGATGCGGCGCTGCTGAAACGTGTCCGGACCGTGCACGCCAGTTCGCGCCAACCCGACGGCGCGCCCCGCGTCCATGCCGCGCTGCGGACACGAGGGGAGACGCACGGACGCAAACGGATCGCGCGCTTGATGCGCGATGCCGGGCTGGCCGGCGGCTGCCGCCGGCACGGCGGACCTGCCACGACCCGGCGGGACAAGGACGCGCGGCCCGCGCCCGACTTGGCGGCTCGCCACGTCACGGCGTCAGGGCCGAACCGGCTATGGATCGCAGACATCACCGGTCTGCCAACTGCAACGGGCTTTCTCTGCCTGGCCGTGGCGCCCGATGTTTGGAGCCGCCCTGTCAGCTTCGCTGACATCACGCCGTGGGATCGCTGCGCGATGATGGTCGGCTGGTCCATGGCGAACCATCTGCGGGCCGCCTCCCAGCTTCGCTGAACCGGGGTGCTGGACGCGCTCGAGAGGGCCGTAGGCCAACGACGACCTAAAAATGTCGTGCGTCACAGCGACCAGGGCAGCCAATAGACGTCCCTGGCATTCGGGAAACGGTGCGGCGAGGCAGGTGTCCGGCCCTCGATGGGTTCGCTCGGCGATGCGTATGACAACGCCATGGCCGAGAGCTTCGTCCCAACCCTTAAAGCCGAACTGCTCAGCCGCCGTCGGTTCGCATCCCAAGCCGAGGCGAGAAGGGCCTGCTTCGGCTACATCGAAGGCTGGCGCAACCCAGTGCGGCTGCATTCGGGACTGGGCTATCGCTCGCCCATGACCTATGAAGCCGATATGCAGGCCGCCATGAGCGAGACGTAGCTCGTAAGCCAGCAAACCGTCCACCGAACCAGGTCAATCCCAATCCCACGGGGTGGAAAACCCTGTCGCGGCGATCACGCCCGACTTACCGCTGGCGCTCAAACCCATCACCGCGCATCGCCCGCAGGCCAAATTCAAGGTCGCTCATCCCGAGCACGCGATCGTTCCTGCCCGCAGTTGCCGGCCAAGTGCCAGCACTTGGTCCGTCACGTCTGACAATTCCGTGTTCCGCGCCGCCATGCGATCCAGCTCGGCCGTGACTGCCGCTGACGGCTTGGTGGCCTTCCAGCGCGCGATCTGCTGGTCGTAGATGCCGACGAACTCCAATTGCTCGTCATGGACGCGCTTGCTGCGGTCGATGGTGGCGTCACCGAGCAGGTGCGGCGTGGGAAGCACCTTAGTGCCTGAGCTGAAACAACCGCGTCAGGTGCGGGTGGTTCGGGGAGCGATGGTGTAGTTCCACTCGCCATGAAACTCGGCTGGGGTGATATTGAGGCTGGCGATCTGCGCGTCGGAGACCTTGGCGCCCTTCTGGTAGGTGTTCTCATCGAGCCTGCATTGGACGGTGAGTCCAGTCCGTGTCGTCGTGCTGGCGATCAGCTGGACGATGACTTGATGCGTCAGCAGCGGCTTGCCGCGCCAGTTCTGGGTGATGAATGCGAACAGTCGGTGCTCGATGCGGTTCCACTTGCTGGCGCCGGGCGGCAGGTGCGCCACCGTGATCGACAGGCCGGTCTGGTCGGCGAGCGTCTGCAACTCGGTCTTCCACAGCCGCACCCGCGCCCCGTTGCTGCCGCCGCAGTCGGCCGTGATCAGCAGCCGCGTGCTCTCGGGATAGCGCGCCTGGCCGAGTTCCCGCCACCAGCGCCGGATGCTTTCCACAGCGAACGTTGCAGTGTCGCTGGTGATCCCGAGATTGATCCAGCCGGCATTGGCGGCGATGTCATAGACGCCGTATGGCGCCACCTTGCCGAGCTCAGGCAGGATGAAGTCGTGCACCCGCACCGGCTCGGGCTGACCGCGGGGCCGCAACTCGCGCCCGGCGTTCTTGAAATCGCCGACCACCTCCTTTTTCTTGGTGTCGACCGAGATCGCCGGCTGCTTGGCCGCCTGGAACGCCTGCACCTGGGTGTTGATGTGCTCGAACTGCGCGTCGCGGTCGGGATGGCTGGCGCCTTCGCGTGTCTTGCTGTTGGCCTGCAGGCTGAACCCCAGCCGCTTCAGCAGCCGCCCGACCAGCTTCTGCCCGGCAGTGAAGCCGCGCTCGGCCAAGGCGCGGACCAGATGACGCTGGCTCCGGCTGACCCAGAGCAGCGCTGCCTCGGGATCGCCGCGGATGGCCGATTGCACCAGCTCGGACAATGCGTCGAGCAGGCCGGGTTCGGTCTCGGTCTTCGGCTTGCGCCCGCCGCCCGGGCGGCGGATGCGGCCGGGGATCTGGTCCTTGCCATGCCCCAACTCGGCAAGCCCTCGGCCAATCGTGCTGCGCGCGATGCCCGTCACCGCCGACACCGCCAGGATGCCGCCCCTGCCAGCCGCGTAAGCCTCGCTCGCGGCCCATAGACGGCGCTCACGCTCCCCAAGGAACGGGGCGATGGCTTCAAAGCGGGCTCGAATGGCGGCGGTGTCGATCACCTCTCAACGCTAGTACGAGCCGCAGACCGAATTCCTACCCACAATCGCGATTCGATTAATTGGGCTCGGGCCCTTAGTGAGTGTTGCCAGGTGCTCGCGCGTGTCCTCCAGGGCACTGTCGATCATGCTGGCAATGAGCGGCATCTGGCTGATCGGCTGCCAGTTCACCGGGTCCGATTTTGGCATGAATGCTCCTACGAGCGGTTTAACCGTGAACGATGGCGTGAATACCAAGCGGAGGCGACCGCGTCAGCGGGTTCTGGCGTCCGCACGAGCGTCAGCGAGCAAGGCAGGTCAGACACAATACGCATCGCGCTGCGAGGCGGCTTGAAGGAAGCACCAGGGGTGGATTAGCTTCCGTGCCGCGAGCTGTCACAGTGTGAGCAATAGGAGTGTGATGTCCGGCCCTGTCGTGCGCGTTTCCATCCTGCGCTGCGAGGCCGCGCAGTTCGCCCGAATGCAACAGTTGATGACAGAGGCCGAGCCGCTGCTGCGACCGGGCATCGAGGTCATGCCGGGGTTGCTGGCCTACTACGCCGGTGCGGACGAGGCGATGCATTCGCTGACCAACACCAGCGTATGGGATACGCTGGAGCACGCCCGGCAACTGGACCATTTCCAGTCCATGCTCGATTCCGGCAAGCGGTTCGCAGCCGAAGGCGCGACGTTCGAGCGTCCGATCATGAACTACGCGACGCTGTGGCGCTTCGGGGCGCAGACAGCACCGCACGGCTGACCGCACAGTCCGTCCCGCCGTAGCTATCGCCTTCGCCCGTGCCCGCTACCTGTCCCGCGCCACCGGCGGCAACGCAGTGCGCTCGGCGGCCTACAACGCCCGCGAGGCGATCACGGCCGAGCGCACCGGCGAGCTGTTCCACTTCCGCCATCGCGACGCACCAGAGCACCATGAGGTGCTGCTGCCCGAGGGCGCCGATGCCCGGTTCGCAGACAGCGCCGTGCTGTGGAACGCGGCGGAGGCAGCGGAGCGCCGTAAGGACGCCCAGGTCGCGCGCGAGATCGTGCTGGCCTTCCCGGCCGACCGGGCGCTCAGCACCGCAGACCGAGTCGTGTTGGCCCGCACGTTTGCCGAGCAGCAATTCGTGTCCAAGGGCCTGGCCGTGCAGCTCGACGTGCACGCGCCGCACTGGGAGCGCGGGGAAAGGGAGGGCGCCTATGCCGAGGGCACCGGCGGCGACCACACCAACTGGCATGCCCACCTGCTGATCACCACGCGGCGCATCGAGGGCGGCCACCTCGCCGCCAAGAAGGCGCGCGACCTGGGCCCCGAGGTGCGCCGGGCCGGTGCCCGCGCCCTGGTCACGGATGCGGAGGCCTGGGGCGAGACGTGGCGGGCGCACCAGGACCGCTACTTCCAGGAGCACGGCATCGCGCTGCGGGTGGACGCCACGGCTGCGCACCCGGGCGAGCACATCGGGCCGGTGCGGATGCGCAAGGTGGACAGCTCGGCAGTGGCGCGCGCCGACGCGCTGCGCACGGCCAACGAGGCGGCCGCACGGGACCCGGAGCAGGTGCTGGCGGCGCTGACGCGCAACAACGCGACCTTCACCGAGCGGGAGCTGGACCGCTACCTGGCCAAGCACCTCGGTCCCGGGCCGGACGGGACGCCGGATGCGGCGCAGGTGCGGGACATCGCGGCCGCCAAGGCTGCGGTGATGGGGCACAAGGAGGTGCTGGCGCTGCACGACCGCGAGACGGGCGAGGTGGCCGGGCGGTTCAGCACGCGGAAGGTGCGCGAGCAGGAGCGCACGGCGCTGGCCGACGGTGCGGCCGTGGCGGGGGTGCGGCACCACCAGGGCGTGAAAGCCCGATACCGGGAGGCGGTGTTACAATCCCGCACGTTGCGGGATGACCAGCGCGCCGCGTTCTAGCACGCGGTGTCCTCCGGTGGGCTGAAGCTGATCGAGGGCCGGGCCGGCACGGGAAGAGCTACACGCTGGCCGCGGTGCGTGAGGCGCACGAGGCGGCAGGCCACTGTGTCGTGGGATTGGCCCCCACCAACGCCGTGGCCCAGAACCTGAAAGCGGACGGCTTCGCCGAGGCGGGCACGGTCCATGCCGTCCTGTTCGCGCTGAAGAACGGGCGCACGGCTTGGGACCGGCGCACCGTCATTATCGTCGACGAGGCCGCTATGCTGGACAGTCGCGTGACCGGCGAGGTGCTGGCCGAGGCCAAGCGCGCGGGTGAACCGCCCCGGGTTTGCCGGAGGCTCCAACCGTTGAGAGGATGGAGCCATGAGCAAGTCAACAACAAACAAGTTTTCAGAGGAGGTCCGCGCGCGTGCCGTGCGGATGGTGTCTGAGCATGGAGGCAAACATGCGTCGCAGTGGGCGGCGATTGGCTCGATTGCGACCAAGATTGGCTGCCGTGCGTATTCCGACGCAAAGCAGCCGGTGATTCCGACGCAAGCCAGCCAGTGATTCCGAGGCATTCCAGCCATCCCTGAGCAGGGAGTGGCGGCGCGGTTCGCGAGCAGTCGTTCACCGACGGCAGAGTTGTTCTCCAGTGATCTTGGAGAGCGCCATGCCAGGCCAGAGACTGCCGATGCGTCAAGTTCGAGAAGTATTACGGCTGCGACACGCGTGCGGCCACAGCGGCCACCAGATTGCGGCCATGACCGGGATCAGCCGCTACGGGGTTGCCGAGTATCTGCGGCGCGCTGCCGTGGTCGGGATCACGTGGACCTGCCTGGGCCGGTGCCGGCTGAGCTGGACGATGCGGCGCTGGAGCGCAAGCTGTTCAGCCCGCCGTTCGTGGCCGAGCCGTCGCGTGCGCAGCCGGACTGGCCGCATTGGCATGCCGAGCTACGCCGGCCGGGGGTGACCTTGCTGCTGGCTTGGGAGGAATACAGGACTGGGCAAACGGATGGGTATGGCTACAGCCGGTTTTGCGACCTGTATGCGGTTTGGCGGGGCCGCCTGTCGCCGACGATGCGCCAGACCCATCCGGCGGGTGAGCGTTTGTTCGTCGACGACGCCGGGCAGACGGTGACGGTGATCGACGGCGCCACTGGCGAGGCGCGGCAGGCGCAGATTTTCGTGGCGGCGCTGGGAGCGTCCAACTTCACCGATGCGGACGCGCGTTGGACGCAGTCGCTGCCGGACTGGCTTGGTTGCCACGTTGGAGCTTTTGCCCACATGGGCGGGGTAGCGCGGCAACTTGTCTGCGACAACCTGAAATCCGGCGTCACAGCCGCCAGCCGCTATGAGCCTGGCATCAGCCGCGCGTATCAGGACTTGGCCAGCCATTACGGCACGGCGGTGCTGCCGGCGCGGGTCCGGCGCCCGCGCGACAAGGCCATCGCGAAGCGATCCGTCCCGAAGGGCGGGATCGCCAAGGGCGATCCCGAGGGGTCGAGGTTGCCGTCCAGGTGGTGCAACGTTGGGTTCTCGCCCGGCTGCGGCATCGCCGGTTCTTTTCTTTGGCCGAGCTGAATGGCGCCATCCGCGAGCTGATTGCCGACCTGAACAACCGGCCGATGCGCCACCTGGGCACGAGCCGCCGGGCGCTGTTCGAGGCGATCGAGCGTGCGGCGCTGCTGCCGCTGCTGCCGCTGCCCATGGACCCGTATGCCTGCGCCGAATGGAAGCGCTGCCGCGCGGGGCTGGATGACCACGTCGACGTGCACGGGCATGTCTACTCGGCGCCGTATCGGCTGATGCGCGAGGTGATCGAGGCGCGCATCGCCGACCAGACGATCGAGCTGTTCCATCAGGGCAGCCGGATTGCCAGCCATGTGCGCAACCCGCGGCAGCACCGGCACACGACGACGTCCGAGCACATGCCGAGTGCGCACCGCCGCTTTGGCCGCATGGACGCCGACACGGCTGCTGCACGAGGCGGCGGCGGTCGGCCCGTCCACGCTGGCCCTGGTGGAGCGCATCCTGGCCGCCAAGCCGCATCCCGAGCAGGGCTTCCGCGCCTGCCTCGGCATCCTGCGCCTGGTCCGCAGCTATGGGCCCGAGCGGCTAGAGGCGGCCTGCCAGCGCGGCATGGACGGGACCCATCGCGCGAGCGCGATGGGAGCCCGGCATCGGCGCCAAGACCTACGGCTCGGTGCAGTCGATCCTGCGCAACGGCCTGGACCGGGCTCACCGCGCCGACCCCGTGCCGGACGAGCTGTCCGTCCAGCACGGCAACATCCGCGGCAGCGGCTACTACCATTGAGGAGAACGATGATGCTGACCCACCCCACCACGGACCGCCTGCGCGAACTCGGGCTTGCCGGCATGGCACGGGCGCTCGAAGAGCAGCGGCGACACGCCGATGCCGCCGACCTCGGCTTCGAGGACCGGCTGGCCATGCTGGTCGACCGCGAGGCGCTGGAGCGCGACAGCAAACGATTGGCCGCCCGGCTGCGCTTTGCCGGGCTGCGGCAACAGGCGACGCCGGAGGACCTCGACCAACGGGCCGCTCGCGGCCTTGATCGCGCCCTGTTCAAAATGCTGACCGGCGGCGAGTGGATCGAACGCCATCAGGATTTGCTCGTGACCGGTCCGACGGGCACCGGCAAGACGTGGCTGTCCTGCGCGCTCGGCCACCGTGCCTGCCGTGACAACCGGTCCGTGCTGTATCAGCGCGTGCCGCGGTTGCTGGAGGGGCTTGGCTTGGCCCGCGGCGACGGCCGCTACGGCCGCATGCTGAAGAACCTGGCACGGGTGCAATTACTGATCCTGGACGATCGGGCGATCACGCCGTTGACCGCTGAACAGCGCCGCGATCTGATGGAGATCGTCGATGACCGGCATGACCGTGCGTCCACCATCGTCACAAGCCAGGCGCCGGTGGAACTTTGGCACGAGCATATCGGCAATCCCACCATCGCCGACGCGGTGCTGCACCGGCTCGTGCATGGGGCACATCGGATTGAGTTGAAAGGAGAGAGCATGCGCAAGCTTCGTGCACCCAAAACCAGGCTTGACGAAGCAGCTATTCAGTAGCCCAAATCATCCGCTCGCGACCCGCGCCGTGACCCGGCTGGCATCCTCGGAATGCCCGGCTGGCTTCGATCGGAATCGATGGCTGCGATCGTCGGAATATGCAGGCCGGGCCGAGACGCTGCGCCGGTGGGTGCGCCAAGCCGAACGTGACCAGGGCTTGCGGGGTGGCCCGACAACTGCGGAGCAGGAGCGGCTTCGCGCGCTGGAGCGAGAAGTTCGCGAGCTGCGCCAGGCCAATGAGATGCTGCGCAAGGCGTCAGCGTATTTTGCCCAGGCGGAGCTCGACCGCCCCTTCAAGCGATAATCGCCTTTATCGACGAGCACCGGGAGGTTCACGGGGTCGAGCCGATCTGCAAGGTCCTGCCGATCGCTCCGTCAACTTACCGCGCCCATGCCGCCCGGCAGGCTGATCCTGCCAAGCAGTCGACGCGAATGAGGAGCGACGCGGCGCTGATGGTTGAGATCCGCCGCGTGTTCGAAGCGAACTTCTGCGTCTACGGCGTTCGCAAAGTGTGGCGGCAGCTCCGCCGCGAGGGCATCAGGGCCGCCCGCTGCACGGTGGCGCGGCTGATGCGCGCCATGGGGCTGCAGGGCGTCGTGCGAGGCCGGAAAATCCGCACCACCGTCCCTGATCCGGCCGCCGTCTGCCCGCTTGATCGGGTTAACCGGCAGTTCAAGGCGCCAAGGCCGAACGCCTTGTGGGTCTCGGATTTCACCTATGTCGCGACCTGGGCGGGCTTGGTCTACGTGGCGTTCGTTATCGATGTCTTCGCCCGCCGCATCGTCGGCTGGCGGGTGTCCCGAACTGCTCATGCCGGCTCTCGGCTTCGCCGAACCGCCGTGCTCGACGCGCTGGAGCAGGCGCTGCACGAACGTCGGCCCATCCAAGGCGGCGGCCTCGTGCATCATAGCGACAGGGGATCGCAATATCTCGCGCTGCGCTACACCGAGCGTCTGGCCGCGGCGGGCATCGAGCCCTTTGTGGGCAGCGTCGGCGACAGCTGCGATAACGCTCTCGCCGAAACGGTGAACGGCTTATTCAAAGCCGAGGTGATCCACCGATGCGGACCCTGGCGATCCTTTGAGGCCGTCGAATACGCCACCCTCGAATGGGTGGACTGGTACAGCAACCGGCGGCTGCTTGAGCCGATCGGCAATCTCCCGCCCGCCGAAGCTGAGGCGGCCTACTACGCCGAGCTTGAGGCTAGGCCAATGGCAGCGTAGGACTCACATAAACCAGCCTCCGGCAAACCCGGGGCGGTTCAGTTTCGTCCGATCCGAAACCGCAGCGTCGGGCGGCGCGCGATCGTCAGACCTTCGTCTAGCAGGCATCGCGCCGTCTCTATCCGTATGCCTTTGATCGCGCGGGCCGGTGTCCGTCCCGTGATCTGCCGGTAGTGCCGCGAAAAGCTGCGGACGCTCGTGTTTGCTGTGTCAGCAAGAACTGTCAGCGGCAGCGGGCGGCTCAGATTCTCGGCAATTCATCCATGGAGGCGTTCAAAGCGGCCTTTGGAGCTTTGCAGGGCCAGGGCTGTGCTGAACTGCGACTGTCCACCCAACCGTTTGATGAGAACGACCAACTGCCGCGAGACGGCCAGTGCCGCCTCTCGGCCCAGGTCGTCCTCGACCAGAGCCAAAGCAAGGTCTATTCCCGCGGTCATGGCCTGCCTCCGGCCGGTAAGCTTGCCGGTCTAAGACCGTTTTGCTTCATTCGAAGAACTCATAACGTCGGAGACGTTGATGCGCATTTTTCTGGCAACTCTCGCGACCGAGACAAACACCTTTTCTCCCATTCCCACCGGCATGCCCGCCTTCGTCGGCGGGCGGGATTGGTTCCGGCGCGACGCCAGCCGCCATCCGGCGACGATCGGTAACGTTCCGCTGATCCGATGGCGCACGATGGCCGAGGCGGATGGGCACGAGGTCGTGGAGAGCTTGTGCACCTTCGCGCAACCCGCCGGCACCACGTTGCGCCATGTCTACGAACACCTGCGCGACATGATGCTCGAAGACTTGCGTGCGGCCATGCCGATCGATGTGGTCCTGCTGTTCATGCACGGCGCAATGGTCGCGCACGGTTACGATGATTGCGAGGGCGACACCCTGGCCCAAGTGCGCGAGGCGGTGGGGCCCCGTTGCACGATTGGAATCGAGCTCGACTTGCACTGTCACCTGACTGAGTTGATGCGGGCCAGTGCGACGGTAATGATTACGTTCAAGGAATACCCGCATATCGACATCGGCGATCGAGCCGAAGACCTGTATCGGCTCTGCTTAGCGGCAGCCCGGGATGAGGTGCGTCCCGTGATGGCGCTTCATGACTGCCGCATGATCGGCACGTTCCGGCCGACGCAGGAGCCGGTGCGCGGGTTCGTGGACCGGATGGCGGCACTGGAAGGCCATGCTAGAATCCTTTCCGTATCGTTTGGTCATGGTTTCCCGTGGGGAGACATGCCCGATGTCGGTGCCAAGATGCTGGTTGTCGCCGACGGTGACGAAAACCTGGCTGTGGCCACGGCGCGGGAGCTCGGCCAGGAGCTTTGGGACATGCGCGAGGCAGCTACGGCTCGATTGGACAGTATCGATGCCGGGCTGGACGCCATCGCAGCGGAATCTGGGCTCCTCGTCTTGGCCGATGCGTCGGACAATGCTGGCGGCGGGGCGCCGTCAGACAGCACATTTGTCCTTCGCCGTGTGCTCGAACGTGGCATCACCGACGTTGCGATAGGCTGTTTTTGGGACCCTCAGGCGGTCGCGTTCTGCGTCGAGGCTGGCGAGGGCGCAACCTTCCTGCTCCGCATCGGCGGAAAGTGCGGCCCGGCGTCCGGCCTGCCGATGGACTTGATGATCACCGTGCGGCGGGTGGTCGACGACCATTCGCAGGCCGGGTTGAGCGGCGGCCGTTCAAACCTCGGCTGCTCGGCCTGGGTATCGGCGGATGGTATCGACTTGGTCCTCGTCAGCAAGCGGCAGCAAACGTTTGCACCCGACGCCTTTACCGGGCTTGGGCTTCGCCTGGACGACAAGGCCGCCGTCGTGGTGAAGTCGTCGCAACATTTCCAAGCCGCATTCAAGCCGATCGCACGATCAATAATGTATATCTCCGGGCCCGGCGCGCTTAGTTTCGACTATGCGGCACTGCCCTATGCCAAACGCCCGGCGCCCTACTGGCCGCGCGTTGCCGACCCATTCACGACCTGAGAGGACCGGCTATGATCACCCGCCGCACTGCGCTCGGCGCCAGCTTGGCCGTCGCGCTCTCCAGGCCTGCACTGGCACAGGCCACGAGCACGCTCCGCTTCATCCCGACAACCGCGTTGCCGGCGCTGGACCCGATTTGGACCACCGGCTACGTCGTGCGGAACCATGGCTACATGGTGTTCGACACGCTTTATGCGACGAACTCCGCATTCGAGGTCAAGCCGCAGATGGCCCAGGGGCACGAAGTCGCCGATAATGGGCTGACCTGGACTATCACCTTGCGGAACGGACTGCGTTTCCATGACGGCGCCCCGGTGCTGGCGCGCGATTGCGTAGCCAGCATCAAGCGCTGGGCGGCGCGCGATGGGTTCGGGCAATCGCTGATGGCCAAAACAGCCGAGTTGTCCGCAGTCGATGACCGACGCTTGCGCTTCAGGCTTAACGCCCCGTTTCCCCTGCTGGCCGACGCACTTGGCAAGCTGTCGAGCCCTGTCCCGTTCATGATGCCGGAGCGCTTGGCGCAAACCGATGCCCGCGAGCAGATCAGGGAAGCTGTCGGCTCCGGCCCGTTCCGCTTCCTGACCGACGAGTTCGTCGCTGGCAGCAGCGCTGCCTGGGCCAAGTTCGACGGCTATAATCCTCGGCTTGAACCAGCTGACGGCTTGTCTGGTGGAAAAGTGGTGCACGTGGACCGCGTCGAATGGAAGGGCATCCCCGACGCCGCGACGGCGATCGCTGCCATGCAGCAAGGCGAGATGGACTGGCTGGAGTCGCCGACGCCGGATCTTTTGCCGGTGGTGGCCGGGCGTCGCGATCTCGTTGTCACGACGTTGGACCCAGTCGGCACCTATGTGCTTCTACGGTTCAATTCGCTGCAGCCGCCATTCGACGATGTGGCCGCCCGACGTGCGGTCCTGCACGCCGTGAACCAGGACGACTACATGCTGGCCATGGTCGGCGACCCGAAACGCTATCGCGAATGCAAGGCCTTTTTTCCGTGCGGCACGCCACTGTCATCCGGCGTCGGCTCTGCGGCTATGGATGGCAAGCTGGACGAGGCACGGTCCATTCTGAAAGCCAGCAAATACGACGGTCGCAAGATCGTTATACTCTCGCCTTCAGATCAGCCTCTACTCTCACCGCTTGGCGCAGTTACGGCTGATTTGCTGACGAAGATAGGCATGCAGGTTGATCTGGTTTCAACCGATTGGGGCACGCTGCTGGCCCGGCGCGCATCGCAGAAGCCGGTTGATGAGGGTGGCTGGAACATATTCCATACAACAGCTGTGGCGCCTGAATTCATGAGTCCCGCATCACATTTGGCCCTGCGCGGCAATGGCGCCAGCGCTTGGGCGGGTTGGCCAACCGACGCAAAGATTGAGGCTCTGCGCACGGAGTGGTTCGGCGCCCCTAATCTCGCGGTCGAGCGGACGATTGCCGCCGAGATGGAGCAGCGGGCATTCGATCAAGTGCCTTACGTTCCACTCGGGCAAATCCAGCAACCGACACTGTACAATTCAGCGGTGCAGGGGATCGTGTCAGCGAGTGCGCCGCTATTCTGGAATCTCCGAAAGTCGTAGTCGTTCAGCCGACGGGGCGATTGATCGTCGGGCGTTCGCCAAGCGCCAACAGATGCAACGGACCCGGCGTGGTGCGCACCTGCTGCTACGAACACGCACCCATGCCCTCGACGGCACGCTCCGCGCGCTGTTCGAGCGATGGCATCCGGGGCTGGTCAACGACAGACCAATCCGATTTTGTCGAATCTTGGAGCAATTCACTCAATTTTGCGGTCCATCTTTGGAGAGGTGCCGAAGGCTCGTCGATATGCATAGCTGAACGCGCTTTGCGAGGCGTAGCCGGTCTTGGCGGCCACGGTGCCGATATCGGAATGGCCATGTGCCAGGGCAGCACGTGCGATGGTGAGCCGCCATGTCCGCACATAAGCGAGCGGCGGATGACCTAATCGGCAGGTGAACTCCGCAGCGAAGGCCGCGCGCGACATCCCGGCTTTGCCCGCGAGAGACGCCACCGTCCATGATCGGGCTATGTCCGCATGAACGGCGTGCAATGCCCGACCGATCCGAGGGTCCGCCAGAGCGCCAAGCCACTTAAGCGCCACGGCATCGGCGCCGCTTGCATGGGCGCGGATCGCCTCAATCAGCAGCACCTCGGCAAGACGGGCTGTGACGACCTCGCCGCCCATGGCCGCCCGCTCCGTTTCGCCGTCCAGGAGAGCCAAAATCGTGGCGACTGCCCCCGCGGTCGCTGACGGTCGGGGCACGAGAAGAAACGGCGGCAACAGATCAAGCAAAAAGGCCGCGTTTTCAGGCGAGAAGGTGACGCCGAGGCCGAGCATCACCGTCTCGTCGCCGCCCAGACGCAGCATCTCGCAACCTGGTGCTCCGTAAAAGGCCTGACCGTTGATGGTCGACACCGCTGGATCACTGGCGACTGAGTAACCTGTACCTCCGATCAGGCAGACGTCGCCCGCTTCCATCATGTGAAGGGTAGGCCCGGGAAGCATCAGCCAGCATCGCCCCCGCATCATCGCCACGAACTTCAGCCGATCAAGGGCCGGGAAGGCGAGCGCCCATCGGCCCGCCGCCTCCAACCGCGTTCGACGCGTCATTTGCGCACCGAGCACTGCAAGCACGTCAGATAGCGGGTCGCTGGCGAGTGTGGACGATCGCGACAAACTCATAGACGCAGCAGCGGAGCTGATCCAGCGCCGATGCCCACCTCTGCCGGAAAGGAGAATGGCGGTGGGTATTCAACGCAAAGTCGTAGTCGTTACGGGTGCAAGCAGTGGCATCGGCCGTGCCACGGCCATGCTGCTTGCCGAACACGGCGCGCTGGCAGTGCTCGGCGCTCGACGGGAGGAGGCGCTGATAGCCGTCGTTGACGAGAATAAAGCCCGGGGCGGGGAAGCAATGTGCAAGGTCACCGATGTGCGACGGCGGAGCGACCTGCAAGAACTCGTCGCCTTCGCTTTCGAGCAGGGCGGCAAGCTGGACGTAATTGTCAACAATGCCGGGATCGGGCCGATCTCGCGCTTCGATGCCTTGCGCGTCGAGGACTGGGATGCAATAATTCAATCAAACCTGCGTTGCACTCTGTACGGCATGGCCGCGGCGTTGCCGGTCTTCCAGCAGCAGGGCTTTGGCCATGTTATCAATCTAGTCTCGACCGCGGGTCTCAAGATCTTGCCGTCCATGAGCGTTTATGCCGCCACCAAGAATGCCGTGCGGACGATCAGCCAGGCTCTGCGGCAAGAAGCTGGCCCGCATCTCAGGGTTACAGAAATATCGCCGGGCATGACCGCAACCGATTTCTCGAGCTCGATTACCGACCCGGGCGTCAAGCAGGCGATGGAGCAGCGTATAATCGGAGTGGCGATCACACCGGAAGCCATCGCGCGCGGCATCGCCTACGCCATCGAGCAATCGGACGATGTGGATGTCGGCAGCATCGTGATACGACCAACGGCACAAGACTGAGCCTATAGCGCCTTGTATATCGAAGCCGTACAAGCGGCTGAGACAAATCCACATCAGACGAGTCGGATCCCCAATCGCGCCGAGCGTGAAACCACCGCACTGATGGTTGTGCCCGTCCCGTTCGCGCTTGATCAACACGGCCGATTGATCCCTTGCCGCGCGCCCACAACAAAGCCGGATCGGCGGCATCGCAAACCCGCGAAGCCGCTCTGACGTCAGTCAAGGAAAGACGATGATCGAGCACATGAGAGGTGGTCCCGTCCTGTTGGACAGTTTGGCGGCCGAGTTAAGCTTGGTTCTGGTTGTCGTCAGGCCGCCAGTTTCTCTGCCTGTCCTGCCTCATAGGCCTCGTCGGGCGTGTGCCCGGCCAAGGCCGAGTGAGGCCGCCGGGCATTGTAATAGCTGATCCCATTCGAAAGCCCGGCGCGCAGCTCCGAGGCGGTCTCGAACGCGTGCAGGTAGATGCACTCATACTTCAGGCTGCGCCAGAGCCGCTCGATGAAGACGTTGTCCATCAAGCGCCCCCGCCCGTTCATGGAGATGCGCACGCCTGCTTGCTGCAGCACGCCGGTGAACGCCGACGAGATGAATTGGCTGCCTTGGTCGGAGTTGAAGATCTTCGGACGGCCGAACCGTGCCAAAGCCTCCTGCAACGCCTCGACGCAGAACTCTGCGTCCCCTGTCAGCTTCGCTGACATCACTCCGTGGGATCGCTGCGCGATGGTGTTCGACACCCGCCAGGACAGCACCTTCCTGGTCGCCCAGTCCATCACGGCAACCAGGTAGAGGAACCCGCGCCGCATGGGAATGTAGGTCAGGTCGGTGCACCAAACCTGGTTCGGCCGATCAATCACCACGCCCCGCAGCAGATACGGCCAGACATGGTGCTCGGAGTTCGGCACCGTCGTGCGCGGGCGCTGGTCGATCGGCGCCAGCCCCATGACGGCCATGAGACGCCGCACCCGCTTGCGGCCGACCTCATGGCCCTCGCGCCGGAGATGCCGGGCCATCTGGCGCGAGCCATGCCAGGGCGTTTCCAGGAACTGCGCGTCGATCGAACGCATCAGCCCCAGGTTCTCCGCCGTCTCGCCCACGGGCTGGTAGTAGAACCCCGACCGGCTGATCGACACCAGCTTGCATTGGCGCGCAACCGACAGGCTGGGATGCCCGGGCTCGATCATTTGCCGTCTCCGCTCCAGGCTCATCGACCGGAGGCCTTCGCCAAAAAATCCCGCTCCACCACTAGCTGCCCGATCTTGGCGTGCAGCTTCTCCAGCTCCTCTTCCCGGATGCCATCTTTGGCCTCCGCCTTACCCGAAAACACCGTGGCCAGGCCGTCCATCGGGTGCCGTCGCGGATGTGGTGGAAACAGCTTAGCGGCGTAATCTCCGGCTTGTTCAACGAGCCATTTCCGGCGTTGGCACGCCGGTGGAGATCACGCTATGGACGAGAATAGCACGAAGACGGAAGCGAACAGCACGGCGCTGTTTGCAGGCGACGCCTGGTTTGACCCGACTGAAGCGGGCATCCGGGACAGAGTGCGCGGGCTCATCCAGGAGCTGCTGGAGCAGGAGCTTGCGGCGACTTTGGGCCGTGCGCGGCACGGGCGGGCAAAGGGCGAGCCAGTAGGCTACCGGAACGGGACGCGGGAGCGCCAGCTTTTGGGGTCGTTTGGCCCGGTCAAGCTCAGCGTGCCTCGAGCACGGATAACGGCCAAGGGCGGGGGCACGCAGGAGTGGCGCAGCGCCACGTTGCCCCGGTATGCTCGGATGACCCGCCAAGTCAAGGCGCTGATCGCGGGCGCCTACCTGTCCGGGACCAGCACCCGCCGCGTCAAGCGCGCGCTGGCCGCCCTGTTTGGCGATGCGGTGGGCAAGGACGTGGTGAGCCGGACATGGCGCAAGATGAGGACGGACTGGGACGCCTGGAACGGGCGCGACTTAGCCGGGGAGGACGTGGTCCGGCTCATCCTTAATGGAACCGTCGTGCGCGTCAGGTGCGCGTCAGGCTGGACCGCCGTGCGACGAACATCTCGCTGCTGGACGTGAAGAACATGGGCGGCGAGAGCGAGGCGGCGTGGCGCAGCATCCTCGATGACCTGATCGCTCGTGGGTTGCGCACGCCGGTGTTCCTGATCACCGACGGCGGGGCTGGATTGGAGCGGGCGTTAGCGGCGTTGTGGCCCGACGTGCCGGCCCAGCGCTGTACGGTTCACAAGCACAAGAACCTGCCGGCCCTGCGCCCTATGCGCTGCACGAAGAGGTCGCAGCGGACTACACGGACACGATCTACGCCGCGACTGCCAAGGAAGTGCAGGCCCGGCGCAAAGCTTTCCTGCGCAAGTGGCGGCTGCGCTGTCCAGCCGTTGCCGCCAGCCTGGAAGAAGCGGGCGACCGCCTATTTGCCTTCCTGCGCCTGCCCCCAAGCCAGTGGACGTCTGCCCGGACAACGAATGCCATTGAATGGCTGCATGAGGAGGTCAAGCGCCGCATCAAGACGCAGACCGTGCTGCCGTCCGCCGAAACCGCCGCGATGCTGTTCCGGGCGTTGCTCGCGTCCGGCCAAATCACCATGCGCAAGGCGAACGGATGGCAGACTTTGGGCGAGAAGCTAGCCGCTTCCCTCCCCGTTTGACCTCGCCGCCTGATCCAACCAACTATCAATCCGCCGGAGACACGCCGCTCAGCCAATTTCCACACAAGTCGCGACGGCATCGCTGGGAGAGCGCATGGCGCAGATCAAGGCCGCGGTCTGATCCAGCCAGGGTGGGGCCAAGCGCCCCGCCCTTTCCGGTTTGCCGTTGCTGCATTATGCAACGGCTTAACAGCTTTATACCTGCCCACCATGCCGTGAAAGGTCAGCAGCCGTTGCACACTGCCCGCAATCAGGACAACAAGGAGGGGCTTGATGCTTTGCGGGAACGCGCTGAACCTGACGCTGCGGACGCTGGTCGCCGACTTGGAAGCCCTCAATGAGCGCCTGCGCGACCGGGAAGCCATGTCCGACCCGGCGGTTTTGGCGGAGTGTGCCCGGGTGGTGCGCGCCGCCATCGCGGCGCTCGGCACCAGCCAGACCCGGCTTGCCCCGCTGTTGGGCGTGAGCGGGGACAAGACGGTGCGGGACTGGTGTTCCGCCCGCATGACCCCGCCGCGCACCGCGTTGCGGGCGCTGCGGTTCATGGTGGAGCGCCTGGTGGACCCGCCGCCGGAGGAGTTGATGCTGGAGCAGGATCGTTTCGCGTCCTGCACCGCGGCGGTGCGTCAGCACCTGGACAAACTGGCCGAACACGCCGGGGCCGCTGGATGGTCCGAGCAGGAGGTTGCCGCGGCTATACAGGCGTGGGTAGCCGGGCAGGGTGCGAGGTAAGCCGCAACAGTCTATGGCGCCGTTGCGTATTTCAGTATTGCCATAACGGCATCATAAGCTATGGGGCACTTTAGTCAGGAGACGTTGGGCGTGGCGGTCAGGCCGAAGGGTCTAGTGACCATCCCCCGTTACGGTGGACACGGGTTATGGCCTACGCGGCCGCGGCGAGCTGTTCCTTGTTGACCGGCGTCATGTAGCCGATGCCCGAGTGGAGGCGCTCGCGGTTGTGCCAGCCCTCAATGGCCCGGAACAGGGCCGTGCGCGCTGCCTGCCGGGTGTGGAACGGGCCGTCGCCGTCCAGCTCGGTCTTGAGGCCGCCGAAAAAGCTCTCCATGAGCGCGTTGTCCCAGCAGTTCCCCTTGCGGCTCATCGAGCACCGCATCCCATGCTCGTCCAGCACGCGGCGGTAGGCGTGTGCTGCGAATTGGCTGCCGCGGTCCGAGTGGTGCAGCAGCCCCGGGCAGGGTTTCCGGTTGGTGATGGCCATGTTCAGCGCCGCCAGGGTCAACTCCTGCGGCATGGTCTCGTTCATGGCCCAGCCGATGATCTTGCGCGAGAACAGGTCCATGATGGCGGCCAGGTAGAGCCACCCCTCGCCGGTGGCGATGTAGGTCAAGTCAGCCAGCCAGACCTGGTTTGGCGCGACCGCGGACGCGAACTGCCGGTCCAGCAGGTTGGGGGCAGGCGGGAAGGCATGATTGCTGTCCGTGGTCTTGCGGAACGCCCGCCGACGGCGCGCCTGGATGCCGTGCGTGCGCATGAGCCGCGCCACGCGGTTGCACCCCACCCGCTTGCCCTCGGCCCGCAGGGACGCATGCACGCGCGGGCTGCCGTAGCGGCGCCGGCTGCTGGCGTGCACGCGGCGAATGTCCTCGACCAGCGCCTTGTTCGCCTGGGCGCGGGCGCTCTCGGGCCGGCCGCGCCACGCATAGTAGCCGCTGGCGCTGACCCGCAGCACCGAGCACATCACCCGCACGAGGAACACCTCGCGGTGTTCCTCGATGAAACGGAACCTCATCTCGGCGGGCTCGAGAAGATGCCGACTGCTTTTTTTAGGATGTCGCGCTCCATTTGCGCCCGCTCCAGCTCCCGGCGCAGGTGCCGGATCTCAAGCTGCTCGACCGTCGCAGGGACCGCAGCGGCGTCAGGCCGGACCACGGACGCTGCCTGTCCCGCTCCGTTGGCCAGGCTGCGCCAGCGCCGCAGCATCGATGGCTCCAGGCCCAGTTCGGCCGCCACCTGCGCAGCGGCCGCCCGCTGTCCCGCAACAGGACCACCGCCTCGCGCTTGAACTCGTCCGTGAACTCTCGTCGAGTTTTCTTCGTCATCATCGGCACCTCCGCTCCCGCAGGAGCTTACGCGAGGTGTCCACCGTAACGGGGGATGGTCAATGACGAAGGGCACTAGTCGTCTCGATAAACCCGCTCCATGCGTTCGTGACGCTCCTGTGCCTCGATCGACATTGTTGCAATGGGACGAGCTTCCAGGCGCTTCAACCCGATTGGCTCATCGGTCACGTCACAAAAGCCATAAGTGCCGTTCTCTATTCGAAGCAATGCTTGGTCAATTTTTGCAATAAGTTTGCGGGCCCGGTCACGCGTTCGCAGCTCAAGCGCCCGGTCCGTCTCCACGCTGGCTCGGTCGGCAATGTCCGCTTCATGAATTCCACCTTCCGACAAGCTTGCCAGCGTCCCGCCTGCCTCACGCAAAAGCTCCGAACGCCAGCGCAGGAGCTTTTGGCGAAAGTACTCCGACTGCACCGAGTTCATGAATGGTTCAGCGTCAGAGGGCCGATAGTCCGGGGGCAGCGTGATCATCATGCCGGCGATCCTCTCCTGTCATCCGCCTAAGCCGCAACGCGAACCGGGCAGCAACTCCGGGCTTATATCGACGCCGGCATGGGTCGCCAAGGCCTGTGTTGAAGGTGTCAAATACCTGTCTCACAGTTGGTCCTGCCCTTTATGTCAAACGCTCCGCGCAGCCGCGCGCCAGTTCGACGGCGACGCGCACCTGAAGTGCGCGCTGAACCGCGGCCAGCCGCGGATCAGAGGCTTCAGGCGCATTGCGACTCAAGCTTGAGAGCGTCTCCAGAACGCCATCTGCCGCGCCTCCCAGCAAGGCCCGTTGCATTGAAGCCAGGGCCTTGAGCGTCGCCGCTCCATGCTGGCGCGCCTCCCGATCCCTTACTGCGGCCTGCCCGGCTTCTTGCAACGCCAGCAAGTCGCCCAAACCGGCGATAGGGGCCGCCGCCAGACCTTGCGTCCTCGTTGCCGGCATGCTGAAGGCGCTGATGCCGGCGCGGCGCATCATTGGCCGGACGGCTGTCTGCGGCCGCATCGCGGTCATCCCGATTGGGTCGAAAGTGCTCAAATCCGCTCTCCCATTTGTGCCGGCCGGCAAATTCTGCCGCCCCATCGTTCGCGCCAAAGCCCCGGCAAAGCTGGTTTTGCCTTTGGCACAGCCGTTGCGATAGCCCCATTATGCCCACACGAACCTTTACGATTTGGAAACATGCGCTCGTCATGATGGCGATCATGCTTCCTCACCTCGCCAGGGCCGATGTCCGCATCAAGGACATCGCCGACATCGAAGGCGTTCGGGACAACCAGCTCGTCGGATACGGCCTGGTCGTCGGACTGAACGGTACGGGGGACCGTCTTGATAGCGCGGTCTTCACCCGGCAATCGCTGATCGGCATGCTGGAACGGCTCGGCGTAAACACGCGCGATCAGGAAAGCAAGCTGCAGACCAAGAATGTGGCGGCCGTGATGGTGACCGCCAGCCTGCCTGCCTTCGCGCGCAGCGGCAATCGCATCGATGTTTCCATATCCTCGCTTGGTGACGCGAAGGACCTCACTGGAGGGACGCTCCTGGTCACTCCCCTAATGGGCGCCGACGGGGAGGTCTACGGCGTCGCGCAAGGAACGCTCGCAACGGGCGCGATCTCTGCCAAGGGCGCTGGCGCCTCGATTACCCGCGGCGTCCCGACTGCGGGCCGGATTGCCAACGGCGCGAGCGTCGAGCGTGAGATCCCGTTCAAGTTCGGCGGCAAGAACGTCATTCACCTCGGACTACGCAACCCAGACCTCACCACGGCCCGGCGGATGGCCGACGTCATCAACCGCGCCATCGGCGGCGGCGCGCGAGCGACTGATCCGCGCACGGTCGAGTTGAACCTCTCGGGCCGGGACGCGGTGGACGTTGTCGCCCGGATCGAGTCTCTGAGCGTCCAGCCTGATAGCCCGGCGACCGTCGTGATCGATGAGGCCAGCGGGACCATCGTCATGGGAGACCACGTGCGCATCAGCACGGTCGCGATCGCGCAAGGCAATCTCACGATCCGAGTCACCGAAGCGCCGCAAGTCAGCCAGCCCGCCCCCCTCTCGAACGGGCAGACGGTCGTTGCGCCCCGATCCAACGTGCAGGTCGACACTCAATCCGAAAACCGGCTTGGCATCCTTCAGAACGGCGTCACGCTGGGCGATCTGGTCGCGAGCCTTAATGCCCTTGGGGTCGGCCCGCGCGATATGATCAGCATCTTGCAATCGATCAAAACTGCAGGCGCCCTACAGGCTGAACTGGTCGTTCGATAATGATGATCTACGCCAACGAGCCCGGCGCCACGCTCTCGCCGGCCCAACGCCAAAAGGTCGCCACTTCCGCGCAGCAATTCGAAGCGCTCGCGCTTGGACAATTGCTGGCCCCGATGTTCGACACGGTTGATACGAGCAAGGGCCTGTTCGGAGGCGGAGACGGCGAAGCGGCCTGGAAGCCGATGATGGTGAGCGAACTCGCAAAGAGTATTGCCGCCAGCGGCGGACTGGGCCTGGCCAAGCCGATTATGCAACAGATGTTACGCTTACAGGAAGCAAAATCATGACTTTGGACGAATCCGCCTCTCGCCTGATCGATGTTCTGGAGGCCGAAAACAGCGCGCTGGCGCGAGGCGCTACCGCTCAGGCAACCCTGTATGTCAACGAGAAGAAGGACGCGCTGCAAGCCCTGCAGTCAGCGCTGTCGGGCGCAACGCCCGATGCCGCGCTCGCCGCAAGGTTGCGGGAGGCCGTGGAACGCAACGGGCGTTTACTGAGGCAGGCGATCGAGGCGCAGGGACGGGTCCTCGTCATGGTGGCGCGTGCTGCCGTTCTCGCGGCCCCGGAACCGGTGAGATACTGTGCGCAGGGGTTTGCGGCACAGGACGGCGGGGCGCTCGCACTCAAGCTCAGGGCCTGATCGTTGCCGGCCTGCCCAGGAGTGCCCTGCTGTCACCGAACGACGGGAGTGCAGTTTAACCCTGAGCACTGCCGTGAATTGGTCTCGCGTCAGCGCTCGTGATAGCCTCGTCATTATGCGGATCGCGTTCCTCGCGCCCGTCGGGGCGACATCCGGCGGGCAAGCGCCATTTTACGGCGGCCTTCTCCCGGCGCTCGACGCGATGGGCCACGCGACCGAACTTTGCGATCAATTAAGCGACCTGCATCCCGGCGCGTTGCCAGTCGTGGATGGGATGCTTTTGCCGGACCTTGAACAACAGACCGAGGCTCTGTCAGCCCTGGACGCCGTTGTTCTCGTCCATCACGCCTCCGCCAAAGCCGGGCGTGATCCCGGGCAACGGCAAGCGGTCAAGCAAATCGAACGACGCATGGTCCCAAGGTTTCGGCGGGTCGTCGCGACCAGCGATGGCGTGGCCGAGATGCTCGCGGCCGAGTTCGGCGTTCCCACGCCAATCGTATTCCACCCGGGCCTCTTGGATTTGCCGCGCAGCCCCGGCTCTGGCTCCGGCTGCAACCTGACCTGTATCGGCGTCATCACGCCCCGCAAAGGCCACGACAAGCTGCTTCACGCCCTTGCCCGTCTCACCGACCTCGATTGGACTCTCACGATCGCCGGCGATACCCGGCATGACCCGCTGCACGCGACGAGCATCGCCGCCCTCATCGACACGCTTGGCCTGCAGTCGAGGGTGACCCTCATGCCAAACACCTCCTCCGAGACGCTTGAGACGGTCTGGCACGCAACGGACTTGTTCACCCTCGCCTCCAGATGGGAAGGCTACCCGGCCTCGGCCGCCGAGGCGCTGCGCCGGGGCATCCCAGTCGTCGCATTTGGCATTGACGCACTCTCCACCCTTGTGACGTCGCGCTCCGGCATTCTTTGCGACCCTGACGATCCGGCCACGTTCTCGAAGTGCCTGCGCCGTGCCATTGCCGACAACGATCTCCGCGCCGCTCTTGCCGACGGCGCTTGGCAAACCGGTCTCGCGCTTCCCGGCTGGCCACAGCAGGCGCTCGCCTTCGACGCCATCCTCAGGAGCTGACCTATGCCGCTGCTAGGCTGCATCGCAGACGACTTCACCGGCGCCACCGACTTGGCAAGCATGCTCGTCCGCAACGGCATGAGCGCCGTCCAACTCATCGGCACGCCCGCCTCAGCCGATCCCATGCCCGACGCCGACGCCATCGTCGTCGCCTTGAAGTCACGCACCATTCCAGCAGGCGAGGCCGTGGCGCAGAGCCTCGCCGCTCTGCATTGGCTGCAAAAATGCGGTTGCCGGCAGTTCCTGTTCAAATACTGCTCGACGTTCGACAGCTCGGACGCCGGCAACATCGGCCCCGTCGCTGACGCTCTGGTCGATGCGCTGGATTGCGGCTTCGCGATCGCCTGCCCCGCGTTCCCTGCCAATCGGCGCACCGTCTACCAGGGGCATCTCTTCGTCGGCGCCGCGCCGCTGAACGAGAGCGGCATGCAGGACCACCCGCTGACCCCGATGCGCGATGCCAATCTGGTGCGGGTGTTGTCGCGGCAGACCGAGGGAACTGTCGGCCTTATACCGTTCGCCACGGTCGACGCCGGGCCACGCGCGATCCGCCCGGCCCTCGTTGCGATGAAAGAGCAAGGCCGCCGCTACGCGATCGTCGACGCCGTCACCGACCAGCATCTCGCATCGATCGGCGAGGCGGTCTCTGCCGAGGCCTTGATCACTGGCGGATCGGGGATCGCGATGGGACTGCCCGAGAACTTCCGCAAATCTGGCCTGCTCCAGCGCGCCGAGGCAGGCCGGCTGCCCCGCGTCGACGGTCATGCAGCCGTTCTCGCCGGGTCATGCTCGCGCGCGACGCTGATGCAGGTCGGCGCCGCCCGCGACCGGATGCCGACCCTCGAATTGGACCCGCTCTCAACGTCTGACGCCGCGGCGCTTACTCGCCACGCATTGGACTGGGCTCGCGACAAGCTCTCTGCAACGCCGGTGCTCATCGCAGCCTCCGCTCCGCCCGGCCGCGTTGCCGCTCTTCAATCAAAACTCGGGCGGGACGCGGCAGGCGCCCTCATCGAGGAAGCGATGGGCCGCATCGCAGAGGGCCTGGCCGCGTTTGGGGTGAGACGGCTGATCGTCGCCGGCGGAGAGACGAGCGGGGCCGTGGTGGACGCGCTCGGCATCCGTCAGCTTTCGATCGGCGAGGACATCGATCCTGGCGTTCCGTGGACCTATGCCGAAGGCAAAGGCCAGCCGATGCTGCTTGCCTTGAAAAGCGGGAACTTCGGCGCCCGAGACTTCTTCATTCAAGCCTTCGAACAATCGTCCCGATGACCCGGCACAGCACGCCGCTTCTCCTGGCAGAGCTCGCCGCCAGCCTGTTCGCCCGCGGTTTCTCGGTCGGCTCCGCCGGCAACATCAGCGTCAGGCTCGGCGACGGATACTTCATGACGCCCACCAACTCCTGCCTTGGGCGGCTGGATGCCTCCCGGCTGAGCCGACTCAACTCCGATTTCGAGCACGTTGACGGTGATCCGCCATCGAAGGAGGTGACGATGCACCGCGCCTTCTACCGGGCTCGGCCGGAATGCGGGGCCGTCGTCCATCTCCATTCGACGATGGCCACGGCCGTGTCATGCTTGCCAGACGCCGACATGTCGAACGCGATCCCGCCGCTCACGCCCTATTTCGTCATGCGCATCGGACGTTGCCTGCCGATCGTTCCCTATATCCGGCCCGGTTCGCCGGACATGGAACCGGCAATCCATGATGCGGCAAAGCACGCGCGCGCGGTTTTATTGGCTAATCACGGGCCAGTCGTCTCGGGCAGAAGCCTTCTCGACGCCGTCTACGCCGCCGAGGAGTTGGAGGAAGCGGCAAAGTTGTTCATTTTGCTCCGCACGTCGGATCCGCGGCTGCTCAGCGGGAAGCAAGTTGACGACCTCTTGCAAACGTTCGGAGCATAGGAAAGCCGGCCTGCGCCCATCAGAGGACGCAGGCCGGAATAGGCCAGGGCTGGCGCTGCGTCGGCGCCTAAAGCCCACTCAATTCGCAGGCTTGGACGATGCCGCGCTGCCCTTCTTGGGCTTTGCCGCGCCTGTCGCGCCCAGCTTCTTGGCTGCTGCGCTGCGCGTCGCCGGAGACTTCGCCGTTTTCATCGTCTTGGCCGCTTCGCTTTTGGCCGCGGGCGACGCCTTGGCGCTCTTCTTCGGCGCAGCAGACGATTTCGCGGCCGCGGCCGGCTTTTTCGCGGCAGGCTTGCTTGCGGCAGCGCTCTCTCCCGAGGCCTTCTTCGAAGCCGCGGCTTTCGGCGCTGGCGTTTTCGCGGCGGCCGCGCTTTTCGTCGCCGTCTTCTTCGCAGCCGCGGGCTTCGGGGCCTCTGATTTCTTCGGCGACGCCGCCTTCTTTGCCGCGGGCTTTGCCGCCGCAGACTTTGCCGCCGATCCAGCCTTGCCGTTTCCGGCAGTCTTGGTTGCAGCGCGAACTGCCATCGTTTGAGCCCGCTTCGTCGTCGTTTCGTCGGTCACTGTGGTGTCCTCCTTTAGCTCAATGCACGCATTCCCAATCGTTGCGAACAAGAACCGGCACGGCGAGACATCGGGTCCGGCAGGCACGTTGTTCCGTCGCTCCATGGGGCACGGCGACCTACGGCCCAATGCCGCCCGAATCGCGATCGTGCACGCCATCTCCGCTGTCACGCAGTAAAGGTATCGCTGTCAATAAAAACCAGCATTGGGAGAAATGAATTGCACTAGAAAATGCGATAAATCGATTGCGGCATGTGGCCGGCGGCGGTCCTTGCGCCGACACATGCGCGGATCGCCGGTCGGCGGACTTTTCGCGTCCGAGCCAGCGCCAGTCGATGGGAGTGAGCGCACGGCGGTCGAATTGATCAAGGCGCTGTCGTAAAGCCGTGCAGCAAGCCCGAGACTGGCGGACCAACGCCGCATCGGGAAAAACTCTTAACCAATCGCAACGGGCTAAGCCGCGATCCCGAAGAGTGCCTTGGCAATCGTCGGCCACGCTGAAGGAACGCGATCGACCGTCGTCTGCAAGTGGCTGCGAGAGCGTCGATGATCACCGGTCTGCAGCTTAACCCGCATGGCTCCAAGGGCGGAGGCGATTGGGTTGCCGAATCGGCGAGAGCGCTGAGGAAACGATACGGGGCGGGGTTCAAAGTGAAGCGGGCCTTGGAGGCGCTGCGGAGCGGGCTGACGACATCGCGGCCGGCGACGAATCACGGCATGCGTCAGACGATGGGCAGCGACTGCAAGCGCCAGGCGGTTGAGGGATCGGCGTCGGTGTTCTCGGGCAAGGAGAGCTTCGGAAAAGTCGAGCTGGAGACGCCGCACGCGAAGGTTGGGCAGCTGGCGGCCGGGCATGGCTGCGCGGGCTTACGCCCGCTTCGCTGACGATCCTGCTCGCTTGGCGGACGCCCTCGCCCGATGCGTGCAGGCCCGAGGCGTGCGATGCTGGGCGATGGCAAGGATTCGTGCTGCGGGTACCCGCAGGCGCTTCCATCCGCTGGCCAGAGGGCTGCAGTCAAGGCGGCAGTTTGACCAGGAGCGGCGCGGGCGATTTGCTGAGGTCGAGCTCATAGCTGCCGAAGCGGCCGAGGCGTTGGTTCAGATACGGGCTGGCGCCGGCGAGCGACTCGGGCGTGATCGCGGCGCCCTGTCCGTTGGCAGCGATCTCCTCCAGCGCCCGCCTCACGCCGGCCGCGGTGCGGAGATGAGCAGGTTGGCCACCATGTGGTTATTTTTGACCATCTTGCGCCGCTCGTCGCGCGCGGGGGCGGGGGCGGGGGCGGGGGCGGGGGGCGGGGCCCGCGTTGCCGGACGAGACTCACTGGGCGTGCTTGTTGAACAGCTCGCTCTTGCTGGTCGCGGCCTGGATCACCCGGCGCAAGTGGATGGACGGCAACCAGCGGAGCAGGAAATCGATGCGAACGGCGCGGCCGAGCTTGCGGAAAGCGACGTAGAGCCGGCTCTTGCGGTTGCAGGCGGCGAATCGGCGCAGGATGCGGACGGCAGCAGCGTTCCTGTCCGGATTGAAAGGGCGGCGCGCAACATGTCCGGCAGGTGCGCCTCGATCACGTGCCAGTCCGCGGCTGCGGTGAACAGATCGTCGATGTGCCCGCAGCGCACGGCGGCGCCGGGCCGGAACAGGTGCAGGTCCTGCCAGCCCCGGATGCGCGGCAGCAGCTCGATGCCAAGCGGGCGGGCCAATCCGAAGATCGCCGCCGACTGTCCGTGGGTGTCGGAATGCGTCATGGTCGCCTGCAGGAGCGAGCGGCTGTCGGCCCGGAGGTCCAAGATGGCGTGAGCTTCGTAGGTGCCGCAGGCCAGGACGCGCGAGAACAAGGCGATGTAGGCGTCGGACGCCAGATAGTAGCTGATCCCTTCGCAGCCGCCATACCGGAGGTGGAAGAAACTCTTCAGGCTCTCCGGACGCACGTCCCGCTTTTGCCGTCGGCGGACGCGCTCCCGCCGCTGCCCCAGTGGCGGGACAAACTGACGCGGACGTAGGCGTCGATCACGCCCGTGATCGCGTCGCCGAGGTTGGCCTCCGTCATGTGGCGCCCGTCGACGTGGGCCGCGTGCCGGCGGTCCAGACACTTGAGGGATCGCGCCGCCTGGCTGGGACCCAGCCCGCACCCGTAGCAGAACACGGCCGCCGCGGACCGTTCGCGCGGGCGCTCCAGCTTGGCCTCGAAGCCGGAGGCCGGGCCGAAGTGCCGGGTCCAGTTGAGCCGATGCTCCGTGTCGGCCAGCGCCTCCAGCACGCCGGCCGGGGCCAGGTGCGCCTTGAGCAGCCGCTTCGCCACGGGCTTGCCGTCCGCGATGGCGACGTGCTCGTTCCCGGGGACGTCCCGGTCGGTGGCCGTAGCCGTCGAGGCGAACCGGGCCTCGGGGCCGGCAACAAGGGCCGCCGGTTCGGCCGGCGCCCCGGCTGTCAGGCGACAGGGTAAGCCCATCCACCGACGACATCAGGAACCCAGCCACCCTGCGTAGCAGGGAGAGGCAAGTTGACGGATTGATCGGATGTATTTCCGCCTGGCAAGGATGGGCGGAGACAGGTGATGAGGACGCCGGCCGCGGTCATCGCCGCACTCCTCGCTTCCCGGGATGCACAGGTCGCCCGACTTCAGCTCGTTCGCCGCCTGGGTGAACAGGCACTCGACAGGGCGCCGGTCCACCTCGGCCGGCGCGGGCTCCCCATAGGCTGCCCCGTCAGCAGCGGCCACCACTTCTCGCCATCCCAGGACAGGTCGAGAGGCCGTCGTGCGGTTGTGCCGCCGGCATTCTCCAGTCTGACGAAGGGGTGCAGCTTGGCCCGGCGGCCCCCACGGTGCGCCAGCAGAAAGACAACCGCTTCCTCAACAGTGCGGTCCTGCGACGTCCGGACCGGGGCAGCATGCTCACGAAGCGTAGGAAGGCCGCGCGCTGGCCGCCGTAGAACCGAGCCAATAAGGGCAGATAGTTGCTGCACGCGAACGCCGCGCGCGCCTCGCACCTGGCCAGGGTCGCATCGGCGTCAGGCAGCAGCAGGCTCTCGATCGCGGCCAGCCGGGGGTCCTGGCTGGCACGTCCTTTGTCGTGCGAAGGCGAGCTCGGCCGGCCCCGGGGTGAACGCCTCCAGCCCGGCTGGGCCGGGATTGGCAGGAAGGCGCGCATTTGCGGTGTCGGCGATGACCGGCACGGACGGGCGCCGGGCTCAGATGGCCGCAGCGGCGGATGGGCGCGGCATGCCACCAGGCGTGCGGCGCTGCAGCCTTGTCTTGGCTTGCCCAGCGCCGCGTGCGGCGTCCTCGGCATCCGCAGCGTGCGCCGACGACGCCCGGCCAAAAGCCCGGCACAGGGGTGGTCCGTCCCACGCCCACGCGCGAGGCGACCTTCTCCATGCTAGTACCCGGAATCATGAATGACTGACCCGTGTTCCGAGATGTTTTTGCCGGATGGTCGCGGCCTTCCAGGAGAACGGCGTGGCCTTCTCGTTGTCCAGGAGAACGGCGTGGCCTTCTCGTTGTAGCTTTCGATCAAGGCATCGATCGGTTCCCTGACCTGTTTTGTGGAGGTGACGCTGGCGCCTTGGAGGGCGTTGCGGCTGAGGATGGAGAACCAGATCTCGACCTGGTTCATCCAGGACGCATGGGTCGGCGTGAAGTGGAACTGCACGTTGGGGTGCCGCGCCAGCCACATGTCGCGCTTGGGTTTGTGGGTGTTGAGGTTGTCCAGCACGACGTGGATTTGCCGGTCAGGGTAGTCGGCAATGACGCTGTTCATGAAATCCAGGAACTCGACCCGCCGCCGCCGCTGGTAGAGCCCGGCCTTGACTTGGCCGTTGGCGATGTCGAGGGCCGCGAACAGCGTCGTCGTCCCGTGCCGCTTGTATCCATGCGTCCGCCCGGTCAGCGTGCGTCCGTTGCCCAGCTTGAGGGAGCCCTGCGCCCGCTCCAGCGCCTGGATGGACGGCTTCTCGTCGACCGAAAGCACCACGGCCCCTTCGGGAGGCGCCAGATAGAGCCCTACGATCTCGGCCGATTTGGCCACGAACGCGGGGTCGGTGCTGACGCACCAGGACTTGCGGCCATCCAGATCGATCTTCTGCGCTCGCAGGAACCGCCAGATATACTGCTCGCTCACGTCGCCGAGCGCCCGGGCCAACACCTTGCCCATCCAGCGGGCATACCCCGCGGGTGGCGGCTGATCCAGTTGCGCCAGGATGCGCTTTTGCGTGGTCTCGTCGTAGCGGGCTGACGAGGCACGACCGCCAGGCCGGGCCTTGTCGGCAAGCCCGGCCAATCCGTGATCGGCATAGCGAATGCGCCACAAGCTGACCGTGCGCGGCATCGTGCCGAGCCGGGCCGCAATCGAGCGCGTCGAAAGCCCCTCAGCGGCCAGCAGCACGCTCCGCGCTCGAAGCACCTCGCGCTGCTCCGTTGTCGGAGAACGAATGCGAAGTTCCAGGATGGATTGGTCGTCCGGGCACAGCCGGACCTCGCGAGCAGGAGCAATCATCCCTATGGTCAATCATGAAGCACCCGCCCGCGAAAGCGGGTAGTAGTGATGACGGCGGCGATATGCTCGTCGTCCCACACCCAGCCGCGCTGGAAGTCGGGCAGTTCAGGCGTCTGGGGGCGAGCTCGTTCAGCAGGCTCGCCAAGGTATCGGAGGTGGCGTCGAAGGTGGTCTCGGCTGTCATGCGGTCATGTTCCTAGAGAGCCCGGCTTGTTGCCGGACGCTGGCATCAGGGCTGCCTGCGCGGCGATGGCGGGGTGACCTGTCAGGCGACAGGGTAAGCCCATCCACCGACGACATCAGGAACCCAGCCACCCTGCGTAGCAGGGAGAGGCAAGTTGACGGATCGATCGGATGTATTTCCGCCTGGCAAGGATGGGCGGAGACAGGTGATGAGGACGCCGGACGAGGTGGCGGCGATGCAGCGTCTTCACGGTTTGGGCTGGGGCACCCGACGGATCGCGGCGGAGATCGGGTGCAACCGCGAGACGGTGCAGCGCTATCTGGCTGCGGGGGGCTGGGCGCCGTGCCGGGTTCCAACCCGGCCCAGCCTGCTGGTGGGTCACACAACCTGGCTGGATGAGCGGCTGCGGCGCCACCATGGCAACGCGGACATGGTGCGCCAGGAGTTGGCGTCTGATCTGGGCGTCGTGGTCAGCCTGCGCACGGTGGAGCGGGCGGTGTCGCATCTGCGGCGCGAGCTGGCGGTCGAGGCGCTGGCCACGGTGCGGTTTGAGACGCCGCCGGGTCGCCAATTGCAGATCGACTTCGGCCAGCGCCGGATCGCGATCGATGGCGAGCGGGGCAAGGTGTTCCTGTTCGTGGCGACACTGGGCTATTCGCGCCGGATCTACGCGGCGCCGTTCCGGCATGAGCGGCAATCGTCCTGGCTGGAGGGGATCGAGGGCGCGTTCCGCTACGTCGGCGGCCTGCCGGGCGAGCTGCTGCTCGACAATGCCAGCGCCTTGGTCAAGCACCACGACCCGGTGACGCGGGAGGTGGAGTTCAACAGCCGTCTGCACGCGTTCACCCAATACTGGGACGTGCGGCCCGTCGCCTGCGCGCCCTACCGGGCCCGCACCAAGGGCAAGGACGAGCGGGGCGTGGGCTACGTCAAGCACAACGCCATCGCCGGGCGGCGCTTCGCCTCGTGGGGCGCTTTGGAGGCGCACCTGGCCTGGTGGATGCGCGAGGTGGCCGACACGCGGGTGCACGGCACGACGGGCGCGGCGCCGATCGTGCGGTCCGAGCGCGAGGAGCGGCAGGCACTGCGCCCGCTGAACGGCCGACCACCGTTCCGGCAACTGCGCGAGCTGACCCGACGGGTGCAGACCGATGCCTGCGTGGACGTCGACACCAACCATTACAGCGTGCCGTGGCGGTTGATCGGCGCCGAGGTCAGCGTGGTGGTGGGCGACAACCAGGTTCGCATCCATCATGCCGGGGTCGAGGTGGCCTGCCACGACAAGCGTCTCGGCCGCCGCGAGCGTGCCGTTGACCGTGCCCACCTGCATGGCATCGTGCCGTGCCGCCCGGATCCTGCCCGCGACACCGACGTCGCATCGCGATCGCCCGCCGTGCTGCCCGGCATCGATCTGCTCCGCCCCTTGGCCGAGTACGAGCAGGCAGCAGGAGGCGGCTGGCGAGCGTCGAGGTGGATGCGCTGCCGGACATGCTGGCACGGCTCAAGCTGACAGCGATGCGTGACCGGCTCGACGGTCTGCTGGACGAGGCGGCACGGGGCGATCTCAGCTTGCGCGAGACGCTGGCGCTGCTGTGCCGGGCGGAGGTGTCGCACCGCGAGGAGCGGCGCATCCAGATGGGCACCGGGATCGCGAAGGTCCCGCACCAGCGCACGCTGGAAGAATTCGATTTCGCCGCCCAGCCCTCGCTGGACGCCAAGCAGGTGCGCGACCTGACAGCCTGCCGCTGGGTGGCCAACGGCGACACGCTGCTGATCCAGGGTCCGCCCGGCGTGGGCAAGACGCACCTGGCCATCGCCCTGGGACGGGAGGCGATCCGACATGGCTACTCGGTGCTGTTCACCCCGGCGACGACCCTGGTGACAACCCTGGTCAGGGGGCATGCGGAGAGGAGGCTGGAACAGCGGCTCGCGCAGCTGGCCAAGCCGAAGCTGCTGATCATGGACGAGGTCGGCTATCTGCCGTTCGAGCCCGCCGCGGCCCACCTGCTGTTCCAGCTCATCAGCCGCCGCTATGAAAAGGGCAGCGTCCTGATCACGTCCAACCGGGCCGTGGGCGACTGGGGCACGGTGCTGGGCGATCAGGTGGTGGCGACCGCTAGCCTGGACCGGTTGCTGCACCACAGCCACGCGCTTGCCATCCGCGGCGACAGCTACCGGCTACGCGAAAAGCGGCGCTCTGGGCTGATCAAGGCAACACCCGCACCGGCATCCGCCGAGGCGTCACAGGAGCGGAGGTGGCTGGGTTCTCAGTGTCGGCCCTGGATGGGTTCCTGATGTCGCTTGATAACGTGACCGGATTACCTTACCGCGACTCGGCTGTGAGTGCGGGTGGCAGCGTGTCGGCCATCATCTGGGCAAAGAACGGCTCGTTTGCCGTAGCGCCCCCGCCCGCCGTCACTGCACAGATTTCCCAGATTTTTTGATGGGTTCCAGGACGCCGAAGCGGATCATCAGCCTGGCCGAATCCTGCTTGCGCCGTTTCGCAAGGGAGGCGTGCGGGGTTTCAGAGAGTTGGGGGGTATAGCTAATGGAAACGCCTGACGAAATTCAGTCCACCGCGACCAGATCGTGGGCGAAACCGGCTGAAGCGTAGAGCCGTTGGGATGCGGCTATCAAAGCGAGAAGAAATCAGCGACAAAGATATGATGTCGTTCTCCGTTGCAGATCGTCGCCTCTCCGTTTCGCCGAGCCATGCATTCGCTCCCGTGCCAGTCACCATCGTCTGCGGCTTTCTCGGCGCCGGCAAGACGACTCTGCTCCAGCGCATCCTCGCTGATCCGCAAGGCATTCGCTACGGCGTGCTGCTGAACGATTTCGGTGCGGTAAACATTGACGCATCGCTTCTTGTCGAGGCCGCGCCCGACCAGGTGGCCCTCAGCAACGGCTGCATCTGCTGCTCCATCCGCGGCGACCTTGCGGCGGCCCTCGAAACCCTGCTCGCCCGCACGCCGGCTCCCGAGCGCATCCTCATCGAAACCAGCGGCGTCTCTAGACCGCTCCCCGTGGCGGACGCCATTGCCGGCGCGCCATTCCACGGCCGGGCCAAGCTCGACGCCATCTTCTGCCTGGTCGACGCCGGCGGGTTCGGGGACCTGGACTACGCTGCGACGGAGCTCGCCATTGATCAGGCGCTCGGCGCTGACATGGTGATCCTGAACAAGACCGACATCGCCAGCCCCGCCCAAATCTCGGCAACCGAGGCCACCCTACGCGCGGCCTCGCCCCGGATTCGCCTGCTCGCGACCAGCCAAGCCGATCTCCCGCGTGACCTCCTCTTCGCCGCCCATAACGAGCGCGAGCCTCACCCCCATGCTCACGTCCACGACCACGGCGAGGAGTTCGAAGCCTGGCATTGGCGCAGCTCGCAACCAATTCATGAAGCGCCGTTCCGCGCCGCCGTCCGCAAGCTGCCGCCCGGCATTGTCCGTGCTAAAGGCGTTGTCCAGATCACGGGCGCGAACGGGCGGCTTGTGTTCCACCTGGTGGGAAAACGGACCGAGTTCGCCCATGAGCCCCACACACCCCCGTCAGAAACCGCCGTCGTCGCCATCGGTCGGCGCGGCAGCTTCGATCCGGCGGCGCTCACCCGACTTTTCGAAGCCTGTCTCGCTTAACCCGCGCGGAACCGTTGCCGCGCCCAGAACCCGGCGAGGACCGTCAGCAGCAAGGTCGTTGCCATCAGCAGGAACGCGACGGCAGCAGCGAACGGCCAGTTATTGAGCTTAAACTGCCCGTAGATTAACGGCGCCATCATCTGGAACTCGGGGCCGCCCAGCAGTACGGGCGTCGCGTAGGCGTTCATTGCCAAAATGAACGTCAGGATTGTTCCCGCCGCGATGCCCGGCAAGGCAAGCGGCCATAGCACGCGGCGAAACATCGTCCAGGGGGCCGCGCCAAGGCTGAACGCGGCCTCCTCCAAGTTGCGGCTGATCCCCTCGATCACGCTCTGCAACGTCAGGATCATGAACGGCAGGTTGACCGCAATGATCCCGATCACGACCGCGCCCTCGGTGAACATGATCTCGGTGGGACCGCTGGTCAGTCCCGCATCCATCAAGCTGACGCTCAGGAATCCCCGGCTGCCGAACAGCGCCATCCAACCGGCGGCCCGCACCGCGTTGCCGACGAACAGCGGCAGCACGACGCCCAAGATCAGCAGATTCTTGAACCGGCTCTGCGTCCGCGCCAGAACGTAGGCCAGCGGGAAACCGAGCAACAGGCAAAGAGCGGTGGTCAGAAGCGCCACCCGCAAGGTGGTGAAGAACACGCCCAGATAGTACCCGTCGGTAAAGAACTTGACGTAATTGTCCGGCGTGAACGCGTCGATCATCAGCAAGCGCGGGTCGAACCGGTTCAGGCTGTAACGGAGCAGGATCATCAGCGGCCCCAACACCCCGAGCGCCACGATCAGGGTCGCGGGTCCGATCAAGGAGGCCGCGCTGAGGATGGACCTTCCGCTGTGCGACGACTCCGCGGTGGGCGCCGCGCTCATCCCTTGAATTTCTTGTCCCACCAATCCTTCATTTCGACATCGTGCGCGGTGATGTAAGCGTCGTCCAACTGCACCAGCTTGGCCACTTGCTCCTCGGTGAAGCCGATCCGCTCCTTCAGCGTCGGCGCGACCTTGGCGTCCGTCACCGTCGGGTTATACCCCATATCGGCTGCGAACGCCTCCTGCGCCGACGGGGCCAGCATGGCGTTCAAGAAGGCGTAGCTGCCTGCCACGTCCGGCGCATTCTTCGGGATCACGAAGCCCGACACGTAGGCCAGCGCCCCTTCCGCCGGCGTCGCCGACTTCACGTCGATGCCGGCGTCCTGCCATTGCACGGTGCGCGCCTTCCACATGATGCCGGCGCCGACCTCCTCGACCTTGAGCCCCTGCGCGAAGGCCTCGTTGGTCGGGTAAATCCGCGCACCGGCCTTGCGCACCTCTAACAGCAGCTTCTTTCCTGGTTCCAGGTCCGACACCGAACCTCCGGCCGCAAGCGCCGCGGCGACCATCGTATATTGATACTGGATGTCGATGATCCCGAGCTTGCCGCCAAGGTTCGGATCGAACACAGCTTTATAGCTGGTCGGCGCCTGCGCCAGCTTCGGGTTGTACACCCCGACCATGCCGGAATAGATGTGCCCGGCGCCGTATCTGAACTTCATCGATGGCATCAAATTGGCCGCGTTCGGGATCTTGCCGTAGTCGATCTCCTGCGTCGCGCCGATGTCATACATTTGATACATATTGACGCCGCTCAGCCCCTGGATGTCGCTGCTGCCGCGCGGCAGACGGCGCTCGGCGATCATCTTCGCCCGCCGCTCCGGATCGCCGCCGATGTCCTGGATCACCTCCCATCCCTTTGGAACCAGCAGCGGCTCGTCGATGTTCTTGCGCAGCAGCCGGGCATAGTCTCCGCCCCAGGTGCCGACGACGATCCGCCCTTTCGACTGGGCGCGCGCCATGCCAGGCAGCCCGACCGTCGCCGCGCCAGCCATGCCGAGCATGATGCCGCGCCGGGATGTCTTGAATGGTGCCGTGTCGTTCGCCATGGGCCTGCTCTCCTGATGGGTCAAACGGTTATGCTGGCTGATCGCCAGCGTGAAAAAGCGGCGTATTGGCCGACCAGCCGACATAAACGCGCTCGCCGACGCCGGGCAGGTTGACGTCGTTCAGGTTCGCTACCTGGGCCACAACCCGGTCCGCCTCTGAAAGGCTGACGTGGATGTCGATCAGCCCGCCCATGTAGGACACGAATTCGACCTCGCCCGGGAAGCAGTTGTCCGCGGCCTCGAGCGGCTCATGCGCCACGCGCACCCGCTCCGGGCGCATCGCCAGCACGGCGTCGCCGACCAGGCGCTTCGCGCAACGGATCTGCAGGCCGCCGTCGCTGATCAGATGGCCGTCGCGCATCCGGCCATGGATGAAGCTGCTCCGGCCCACGAACCCGGCGACGAAACGGTCGGCCGGACGCTCATAAAGGTCTCGCTGCGAACCGACCTGCCGCACCAGGCCCTCGTTCATCACCACCAGGCGGTCAGCCATGGTCAGCGCCTCCTCCTGATCGTGCGTCACCATCACCGTCGTGATGCCGAGCTGCTGCTGCAGCCGCCTGATCTCCACCCGCACCTCGCCGCGCAGCTTGGCGTCGAGGTTGGACAGCGGCTCGTCGAGCAACAGCACGTCCGGGCGGAACACGAGCGCGCGGGCGAGCGCCACGCGCTGCTGCTGTCCGCCCGAGAGCTGACGCGGCAGCCGCTCACCGAGACGATCAAGGCGGACCAGCGCCAACGCCTCCCGGACCCGCGCCCCGGCGTCGCGCCGGGCCACCCCATGCATCTCGAGGCCGAACGCAACGTTCTGCGCCACCGTCATGTGCGGGAACAGGGCGTAGTTCTGAAATACGAGCCCGGTGTTGCGCTTCCAGGTTGGCAACCGGGTCACGTCGCGCCCGCCGATGCGGACGGTTCCGGCTGTCGGCTCGACCAGCCCCGCCACCATGCGCAACGTTGTCGTCTTGCCGCAACCTGACGGGCCGAGAAGGACCAGGAACTCGCCTTGCGCCACGTCGAGCGTAACGTCGCGCGCGGCATAGAACGTGCCGTAGCGCTTCGACAGCGCCTCGATCTGCAAGCCTGCCACTTAGACCACCCGGCTGATTTTAACGAAGCGGTCCGTGACCAGCATGGCCGCGGCGACGATGACGATCTGCAGCACCGAGACGGCGGCGATTGTCGGATCGAGCTTCCACTCCAGGTACTGCAGGATCGCGATCGGCGCCGTCGTGCGTCCCGGCCCCACCAGGAACAGGCTCATCTCCAAGTTGCCGAACGAGGAGACGAAACCGAACATCGCCCCGGCCACGACGCCCGGCAGGATCGCCGGCATCGTCACCCGCCGGAACGTCGTGAACGGCGTTGCCCCCATGCTCTGCGCCGCTTCCTCCAGCGTGCGGTCAAACCCTTCGAGGCTGGCCAAGACGAGTCTTACGATCCATGGGATCACCAGCAGCACGTGGCCGCAAACAAGACCCCCCAGCGAGCCCAGGATCGGCAGCCCGGTGGCGATCTCCGTCTCCACTTGAAAGACATAAAGTGCCACGCCGAGCACGATGCCGGGCACGATCAACGGCATCAGCAGCACGCTGTTGGCTGCCCCACGCCCCCGGAACCGGGCGCGCGACAAGCCGACCGCGGCAGGCAGAGCCACGGCCATGCCGATCAAGGTGGCGATAACGCCCAACTCGAGGCTGAGAATGAACGCGCCGATGAACCGCTCGTTCTGCCAAACCGCGCCATACCAGCGTAGCGAGTAGCCCGCCGGCGGAAATGAAGGGATTTCCTGCTGATAGAACGAGAGCCAAGTAACGAACGCCAGCGGCACGAAAATGTAGACATAGGCGATCCCGGCGACGCCCTTTAGCAGCCAGCGGCCCAGCCGGCGGCGGTCCAGCAGCAAGCCGCCGCGAGCTGGGGACGCGGAAAGCGCTGTCGCGCTCACGCGGCGGCCGAAAGCCGGTTCTTGTGGAATTGTCCGCCCTTCATGATCGCGGCCAAATGCCTCCCTTGCCCCTCCAGCAGCGTGATGTCCCGCAACGGATCGTCATCCACCACGATCAGGTCGGCCCACGCGCCGGGCGCGACTGTGCCGAGCCGGCCCGGGCGGCGGATCACCTCGGCCGCGATGGCAGTCGCCGCGCGGATGACCTCGATCGGGCGCTGCACCTCGGCGCGGATGCGGAATTCGCGGCTCTGCTCGTCGGCCAGCGCACCCAGGAGGTCGGAGCCGTAAGCCACCTTCACGCCCGCTGCCTGGCATATTTCCAGCGAGCGATAGCCGCCTTCCAGCACCATGCCGTTCTTCTCCAGCATCGAGGCCGGCATGCCGTATTCCGCCGCCCGCTCCTTCATGGCGACGTAGGCCACCAAGTTGGCGACCAGGTAGGCGCCGCGCTCCGCCATCAGCGCCGCCGCCGGGGCGTCGATCAGGTTGCCGTGCTCGATCGTGCGTACCCCGCAGGAAACGGCGCGAGTAATCGCTTCCGCCGAGTAGGCGTGAGCCAAGACGTAGCGCCCGAACGCCTCCGCCTCCTCCACCGCCGCTTCGATTTCCCCTATGGAGAATTGCAGCGATTCCAGCGGGTCGTATGGCGACGCGACCCCGCCCGAAACCATGATCTTCACGTGGTCGCAGCCCTGCCGCATCTGCTCGCGCACCGCCTTGCGCACCTCATCCTCACCATCGACGTTGAGCCGTAGATAGGCCATGCCGTTGCAGCACGGGCAGGCGTAGCCGGGGTTGGTGCGCGAGCGCCCGTCCGCGTGCCCGCCTGTCGGCCCCAGCGAGCGCGCGGCGATGAACAGCCGCGGCCCGGCGATCAACCCGCGCTCGACCGCCTCCTTCATACCCCAATCCGTGCCGCCCGTGTCGCGCACGGTGGTGAAGCCGCGGTCCAGCATCTCGCGTAGCCGCTTCGCCCCCCTTGCGGCGGCGAGCGTCAGCGGCACGTCCTCCATCCGCCGCATGTACACTTCGCTGTGCATGCAATGGACGTGGCAATCGATCAGGCCGGGCATCAGCACCCGGCCGCCGCAGTCGATGACGGCGGCGCCGTTGCTGGCGACAGCCCGGTCGGAAACCTCGCGGATGCGCTCGCCCTCGACCAAGACCTCGTAGCCTTCGCGCGGCTCTTCGAAGGCCGGGTCGAGCAGGCGGAGGTTGCGGAACAGCAGCATCAGTGCAGCGTGTTCTTGTGGAAAACGCCGTTCTTCATGATCACCGCCATATGCTGCCCCTGGCCGCCGAACAGGCTGAGATCCTGCAACGGGTTGCCGTTGATCACGAGCAGATCGGCGTAGGCGCCTGGGCGGAGGCAACCGAGCCGGCCCTCCTGGCGCAGCACTTGGGCGCCGACGAGCGTCGCCGAGCGGATGATCTCCATCGGCGACAGCACCTCATGGCGGAGCTGGAATTCCCGGCTTTGATCGTTCTGCAGCTGCCCCAGCAGGTCGCTGCCATAGGCGACCGGGACGCCGGCGCGTTTGCAGATCTCCAGCGACCGTAAGCCGCCCTCGATCACGAGGCCATTCTTCTCCAGCATCTCGCCCCCCATGCCATACTCGGCGGCACGCTCCTGCATGGCGTAATAGGCGACCAAATTGGCCACGAGGAACATGCCGCGTTCGGACATCAGCTTGGCCGCGGGCTCGTCGATGAGGTTGCCGTGCTCGATGGTTCGCACCCCGGCATGGGCGGCGCGGGTGATCGCCTCGGGTGAATAGGCGTGGGCGCAGACGTAGCGCCCGAACGCATGAGCCTCCTCCACTGCCGCCGCCACCTCGCCTTGCGAGAACTGCAACGACTCAAGTGGATCGTAAGGCGAGGCGACGCCGCCGGACATCATGATCTTTACTTGGTCGCAGCCCTGCCGCATTTCCTCCCGCACCGCGCGCCGCACCTCGGCCCGCCCGTCGGCCAGCCCCATCGTGAAGGCGAGCGCGTTGCAGCATTGGCAGCGCGGGCCGGGATCGGTGCGCCGGCGCGCGTCGCTGTGCCCGCCAGTCGGGCCGATCGCGCGCCCGGCGATGAACAGCCGCGGCCCGGCGGTCAGCCCCTCTTCCAAGGCCGCCTTGATGCCCCAATCGGCGCCGCCCGTATCCCGCACGCTGGTAAAGCCGCGGTCCAGCATGGCCCAGAGCGAAGCCATGGCATGCGCCGTCATGAGCGTGAGGGGCACATGCTCGAGCTGGCGGATAACGACCTCGCTCAGCACGGCATGGACGTGGCAATCAATCAGGCCGGGCATCAAAGTCCGCCCACCGCAATCAATGGCGGCGGCGTTCGGCGCACTGATCGGGCGATCAGACAGCTCACGGATCGTTCCGCCCTCAACCAGCAATTCGTGGCCGCCGGCCAACTCATCCCATTCAGGGTTCAGCAGCGAGACGTTCTTGAACAAGTGCTGGGTCAGGAGCCTCTCCATGAACCGTCCGGCCACTTGCGATCATACACAGCCTAACGGATGCGTAACGCGAATTTTCATTAAGGGGCAAACTTTTCGGAAGCTCCAGCTTCATGTTTCAACACAGTGAAAAGGCTTGTGTGCTTTCCCTTGCAAATTGGTATGAGACGCTTTGGCGCGCAAATCAGGTTGTGGGCGTGCGAAGCAGTGCTAGGTGCCGTCGCGGATGTGGTTAAGATAGGTTGGCGGCGTAGTCTCTGGCGTGTTCGACGAGCCATTTCCGGCGTTCACGCGCCGGCGCAGACCACGCCATGGAAGAGAATGGCACGAAGACGCGAGCGGACGGCGCGGCGCTGTTTGCGGGCGAGGCCTGGTTTGACCCGATCGAGGCAGGCATCCGGGATCGGGGGCGCGGGTTCATCGAGGCGCTGATCGGGCAGGAGATGGAAGCCGCGCTGGGACGCGGGCGCCCTGAGCGGGATGCGGAGCCTGCCAAGGGCTCTCGGCACGGGGCGCGCGAGCGCCAACTGCTGGGCCGCTTCGGTCCGGCGGCGATCAGCGCGCCTCGGGCGCGGATGGCGGTCGAGGGCGGGGGCACGCAGGAGCGGCGCAGCGCGCCGCTGCCCCGCTGCGCCCGGATGACCCGCCAAGTCGAGGCGCTGATCGCGGGCGCCTGCCTTGCCGGCGCCAACGCGCGCCGGGTCAAGCGCGCGCCGACGGCCCTCTGTTCAGGGGTGCGGCGGGCAAGGCTGTCGTCAGCCGCACGTGGCGCAAGGCGAGGGCGGACCGGGACGCCTGGAACGGGCGCGACTTGGCCGGGGAGGACATCGTGCGCCTGATTTTGGACGGCACGGTCATATGAGTTCGGCTGGACCGCAAGGCAGCGAGTTTCTCGTTGCTGGTGGCGCTCGGCGTGCGCCGGGACGGGCAGAACCGGGACCCCATCGCGCTGGCGCGATGGGGTCCCGGTGTGCTCCTGGCGGTGAAGGGCATGGGCGGAGCAGCCCAAGGTTCCGCTCGCGAAGCGAGTGGAACAGCTGCGGAGGGGGCGAAAGCGAGGCGGCCTGGCGCGGCATCCTCGACGGCCTGATCGCCCGCGGCCTGCGCGCGCCGGAGTTCCTGGTCACCGGCGGCGGGGCCGGGCTGGAGCGGGCGCTGGCGGCGCTGTGGCCCGATGCGCCGGCCCAGCGCTGCCCGGTCCACAAGCACAGGAACCTGCTGGCCCATGCGCCCGAGGCGCTGCACGAGGAGGTTTCGGCCGACGACACGGATATGATCTACGCCGAGACCGCGACGCAGGCGCAGGCCAAGCGGAACGCCTTGCCTCTCGCAGGCGGCGGCCCTGCCCGGCGGTAGCCGCCAGCCTGGAGGAGGCCGGCGATCAGCTGTTTGCCTTCCTCCGCCTGGCCCCAAGCCAGTGGAAGCCGGCGCGGACCGCGAACGCCATTGAACGGTTGCACGAGGCATTCAAGCGCCGCATCAAGACGCAGACCGTGCTGCCCTCGGCCGAGACCGCCGCCATGCTGTCCTGGGCGTTGCTCGCGTCAGGCCAGATCACCATGCCCAAGGTGGACGGGCGGCAGACCTTGGGCAAGGCGCTCGCCGCCGCTGCCCCCGTTGACCTCGCTGCCTGGCCCAACCAACTGTCACCCTGCTGAAGACACGCCGCCCGAGCAATTTCCACATAAGTTGCGTGGGGAAAGCAGCCCGAGCAACGCGGCGGGTCTCTTCAGGCACGGCGGGCGGGTCTTGCGGACACAGCATGTCGAGAGCCTTTAGTGAAACGGAGCGCATCATCGCTGCCGAACCGAAGCACGTGCCGTCAAAACGCCGGGAGTGAGCCTGTCGCTGACTTCGCCACCAGCATCAACATCGCCGCAGAGCATCGTTTACAGGACAAAGCCGCCACTAACCCATTAGCGGCGGAACAAGGCAATTGGCGACAACCTGCGCGTATGACAACGACCGTCGCGCAAAAGAGGTGGAGGGAGTTGCGGACATGCTCAACCCTGTGTTGGAACTGGAACGGCAGCCCTGCGCCCACATCGCCTGATCCGCGATAGGATCGACACGATTGCGCCCGCCTACCTGCCCTTGCGCCACGCCGACCGGAGCAGATGAATGAACTGGGACGTTTTCATCACCTGTGCAGTGACCGGGGCTGGAGATACAGCTTCCCGCTCGGACAAGGTGCCAGTAACGCCGGAGCAGATCGCAGAAGCGGCAGTGGAGGCAGCCAAGGCAGGGGCAGCGATTGCCCATATCCACGTGCGCGACCCAGAGACCGGAAGGGGCAGCCGTGATCCGAAGCTCTACGCCGAGGTGGTTCATTGCATCCGCGACAGCGGCACGGACGTGGTCATTAACCTGACCGCCGGCATGGGAGGGGATCTTGTGTTCGGGCCTGTGGACCAGCCGCTGCCACTCGACGTGAACGGCACTGACATGGCCGGGGCGTCGGAGCGCCTGGCCCACGTTCGGAAGCTGCTGCCGGAGATCTGCACACTTGATTGCGGCTCCATGAATTTCGCGGCCGGCGGCGATTACGTAATGGTCAACACGCCGGATACGCTGCGCGCGATGGCAGCCGAAGTGCAGCGCCTGGGCGTGCGGCCGGAGCTGGAGGTGTTCGACACCGGGCACCTGGTCATGGTCAAGCAGTTGATGGCCGAGGGCCTGCTCGACGATCCGGTGATGATCCAGCTCTGCACCGGCGTCCCGTTCGGCGCGCCGGACGACCCGTTGACCGTGATATCGATGGTGCACCAGTTGCCGCCCGGCGCAGTGTTCTCCGGCTTCTCGATCGGGCGCAAGCAATTGCCTTTCGTCGCCCTAGCCGCCTATGCCGGCGGCAACGTCCGCGTCGGGCTCGAGGATAACCTCTGGCTGTCCAAGGGCCGTCTTGCCAGCAACGGCGAACTGGTGGAACGCGCGGCCACCATCCTCAGCGCGATGGGCGCGCGCGTGCTTGGGCCGGACGAGACGCGCGCCAAGCTCCGTCTGCGGACGCGGGGCTGAGCAGGTGGACGGCTTTACCGGCATCAAGACCGTCGGCCTGCTCGGCGGCGGCGTGATCGGCGCCGGCTGGGCCGCGCGGGCAGTGCTGTCGGGGCTCGACGTCATCCTCTGCGATCCCGATCCGGACGCCGGGCGCAAGGTTTCCGAAGTGCTGGACAATGCATGCTGGGCCTGGGCGCGCCTGCTCCCAGGCAACCCAGAGACGAAGGGCCGGCTGCGGATCGTGCGCAGCATTGCCGAGGCGGTCGAGGGGGCGGACTTCATCCAGGAAAGCCTGCCGGAGCAGGAGCAACTCAAGAGGCGGCTGCTGGCCGAAGCCGATGCGGCGGCGCCTGCGCACGTGGTGATCGCCTCCTCGACGTCCGGGCTGCTGCCCTCACGCCTGCAGGACGGCCTGCGCCATCCTGAGCGGCTGGTCGTCGGCCATCCGTTCAACCCCGTCTATCTCGTGCCGCTGGTGGAGGTCTGCGGCGGAGCGCGGACGAGCGAGCGGACCAGGGAGACCGCAATCCGCTTCTACCGCGCGCTTGGGATGCGGCCCCTGCTGGTGCGCAAGGAGATCGACGGCTTTATCGCCGACCGGCTGATGGAAGCGCTGTGGCGCGAGGCGTTGTGGCTGGTGCATGACGACATTGCCACCACGGAGGAGATCGACGACGCGATCCGCTTCGGCCCCGGGCTGCGCTGGGCCTTCATGGGCACCTTCCTGCTGTATCGAATCGCCGGCGGCGAACCGGGCATGAGGCACTTCTTGGCGCAGTTTGGCCCGGCGCTGAAGTGGCCTTGGACCAAGCTGATGGATGTCCCCGAGCTGGACGGCGCGCTGATCGGGAAGATCGTGGCGCAGTCGGACGCGCAGGCGGGCGGCGCCAGCTTGCGGGCGCTTGAGCGGCTGCGGGACGATTGCCTGGTCAGCATCTTGCAGGGCCTGGGCACGCACGAGGCCGCGGCGGGGGCGGCGGTGAGGGATTGGGCCGACGCGCGCGCATCGGCGGAGAAGCAGGCCAGGGGTTACGCAACGCCGTTGGACCTTTATGACACGACGGTTCCGCCGGAGTGGATCGACTATAACGGCCACATGACCGAACACCGCTACCTGGAGGCCTTTGGCAAGGCGACCGATGCTTTTCTGGATTTCATCGGCATGGACGGCGCATACCTCGCCCGCGGCTTCAGCTTTTACACTGTAGAGACGCATATGATGCACCACGGCCAGGCGCGCGAAGGCGATCGTCTGCATGTCGGGACGCAGGTCCTGTCCGCGGAGGGCAAGCGCCTGCACCTGTTCCACGCCATGCTGCGTGCGCGCGACGGCGTAATTGTCGCGACGGCGGAGCAGATGCTGCTGCACGTCGACAGCAAGGCGGGCCGGGCCTGCACGCCGCCGCCTGAGATGGCGCAGCGCTTGCAAAGCGCTGTGGCAGACCATGCGGCATTGCCTCGGCCGCGCGATGCGGGACGGCATGTTGGCGCACCTAAGGTTCGAGGCGGCTGATGCCGCAGGCAGGAGTGAAGGCGACGCCTGCCTTGCGGACCTGAAACGTGAGTTCAACCCTATGCGGAAAGGTTTGTGGATGATCAGCAAAATGGCAATGCGCCGGATGGCGTTCCTGACCACGGCGGCTTTCGTTCTGACGGCAACGGCAACGGCCGCAGCGGAGAAGGACGAGTGCCGCACGCCGCGCCTGGCCGACATCGGCTGGACGGACGTGACCGCCACGACGGCGCTGACGGCCATGCTGCTCAAGGATCTCGGCTACGATCCGAAAATCTCGCTGCTCTCGGTGCCGATCACCTATCAGGCGATGCAGCAGAAACGGATCGACATCTTCCTCGGCAACTGGATGCCGGTCGAGGAGGCAGTGAGCAGGCCGTTTTTCGAGGACGGTTCGGTCGAGAACGTCGGGCCGAACTTATCCGATGCAATGGCGACCTTGGCGACCTTGGCCCCGGCCAATGACGCGGGCCTGAAGTCCTTCGCCGATATCAAGACCTTTGCCGGCAAGCTGAACAGCAAGATTTACGGGATCGAGGCTGGCAGCGGCGCGAACGGGCATCTTGAGAAAATGATCGCCTCGAACGAGTTCGGGCTTGGCAAATTCAAGCTGATCGAGTCGAGCGAGCAGGGCATGCTGGCCGAGGTCGCGCGCGCGGATGCCAGCAAGACGCCGATCGTGTTCCTGGGTTGGGAGCCGCATCCCATGAACCTGAAATTCCCGGTCCGATATCTGTCGGGCGGCGATCCGGTGTTCGGGCCCAACAACGGCGGCGCGGTGGTGAACACGAACGTCCGGGCCGGCTACGGCTCCGATTGCCCGAACGTCTACCGGCTGCTGAAGAACCTGAGGTTCACGTTGAAGATGGAGGACGCCATCATGGCCGATATCCTCGACAAGCACGCGACGCCTGAGAACGCGGCGAAGACCTGGATCGCGGCGCATCCCGAGACGCTTGCGTCCTGGATGGACGGCGTCACGACGCTCGAGGGCAAGCCTGGCCTTGGAGCGGTTCAAACTGCAATCAAGCAGTGAAAGCTACATGACGGCATCCGGCGTCCAGCGGCGCACGTAGGTCAGGCAAGAGCGGACCGCGGCCTCGATCCGGGTCAGCGGGACCGGCTCGGGCGCACGCATCGGCTGCGCGTCCTGCCGCCTTCGCATACGCAGCGGAAGCTCGACGGCGAAGGGGAGATCCGGCCGGGCAGCCAGCGCATCCATGATCGCGTCGCAATCGATGTCGCCCTGGCCGGGGATGGTGAAGACCCATCCCGAAGCGTCCCGCCTGACGTCCTTGAGATGAAAATGCGCGCAGCCGGGCAGGGCGGCCACGGCGTCGGCCGCGGCGTCGATCTGCCCTGGACGGTGCGACGCAGTGTTGCCCGGGTCGTAGTTCAGGCGCACGGACGGCAGGCCCAGCTCCCGGATCAGGGCCAGCCCTTCCGCCGCGTCGTTCATCAGGTTCTGCTCGCCGTTGCCGGGGTTCTCCAGTCCGATGACCATGCCGAGCGACGCGGCGCGCTCCGCGAGGGGGCCGATGTTGACCATGAATCCAGCCCGCCTGCCACGCTCGGCCGCGTTGGTGTTGATGACTTTCGCGCCCAGCGCCGCGGCGAAGTCCATGCGCCTGGCGAACACCGCGACGGCATCCGGACGGCCCAGGTCGATGTGCGAGGAGAAGGCGTGGCAGCCGAGGCCGCTCGCGTCGAGCCAGGCCCGGTGCTGCCGGGCATGGGCGTCGCTAAACGCCGCCTCGTCGAACGGCTCGGTGTAGCCGACGATGAAGGCGGGCTCGACGTGCCGCACGCCGCAGCGCGCCATGCTGTCCAGCATTTGCGGGAACGGGTAGCCGTCGTACGGCGCGGCGGAGATCGAGATCGCTCGCATGGCGTTCAATGGATGGTCAGGGCCGGCACGTAGCTGAACAAGACGACGATCAGCAGCGCCGCGAGGTAGTAGGGCCAGAGCTCGCGGGCCGCCTGCACGATCGACACGCGGGCGATCGAGCTGCTGATGAACAGCGTGGTGCCGACCGGGGGCGTGTAGAGGCCGAGCGCCAGGGTTAGCACCATGACGATGCCGAGCTGCAGCAGGTCGAGGCCGATCTGCTGCGCCAAGGGGACGAAGATCGGCCCCAGCAGCAGGATGGCGGCGGGAAGGTCGATGAACATGCCGGCCACTAGCATGATCCCGATCATGGCCAGGACGATGAGCCAGGGCGCCTGCAACGTCCCGACCGCCCAGTCGGCGAACATCTGCGGCGCCTGCACGAAGGTCATGATCCAGCTGATCGCCGCCGAGGCCATGATGACCAGCATGATGACCCCGGTCGAGACCCCGGCGCTGACGACGGCGGCGGAGAAGCGGCGCCAGGTCATGTCGCGGTAGACCACGATGCCGGCGAGCAGCGCGTAGAGCACCGCCAGCACCGAAACCTCGGTCGGCGTCGCGATGCCGAAGCGCAGCAGGACGAGGATGAGCGCCGGCATGAGCAGCGCCGGGCTGGCCCGCAGCAGCAGCGGCAGGAAGCGGTCCCAGGCGAACGGCAGCCGCTCGTGCGGGAAGCCGCGCAGGCGGGCGGAGATGTTGCAAACCGCGACGAAGGCGATGGTCAGCGCCAGGCCGGGCAGCACGCCGGCGACGAACAGCGCGCCGATGGAGACGCCGGAGACGAGCGAGTAGAGGATGAGCGGGATGGACGGCGGGATCATGATGGCGATGGTGGCGGCGGCGCTGTTGTTGGCGGCGACGAAGGCGGCGGGGTAGCCTTCGCGCTTCTGCCACGGGATCAGCATGGCGCCGAGCGCCGTCGCGTCGGCCACCGCCGAGCCCGACACGCCGCCGAACACCGCCGAGCCCAGCACCGACACCGAGGCGAGGCCGCCGCGGTAGCGCTGCACCAGGATGGTGGAGAAGTCGATCAGGTTCTGCCCGAGCTGCCCGCTCATCATCAGGCTGCCGGCCAGGATGAAGAAGGGCAGCGCCAGCATCGGGAAGGATTGGGTCTGGTTGTACATCTGCTGGGCGACGACCATCAGCGGCAGGGCGCCGCTGGAGGCGATGGCCGCCCCGGAGGCGATCAGCAGCGCGTGCCCGACCGGGACGGCCAGGAACAGCAGGCCGAAGAAGGCGACGACGAGGGGCAGGATCACGTGACGCTCTCCTCCGGGTTCGGCTGCGGCGCGGCGTCCGGCCCGAGCACGGCCACGCGCAGCGCGATGGTGAGGCTGCAAACGGCGGTCAGCCCGGCCCCGAACGACAGGGCGTAGTAGCCGAGACTACGCGGCAGGCCCAGGATCGGGCTGCGCTCGGCGGCGGCGATCCCGGCCACTTGCAGCAGCACTTGCAGCAGCACGAGGTAGGCCGCGGCGACGAGGAGGTTGATCGCGACGATCATCCACCGCCGTCCGCCGTGGCCCAGCGTCTCCAGCAGCAGGCTGACCGCGATGTGCGCGCCCTGCTGCACCGCCAGCACGATGCCGGCGGCGATCAGCCAGGGGAACAGTTGCTCCGGCGCCTCGCTGGCCCAGGTCAGCCCGCCGTGCCCGAGCGCGTAGCGGACGAACACGTTGGCGCTGAGCACCGCGAGCAGCAGGATGACGGTCAGGAGCACGACGAAGCGGCAGACGAGGCCGACGGCGTGGTCGATGCCGTCCGCCGCGCTGGCGAGGCGCGTCGCACCGGGGCTGCGGACGGCGGCCGTCACCTCAGCTCCTCGCGGCTTCGACGACCTGCTTGACGAACGCGCCGAACGGCTTCTTCTCCCAGTCCGCGATGACCGGCTCCGTCGCCTTCTTGAACGGCGCGCGGTCGACTTGGTTGACCTTGACGTTCGGGAACGCCTTGAGCTTGGCCAGGTCAGTCGATCCAGACTCCTCCATCAGCCTGCGCTGCATCGTCCCGGCTTCGACCGCCGCCTCGTTCACGGCCTTGCGCTGGGAGGCATTCAGCTTGGCCGCGCCGATCTGCGACAACAGGAACGGCGTGCTTTCCCACTTGTGCGCGGTCATGCTGATGAAGGGCGTCACCTCATACAATTTGGCGCTCAGGATGTTGGCCAGCGGGTTCTCCTGCCCGTCCACGACGCCTTGCTGCAAGGCGACGTAAAGCTCGCTGAAGGCGAGCTGCTCGGTGGCGGCGCCGAGGGCGCGGAAGATGTCGATCGTCACCGGGTCGGCCGGGGTGCGGATCTTCATGCCTTGCAGGTCCGCCGGGGTCTCGACCGGCTTCTTGCTGTTGCTGACCTGGCGGATGCCGTTGTCCCACCAGTCCAGCACCACGATGCCGAGGGCCTGGAACTTGGACGACAGCTCGCGGCCCACAGCGCCTTGCAGCGCCCTTACCGCTTCCCCAGCGTTGTTGAACAGGAACGGCAGGCCGAGTGCGGCGAGTTCGGGCACCAGGCTGGAGGCGGCGCCCTGGCTGTTGGCGCTGAGGTCGAGCGCGCCGGTGCGCAGGCTGGTCAGCATGGCGACGTCGTTGCCGAGCTGCTCCGATCCCGCGACGTTGACGCTGACCTGGCCGCCGGTCTTGCTTTCCACCAGCCGCGCGAACTCCGCCGCCGCAACGCTCCGCGGGTTGCCCGGCGCCGCGCCGTGCCCGAGCGTGAGCCGCGTTGCGGCATAGGCCCGCGCGCTGCCGGCGATGATCGCCGGGGCCGCGAGCAAAGCGCCCGTCCCGGCCAGCAGCGCGCGGCGCTTGATTGGGTTCGGCATCCTGTTTCCTCCTGCTTGTTGCCTTGTAGCGGCTTCGATGGTGTCCTTAGCCCAGCCGGGTCATGCGAGCCACGCCTTGATCCGCCGCGTCATCGCCTCCGACGAGATGCCGTAACGGTCGTGCAGCGTCGGCAGCGCCCCGGCGGCGAGGAACGCGTCCGGCAGCGCCACCTGCCGGAATGCCGCCGGCGTCACGCCCGACCGCAGCAGCAGCCCGGCGACCGCCTCGCCCAGCCCGCCCACGACGCTGTGGTTCTCGGCCACCACGACCATTCGCCCGCTGCGCCCGGCGGCGGCGAGGATCGCGGCCTCGTCGAGCGGCTTGACCGTCGGCACGTGCAGCACCCCGGCGGCGATCCCGTCCCGGCGCAGCAGCTCCGCCGCCTCCAGCGCCCGCATGGTCATCAAGCCGGACGCGACAATCAGCGCGTCGGCGCCGTCGCGCAGCATCGCCGCACGCCCAAGCTCGAAGCGGTAGCCGTACTCGTCCAGCACCAAAGGCACGCTCCCGCGCAGCAGGCGCATGTAGACCGGCCCCTCATGCGCGGCGATGGCCGGCACGGCCTGCTCGATCTCATGCGCGTCGCACGGGTCGACGATGACGAGGTTCGGCATCGCCCGGAACATCGCGAGGTCTTCGGTCGCCTGATGGCTGGGGCCGTAGCCCGAGGTCAGGCCCGGCAGGGCGCAGACGATCTTGACGTTCAGCTTCTCCTCGGCGATCCCGAGGCAGATGAAGTCGTAGGCCCGGCGCGAGGCGAACACGGCGTAGGTGGTCGCGAACGGCATCAATCCCTCGTGCGCCATGCCGGCGGCGGCGGCCATCAGGAGCTGCTCCGCCATGCCCATCTGGTAGAACCGCCCGGGGTGTGCCTGGGCGAAGACGTGCAGGTCGGTGTACTTGCCGAGATCCGCCGTCAGGCCGACGATCTCGGGCCTTTCGTGGGCCAAGGCCGCCAGCGCATGGCCGAACGGCGCCGGCCTGGCGCGCTGGCCGGGGGCGGCGATGGAGGCGATCATCGCCGAGGTGGTCAGCCGCGGCTTGGGCGCGGCGCTCATCGCGGCCTGCCCGCGTCGAGCGCGCGCAACGCCTCCGCCCACTCCTCCGGCTCGACCCGCAGGAAATGCGACCGCTCCCGCGCCTCCAGGAACGGCACGCCATAAGCCATCTTGGTGTCGCACAGGATGACGCGCGGACGCGGCCCATCCAAGGCCCGGGCCGCGTCGAACGCCGCGGCGACGGCGCCAAGGTCGTTGCCGTCCACCCGCTGCGCGTGCCAGCCGAACGCCTCCCACTTGGCGGCGAGCGGCTCGAAGCCGAGGGTCCGCGACGAGGGGCCGTCGGCCTGCATGTCGTTGACGTCGACCAGGGCGATCAGGTTGTCGAGCCGCCAGTGCCCGGCCGACAGCGCCGCCTCCCACACCGAACCCTCGTCAAGCTCGCCGTCCGACAGCAGCACGTAGACGAACGACGCCGACCGCTTGCGCTTCAAGGCGAGGCAATAGCCGATGGCGAGCGGCAGGCCGTGCCCGAGCGAGCCGCCGCTGATCTCCATGCCGGGCGTGTAGGAGGCCATGGCCGACATGGGCAGACGGCTATCGTCCGCGCCGTAGGTCTCGATCTCGTCCTCGGGCAGCACGCCGGCCTCGATCAGCGCCGCGTAGAGCGCGATGGCGTAATGGCCGATGGAGAGCAGGAAGCGGTCGCGGTCCTCCCAGGCCGGGTCGTCCGCGCGAAAGCGGAGCGCGTGGAAGTAGGCGACGGCCAGCACGTCGGCGATGCCCAGCGCCTGGGCGACGTAGCCTTGGCCCTGCACCTCGCCCATACGCAGGGCGTTGCGGCGGATGTTGTAGGCGCGCCGGGCCAGCGACACGTTCGCGCCGCGTGCGGGGCCGGCGGCGTGCGTTTCCATGCGGCTCTCCTTTCGCGGGCGAGGGCTCAGCCGTGGATCAGCATCCCGCCGTTGACGTCGATCACCGCGCCGGTGACGTAGGCGGACAGGTCGGAGGCGAGGAACAGGAAGATGCCGGCCACGTCCTCGGCCGTGCCGAGCCGGTTCAGCGGGATGCCTTTCTTGATCTCCTCGCGCATCGCGTCGGTGAGCAGGCCGCCCGTGATGTCGGTCTGGATCAGGCCGGGGGTCACGCAGTTGACGCGGATGCCGTCCGGCCCGAACTCCCGCGCCATCGCCTTCGCCAACCCGAGCACGCCCGCCTTGGCCGCGGAATAATGCGGGCCGCCGAAGATGCCGCCGCCACGCTGCGCCGAGACGGAGGACATGCAGCCGATCGAGCCGGATTTGCGCTCGCGCATGTGCGGGATGAAGGCCTGGCTGAGATACAGCACGCCGTTGAGGTTGACGGCCAGCAACCGCTCCATGTCGTGCCGGGAGATGTCGAGCGTTTTCACCGGCTGGCTGACGCCGGCGTTGTTGATCAGCACGTCGGCGCGCCCGAAGCCCTCGATCACGCGACGGGCGGCGGCCTTGCAGGCGTCCGGGTCGGTAACGTCGCAGCGGAAGCCTGCATGGCCCTCGCCCAGGCCGGACGCGGCGGACTGGGCCGCGGCCTCGTCGAGGTCGAGGATGGCGACGCGCGCGCCGTGCCGGGCGAACAGCCGCGCCGTGGCCAGGCCGATGCCGCGCGGGCTGGCGGCGCCCGAGATCACGCAAACCTTGTCGGCCAACAGCATGGCGGTCCTCCCGATGTCATCTTCGGCGATGAGTTGCGCGAGCGTAGTGTCGCGACGTGACGAAGGACAAACGCAATCTTTACACGGTCGGGTGAATCAGTTTCACCTGACACATGTTGCAGCACGTGCCGCTATCCATCCTGCGGGCGTTCGAGGCGGCCGGGCGCACCGGCTCGTTCCGCACCGCGGCGACCGAGCTGGGCCTAACGCCGAGCGCGGTCAGCCACGCCGTCCGCAAGCTGGAGCGGACGCTGGGCGCGACGCTGTTCGAGCGCGGCGGGCGGACGACGCAGCTCAGCCCGGAAGGCGAGGCGCTGATGCGCCATGTGGGCCGAGCCTTCGATGAGCTGCGGCGCGGGCTTGAAGTCGTGTCCACGCGCGGACCGCAGCTCCTGCGCCTGCACAGTGCGCCGAGCTTCGCCGCGCAGTGGCTGAGCCCGCGTCTGGCCGCGTTCCTAAGCGCCAACCCGGGCATCGAGGTCCGCCTCGCCGCCGGGACTGACTACACGCGCTTCCTGAATGACGAGTTCGACGCCGACATCGTTTATGGCGCACCGCGTCTGCCCAGGCTGGAAATCCTGCCCTTGGGCGAGGAGACGGTGACGCCGCTGTGCGCGCCTGCCCTTGCGTCCGCGATCAGAACCGCTTCCAACCTGCTCGGCCAGGTGCTGATCGAGAGCGAAAGCAAGCAGATCCGGTGGTCAGACTGGTTCGCCCATAACGGCCTGCTGGCGCCGCGGCCGTATGGCGTCCGGTTTGATCGCAGCTTTCTCGCCATCGATGCCGCGGTGAACGGGCTTGGCGTCGCTCTCGAATCGACGCGGCTGGCGGAACGAGAGCTTGCCAGCGGGCGTCTGGTAAGACCTTTGGCCGGGGTCGCCGAGGACATCCGATATGTCGGACACAATCTGGTCTATCCAAAAACCCGGCGCCCGCGCCGCAGTTTGCTGATGCTTATCGAATGGCTCAGCGCCGAGCTAAACCTTTAGCTGTTCTTGTGAGATGCCGGAGCGACTGAACCGGACTTCAGCTGTTTTCAGTGAGGCGTTAATCCAGAACATCAGATCAAAAGCAATGTCGTCGACGGCACATTCGAGCGATATGAAACCAAAAGCCTTTTGGGCTGACTGGTATGCGCGCCGGGTTGGCGGGCGGCGGCGCGCGAAAAGCGCCTCTGATACCGGTCGCACCAAAGGGCGACTGGTATAATAGCGATTCCCTACTGGGAGCTATGGCCGAAACTGGCTGACGACCGACCGATTTAGGCGGCGTATTGAGGCAGGCGAAGGCCTGCTTGGACTCCAGAAGGAGCCGATACGCCATGACAAGCAGGAGAACCGTTGTTCCCTTGCGCCAGCCCGACGCGCTCAGCGAGGACCCGCTGACAGCCGTCCTTCGCAGCGGCGCGCTCCGGGTTGCTGGCCGAAGCCGTTGAAGCCGAAGTTGAGGCGTTCCTGGCCACGATGAAGGCGAACAGCTGGCGAACGGGCGTGACCGCCTGGTACGCCTCGGCCCGGTGGCTGTGCAGCGGGTCCGGCTGCGCGATTGCGGCGGCGGCGAGGTTGGAGGCGAGCGCATCCGCTTCACGTCCGCCCTTCTGCCGCGCTGGGCGAAGTTGCCGGAAGGTTCCGTTGGCCCGCAAGGCCAATGGAAAAGCTATGAAGGGTTGGCGCACGCGCAGCCTAGCTGCGCGGCACGCCGATGCTCTATCTGCGCGGCGTGTCGATGGGCGACGTCCAGGAGGCGCTCGCCGCGCTCGCGTCTCGCTGGTTTCGCGCGCGCCAAGCGCCACGCGGTTGGCCCAGTGCCGATTAGCTTCGTGATCAGGTCAGCATCGGCGCCAGATCCGGATCGCTCTTCGCCATCGCCCGTCGGTAGGCCGCCCGCGCCCCGATCCGTTTCAGGTAGGCAAGGATGTTGCGGTAGGGCCGAAGGTCCAGGGGCTGGAACAGCCGCATCGTAGTCAGCGAGAACAGGCTCATGACGTCAGCCGCCGTGAACTCGTTGCCGGCCAGGTAATCCGTCTCGTCCAGCCGCGCCTCGACCAGCGCCATCACTCGGTCGAGCCGCCCTTGCGCCGCCATCCGCACTGGATGGTCGGGCGTCAATCCCGCCCGTCCCACCATCATCAACCGTCCCATGACCGGCTGAAGATTGCCGTTGGCGAAGTGAAACCAGTAAAGGTAGGACGCGAAGTCCGGATGATCTGGCCCGAGTCGCAGACGGCCGCCCCCGTGCTTGACGATGATGTATTCGACGATCGCCGCCGACTCCGCCAGCACCAGCCCGTCATCCTCGATCACGGGAGCCGCGCCGAGCGGGTGAAGCGCCTTCAGCGCCGGGGGCGACAGGATGGTAACGGGATCGCGTTCATGCAACGCCAGCTCGTAAGGAAGGCCCAACTCCTCGCAAAGCCAGACGATCCGCTCAGATTGTGAGTGCCCCAGGTGATGGATCGTCAGCATCGCTCATCCTCCTTGAAGCAAGTGGCTTGAAGCCGGCCAGTCTCGACATGCCGGCATACAATTGCTTCTCTTGCTTACGCAACCGCCGGATTGGGAGCGACGAGACGGATCGGCGACTGAGAGGCGCAATGCTGCGCCCGCCTTCGGATTGATGGAAGAGGCCTGAAGGACCGGAGTGAGGCGTGAAGCGGACGTTCTCAGAATCTGCTTCGGCAGTTCTGAAGCTCAATTCGCAGCCTCTCAACCAACCTTGCTGCCGGCATGGCGCTGGCGAGCGGCGCTCCCTGGCCAGCCCACTTGGCGCCGAAGCCGTGCTCCCCGTGCGCCCTGGCGGCGGCGTGGAGGGCTTTGCCGGCATCGTACGCGATGGGGTAGTCGGGCGGTCGGCGGCCGAGGACCTCGTGCGTGAGGGCGGTGAAGCGGTTGGCGAGCGCGCGGGCCGGCCGCCCGAGATGAGCGGCGTCATCGTCGTGTGGTAAGCGCCCGGCCCGGTCAGCGCGGCCCGGTACGCATCATCGGCGGCGGACTCCGGACAGGCGACGAACGCGGCGCCGAGCTGCGCTGCTGACGCGCCCAGGTCGAGCACGGCGGCGATGCCGGCGCCGTCCATGATGCCTCCCGCCGCGATGACGGGCAGGCCGGTGTTGCGGACCAGCAGCCGGGTCAGCGCCATCGTGCCGAGCGCATCGTCGCACGCTGCGGGGTCGAACACGCCGCGATGGCCGCCGGCTTCGAAGCCTTGCGCCACGACCACGTCGGTCCCGGCCGCTTCGATCGCGCGCGCTGCACGGAGGCTGGTGGCGGTCGCGAGCAGGAGGGCGCCGCGTTCGCGCTACGCCGACAGGGCGTTCGCCGGCGGCAGGCCGAAGTGGAAGCTGACGACGGGCGGCGCGGCTTCCACTAGCATCGCCAACATGTCCGCATCCTCGGCGAAGCTCCGGTAGATCGTGCGGAGCGCCTCGGGCGGCTCAGCGCCGAACTGCGGGCGCAGCCAGTCGAGCCATTCGGCCTCGCGGACCGGGTCAGCCGAGGCCGGCCCATGCGCGAACAGGTTGACGTTGAAGGCCCGATCGGTGCGCCCGCGCAGCGCCGCGATCATCGCGCGCGCGCCGACTGCGTCGGTGGCGCCCACCCCGATCGAACCAAGGCCGCGGTTGTCGGACACGGCCGCTGCCAGTGCCGGCGTGGACACCCCGGCCATCGGGGCCTGCACCAAGGGAACGGACAAGCCGAGCTGATCGAGACAAGGCATAAGCGTCCTGCACATCCCCGGAGCGAGCGCCAGGCCCGCTTATAAGCCCTGCCGCCATCGCTGTGAACGGCGCTGGCGGGGTCGGGTGATGCCGCCTGGCGTGCTGCGGCAAAGGTCCATTTGCCCGCGTGATCCGCCCAGCGGCGGATCGGCAACGTCCGGCCAGGAGATGCATGCTCAGCGGCATCAATCATAAATTGCGGTCAGCGTAGACGACTTTCTGCGGTCGACAGCAACGCCGCACTTTGGTTGACGCATCGTCGGACTGTTTCCGAGAACCACCATGTAATGCTGAACTTATTGCAAAAAACACGAACCCGCCGCCCCCATGAAACGCCCATGCCGTTCGCGCGTCCCTCTCTCATGACCCAAGATCTCCGAACCAGCGCTCCAACCAGCTTCCCGAACGAGCCGCATCAGCCACGGCCAGGCCTCGAGGCCGACATGCGAACCAAGCCGGACCACGGCGAGGAAAGCTACGTCGGCAAAGGCCTGCTGACCGGCCTCGCGACATTGGTCACCGGGGGCGACAGCGGGATCGGCCGCGCCGTCGCGATCGCGTTTGCCCGCGAGGGCGCGGATGTCGCAATCTCCTATTTGCCGGACGAGCAGGCGGACGCGGACGAGGCCCGGCGCTGGGTGGAAGAGGCAGGGCGGCGATGCTTGCTCTTGCCGGGCGACATCCGCGATCCGGCCTGGTGCCAGACGCTGGTCGACAAGACCGTGGAGGCGTTTGGCCGCCTCGACGTCCTGGTCAACAACGCCGCCGCCCAGACCACGAACGAGAGCCTTGCCGACATCGCGGTCGCCGACGTCGAGGGCGCATTCCGGGCAAACGTCTTCGCGCCCATTTGGCTCGCCCAAGCCGCCGTCAAGCACATGAAGCCCGGCGCCTCCATCATCAACACGACCAGCGTGCAGGCCAAGGTCGCGAGCAAGGGAATGATCGTCTACTCGGCCACCAAGGGCGCGGTCGCGAGCCTCACCATCGGGCTATCAAACCTGCTTGCCCCCAGCGGGATCCGGGTGAACTGCGTCGCTCCCGGGCCAGTCTGGACGCCGATCCAGCCAATCGCGAAGTCGCCGGAAGAGATGGATGCGCTGGGACAGAACACCCCGCTCGGCCGTGCCGGGCAGCCTGCCGAGATGGCAGGCGCCTTCGTTCTCCTTGCCGCGCGGGAGGGCGCCTACATGTCCGGCGCGCTGATACCAGTCACCGGCGGCATGCCCATGCTGTAAGGCCTGTCTGCTTGCACGAGCGTGCTGCTCAGAAGCGGATCGCCATGTTTCGGCTAAGCAGCGGGTTCACGCCTTTTCAAAGCGCCGAAGTGACGTGCCAGGAAAGCAAATTGACATCGTTCCCGTCTAGACTTGGCTGGCGCTGTCCAAGTCTGTCATCCATTGGAAAAATCCGGCTCTCGCAACCGATTTTGATAGATGATGCGCCACAATCCAGGCGTCAGCCGGCGGCGACACGGCGGGGCGGACTGCAACGTCCAGGATGGCGCGCCAGCGCCGCGCTAGAGCCTTCGCTCGATCGAGCGCACGTCCTCCGTAGAACGTCGTCGACCCGTTTGGGATGACCAGCGGTGTCCCGTTCATCGACGGCTCCTCCGACGCGCAATCGACGACGTCGGCTTATTATGCCGCAACCGCGAGCACCCCGTCCCGCAGAATGAAGGCGGCGACCCCTTCATCGTTGACCCGTCAGGCGATCTGCTCGGCATAGTGACAAGCAACCAGCCGTCCGTCCAACCTGCGAAGCATCGGCCGCTCAGCCCGGCAGCGGTCGGCCGCATAAGGGCAGCGGCTGGCGAAGGCGCAGCCGGGGATCGGGGCCATGACGGACGGCGGCTCGCCGCGCACCACGGCAGCGGGCTTGCGGCGAGCGGGGCCCACGAATGGCGTTGAGGCGAGTAGAAGCTGCGTGTAGGGGTGACGGGGACGGTTGAGCACGGCGTCTCGATGCCCCTGCTCGGCGGGGCGGCCGGCGTACATCACCAGCACGTCTTGCGCCATGTGGCGCACCACGGAGATGTCATGGCTGATGAACAGGTAGGCGATGCCCATCTCGTCCTGGAGATCGCGCATCAGGTTCAGCACCTGCGCCTGGACGGAGACGTCGAGCGCGGAGACCGGTTCGTCGGCGGTGACCACGGCGGGGCGCAGCATCAGCGCGCGGGCGATGGCGACGCGTTGGCGTTGTCCGCCGGAGAACTGATGCGGATAGCGGTCGAACGCCTCAGCGCGGAGGCCGACCCGTTCGAGCATCTGGCGGGCGTCGCGGACGCGGTCGGGGCGGGCGCCGCGGCGATTGATCGTGAGCGGCTCGATCAGGGCCTCGCCGACGGTGCGGCGGGGGTTGAGCGAAGCATAGGGGTTCTGGAACACCATCTGGTTCTGGAGCTGCAGCGTCCGCCGAGCGGGGCCAGCGGCTTGTCGGCCGGCGATGGTGACGGCGCCGGCGGTGGGCGGTTCCATCAAGGCGGCGAGGCGGGCCAAGGTTGACTTGCCGCAGCCGGATTCGCCGACCACAGCCAGGGTCCCGGCCGCGCTGAGTTGGAACGACACGCCGTCCACCGCACGAAGGGTCTTGCCGCCGACTTTGTAGTGGCGAACGACATCCGCCGCTTCCAGCACCGTCATGCCGGGCGGCCCGTTGGTTGGCCCGCATCGTCGAGCGGGTAGTGGCAGCGCAGGCGGGCGTCCATCACGACGCGCAGGGCCGGGCGTTCGGCGTCGCAGCGCGGGGCGCGATGGGCGCAGCGGGGCGCGAACAGGCAGCCGGCGGGGCGGTCGTCCGCGCCGGGCACGACGCCGGGGATGGTGGGCAGGCGCGGCTTGCCCTCGGCACGCTCCGGCAAGGCGTCGAGCAGGGCGGCCGTGTAGGGATGGCGGGGATGGGCGAACAGCGCTGCGGCCGGCTGCTCTTCCATCACCTGGCCCGCATACATCACCTGCACGCGCTGCGCCGTCTCGGCAACGACGCCCATGTCGTGGGTGATGAGCACGAGGCCCATGCCACGATCGCGTTGCAAGCCGACGAGCAGGTCCAGCACCCCTTTCTGCACGGTGACGTCGAGCGCCGTGGTGGGCTCGTCGGCGATCAGAAGGGCCGGGTTGCAGGCGATGGCCATGGCGATCATGGCGCGCTGGTTGAGCCCGCCGGAGAGCTGGTGCGGAAAGGCGCGCAGGCGTTGCTCGGGGGCGGGGATGCCGACCTTCGCCAGCAGCTCGGTCGCGCGGGCGCGGGTCTGGCTGCGGGGCACGGCGTGGTGGGCGCGGAGCGCCTCGCGGATCTGCCAGCCGACCGTGTAGCAGGGGTTGAGCGAGGTGGTGGGCTCCTGGAACACCATCGCCATGTCGCGGCCCACCAGTGCCCGGCGCCGGCGAGGGGCAGCATGGAGCAGGTCGTTGCCGCGGAAGGCGACGCGCTCGGCGACGATCCGCGCGGCGCCGGGCAGCAGGCCCATGACGGCGAGCATGGAGACGCTCTTGCCGGAACCGGATTCGCCGACGACGCACAACACCTCGCCTTCGGCGACGGTGAGGTCCACCTGGTCCACGGCCTGGAAGCCGCCGAAACCGACGCTGAGGCCGGTCACTTCGAGAAGGGCCGTCATCGCCGCAACTTGGGGTCGAGCGCGTCGCGCAGCCCGTCGCCGAGCAGGTTGAAGGCCATGACGGTGACCAGGATAGAGAGGCCGGGGAAGGTCAGCAGCCACCAGGCGCGCTGGTAGAATTGCAGCGCGTCGGCCAGCATGGTGCCCCATTCCGGGGTCGGAGGCTGCGCGCCCAGGCCGAGGAAGCCGAGGGCGGCGGCGTCAAGGATGGCGCCCGAAAAGCCGAGAGTCGCCTGCACGATCAGCGGCGCCATGCAGTTGGGCAGCACGACCAGCAGCATGAGGCGCAAGATGCCGGCCCCGGCGCTGCGGGTGGCGATGACGTACTCGCGCGACAGCTCGCCGAGGGCCGCCGCGCGCGACAGGCGGACGTAGCCGGGCAGCTGCACCACGGCGACGGCGAGCATGGCGTTGGTCAGCCCCGGCCCGAGGATGGCGACGACGACGATGGCGAGCAACAGGCTGGGGAACACCAGCAGCACGTCCATCAGCCGCATGATCGCAACATCCGCCGTGCCGCCGGCGAAGGCCGCGAGCAGGCCGAGCAGGACGCCGGTAAAGAGCGAGAGCGCCACGACGAACGTGCCGATCAGCAGCGAGAGCCGGGCGCCGTAGATCAGCCGCGTCAGCATGTCGCGGCCCAGGTCGTCCGTGCCGAGCGGAAATCGCGGGTCCTGGAACGGCGGGTAGAGGAAATGGTCGCGGAACTGCTCGGCCGGGCCGTGCGGGGCGACGACGGGGGCGAGGGCGGCGACGACCGCCAGCAGGACCATGACGGCGAGGCCGGCGGCGGCTCCGGGGTTCTGCGCCACGCGGCGGAACAGCCCGGGGCCCGGGGCCACGGCCGCGCTCATGCGCGCAACCTGGGGTTCAGCACGCCGTAGAGGACGTCCACGCCGAGGTTCACCAGCATGACCAGGGCGGCGATGATCAGCGTGCCGCCTTGCAGCACGTTGTAGTCGCGGCGCTGCACGCTCTGCACCAGCCAACTGCCGACGCCGGGCCAGGAGAATATCGTCTCGGTCAGGATGGCGCCGCCCAGCAGGGCGCCGACCTGCAGGCCGAGCACGGTCACCACGGGGATCAGCGCATTGCGCAACGCGTGCACGACGGTGACCCGGCTCGGCGACAGGCCCTTGGCGCGGGCGGTGCGGACGTAATCCTCGTTCAGCACCTCCAGCATCGAGGACCGGGTCATCCGGGCGATGGTGGCGAGCGGGATGGTGCCGAGCACGATGGCGGGCAGGATCAAGTGGCGCACGGCCGAGAGGAAGGCTCCGGGCTCGTCGCTCAGCAGGGTGTCGATCAGCAGGAAGCCGGTGCGCGGTTCGATGTAGTAGAGCACGTCGATGCGCCCGGAAACCGGGGTCCAGCCGAGGCTGACGGAGAAGATCAGGATCGCCATCAGCCCCCACCAGAAGATCGGCATGGAGGCGCCGGTCACGGAGATGCCGATCAGCCCGTAATCAAGCGCCGACCCGCGGCGCACGGCAGCCATCGCGCCGAGCGGCAGGCCGATGACGATGGCAAACAGCAACGCGCAGACCGCCAGCTCCAGCGTGGCGGGGAACAGGGTCACGAACTCCGACCACACGCTGTTCTGCGTCGTGAGCGACACGCCGAAATTGCCCTGGAACAGTTGCGCTTCGTAATCCGCGAACTGCTTCCACAGCGGCTGATCCAGTCCCAGCTCGTGCCGGTAATAGGCGAGTTGCTCGGCCGAAAGGGTGCGGTCCCCGGCGCGGGTCTCGATGGCGTCGCCGGGAATGGAGTGGATCAGCAGGAAGCCGAGCAGGGTGACGCCGATGAACGTGGGAACGATCAGCGCCACCCGCCGGGCAAGAAGGCGGAGCAAGCTACTTGAGGCCGACCCGGTCGAAGTCGTGGCGGCCGAACGGGCTTATGACGTAGCCCTCGACGTTGTTGCGCATCGGCTGAAACGATACCGAATGGGCGATCATGTAGTACGGGAGCTGGTCGTGCATGATGACCTGCGCCTGCTCATACAGCTTGGCGCGCTCACCCTGGTCCGACAGGGTGACGGCCTTGTCGATCAGTTTCTGGAAGTCCTGGTTGCACCAGCGGGCTGCGTTGCCGCCGCCGTCGCGGGCCGCCTCGCATCCGGCGAGCGGGGTGAAGAAGTTGTCGGGGTCGCCGTTGTCGCCGGTCCAGCCGAGCTGGATCATGTCGCCCTCGCCGGTGCGGGAGCGCTTGATGTACTCGCCCCACTCGAAGCTGACGATCTTGGCTTTCACGCCGATCTTGGCAAGGTCGGACTGCATCAGCTCGCCGATGCGGCGAGCGTCGGGGTTGTAGGGGCGCTGCACCGGCATGGCCCACAGGTCGGCCTCGAAGCCGTTGGGGTAGCCGGCCTCGGCGAGCAGCCTCTTGGCGGCCTCGGGATCGTGCGGCCAGGCCGTAATGTCCTTGTTGTAGCCCCACATGATCGGCGGGATCAGGTTCACGGCGGGCTCCCCGGCGCCGAGATAGACGGCTTTCAGGATGGCGGCGCGGTCGATCGCCATCGTCAACGCCTTCCGCACGCGCGGATCGTCGAACGGCTTCTTCTGCGTGTTGAAGGCGAGGAAGCCGATGTTGAGGCCGGGCTGTTGCATCAGCGTCAGCGACTTGTCCGCCCGGATGCTGGGCAGGTCGGCCGGCGCCGGGTAGGCGGAGACCTGGCACTCGTTGGCGCGCAGCTTGGCGAGGCGAACGGCCGGATCCTTGGCGATGGAGAAGATCAGCCCGTCGAGTTTCGCCTTCTCGCCCCAGAACTGGTCGAACCGGCGGTAGCGGACGGTTGCATCCCGCTGGTAGGCGAGAAAGCTGAACGGCCCGGTGCCGATCGGCGCCTGGTCGATCTGCTCGGGCGTGCCGGCCTTCAGCATCTGCTCGGCATATTCGGCCGACATGATGGAGGCGAACTCCATTGCCAGGTCCGACAGGAACGGCGCATTGGGCTTGGACAGCGTGAAGCGGACGGTGTTGGCGTCAACCTTCTCCAGCTTGGTGATGAGCGTGTTGAGGCCCATGTCGCCGTAATACACGTAGGTGCCGCCGGAGACCTTGAAGTAGGGGTTCTTGGGGTCGGATTGGCGTCCGAAGGTGAACAGCACGTCATCCGCGTCGAAGTCGCGGCTGGGCTTGAATTTCGCGTTGCTTTGCCACTTCACGCCCTTGCGGAGGTGAAGGGTGACGGTCTTGCCGTCCTCGGACACGTCCCAGCTCTCCGCAAGACCCGGCCTGATCGTGGTCTTGCCAGGCTCGAACTCGGTCAGGCGGCTGTAGATCGGGTGCGTCGCGTCGAATGTGGTGCCGGTCGTGACCAGCATCGGCGCGAAGCTCTCAGGCGAGCCTTCCGAGCAATAGACCAGTGTCGCGGCGCGAGCCGGGGCGGCGGCAAGCGCGAGTGCGGCGGCGCCGGCAAGGAAAAGGGAGCGGACGGGCATGGCGAATGTCCTCAAGGTAAGTGGCTTGCAGCATCGAGCCGGAATGAAACGGCGTCAACGCCGGGTCGCTGGAACGGCAGAGCGACAGAGAGCCGCACAAAAAGCATTTCACCTCGTTGACGGCGTGCTCGGAGACCAGGGCCGTTCAGTTCCGCCATAGCGGAGTTTGTTGTCGGATGACCATGTTGCAGGATTCAGCAATGCGGGCGCGGCGATCCCAGCCCTTTCTGTGTTCAAGCAACGCGGACGAAGCTCGGGCGATCCAGGTCCACATGCGGTTGAGGACATGGACGGCAACGCCCACTTCGGTTGCCCGACGCGCATCCGTACGCGAGCGCAGCCCGTCGCCGATCGCCTGCTTGAACCGGTCAATGGCCGCCTCGGCCCGAGCCCGCTTCGTGTCGCCGGAGGCTTTCTGCCAGGCCGCGCGTCCGTGCTCGGCGATGCTGTGCAGATGGCGGTCCTGCTGCATGGGCGCGGCCTCGGCCGTCTGGCCCGGCGCCGCCGTGGACCGTGGCGGCACGACGATGGCGGCTGCAGGACGGCGCGTGGCGGCCGCCGTGGACACACTGTCTTGGTCATAGGCGCCGTCGGCGGCGAACGGCGCCGCGGATGTGCCTACTTGGTCGAGCAAGGGACCCACTTGGAACGCTTCGTCGATCTTCTTCCTCGTCAATGTTGCCGCGACGATCTGGCCGATGTCGGCGTCCGCCAGGACCGGCACGTCTTGGCGCCGTGTTTCTCAATCACCCATTCGCCCGCGCCGCAGAGCCTGAGGCCGGTGCTGCGCAAGGGCAAATGGAACGGCCCGCCGCCCGTATACGGTTGCGCCACCTCCGGCGTCGCCGCCCGGCGGCGCAAGATGCCGTGGTCGGCACCGCCAGATCAAGCCCGAGCAGGCCGGCGCCGCCACCTTCAGCACCCGCTCGGCAGTGATCGCCTGCGCGTCCCGCTTGACGCCGCGCGGTTGCCTCGGACACTCCTCATCCTTGCCGGTTGCCCGACGCTGCGTCGCCTGCTCCATGCCGGACGGCGGCGACGGCGACGACGGCGACGGCGCACGCGGCGGCAAACCCTTGAGTCGCGCCACCTTGTCGTGCAGCGCCTGGTTCTCAACACGCAGCGCCCTGATCGTTGCCTGCTGCGCGTCCACCCCGGCCTGCAGGGCCGCATTGTTTGAATGTAGCCGCCGCGCCTTGCCGACGAGGCGGCCCACTACGTCCCGCAACTCGGCAAGCGAGAAGGCCTCCAACAATGCTGCATCCAGCAACGACATGCCGGCTGTGAATCACGTCAGCACCCTCAGCGCAACCGCCTCGCCCGGAAAACTGCCCCGGTTACGTTCCGGGGTGGTGCTGGGTTCGTCACGCAAGCAAGCCGGCGATCAGGGCGCCGAGCAGGTTTTTGCCGCGTCGGCGCGTGTTGTGCACGAACTGGGAGGAGCCGAGTTAGAGCGGCAAAATGTCCTGCGAGATGCCTCGGCGCTGGCTTAGCCAGGAGCGCAGCAAGGACCAGAACCTCTCCATCGTGTTGACGTGGACCTTCGCAAACGCCTCGCGCGAGCCGGTCAGCTACTCACGATCTCACCTCCCCGCCAGCCATCCTCAGCCCCGTGCCACGGTCCCGACCCCTCCACCCCCGAACCCAATAAGAGCCTAACCGGATTGGCTGGCCGAAAGCGCTGCGCAACGTCCGAAGGCGAACGTCTGTCAGGGTAGACGGCCATGCCCAGACGGCGTGGCTCCCAGGAGGATCAAGGACACTTGCAACCTGATCAGCCTGACATTATCAATCCTTGACATAAAGGATGCCGGAATGGGAACGAACGTCAATCTGACGCCGGAGCTGGAGCGTTTTGCGCAAGTTTGCGTCGAGACTGGACGATTCAACAACGTAAGCGAGGTCGTGCGGTCCGCACTGCGCTTGTTGCAAGACGCCGAGGAGCGAAAAGCCGCTTTCGTGGGCTCGCTCGAGGCTGCCATGGCTGAAGCCGACCGGGACGGCTTCATCTCGTCCGAAGACGTCGAAGCGGAGGTGAATGCCGCCATCGAGACGGTGCGATCCAGAAAGAGATGACGCGAGGGCGTTTTTCGCCGCGCGCTCGCCGCGAACTGCGAGAAGCGGCCGAGTGGATCACCGAGGACAGCCCTGCCGCCGCCGAGGCACTGCTTCGGGCAGCCATCCAGGCGGCCGACAGGATCGCAAGCAGTCCAGGACTTACGCGTCTTCGCCTCGACCTTGCCACGGAGCGGTTCCGCTTCTGGTCGCTGCGAGGCTTTGCCTACATTCTCGTGTTCGATTTTAGCCGGTCCCCGCCGATCGTCGCGCGCATGGTGCATCAATCCCGCGACCTGCCAGCTATTTTGAGCGATCTCTGACCGCCTGACGGAATTTGCACGCCATCTGCCGGCGGCTACGCCGATGCCTTCGCGCCAGCGTATCTGCCAAACTGGCTGACTGCGGGACGGAAGACCGGAGGAGTGTCCGTTTTCCGAGCTCTTGGTCCGCCGACGGTTTCTGTTAACCGGAGATCATTTGCCACACTGGTCGAATGGGTGCAGCCGCCCCCGCGTTGCGGCCATCTCCATTTCCATCTCGGCCAGCCGAGCCCGCGCCGCCACGAGTTCAGCGTTGTGCTGCTGCAGCTGACGGTCCAGTTCGGCCAAGCAGACGCCGTCACTCGGGAAAGGGGTCGCCGCCTGCCCTTCAGCTCTGCTTCCCATCCGGTCCAGCGCCGCTGCAATGGCCGGCAGGTCCAAGGGCGGCAGCGCGCGTGGGGCGCCCGGCATGAGTGGCCAATTGGTAGCGGCAGCCCAGCCTGTCAGCAGGCCAAACAGTGGTTTGGCCTGTTGCCACTCGGGCCAAAGTGGCGCGAAACTGGGCAGCCATGCGGCCCGGCTGTCAGTTTTCAAAGTCGATTGCAGGAGCGTGTCACAGTCCTCTTCAGCGCTTCGAGGTCTATAGCGGGTCATGCGCCATCCGCACGCATAATGCTCTGCTGAAGCGCCGCGCAGAGCACGTGCCGGTTGCTGGAAAGTATGTGCGCGTCCACGCGCGTGACCGAGACGGAGCGCCCGGCCCGCAACACGAGACCCTCGGCGATGAGCCGCTCGCCTGCGGCAGGCCTCAAGAAGTTGACCTTGTATTCCAGGGTCAGCACCTCGCTGCCGGGTGGGAGGAGCGTCAATGCCGCGTAGCCCCCTGCCGTGTCGGCGAGCGCGCCGATCACGCCCCCATGAAAGAAGCCTTGCTGCTGGCCGACGGCGTCTGAGAATGGCAGCCCGATCGTGCAGCGGCCTGGGGACAAGCTGGTCAGCGCGGCCCCGATCCCGCGCATCAGGCCCTGGCGCGCGAAGCTTGCCCGCACCTCCGCTTCCTTGCCGGCCGGCAGTTCTGACAGCAGTGCCTCGCCGCCGCTCATGCGCGGCCCTCTTCCGATGTGACGAGCGTGACTGGTGCGGCTCGCGACCGCCGTGCCCTATGCCCGGGCAGCCTTTCGCCATCCGGCCGGAGCGCGTCCTTCAGGTCCACGTGGCGGTAGAGCGCCTGGCGAGTGACGCCCAACTCGGCGCAAAGCTCTCCCACCTTGGCGCCGGATTGGCCCATGGCGGCTTGGGCCAATCGCAGCTTGGCGGCCGTCATCTTGAACGGCCGTCCGCCGTTCCGACCGCGAGCACGGGCGGCCGCCAGGCCCGCGCGGGTGCGCTCGATGATCAGCTCGCGTTCGAACTCTGCCAGTGCTGCGAATATCCCGAACACCAGGCGCCCGTTCGCGGTCGTCGCGTCGAGGTTGGCTTCTTGCCCGGCCGGCGCCTTCAGGCCGACGCCACGTCCGGTCAGATCGTGGACGAGATTGACCAGGTGGCGCAGGTCGCGGCCGAGCCGGTCCAACTTCCAGGTGACGAGCGTGTCGCCCTTGCGCAGCGCCTTCAGGCGCGCCTCCAGCCCGGGACGGTCGTCACGCTTGCCGGAGGCGTGATCCTCGTAGAGGCGTTCCGGCTCGGCGCCGGCCGCGAGCAGCGCGTCGCAGGTCGAGCGCCTGGGAGCCGTCCGCTTTGCTCACGCGCATGTAGCCGACCAGCACGGGGAACTCTGCTCCATATACGACCGAATACGTGACAACAGCGCAAGAAGGCGCCCTCACCCTCAAACCTGTCACGTAAGCCGTCACACTGTCTATGCTCCGTAGACGTCCCAGTTCTGCCTTGCGAGACGGCCCGCATCGGCCGTGGCATAGGCCTCGCGACGCCGGGCCATGCGGCCCAGGGCGGCTCGCAGTTCCTCCAGCGCCTCGCGCCCGTTCTCGGACAACAGCCATCCTTGCACCCGCTCGTTCACGCGCCGCATCATGGCTGCGGCATTCATCTCCTGCAGCCGCTCGACGGACACGCCGGCGCCCGCCGACAAGCGCTCGAGTTCCCCATCCGTAATGTCTTCCAGGTCGCGTGCACCGCGTCCCGTGCGGCCGAGAGCGTGCTTGAGGAAGGCGTCGTAGCTGACCCCGTATGCTTGCGCGATCCGGCGCACCCAGTTCTCCATCCCCTCCCATTCGCGGGGTTTCGGGTGCAGTGGCCAGCGCCGGCCCGAGACGAGGCCGATGATGGCAGCTCACCGCAACTCGCGCTCGAACAGGCGGCGCCGCATTGTGGGTGGCTGGTAGGCGGCCGTGTCCAGCGCCGTGCGGCCGATCGACTCCTCGCCCGCGAGCAGCGCCGCCTCCATGGCAGCGGCAAGCAAGGCCGCCACCTCGCCGATCATGCCCTCCGAGCGGCGCAGCACATGCGCGCGCAGGGCGGGTGCGCCCAGGCCGGACGGCTCGCACAACGGCAGCACTGCCTCGAAGCTGGCGGGCAGGCGGCCGAATTCCGGGCCGTCCTCCCATGCCGGCAGCAGGAATGGCTCGAAGCGGTTTTCGAGCTGGTCGTCGCTGCGGATGGCGAGATACGCCTCGCGCGTGCCGAAGCAGGCGATCGGGATGCGCAGTCCGTTGCCAAGATAGCGCAAGAGGTTCAGCAGCTCGCGCTGCCGCGCTCCCGGTGCGGCCAGCAGATTGCGCCACTCGTCCAGCAGCAGCATCCGGCAGCCGACTTGGCGCAGCAGGCGCATCGCAATGGCTTCGCGGTCGGGCGAGCGGCTGCCGATTGCGCCGGGCATCCCGAGGCCCGCCAGCACCGCCGCATACAACCGCCCGACCGTGGGCGATGGTGGCATCTGCACCAGCAGCACGGGGATGACCTCGTGTTCGCCATTGTCGGACGGGTGCTGCGGGTGGCTGCGCAGGAAATGCTCGGCAATGACGGTCTTGCCGTTGTTGGTGGGGCCGACCACGAGCAGGTTGCGGGGCCGCACGCGGCCGGGCTCGGAGGCGAGCAGGCGCTCCAGCAGCGCCACGGCCTGGCTCGCGCGGCCGTAGCCGATCCAGCAATTGGCCGGCACTGACCATCCCCCGTTACGGTGGACACGGGTTATGGCCTACGCGGCCGCGGCGAGCTGTTCCTTGTTGACCGGCGTCATGTAGCCGATGCCCGAGTGGAGGCGCTCGCGGTTGTGCCAGCCCTCAATGGCCCGGAACAGGGCCGTGCGCGCTGCCTGCCGGGTGTGGAACGGGCCGTCGCCGTCCAGCTCGGTCTTGAGGCCGCCGAAAAAGCTCTCCATGAGCGCGTTGTCCCAGCAGTTCCCCTTGCGGCTCATCGAGCACCGCATCCCATGCTCGTCCAGCACGCGGCGGTAGGCGTGTGCTGCGAATTGGCTGCCGCGGTCCGAGTGGTGCAGCAGCCCCGGGCAGGGTTTCCGGTTGGTGATGGCCATGTTCAGCGCCGCCAGGGTCAACTCCTGCGGCATGGTCTCGTTCATGGCCCAGCCGATGATCTTGCGCGAGAACAGGTCCATGATGGCGGCCAGGTAGAGCCACCCCTCGCCGGTGGCGATGTAGGTCAAGTCAGCCAGCCAGACCTGGTTTGGCGCGACCGCGGACGCGAACTGCCGGTCCAGCAGGTTGGGGGCAGGCGGGAAGGCATGATTGCTGTCCGTGGTCTTGCGGAACGCCCGCCGACGGCGCGCCTGGATGCCGTGCGTGCGCATGAGCCGCGCCACGCGGTTGCACCCCACCCGCTTGCCCTCGGCCCGCAGGGACGCATGCACGCGCGGGCTGCCGTAGCGGCGCCGGCTGCTGGCGTGCACGCGGCGAATGTCCTCGACCAGCGCCTTGTTCGCCTGGGCGCGGGCGCTCTCGGGCCGGCCGCGCCACGCATAGTAGCCGCTGGCGCTGACCCGCAGCACCGAGCACATCACCCGCACGAGGAACACCTCGCGGTGTTCCTCGATGAAACGGAACCTCATCTCGGCGGGCTCGAGAAGATGCCGACTGCTTTTTTTAGGATGTCGCGCTCCATTTGCGCCCGCTCCAGCTCCCGGCGCAGGTGCCGGATCTCAAGCTGCTCGACCGTCGCAGGGACCGCAGCGGCGTCAGGCCGGACCACGGACGCTGCCTGTCCCGCTCCGTTGGCCAGGCTGCGCCAGCGCCGCAGCATCGATGGCTCCAGGCCCAGTTCGGCCGCCACCTGCGTCAGCGGCCGCCCGCTGTCCCGCAACAGGACCACCGCCTCGCGCTTGAACTCGTCCGTGAACTCTCGTCGAGTTTTCTTCGTCATCATCGGCACCTCCGCTCCCGCAGGAGCTTACGCGAGGTGTCCACCGTAACGGGGGATGGTCACATCGATCTCGCCCCGGTGCTTGGCACGCAGGCGCCGCCGCGCCAGCCGGTGCTCCCACAACGAGATGGCCGGGCGCGACAGGTCGCGGGTCGGCACTTCCAGGTAGCCGCCATCGAGCGGATCCAGCACGAACACCCGGCTGAGGTCGCGCGGGTCGCGGCGGACCAGCAGGGGTCCTGGCCGGTTCCGGGTGGTGATCCAGGCCCGCAGGGCGGAGCTGAAATAGGTCACGTGGTCGATGGTCAGGCCGTCGCGTTGCAGGCTGCGGCGCAGCACGGGCAGGAAATCCACGAGGTAGGCACGCAGGTCGCGCGGCGCCGGAATGGAGCCGCCCTCGGCGGCGAAGGCGGCGGCCCCGTCCTGCCAGCGCCGGAGCGGCGCTTGCCCGTCCAAACCCTCATGCGGGCGCAAATGATAGTATTTGGCCACGGCTACGGCGAGCCAGCGCTCCAGCTCCTCCAAGGTCAGGCACGCCGCCTTCGCTGTCGTAGCTGCCGCGCTGTCCGACGTTGGAGAACGTCGTGCCGGGCAGGCCGTGCGCCAGGCCCATCAGCGTGCCGATCACCCGCTCGACCACGCCGCCGAACTGCGGCTGACCCGGCGGTCGCCAGCCGATGCCGATGCCGTGCTGCTCGCAGCCGCGCTCAAACGCCTCGGAATGGAACTCGGACCCGTTGTCCACGCCGACCCGCCGCGACTTGCCCTGTATCGGCCAGTCCGCTCCCACCTTCCGCAACGCGAGCCAGGGCGCCTTGTCCGTCGCAACGTGCGTCAGGCACAGCCCGACCGACACGGCGGAGGGAGCATCCAGCGTCACGGGAAAGCCCGCGATGCAGCGGCTGTGGACGTTGATGGCGACCGTGAGCTAGGGCCGGCCGATCGGCTCGCGATCGAGAGGGTCCACCAGGATCAGGTCGATCGGCGTATGGTCGACCTGCACCGAGTCCAGCGGGAAACGGATGGCCGGTGCATGGCCATGAACCGGCTTGGCCTCAGGATGGTCTTCGCCCCGCCTGCGGCGGTCTGCGCTCGGCAGCGACCTAAGCCGGCGCCGCATGGTGCTGGAGGAGGGAACCCGCAGCTTCTCGGCGCGGCAGCGTCCAGCCACCTCGCGCGCGACCTCCGCCGCGGTCGGCTTCTGCGGCGTCAGGTAGACCTCCTGGACGACCCGGCGCAGCGCCGCCTCGCTCGCCGGCGCCGTACGCGGCCTGTTCCGGCCGCCGCTCGACCGCCCCGGCGCCAGCGCTGTCAGCTCGCCGCCCGCTTCTCGGCAGCGCCGCAGCAAGATGTTAGGTCTGGCGCTCCGACAGCCCCAGAGTCGCTGCCGCAGCCTGGACCATGTAGCGCGGCCGATGGTCGCGTTCGGCAAGAGGGCGGATGACTTCGGCTCTGCGCCGCGCTTCGCTCCAAGACGCCTCAGGGATGAGCGACAGGTCGGCCACGCTTTGCTCCTCCGTGCACCGTTCTGCAGCCAGCTTTGACCAAATGCAGGCTGCTGCATACCACTTTGATCAAGATCGCAGCCGACTGCGACAGGGCAGGGTTTTATATATCAACAACTATTGCTGAAGCCGACTTGGAAAAGAGACAACTGCCGTATGATGTACATTATCTCTTATCTACGCGTATTCACCGATAAGCAGAGCGTGCGCGGGCTCGGCATGGACGCGCAGCAGACCGCCATCGCGCGCTTCGTCACGGCGAGCCGAGGCTCGCTGCTGGCGCAGTATGTCAAGGTCGAGAGCGGCAAGCGGGCCGGCCGGCCCGAGCTGCAGCAGGCGCTCGACCACGCCAAGCAGGCCCGCGCCACGCTGCTCATCGCCAAGCTCGACCGGCTGTCGCGCAACGTCGCCTTCATCTCCCGCCTGCTGGAAAGCGGCGTCGATCTGCTCTGCTGCGACATGCCGCAGGCCAACCGGCTCACGCTGCACATCCTGGCCGCCGTCGCCGAGCACGAGCGCCAGATGATCTCCGAGCGCACCAAGGCGGCGTTGGCAGCCGCGAAGGCGAGGGGGATCCGGCTGGGCGCGCCGCACGGCAGCGATCCGTCGGCCGCACGGGCGGAGCGGACGCGGGCGGCTGCGGCATTCCGCGACCGGGCGGCGCCGGAGGTGGCGCGGCTGGCAGGGCAGGGGCTCTCGCTCCAGCGCATCGCCGCCGAGCTGAACCGGCAGGGCAGCGTCACCAGCACGGGCAAGCCGTGGCGCCCGGCCGCCGTATGGCGCATCTTGGCCTCGGAACGTTCAGCGGCAACAGCTCCAGTGCCGCATGGAGCAGGAGAGTGGGCGCGATAACGCCAACCTGTTTTGCACTCAGGCGGTGCGGATGGAGATCGGGCGTCCAAGCTCGGCCATGCGGTTCAGGGCACGTCATCTGCTTGAACCGGCAGATAGTCGCCTCGGCCCGAGCCCGTTTCATAGACCCGGACGCCTTCTGCCAGACCGTTCGGCCATCGCCGAGGCCAAGACTGAAAAGGGCGCCGACGTGGACCCGCTCATGCTGCACATCGCTGCCGCGCTCGCCGAGAATAAGCGGTTCATGATCTGCGAACGCCCCCGGGCCGCGCTGACGGCACGAAAAGGGCAGGGGACCCTGCTCGGCAGTCGAACCAATCTGGCCGAAGTGGGAGCTGTCAGGGCCAAGAACGCCCAGCGGTTTGCCGAGAACGTCGCGCCCGTGGTTCAGCAGGTCAGAGCCGGCGACGTCGTCAGCTTGCAGGACTTCGCGGCCGAGCTGGACAACCGCCGCGTTTGCAGCGCGCGTGGCGAATGGTGGCCGCAGTCCAGGTTGCGGCAGTCCTGGCCCGCACCGAAGCGGCGTGCACAAGCTTGGCCACAGGTTTTCCCCACCAATTCTATGGATAACTGCCGCGGTCCGGCCCCGCCATTGTCCCATGCAGCCTTCGACGGCGATACAATCCTGGCGCCGGACCAGCGGCACGCGCCAGAACCGCTTGACTTGGAGTGTCAGGCGACCGAAGCGCCGCCCGTCGCATTCGATTCGGCCATGATTCCGAGCGGCCTGCGCAGCGGACGGTGAAAAGGGATTCCGACGCGGGCAGGGCAGGGGGACTGCTGCGGTGTTTGGGCGCGGTCTCCGGGAAAACGCAATGCATTGCGCCTGCGAAGTCCCGAAAGACGGCGCAACCGCCGTATGGTCCTGCGAAGTCTTATTACCCCATTGCCCAGGGTGTAACAGGGTTGCCCTAATCTATTGCGAACAGACCTTCGTTGCAGCGGGTCGCCGTGCCCTGCATATCGCGCGAGCAGATCATCCATGCCGTCCTCCCGCCCCATAGCCGAAACGATCGACGTCGTGGATGACGGCTTCACCTGCTGGTGAACACTGCCGGTCCAGGAAAGCCTGGCCTGCGCCCGCCTGACCTGGGCAAAATTGTCACCGCTCATTCCTCTTGCGCAGCTTGTCAAGCCACACCGCCCCGGCAATCAAGGCGCCGATGACGATCTCCAGCGTGAAGGCGTCAACCCCGAGCAGGTTGCCGCCGTTGGTGATGGTGGTCATGATCAACGCTCCGAGCACGGCGCCCAGCATCGAGCCCTGGGCGCCGTTCAAGCTGGCCCCGCCGATGACCGCGGCAGCGATCGCATAGAGCTCGTAGCCGCTGCCGGCCGTCGGGTCCGCCATCCGCACGCGCGCCGTCAGCACGAGGCCGCCCACGCCGGCCATCAGCGCGCCCAGCACGTAGACGCTGTAGATGCTCGCCCGCAGGTTGATCCCGCTGAGCCGGGCGACCTCGGCGCTGGCGCCGATGGCGTAGAAGCTGCGGCCGATCCGCATGCGCGTCAGCACGACCGAAAGCGCCGCGGCAAGTGCCATCCAAACCCAGAACTGCGATGGGATGCCGAAATAGCGGGCCTCGCCGAAGTGCAGGAAGCCCGGCGGCAGTCCGGTGACCATCCGTGCGTCGGTGACGAGCTTGATCAGGCCGCGTCCCATGGTCATGGTGGCGAGCGTCGCGATGAAGGGGGGTATCCGCCCCTCGAAAATCATGACGGCATTCACTATGCCAACCGCGCCCGCGGCGGCGAGGCCGGCGGCGCAGGCGGCGAACGTGCCGATGCCCTGGACCATCAGCAGGGCCGTGACCACGCCCGTGAGCCCGGCGACCGCGCCGACCGAGAGGTCGATCCCGCCCGTGATGATGACCGCCGTCACCCCGAGCGCGATGATGCCGTTGATCGAGGCTTGCTTGACCAGGTTCGCGACGTTGCCCTGGGTCAGGAAGAAGGGCGACGCGAAGCTCAGGACGACGATGAACGCGACCAGCACGGCGGCCAGCGTCAGCTCGGTGCTGTAGCGGCCCCAAACGGAAAACCCCGGCCGCCGCGCGGCTTGCCGCCGCTCTTTCGCGGCCGGCGCGAGCGTATCCACCGTCAGGCCGCCATGCCGGACGCGAGGCGCAACAGCAGCTCTTCCGATGCTTGCGGCCGCGCGACGGTTCCCGTCACGCGCCCCTTGTGCATGACCACGATACGGTCCGACATGCCAATCGCCTCGGGAAGATAGGATGAGACCATGATGATGGCACGGCCCTCATCGGCCAGCCGATGCAGCAGGCCGTAGATCTCGAGCCGCGCCCCGACGTCGACGCCGATCGTGGGCTCGTCGAACAGCAGCAACAGCGGATCCGTCGCCAGCCATTTGCCGATCACGACCTTCTGCTGGTTGCCGCCGCTGAGATTAACCACTTTCTGCAGCGGCGAGGGAGTGCGGATGTTGAGCGCCTCGGTAAAGCGCTGCGCCACCGCCCGCTCGCCGGCCGCATCGAGGAAGCCGGCGCGTCCCTTGCTTTGGCTGCGGACCATGTTGAGATTGGTCAGCACATCGAGCTGGAGCGCCAGCGACTGGTGCTTGCGATCCTCTGTCAGGAAAGCGACGCCGCGGCGGATCATGTCGGCCGGGCCGCGCGGGACCACGGGCTTGCCATCAAGCCGGATCTCGCCTCGGTCGAAACGGTCGGCGCCGAAGATGACGCGCAGCAATTCGGTCCGGCCCGCTCCGACCAGGCCGTACATGCCGAGGATCTCGCCCTGGCGGACGGAGAGGCCGACGTCGTCAAGCCGGCCCTCGGCGCCGACGCCCTGCACTTCGAGCGCGACCTTGCCCGGCCGCGCCGCCCGGTTCGGGAACGTCTTGTCCAGGCTGCGCCCGACCATGAGGGAGACGAGCGCGTCCTCGTCCGTTTCCGCCACCTGGACGCGGCGGACGAAGGCGCCGTCCTTGAGAACGGTCGCGCTGTCGCAGATGCGGAAGATCTCCTCAAGGCGGTGCGAGATGTAGATCACCGCGCGGCCTTCCTGCTTCAGCCGGGCAATGATGCGGAACAGCACCTCGGTCTCGGCGTTGGTCAGCAGCGCGGTCGGCTCGTCGAACACGATGACGCGCGCGCCGCCCCAGGCTACCTTCGCGATGGCGACGAGCTGCTGCTGCGCGATCGGCAGGTCGGCCACCCGCACGCGCGCATCGGTCTCGATGCCGAGCGTGCGCAGGAAACCGTCGGTTTCCCTGCGGACCCGGGTCCAGTCCACCAAGCCGCGGGTGCGCGGCAGGCGGCCCATGAAGAAGTTCTCTCCCACTGTGAGGGCACGGGCGAGGGTCACGTCCTGATACACCGCCGCCAGGCCGAGCGCCTGGGCCCGCAGCGGGGAGCGGATATCGGCCGGAACGCCGTCGAGCAGGATGCGCCCGGCGTCGCCCTGGATGACGCCCATAAGCACCTTGATCAGCGTGGACTTGCCGGCGCCGTTCTCGCCCAGCAGGGCATGGACTTCGCCGGCCCCGACCTCCAGGCCGACCTCCGAGAGGGCCTGCACGCCTGGAAAGCTCTTGCTGATCCCCTCCAGGCACAGGAGCGGCGGGCGGGCGGCGGGCATGGCTGAACCGCCCGATTACTTCTTTCGCGTGAGCGGGTTCAGCAAGCCCTTCATTTTCGGCTCATCCATCGTAGCCTTGATGATGACGGCGACGCCGGTATCCGTGTAGGCGGGGAGCGTCTTCTTGTTGATGGCGTCGGCCACGTACTGCACGCCCTCGTAGCCCATCCGGTACGGGTCCTGCACCACGAGCGCGCTCAGGCTTCCGGAACGCAGCGCGTCGACCTCCTGCGGGTCGGAGTCGAAAGCGACGGCGGCGATCTTGCCGGCCTTGCCGCTACTGCGGATGGCGAGAGCCAGGCCGTCGGCGCTATGATTGTTGTCGGCGAAGAAGCCGATGATGTCCGGGTTGGCGGAGATCACGTCGGTCGCGGAGGACATCGCCTTCTGGATGTCATTGTCGATGTAGCGCGGGGGCAGGATCTCAAGGCCGGGCGCGATCTCCGCCAGCCGCTTGGTGAAACCAGTGTCGCGCTGGGTCAGCACCTCGACGCCCGCGTAGGCGCTGATCAGGCCGACCTTGCCCTTCGGCGCTCCGCCGCCGGACTTGATCAACTCCACGAGCGTGTCGGCTGCGAGCGCGCCGGCCTTGAGGTTGTCCGTCGCCAGGTGGGCGGAGACGTCGGCGCCGCGCACGCGGTTGTCGACGGTAACGACCGGGATGCCGTCCGACATGGCTTGCGAGATGGCGCTTGCCGGCGCGTCGGAGCTGGACGGGGCGATCAGGATGCCGTCGGGATGACGGGTGACGACGTTCTCCAGGATCGAGACCTGCTGCTCGATGTTGGTCTCGGACGGCGGGCCGTAGATGGTGACCTTTACGCCCGGATGCTCGTGCGCGTAGTTCTCCGCGCCGACAACCATGTATTGCCAGAAATCGGAGTCGGTTGCCTTGATGACGACGGCGACCTGAACGGTCTTTACTTGTGCAAAAGCTCCGGCAGCGAGCGTCAGGATCGTGAATGCCGAAGCTGCGGCGAATGTCCGTCGTTTCATGGTTGCCCTCCCATTTTGTTGCTTATCACGTCTCTGAATGACGGCCGCGCTTAATGCCGATCGAGACCTGAACAGAAGCGCTCGAAATCTGCAAGGGACACGAACGCCAGGGGGATCGCATTTGAGGATTGATTGATCCGTTGATGCTCGCTTGCCCGATTCGTCGGTGATGGATTCTACCTCTTGGCGTGACATGCCACGGGGTCTGCTGTGTTGGAAGAGTTTGCGGCGTGCTAGGAAGGTCTTGACGATCCGCGAAGCGGCAACGCCGCCCTGCATGACTTCCACGAACTCCTGATGATCGCCCTGTGCACCGTGCTGAGCGGCGGCCAAGGTGCTGAGGACATGGCGTTGTTCGCGAGGTCGAAGGAGGCGTTCCTGCGCGGCATTCTCAAGCTGGCCAACGGCCTGCCCAGCCATGACACGTTCGGCCGCCTGTTCCGCCAGCTTCGACCCGGCGCAGGCCGGCGCCGCGTTCCAGCGGCTCATGGCGGGCTTTTCCGAGCAGGCCGAAGGCGTTGTTGCCATCGATGGCAAGGTGCTCCGCCGTTCGTTCGACCGGGCCCGCGGCAAGTCCGCGTTGCACATGGTCAGCGCCTGGGGCTGCGAGCAACGCATGGTGCTGGCGCAGGTCGCCACTGACGCCAAGTCCAACGAGATCACCGCCGTGCCGAAGCTGCTCGACATGCTCTCGCTGCAGGGCACGATCGTGACCACCGACGCGCTCAACTGCCAGCGCGAGATTGCCCGCAAGATCATCGAAAAGGGCGGCGACTATGCGCTGGCCCTGAAAGGCAACCAGGGCACGCTGCACGACGATGTGCGCCGGTTCCTCGATGATCCGAAGTCCGGCGCCAGCCTAAGCAAGCCCATGATCAACGCGGACCACGGCCGCACCGACACCCGCTCCGCCATCATCTCCACCGATATCGGCTGGCTGCAGGAGGCCCATGCTTGGCCCGGCCTAGCCGCCATCGGCAAAGCCGTCCGCACCCGCCAAGCCGCAGGAACGACCACCTCCGAAACCACTTAGCTACCTGCTTAGCGCCGCACTGTCCGGCGAACGCCTCAACGAGGTCATCCGCTCGTATTGGGGCATCGAAAACCGCCTGCACTGGAGGCTGGACGTCGTCATGAACGAAGGCCAAGCCAAGAATCGTCTCGGCCACGGCCCGCAAAACTTCGCCGTTCTGCGACACATGGCGCTCAACGTTATGCAAAAGGACCTGACCAAGGGATCACTGCGGGGAAACTCAAACACGCCGGCTGGGATGAAACCTATCTCGCAAGTCTCATTGCTCTGTTCTGAAATGCGATTGCCCTGGCACGAATGCCTTCTGCGTTCCTGGCCGGATCACAGAATCGGCTGCGTAACACGCCGTCTGCTGCCGCTGTCGTCAGATTGGCGGGCCTGGTCAGTTCGTGGCAGCATGGCCGACATGGCGGTGTTCTCTCCCGACCGCGGCTTCCGGTCCCCGGCCGAGGTGATTCAGCACGCGGTGTGGCTCTATCACTAATTTAGCCTCAGCCTGCGTGACGTCGAGCTGATCTTGGCCGCACGCGGCATCGTGGTCAGCGAAGAGACCATCCGCGCCTGGGGACTGCGCTTCGGCCGCCAGTTCGCGAACGAGATGAAGCAGCGCAGGCCCAAGCCGGGCGACAAATGATGCCTTGATGAGGCATTTATTCGCATTGACAGCAAGCAGCAATGTCTCTGGCGTGCGATCGACCAGGACAGGGATGTGCTGGACGCCCTGGTCCAGAGCCGGCGCAACGCCCGTGCGGCCGAGGAATCCTACCGCACGCTGCGCCGCGGCCTGCACTATGTTCCTTTGGTAGTCGTGACCGACAAGCTAAAGAGCTGCGCTGCCGCCAAGCGCGAGACCCTGCCCCGCGTCGAGCGTCGGCAAAGCAAATACCTGAACAATCAGGCCGAGGCATCGCATCAGCCGACGCGGCAACGAGAACGGCAGATGCATCGGTTTAGGTCGGCGCGGCACGCGCAAGGCGTCCTCTCCAGCCATGCCCGCATCCACGACCACTCCAGCTCCGTCAGCACCGCCTGACCGCCCCCAGCATCGTGCCGCCCACAGCTGAACGCACTTCAGGCATCCTCTCTTGCCAGTGCTTGCGCGTGGCGCGACCGCATCGCACTGAGCCGACGCTTCATGCCTTTGATGCGTAACTGATGCGCGCCGCCGCGCCGCATCGCGACACCGACCGCTAAGATGTCGATCAGCAGCAGGGCGGCCAGGCGCGAGATCATCGGCGTATAGACATCGGTGTTCTCGAGTGTCTCGACCACCAGAAGAAGGTTGCATAGATGGCTCATCCGCCCGGCACGGCCCGAAATGCCGATCACGGTCGCGCCCATCTCCCGTGCGGTGCGGATCACCTCCAGCAGGCTGGCGGTCTGGCCGGTGTTCGAGATGGCGACTGCGACGTCGCCGGGCTGCATCATGGAGGCGGCGATGAACTGCTGGTGCGAATCGGTGTGCACCAGGCACGGCACGCCGAACAGCGGGAACTTCTGCTGCGCGTCGGCCGCCACGATCCACGACGCGCCGAAGCCGAAGAATTCGATGCGCTTGGCCGCCACCAGCAGCTCGATGGCTTGTCCGACGGCCTGGTGGTCCAACCGCGTGCGCGCCCAATCCAGGCTGGTCATGGCGTAGTCGAACACCTTGTCCGCGAGCGCCCGCGGCGTGTCCGCCTCGTGCAGCGCCGATTGCGTCGCCGGCACGCCGAGCGCCATGCTGTGCGCGAGCCTGAGCTTGAAATCCTGGAAGCCATCGAACCCGAGCGCGGCGCAGAAACGCATCACCGTGGGTTCGCTCACCCCAGCCGCACGCGCCGTCGCCGCGACCGTCGCCGTGAGCGCCGCATGCGGGTTGGAGAGGATATGCTCGGCCACCCGCCGGTCCGACTTCCGCAGCGTCGAGAGCCGAACCATGATGAGTTCGATCACGTTGCGCTGCCGTTCGGCAACCGCGAAATCGGTCCGGTCAGGCGCGGTCGGGGGCAAGGGCTTGGCGAAGGTTGTCCACGGCCACGACTGTAGCACGCCGGACGCTCTCCGCGGTGAACCCGCCAATATGCGGCGTCGCGATCACCCGGTCATGCCGCAGCAGACCCGAAAGCGGCGGCGGCTCGACGGCGAACACGTCGGCCGCATAGACGCGCACCTGCTCCCGCTCGAGTGCCGCGAGCATCGCCGCCTCATCCACGAGCCCGGCACGGGCCGTGTTGACCACGTGGCAACCAGGGGCCAGCCGGGCGATCGCCGCCGAATCCAGCACCGCCCGCCCGTCTGCCGGCATCGGGCAATGCAGCGACAGAACCTCCGCCTGCTCCAGCACGGTGTCCAGGCTCGCCCATTCGAAATCGCCATCCGGCCGGAAGCCACCGTCGGGGTAGGGATCATAGGCTCGCACCTGGGCGTCGAACGCGAGCGCGAACCGGGCCGCCAGCCGCCCGATCGCGCCACAGCCGACCAGTCCGAATACACGCCCTTCGAGTTCCAGCCCCATCCGGCGCCGCCACGCCCCGGCCTTCAAGGCGGCGCACTGCTCCGGCACGTGGCGCAACGCCGCCAAGGCCAGTCCGAACGCCAACTCGGCCACGCCACGCGCGTTGGCCCCGCCGGCTCGCATGACCTTGATGCCCAGCCTGTCGGCCACGTCGAGCGGAATGTTGTCGGCCCCGGCGCCGTTGCGGCTGATGGCGCGCAACCCGCTCGCGGCCTCCAGCACGCGCGGGCTGATCGGCTCCACGCCCGCCGGCCATCCGACGCACCCGGGCGCCAACGCCAGCAGGGCTGCCTCGTCCGGCATCTCGCCCGCCTGGCTGAACACCAGTTCGTGCCCGTCCTGCTCCAATGTTTTAAGGGCCGGATCGGGCGCGCGGGTCAGCGAGCGCGGCGTGACCAGGATGCGGCTCATGCGGCATCGCCTCGGACGCTGCGGGGCGGCCCGCCGGCGAGCTGGGACAGCCGTTCGAACTCCGGCCCGTGCGTGGGGATGTCGATCGCGAACGCCTCGGCGATCACCCGGGTCCAGCCGTGCAGGAAGTATTCCCAGCCATCGGCCGTATGCAGGCCGCGTTGCCGCCGTTGGTCTTCCGCGGCGTCGAGGAACAGCAGGTTGCCGCGGTAATTCAGCTCCCATACCAGCCCGTTTCGGGGAAAGCGCGCATCGGGGCCGAGCGGCGAACCCGGCCGGTCCTTGCCCAAACCCGTCGCGTTGATGACCAGCGACCCTTCCGGCAAGTCGCGCAAAACCGCGTCGTTAGCCGCCGCACCCTGCGCCAGCAGGTATTCCACAGTTATGCCGCTGCCGAGGCTTTGGTGAAACCGGCGCAGCCCATCGAGGCGGGCCTCGTCGATATCCGACACGATGACCCGCCCCGGCCGGTCCAGGTCGCGCTCCGCTCGCATCAGGGTCCAGGTGATCGCCGTCGTCGCCCCGCCCGCGCCCAGCGCCAGCGCGTGGCCTCCCGTGCGCTGCCAATGCCCCTCCGGCACGATGGCGTCGAGCGCGAGCCGGGCCGAGACCGGGTCCTTTGCGTGCCCGACCAGCCGCCCGTCCCGTTTGGACAAGCAGCTCACCTCTTGCAGCAGCATGGCGTGCGGGTCCAATTCGTCGAACAGCGCGATGGCGGCGTGCATGAGGTCGATCTTGTGCGTCGTGACCAGCGCGCCGCGCGAGAGCGGATCGTCGCGGATGGCGGCGACCACGGCGCGATACTGTTCGGCCGGGGCATGCAGCGGGAGGTCAATGCCGTTGATCGCGCAATCCCCCAAGCCCAGCGCCTCGGCCCAGCGCGGGAATACCGGCATGATCGACGACTGCCCCGTGCTGACGCCGATGAAATGCAGCGTCGGCTTGGCGCAGGCCGGGAACGGGAACATCTCAGCCCGCCTCTCGCGCGAGGCGGACCGTGCGCACCGCCTCCGCCGCGTTGCGGCCGATGCCGGCCCAGTCGGCGCCACGGATCATCGCCCGGTTGGCAATCCAGGTGCCGCCGACGGCCGCCACTGCTGGCTCGCGAAGCCACTCCGCAAGGTTGGCCGGCGACACTCCGCCGGTGGGGACGAACCGCAGCGCGTGCAGGGCGAACGGGGCGGCAATGGCGCGCAGGACCGGCAGGCCGCCCGCCGGCTGCGCCGGGAAGAACTTGAACATGTCGAGGCCGTGCTCGATGCCGGCCTGGATGTCGGACGGCGTCATGACGCCCGGCACGTAGGGCAGGCCCGCCTCCGCGGCGGCGGCCAGCATGCCCGGGCTCAGGCCAGGAGCCAAGGCGAAGCGCGCCCTCGCCTGGACGGCGAGACGCAGGTTTTCCGCGCTGACCACCGTGCCCGCACCGACCAGCAAATCCGTATGATGGTCGGCGATGTGGGCGATGACGTCGGCCGCGGCCTCGGTGCGGAAGGTGATCTCGACCACGCCCAGTCCGGCCCGCAGCAACGTATCGGCCAGGGCGCCCGCATCGGCCACGTCGTCGATCTCGACCACGGGAATGACGCTGAACGCGCAGGCTTGGCGCAGGATGCCGGGATTGCCGCCCATATCAGGCCGCTCCTTGCCTCGCCCGCGCGCGGTAGCGCGGGTTGTCAGCCTGGGCCCAGCCGCCGGCGCCGTCATCGACGACCAGCACCCGCATTCCGCCGGCGCGGGCGATAATGTCGTAGTCCTGCCCGGCATCGGCCGGGTAGCAGAACAAGGTCACGAACGGCTCGTCGCCGACATTGACGCTGCGGTGAATCCAATGCGGCGCGACATAGACGAGCTTGCCGGGCGTCAGCTCCTCTGCCTGGATCGTTCCGTCCTCAAGTTCCATCAGCATCACGCCCTTGCCGGACTGGCAGGCGTAGATTTCCGGCCGGTCGCTTTGCCGGTGGATGTGGCCGCGCGTGAACAGGAACTCGCGCCCCACCCGGCCCGGCTGGAGCGTGCTGGTGCCGAAGATCAAGTCGCCGGAGCGCTCGGACGGGCGGAACTCATCGACCTGGTAGGCCACCTCGTCGCCGCGCGCGCGGGCGAGGGCGGCGAAGGCGGTTTCGTCGGCGAACAGGCCGGCAAGCTCGCTGTAGCGCTTCTCATAGCGTCGGGTCCGTCCCGCCATCGCGCCCGTCGAGGGGGAGATGGTGACCAGGGCGGGGAGGAGTGATGTCATAGGCGAGCCTCCGAGCGATCTTTGGATCGGCGCGTTCCGGTAGTGCTATTACGGAGCTCCGGCCCTTAGCAACTAATTTGGCCGATCTTACAATGTATCTTGTGATAATGCGCTTGCGGTTCAGCCATCTCAGTGTTGTATTGCTACGCATAAACGGAACGCCGCCTATAATGGGCTGCGACAGGGGAGAGACGACGATGAAAGCCTTATGGCTCGCCAACACCATGTTTGCCGCCGCATTTTCCGCCACCTTCATGCTGGCAAGCGGGCCCGCCGCCGTCGCCGCGGACAAGCCGGTCAAGATCGGCATCTCGATGCGCACGTTGAGCGCGCCCTACTACGGAGCGCTGCAGCAAGCGGTCGAGAAGGAAGCCAAGGCCGAGGGCGCCACTACCATCGCCGTCGATGCCAACAACGACATGGTCAAGCAGATCTCGGATGTGGAAGACCTGCTGTCGCAAAACATCGACGTGCTCGTCATGGACCCGCGCGACGCCAAGGGCCTTGTCGGCGTCACCAAGGAGGCCGCTGCGGCCAAGGTCCCGGTCATCATCATCGACAGCTCGATCGACGAATCCGCCCCGGTGCTTACCACCATCCAGTCGAACAACGCCGAGAACGGCAAGCTGGTCGGCGAATACGTGGTGAGCCAAGTCGGCAACAAGGACCTCAAGATCGCCCTGCTGAGCGGCGACCAAGGCAACCTGGTCGGCGAGGCCCGGCGCGATGGCGTGATGTCCGGCATCCTGGAAGCGCAGTTGCGGCAGAATGGCCGAGCTGGGTTCACCGTGGTGGGCCAGGGCTGGGGCTTGTGGACGCAGAATGGCGGCGTGAAGGCGATGGAGGATCTGCTGACCGCGCACCCGGATATCAACGCCGTGCTGGCCGAGAACGACAGCATGGCGCTTGGTGCGCTCCGCGCCATCCAGGATGCGGGCAAGGCGGGCAACAACATCTTGGTGTTCGCCGCCGCCGATGGCCAGAAAGAAGCGGTCAAGCTGATCTCGGAAGGCAAATACGGCGCGACCGGCCTGAACGACCCGGCGTTGATCGGCAAGATGGGTGCGGACCTCGCCATCAAGGCGGCGCGCGGCCAAGTCCCGGCAGGTTACCCGAAGGTCACCTACACGCCGCCTGTGGCGATCACCAAGGCCAATGCCGCGCAATACTACAAGCCCGACGCGGTGTTCTAGAACCATGCCCAATCCGGTTGCCGCCGGCTTCGAGATGACCGGCATCTCAAAGGTCTTCGGCGGCATCCGGGCCCTCGATGCCGTGTCCTTCTCGGTCAAGGCCGGGGAGGTTCACGCGCTGGTGGGCGAGAACGGCGCCGGAAAATCCACCTTGATGAAGATTCTGGCCGGCGCGCACCAGGCGACCACGGGAGAAATCCACGTCGGCGGCGATCCGGCCGTGATCCCGTCGCCGCACGCCTCCCGCGCGCTCGGCATCGGCATCATCTACCAGGAGCTCGCCCTCGCGCCCGAGCTGACGGTGGCCGAGAACATCTTCCTTGGCGAGCTGCCAGGCTTCGTCAACGCCCGCGCCTTGCGGGCCCGGGCAGCCAAGCTGCTCGATGATCTCGGCTTCGCCATCGATCCGGGCGCCATCGTCGCGACCCTGCCGCTGGCGTTCCAGCAGGCGGTCGAGATTGCCAAGGCAATGTCGCGCCAGGTGCGCATCCTGATCCTCGACGAGCCGACCGCGGTCCTCGCGCCGCCGGAGGTCGAGCGGCTGCTTGCGGTGGTGCAGGAGTTGTCCCGGCGCGGGGTGAGCGTCGTTTACATCTCGCACCGGCTTGATGAGATCTTCCGTATCGCCAACCAGATCACCGTGCTGAAGGACGGCCGAACCGTCGGCACCTATCCCGCGGCCGGCATGGACGAGGCGCGCCTGATCTCGCTCATGGTCGGGCGTGAGGCGACGCAGCTCTTTCCCAAGGTCGAACGCATCCGCGGCGGCGAGCTGCTGCGGGTCGAGGGCCTGTCCGCATCGGGTCTCGTGAAGCAGGTCTCGTTCTCGCTCCATCAGGGCGAGGTGCTGGGCATCGCCGGCCTCGTCGGCAGCGGGCGCACCGAGGTGGCCCGCGCCATCTTCGGCGCCGACCGGGCCGAGACCGGCACGATCAGCATGGATGGGAGCCGCGTCAGCATCCGCTCGCCCCGGCAAGGCGTCGCCTCCGGCATCGGCCTGGTGCCGGAGGACCGCAAGGGCCAGGGCCTGGTGCTCGCCATGCCGATCCGCCAGAACGTGACGCTCACCTCCCTGCAGCGCTTCACCAACTGGCTGGGCGTGGTGCGCCGCCGGGCCGAGCGCGCGTCGGTGGACAACGTGGCCAAGCGCACCACCATCCGCGCCCGCAACCTCGACCTGCCGGTCAGCAGCCTCTCGGGCGGCAATCAGCAGAAGGTCGTGCTGGCCAAGTGGCTCGACGCCGGGTGCAAGGTGGTGATCCTCGACGAGCCGACCCGCGGCGTGGACGTGGGCGCGCGCTCCGAGATCTATCAGCTCATCGAGAACCTGGCCGCCAACGGCTTGGGCGTGATCGTCATCTCGTCCGACATGCTGGAAGTGATCGGGGCGTCCGACCGCATCCTGGTGATGAGCGGCGGGCGGATCAGCGGCGAGTTGGCGCGCGAGGAGTTCTCTGAAGCACGCATCATGCAGCTCGCGTTGCGCAGTGCCGCGCACGTCGGCAACCGGGCGAGCGGCACGGCACTGGAAAGGGCGTGACATGAGCACGGTTCAAACGGCTGCCACGGGCGCGGTCCAGCCCCGACGGTTCGACGTCAAGACGTTCGCCGCCACCTACAGCACCGTCGCCATCTTCGTCGTGCTGGTGCTGATCGCGAGCCTCATCTCCGATAGCTTCTTCGGCCAGCGCAACATCGAGAACGTATTGCGGCAGGTGGCGAGCACCGGCATCATCAGCATGGGCATGCTGCTGGTGATCCTGACCGGAGGGATCGACCTGTCCGTGGGCTCGGTCGCCGCCCTCGGCAGCATCCTGTGCGCCTCGCTGCTGACCTCGATGTCGCTCTGGCTGGCCATTCCGCTCAGCCTGCTGGCCGGCGGTGCGTTGGGGGCCGTGGCCGGCTATTTCGTTGCGGTGCGTGGGATGCCGTCCTTCGTGGTGACGCTCGCGGTCATGACCATCGCCCGCGGCACGGCGCTGATCGTCTCCAAAGGCCGGCCGATCTTCCTCGGCGACAACGGCGCCTGGTTGTCCGGCGGATTCAGCCGCGGCGACCTGCTCGGCGTGCCGTTGCCGGTCGTGCTGATGATTCTGGTGGTCGCGGTCATGGTCTTCGTGCTGCGGCTCACGGCATACGGGCGGCTGATCGTCGCCATCGGCTCGAACGGCGAGGCGGTGCGGCTGTCCGGCGTGCGGGTCAAGCCGCGCATCTTCTCGGTTTACGTCGTCTCCGGCATCCTGGCGGCGCTGGGCGGGATCGTCATCACCTCGCGCTCCGGCGTTGGCTCGCCGGTGGTGGGCATCGGGCTCGAACTGGACGTGATCGCGGCCGTGGTGATCGGCGGCGCGAGCCTGATGGGCGGGCGCGGCACGGCCCTGAACACGCTGATCGGCGTGCTGACGCTGGGCGTGATCGGCAACATCATGAACCTGCTGAACGTGCCGGGCTACCATCAGGAAGTGGTGAAGGGCGTCATCATCCTGGTCGCCGTGCTGCTGCAATCCTCGTTGTGGCCGCGGAAGGCCTGACCATCCAGATGCCGCGGGACCTGCTGCTCGCGATCGACGTCGGCACCGGCAGCGTGCGCGCAGCGCTGCTGACCGCACGCGGCGACACCGTGGCGTTCGCGGCCGAGGAGCACGAGCAGATCGTGCCGCGGTTCGGCTGGTCCGAGCAACGCCCCGCCGATTGGTGGGCCGGCGCCGTGACCGTCATTCGCCGCGTATTGGCGGCGGCGCCTGACGGCGCATCCCGCGTGGCGGGCATCGGCGCCTGCGGCCAGATGCACGCCACCGTGCTGGTCGATGCCGACGGGCAACCGGCGCTCGACGCCGTGCCGCTGTGGAATGACAAGCGCAATCGCGCCGAGCTGGACCGCTTCATGGCCGGGCAGCCGTGGCAGGAGTTGCTGCCCATCGCCGGCAACCCGCCTTCGGTGGCCTGGTGGGGGTTCAAGCTGCAATGGCTGCAGGCGAATCAGCCCGAGGCTTACGCCCGCACCCAGGTGGTGCTCAGCCCCAAGGACTGGATCAATTTCCGCCTGACCGGCGCCGTGGCGACCGACGCGCCAGAGGCCTCCTGCACTTACCTCTACGATGTCAATACCGGCCAGTGGAGCGAGGCGCTCTGCCGCTGCCTGGGGATCGACCCGGCGCTGCTGCCGCCGATCCGTGAGCCGTTCGACGTTTTGGCCCCGGTCAGCGCCGCCGCCGCCGCCGAGACCGGGCTCGAACCCGGCATCCCGGTCGTGGTCGGCATCAGCGACTATCCGGCTGCCCTGCTCGGCTCCGGCGTGACCAAGCCAGGCCTTGCATCGGACGTGACTGGCACCTCCACCTTGCTGACCCTGTGCACCGCAGCGCCCGTGGCTGACCCGATCATCAGCAACGTGCGCGGCGCGCTGCCCAACTGGTCGGCCTTTACCATTCTCGACGCCGGCGGCGACGCCATGCGCTGGGCCCGCCGCGCCTTTCACGAGAAGAGCTACGATTACGACCGCATGGTCGCCCTCGCCGGGTCCGCACCGGCCGGGGCGAGCATGCTGCTGTTCCTGCCTTACCTCAATGGCGAGCGGCTGGGGCCGCGCACCAACGCCCGGGCGCAGTTCATCGGGCTGACGAGCGGGCACGGCGCCGGACACCTGCACCGCGCTGTGATGGAGGGAGTGGCCTTCGCCGCCGCCCGCAACCTGCGCATCATGGAGGCTGCGGGCAACCGCCTTGACCGCATGGTCGCGGCCGGCGGCGGCGCGCGGACGCGGCTTTGGCTGGAGATCAAGGCCAGCATCTACGGTTGTCCAATCCTTGCCACCGAAACCGAGGAATGCGGCTTGCTCGGCTGCGCCACGCTGGCTGGAACTGGCATCGGCCTCTATTCCGACCTCGCTGCCGCTGCCGGGCGGCTGGTGCGGTGGGGCGCCGAAATCCAGCCGAACCCGGCCTGGTCCGACACCTATGCCGCCTTAGCGCCGGTGTTCGAGCACGCCTACCAGACCAGCGGCGCCACCTGGGCGATGCTGGAAACCGCCGAGCAGGCTGTGGCCCGCCCATCCTGACCACGAGAGATCCATGGCGACAGACTATCTTGGAAAATGCGACCTGGAGGGCCGCGTCGCAGTCGTCACTGGCGGCGAGCGCGGCATCGGCCTCGCCTGCGCCGAGGCAGGGCTTGTCCTGCTCGAGCGCGATGAAGCGGCGGCGGCGTCCGGCGCTGAAACGCTTGCCGCACTCGGGGCCGAGGTGTCCACTCGCATCATTAATGTTACTGACCAGAACGCCGTCGAGGCCGCGGCCGTTGGCATTGAGCGTGACGTGGGCGCCGTCGACATCCTCATCTGCTGCGCCGGTATTGCCATCAGCGGCGTGGCGGCCGAGACGGCGGCGCCCGAGCTATGGCGGCAGGTGATCGACATCAACCTCAACGGCGTGTTCTGGTCGTGCCAGGCGTTCGGCCGCGCCATGCTCGAGCGGGCCCGAGGCGCCATCGTCTAAGATTGGGATTGCCCCGGCTTGGATACTGCTGGCGAAGTCGTCAGACTGTGGCTGGCATGTCCATGAGCCTGACGAAGGCAGATTGACGGGTTTGTTCGCGTGACGTCCCGGCAAGCCAGTCGCTGAGGCGGCAGAAATTCCCGGCGGCGGCCGTGAGCACATGCTGAAGCTGAGTTTTTGCAAGCCCGATGTAGCGGGACCGACGGAGGTGCATGGTGCGGGCGCCCAGTGACAGCGTGCCCTCGATGCCAGCACGGCGGCGATATTCGTCAGCGAACGGCCGTTCAACCTCGCGCACTCGGGCGGCTTCAAGCGCAACATGTTCCTCGCGCCGCCGTGGCGTCAGCAGGCGACGGGGCGCGCGGGTGCAGCGCGGCTTGAGCGCGCAGGTTTTGCAGTCGGTGGTCGAGAAGCGGATGCGCATCACCGTCCGTCCCTGGTTGGCGTCGGCGGTCCAGCTGTGGCTGGTGGGCCCGGCCGGGCAGGTCGCGAGTTGCTTGTCTCAATCGAGGGCGAAGTCCTGGACGGTGAAGGCCCCCTCGGTCCTGGCTTGCCACTGGTTGTCTTTGGGGGTCGGCCCGATCAGGTCGACGCCGTAGTCGCGCGCGCTGACCACCGACTGGTCCGCATCCACGTAACCGGCGTCTACCAGGCGCTTGCCCGGCAGCAGGTCCTTGGCGGCCAGTGCGAGGTGGATCGGCTGGAGCGCGTCGCGGTCCACCACCGGCGCAGGCATCGTCTCGACGTGGGTGATCAGGTGCGGCCTGTCCTCGTCGCATGCTTCCGTCAAAGGGACCTTGTCGCCGATCCAGGTGGCGCTGCGCTTCTTGGCGTAATGCACGTCCTGATCGTAGGGCGAGGCAACCATCAGCAACGAGGTCAGGACGCCCTGCACCGAAGTGCGCCAACGCACCACAGCGTCACTGGCCGTGGCGCCGCCTCACCCAGACGCGGCCCCGGCCGGCGCCAGGCAGAAGTTCTGCATCCAGCCCCGGCGCAGCAGCATGACTGCGGGCGCCTCGCGCAGCCATGCCGGCGCAACGGCCGCGAGCAGCGCATGGTCATCACGCCCGCCCGCCTCGGCGCAGGCCCGTCGCGCTGCCTCGCCAGGCGGGAGGTGGTCGTCGTCGGCCGGTTTCGCGTAGCGGTCCGTCCAGGCCGGGTCGGCCTGCCCGCGGAGCCAGTCAGGGGCGACGGCGCCCAGGGCGTTCAGCCGCCCGCGTTGTTGCGGTGGCGCAGCCCAGCCGGAGCGCGGCCCAGCCGATTGAGGGAGCGAACGGCCCCCAGCCCGTGCGTGCTGTCCGTGCGCTGCCCCCTCCGTTGCCATTCCACCTGCTACGCAGGCAGAACCTTGGGCAACTCCGCCCACAGAGCGCCAGCAGCTTCTGCTCGCGGCACAGCGCCAGCAGTGTTTCGAGCAACAGCGCCTCCGCACCACCCTCCGCCAGCCGGCTGCGGAACTCGCTCCGCTCTGAGGCATCGAAGCCGGGATCGGCTCGCTCCAGCCCGAGCAGGTATTTCCAGTCGATGCGGCCCCGGGCGGCGTCCGCGGCCCGCCGGTCGGACAGGGTCTCAGCGAACTGCTGATCGGCGAACATCGTCCCCAGGGTGTCGCGCAGCCGCACATACGGGTTGCCCCGAGGGAACGCCGCACGGGCAATCATGGCCGTGGATGCAGGAACAGCACCGGCAAGAGAGGAGCGGTGCGACATCAGGATTTTCCAAGACAGCGGCGCTCACGCGCCGGACAAGGAAAGCCTACCCTCCTGCCAAACCTGGCCTGACTTTGCCAGCAGTATCGGTTTGGTCGGTCTTCCGCAGATGGAGTGGACGGCCCCCGGCATCATCCATTGCATGGACCTGGAAAACTGACTTGGCCGCGTCGAGGCCGATCATGGTAATGCTCATCGCGGGCGGTTCCTTTTCTGCCGGTTCTCACGACCCGCACTTTGGCACATCGATGCCGCAGGGGGGCCGTCCACCCCATCTGCGGAAAACCCACGAAAGCCGAGCAGGATCAACTCCTACCGCAACGCGAGCCTTGCGACGCGGCATTGCCTGGCCCGTCGCGGAGTCCCTCGCGTTCGGTCCCCTGCTGCAGGACGGCGTCAGCGTCCGGCTGACCGGGCAAGGCGTGGTGCGGGGCGCGTTCTCGCACCGGCACTACAGCCTGGTCGATGCTGCCACCGGGCGTCGTTATACCAAGTTGGCGGCGCTCGCGGCCGGTGAGGCGCGGTTCGACGTGCTCAACAGTCCGTTGTCGGAATACGCGGTGCTCGGTTTTGAGCACGGCTACAGCCTTGGCGCCCCGGATGGCTTGACGGTGTGGAAAGCGCAGTTCGGCGACTTCGCCAACGGCGCGCAGATCATCCTCGACCAGTTCGTCGCGGCCGGCGAGGAGAAGTGGTGCAGCCAATCCGGCCTCGTGGTCCTGCTGCCGCATGGGCTGGAAGGCCAGGGTCCCGAACATTCCTCCGCCCGGCTGGAGCGCTTCCTGCAGATGGCGGCAGCAGGCAACATGCGGATCGCCAACCCGTCCACGCCCGCCAAGTACTTCCACCTGCTGCGGCGGCAGGCGCTAGCCCGCCGGCGCATGCCGCTGCTCGTGATGGGGGCTAAGCGGTTGCTGCGCCTGCCGGCCGCCGCTTCACCGCCTGAGGCATTCGGACCCGGCCGCGCGTTCGAGCCGGTGCTGGTCGATGCGCCCGGCCCGGCCGTCACCCGCATTCTGCCGTGCAGCGGCAAGGTCACCTACGACCTGCTGGCCGAGCGGGACCGCCGGGGCCTGGACGGCGTTGCGGTTGTGCGGCTGCAGGAGTTGTATCCGTTCCCCAAACCGGCGCTGCGCGACGTATTCGCACGCTGGCCGGCGGCACTGTGCTGCTGGGTGCAGGAGGAGCCGCGCAATATGGGCGCCTGGTTGTGGCTCGACCGCCGGATCGAGGAGGTGCTAGGTGAGGCGGGGGCGCCAGTACCCCGCGTCAGATACGTGGGCCGGGCAGAAGCCGCCTCGCCGGCCGGGTCGTTCCATGGCGAGCACGAAGCAGAGCAGGCGCGCATCGTTGCGGACGGGCTCGGGGATGCGCCCGACGGGTGGAACTGACGATGCCGGGTATCCTGGATGGCATGAGGCTGGTGGAGGTGTCCGCGTTCATCGCGGCCCCGGTGGGCGGCATGACGCTGGCGCAACTGGGCGCCGACGTGATCCGCATCGACCCCATCGGCGGCAACATCGACATCAACCGCTGGCCGTTGACCCCGTCGGGCGACAGTCTGTATTGGGCGAGCCTGAACAAGGGCAAGCGCTCCGTCTGCCTCGCGCTCGACAAGCCCGAGGGCCAGGAGATCGCGACCGCGCTGATCGGCCTGCCCGGCGGAGATGGCGGGATGCTGCTTACCAACCTGCCGTCCCGTGGCTGGCTCGGCTACTGCCCACTGGCGAAGCGCCGCGCCGACCTCATCATGCTGCGGCTGACGGGCAACGCCGACGGCAGCGCGGCCATTGATTATACCGTGAACTGCGCCAGCGGCTTCCCGCTTGCGACCGGGCCAGGTCCCGCCCCGATCAATCATGTATTGCCGGCCTGGGACATCGCGGCCGGCCTCTATCTCGCGACCGCCCTGCTGGCCGCCGAACGGGCGCGGACGCGGCACGGCCACGGGCAGGAGGTCACGCTGGCACTGTCTGACGTGATGCTCGCAACCGTTGGCAACCTCGGCTACCTCGCCGACGTCCAGCTCAACGGCATCGTCCGCCCGCCGCTCGGCAACGACCTGTACGGCGCGTTCGGGCGGGACTTCGCGACGATGGACGGGCGCCGGGTCATGCTGGCCGCAATCTCGAACCGGCAATGGCGTGCCATCGGCCAGGCGACAGGCTTGGCGGAGCGGCTGGCAGCCGTGGGGCCGCTGATGGGGGTGGACATGGGCGCCGAAGGCGGCCGGTTCGAAGCGCGGGCCGCCATCGCCGCAGTGCTGGAACCCTGGTTCGCGCAGCGCAGCCTGGCCGCGGTTCGCGCCGCCTTTGATGGCAGCGGCGTCCTGTGGGGACCGTACCAGGATTTCGGCCAACTGGTGCGCGAGGACCCGCGCTGCTCAGCCGCCAACCCCATTTTCGCCGAGATCGACCAGCCCGGCGCCGGGCGGGTGCTGGCCAACGCGGCGCCGCTCGGCTTTTCCGCCGATGGCCGTCTGCCGCCCCGACCGGCGCCCCGTCTGGGCGAGCATACGGAGGCGGTGCTTGCAGATCTGCTCGGCATTCCATCTGCACACTACGCGAAGCTGCACGACGCGGGCGTCGTGGCCGATGCCCAGAAGGAAAGGCGCGCACCATGAACGAGCTGACCCGGCCCATGATCTCGGACGACGTGACACAGGGCGCACGGGGGCTGCTGGACGCCTGCGCGGCGGGCTTGGCCTTGGCCGAACGCTTGCTCGGCGCGTCGCGGCTCGCGGTGGCCGGGCAGGTGCTGGCCGGCGGCAAGCCGAAGCCTGCGCTGCTCGACACGCACCAGTATGCGCTGCACGGCTTCGCGTGGCAGGCCACCTATGTCGAGGCGCTGCGGCAAACGCTGCGCTGGGCGCAAGCGCTGGAAGGGGCCGGGCGGTTCACGCCGCTTGAGGCCGCTATCCTGCGCCTGGGGTTTGCCGAGTACCTGGCGCAGCTCGGCGGCGGCATCCCGATGAGCCAGACCGAGATGGTCCGCCCCGGCGACCTCGGCGTGCCCGCTGCCGCACTGGCCGCCTTCCTGGCCGATCCGGTCCACGCGCACCTGTCCGACCCGGCCGCCCTTAGCGGCGCGCGTCACTTGCTGGCCGCCGCCGCCGCGGAAGGGCGCTTCGGCGACCCCGGCGTGGAGGACGAGACCATCGCCGCCATCCGGGACCAGTTCACCCGCTACGCCGATGCCGAGATCGCGCCGCACGCGCATGGGTGGCACCTGCGGGACGAGGTGATCCCGATTGGCATCATCGAGTCCCTGGCCGGAATGGGCGTGTTCGGGTTGACGGTGCGGGAAGAGGATGGCGGTTCCGGCTTGGGCAAGATCGCGATGTGCGTCGTGTCCGAAGCGCTGAGCCGCGGCTACATCGGCGTCGGCTCGCTGGGCACGCGGGCCGAGATCGCGGCCGAGCTGATCGGCATCGCCGGCACGCCGGCGCAGAAGGCGCGTTGGCTGCCGGCCATCGCCTCCGGCGCCACGCTGCCCACGGCCGTGTTCACCGAGCCGAACACCGGATCGGACCTCGGCAGCCTACGCACCCGCGCGGTGCGGGACGGCGACGACTACGTGGTGACGGGGTCCAAGACCTGGATCACCCACGGCGCGCGCTCGGATCTAATGACGCTGCTGGTGCGGACGGACCCGGGCACATCGGACTACAAAGGCTTGTCGATGCTGCTGGCGGAAAAGCCGCGCGGCGACGACGCGAACCCGTTCCCGGCGCCAGGCATGAGCGGCGGGGAAATCCCGGTGCTGGGCTATCGCGGCATGAAGGAGTACGAGATCGCGTTCGAGCGCTTCCGTGTCCCGGCCGCCAACCTGCTGGGCGGCGTGGAAGGCCAGGGTTTCAAGCAGTTGATGGAAACCTTTGAGAGTGCGCGTATCCAGACCGGGGCGCGGGCGCTCGGCGTTGCGCAGAACGCGATGGAGCTGGCGGCCAACTACGCCCGCGACCGCGCGCAGTTCGGCCGCGCCATTGCCGGTTTCCCGCGCGTGGCAGCGAAGCTGGCTGCCATGGCGACCGAAACCATGATGGCCCGGCAGCTCACCTACTTTTCCGCGCGGCAAAAGGACCAGGGGCAACGCTGCGACATCGAGGCCGGCATGGCCAAGCTACTCGCCGCCCACGTTGCCTGGTCCAATGCCGACAGTGCCGTGCAGGTCCACGGCGGCAACGGCTACGCCCTTGAATACCCGGTCAGCCGCGTGCTGTGCGACGCCCGCATCCTCTCCATCTTCGAGGGCGCCGCCGAAATCCAGGCCCAGGTGATCGCGCGCGGCATCCTGAGTCGGCTGAACTAAGGCGCCATGCGGCACGGCGTGGCACGCCGTGCCGCCAAACTGAGGCATGACTTGGCTGCCCCCTTATTGACGCCGGGCGTTTCTGCCGCCGGCATCAAGTGCTTGCACCCATGAAGCCCACTTTGCTGCTGCTGCCCGGGCAGCTCAATGATGCCGAGCTTTGGCGCGACCAGGTTTCGGACCTGGCCGGTGCCGCGGCGGGTTCTGTTGCAAATAGCGGATCGGCCACAGACGGGTTAGAAGCTCGCCAGCAGCGTGACGGGTGGGCGAGATGTCGGTGGGCCAGGACGGCGTGATCAAGGCGCGACACCTCACGTCCGAGGCGATCCTGTGGGCGCTGCGGCGGCATCTGGCGTTCCCGATCAGCTATCGACATCTTTCTGCGATGCTGGCGGACTGAGGCGTCGCGGTTGACCACGCCACATTGTTCCGGTGGGTGCAGGCCTATGCCGCCGAGTTGGAGCAGCGGGTCCGGCATCACCTGCGGCCGTGCGCCGGGTGGTGGCGGGTCGACGAGACATACGTCAAGGTCAAGGGCGCCTGGACCTACCTGTATCGCGCGGTCGACAGCCTCGGGCAGACCATTGACGTCCTGCTGTCGGCGCAGCGGGATGCCGCATCGGCCAAACGGTTCGCCCGCAAGGCGCTGGCCCAGCCGCACGCCATGAACCCGCGCACGATCACAGTCGACAAGAACCCGGCCTACTCGCGCGCAGAGGCAGACATGAAGCGTGCGGGTGAGTTGTGGCGCTTCTCAAAGCTGCGGCAGCGCAAATACCTGAACAACATCGTGGAGCGGGATCACCGGCGGATCAAACGGCTGGTCCGGCCGGGGCTTGGCTTCGGCGGCTCGGAGAGCGCCAAACGAGGGCTGGCGGGTTATGAGGCGATGGCGATGATCAGGAAGGGGCAGGTTCACAATGTCGGCGGGCGAGACATGCAGGCGCAGGCTGCCTTCGTTGCCGGCCTCTTCGAAGTCGCTGCCTGAAAGCGCCGCCCAACGCTTCGCTCGCCCAGATCAAGCGTTTGCAACAGAACCGCCGGCCTTGCGTTCCCACAAGTCCGGGTGTCAGGTTGCATTCAAGGCTCAAGAGAAGGGCTAGGGAGAAACGCTGATGGCACAAGCCGCTTATTCGCTTCGTCGTTTGTCGGACGCCTGCGCGATGCTGCTGATCGGGCTTCTGGCCGCCCCCGGCATGAGCCGAGCGGCCGAGTCCTCGGAGATGCAGGAGTTTATGGTTCCCGCTTCCGATCCGGGGATCGAGCTCTACGTCCGCAACAAGCATCCGCAAGGCGTGCAGGCGTTCAAGGCCGAACGCATCCTGATCTTTGTCCACGGCGCCACCTACCCGGCGGAAACGGCGTTCGACCTTCCGGTGGGCGGCGCGTCGATGATGGATATGCTGGCCGCCCGGGGGTGGGATGTCTGGCTGCTCGACGTGCGCGGCTACAGCCGCTCGACCCGGCCCGCGGAAATGGCGCAGCCGGCGAAGGACAACAAGCCGATCGTCGATACCGCGACCGCGGCGCGCGATGTCGGCTCGGTGGTGGATTTCGTCAAGCAGCGGCGCGGTGTTGCCAAGGTAAACCTGATGGGCTGGTCGTGGGGCACGTCGATCATGGGGCTGTATGCGACCGGCCATAACGACAGCGTGGCCCGGCTCGTGCTGTATGCGCCGCAATGGCTGAGCAACAACACGGCGCCGGCCGATGCGCCGCCGCTCGGGGCCTACCGGGCCGTCACTCGGGATGCGGCGCGGGACCGCTGGCTGAAAGGAGTGCCGGAGGACAAGAAAGCGGACCTGATCCCGCCGGGCTGGTTCGAGATGTGGGCGGACGCGACGTTCGCGACCGACCCGTCCGGCGCCAAGCAGACCCCGCCCGTGCTGCGGGCGCCGAACGGCGTCATTCAGGATAGCCGCGATTATTGGCTGGCTGGCAAGCCGCTGTATCAGCCGTCGGACATCCGGGCGCCGACCTTGCTGATTCACGCGGAGTGGGATGCGGACCTGCCCACCTATCAGACGGCGGCCTACTTCCTGCAGCTGAAAAACGCGCCCTACAAGCGGTGGGTAGAACTCGGCGAGGGGACGCATACGGTGATGCTGGAGAAGAACCGGATGCAGTTCATCCACGAGGTGCAGCAGTTCCTGGAGGAGGAGTCGCCGCAAGCGCTGGAGTAGCAGCATGGCGCGGATTACCGCGGTTGAGAGTTCGGTCGTCTCGCTGCCGTTCACGATGGGCGGGCCTCATACGTCGTTCGCCGGGCAGACATGGGACCGGATGGAGATTCTGCTGGTCCGGGTCGAGACGGATGATGGATTGATCGGCTGGGGCGAGGCGTTCGGCCATGCCGCCATCGCCTCGACCAAGGCAGCGCTCGACAGCATCGTGGCGCCGCTCGTGCTGGGGCGGGATGCGGGAGACATCAATGCGCTCACGCGGCAAGTGCTGCATGGCGTGCATCTGCTGGGGCGCAACGGGCCGTTCGTCTACGCCTTCTCCGGAATCGAGATCGCGTTGTGGGATTTGCTCGGCAAGCGGGCCGGGCAGCCGCTTTGGCGGCTGCTGGGCGGCAGCGTGGCTGGTCCGTTGCCGGCCTATGCCAGCCTGCTGTCCTACGGCGGGGACACCGACCTTGTCGCTCGCAATAGCGGGACCGCACGGGCGCAAGGCTACCGGCACATCAAGCTGCATGAGCTGACGCGGGAGGCCGTGCTCGTGGCCCGGACGGCGGCGCCGGATGCGGCGGTGATGCTCGACGTGAATTGCGCCTGGACCCCGCCCGTGGCGCGCGCGATGGCCGCGTCGATGGCGGGCGACGGACTGTTTTGGCTCGAGGAGCCGGTCTGGCCGCCGGAGGATGCGGCGGGGCTTGCCAGCCTGCGCCGGTACGGCATCCCGCTCTCGGCCGGCGAAAACGCGGCCGGGCTGTTCGGCTTTCGCAGCTTGATCGAGGCCGGGGCGATCGACGTGGCGCAACCGAGCGTCACGAAGCTGGGCGGCGTCGGCGAGATGCTGCGCGTGATCGCGTTTGCGCAGGCGCACGGGGTCGAGGTGATGCCGCACAGCCCCTATTTCGGCCCGGGCTTCCTTGCCACGCTGCACATCGCTGCCGCCCTCGTCGAGCGGCCGCTGATCGAGGTCCTGTGGCTGGACATGGAGGCGAACCCGTTCGACCCGTGGGTGCGGGCGGAGCACGGCATGGTGGCGGCGCCGACGGGGCCGGGCCTCGGCTGCGATCCCGACCCGGCGGCGCTCGCCCGCTACGCCCACGCGCCGCCCACGCGAACGGAGGCAAGGACATGAAAGTGACAGCGGTCGAGACCAAGCCGGTCGTGCTGAAACTCGCGCAACCGCTGGGCAGCGCGCTCGGGCCGATAAGCTGCTTCGGCTGCATCCTGGTGACAGCTCGCACGGACCAGGGCATCGCCGGCGAGAACCTGATCTTCACCTTGAACGACCGGCGCACCAAAGTGCTGCGGCAGATGGTGGACGATTTGGCAGACGTCGTTGTCGGCCACGATGCGGGCCACATTGCCGGGTTCTGGGCGCGGGCGTGGAAGAGTATCAATTTCCTTGGCCATCAGGGCGTGTCCGTGGTCGGCATCTCCGCCATCGACGGCGCGCTGTGGGATGCGCTGGGCAAGGCTGCCGGGTTGCCACTCTATCGTCTGCTCGGGGGCGCGCAGGACCGTGTGCCGGCCTACCATAGCGGGGGGTTGTGGCTGTCGCTCTCCACAGGCGAATTGGCGGAGGAGGCCGGGCGGTTCGTCGAGCAGGGGTTCCGCGCGGTGAAGATGCGGCTCGGCAAGGAGAGCCCGGCGGAGGACATCGCCCGCGTCGCCGCGGTGCGTGACGCCATCGGGCCCGGCGTCAAGCTGATGGCCGACGCCAACCAGGGCCTGAACGAGGCGCAAGCGATCCGGCTCGGGCGGATGCTCGAGCGTTTCGAGCTGACATGGTTCGAGGAGCCGCTGCCGGCTTGGGACCTGGACGGGCTGGCTCGCGTTGCCGTGGCGCTCGACACGCCGATCGCGAGCGGGGAGACCGAGTACGCCCGCTACGGCTTCCGGCGCATGATCGAGCTGCGCTCGGCCGACATCCTGATGCCGGACCTGCAGCGCGTGGGCGGCGTCAGCGAGTTCATGCGGGTGGGGCACATGGCCGCGGCGCACGACATCGCCGTCTCGAGCCACCTGTTCCCTGAGACCAGCATCCAGGTTCTGGGCGCACTTTCGAACGCCAGCTTCCTCGAATACATGCCGTGGTTCTCCGAGCTGTATCACGAGCGGCTGGCATTCGAGAACGGCGAGGCGATCGTGCCGGAGCGGCCCGGTTGGGGCTTTACTTTCAACGCCGAATACATCGATCATCTGAGCCGCTAACCACCCGGCGGGCAAACGCCGGGGGCAAGACAAACGTTGGGGAGAAACGTCATGATCATTACGCGCCGCGGCTTCACGCAAGGGGCCGCCGGCCTCGCTGCCGTCTCGGGCCTCGCCCGCCCGGCCATCGCCCAAAGCGAGCCGATCCGCATCGGCTGGCTCGCCGCCCTTTCCGGGCCCAGCTCCGCGCCGGCGATCGGGTTCGACCGCGGCGTGCGTCACGCGGTGAACGCCATCAATGCTGCCGGCGGCGTGAAGGGCCGCAAGATCGAGCTGGTGGTGCGCGATACCCAGGGCGACCCGACCAAGGCGGTGAACGCGGCGCAGGAGATGATCAGCCGGATCAAGGTGCATGCCATCTGGGGGCCGACCAACTCGGGCGAATCTTTGGCGACCACGCCGATCATGGCGCGGGCGAAGATGCCGGACGTGCATCCCTGCTTCGTCGATACGCTGATCAACCCGGCCAGATACCCGAACGCGTTCCGCATGGCGCCGTCGAACAGCCAAATCGACGATGCGGTCAGCGGTTATGGCGTCGACAATCTCAAACTGAAGCGCTTCGCGGTGATCGGCGATACAACCGGTTATGGCACGACGACGGTCAACAGCTCGTCCGCGGCCTATGAGAAGCGCGGCGCCGAGGTGGTCTATAAGGGTACGATCGACGCGACCCAGCCGGACGTGACGCCCGACATGCTGCGCATGAAGAACGCCGGGGCCGAGGCGATCACGCTCTGGACCGTTTCGACCGGGCTGATCTCGCGGATCCTGAACACGCGCGCCAACATGGGCTGGAACGTGCCGTTGACCGGCCACCCGGCGATGGGCTCGGGCGAGGTGGGGCAGTTGATCGCCAAGCCGGCCAACTGGGAGAAGACGTATATCCTGGGATTCAAGAACTGCAGCTATGGGGCGGACGGCAAGCTGCCGGAGCACGTGCAGGCGTTCGTGGGCACGATCAAGGACCAGATCGACCTCAACGACACGACGCTCTGGTGGGTGCTGTGCGGCACCGATGCGATCAACGTCATCGCCCGGGCCGTGCAGGAGACCGGGTCCACGGATGCGGCCAAGATCATCGGCTATTGGGACACCGTCACCGACTATCCCGGCCTTTACGCCAGCTACACCTGGACCAAGACGCAGCATAACGGCTTGCAACAGAGCGACTTGGTGATGTCGGAGGCCAATACGCAGCGTCAGGGCGCCTATAAGCTGGCGCCGGGATACGCCTGACCCGGCGCCGGCGTCATGCTGCCCTCCATCCTCGCCTCCGGCCTCGCGATCGGCTCCGTGTATGCCATGATGGGCGTTGTGTACAACGTCATGTTCTCGGCCTCCCGGGTGATGAGCTTCACTACCGGACAGCTGGGGATGCTGGGCGGCGTGCTGGGGGCGGCGTTCGTCGGCGTGCTGGGCTTGCCCACGTTGCTGGGGCTGGCGCTCACGCTGGCATCCTGCGCGCTCGTCGGCGTGCTGACCGAGATCGTTGCCGTGCGCCCGGTGCTGCACAAGCTCGACCAGCATCTGTATGTGCTCTCCACGCTGGCGCTGGCGCTGATGATCCAGCAGTTCGTGGCCATCGAGTGGAGCACCGAGCCGCAGCCATTCCCGCGGCTGCTGGGTTTCGGCGGCGGCGGGCCTGGGGACGAGAAGTTCTGGCTGCCGATGCTCGCCTGCGCTGCGACCGTGGCGGGGCTGGAGCTGCTGTATCGCCGCACGCTGATCGGGCGGGCCTTCCTCGCCATCGCCGAGGACAATTACGCCGCCCGCGCGCTTGGCTTGCCGGAGCGTAACCTGCGCGTGGCCAGCTATGCGCTGGCGGGGATGATCGGCGGCTTGGCCGGGTTCGCCTCGGGACAGTTGCTGCTGGCGTTCTTTGCCAACGGGGCGCTGCTTAACTTCTACGGGTTCGTGCCGGTGGCGCTGGGGGGATTGGGCAACAACCGCGGCGCCATCCTCAGCGGACTGGCGCTGGGCGTGCTACAGCAGGCGGCCAACTTCACTTTCGGCGGCGTGTTCGCCTCGGTTGCCGTGTTCAGCGTGTTCATCGTCGCGTTGCTGGCGGCGCCGCAGGGGTTGTTCGGCGCGCCGCAGCAGCGCCGGGTATGAGCGGGGCCGCGGCCCGTGCGATGCCTGCGCCGGGCGCAGCGTCCGGGAACGGGCTGCTGCGGCTGTTGCCGTATGCCGCCATTTTCGGCGCGGCATTGGTGCTGCCGTTGGTCAGCAACGACTACTGGACGCTGATCGCGACGCGGGCGGCGATCTACTGGGTGCTGGTGTCGGGGCTCAACCTTGTCGTTGGGTTCGCCGGGCAATTGGCGATCGGCTGGGTCGCGTTGCTGACGTTGGGCGCCTATACCGCGAGCGTGCTGGCACTTGGCAACGTGTTGCCGCCGATGCCGGTCCCGGTTGCGTTCGCGGCGGCGGCTTTGGTGGGCGCGGCGGCCGGCTTGCTGGTTGGCTTGCCGGCATTGCGACTGCGGACGTTCTACTTCGCCATGACGACGCTGGGGTTCGCCACCATCGTCACGCAGATCGCGCTCGCGTGGCAGAGCGTGACCGGCGGCGGCATCGGCGTGCCGGGCCCGTTGCTGCCGACGCCGTTCGACAGCGCGTTCGGCTTCTACCTGCTCTGCCTGACGATCGCTGCCCTGTGCACCTGGATGACGGCGAACGTCGCCCGCAGCCGGTTCGGCCGCTCGCTGATCGCGGTACGCGATGCCGAGGTGGCGGCGGAGATCTGCGGCATCTCCAAGCCCGGCCTGCTCGGCGCCGTGTTCCTGTTCAGCGGCGCGACCGCGGGCGTTGCCGGCGGGCTGTTCGCCACCTTACAGTCCTACATCACCCCGGAAGCGTTCACGTTCGATCTCTCAGTGCTGTTCTTCATCGCCATCCTGATCGGCGGACGCGGCTCGATCCTGGGACCGTTGATCGCAACCGTGGTCCTGACCTGGCTGCCCGAGTTCGCAGCGCCGTTGGTGGTTTGGTCCACGTTCCTCTACGCGGCCCTGCTGCTGCTAATCGTGCTCGCGGCGCCCGGCGGGATCGCGGCGTTGCTGGACGTCCGGAGCCGGCAGCCGCTCGCGAGCAACCGAGCCGTCCTGCCGCGGCCGGAGCTGCTGGCGGATTTGCTCGGCGGGGCGTCATCGGGGGCAATCGCGCTGCAAGGCGTGATGTTGAGCTTTGGCGGGGTGCGTGCGATCGACGGATTGGACTTGGTGATCGAGCCTGGGCAGGTGCGTGGGCTGATCGGCCCGAACGGGTCCGGAAAGACCACGACCCTGAACGTCATCTGCGGCTTCAACCAGCCCGAGGCCGGGGGCGTTATGGTCGGGGATGCGGCGCTCGATCCCGGCGCGCCGCAAGCGCGGGCGGCCGCCGGCATCGCCCGCACGTTCCAGACGCCGCGGCTGGTTGGCGAGGCCAGCGTGCTGCAGAATGTCATGATAGGCGGCGCCACCATTGGGCGGGCCAGCTTCCTTGAAGCCCTTTTCAGTTTGCCCCGGCATCATCGCGACGAGGCGGTTCTGCGGCAGCGGGCCTTGCTCGCGCTGCGAGCTGTCGGGCTGGAGGCGCTGGCGGAGGTCCGTGCCGATCGGCTGCAGCATAGCGAACTGCGGTTTATGGAGATCGCACGGGCCTTGATGCTGCGTCCGCGCTTCCTGCTGCTGGACGAACCGGCAGCCGGGCTCTCGGGGGACGAGATCGCCCGCCTTGGGGCGCTGATCCAAGGCATCGGCCGGCAGGGGACGGGCGTGCTGCTGGTGGAGCACCACGCGGACCTCATCTTTGATGTCTGCGGCCGTGTGACCGTGCTGAACCTGGGCCAAGTGTTGGCGGAGGGTGCGCCGGATGAGATCCGGGCGCACGAGGATGTCGTGAGCGCGTATCTTGGCGGCTGACGCGCTGCTGCAGGTAGCCGGGCTCGAAGCCGGTTATGGCAAGATCGGCGTGCTGCGTGGGGTCGATATGCGCATTGCCGCCGGGGAGGTCGTCTCGTTGCTCGGACCGAACGGAGCGGGGAAGTCGACCTTGCTCGGCGCAATCTCCGGGCTGCTGCCGCCAAGCGCCGGGACGGTTCAGTTCGATGGGCGCGACATGCGGGGCGCCGGGCCGCGCGGGTCGGCGCGGGCGGGCTTGGTGCACGTGATCGAGGGGCACCGGGTATTCAGCCAGCTCAGCGTCACCGACAATCTTTTGCTGGCCGGGTATGACGTGGCCCGGGGCGAGCGCGCGGCCCGGATCGAGGAGGCGCTGTCGTTCTTTCCGGAGATCGCTGCCAAACGGCACGACCGCGGCGGGGCGCTGAGCGGCGGGCAGCAGCAGATGCTGGCGGTGGCGCAGGGCCTGGTGCGGCGGCCCCGGCTGCTGATGCTGGACGAACCCTCGGCCGGGTTGTCGCCGGTTCTGGTCGACCGCGTGCTGGGCGTCGTCGAACAATTGCGGGCGGGCGGGACGTCGGTGCTGCTGGTGGAGCAGTTGATTGAGAAGGCGTTGGCGGTGTCGGACCGGGTGTATGCTCTGGCGCAGGGCCGGGTGGCTTTGGAAGCTAGGGCAGATGAGGCTGGGCTGTCCCGGCGATTGGAGCACGCCTATTTCAAGGCAGAGAATGTTGTCTGTTAGGTGTGGCGGCGCGCAATCATAACCGAGCCGGCGCGCAATCAAGGGCACTTTCCGACGCGCACTAGCCGAGACTGGCGGTGGTGCCCGACGCACGCTGTTTGAAACTGAGCGCACGATCTTTGCGACGGACGCGAGATCGAACGTTCCGACACAAAATGCTTGAGACGAAGGGTGCGATGTCGTCGGCTAGATGCGGGACGGTTCGCTCGGAAAACGGGCGGTTTCCGCGCGGTCGCGCCGGATGGTCCAATCATCCCCGCAATCCGCCAGAAAACCCACTGCATCACATCGGCAATCCGGCGGCACGCATCTCGTCGATGAGTTCCTGCGCCCGGCCAGCGTCCAGGTCGCCCCGCAGCAGCCGGCGGATTCCGGCAGGTTTTGCATCGAACTGCTCAACCAGGCTGCGCACGTCGTATCCGTTGCGTGTCAGCTGCGCCTCCAGCTCCTCAAGTTTCCTGGACAGGACCGCCTCGACGATGCCGTCGGTGATCGGCTTGGCGCCGATCTCGAACCCGGCCTCGAATGCACGCACGAGGCGCCGACCGATCAGAAGTGGCGTCTTCAGCTTGACTGCAAGCAGCGTGGCGGCCTCATCGGTCAGCACGTCTTCGGGCATCACGCCTTCCTCCAGCGAGGCCTTGAGCACCCAATCGATGTCGTCACGCTGCCGGTCACGCAGACCGCAGAACTCGAATACGGTCGTGCGGTCTCAGACTTCTTCCATCTTCGGGCGGCGCAGGTCGTTCTTCAGTTTTGGATGTTTGACCATCCCCCGTTACGGTGGACACGGGTTATGGCCTACGCGGCCGCGGCGAGCTGTTCCTTGTTGACCGGCGTCATGTAGCCGATGCCCGAGTGGAGGCGCTCGCGGTTGTGCCAGCCCTCAATGGCCCGGAACAGGGCCGTGCGCGCTGCCTGCCGGGTGTGGAACGGGCCGTCGCCGTCCAGCTCGGTCTTGAGGCCGCCGAAAAAGCTCTCCATGAGCGCGTTGTCCCAGCAGTTCCCCTTGCGGCTCATCGAGCACCGCATCCCATGCTCGTCCAGCACGCGGCGGTAGGCGTGTGCTGCGAATTGGCTGCCGCGGTCCGAGTGGTGCAGCAGCCCCGGGCAGGGTTTCCGGTTGGTGATGGCCATGTTCAGCGCCGCCAGGGTCAACTCCTGCGGCATGGTCTCGTTCATGGCCCAGCCGATGATCTTGCGCGAGAACAGGTCCATGATGGCGGCCAGGTAGAGCCACCCCTCGCCGGTGGCGATGTAGGTCAAGTCAGCCAGCCAGACCTGGTTTGGCGCGACCGCGGACGCGAACTGCCGGTCCAGCAGGTTGGGGGCAGGCGGGAAGGCATGATTGCTGTCCGTGGTCTTGCGGAACGCCCGCCGACGGCGCGCCTGGATGCCGTGCGTGCGCATGAGCCGCGCCACGCGGTTGCACCCCACCCGCTTGCCCTCGGCCCGCAGGGACGCATGCACGCGCGGGCTGCCGTAGCGGCGCCGGCTGCTGGCGTGCACGCGGCGAATGTCCTCGACCAGCGCCTTGTTCGCCTGGGCGCGGGCGCTCTCGGGCCGGCCGCGCCACGCATAGTAGCCACTGGCGCTGACCCGCAGCACCGAGCACATCACCCGCACGAGGAACACCTCGCGGTGTTCCTCGATGAAACGGAACCTCATCTCGGCGGGCTCGAGAAGATGCCGACTGCTTTTTTTAGGATGTCGCGCTCCATTTGCGCCCGCTCCAGCTCCCGGCGCAGGTGCCGGATCTCAAGCTGCTCGACCGTCGCAGGGACCGCAGCGGCGTCAGGCCGGACCACGGACGCTGCCTGTCCCGCTCCGTTGGCCAGGCTGCGCCAGCGCCGCAGCATCGATGGCTCCAGGCCCAGTTCGGCCGCCACCTGCGTCAGCGGCCGCCCGCTGTCCCGCAACAGGACCACCGCCTCGCGCTTGAACTCGTCCGTGAACTCTCGTCGAGTTTTCTTCGTCATCATCGGCACCTCCGCTCCCGCAGGAGCTTACGCGAGGTGTCCACCGTAACGGGGGATGGTCAGTTCAACCAGCACGATAGACAGTTGCCCGCCACCTTCAGTGACCAATTCGACGAGACGCTTCAGTCCGGTCAGCGTCTTTGGATGCAGGTCGTGCGCGTCGTCGACGAAAGGCGCCACTGGCTTCTTGGCGCGCCGGAAGATCTCTTGTAGGTCGCGCACACGACGTTCGGCTGTAGGTCGCGCACACGACGTTCGGCGTGGCTTGGTATCTTGATCGCCTTTTCTTGGGTGAGATCATAGAACGGCGCCGCTTCCAGCAGCGGCAGGCTGATCTTCGCCTTCTCAGTCGACAACGGGCGCGACACGATGACCCGGCCCTCGCGCTCGAGTTCAGCCCTCAGCGTACGCGACAAGACGGTCTTGCCAGAGCCAATGATCGCGGTCAGCGCGATCAACCTACCGCCCGTGATCGTCGCTCGGATGTCGCGCAACACTTGGGCATGGCGCTCGGTCTCGACGAAGCCGGCGTCGATCGGCGGACGCGCCAGGCCGTAGCGCCGCATGACCTCGGTCAGCATCAGTCAACGCCTCCCCTGCGTCCCAGCGGAAAGCGGTCGCGCACGGCCGCCATGATCTCGGGCCGCGCAACGCTTCGGTCGAGAAGCGCATCGATGAATGCCCTGTCGTCATCGGACAAGGTGGCCAGCGGCACCCTGATCTCGTCGGCAATCGCACGCCGGGCCGCAATGGGGTTGGCAAACACGAGTTCATGGAACGGATCGGGATCATGGAACGGCTGCACCGGTATAACGGCAGCGCCGGCCGGTTCGCGCAACCCGATCACAACCACGGCGTCCTCGCCCGAGAGATCCGCACGCGGCAGCGCGAGCTTGCCGGCGAGGGTTGTCACCTGGTCGGCGCGGACCTCTTGGCGGGACTTGCGGTGCTTGCGGTAGCGATGCAACGGGATCGGGCCGCCGGCGGGGCGAAACGGCCCAAGACGTTCGTCGCCGTGTTCAACCCGCAGTTCCTGGTCGAACAGGCCCCACCAGACGGCCCCGAACCAACACCTCTGTCACCAAGGGCCATTTCGGATCGACCTCGTATGCCACGCCGGCGACGGTCCGATGGCAGTCTATGCCGACCAGGCGCCGCTCCGGCTCGCGCGCGAAGGCGCAGAACCGCTCCCAGGCGCACATCTGCCGAACTCCGTCGGCGGGAAGATGCGCGAGCCAGTCGTCGATGCGCGCATGTGGCTCCGACCTGTGGTCGCTTCGGTTATAGGTGGCGATGAAGCGCGCGAGCCAGCGGTTCGCCTCTGGCTCGGTTTCGGGCTGATGGAAGTGATACAGCGTCTCGTGCGCCTCCTTCACGGTGCGGAACAGCCGCTCGACCTTTCCCTTCGCGCGCGCCGTCGTTCGCCTTCCGTCCGAGCCTGCGGGCATGTGCGGCAGCATTTCGATGCCGAGGCTTTCCATCGCCCGCTTAAACACCGCCGATTTCGCGACTGGCCCGTTGTCGAGAGACAGGGCCGCCAGGATGCCCTGGAACGGGTCTGCCTTGTCGCCCTCCGGCGCCTTGAGCGACATGGCGTTGAACAGGAAGCGCAGCGCCGTCTCGACATCCTCGCCGTAGACGCAGCGACATTCCTGGTAGGCGACACCCGAGCGGTCATCGACGACGAAGAACGGCATCAGGGTGGGCGCGCCCTGCCGGTGCGCGTCGATCCAGGGCGGCGCCTTCAAATGCTTCAGGTCAGACGGGCTCATGTCGAAATGCCAGAGCGCGTTCGCGCACTCCGCCTGGAAACGCACGGCTAGCGGTTGGCGGATCATCCGTTCGTGGTCGTAGCCGAGGCGCCGCAGGTGGCGATTGATCGTCGAGGCGGTCAGCTTGCCCGGCGGCAGCTTCTGAAAGCCGTCCGGCGTATCGACGCCATGCTCGATCAGCAACTGCAAGGTCCGCACCGTCGACAGGTGCCGGCCCTTTTTGTTGGTCGTCCGCACCTTCATGGGGTTGCGAGGGACTCTCTGCAGCCTCGTACGTTAAGGATCAATGCGTTTTGGATCACGGGAATCAGATGATTTCCGTGGGCCTTCGAGGTGCACCCCGAAACAGCCTGTTTCAGGCCCAAAGATTGCACGACAAACCATGCCGGAATGATCCAGTGTGCGAGAACCCCTGCGATGAGGTTTTCCGCACATGCTGATCGGCTACATGCGTGTCTCGACTGATGGCGATCGTCAGGTCATGGACCTGCAGCGCGATGCGCTGCTCGCCGCCGGTGTCGACGAGCGGCATTTATTTGAGGACCGGGCCAGCGGCAGCCGTGGTGATCGCACCGGGTTGGCCAAGGCGCTCGCCTTTCTGCACCCGGGCGATTGCCTGGTCGTCTGGAAGTTGGACCGGCTTGGCCGCTCATTGCCCCATCTGCTGACCACGGTCACTGACCTCAAGAAGCGCGGTGTCGCTTTCCGATCGCTGACCGAGCAGATGGACACTACGACGCCGCATGGCGAGTTCCTGTTCCACATCTTCGGGGCGCTGGTCCAGTTCGAGCGGTCGCTGATCCAGGAGCGCGTGCAGGCCGGGCTTGCCGCCGCACGTCGGAGAGGACGCCGGGGCGGTCGACCCACGGCCATCAACGCCGAGAAGCTCGTCGCCGTGACGGCTGCACTCGAGGGCGGCGCCACCAAGGCTGCGGTGTGCCGGACGTTCGGCATCAAGCGCAGCACGTTGATCGACTCGCTCGCCCGGATCGGCTGGTCTGCCGGCCTCAAAGGGCAGGAGGCATGAGTGGCGCGACGGCAGCAACTGGGCGAGGCACAAGTGGCCGAGCTGTTCGACCCACCCACTGAGCAGCGTGAGCTGGTGCGCCACTACACCCTCTCTGATGCTGATCTCGCTGCTATCCGGCGCTGCCGTGGCGATCACAACCGCCTCAGTTACGCGCTGATGCTCTGCTACTTGCGCCACCCCGGCCGTGCGCTGCGCGCCGGCGAGCGCCCACCCCGGGCCATACTGGGCTTCGTTGCGGAGCAGATCGATGTCTCGCCCGACACGGTGGATGACACTGGCAATGCCGAACGGAGCCGTCAGCGCCACTCCATCGAGTGCCAGGACCGCCTTGGATTGCGCCCGTTCGGCAAACGCGCTGCCGCGGAGCTGATGATGGATGCCTTGCTCGCACCGGCCATCGAGAACGACAGGCTGGTAACCTTGGCCGAGCTGGTGCTGCAAACCTGTCGGAAGCGCCGTGTCATACTTCCTTCGCTCGCGGCACTGGAGCGGCTTTGTGCGGAGCTTCGTTACCAAGCCCGCCGGGAGGTGCATCGCCGCCTGTCCCACGGCTTGTCGGCCGAGCAACGCAAACGCTTCGATGAGCTGACAAAACGCCGGGAGGACACGGGCCAGAACTGGCTCACTTGGCTGCGGCAAATGCCGCAAGCCACCAAGCCCGCCGCCATGCTCGGCTTGATCGCGCGCCTACAGCATGTCCGGGCACTCGATATCGATGCCGGCCGCGGCCACCTGGTTCACCAGGCGCGCCTGGGGCAGATCACGCGCGAGGCCGCCCGCGTAACTGTGCAGCATATCGCCGACTACGAGCGGCAGCGCCGGCACGCGACGCTGATTGCCGTCGCGCTGGATCTCCACGCCAGCCTGACCGACCAAGCCATCAGCCTGTTCGACGCGCTTGTCGGCAGCATGTTCCGCCGTGCCGAGAGCCGGCAGGCTCGCGCCTTCCAGGCCGACGCCCGCGCCATCAATGACAAAGTCCGCCTCTATGCCCGGGTTGGCGGGGCGGTGATCGCCGCCCGAAAGGGCAAGCAGGACGCCTTTGAGGCGATCACGGCGGTCATCACGTGGGAGCGTTTCTGCACCAGCGTCGCCGAAGCGGAGGCGTTGGCTCGGCCTGAGGAGTTCGACGCCTACGAGAAGATCAGCGAGCACTATGCCGCGGCCCGCCGCTGGTCGCCCGCCTTCTTGGACGCCTTCACGTTCGAGGGCGTACCGGCCGCGGCCTCGCTCCTGCGCGCCATCGAGGTGCTGCGCGAGGCGAACCGCAAGGGATCGGCGCGCTTGCCCAAATCCGCCCCGACGGCCTTCGTGCGGGGGCGTTGGGCAGGCTACGCGCTGCCCGGCGGCGAGATCAACCGGCGCCACTATGAACTCTGCGTCTTGTCGGAGCTGCGCGTCCGGCTAGCCGCGGGCAAGGTCTGGGTCGGCGGCAGCCGGCAATACCGCTCCTTCGAGGAGCGGCCGATTTCCAAGGATGCCCTGCTCGCCATGCAGCAGGCCGGCACGCTTCCGGTCGCGGTCGAACCCGACTTCGATCGTTTCATCGAGGCGCGCCGCACGCTGCTGGACACGCGGCTGGCCGCGGTCAATGCCCGCGCCAGGGATGGGCTGCTCCCAGACGTGAAACTCGACCGCGGCGTGCTGAAGGTCGCACCCATCGAGAAATCCACGCCACCGGAGGCCGAAGCCCTCGCTGCCCGCCTCTACGCCATGCTGCCGCGCATTCGCATCACCGACCTGCTGGCCGAAGTCGCGGGCTGGACGATGTTCCCCGACTGCTTCACTCACCTGCGCACCGGCGAAACCGCGGCCGACACTCGCACGCTGCTGGCCGGGCTGTTGGCCGACGGCCTCAACCTGGGCCTGACCCGCATGGCCGAGGCCTGCAGCGTGGCCAGCCTCGGCCAACTCGCCTGGACGTCGGACTGGCACATCCGCGAGGAAACTTATGCCCTTGCCCTGCGGTGCCTCGTCAACCAGCAGCAACGCGAACCGTTCGCCGCCAACTTCGGCAGCGGCGGTGCTTCCTCGTCGGATGGGCAGTTCTTCCAAGCAGCAGGTGTCGGCCGCGACGCCAGCCGCCTTAATGCCCATTACGGCCAGAAGCCCGGCTTCAAAGTTTATACCCACCTGTCGGACCGCTACGGGCCGTTCTTTACCAAGGTCATCGCGGCGACCGCCAGCGAAGCGCTGCATGTGCTCGACGCCCTACTCTATCACCGGAGTGACGTGACGATCCGTCGGCACCACACCGATGGCGGGGGCGATTCCGAGCACGTTTTTGCGCTCTGCTCGCTGCTCGGCTTCCAGTTCGCGCCGCGTATCCCCGATCTCAAGCACCGGCGCCTCTACAGCTTCGGCAAGCCGACCGATCATCCGATGCTGGCGCCGCTGATCGGCGGCCGGATCAACGTCGCGCTGATCCGCGCCTATTGGGCCGACATCCTGCGCATCATAGCTTCCCTGCGCGCCGGAACCGTCACCGCCTCGGCGATCATGCGCCAGCTCGCCTCCCATTCGCGGCAGAACGGCATCGCAGCCGCATTGCGCGAGCTCGGCCGCATGGAGCGCACCCTGTTCACGCTCGAATGGATCGAGGATCCCGAGCTGCGCCGCTCAACCGGGCAGGAGTTGAACAAGGGCGAGACGCGCAACAGCCTGGCACGCGCGGTGTTCATCCATCGTCTCGGCGAGATCCGCGACCGCACCTACGAGAACCAGCAGCACCGGGCATCCGGCCTCAACCTGGTCGTGACCGCCATCATCCTGTGGAACACCAGATACCTCGAGCAAGCCGTCAATACGCTCCGGCAGACTGAGCATGTGCCCGACGACCTGCTCGCACACCTCTCCCCACTCGGCTGGGAGCACGTCAATCTCACCGGCGACTACATCTGGGCCGCGGCAGGCGATGTGTCGGAAAACGCCGGCGGATTGAGGCCGCTTCGGGCTGCCCCGGACCCATACCTCAGAGCAGCATGAGTTCGCGCTTTGTCCGCTTATGCGTACAGAAAGGTCGTTTCGTTAGTTCTGGCCAGAAAGTCGCCGTCTCCGGCTTTGGCCAGCAGCTCAGCCAGCGGTAGTCTGTCCTTGGTCACCGGGTCCTCTTGGGTCAGGGTTGGTGTCGCAACTCCACCCTTAACCGCCGATCCGATGGCCACCCAACCCCACAACGAATTTCAATCACACCCACGGACGCTATCCTTGGAGGTTCACGGGGTCGAGCCGATCGTGCCCGGCCTTGCCGATCGCCCCGTCAACATGCCATGCCCATGCCGCCCGGCAGGCCGATCCTGCCAAGCAGTCGACGCGGATGAGCAGCGATGCGGCGCTGCTGGCTGAGACCAGCCGCGTGTTCGAGGCGGATGTCTGCGTCAGCGGCGTTCGCAACGCGTGTCGGCAGGTCCGCCGCGAGGGCATCAGGGCCCCGTCCGTTGCCGTTCCATCGGGCACCTCCGCCCGCTGCACGGCGGCGCGATTGATGCGCGCCATAAAGCTGCAGGGCGCCGTGCGAGGCCGGACCGTCCCCGCCCCCGCGCCTGATCCGGCCGCCGCCTGCCCGCTTGACCGGGTTCGTCGGCAGTTCAAGGCGCCAAGGCCGAACGCCTTGTGGGTCTCGGGTTTCACCGATGTCGCGACCTGGGCAGGCGTCGTCCACGCGGTGGCCTTCGTTGGCGGCGCCGCAGGCTGCTTCGGAGACGGATCGCCAAGCGGCGATCGTCGTCGACGCCTTCGCCCGGGCTCGGCATGGCCTCGAGGCGGTGGCGGCCATGCCTCGCCGTCGGCTGGCCGGTGTCCGCAAAAGACTCATGCCGGCGTTGCGCTCGACGCGCTGGAGCAGGCGCTGCGCGAACGCCAACCCATCCAAGGCGGCAGCCTCGCGCATCACAGCGACAGGGGATCGCACTGTCTCGCGTTGCGCGACATCGAGCGTCTGCCCGAGGCGGGCGTTGACCCCTCCGTGGGCAGCGCCGGCGACAGCTGCGAGAATGCTCTCGCCGGAACGGTGAACGGCTTGCTCAAAGCCAAGGCGGCTTGCGGATGCGAACCCTGGCGATGCTTTGAGACCGTCGAATACGCCACCCTCGGATGGGCGGCCGGGCATGACACCCGGCGGCTGCTTGAGCCGATCGGCAATCTCCCGCCCGCCGAAGCCGAGGCGGCCTGCTCCACCGAGCCTGAGGCCAGGCCGATGGCAACGTAGGACTCACATAAGTCAGCCTCCGGCGAACCCGGCGGGGTTCAGGGTCGGGGTGTTTTGGGCATGGCGGTCGTCATGGCGCCGGACCTGTTCCGACCCCTGAGCGCGGCGCCCGTGGTCAAGAGCGTCTTGACGGCTTATCCCCACACGCAAATTTGCGTGCTCCTCCTGAACCGCATGGTCAACTTTGTTGGAGAGGGTGTGGACGGCGCCATTCGCCTCGCGAATCTGCCGGACCCGCCCATGATGGCGATCAGGATCGGCGAGGTGCGCAGACCGATGTGCGTCGCTCCGACCTATCTTGCCCAACGCTCCCGCCGAAGCGTCCCTCGGACCTGCTGGACCATTGGCGCATCGGGTAGAACGAAGCCGGAGTCCAGGAACTTTGGCGCTATCGCGAGCGCGCCTCCGCACGCCGCGTTCGCTCGGTGCGGGTGACATGCCGCCTCGCGCCGAACGGCGCAGCCGCGGCGATCGAGGCCGCCGAGCGTGGAATGGGCGCCGCGCGCCGCTTGTCCTACCAGGCTGTACGGCAGATCGCGGACAGGTGTCTGGTCACCCTTCTCCAGAATCGCGAACCGGAGCCGATCGCGGCGCCTCTGGTCTTTCATCCGCACGGGAGCGGCGGAGGCGCCGTACGCGCTTTCATCGAGCACGCAAAGCCCTTGCTGCGGAGAGCGTTCGGCAGATCTCTGCGGCGCTGGCCTCTCGAACGTCTTCGGTCTTGGCTGGATGCGCTGCGTTCCATCTATTCCATTTCGTCGTAACCCGCTTCTCCCGCAACGCAGCACTGCCAAAGGACTCGTTCGGAGATGACCGCCATGACCGGATCGCGCAAACGAGCGCCTTATGCCTTCGGTTTGCCGGGCAGCTTTTCCGGCATGCTGACGCGCCGATTGCCGACGCCGCCGCTACCCCTTAGCCGACGCACCCAGCAACTGCCCAATCGGGTCCCAGACATAGGCCGTCTGATCTAAACGCTGCCCGGCGACGCTGGTCACCGAATGCATGGCCGCGCGCCCGCCAAGACGCTGATAGAACCACTGGCTTGGATTCTGCTGCAGCACCCAAAGGAACAGGCTGCGGCAGCCGGTCTGGGAAAGCTGCAAGGCGGAGGCTTGCAACAGTCGACGGCCGAACCCCTGATCGCGCCAATCGTCCAGCACGTAGAGGGTCTCGACCTCGCCATCCCCGATTCCTTTCGACCGCGCCCGGCCGAACGTCGCGTAGCCGACCAACTGGCCGCCGGCCTCAGCCACCAGCGTGACGTGCCCCGCCGCGATGCTGGCCTGAAAGCTGGCCGCATGACGGACCACCGACATGCCGGACAGATAGCCGTTCGGCAAAATGCCGGCATAGGCGCTGCGCCAGGCGGAGACGTGGATGGACGCGATCGCGGCGGCATCGGCGACGGCAGCGCGTCGAACCGTCACGCCCGCCGCTCCAGCACGGCGGCGAAGAACCCGTCCGTGCCGTGCCGCCGAGGCGTGAGCGACAAATAAGGACCTGGGCAAGGCGGCGGCGCAGGCAGGCTCCACGCTTCGGACAGCGGCATGGCCGCGTAGTCGGGATGGTGTTGCAGGAACTGGTTCACCTGGTCTTCGTTCTCGGCCGGCAAAAGGGAGCAGGTCGCATAGATGAGGCGTCCGCCGGGCCGGGCCAAGCGGGCCGCCGCGGAAAGGATGGCGGCCTGCTTGGGCAACAGCTCGGCCAGATCCTGCTCGCGCAACCGCTGCCGCGCGTCGGGGTTGCGCCGCCAGGTGCCGGTCCCGGTGCAAGGCGCGTCGACCAGCACGCGGTCGAACGTGCCCGACCGGCGCTTGGGCCACTTGTCCCCGCGCGCCAGCAGATGCCGCTCGCTGTTTTGCACCCCGGCGCGGCGAAGACGGCGCACCGCCCCCTCAAGCCGCGGAGCGGACACGTCGCAGGCCACCAGATGCCCGCGGTTCTGCATCAGCATCGCGAGCGCCAGCGTCTTGCCGCCGGCCCCCGCGCACCAGTCGACCACGCGCATGTCAGGCGTCGGACCCACCAACGCTGCCACGAGCTGGCTGCCTTCATCCTGAATTTCCACCAATCCCGTTTGAAACGCAGCGCCGCCGGTGACCGACCGGCGGCCATCGATGCGCAAGCCCCATGGGCTGAACGGCGTGGCCTGGGCGTCCACGCCCTCTTCGGCCAGCGCCGCTTGCGCCGCCTCCCGCGTCGTCTTCAACAGGTTCACGCGCAAATCGAGCGGCGCCTGATTCAGCGCCGCCTCCATCTCGGGCGCGAGCTCTACGCCGAAGCGGGCCTCGATCGCCGGCAAGATCCAGTCGGGCAGTTCGAGCCGCACCGCCTGCGGCATCTCGGGATGGTGGATGGTGTGGCCGTCGAGGCGCCGGAGGGCCGCCGTCTCGGGTTGCACCAGCGGCGCCGGTCCATATTGGCCGCCGGAGTAGGATTGCGCCACGCCGGACGAGGTCCAGCCGTCCAGCACCAGGCTGGCGGCGACCAGCATCCGCGCGGTGGGCGCGGCGTCGGCTTGGGCCAGCCACCACGTCAGCCGGCGCTGATGCCGCAACGCGTGCCATGCGCGGTCGGATACGGCGCGCCGGTCACCGGAGCCGATATACCGGCGGTTGCGGAAGAAGCTGTTGGCCACTGCGTCCGCCGGGCGGCGGGGGGCGTCGGCAATCTCGGCAAGAAGCTCGATGCTGGCTGCCAGGCGGGCTGCCGGGGTCACGCGGCGTCAGGCAACCTGCGCTGCCAGCTCGCCAAGAGTGGACATGACCGTGGCCGATCCGGCGAGCCCGTATTCCTCCGGCTGACCGCTGCGGTTGCACCAGAACACACGGAACCCGGCTGCCGCCGCCGCCTGAGCGTCCCATGCGTTGCTGGAGACGAACCCCATCTGCCCGTAATCGAGACCGAGGGCGGTGGCGGCGATGCCGTAAACATCCGGGTCGGGCTTGAACTTGCCCACGGTTTCCACGCTGAGGACAGCATCGAGCGCCGACGAAAGGCCGGCGGCCTCGACCGCGTCCTGCAGCATCCCGGGTTCGCCGTTCGAGAGAATCGCCGTGCGCAGGCCGGCGGCACGGAGCGCCTGCAGGGCCGGGGCGGCATCGGGGTAGGCTGGGAGCTTGCGATACGCGTCAAGCAGCGCCTCATGCACCGCAGGGTCCGTGATGCGGTTCTTGGCGGCGACGAACGCGAGGCTATCCTTCGTGACCTGCCAGAAATCCGTATGCTTCGACGGCCCCGTGAGGGTCTGAATCCAGGTGTATTCAAGCTGCTTCAGCCGCCACTCGTTGCTGATCCGCTCCCAATCCGGCGGCAGACGGTCGGCATGGGCCTGCATCGCCCCGTGGACGTCAAGCAGCGTGCCGTATGCGTCGAACACCACTGCTCGAAGGCGCATGGTCAAAGCTCCTGCCGATAGTTCGGCGCCTCGCGCGTGATGGCCACGTCATGCACGTGGCTCTCGCGCAGCCCCGCGCCGGTGATGCGGCGGAACCGGGTATTGCGCTTCAAGTCCTCAAGGTCGGCGCTGCCGGCATATCCCATGCCCGCGCGCAGGCCGCCCACCAGCTGGTGCACCACCGCCGAGACCGGCCCCTTGTATCCCACCCGCCCCTCGATCCCCTCCGGCACCAGCTTCAGCGTGTCCTTGATCTCCTGCTGGAAATAGCGGTCGGCCGACCCGCGCGCCATCGCTCCCAGGCTGCCCATCCCGCGATAACTCTTGTAGGAACGGCCCTGATACAGGAACACCTCGCCCGGCGCCTCGTCCGTGCCTGCGAGCAGGCTGCCGATCATCGCGCAATCGGCCCCGGCCCCGATGGCTTTGACCAGGTCGCCGGAGGTGCGGATGCCGCCATCGGCGATGGCCGGCACGCCGGCGGCGAGACAAGCCTCGGCGGTCTCCAGCACGGCGGTGAACTGCGGCACGCCAACGCCCGCGATCACCCGGGTGGTGCAGATGCTGCCCGGGCCGATGCCGATCTTGACCGCGTCCGCCCCGGCGTCGATCAACGCCCGCGCGCCCTCGGCCGTCGCCACGTTGCCGGCGATGATCTGCGCCGCGTTGGACAGCCGCTTGATCCGGCTCACGCTGCCGAGCACGCACTTGGAGTGGCCGTGCGCGGTGTCGATGACGATGACGTCCGCTTCCGCGGCCACCAGCGCCTCCGCCCGGGCCGCGCCGTCGTCGCCGGTTCCGGTCGCGGCCGCCACGCGCAGCCGTCCGAACTCGTCCTTGTTCGCGAGCGGGTAGGCCTGCGCCTTGTCCATGTCCTTCACGGTGATCAGCCCGACGCAGCGATACGCGTCGTCCACCACCAGCAGCTTCTCGATCCGATGCCGGTGCAGCAGGCGCCGGGCCTGGTCCGGGCTTGCCGCGCCCGCCACCGTGATCAGGTTGTCGCGCGTCATCAGCTCGCGAACGGACGTCGCCGGGTCCGTCGCGAACCGGACGTCGCGGTTGGTCAGGATGCCGACCAGGCGCCCGCTGTCCCGCTCGACTACGGGAAAGCCGCTGATGCTGTGCATTGCCATCAGCGCGCGCGCTTCGGACAGCGTCTGATCCGGATTGATGGTCAGCGGGTTCACCACCATCCCTGACTCATATTTCTTGACCCGGCGCACCTGCGCCGCCTGCTCCGCGATGCCGAGGTTCTTGTGAATGACGCCGATGCCGCCGAGCTGCGCCATCGCGATCGCCATCGGCGCTTCGGTCACGGTGTCCATCGCCGACGAGATGAGCGGGATACGCAGGTCGATCGTGCGCGTCAGCCGGGCGCGGGTGCTGACCGCATTGGGCAGCACCTGCGAATACGCTGGGACGACAAGCACGTCGTCGAACGCGAGCGCCTCTTCCACGCGGCTGTAGACGGGGTTTCGATGCGTCGAATCGGCGGCCATGGCGGGACCTTTCATGCGGGGCCCTGGATGCCCTGCCTTGGCGGTTCTCCTTAAGCGCCCGAGCCTGTTGGCGCAAGCATGGCGCGACGACGCTCCGGCAGCGGCCGCGCCGCGCCCATCTGCACCGCGAGGAGGGCCGCTGCCGACGATCCCTCTACCGGAGGAGCGGGGCGCCATTGCCGCGAACCTGCTCTCGCGAGAGGCGCCGCATCGAGCCGTTACCCCGAGCCAAGCGGGTCCGGCTGCTCACGGACTGCGCGGTCATCCCGGCCAAGGCCCGTCCGGGCGGCGCTCTCGTCCTTCAGCGCCACCCCCGAGATCCGCGAAGCCCGCATCCGCCCGAGCAAGTAGAACAGCCGGTGCGCCGCATCCCCGTAATCCAACCCCTCCGGCCTGATGTTGCTGACGCAATTCCGGTCCGCATCGGTCGTCTCCGCGCCGGGCGACCAGGTGGCATAAGCCCCCAAGCTGTCCGGCGCGGACCACCCCGGCCGCTCGCCGATCAGCACCAGCACGCAAGCCGCTCCCAGGGCCTGCGCCACCCGGTCGCCCACCGCCACCCGCGCGCCGCGAACCAGCACCGTGGGCGCGATCCGCCACCCGTCCGCCCGCAATGCCGGCAGCAGCGCCTCCAGCAACGGCGCCGCGTGGCGCTGCACCGCCAGGGCCGACAACCCGTCGCCGAGCGTCACCGCGAGGTCATGCGCGCCGGAATGCGGCGCGAGCGCCTCCGCGGCAGCCTTATCGAGCCGCCGCCCCAGATCCGGGCGCATGACGTAGGTCTGCCGGTCCGCCGCCTCGCTGTCCACCGCCAGCAGCGGCGCATCCAGCGACTCGGCCAACGCCGCCTCGTCCACCAAGGCGTGAACCGCGTCCCGCGCCCGGGCATGCGCGAGCCTCGTCTCAAGCAAGGGCGCCGTTGCCAGCGAAGCGCCCGTCCGCGCCAGCCCGACCCGCGACGGCGTCAGCGCCCGTATGGACGGCCAAGCGAGCGGCCTTGTCGCCGGCCCGCTCATGCTGCGGGCAACAGCGCCTGGAACTGCGCCGGCAACCCCGGCGGACGCACCCGGCCCGCCCGGTCCAGCAATCCTTGCCGGTCCAGCCATGCCTCGAACTCCGGCGCCGGACGGCGCCCCAGCAGCTCACGCATCGCCAGGACGTCGTGGAAGCTCGTGCTCTGATAGCCCAGCATGACGTCGTCCGCCCCCGGCACCCCCATGACGAACGTCACCCCGGACGCCGCCAGCAGCGCCAGCAGCGCATCCATGTCATCCTGGTCGGCTTCGGCATGGTTCGTGTAGCAAACGTCGCACCCCATCGGCAGCCCGAGCAGCTTGCCGCAGAAATGATCCTCAAGTCCGGCCCGCGTGATCTGCTTGCCGTCGAACAGATACTCCGGCCCGATAAACCCCACGACCGTGTTCACCAGCAGCGGACGATACCGCCGGGCGACGGCATAGGCCCGCGCCTCCAATGTCTGCTGGTCGACCCCGTGATGCGCCCCGGCGCTCAGCGCGCTGCCTTGCCCGGTCTCGAAATACATCGCGTTCGTGCCCGCCGTGCCGCGCCGCAAGCCTTGCACGGCGTCCTGCGCCTCGTCCAGCAGAGCCAAGTTGATCCCGAAGCCGCGGTTCGCCGCCTCCGTCCCGGCGACCGACTGGAACGCGAGGTCGACCGGCGCTCCCCGCCGCATCAACTCCAGCGTCGTCGTGATATGCGCCAGCACGCAGCTCTGCATCGGGATGCCGAGCTTGCAGCGGATGTCGTCCAGCAGACGCAGCAGCGACAAGGTCCGCTCCGGGCTGTCGGTCGCCGGGTTGATGCCGATGCACGCATCGCCGGCCCCCAGCAGCAGCCCGTCCAGGATGCTGGCCGCGATGCCCCGCGCATCGTCCGACGGATGGTTCGGCTGCAATCGCACCGACAGCCGCCCCGGCAGCCCGATCGTCGTGCGGAACGCGCTCGTCACCCGCACCCGGCTCGCCGCGACCATCAGGTCCTGCAGCCGCATGATCTTGCTCGCAGCCGCCGCCATCTCCGGCGTGACGCCGGGCGAGAGCCGGGCCAATGCCTCCGCCGTGGCCGCGTCGGACAGCAGCCAATCCCGGAACCCGCCGACGGTCAGATGCCGCACGGGCGCGAACGCCGCCTCGTCGTGCGTGTCGATGATCAGCCGCGTGACCTCGTCCGCCTCGTATGGCACGACCGCTTGGTCGAGGAACGTCGCGAGCGGCACGTCTGCCAGCGCGACCTGCGCCGCCACCCGCCGCGCCTGGCTTTCGGCTGCCACGCCTGCCAGGATGTCGCCGCTGCGGGCCGGCGTCGCCTGCGCCATCAGCGTCCTGAGATCGGCGAATACGTGCTGCTCGCCGCCGATGGCGCAACGGAACACGCCTTATCGCCCCGTAAACGCCGGCGCGCGCTTCTGCATGAACGCCCGCCGTCCCTCGGCGTAGTCGTCGCTGGCGAAGCACCCTGCCACCAGCCGTCCGACCGCCTCGGCATCCGCCTCGTGTCCCCGGCTCAGCTCCTGCACCGCCCGCTTCGCCGCGTGCAGCGTCAGCGGCGCATTGGCCGCGATCAGCGCCAACTGGGCGGCCGCGAACGAACCCAGCTCCGCGTCCGGCGCCACGCGGTTCACCAGCCCCATCGCCAGCGCCTCCTCGGCCGAGAAGTGCCGCGCCGTGAAGAATATCTCCTTCGCATGCGCCGGGCCGACTAGCTCCACCAGCGTTTTCACCCCCTCCATCGCATACCCAAGCCCGAGCCGTCCCGCCGGCACCCCGAACCGTGCTCCTTCCGCTGCGAAGCGGACGTCGCACAGCGCCGCGATGCCGACGCCCCCGCCGATGCACCATCCGCGGATGACGGCCACCGTCGGCTTGCCGAGCGTCCTCAGCGCCGCCGTCGCGCGCCCCGCCACGCGGTCGTATTCGGCCAGGCTCTCGGGCGAACTACGCCGCTGCTCGAACTGCGAGATGTCCGCTCCCGCCGCGAAGGCCCGGTCGCCCTGTCCCGTCACCGCGATCACCCGGACCGCCGGGTCGTGCTGGAAATGCGCGAGGATGACCGGGATGGCGGCCCACATGTCGAGGCTCACGGCATTGCGCCGCTCCGGGTTGTTGAACACCATCCATCCGACCGGCCCATCCTTGCAGGCGCGCATCCGGCTGGTCCCGGTCGCCTCCGCATCCAGCGCCACCGCGCCGAAACCGCTCGTCGTCAGGCCGTCCATCGCCGAGCTCCCGCAGCCGAAGACGGCAAGGCTAATGCGGTCCGGGCAGAAACGCCAAGGGCGCCGTCCCCGGATCTGCCGGGACCGGGGACCTCGCCCAATCGGAGTTCAAGGCCCTCGGCCGCGATGGGTCCAGGGCGGGCGCCAAGGCCTCGCCTCTTACATCGAACCCAGGATCGCCTCAGTGTCTTAGACGGGCGCAATTTTGCCCGGTATGCTGGATAACAATGGTCGATCCGCTCTATGCCTTCGTCGGCTTGATCGTCGGCGCGCTCATCGGCCTCACCGGCGTGGGCGGCGGATCGCTGATGACGCCGCTGCTGATCCTGCTGTTCGGCGTCCAGCCCGTCACCGCCGTCGGCACCGACCTGCTGTTCGCCGCCTGCACCAAGATCGTCGGCGCCGCCGTTCATGCCCGCAGCCAGACCATCGACTGGACCGTGACCCGCCTGCTGGCCAGCGGCAGCGTGCCCGCCACCGCGATCGCGATCGGCGGCTTGGCGGCCCTGCACCCCCATACCCGTGCGGTGTCCACGGTCCTGACCCCGTTCCTCGGCGCGACGCTCCTGCTCACCGCGCTCCTGGTCGTCTTCCAGCAGCGCGTGCTCGGCCTGCTGGCCAGCCGCAGCCGTCAGTTGTCGCTCCGGCGTCGAACAAGGCTTACGATCATGGCCGGCGCCGTCCTGGGCGTGCTCGTCAGCTTCTCGTCCATCGGCGCCGGCGCCTTGGGCGTGACCGCTCTGACGCTCCTGCACCCGGCCTTGCCGACAGCCCGGGTCGTCGGTTCCGACATCATGCACGCCATCCCGCTCACGCTGATGGCCGGGGTCGGCTATTGGTTCATCGGCGCGGTCGACTGGCCGCTGCTGCTGTCGCTGCTCTGCGGCTCCATCCCCGGCATCATCGCCGGCAGCCTGCTGGCCGCGCGCGTGCCGACCGGCGTCCTGCGGATGGTGCTGGCCTCGGTGCTCGTGGTCGCCTCCGCCAAGCTGCTGACCTGACCCGCCTGTAGCCGAAGGCAATGCGCCTTAACCGAGGCTCAACCTTTCCATGCTGTCGTTGCGCGATGCAAACCCTCTTGCGCAACGCCATGCAGGCCATCCCGGCGGCCCGGCACTGGCGGCTGATCCCCGGCCTGCGCCTCGCCCGGCTGGGCCGTTGCATCGAGGCCGTGCTCGTCACCCATGCCGCCGTGCTGGCGTTCGCCCCTGACCGTGCCAGCGCCGAGGCTGCCGCGGTCGATCTGGCCGATTTCCATGGCGGCTGCGGGGACGTCCCGGTGCTGCCGGTCGCTTTGGCGCAGGGCGTTCAGGCCGTGGCCCAGCGCCCGCTGCTGCTCCCAGGCGCGGCGCCTGCCATCGCCTGCACCCGCCTTCAGCTCCGTGGCCTGCTCGACTGGATGGCCCAGCGCCCGCCCCTGCCGGGGTTTGATCCGGCAAGCTGGGAGCACGCCGCCTATCGCCCCGTCCCCGCCCTCATGGCCGCCGCCGCCCGGCTCTACGCCGACCACGACGACGCCCGATTGCTGCTCGCCAACGCCGGCCGCGGCGATCTCGGCCGCACCCGCGCCGCCGTCCTCGCCGCGCTCGGCCGGTCGCGCGCCGCCAACGAACGCGCCATCGTGTTCGTGACCGGCGACCCCGGCGCCGGCAAGACGCTCTGCGGCCTGGACCTTGCCTTCGCCCCGGACGCCGGCGCCGCCTTCCTCACCGGCAACCCGGCCCTGCTGCACGTGCTTCGGGCCGCCCTGGTGCGGGACGCGGCCCACCGGGGCCTCTCCGCCCGCGCGGCAAGGCAGCGCGTCGAAGCCGTGGTCCAACCGCTGCACGCCTTCCGCGACCACTACGTCCGGGATGCCATGCCGCCCCCCGACCGCCTGCTCGTCATCGACGAGGCGCAACGCTGCTGGACCAGGGCCTACGCCACCCGCAAGACGCAGAACCGCGCCGTCACGCTGACCGACTCCGAGCCGGGCTGCCTGCTCGACATCATGGCCCGGCCCGAAGGCTGGTCCGCCATCGTCTGCCTGCTCGGCGGCGGCCAGGAAATCCACGCCGGCGAAGGCGGCCTGGCCGCCTGGGGCGAGGCCCTCGCGAGCCGCCCAGCCTGGCGCCCCGCAGCGCCTCCGGGCGCCCGGACGGCCGCCGATCCCAGGCAGCGCCTCCCGGATCTGCCAAGCCTTGAGCTCGACGAGGCGCTGCACCTCGGCCGCCCGGTCCGCGCCCACCGTGCGCCGCAGCTGGTTGCCTGGGTCGACGCCGTCCTTGCCAACGACCCGGCCGCTGCCCGCATAATCGCCGCTGCAAAGCCGCCGGTCCGGCTCACCCGGTCGCTCGATGCGCTGCGAACCGCCGTGCGCGGACGTCCAGGGCAGCGATACGGCCTGCTCGCCAGCGCCGGCGGCCGCAGGCTGCGGGCCGAAGGCCTGGGCGGCCTGCTCCTGCATCAGGACGAGGACGCCGTCGCCCAATGGTTCCTGAATGCCTGGCCCGATATCCGCAGCGCCGACGCGCTCGAAGTGGCGGCAACCGAGTTCGGCGCACAGGGCCTGGAACTCGACCACGCGGGCCTTTGCTGGGATCTCGACCTCGCCCGCACGCCGGACAACGACGCCTGGCAGCCGCGCGCCTTCCGCGCCACCGCCTGGACCACGCAGCGCTCCATCGAATCGCTCTCCAACAAGCGCAACGCCTACCGCGTGCTGCTGACCCGCGCCCGGCAAACGACGACGATCTGGGTGCCGCGCGGCAATCCCAGGGACCCGACGCGCAACCCCGCCCATTACGAGGCGGTTGCCGAATTTCTGCGCAAATGCGGCGCGGCGCCGCTGGACGAAACGCCGACGGCTCAGCAGGATGCGCCGATGCCTGAGCCGACCCTGCTATGATGCGCCTGCTGCTCGCAGCCCTGCTGCTCCTGGCCGCGCCCGCCGCCGCCGCAGAACTCAAGCTGTCCACCTGGAACATGGAATGGCTGACCCTGCGCCGGGCCGGCGACCCCGAGCTGCCGGCCGACGTGAGGCCGAAGGGCAAGGAGGATTTTGCCCTGCTCCGGCGCTATGCCCGCGCGCTCGACGCCGACGTGGTCGCCTTCCAGGAGGTCGACGGCGCCGCCGCGGCAGCCAAGATTTTTCCCCCGAACCGCTACGTGATCGTGACGACCGACGACGATGTCGTGCAGCGCGTCGGCTTCGCCATCCGCCGCGGTCTACGCTTTGAGCGCAATCCGGACCTCGCCGCGCTCGACCTGCATCCCAATGCCCGCCACCATCTGCGCAGCGGCGCGGACATCACCCTCATCCTGCCCGGCGCCCGCCTGCGCCTGCTGAACGTCCATCTCAAGACCGGCTGCAATCACCAGCGATTGACCAGCAGCGACCGCGATTGCGAGACGCTGCGCCAGCAGGTTCCCGTCCTGCAAGGCTGGATCGCCCAGCGCCGGGCCGAAGGCGTTCCCTTCGCGCTGCTCGGCGACTTCAACCGCCGCATGGAACGCCGCGACGACGTGCTCGCCGCGCTGAACGCCAGCGCCCCGCTGGAACGCGCCACCGAGGGACGCGCCACGCCCTGCTGGGGCGGCAACAGCTTCATCGACCACATCCTCGCCGGCGGCGGCGCCCGCGCCTGGATGCAGCCCTCCACCTTGCGCGTGATGGTCTATGCAGAGACCGACCGCTCGGCGAGCGAACACCTGTCCGACCACTGCCCCGTCTCAGTGCAGTTCCGCATTCCTGGCGGCTGACCTTCGGATCGGCCTGCCTGACGGCAAGCCGCTTAGTCCGACAGCATTACTTGATCTGTCGCACGTCGTTCCGGTGGGTTCGAGCGCGACGTGGGCGTTGGGGCAGGATGCGGGTCAAGGCGCGTGCAAGGCCGATGCGCGGTGTGGCGGTTGAGGTCGGCGCGCGCCGTTGTGAGACCCTGCTTGACCATTCAGGGTCGTCTTGCCTTGTCCGTCTGCGGGGAGATGGGTGATGTGGACCGACGCAGCGCGGGGACGGCAAAAGGACGATGGCCGGCGGTATCCGAGCGGCTTGACGGATGCGCGATGGCATACGATCGAGCCAGCGAACCGCCCCGGGTTTGTCGGAGGCTCCAACTCCTGAGAAGGTGGAGCTATGACGATAAAGGCAACAACGAACACGTGTTCGCCCGAGGTGCGCGAGCGCGCGGTGCTGGAGCATGCGGGCGATTACCCGACGCGCTGGGCGGCGGCGGTGTCGATTGCGGCCAAGATCGGCTGTGCCGCGCAAACGCTGCACGACTAGACAAAGAAGGCCGAGGTTGACGGCGGCAAGCGCGCTGGCGGGCTAAGCGAGTTTTTGGAGAAATCGAAGGCGCTGGAACGCGAGAACCGCGAGTTGCGGCAGGCAAACGAGATTTCGGGCCGCGCGTCGGCGTATTTTGCTGAGGCGGAGCTCGGCCCCCTCCGCTTCGCTTCGCCCGTTCAAGCGATGATCGCCTTTATTGACGCTCATCGCGGGGCCTACGGGGTCGAGCCGATCTGCAGAGTGCTGCCGATCGCCCCGTCGACTTACCACGAGCATGCGGCGTGCCGATCCTTCCCGCTTGTCCGCTCGCGTCCAGCGCGACGCCGAACTGCAGGTTGAGATCAGGCGCGTGTTCGAGGAGCGCCTCGGCGTTTACGGCATGCGCAAGCTGTGGCGCCGGACGCAGCCGAACGGCGCCGGGATGCGGGGGCGCATAACCCCCCGCTCGAACGGGCTGATGCCGCCCTTCATGGCGGACAGCACGCAGGTCATTCGGCCGGCAAGGGTCATAGACGCCTTGCGTGTCATTCGTCCTGGCCTCCGCCAAGCCGCAGAGCTCGAGCAGGCGATGCCAGCCGCGCCCGTTGCGGGCGAGGCGGGAGGCATCGAAGCGCGGCACGGCGCCGACGTCGCCGGCGCAGAGCCAGGCTGCGAGGCGGTCGCCGCCGATCGCCTCGACGCCGTAACAGCCGTGCTGGCGCGCGACTTCGACAAGGCCGCGTTGCCGCCGCTTGCTCTCCAGGGTGGTCCGCGCCTGCGGCTGGCTGGACTGCCGCACGCAGCCCGCCGCCCGGCGGCGCAGCGCCGAGGCCGGCAGGGCGTCAGCCGCTGTCATTGCGGGCCGCCTTGGGCAGCGCGTCGGCTGCCAGCAACAGCCTGGCCAGGCCGCCGCCCGCCGCGCCGCGCCGCGCTCGGGCGGCGTCATCCTCCATAGCCTCCTGCCGTCCAACGCCGTCACGGGTCGGCGTGCGGGCGGCAGGTCCTGTTGCGCGGGCTTCGCCGTTGCTCCCTTGGGCGACGTTCAGGCTGTCCGGGCAGTCTGTCCTGAAACCCGGCGCAGTCAGCAGGCGGCGCAGGTCAGCCAGTGCGGAAACCCCGGCACAGGGCGCGCCGGTCTCCATGCCCGCACAAGCAACAGGGTCCAGCATCGAGGCCGCGGCCACCGTGACGATGCCCGGCGCCGTCTCGGCATGGACCACGTCGCCACCCGCACGGCGCCCGGCGACACGGCGACGCAGCCGGCGCCCGTGACGCGGATGCCGACGGCCGTGGATGACGGCCTCCCGCCCGATATGGCCAGAATGATCCCGAGATGGCCCTTGGAAGAACGGCGTGGCTGTCCTGTGGATCAGACCGGGGCGGCGACCGCGCCGCGGCCATGCACTCCTTGATCGTCACCGCCACGCTGAACGACGTCGGCCCGCGTGCCTGGCGGGCCTGCATGCTGCGCCGCATCGCCGGCCATTTCACGTTGCGGCTGCACGAGCTGCTGCCGTGGACCTGGAATCAGCCCGCCCAAAGCACCGCGGCCGCAGCGGGACGGCCCGCCGCCGCGGCCTTGGCCGGAGGGGTACCTCCAATCTCGTCAAACACCCCAATCTCGGTATCGACCAGACTGGCAGCAGTTCACGTTGCAAGGCTAGATCCTCATCGCCCTGACGATGTCAGGGCGGTAAGAGTTTAGCACTGATCTGAACTGGTAATTGACTTCCTGACTTTTCCAGTCAGGGCGATTGCAGTCTAAATCTAAGCTGGCTCGCAAAAAGCCTTGGACAAGCGCGCCCTTGCGGCGCCGCCAAGGCTTGACCCATCGTCGAGCGCGCCAAAAACGCTTTCATAATCAGGCGGCTCTCAAAAACCGATGATGACGTCGGCTGCCAGCGTGAAGACGCCAGAGTTTTTGCCGTCGCCATACGGTTGGGCGCCATTCAGCGCCCGGTCATAGCGGATTTCCGGGCGCGCCATTGCCGTGCTGGACACCTTCGGCGTCCAGGACGGTTTGTAGGTCAAGCCCGCGGTAAATTCCGAGTAGGTTGTCGGCCTGCTCACGGTTATGAGCTGCGAAAATGTGCCGCGTTGGCTGTTGATATAGTCGAGATTGCCGACCGGCGTTGCAACGAAGGAATTGTTGTTGTCGCGGAACGCCTCGGCGCGGCCGTTTGGCGTGATCATGTCGTTCAGCGCGTATGAGACGTAGCCGGCGCCGCCGTAGGCCTCGGCGTTGACGCCGTCGTCGCGGGCGTAATTGATCTCAAGCGAAAAGGAGAGCTTGCCGGTTGCTTTATAGGTGATGGCGAGGTCGTTGTAGTAGCGGTTTGCCGAGTTGGCGAAGGTGGCGTTGCGCTTACTGCTCTCGGGACCGATGTGGGTGAGCGCCAGGATCGTCAGATTGCCGTCCAGCAAAGTGAAGCCGAGGCCGGCAATCCCGCCCGGGCGGTTGTTGTTGTCGCCGGCGCCGTAGGCGAGCCAGGTCTGCGAGCCGGTGTCGATGCCGAAATAGATGCCGAGCACGTCCGAGACGTGGGACGTGGTGAGAATGCCGGTGTGCTTGAACGGCAGGCCGTAGAGGCCGACATAGGAATGCGAGTAGAACGGGTTCTGCTTGGGGTCGATCACCTCGATGCCGAGCGGGGTGGGAAAGATGCCGGCGTTGACGTCTAGGCCTTTCTTGAACAGGCCGGGGAAGCGGGCGACGAAGTCGGCCTCGATCGGGGTGATTTGGTTGCGGCCCTGGATGAGCTGGTCGAAGACGCCCATGGTGGCGTAGATGCGGGCGTCGGAGCCATAGAGCAGTTGCAGGTTGAAGCCGAACTCCGGTTTGGCCGAAGCCTTTCAACGGTGCGGGTCACGGTGAAGAGGATTTGATTCAGGACCGGGCGATTGGCGTTGTCGAGCGCCAGGCGATTGAAATTCCTGTTGTTCGGCGACAGGATGCTGAGGACGATGCCGGCTTCGGCCTGGAGGCCAAGCTTGATGCCGTTGAACCAACCTCCGGTTGAGGAGGACTTGGTTTTCTCGGCCGAACTGGCCACCGGGTTGAGCGTGGCGCCGGGCTCCGAGGGCAATGCGGACTGCGCGCGAGCTGTCGGCGTGAGAGGCCATCCGGCGAACAGGATGGCGATAATGGCGGGCATGCAGCAACGGAGCTCCATCCACTTACGTTGCATTTATCTTCTTATTGTTTCAAAGCGAAACGGACGGCGCGCTTGATGCGGGCTACGGATGGCGAACGGAGCCAATGATCGGCCACGATGCGGCGACCGGTACGGGCAGCGTTGGTAAGATATGCGGCAACGCGCCAATAAAGCTGCCCGGCAAACCCAAGGCTTGAGGCGCTCGTTCATCCGATCGGGTAACGGCGATCACTCTCGAGCGGTCCCTGGAAAGCGGCCCCGGCCGACAGCGCGGCCGGGGCTCGTTGCGTTCATGCGGAGTAGTACATCTCGAACTCGACCGGGTGCGGGGTGTGCTCGAAGCGGAACACCTCGGTCCATTTCAGCTCGATGTAGCTCTTGATCTGCTCCTCGCTGAATACCTCTCCCGCCAAGAGGAACTCGTGGTCGGCTTCGAGCGAGCCGAGCGCTTCGCGCAGGCTGCCGCAGACGGTCGGGATGTCCTTCAACTCCTCGGGCGGAAGGTCGTAGAGGTCCTTGTCCATGGCCTCGCCGGGGTGGATCTTGTTGCGGATGCCGTCGACGCCGGCCATCAGCAGGGCGGAATAGGCAAGGTAAGGATTGGCGGTGGCATCGGGAAAGCGGACCTCGACGCGCTTGGCCTTGGGATTGGTGGTGTAGGGGATGCGGCAGGAGGCGGAGCGGTTGCGGGCCGAGTAGGCCAGCAGGACGGGGGCCTCGAAGCCGGGGATGAGGCGCTTGTAGCTGTTGGTGGTCGGGTTGGTGAAGGCGTTGCAGGCCTTGGCGTGCTTGATGATGCCGCCGATGAAGTGCAGGCAGGTCTCGCTGAGGTCGGCATAGCCGTTGCCGGCGAAGGAGGGCTTGCCGTCCTTCCAGATGCTGAGGTGGGTGTGCATGCCGGAGCCGTTGTCGCCGTAGATCGGCTTGGGCATGAAGGTCGCGGTCTTGCCGTAGCTGTGGGCGACGTTGTGGACGCAGTATTTGTAGATCTGCATCTGGTCGGCCATCTTCAGCAGCGTGTCGAACTTGGTGCCGAGCTCGTGCTGGCTCTGCGCCACCTCGTGATGGTGCTTCTCGATGACCAGGCCCATCTCGCCCATGCTGCTCAGCATCTCGGCGCGCAGGTCGCTCTCGCTGTCGACCGGAGGCACGGGGAAATAGCCGCCCTTGACGGACGGGCGGTGGCCCATGTTGCCTTCGGGGTATTCGCGCATGTTGGCGCCCGGCCCCTCGACGCTCTCGATCTGGTAGGTGGAGAAATTGGGGCCGGCGCCGAAGCGGGCGCTGTCGAAGATGAAGAATTCGGCCTCTGCGCCGCACATCACCGTGTCGCCGACGCCGCTGCTCTCGACGTAGGCCAGCGCCTTCTTGGCGGTGCTGCGCGGGTCGCGGGCGTAGGGCTGGCCGGTGCTGGGCTCGAAGATGTCGCAGAACAGGATGAGGCTGGGCTTGGCGGCGAACGGGTCCATGACGGCGGTGCTGGCGTCGGGCATCAGGATCATGTCGCTCTCGTTGATCGCCTTCCAGCCGGCGATGGAGGAGCCGTCGAACATGATGCCGTCGCGGAAGGCGTCCTCGCCCATGGTGGAGGCGTGCTGGGCGGTGTGCTGCCACTTGCCGCGCGGGTCGGTGAAGCGCAGGTCGACGTATTCCACGCTGTTCTCGTTGATCAGCTCGAGCACCTTGGCGACGCCGTCTTCGGTCTGTTCATTCATCCTGTCGTGGTCCTTACATTCACTTGGGGTTGAAGGATTAGATCGCGTCCTGCCCGCGCTCTCCGGTGCGGATGCGCACGGCCTCCTCGACGGTGGTGACGAAGATCTTGCCGTCGCCGATGCGTCCGGTGCGGGCGGCGTTGGTAATGGCCTCGACGGCGCGTTCCAGCACGCCGTCTTCGCAGACGACCTCGATTTTGACCTTGGGGAGAAAATCCACCACGTACTCGGCGCCCCGGTAGAGTTCGGTGTGGCCCTTCTGACGGCCGAAGCCTTTTGCCTCGACCACGGTGATGCCCTGGAGGCCGACTTCGTGCAAGGCGTCCTTCACTTCGTCGAGCTTGAAGGGCTTGATGATGGCTTCGATCTTCTTCATGCGCACCCAGCCGGGTTTGGCCCGGCATCCTCCCGCGTTCAATGGCTCTGCGTCCCGGGGGACGAAAACCTAGGTTTGCACGGGGCGTGCCAGGGGGCAATGCGGGCGCCGTGGGCGCGTAGCGCGTGAGAGTGCGGGCGGTTTGGGCATTTCGGGATTGCGTTTGCCCATTGTGAGGGCAGGTGGATGGCGGGTGGGGACAGAGCTGACGGCGGCGTTATGAGCGCTCTCGGGATCGATTAACTGCTCCTCAACTTCTCTCCCGTAAATGCTGGTCCGAACACCTCTGCAACGGACCCAAGCATGTTTGACGCCCTTCAGCCATCGACACCCGCTGAACTGAAGCCGCCCGCGCCGCCGCCGCGTCCGCCTCGACAGTTCAAACGTTTGCTGAAACTGGGAATCGCCGCCGTGCTGCTATGCGCGGGCCTGTATTCGGTGGTCAGCGGAGGGTCGACGATCACGTCCGACAATGCCGTCCTTTCGGCCTACACCGTTTCGATCCGCGCCCCTATTGCCGGTGCCTTCGCCGGGCAGGACTTACGGGTCGGCGACAGCGTCGCGAAGGGTTCGGTCTTGGGCCGTCTCCGCAACGGCTTAGTGGATGACCAGCATCTGGCCGACCTGCAGGGCCAGGCCGAACGCAGCAATGCGGAACGCCAGGCGCTGGAGACGCAACGCGCCAGCCTGGTCGGCCTACGCTCCGACCTGCTGCGCCGGGCCGCCGATTTCCAGGGCGCTGAGGAGGAGTTTCGGGCGCGCGGCGTAGAGGAGGCCCTTAGCATCCTGCAGGCCCGTGTCGTGCGCGGCACGCAGTCCCGGCGCGACGTGGAGCGGAAGCTGAGCCTGACCCGGGTCGGCTTCGCGCCGCTCGCGGAGTTGGAGCGCCTTCAGGCCGACCTCGCCGCCTCCGACCACGAGATCGCCGCCCAGGCCGCACGGGTGGCGATGACGCGGATCCAAGAGGCTGCCAGCCAGCGCGGACTGCTGCTGGACAACGGCTCGAACGATGTCGCCTACTCCAACCAGCGGGCGGACGACGTCGGCTTGCGGCTGACGGAGATCGACCGTGGGATCGCCTCCTTCGCCGCCGCCGAGAAGGAGGCGCGTGACAGGCTGGCGTCCGAACGGCAGCGGCTCTCGCGGCTGCAGGGCGCGGCGCTGACCGCGCCGGTGGACGGGATGGTTTGGCGGATCGGCGCGTCCGACGGGGAACGGTTGGCCGTCGGCGACATGGCCGTGGACCTGGTGGATTGCCGGGCCGGGTTCATCCTGGCCTCAATCCCGCAGGACCGCTTCGGCGACGTGGAGATCGGCGGCGTCGCGCGCTTCCGTTTGTCGGGCGAGCGGTCCGACCGCACTGGCCGCATCCTGGGCGTCATGGGCGAGTCTGGCCTGTCGCATGACCGCAACCTCGCCGCCGCTCCCGTGCCCGGCCGGGGCAACTCCGTGCTGGCCAGGATCGAGACGCCGCCTCAGGAGGGCGCTTGCGCCATTGGCCGCACCGCACGCGTACTGCTGCCAACCAACGAGGGCAGCGGCTTGCTGGCGCGGCTGCTGCGCCGGGTGTTCTGATGAGCGACTGGACCATGGGAGCGCTGGTTCCGGCGCTGTTTGCGGTGACGCTCCCCTACCTGGCGCTGACGCTGCTCGGGCCCCGTCACCCCTTCGCCCGCACGCTGGCGTCGGCGACCTGCGTCGTATGCGGTCTGCGCTATCTGTGGTGGCGGTGGACCTGGTCGATTCCGGATGACCAAGCGCTGTGGCAGCAGATTTGGGCCTACGTCTTCCTGCTGTTTGAATCGGCGACGATCCTCAGCTCCTGTTCCGTATACGGCTTCATGATGCGCACCCGCAACCGATCGGCGGACGTGGATGCCAGGTCCGGGTCTCGCCTGCTGACGGCGCCGGTCGACGTATTCGTCGCGACCTACAACGAGGACCGCGACATCCTGGAGCGAACGCTGGTCGGCGCGACCAGCATCGAGCATCCGGACCTGCGGGTGTGGGTGCTGGACGATGGCGCGCGGCCGTGGGTGGCTGAGCTGGCAGCCGAGCTCGGCTGCCTTTACACGAGCCGGGTCAAGGGCAAGCACGCCAAGGCCGGCAACGTGAACAACGGCCTCGCGATCGCAACCAGCACGGGCCGGAAGCCCGAATTCATCTTGCTGCTCGACGCCGACTTCATCGCCGCCCGCCACATCCTGCGCCGCACGCTGCCGTTGTTCGAGGAGGCGGACATCGGCATCGTGCAGACGCCGCAGCACTTCTTCAACCCTGACCCGATCCAGGCCAACTTGCTGTGCGCGACGAGCTGGCCGGATGAGCAGCGCTTCTTCTTCAACCACCTGCTGGCGTCGAAGGACGCCTGGGGCGCCGCATTCTGCTGCGGCACGTCCGCGGTCTTCCGCGTCGCGGCCTTGCAGGTCTGCGGCGGCATGCCCACCGCGACCGTCACCGAGGATATGCTGACCAGCTTCCGCATCGAGGAAGAGGGCTACCGCACCGTGTTCCTCAACGAGCAGCTCTCGCTGGGCCTCGCGCCTGAAGGATTGCTGGAATACATCTCGCAGCGGTCTCGCTGGTGCCTCGGCGGCATGCAGCAGTGCTACACGCGCTGGGGATTCGCCGGGCGGGGGCGGCTCCGGCTGATCAGCCGCCTCTCCGCCCTCGATTGCGTGCTGTTCTGGTCGGCCGGGTTCGCGTTCAAGCTGATGATGATCTCGGCGCCGATGGTCTACTGGTGGACGGGCACCGCCGTGATCGACAGCACGGTGGACGACATGCTGGTCTGGCTGCTGCCCTACATGCTCTCCGGCATGGTGTTCATGAGCATGCTGGCGCAGAACACGGTGATGCCGGTGATGACGGACATGACGCAGCTCATCGCCGCGCCAAGCATCGTGCGGACCGTGGCGACGGCGATCGTGAAGCCGTTCGGCCATCCGTTCAAGGTGACGGCCAAGGGCGTATCCAGCGACAGCGTGACCGTGCAGTGGACGCTGCTGACGCCTTTCGCGCTCATGGCAGCCGGCACGGCGCTCGGCATGTTGGTCAACCTCGGGCCATACAGCGCGCTGCATGGAACGCCCGGCTATACGGTCAACGTGTTCTGGAGCCTGTTCAACATCGCCGTGCTGACGATCGCCTGCTCCGTCTGCGTCGAGTTGCCGAAGCGGCGCCGGGACGAGCGCTTCGCCTCGAACGAGCGGGCCATCGTCCGTTTTGATGGGAACCAGGCAAGTTTCGCCTGCACGGTGGCGGATGTCTCGCTCGGCGGCGCGCGGCTGCTGCGCGACCAGGGCTGGAGCGGCGCCGCCGAAAGCGGGGTGCTGCACTTCCGCGACGGGCTGGCAGTGCCCATCGTCGCTCGCCGCATCATCGGCGGGCCGGCGCTTGCGGCGCAGTTCATTGCGGACACCTCGATCCGCCGGGCCTTGATCCGCAAGCTGTTCACCGGCGGGTATGACAACGAGGTGGAGAAGGTGCGGCTCATCCACACCGTGCTGGGGACGGCGCGCAAGGTATTCGGGTAGAGCCGGGGCTGACGCCGCTGCTGGACGAACGCCTCCTCCGAGTAGACCTCAACCGCGTTGTTCGGAGGGACGCTCGATCGCGACTTGACGGATTGCGGTCATCTCCGCCGTCGAGCCGGGCGGCAGCTTCGGACCATACGCTGCCGCCCAGGCGCGCTGCATCGAAGATCGGCTTCCCCGCATCGCGTGCTCGGAAACAGGTCGGCAGCGTCCGGCCAGTGCCGCGTCCTTCATCAAGCGCTCCCCTCCTGCATCGCCCCCACCATCGTCTCCCGCGCCCCGGCCGCCGCGATCGCCTGCTTGCCCCGCGTCGTCAGGTCGCTGATCAAGCTGAACTGGTCCCGCAAATCGAACGGATACGCCTTCAGCTTGTAGTGCGTCCCCCAAGGCTCCTGCGTCAGCACGACCAGGATCGGATGGTCGTAACGCAGATAGGCGCTGGTCAGCGCCACATCCTGCAGCGTGGTCTGGATGCGCACCGGGTCGTGCTCAGGCGTCAGATAGAAATTGGCGACGCACATCAGCGTCCGGGCGCCGTCGTTGGCGTTGGTGATGTTCTTGGTCCAGATGCGGTCGTGCGGGATGGTGACGACGTTGTCCGACGCGGTGTTGATGCAGATCGCCCTCATGCCGACCGATCTGACCTCGCCGTAGTCGCCCTCGATCTTGACCCAGTCGCCGGGGCGATAAGGGCGCTCGACGATAGCGACGATGCCGGCGATGATGCTGCTGACGTAATCCTTGAAGGCGAAGCCGATGGCGACGCTGGCCGCGCCCGCGATGACCAGGAAATTCTGGAACGTGATGTTGAAGATGATCGGCACGACCCACAAGATCGCGAAGGTCAGCAGGACCAAGCGCAGGATCGGCACCGCGCCGAGCAAGTAGAGGCGGACCTGGCTTGGGCCGCGGGCGGCGAGGTAGGGGAAGACGCGGCGGATCAGGACAACCGCCACCCAGGCGCCGACGACGATCAGGCCGATCTCGACGAAGCTGATGTCCTGCAGGTTGTTGATGAGCTTGGCGGCTTGCTCCTTGCCCTGGTCGGCGGCGGCCATCGCTTACAACGTGTCCATCGGGAACCCGGCATCGGAGAGGGCGGCGCGGATGGCCGGGTAGGCGGCAGCCAGGCACTGCAGCCGCCCGTCCTTGCGGCCTAAGAAGCCGGCGCGGATGAGGACGGGGACAATGCCGACATCGCCAGTGCCGGGGAGAACGCTGCGCAGGTCTTCGGCCGAGAGGGCGCCGTGGATGAGCAGGGCCTGCATGATGAGGAGCGACGCCTGCTCGTGGCCAGGAGGAAGGACGTATTCCTGAAGCTCGGCGATCCAGAAGGTCTCGGAGTCGCCGCTGGCGCTCGCCTCCGCCTTGTCGGCGCCGTCCCCCTCGGATTGCGCGGAGCGCAGGGCGGTGCGCCACAAATACCATGCAACCCAGGGTATCCCGAGCGAGCGGGCGGCGAGGCGTTCGAAGAAGTCGTTGACGAGGTTGCCTTCGTCGTCCTTCTCCAGCACGTCCTTGCCGCTGCCGGAAAGGCGGAACTTGACAGGCTCGGTGCGCTCGCTCTCGGCCAATTCCGAGAACCATTGGCTGAGGCGCGGGGCGTCGAAGGCCTGGAACATCAACCCTTGCGGCAGGATGAGGTGGGCCTCGGCGGCGCGGCCGAGGAAGGCCCAGGCCCAGGAATTGCAGCCGACGACGCAATGCCGCTCGAGCCGTTCCAATGCGGCCAGAAGCTTGCGGACGGCGGTGAGGCCGTCGCGGTGGCGGGTGAACCAGTCCTCAAGCTTCGGGATGACGAGCACGCCCTGGCCTTCGAGGGAAGGGATCTGCCCCGGGCCTCCGGCGGACAGGGTGGCCCGCTCGGGGATTTGCAGCACGGCGTGGCCGTTGTCGCGCGCCCAGGTGGCGACGATCTCGTTCTGGTCGCAAGGCGGCAGGATGACCGGTTTCACCCAGGATTTGGGAGACGGCTCCCGCACCCAGTCCCTCAGGCTCATGTCAAGCTCGCGCAGCAGAGGGCCGCAGGCGGGCGGGGCCACGATCTCGTCGAGCATCTTGAGGGTGGTCTGCTGAAGGTGGTCTTCGGCGATGAATGGTTCGTTGCCGCTGTTGGAGAGGATACGGAGAGCGCGGCGATAGAGGCGCCGAAGCGTCTCCTCCGTCGGCATCGCGGGCCACTCGTACTTGCCGAGAGGCTGGAACGGGCAGAGATTTTCCTCGCCCTTGGGGCCGCCGCCTTCGGGCACGGCTAGCGGCCCGGCGCCGCCGGGCGCCCCGGCCCGTTGGCTGAACCGGCATAACAGGCCCTAGGGCTTCGACCCATGCGGCGCCTTCCGAGTCGGTTGAGGCGCTGAGGCCAGCCGCGGCAGCACGCCGGCAAATCTGACCGGCAGACCAAAGGCTTGAGGCACTCGTTCGCCCGATCGGGTCACAGCGATTATGTCCCGAACAAACCCTAAGCGACGGTCTGGATGACTTCGAAGCCCTCGAACTCCGGATGCCCGGCGTAGAGCGGGCGGTCGCCGCGGCCAGCGTTGCCCGCGTTGGCATGGGCGGCGCGGAACGCCTCGGAGCGGGTCCACCCCTCGAACGACGCGTAGTCGGACCAGATCGTGTGGCTCGAATACAGCACGTGATCCTCTCGGTTGGGTCCCCGCAACAGGTGGAACTCGACGAAGCCGGGCACGCCTTGCAGGTGGCTATCGCGACTGGTCCACAAGTGCTCGAAGTCCTCCTCCGAGCCGGGCAGAACTTTGAAACGGTTCATCGCGATGTACATAATCGTCGATCCTCAACTAAAGGCCAGGCGATTGCGCGCCGCTGCTTCCAGGCCCGGCCGAACCGCCAGACCCGCCGCCAACGTTGGTCGGCGTGGTGCTGAACTTGCCGACGTTGCCCAGCAATTGCTGCAGGAAGCTCGCCTCGCTGCCCGGCGAAGGCGTGGACCGGCTGACGACGTCGACCGATTTGGCATTGTCCTTGTCGAGCACCTTGACTGATGCCAGCGTGCCGGACGGATCGAACGTGAGCACCGTGATGTCCTGCGACATGACGCCCGGAAGACGCGCGATCCGTGTCCGCGTCGTCTCGCCGATGTAGATCCACCGGTCATCGTTGAACGTGGCCCGGGTCGTCGGCGAGCCGAGCAGGCTCGAGACATCCGCCTTCGTCGAGGTTCCGACAACCAGCTCCTTCAATTGGTCCGCATCGACTTTGTTGCCGTGATAGCTTCGCGGGGTCTCGACGACGCTGCAAGCCGGCAGCGCCGCGAGGACCAGGATACAGACGGAAAACACCACTCGCACCGCTTACGAAACCTCAGTTCGAGGGCGGACGGCATCACTGCCTGATTGCACGGGTTCGGCCGCCGCTTACATTGATGTGCTGGGGTCTCATGCACACGCCCCGTTGTCAATCGGAATGGGAGTCGGAGGCCGGATGTTGGGGTTGTTCAGGCGCAATCGTCACGAGCGCGCAAGTTTCCAGCTCTATAACGCCGCCGTCCGCGCCGGCCGGGAGCCGCATTACTACGAGGCGTTGGGCGTGCCCGACACGCTGGACGGGCGGTTCGATATGGTCGGACTGCACGTCTTCCTGCTGATCGATCGGCTGCGCGCCGCGCCGGAGCCCGGCCCCGCCCTCTCGCAAGGCGTGTTCGACGCGATGTTCGCCGACATGGATTTCAACCTGCGGGAAATGGGGGTGGGGGACATGACGGTGGGCAAAAAGAACAGGCAGATGTGGGAGGCGTTCCACGGACGGGCCAATGCCTACGAGGCGGCGCTGGGGGATACGGATGAAGGGGCGCTCGCGGCGGCGCTGCGGCGCAATGTTTGGCGGGATGCGGCGCCGGAGGGGGCGGCCGAGCAAATGGCCGGCTATGTGCGGCGGTGCCGGGCAGCGCTGACCGCGGAGCCGCTGGAACGCTTCCTGGACGGGACGGCTTCCTTCCCCTCGGCCGAGGCCGCTGCGGCATGACGCCGGAGATGTCGCGCCCCGTGGTAGTGGACCGGCTGCCGGGCGAGTTGCTGGTGGAGGCGAGTGAGGCGGAACGGGGCTTGCTGTCGCGGCGGCTGCGGATCGAGGCGGTGCTGTCGTTGACCTGCCGCTTTCGCCTGCGCCGGACGGGAGCGGCGGTGCTGGCCGACGGGGCGCTCGATGCTCGGGTGGTGCAGTCCTGCGTCGTGTCGCTGGAACCGGTGGAACAGGCCGTGCATGAGCTGTTCACGCTGCGGTTCGTGCCGAGCGGGGAGGAGCGGGAGGACGACGACCCCGAGGCGCCGGACGAGCTGCCGTATGAGGGCGGGCGGATCGATCTGGGCGAGGCGGCGGCGGAGCAGCTTGCCCTGGCGCTCGACCCGTATCCGCGGCGCCCCGATGCCGTGCTGGAAGCCGGAGGGGAGGAGGACGGGGCGGCGAACCCGTTTGCTGGGCTGGCGGGGCTGAAGCGGGTGAAGTGACCAGGCCGGCGGCGAACCGGCGTTCCGTCGGATCTATCCGTTGTGGTGGATAGGAAGATAGCTGCGGCCGCCGGATATGCCCGGGGCGAAGCCGAGTTTAGACTCCGCGTCGGCGAGGCTGATGCCGGCAAAGTTGAACCAGCGATACGAAATGGCCAACCACCTGAATGAACAGAATGGGGTTAGCCGTGGATCAGCTGTCCGCACGGCCTGGACTGATTGTTCAGCAAGCGGCACCGTGCGGAGGCTTGGAGCAGGAGAAGCAGATGGGTTCGCGGGACGGCGCTATCGCGAGGGCACTCGCGTTTTTTGATCGCGGCGGCTTTGAGGCTCGGCTTGCACAGCTCGTTGCGATCCCATCAACATCGCAGGACAGAGAACATGAGGCTGACCTGAGGCGCTACCTCGAAGAGGGGCTTCGCGACTGGCTGACCGAGCTTGGGTTTGAGATCACGATTCATGAGAACCCGGTTGCCGGGTCAGGGCCGATCCTGATCGGCAGCCGCATCGAAAATGCGCGCTCGACGAACGTGATCACGTATGGCCACGGCGATACCGTCCGCGGCCTAGATGACCAGTGGCGCAAGGGACTGGACCCGTGGCGGCTCACCCGCGAGGGCGACCGTTGGTATGGCCGCGGCAGTGCCGACAACAAGGGCCAGCACGCCATCAACCTCTCCGCCCTCGAAGCCGTGCTGCAAGAACGCGGCGGCCGGCTCGGGTTCAACCTCAAGCTGATTATCGAGACCGGCGAGGAAAGCGGCTCGAAAGGGCTGTCCGAGATCGTGGCCGGGAACAAGGAGACGCTCGCCGCCGATGTCCTGCTCGCCAGCGACGGCCCACGCAGCGCCGCCGGCGTGCCGACCCTCTCGACCGGAACCCGCGGCAGCTTCCATTTCGACTTGCGGCTCGACCTTCGGCCGGGAGGCGTGCATTCCGGCAATTGGGGCGGCATGACCGCCGACCCGGCCATCGTGCTCAGCCACGCCATCGCCAGCATCTGCGACCGCCACGGGCGCATCCTGGTGCGCGACTGGACGCCGCGGACGATCGCCGGGCCGGTGCGCGACGTGTTGCGGGGCTGCGAGTTGGAAAGCGACGCCGAGGCGGCGACGATCGACCCGGATTGGGGCGAACCAGGCCTGACCCCGGCGGAGAAAATCTACGCCTGGACCAGCTTTATCGTGCTCAGCCTGCTCTCCGGCCGTCCGGAGAACCCGGTCAACGCCGTGGCCCCGAACGCGGTGGCGCACTGCCAGATTCGCTACACGGTGGACGTGGACCCCGAGCAGTTCGCGTCGGCGTTGCGGCGGCATTTGGACCAGGCGGGCTTCCCGGAGGTGCAGATCGCTCCCTGCGGCATTCGGATGCCCGCGCGGCGCAGCGACCCGGCAAACCCTTGGGTCGGCTGGGCCGTCGCCAGCATGGAGCGAACGTTGGGCAAGCGGGTGCAGGTGATCCCCAACAGCGGGGGCGGGCTGCCGAACGACGTGTTCATGGACCATCTAGGCGTGCCGCTGCTCTGGGCGCCGCACAGCTACAACGGTTGCAAGCAGCACGGGCCGGACGAGCACCTGCTGATCGCGCCCGCGCGGGAGGGGATCGCCGCGTTCGCCGGGCTGTGGTGGGATCTGGGTGAAAGCGGCGTTCCGGGACATGGTGGGCGCGACAGGGATTGAACCTGTGACCCTTCGCGTGTGAAGCGAATGCTCTACCGCTGAGCTACGCGCCCGTCTGCACGGCGCGTGTGTGGCGCGGCCGGGTCGCCACTGTCAAGTTGCAGCTTGGGCAAGGCGGCGACATTAATAGGCCATGCTACGCTGGTCATTATGTTTGCTGGTCCTGTTCGCTGTCCCGGCGCGGGCGGTGGAGGCGCATTACCAAGTCTATGCCGCTGGCTTGGAGGTCATGGACATCGACGCGCGGTTCGACCTTGGGTCGGAGCGATACCGCGTGAGCATTGATTTCCATACCGTCGGCGCATTCGGGTTTTTCATGCGAAGCCAGCAGTCCACCACGGCCGAGGGCCGCTTCGTGCAGGGCCGTGCCGTGCCGCTCCGCCTGTTCGGCAGCGGGGTGACGCGGGGTGAGCAGCGCGTGACGCAGATCGACTACGTCAACGGGCAGCCGCAGGTCCGCCAGCTGCTTCCCTCCATCACGGGCGAGCGCGAGCCGGTGCCGCAGGCCGAGCAAGCGGGGACCATCGACCCGCTCAGCGCCATGGCGGACCTGATCCGGGAGGTGAGCGCGACGGGCCGGTGCGACGGCCGGGTCAAAACGTTCGACGGGCGGCGGCTTGGGGTGATGGACGTGCGGACCAGCGTGGTGCAGACGCTGCAGCCGACGAGCCGGTCGAGTTTTGCCGGGCCGGCGCTGCGCTGCGATTTCGTCGGCCGGCAGACGGGTGGGTTCATGCTCGATGCGGACCGGGAGACGCTGCAGCGCAAGCAGGAGGGGACCGCCTGGTTCGCGGCAGTGGCGCCGGGCGGGCTGCGGATTCCGGTGCGGGTCGCGTTCAAGACGCGGTGGTTTGGGGACGCGACGATGTATCTCGTCAACGCGCCGTCGGGTTGAGGTTTTGTTCATATTCGCGCGGCATGATGCGGGAATGTTGGCTGAGTTGCATCAAGAGTATGCGTCGTTACGACAGGAGCCGGGCGGCAAGCGCTGGGACATCGCTGAAGCTGCGCGCGACGGCGTTTGCCTCCAGGCCGATCGTGTCCGTGCCATAGCCCCAGGCGGCGAAGATGCAGGGAATGCCAGCGGCTTTGGCGGCAGCGATGTCGTTGTGATGGTCGCCGACCATGATGGCCCGCCCGGGAACGCCGCCCGCTTCGCTCAGCGTCGCGATCAGGTGCGCCGGGTCGGGCTTGCGGCTTGGCACGCTGTCGCCGCCGCTGACGGCAGCGAAGCGGTCGAGCAGATCAAGCTCGGCCAGCACCGAACGCGCGGCGGCGACTGGCTTGTTGCTGCAGACCGCGAGGCGCCACCCGGCTGCGGCCATTCTGGTCAGGGTGGCCGCAACGCCAGGATAGGGGCGGGTGCTCTCCGCGACATGGCCCATGTAGTCGTCGAGGAAATCCCGCAAATCCTGCTCCGTCGGCGTCCGGCCGCGGGCGGACATGACGCGCTGCACGAGGGCGGGCGCCCCGTCGCCGACCATGGCTGTCAGCGCCGGCGCCGTGAACGGGGCAAGGCCGCGCCGCCCCATCATGCGGTTGCAGCTTGCGAGCAGGTCCGGGACGGAATCGACCAGCGTGCCGTCAAGGTCAAGCAGGAGCGTCGGTTGCGTCATGTTGTTTTCTGACACCAAAATTGACAAACGGTCCTTTGACACAAACGCCGGCAGGACGCTACGCGGGGCCAATGACACCGATGCTGCGCGCGGCCGATGACTAAGACAGCCGTCATATTGGCGGCCGGGTTTGGCACGCGCATGAAGTCCGGGCAGCCCAAGGCGATGCACCTGATCGCGGGCCGGCCGATGCTGAAGCATCTGATCGCGAGCTGCGAGGCGGCGTTCGACCAGCTCGTGGTTGTGCTCGGGCCGGCGATGGACGAAGTCGCGCGGGTTGCTTCGCCGCACACGGTCGTCATTCAGCGGGAGCGGTTGGGCACGGCTCACGCGGCGCTGCAGGCGGCGGACTGGTTCGGAGAGGGCGAGGTCGCCGTGCTCTATGCCGACAATCCGCTGATCCGGCCCTGCACGCTGCAACGCTTGGTTGCTGCTCGCGCCGGCGCGGCCCTATCAATGCTGGCGATGCGCCCGGCTGACCCTGGCCGGTATGGGCGGGTGATCGCGGCCGATGACCGGGTGGAGCGTATCGTGGAATGGGCCGATGCCAGCGAGACTGAGCGCTCCGTTCCGTTGTGCAACGCCGGCGTATTTTGCGCCGCCGCCGCCGACCTGGCCCGCTGGCTGCGCCAGGTCAGGCCGAGCGAGGCCACCGGCGAGTTCTATCTGACCGAGTGCGTAGCTGCCGCCGTGTCCGAGGACAAACTCGTGCGCGTGGTCGAGGCGCCCGAGGCAGAGTTGCGGGGCATCAATTCCCGGTCCGAGCTGGCGCAGGCCGAGGCAACGATACAGGGCTGGATGCGGACGGCGGCAATGGACGGCGGCGCAACCCTGATAGCGCCGGAGACGGTGTTCTTCAGCGCCGACACCGTGCTGGAGCCCGACGTCGTCGTGGAGCCTCACGTGGTGTTCGGCCCGGGCGTGCATGTCGCAAAGGGGGCAAGCATTCGGGCGTTCAGCCATCTGGAAGGAAGCCGGGTCGGCGCCGGAGCGGTCATCGGCCCTTACGCCCGGCTGCGCCCCGGCACGGACGTCGGCGCCCGCGCCCATATCGGCAATTTCGTGGAGCTGAAAGCGGCCCGGCTTGGAGAAGGCGCCAAGGCCAACCACCTGACCTATCTCGGCGACAGCAGCATCGGCGCCGGCACGAACATCGGCGCGGGAACCATCACCTGCAATTACGATGGCTACGCCAAGCATCGCACCGAGATCGGCGCGGGCGTGTTCGTCGGCACCCATGCCACCCTCGTCGCTCCGGTCAGCTTGGGCGATGGCGCGTTCGTGGCAGCGGGCAGCGTCGTCACCCAGGACGTGGAGCCGGACGCCATGGCATTCGGCCGGGCGCGGCAGTCGAACAAGCCAGGGCGGGCGGCGGCACGCCGGTTGGCAAAGGAGCGTTCCTGAATGTGCGGCATCGTCGGGATCATCGGCTCTGAGCCGGCAGCGCCGTTGCTGCTGGAAGCGCTGCAGCGGCTCGAATACCGCGGTTACGACAGCGCGGGAATCGCGACTTTGGTCGGCCCGGCAATCGAGCGCCGGCGTGCGCCGGGCAAACTGATGAACTTGGCCGAAGTCCTGCGGCGCGAGCCGATGCAGGGGACGACCGGGATCGGGCATACGCGCTGGGCGACGCACGGCGCGCCGACCCAGCGCAACGCGCATCCGCACGGCACGCCGCGGGTGAGCGTCGTGCACAACGGCATCATCGAGAACCATGCGGCCCTGCGCGCCGAACTTGAGGCGGAAGGGCAGGTGTTCGAGACGGAGACGGACACCGAAACGGTGGCCCAGCTCGTCGATCTGCATTTGCGCCAGGGGATGGCGCCGGTCGATGCGGCGCGGGCGGCATTCCTGCGGCTCGAAGGCGCCTACGCGCTGGCGATGCTGTTTGCCGGCCAGCCCGGTTTGATGATCGGCGCGCAACACGGCGCGCCGCTCGCGATCGGCTTCGGCGATACGGGAATGTACCTCGGCAGCGACAGCCTGGCGCTTGCGCCGCTGACCCGGCGGATCGCCTATCTTCACGATGGCGACTGGGCGGTTGTATCGCAAACCGGCGCCGCGGTGTTCAACCCCTCGGGCGAGGCGGTGAACCGGCCGGTGCGGATGACGGTGCAGACCGGAGCGGTTGTCGGCAAGGACGGCTACCGCCATTTCATGGAGAAGGAGCTGCACGAGCATCCGGCCGCGATCGGGCAGACGCTCGCACGCATGCTCGACCCGGCGACCCGGAGCGTAACGTTGCCGGACCTGCCGTTCGCCTGGGACCAAGTGCCGCGGATCACGCTGAGCGCCTGTGGCGGAGCCTATTTCGCCGGGCTTGCCGGGCGGCACTGGATCGAGGAGCTGGCCCGGCTGCCGAGCGACATCGATTTCGCGAGCGAGCTGCGATACCGCATGCCGCCATTGCCGTCGGGCGGGGTCGGGCTGCTGGTCAGCCAGAGCGGCGAGACCGCGGATACGCTTGCCGCGTTGCGCTACATGCGCGGCGCTGGGCAGCATGTGGTGTCGGTGCTGAACGTGCCGGAGAGCACGATGGCCCGCGAAAGCGATGTCGTGCTGGAGACCGTGGCCGGCCCTGAGATCGGGGTTGCGAGCACGAAGGCTTTTACGGCGCAGTTGACGGTCATGGCGTGCCTTGCCATCGCGGTGGCAAAGGCTTACGGGCGGATCGGCGCCGCCGAGGAGGAGCGCCTGGTCTCGCATCTGCTGGAGGTTCCGAGCCGTGCCGCCGACGTGCTGGCGCTTGAAACGCCGATTCGCCGGCTTGCAGAGCGGATGACCTTGGCCCGGGACGTCCTGTGCCTGGGACGGGGCGCCAGCCATGCGATTGCCCTTGAGGCCGCGCTGAAGCTGAAAGAGATATGCTATATACATGCCGAAGGCTATGCCGCAGGGGAGATGAAGCATGGTCCGATCGCGCTGATCGACCGTCAGGTGCCGATCCTCTCGATCGTGCCGTCAGGTCCGCTGTTCGAGAAAACCGCCAGCAACGTGCAGGAGGCAGGAGCGAGGGGCGGGCAGATCATTGTCTTGAGCGATAGGGCGGGTTGCGCGAAGCTCCGGACGATCTCGGTCGAGTGCCTTGAATTGCCAGCGGTTGACCCGTTCGTCGCGCCCATCGTCTATGCCGTCGCCGTGCAGATGCTGGCCTACCACACGGCAGTGCTTCGCGGCACGGATGTCGACCAGCCGCGCAACTTGGCAAAATCGGTGACGGTCGAATGAGCGCATATCTCGTTACAGGCGGGGCCGGGTTCATCGGCTCGCATCTGGCGGACGCCTTGCTCGCCGCAGGCCATCGCGTCCGCATCCTCGATGACCTTTCCACCGGCAAGCGCGACAACGTCGATCCGCGCTGCGAGCTCGTCGTCGGCGACGTGGCCGACCCGCTGACCGTGCGTGCAGCCTTTGAAGGCGTGGATGGCTGTTTCCACTTGGCGGCAATTGCCTCGGTCGCTCGTGGCAACGAGGATTGGCTTGGGACGCACCGGGTCAACTTCGGCGGCACGATCGCGGTCTTCGATGCGGCGCGTGCTTACGGACGGCTGCCGGTCGTCTATGCGTCCTCCGCGGCCGTGTATGGCGCGACCGACGGCATTGCGACGGAAACATCGCCCACGAAGCCGCTCTCGTCGTATGGCGCCGACAAGCTCGGCTCGGAGCTGCATGCTGCGGCGGGCAGCGTCGTTCATGGCGTGCCTTCGGCCGGGTTTCGGTTCTTCAACGTCTATGGCCCTCGGCAGGACCCGTCGTCGCCCTATAGCGGCGTCATCTCGATCTTCGCAGCAGCTCTTTCGACCGGCCGAGAGATTTCGTTGCACGGAGATGGCGAGCAAGTCAGGGATTTCATTTACGTGGACGACATCGTCGCGTTCCTTGTGGCCGGCATGGATTTTGCCAGCATGCGACGGGGAGCAGTCGTGCTCAATGCCTGTACGGGCCGGGGAACGTCGATCGGTCAGCTCTCTGGCCTGATGGCGGAGTTGCTTGGGGTACGTCCGGTCGTGGTCCACGGTCCGGCGCGGCCGGGTGACATCCGCCGCTCGATCGGCGCTCCGGCCAAGGCGGCGTCCTTGCTTGGAGTTCAAGCTGATGTCACGCTACGCCAAGGGCTTGCAGACGGATTGCTTCAAGTCGGCCGAAACAACGCAACGCGGACGGGCCAGAAGACATGGACTGGACTCCCAGTCCATGATTCCGCGGGCGACAAGCAGTATGAGCGCGCATGATCCCTATCACAACCATGCAAGGTCATGCATTTACGCAGGTTGTTAACATCATATTAAAGGCGTGTAGCTCATTGGCAGAGCGCTGCTATGACATGGCAGAGGGAGAGGGTTCGATTCCTTCCACGCCTACCGGCTCAGAGCTGATCGCCGCAGAGGGTTTGAAATGAGGAAGCGACAGGTAATTGGCATTATCACGTGTTTATTGCTGGCGGGGTGCGGGGTTTTTGGCAAAAACTCATCGCCATCCGTTCCAGAAGCGGGATTGAGAGATGCTCCTCTATACCTGATCGGTCCTGGCGATACATTGAGTGTCTTCGTTTACCAATCACCCCAACTGAGCGTAGCCGATCTTATGGTGCGGCCTGATGGCCGAATCTCTCTGCCGCTGATCCCGGATATTGTCGCGGCTGGAAAAACCCCGACGGCGTTGAGTCAGGATATTGAGGCTCATCTGAAGGAGTATGTGAAACAACCGAACGTGTCCGTTATGGTAAGGGGGTTTCAGGGTCCGCTTGATCGGCAAATTCGCGTGATTGGAGAGGCGACCGAACCGCTGGCCGTACCTTATCGGGACGGCATGACGCTTCTCGATGTGATGATCTTGACGAAGGGTTTGACACGGTATGCGGCTGGGAACAGCGCCGTGCTGGTGCGGGATGCCAAAGGCAAGCGGCAGAAGATCAATGTCAGGCTCAGCGACCTGCTCAAGGACGGGGATATTGCGCAGAATGTCGCGATGTCGCCAGGCGACGTTTTGATCATTCCGCAAAGCTATTTCTAGCTCGCAACAGCCTCGTCTTTCAGGAACGCAAACGGTGAACGATCTTCGGCTTGTGCTGCAGCGACAGCTATCGGCTGCCTGGCATTACCGCTGGCAAGCTTGCCTGTTCAGTTGGCTTGTCTGCGCCCTTGGCTGGGGCGCAATCCTTATGATCCCGAATCAGTATGAGTCGAGCGCTCGGATCTATGTTGATACGGATGCGGTGCTCACCCCGTTGCTGAAAGGCATCGCGGTGGACACTTCAAACGCCAGTCAGATTGACGTGCTGCAGCGTACGTTGCTGAGTCGCCCTAATCTTGAGAAGCTTATTTCCAAGACCAACCTAGAACTAGAACTGCAAACGGCAGCCGGGCGGGAGCAGATGGTTGACCGGCTTGCAGGCCAGATCAGGATATCGCCGCAAACGCGCACCCTGTTCACGATCACCTATAGAAACACCGACCCGAAGCTCGCCTACGAGGTGGTCCGCACGATGCTGGCCATGTTCGTCGAGAACAAAACCGGGAACAACCGGACCGATCTCGAGAACGCGCGGAAGTTTCTCAACGACCAGATCGATTTGTATGAAAAGCAGCTTCGCGCTGCGGAACGGCGCCGGGCAGACTTTCGGGCGCGCTACATAGATTTGTTGCCGCCCGATGGCGGGGGCGTGAACAAGCTTGATCAGCAGAACCAAACCGTCCGTACGTTGCAAGGTCAACTGCAGGATGCGCTTGCGCGGCGCGAGACGCTGAACAAAGAGCTTAGCAACACGCAGCCGATGGTTGTCACGGAGACCGACGCGGCAACGCCTGGCGGAGGATCGAGCCGGCTCCGCGAGGCGGAACGAACCCTTGCGGAGCTTAGGTTGCGTTACACGGAGCAATATCCGGACGTCATTGCCCAGCGAAGGCTTGTTGATAGTCTTCGGAACGGCGGAGGCAGTCGGGAGGCAGGCGGACCGGCGGCGCCGAAGGCAAACGGCCGCAGCCGGTCGGCCCCTAACCCCGTGTATGAGCAACTGAAGGTGCGAGTCGTAGAAAACGATGCCAACATCGCGTCATTGCAGCGGCAGATCGCGGATGCAGTGACAGAGCGCGATCGCTTGAACGACATTGCCCGCGGCGCGCCCGGTTTGCAGGCAGAGTATGTCAACCTCAATCGCGATTACGACGTTGTCCGGCGCAACTACGAGGACCTACTTGCTCGGCGAGAGTCGATGCGTATTTCGACGGCCGCAGACACGGAGGGCGAGAAGGTTAAGATGCAGGTCATCGACCCGCCGACAGTGCCTCAAGTTCCTGTCGCCCCAAAACGCATATTGCTCGTCACCGGCGTGCTTGCAGCAGGATTTGCCGCAGGTGCGGGACTTGCCGTCCTAATGGTCCAAATGGATCAGTCATTCCATTCCTTGAACGATCTTCGAAACTTAGGCCTTCAGGTCGTTGGCGGGGTGTCGATGCTTGTCACAGCACAGCCTATTGCCCGCAGGATCGCGTCAATCGCGCTATACTGCCTTGCGTTGTCGCTTCCGATAATCGTTTACGGCGGATTGATCATCCGTTTCAGCAGGCCGGTCGGTACGATTTGATCATTGATCGGCTTCTTTGAATTTTTGAAAATTGCAATGTGTTAGCGAAGGGCCTCGCCTGGCCAGGCTCCTGTCGGGGCTTGATTACTGGCTGTTGCTCAATCCATGCAACGATACATGGACCTTCATACAGGATGGGGCGAGTTTCTCGTGGCGCGTTGCCACGGCCCGGCCAGTCCGCTTCGCGCCCAAGCCTGTCAGCCTTCCGCATGAGCGTTCCCCCGCGTTGCGTTTAGCCGGGATCGCGGGCCGCGCCCATGTTCCGCACCTGCCCGCGCACGCGGTCCGACCACAAGCCGCGGTTGTTCGCCACCCATAGCAGATCGCCGGGCACGGCGCTCAGTTCCCTTCGGCCAGCCGACCGGCCAGGTCCTGGATGAACTGCCACGCGACCCGCCCAGACCGCGCTCCGCGGCCGACGCTCCACGCCGCCGCTTCGGCATGAAGCTGGTCCGGCGCGAGAGGGAGGCCGAATGCTTGGGCGTAGCCGTCCACCATGTCGAAATAGGCGCCCTGGTCGCAGTTGTGGAAACCGATCCACAGGCCGAAGCGGTCGGAGAGGGAAACTTTCTCCTCGGTCGCCTCGCCCGGGCTGATCGCGGTGGCGCGCTCGTTGTCGATCATGTCGCGCGGCATGAGGTGGCGGCGGTTGCTGGTGGCATAGAACAGGGCGTTGGCCGGGCGGCCCTCGATGCCGCCGTCCAGCACCGATTTCAGCGCCTTGTAGTCGGCATCTTCCCGCTCGAACGACAGGTCGTCGCACAAGATCAGGCAGCGCTGCGACCGGCCGCGCAGCAGGTTCAGCAGATCGGGCAGGGTCCGGATGTCCTCGCGATGGATCTCGATCAGGACGAGGCTGCCTGGCCGGGCCGCGTTCGCCGCCGCGTGCGCCGCCTTGACCAGCGACGACTTGCCCATGCCGCGCGCGCCCCAAAGCATGGCGTTGTTCGCCGGATGCCCGGCGGCGAAGCGCAAGGTGTTGTCGAGCACCAGCCGTTTCTGCCGCTCGACGCCCTTCAGCAAACCGATCTCGACCCGAGATATCGCGGTGACCGGCGTCAGGCGGTTCCCGTTGGGATGCCATATGAAGGCGTCCGCGTCCGCAAGCGATGCGGGCGCCGGCGGAGGCGGCGCCAGGCGATCGAGCGCGTCCGCGATGCGGGCCAGCGTAGCGAGCGTGTCTGGTGTCATGAAGGCGAGGATCGATCCCGATGGCTTGACGGCGAGGGGCGTCAAACTATGGTCCCGCCACTGCCACGGCAACCCAGGACCAAAGATGCTGATTTCCTCCGCCTATGCTCAGGACGCCGCCGGACTCGCCGGAACTGCGATGCAATTCCTGCCGTTGCTGCTGATCTTCGCCGTGTTCTACTTCCTGCTGATCCGCCCGCAACAGACTCGTCAGAAAGAGATGAAGGCGATGCTGTCCGCCTTGCGCCGGGGCGACCGCGTGGTGACCGCCGGGGGAATCATAGCGACGGTGCAGAAAGTGAAGGAGGGGTCGAACGACGTCGAGGTCGAGATTGCGCCAAGCGTCCGCGTGACCGTGCTGCGCGAGACCATTACATCGGTCATCAAACCCGTTGCGGCCAATGACGCCAAAGCCGTCACGAAACAGGCGCCATGACCGGGAAATCCGGTCATGGCCTTGGGGCTCGTTTGAACGCAACCGCCATGACTCGATCGGTCGAACCAGCGCCTTGCGCCTTTTTGCCGGGCAACCTTGTCGGCGCGCTGCCATACTGATGCAGTCGCCGCCCTTGTTTTAGGTTACTGCAGCTTGCTGGCGGCATACTCGTAGTTGGCGATCTTATCGAGCCAGTTGGTCACGTAGTCCGGGCGGCGGTTGCGGAAATCGAGATAGTAGCTGTGCTCCCACACGTCGCATCCGAGCAACGCGGCGCCTTCACTGGTGGCGAGCGGATTGGAGCCGTTCGGCGTCTTGGTCACCTTGAGCTTGCCGTCGGAGCCTTGCACCAGCCACGCCCAGCCTGAGCCAAATTGGCCGGTCGCCGCGGTCTTGAATGCGTCCTTGAATGACTGGACGCTGCCGAAATCGCTGCTGAGCTTGCTCTCCAGCGCGCTCGGGATCGCGCCGCCGTTCGGCGACATCATCTGCCAGAACTCGATATGGTTCCAATGCTGCCCGGCGTTGTTGAACACCGGCGCCATGTCCGGCTTGCCGTTCGCCATCATGACGATCTCTTCGAGCGACTTGCCCTGCAGGGCCGAGTCTTTCTCGACCAAACCGTTGAGCGCGGTGACATAGGCCTGGTGGTGCTTGTCGTGGTGCAGCTCAAGCGTTTCCTGGCACATGCCGCGGGCCGCGAGTGCGGAGTGGGAGTAGGGAAGGGGGGGAAGTTCAAACGCCATCGGTGTCCTCAAAAAGCTGTTGCGGGGCGGAGAGTGGCCGCGGCGGCAGCCCAGCGTCAAGAAGGGTTAGGTCACGACGGCTTGCGAAGGGCGCCCGGCGGCGGCATTTGCCTCGGATGCCTGTCACTTTATTGTCGTCTGTCGGCGAGATCGTCCGCAAGCACGATCCGGACCGCTACTTCACGGCCTTGTTCGCGCCGGCCCAGCATCGTGAGACGCTGTTCGCCCTCTACGCTTTCAATCATGAGCTTGCCCGGGCACGCGAGGCGGTCAGGGAGCCGATGGCGGCCATGATCCGGCTGCAGTGGTGGCGCGAGGTGGTGGAGGGTGCGCGGCGGCGGCACGAAGTGGCAACGCCGGTTGGCGAGGCGCTAGACGAAGGTAGGCTGCTTGCCGCCGATTTGGGCAGCATGATCGACGCCCGCGAGGCGGAGACGGACCGGATCGAATCGTTCTCCGACTTCGAGGCCTATATCCGAGGCACGGCCGGAGGCGTGATGGTCTCGGCATCCCGGGCGCTCGGGCTGCATGAGCCGGAGTCGTTCCGCTCGGCCGGGGCTGCCTACGGGATTACCGGGGTGCTGCGGAACGTGTCGGCGCTCGCCCGGCAAGGCAGGTGCGTGGCGCCGGAGGACCTGCTGAGCGAGGCCGGGTCATCGGGCGCGATCGTGGCGGCGACGGGACGGATTCCGCCTGCGACGCGGGAGCGGCTTGAAACCGTCGCGCGGGCTTGGCTCGATTGCGTACCGGCCGTGCCGCGGGCCGGGATCGCGCCGGTTCTTCCCGTCGTGCTGGCCCGGCGCGCGTTGCGCGGCAAGCCGGGCGGCGGCCGGGCAGCGGTTTTGCAGGCGGCCATCACCGGCCGGGTTTGATAGGGGAGAGGCGCCACCGGGGTGACGCCCCTCGATCGCGTCAGCTCCGGCGACGGCGGCCGGCGAAGCCAAGCCCCATGAGGCTGGCGCCGAGAACGACCAGGGAGGCCGGCTCCGGAACGGCGGTGTCCGGCGGTGTCGGGGCCGGCGGCGACGCTGTGGAGTCGTCGTAGGTATAGAAGATATAGAACCCGGCCGTGCCGTAGGTGGTCTGCGCCGCGTTGGTGTTGCCGCCGGTGTTGCCCAGCAACGACTGCGTGAACGTGCTGGCCAAGATGGTTCCCGTGCCGCCGTTGGCGACGGCAAACGGCGCCAGATCGCTGGATGCGGCCGAGGTTTGCAGGCCGGAGTTCACGACCGGCGAGTTGCTGATCAGCCCGCTCACCGATTGGCCCGCGGGCAGCGAATAGCTGCGCGCGGTCCCCAAGGCCGATAGCGTCGGCAGCAGAGCTTGGATCACGGCGTCCTGGCCGCTATCGAGCGCGCTCAAGGTGAAATCGGACGCGGTGCGAACCGTGCCGGACGACGCCGAGCTTCCGGTGTTGGTCACCGAGAGCGTTGAGTTTTCCTGGTAGGTGTCCCGGACGTTGATGGACAGCAGCGTGCCGAGATTGGTGTCGAACAGGTTGAACATACCCTGCCGGTTGCTGAAATCGGTCAGTTGCGAGGGGAAGTTCACGGTCTGCGTTGCCGTGGTGATGACCGCCGCCTGGGCTGGCGCCGCGGTTCCGGCCAGCAGTAACCCGGCCGCACCGGTCAAAAGGACGTTTTTGAGCCTTGTCACAATCATTCTCCGGAAGAGTCGGCACCACGCCAACCCGCGCTGGAAACCATCGAGCAAGGACTATGCCATCAGGCTAATACCATGAAGTATATCGTTTTAAAATTAAGACAATCACGAGAACGTCAAAGATATTTACAACAACAAAAGCAATCAGTTACCAACATTCATTACCGCTTGCGAGACCTGAGGACTTCGGGCGGATCAACCGGCTTTCTTAAGTTTTTGAGTGGGCAGCATTGATCTCAGGAATCGACCGGTGTGACTTGCAGGCGTGGCGGCGATCGCCTCCGGCGTTCCCTCGGCCACGATCCGCCCGCCGCCCTCGCCGCCCTCCGGCCCCAAATCCAGCACCCAGTCGGCCGTTTTGATGACTTCGAGGTTGTGCTCGATCACGACGACCGTGTTGCCGTGGTCAACCAAGGCGTGCAGCACCTCCAGCAGCTTGCGGACGTCCTCGAAGTGCAGGCCGGTGGTCGGCTCGTCCAGGATGTAAAGCGTCCGCCCCGTGGCGCGCTTGGCAAGTTCCTTGCTCAGCTTGATTCGCTGCGCCTCGCCGCCCGAGAGCGTGGTCGCTTGCTGGCCGAGGCTGATGTAGCCGAGCCCGACGCGCTGCAGGATGCTGAGCCGGTCGCCGATGCGGGTTTGCGCGCTGAAGAACGGGGCCGCCTCGTCGACCGTCATCGCCAGTACGTCGGCGATGGACTTGCCGCGGAACTTGATCTCCAGCGTTTCGCGGTTATAGCGGGCGCCCTTGCAGGCGTCGCAGGTGACGAACACGTCCGGCAGGAAGTGCATCTCGATCTTCAGCACGCCGTCGCCCTGGCAGGCCTCGCAGCGCCCGCCTTTGACGTTGAAGCTGAACCGGCCGGATTTGTAGCCGCGCACCCGGCTTTCCGGCAGCTCGGCGAACCAGTCGCGGATGGGGGCGAACAGGTCGGTGTAGGTGGCCGGGTTGGAGCGGGGCGTGCGCCCGATGGGGGATTGGTCGATATCGATGATCTTGTCGAGGTATTCGAGCCCGTCCAGCCGGTCATGCGGGGCCGGCGCCTGGCCCGAGCCCATGAGACGCCGGGACGCCGCCTTGAACAGCGTGTCGACCACCAGGGTCGACTTGCCGCCGCCCGAGACGCCCGTCACGCAGGTGAAGACGCCGAGCGGGATGCTGGCGGTCACGTCATGGAGGTTGTTGCCCCGCGCGCCCACCACGCGCAGCGTCCGCTTGCGGTCGGTTTTGCGCCGCTTCGGCAGGGGGATGTCCCTCCGGCCCGAAAGGTAAGCGCCGGTGATGCTGTCGGGATGGGCCGAGACCTCGTCGGGCGTTCCTTGGGCGATAACGTGGCCGCCGTGCACGCCGGCGGCGGGTCCCATGTCGATCAGGTGGTCGGCGGCGCGGATGGCGTCCTCGTCGTGCTCGACCACGAGCACGGTGTTGCCGAGCGCCTTAAGCCGGCGCAGTGTGCCGAGCAGGCGCTCGTTGTCGCGCTGATGCAGGCCGATGCTCGGCTCGTCCAGCACGTAGAGCACGCCGGTCAGCCCGGAGCCGATCTGGCTGGCCAGGCGGATGCGCTGGCTTTCGCCGCCGGAGAGGGTCGTGCTGCCCCGCGCCAGGGTGAGGTAATCGAGCCCGACGTCGACCAGGAACTGAAGCCGCTCCGTGATCTCGCGCAGGATGCGTCGGGCGATTTCTAGGCGTTGGGGCGACAGGCTTCCGGGCGCCGCGGCGAAGAAGTCGAGCGCGCGGCGGATCGGCAGCTCGCTGACCTGGGCGATGTTGCGCCCGGCGATGCGGACTGCGAGCGCCTCCGGCTTCAGCCGCGCCCCGTGGCAGACGGCGCAGGGCTTCTCGGCCTGGTAGCGCCCCAGTTCCTCGCGGACCCAGGCGCTGTCGGTTTCGCGCAGGCGGCGTTGCAGGTTCTTCAGCACGCCCTCGAACGGCTTCGTGACCTCGTAGGCGCGGACCCCGTCCTTGTAGGTCAGCTTGATCGGCTCGTCGCCGGAGCCGTTCAGGATCGCCTCGCGGACGCGTATGCTCAACTCGTGCCAGGGGGTGCGGGTGCTGGCCTTGAAATGCCTGGCGATGCCGTGCAGGGTTTGGTCGTAGTAGGGGGTCTGCGCGCCGGCCCAGGGCGCCACGGCGCCGTCGGCCAGGGTGACGCGCTCGTCGGGGACGACCAGGGCCGGATCAAAGAAGCTCTCGACGCCGAGGCCGTCGCAGGCCGGGCAGGCGCCGTGGGGGGAGTTGAAGCTGAACAGGCGCGGCTCGATCTCCTCGATGGTGAAGCCGCTGACGGGGCAGGCGAAGCGGGAGCTGAACACGGTCCGCGCGCCGGTGCTCGCGTCCTCGGCGTAGACGACGCCGTCGGCCAGGCCGAGCGCGGTCTCGAAGCTGTCCGCCAGCCGCGGCTCGATGCCGGGCTTGACCACCACGCGGTCGACCACGGCCTCGATCTCGTGCTTGGTCTTGCGGTTCAGCGCCGGCACCTCGCCGATCTCGTATAGGGTGCCGTCCACCTTGGCGCGGGTGAAGCCGCGGCGTTGCAGCTCGGCCAGCTCCTTGCGGTATTCGCCTTTGCGGTCGCGCACGACGGGGGCGAGCAGCAGCAGGCGGGCGCCTTCCGGCATCGCCATGACCCGGTCGACCATCTGGCTCACCGTCTGCGCCTCGATCGGCTCCCCGGTCGTGGGCGAGTACGGGACGCCGGCGCGCGCCCAGAGCAGGCGCATGTAGTCGTGGATTTCGGTTACGGTGCCGACGGTGCTGCGCGGGTTGCGGCTGGTGGTTTTCTGCTCGATGGAGATGGCCGGCGAGAGGCCCTCGATGCTGTCCACGTCCGGCTTGCCCATGAGCTCGAGGAACTGCCGGGCATAGGCGGACAGGCTTTCGACGTAGCGGCGCTGGCCCTCGGCGTAGATGGTGTCGAACGCGAGCGAGGACTTGCCCGATCCGCTCAGGCCGGTGATGACCGTCAGGCTGTCGCGCGGGATCTCGACATCGATGTTCTTGAGGTTGTGCTCCCGCGCGCCGCGGACACGGATATTGGCGGACATGGGCATTCGTCCTTCAGCAGCAGCGGCTGTCGTTCTGGAATCGTTCTACAATATATGGCATTGCAGCGCGGAATTGGAAAGCCTGCATCGCTGGTCCTGAACCCGGACAGCGGATACAGTGCGGAGTGTCAAGCGGAGGTTTTGATGGCTGGTAGCGTCAACAAGGTGATCCTGATCGGCAACCTGGGCAAGGACCCGGAAAGCCGCAGTTTTCAGAATGGCGGCAAGGTGGTCAGTTTCTCTCTTGCCACGTCTGAGACCTGGAACGACCGCGGCTCGGGCGAGCGGCGCGAGAAGACGGAATGGCATAACGTTGTCATCCGCAACGAGAAGCTTGCGGAATTGGCCGAACGCTATCTCAAAAAGGGCTCCAAGGTTTACATCGAGGGATCAGTGCAGTCTCGAAAATACGAAGCGGGCGGCCAGGAGCGGTATATCACCGAGATCATCGTTGGCCCGTTTCGCGGCGAGATGACGTTCCTGAGCGGGCGGGAGGATGGCGGCGGAAGCCTCGAAGGCGGCGGCAACTACGGCAGCGGTCGTGAGAGCGGCGGGTTTCAACGACAGCAGCCGGCACGCTCTGGTGGGCCGAGCTGGGATACGAACAAGGGCGGCAGCGATTTAGACGATGAGATTCCATTCTAGGAAGTACCACCTTGGTTTGTAAACCAAATAGCTGCTAATAGGCCGCAGAAATGCGGCCTTTTTCTTGACATTTGCAATTCGACAAGCGATTCTTTTAGTTGAATTCAGAGAATTGACTCAGAATGCCAAGATCAGAACCCGTTCTGCCCCTGGTTGAGGAGGGTAATCCCTATATAATCGGATGGGTCCGTTTCGAGTCTGGGGAGAGGCTGCCGCTGCTAGTCCGCCGGGCAACCGGTTTGCCGATCGAGGCGGCGACTTATTGGATCACCGCGAGCGCCCTCTTAACAAGGCCGCCGCGACCCTCGAAAAGCAGCTGCGGCATCTCATGCTGCTCTATCTCTGGGCCGATGCCCGGGCTTGCACGCCCGAGGGCCTCATTCGGTCGGCCGGCTTTTTCACCCTGGAGCAGCTCAACGATTTAGATCGGTTCTGCCGCCAACCCCTTTCAGACGCGGTCGCGGCGGTCCTCGAAATTCGGGATGCTGGAAGGAGTATGGTTTCCATTCGGGGGCGCAAGCTGAAAGAGTCCGGCAGGCCAGGCGTCCGGACCGATGTCGGCAATCGCCTTACGGCAATCCACGCCTTCCTTGACCATGTCAGCTTCGCCCATGTCTCCAGGATGGAGCCAGCCAGCGATGCGCGGAGACTTTATGAGGAGAGCCGCAAGGCCATCCTCAGTATTCTGCGGGAGCGCTGCCGCGCTTTCCTTCCTACCCGTGGCGTAGGAGAGTCCCGTGAAGGCCTCGCCCAGGAGACGCGCTTGGTCCTCCTGGCCGCTATCAGGCCTGGCCACGCCGACAATCCATGGGAGCCGCCGGTCCAGAGACGGAACGAGCTGATTGTTCGTCTGCTTTACGATCTCGGGATGCGGCGAGGCGAGGGGGTGGTGGGTCAGTTTGAACTGTCCTGATTATAATCCTAACAGTCTAGGCGTGTATCTGAAACGGCGACATGCCATATTAGCCTCATGGCAATGAAGCGCACGCCCCGCCCCCGCGACCCTATCCAGCTTGGCAAGCTCATGGTCGATATCACAACAGGGCAGGTGCCGGATGCGGTGGATGATGCCCCAGGTGCCCGCGCACGGCTGGGCGGAAGCAAGGGCGGACCCGCAAGGGCTGCAACCTTGACGCCAGAACAGCGATCCGAGATAGCCCGCGCTGGCGCTGCTGCTCGTTGGAAGAAAAGCTAAGCCGCTTTCTTTCCCCAGTAGCGCCGCTCTTCAACGTCATCCTTAAAATCAAGCACCATCTGAATTGCAGGCTGGTCAGCATTCATTGAGTTGTAGGCCTCAACGTCCGTCGCAAGCTGCACGCAGTCGCCAACGATCTGCCCTCGCCTTTGGATGAAAGCCTTTTGCATGTGGTCACGAGAGGCATCCTTCATTATCGCCCAGAAAGTGTACTGGACGCCGCCCTTCGTGACGCGAACGGCGTGGTTAACGCGGTAGCGACGGCCCTCGCTATCGGTAGCATATTCTTCACGCAAAGCTGCCGACATATCCTCCACCAGCTTACCAAGAGGGTCGGCGTCGGGAATTGCGATCATACCTTGCGTTACGCCCCACTGAACGGCAGTCCGCAGAGTTGAGGGTTCAATCCCGTGCTGCTTTTTGTAAGCGTGCCAAATGCGCTGTAATTGCTCATTGTAAGTCGCCATCTCGATAATTCCTTACAAAGACACGGGAGCGGGGACGCCCCAGCCATCAATAGTGCAGTTGTCAACAATGAACTGCCGAACTTTAACCTTGTGCCTGGCCAACCAATCGTATCGCTCCATCCGCCTCTGTATCTGCCCAACAACTATGCCAGGATGCCTCTGTACGCGGGCAGCAAAGCCGAGCGTGTCGCGCTCAGAGATAAAAGGGGCCTTGCGAGCATAGAACGAGTCCAGATCAGCCGCAGGGACGCAGAAGTCTGCAGCAGCGTCATTAGCTCTGCGTTCCTCAACAGCTATGTCGCCCTTTCCTGCGCTGCTGCCCTCAAGGTCAACGTCAACCTTCTCCGCGTTTAGCTCGCCGCGCCCGTCCTTCTGCAAGACATGCTCCAGCTCATGCCGCAGCACAAACCAGAAGTTATCAATCCTATCTTGGCGCACGGTCATTCCAACCACAGGGGAAGTGTTGTCTTGCCAGAAGCAGACACCATCAATACTTGCCTTCGGCAGCGTTTCCACGACTGCGAACCTGATGCCGCATTCGGCTAGCCCGCGCGGCACATGACGCACCTCCTCAGGGTCAGTCATATACCGTGGAAGCTCCCCGATGAAGGCGCGCAACTTCTTTTCCGAATAGGCAGGCACAACGATCTCCGCCGCTATCTGACGCACCCGAAAAAGCCATGCTAACTGAGCGGGCGTAGTCCCGGCGTAATCTGCCTTCTTTGCCGCATGGACGAGATGAGGTATCTCCGCAAGATCATTCTTGCAGAAGAACCGCATCATCTGTGCCTCAAGAAGGCCTACGTCAGTATTCTCAAGCCAGCCGCGCTTTATCATCTCCCGGACAGGAAAGGCGTTTTGGAGCATTGCTCGACGCGCTATGCCGGGGTCAGGTGCCCTAGCATTCGCCATCTCGTAAGCCTGCTGCAGGTTGGCAAAATACTCAGCGGAAATATCAAATGCTTTGCCGAAGGCTCCAGCCATCTCAGGGCTGATGCCACGCTTCCCAGCGACGATTACGTTCACGGCCTGCTCAGGCACGCCAAGAATGTAGGACAGGTCTCGTTGCGACCAGTCCCTTGCTTCTAGCTCCTCTCGAATGAACTCCCCAGGATGGGGGATGTCAGTTAGACGAGACGCAATACTCACTTTGACCCCTCCTAGTGTGTGTCACCGATCTCGACAATCGTGATGACAGGTGGGTCTGGCCCCTCTGACAACAGGAACTCGATTCGGTATTGATCGTTGATCCTGACGGATCGCCGTCCCTCAGGGCTTGCCTGTCGTTTCTTGTAGTTCAGACTTTTGATAGCTCGAAGGTCGCGTTCGTCGCGGGCAGCCTCTAGCTGCACAAGCCTGCTGCGTGCTGTTCTGATGACAGCAAACGGCAACCTCATCCGGTGAGCTTCGTCCGTAAGTATGCTAGCCAGATCATTGTTGGCGAACATGACCCTCATTCAGGAGCACTCTACAGCAACTTGCCGAGCCTTGCAACATCTTACTGAACGCCATGCGTTAAACTGACCCATATGCTTGACATTGGAATATGGGCGATGTGGGGTGTGGTCATGAACAAGCTCACTCGCGACGCCCGCGCCCAAATTCTCGGCATGATGGTTGAGGGCGTCTCCATCCGGGCCATCAGCCGCATGACGGGGGCCAGCAAGAACACCGTCATCAAGCTGCTGGCGGACGCCGGGGAGGCGTTCTCTGACTACCAGGACCGCATTCTGCGCGGCCTAGCCTGCAAGCGGGTCCAGGTCGATGAGATTTGGGCGTTCGTCTATGCCAAGGCCAAGAACGTCGAGACGGCCAAGGCCGCGCCGGAAGGCGCTGGCGACTGCTGGACGTGGATGGCAATCGATGCCGATACCAAGCTCATCCCCTCCTACTATGTCGGCGCCCGGGACGCTTACGCTGCTCAAGCGTTCATTGGCGACCTGGCTTCGCGGCTGACGAACAAGGTGCAGCTCACCAGCGACGGCCATAAGCCTTATTTGGAAGCCGTGGAGCAGTCCTTCGGCGCGGACATCGACTATGCCGTGCTGGTGAAGCTCTATGGCGACGCGCCCGGCCAAGGCCGCTACAGCCCCGGCGTTTGCACGGGGGCAATCAAGACGCGGGTGGAAGGCCGTCCCGACCCGGCGCACGTCAGCACCACTTACGCCGAGCGGGCCAACCTCACGCTGCGGATGGGTTCACGCCGGTTCACCCGGCTGACCAACGCCTTCTCCAAGAAGGTCGAGAACCACGCGCACTCGGTCGCCATCCACACGATGCACTACAACTTCGTTCGCATTCACCAGACGCTGCGTTGCACTCCGGCGATGGCGGCGGGCGTCACCTGCCAGCTTTGGGAGCTTGCCGATATGGTGAAGGTGTTGGAGGAATGGGAGGCAGGGCAAGGCTGCTGATACGTCGAGGCCGCAATGATTGCGACACGGCGCGCACTGGTCCCTTAGGACGATCTGAGCGAGTTTCGGGTGCGTGATTGGGAGGAAGCAGCAATGGCGGCAGCTACGTTCGCGGACTTCAGAGAGGCCGTGTCCAAACTCGCGCACGCCTTTGAACGCGATCTGGCGTCCGACAGTAGGAACAGGATTTCGGAGCCGGATCTCCGCCTCCAATTCCTCAATCCTTTCTTCGTCGCCTTGGGCTGGGATGTCGGCAACCGGGCACTCACGCCCTTCCATGGTAGGGAGGTGGTGATCGAACCCCCGCACAGGATGCAGGGCCACAACAGGCGACCGGACTACCTCTTCCGTGTTGGCGGGATCGACAAGTTCGTCTGCGAGGCGAAGCGGCCAGGAGAGGACCTCTCCCGCCACCACTTCCAAGTGCAGAACTACGTGTTCAACCTGAAGCTCTGGATCGGAGTGCTCAGCGATTTCGAACACTTCCAAGTCTTTCTGGTCGGGAGCCAGCCGACGAAGAATCGTCCTTTCTCGCTGCTTGACGGCTGGCGCTTGCATTACCGCGACTACGCCACCCACTCTCAGAAGGTCCTGTATTATGTAGCAAGCACACCTAGTGCACCGTTCCGCTAACCCACTGGTTCTCATAAGATAACCGCCCTTCACCGACAAGGGCGATCCCATGACCGAACACGTCCTCTCCGGCCTGGTCAAACGCGTTGCCGATCTGGCCGGCGAGGCTGAAACACTCCGCGCTAGGTTGGCGCAGATCGGCACTGACCTGGGCCATCTCGACGCCGTGATCCGCCAGTTTGACCCGGACTATGATCTTGGGGCGATCCGGGCGAAGCGCCCGCGCGGGCCGAACGTGGCAGGGCGTGGCGAGATGAGCCGGTTCATCCTCAAAGTGCTGCGGGAAGCCCCGGAGCCGGTCACGACGCAAGAGGTCACACGGCGGCTGATGGCAGAGCGCGGGCAGGACGCGGGGGACCGTCGCCTTGTGGCACAGACCATGAAGCGTGTTGGGATGGCGCTTAGCCGGCAGAAGGCGGCTGGGACGGTATGGGCAACTCAGAGGGCCGGGATAGCAACACTGTGGGAGGTGGCCGGGTGAGGCGTACAAGCCTCACGGTTTGAACAAATCAAGAACGCTTGCAACTTTTTTGTTGATAGCCGATTCTATCATATGGAGGAGAGAGGCGCATCGGGACCCATGGCTTACAGCGCAATCAAAATTGCGAATGAGTTCCTACGTTTGGCGCGGATGAGCGCGCCTCCGCAACCAATTACTCCTTTGAAACTCATCAAATTGGTTTACATAGCGAACGGTTGGTCGCTTGCATTGCTTGATAGGCCACTCGTAAATGAGAGTGCAGAGGCCTGGGCTTACGGGCCGGTAATGCCGCCTCTCTATCGGGCAATACGTAGCTATAGATCTTTCCCAATAGCGGATGTTATAGCTAGTGACTTTGACCCTCAACAAATAGAAGATGAAGACGCAGAACTGATTAACGCCGTCTTTTCAGCGTACGGTAGTTTATCCGGTATTCAGCTTTCCAATATGACGCACTTGCCTGGGACACCTTGGTCAGACACATGGTCACACGGCGCGGGGAGGAACATGATCATACCTCCAGAACTGATAGCTCAGCACTACCAGGAACTGAACCAGCGTCGAACAACCGAAAGGTAAGTGCCTGAGCTGAAACAACCGCGTCAGGTGCGGGTGGTTCGGGGAGCGATGGTGTAGTTCCACTCGCCATGAAGCTCGGCTGGGGTGATATTGAGGCTGGCGATCTGCGCGTCGGAGACCTTGGCGCCCTTCTGGTAGGTGTTCTCATCGAGCCTGCATTGGACGGTGAGTCCAGTCCGTGTCGTCGTGCTGGCGATCAGCTGGACGATGACTTGATGCGTCAGCAGCGGCTTGCCGCGCCAGTTCTGGGTGATGAATGCGAACAGTCGGTGCTCGATGCGGTTCCACTTGCTGGCGCCGGGCGGCAGGTGCGCCACCGTGATCGACAGGCCGGTCTGGTCGGCGAGCGTCTGCAACTCGGTCTTCCACAGCCGCACCCGCGCCCCGTTGCTGCCGCCGCAGTCGGCCGTGATCAGCAGCCGCGTGCTCTCGGGATAGCGCGCCTGGCCGAGTTCCCGCCACCAGCGCCGGATGCTTTCCACAGCGAACGTTGCAGTGTCGCTGGTGATCCCGAGATTGATCCAGCCGGCATTGGCGGCGATGTCATAGACGCCGTATGGCGCCACCTTGCCGAGCTCAGGCAGGATGAAGTCGTGCACCCGCACCGGCTCGGGCTGACCGCGGGGCCGCAACTCGCGCCCGGCGTTCTTGAAATCGCCGACCACCTCCTTTTTCTTGGTGTCGACCGAGATCGCCGGCTGCTTGGCCGCCTGGAACGCCTGCACCTGGGTGTTGATGTGCTCGAACTGCGCGTCGCGGTCGGGATGGCTGGCGCCTTCGCGTGTCTTGCTGTTGGCCTGCAGGCTGAACCCCAGCCGCTTCAGCAGCCGCCCGACCAGCTTCTGCCCGGCAGTGAAGCCGCGCTCGGCCAAGGCGCGGACCAGATGACGCTGGCTCCGGCTGACCCAGAGCAGCGCTGCCTCGGGATCGCCGCGGATGGCCGATTGCACCAGCTCGGACAGTGCGTCGAGCAGGCCGGGTTCGGTCTCGGTCTTCGGCTTGCGCCCGCCGCCCGGGCGGCGGATGCGGCCGGGGATCTGGTCCTTGCCATGCCCCAACTCGGCAAGCCCTCGGCCAATCGTGCTGCGCGCGATGCCCGTCACCGCCGACACCGCCAGGATGCCGCCCCTGCCAGCCGCGTAAGCCTCGCTCGCGGCCCATAGACGGCGCTCACGCTCCCCAAGGAACGGGGCGATGGCTTCAAAGCGGGCTCGAATGGCGGCGGTGTCGATCACCTCTCAACGCTAGTACGAGCCGCAGACCGAATTCCTACCCACAATCGCGATTCGATTAATTGGGCTCGGGCCCTAAGACGCTCTGCAAAATTTTGGTAGTGACCGATGGAAGCAAGAGCTTCTGGGTGAATGCCCTGAACGGGGAACGGATCAGGGACGCCAAAGGCGAGGAAGTCAGGGTTGTATTCCACCCCTTCCCTGTCACCAACATCAACAAAACCGAGTTCCTTTTAAGCGAGATGGCCGCCTCGCTCACGCCGACCAACTCGACGGTCAGAAGCGCCAAGCTGATTGATCCGACGCCGTTGGCGAACCGTCTGTGGCAGACGATCTGGGTCGCAACCGGAAAGTCGCCGGTGAAATGCTTGTACAACGTCGTGGAACTTTTCATTTTCAAGTTTTTGAGCGACCTGCGAGTGCTTCCCGAAGACATCGCGTTTGAGAATATCCTTCGCAAAGCTATGGATGATCCAGCCGACGCTTTGGAGTTTTACGCAAGGAACACACGACGCAGGATTTACAGGCTTTTCCCGGCTGGAAACGACGGAACCACAATCATCAACGGGACCATCTTCGTAACAGAACGGAGTGAACCGAACATCTCGCAATCCATTCTGTTCCAGAGATCGTTGGAGCATCTCGCCAAATATGCAGAAGAGTTCGGCAGTCTTACCAAGATTGACAAGCAGTTTAAAACCAAGCTGTACGAGAGTTTTCTGCAACAAGAAGTTGAAGCTCTCGGGCAATATTTTACACCACGCAAGGTCGTTCAGTCTGTAATCAGGATGTCCCGTGTGAATGAGCCTTCATTCCAGTTCAACGGAAAGCGAATTTGTGACCCTTTCTGTGGTGTCGGCGGTTTTCCACTCGAAATACTTAACCTCAACGAGAGCATGATGAACGCTTATGCCCCAGACAATCGGGGCAAGATTAAACCTTCGTTCGTGTTGCATGGCTTTGACAAAGGGTTTGAGCGCGATGACGAGCGAACCATCATCCTCGCCAAAGCCAATATGCTGATCTACATGGCAGAGCTTTTGTTTGCTTCTCCGCAGTGCTCCACGGAATTTGCCGGCGCTTTCAACGACACGTTTAAGCTTTTTAAGGACAACCTTGGCACTTTTGGACACATCATCAAAACTGATGCCGATAAGTATGATTTCATATTTAGCAATCCACCCTACGTTACGAGTGACTCCAGCATCATTAAAGAAGAAATTCAGAAAACTCCGCATACTCAGAATGAGTATCCAATCAACGCTCTCGGACTTGAGGGCTTATCTATGGAGTGGATTACCAAATCTCTGAAAACGGGCGGCAGAGCGTTCGTTATCATACCAGATGGTATCTTGGCGCGGGTGGGAGAGGCCAAGCTTCGCAGGTACCTGCTGCGTGAATGCTATCTGGATGCTATCGTGGCTTTGCCGGTCCGGACGTTCTTCGCCAACTCCGAACGGACTTACATACTCGTTTTAACGAAAAAGCACTCGCCCGACGATGCCCAGACTGATCCGGTGTTTACCTACTTCGCGTCGAACATCGGTGAGCGCCTCACGAGTGTGAAGCGGGATGAGATATCTGACGATGATCTCCCGGAGATGGAAACGCTCTTTAAGCTGTTCTCTGCCGATAAGGGCACTCAAACGGCTGAAATACTGGAAGGGCGCACCGCACGCTGCAAAATCCAGAGCATTGCGCGTTTCGTTGAAGGTTCGCATTGGGTTATTGACCGCTGATGGTCACATGAAGCCCGCATGGGTTGAGAGGACATACTTGGGGATTTGACGACACGAACAAGCATGCCAAACCGTTGAAAAGACGGTCCGCCGAGGCTGCGAGGATAGCCCGAAACAGAAGATTGGCGGAGGGGATGAGATTCGAACTCACGGTACGGCTTGACACCGTACGTCGGTTTAGCAAACCGATGCCTTCAGCCACTCGGCCACCCCTCCGCCGGGGATCGGTACGCATCGTTTGCCTGGGACTTCTACTCGGCGCGTAATGCCGGGTCAAACTCAACCTCAACACTGGAGTGCGCCCCTGGGCCGAGGCCGCTTGTAGGGCAGACGCCGCCGCGGCCAGCGGCGCTGGACGGCCGCGCCAGGCATAGTAGCCGCTGACGCTGACACGCAGCACCGAGCACATCACCCGCACGAGGAACACCTCGCGGTGGTCCTCGATGAAACGGAACCTCATCTCGGCGGGCTCGAGAAGATGCCGACTGCTTTTTTTAAGATGTCGCGCTCCATTTGCGCCCGCTCCAGCTCCTTCTGCAAACGGCGGATCTCCAGCTGCTCGGCCGACGCTGCAACCGCAGCGCCGCCAGGCCGGACCACGGACGCTGCCTGTCCCGCCCCGTTGGCCAGGCTGCGCCAGCGCCGCAGCACCGAGGGTTCCAGGCCCAACTCGGACGCCACCTGCGTCCGATCCGACACTGGTGGCGAATTCCTCGGCTATGCGGCGAGGGCGGCAAAGCGCGATGTGCGTGTGGGCGCGATGGGCCGGCCTCCGAACCAGGCGGCGATGCGATCCAGGTCGATGGCCGCGGCAGTGGCCAGGTGCTGCAAGGTCGTTCTGGCCAGACCGCGGTAGCGCGTCCGGCGCAAGCCGAAGGCGCGCACGGCTTGCGACAGGGTGCTTTCTATCCCCTGGCGCTGCGCGTAGAGGCGCCGGCCCTCTGCCGTGCCCTGCCGCGCCCTGGCCGCAGCCAGTGCATCGTGTTCCTGCCGGGGCAGGACCGCGACCACCCGGCCTTGGTTGGGCGTCTGCGTCCGCGTGCAGCGGCTGCGGGACGCGCATCCCCTGCAATCGGCAGCCCTGAACTGGGCGCGGACCATGGCGCGCTGTCCCGGGCGCTTCACGTCCCTATACCAGCCGGCGCTTTCCTTGTCCTCGGGGCAGCGCACCTTCTGCTGGTCCCAGTCCACCGTGAAGTCGGCCGCGCTGAACGCTCCCTCGACGTGGCTTTGCCAACTCAGGTTCGGCCGGCTGGGGCCGACCAAATCTATGCCGTGCTGCTCGCGGGCGGTGATAAGGTGGTCCGCGCTGACATAGGCCGAGTCCACCAGGTGCTCGGACGGCGCCAGGTTCCTGGCAGCAAGGGCCGCATGGATCGGCGCCGTGCGGAGCGCATCATGGACGTTGGCCGGCGTGGTGTCGGCATGGATCACCAGGCGCGGCGCCCCTGGGTCGCAGGTTTCGGTGAAGTGGACCATGTAGCCGGTCCAGGTCGTGCTGGCCTTGGTGCGGAACCGGGCCTCGGTATCGTAGGGCGAATCCAGCCGGTCGCCGGGACCACGGCCCTGCACCGGCCGCAGCCGGGCGCCGCCGTCCTGCCCACCCCCATCCTGCCCGCCCTCGGCCCGCTCGAAGTGCCGTGTCCACACGCGGCGCAGCGTTCCGATGGCCGGCAACGTCGCGGCGTCCGGGGGCGCGTCCGACCTGGCCAGCGCGTCAAGGAGCCGGAAGCCGTCGGCGCCGACCGTTGCTGCGTAGGCGTCGCGCTTGGGGCCGGTCTCGGGTATCCGCCGCTCCTCGATCCGCTTGTCGTAGCGCTGGTGCCAATCGGCCGGCGCGAACGCGCGCAGCCACTCCGGCGCGATGGCGGCGATGTCGTTCAGCGCCGCACGCAGCGTCTCGGCCACGAGTTCCAAGCGGTTGAGGCTGCGGACGGCGGCGAGCACGTGCGTGCTGTCGGTGCGTTGCCGCCCGCGCGCCTTGAGCAGCCCGTCCTCGCGCGCCGCGTCCACCACCCGCGCAAGCAGCCGGTCCACCACTTTGTTGTCCAGCAGCCTGCCGCGGAACTCGCACAGCACGCTGCGGTCAAAGCCTGGATCGGCGAGGTCGAGCGCGAGCAGGTACTTCCAGTCGATCCGGCCTCGGACGGCTTCTGCCGCCTGCCGGTCGCTCAGCCCCTCGCGGAACTGCATGAGCGTGACCAGCGCAAGCCGCCACGGCGCGTAGGCCGGCTGGCCGCGCTTGGGAAAGAGGTCGGCGAAGTCGGCGTCCGTGAACAGGGCACCGAGCCGGTCGCGCAGGATCAGGTAGGGATTGCGGGTCCCGAACGCCGCGCGGGCAATGCGGGCGGTGTCCTCGGGCACGGACGGGATCGGCTGCTGCGGGCGAAGCGACATGGCCACACTCCAGGCTCAAAACCACCCAACGCCGCCAGCCTCGCCAGGCTCCCGAATTCGCCACCAGTGTCCGATCCAAGACCGGCCACCTCGCTTGTGTCCGGCAACTCTGGCATATCCACGGGAAAACGGACGGACCCGCTATGGCAAATGTCGGCTACGCGCGGGTTAGCACCCTCGACCAGGATCTGTCGCTCCAACTCGACGCCCTGGCTGCAGCCGGGTGCAGCAAAGTGTTCGAGGACCACGCCTCCGGCGCCCGTGCTGACCGCGAGGGCCTGCAAGCCGCACTCGATTACGTGCGCGATGGCGAGGTGTTGGTTGTCTGGAAGCTCGACCGTCTCGGACGTTCGCTGTCTCACCTGATCGATACCGTTACGACGCTATCACAGCGCGGGGTCGGGTTCCGGTCGCTGACCGAAGCTATCGACACGACTACGCCAGGTGGGCGGCTGATCTTCCATATCTTCGGCGCACTCGGGCAGTTCGAGCGCGACCTGATCCAGGAGCGTACGCGCGCCGGTCTGGCGGCGGCGGCGGCCCGAGGACGCAAGAGCGGCCGCAAGCCCGTCATCACGGAAGACAAGCTGAAGCGCGCGCGAGGCATGGTGGGCAAGGGCCTCACCGTGCGCGAGATCGCGACACGGCTTCGGGTCGGGAAGACCGCACTCTACGAGGCTATGAGGGCTGAAACCGGCTGATCGCCTGTCCCTGGAAAAAGAACTTGGCTGCCCTATTCTGCTTTCCGGTAGGCGTCAGCGTAGCTTCGGGCTCCTGATCCCAGGCCTGCCTCAATCCTGGGCCACAGATTCTCCACGGTTTCGGCACGATGGATCAGCTCCTCGATCAATCCCGTCGCCACGGCCGTGCCGACGTCCTCGTCGTCCGATGCCAGCCCTTGTTCTATCATAGTCGACAAGGTCGCCCACTCGCCCGATGAGATCGTATCGAAATTGGTGGCGATCTCATTACCAAAATGGCCAAGCAGAGAGATCGGCAATGGATGCTGCGGGTCCGTATACTCTTCCAGGTCACGACAGCGGTCGCGCAGGAATGCCGATCGAGAAAGCATCGCATCAGCGAAGTGCATCATGGATTTCTTGCTCATTTGCCCGCCAAAGCATTCTTGAGGTCACGTATCACGTTTTCGGCGGCCGCTCGGCCGCTCGGTGAAGCCGCCGGGTTGGCCTGGAGCCATCTTTGAAGCCTGACCATATCCTCCTCAGCCTTCTGAGTATGCCAGCGATCTCCGATGGGCTGTCCCGTCGCCCGTTCGAATCGCACCGCAGCGGCCGTACTGCCGCTGCCCACCTTCGCGTTCGGCCTGTACATCTCATCCGTGATACCCGAGAGCTTCGGATCTGCCGTTGGCGGTCGATCCATACTGCGGCGCACCCGTCCGTGTACTTCTCAAATCCTGCCCGGTTGGCAGCTGACGATGCTGAGTTCCCCTCAGGCTTCGGCACTTCAGCGGACACGGTCGGTGACGGTTTCACCTCTGGCAGAACCCGCCTCGCAATGGCTCCGCCTGCAGCGCGGGCAGCAGCCCCTAGTCCACCCGCGACGCCAGCCGCGGCAACACCGATTGCGGTCTCGACAGGGTATACAGGCCGGATCGCGTCGCGAGCCGGGTCGGGAGGCCGCCTGCTCCTCTCGATGGCCGCCTGCGTGGCCGGATCGCGGGCGCGCTCCGACGCGTCACCGATGAAGCGAGGCTATTGATCGACACCCACGGCCTTGATCGCGTCCGCGAGCTTGTAGGCCGCGTCGCGGAAGTCTTCATGGCTGGTAGCCGTTGCGGCGCCGAGGGCGGCCGAATGAAGGCTTCGCACGACAGCATCGTCGGCCTCACGCCCGAAGAATCGGTTGGCGAAGGTAGCACGGTCCAGAAGCGTCCCCCTGATCCATGCCGTCATTGCCTCCTTCAGGCGAGGGAGGGTTCCGTGCTGATATTGCGTCTCGGCCCGCCCCCGAAGCGACGCGGGAAGGGCCGCGACAGCACCATAGGCGAGTGCCAACACCCGATCCTCGGTGCTCTTGCCGGTGACCGAGGGATCGGGAGATGACTTCTTACCCTTGTCCGGAGCCGTCCCGTGCCCGAACCACATATGATACTGCCTCCCCTGATCCTCCCAACTCATCAAGCAGCATCCTTGTCCTAGGTCTAAATTCCTGGAACAAACCATGATCGATGTCAACGGTCGCACCGCTCTAGGCAACCTCAATGACATTCGCCATTGCCATCAAGTCACGTGGTCAAAGTGGCGGCTGGTGACACGAGTGTTGGGTCAGGGCCTACCCGAGCGATCTGACCGACCAGGAATGGGAGGTGGCCCGGCACGTCATCCCGCCTGCCAAGCGAGGCGGTCGCAAGCGCGAGATCAACGAGCGCGAGGTGGTCAACGCCATCCTGTATATCCTCGGCAGCAACTGCCCGTGGCGGGCGCTGCCGAAGGACCTGCCGCCGCGCAGCACGGTTTACGATTATCTCGCGCGCTGGCAACGCGACGGCACGCTGGACCGCATGCACCACGACCTCTCCATGCGATGCCGCGAGCAGGCAGGCCGCGATGCCAGTCCGACCGCGGCCGTCATTGACAGCCAGAGCGTCAAGAACGCTGAAAAAGGGGGGCCTGCATCGACCCGCCGGGCTACGACGCGGGCAAGAAGATCAACGGCCGCAAGCGGCGCATCGTCGTCGACACGCAAGGCTTGCTGATGCAAGCGGCGGTGCATGCCGCCGACATCCAGGACCGCGGCGGCGGCGTCATGCTGATGGCCAGCCTGTTCGGTTTGTATCCGTTCCTGCTGACGCTCTATGCCGACGGCGGTTATCAGGGACCGCAGTTCCACGCTGGCCTGCGCCGGGTCATGGCTCAGGTCGAGGTTGAGATCGTCAAGCGGTCCGACCAGGCGAAAGGCTTTGCCGTCCTGCCGCGGCGCTGGGTCGTTGAGAGGACGTTCGCCTGGCTCAACCGATGCCGCCGCTTGGCCAAGGATTGGGAGAACCTCAGCGCGCGCGCGCTTGCTTTCCTGCGCTTGGCCTCCATCCGGCTGATGGTTGGAAAGCTATGCAACAATTGAGTTTCTTTTCGAACGGGCACTGAGAAGGGGTCGCCGCTCCGGTTACCCATCGACGGCCTCGAAAGACCCGTAGTGATGCATCGGCGCAAGCCTTAACGCTCCTTCGAGGCGGTCGAGCTTGCCACCCTCGAGCAAGTCGACGGTCTCAACCATCAAGGCTGCTCGAGCCAATTGGAAACAGGCCTCCAGCCGGGCCCGATCGCGCCATCATGCCCTGATCGAGGAACCCGCTTCGCCGGCATGACCCAATGGAACCAGCCTCCGGCAAACCCGGTACGGTCCAACGCCGTCCCTTCCCGGCAACGATCTCGGGCCCATTGAGAACTGCGTTCACGGCCACAGGTCAATGCGTCCGAGGATCCCGACCGGCGGGGCTGACACGTTCTATCGCGAGAGGACGCCTGCTGGCCTGCGCTGCAAGCGTTGCCGGCGCTCCCGCCGCGGCAAGTTCCTCGGCTGGGAAAAGCGGAAGCTGATCTCGGGCCGCTCGGCTGACGTGTCTCCTGCCCCCATGATCGAGACGCGCAGCAACAGGCTGCCGGCCAGCCCGGCAACGGCGGCGAGGGTCGAGAGCGTGCCGGGGCGGCGCGAAAGCGTCAGGGAGGCCATTTGCATCACGAGCGGGGCCATGACGCCGAGGCCGGTGGCACCTTGGCGTTCCACCTGGCCCCAGCCGCGGTCGAGCGCTTCGGCGACGCCCGTCCGCTCGTAGGCATCGTGCGAGGCGGCGGTGGCGGCGAGTTCGGTCACGAGGGCCGCGACCGATATCGCGGATAAGGCGCGGCGGATCGAAGGGGACGGCTCGCCCAGCGAAAGCGCCGACGCGCCGCTGGCCACTGAGGACGCGCCGAAACGGACGGCCATCGCCTCGGGGGCGGCGGCCCAGAGGGGCGTGCTGGTGGCGGACAGGAGTGCCGAGGTGTAGGTCGAGATGCCGGCGCCCGCGATGGCGGCCGGAACGTGGACAATTTTTGCCGGGCCGCGCAGCCATCTCAGCCAGGAGATACGGTCGGCCAGGAACTGCGAGGCTGCGCCGATCCCGGCAAAAGCGCTGAAGGCGGTGAGCGTCCAGGTGCCGATCGACATCGGCGAGGTGCTCTTGGCGATGCGGAACATGTTGTAGAAGCGCTTGGGCGAGTAGAGATCCCAGACCAACAGGCCGGAGCCGATCGTCGGCGCCAGCAGCGAGAGGTAGCGCCCGCGGCGGACCACGTTGGCCGCTTCAGGGCCGCGCTTGGCGTCGGCGATGGCGGTGATGAGCGCCGAGGCGCCGGAGAGGCCGGCCAAGAAGACGTAGCCGCCGACCACCCAATTCTCGAACGGCGCCGGCTTGAGTTGCGGGCGGCCGTAATAGGTCGGCCCGGTCCAGGCGCCGGGGGGCTTGATGGTATCGTGTGCGTCGCGCGGGGCGAGGGGGGCGTCGTCCGGGCTATGGGGGGTGACGGTCTCGGGCATGGCGGTCTCAGTCGCGCCGGGCGAACAGGGTGGCGGCCGTGATCGCCAGGCCGGCCACCGCCGCCAATCCGGACAGCAGGCTTGGGGCCACCCGGCGGGATGCGCGGGTGGGGGCTGCGGGCAGGTTGTAGGTTTCGGGACGTTCGGTCAGCAGGAAGAAGGCATTGAGATGGCCGAGGCCGCCGGTCGCCCCCGGCGAGTCGGGCACGCCGTAGAGGTAGGCGCTGTCTAGGCCGATGTCTTGCAGGTGCTGCACGCGTGCGTAAGCGCGATCCTGCAGGTCGGACAGCTCCCCGAACTGGATGCTGTCGGTCGGGCAGGCCTTGGCGCAGGCGGGCTCGAGGCCGCCTTTCAGCCGGTCGTAGCAGAGGGTGCATTTGTGCGCCTTGCCGTCGATGGCGCTGATGTCCACCACGCCGAAGGGGCACGCGGGGACGCAGTAGCCGCAGCCGTTGCAGATGTCCTGCTGCACGACGACGGTGTCGAACTCGGTCTTGAACAGGGCGCCGGTGGGGCAGGCTTCGAGGCAGGGGGCGTTGTGGCAGTGCTTGCACACGTCGCTCATCATCAGCCAGCCGGCCTGGAACGCGCCGCTTGCGTTGTCGCGCACGCCGCCGCACGCGCCCTTCTTCTCGACGAAGGCGACGTGACGCCAGGAGTTGGCCGACAGCGAGCCGGTGTTGTCGTAGCTCTGGCCGGTGAGGCCGATGTTGTCGGCGGGGAGGTTGTTCCACTCCTTGCACGCCACTTCACAGGCCTTGCAGCCGATGCACACGGTGGTGTCGGTGAAGAAGCCGTAGGAGCGGCCGGGTTCGATCCTGACGCCGGCCGTGATCTCGGATTCGTTGGGGATGACGCCGTCAAATTGCGAGCGGGTCTCGTCGTGGACGCGGGGGTGGGTGTCCATGGCGTAATTTCCTTATTCGGCAACCAGGATTTCACTGGCGGTGTTGCCGATGATGTTCCGTGCGGGCTTGTAGCGGACGCGGATGCGGGCTTGCCGGTTCTGCAGCCGCGTCAGTTGTTCCGTCTCGGCGGCGGCGGTCGATGTCAGGATGAACAGGTGCGAGACGCCGTCGTCGTCGGTCATCTGGAAGCGGCCCTCCTGCACGATGGTGATGACGCCGTCCATGCTGCGGGTCATGCCGGGCGCCCGGCCGCTGCGGCCATCGGCTGGGCATCGGCAGAGATGAAATCTGCCAGCCAGGCGCGGGCCTTGACCAGTTCGGGCCACGGCACGTCGCCCAGGGGAAAATGGCCGGCGAGGACAACGCTGATCACGGCGTTGACGTGGCCGAGTTTCCCCCGGGTTTCTGCCGCGGCGCCGGCCCGGCTTTGCTCGGCGATCAGCCGGTCCCGCAGCAGGCAGAGCTGTCGGGCGGCTTCGGAGAAGGTGTGGCCTTCCGCGTAGGGTTTCGCCGCCAAGGCCCGGTCAAGCTCATTGAGCGCCGCCTGCGCAGGGTGGTCAGTCGCCATGCTTTGCGCCCCGGCGGTGGGTCAGTCGTCCGGGCCGCAGCGCGCAGGTCACGGCCTTGGTGGAATGGATGCTGGTGTTGGCGTCGCCGGTGATGGCGAGCAAGACATTGGCGATGTCGCCGCGGGCGTAGCCTTCCCAGCCGAACACCCACGGCATCCCCACCTGATGGACGGTGCGGCCGCCGATCTCGAACGGGCGCATCCGTTCGGTGACCATGGCGCGGGCCTCGATCTCGCCGCGGAGCGTCGAGAGGATGGTCCAGCCGAGGTGCTCGATGCCGAGTTCGCGGGCAAGCTCCGGGGCAATCTCGACGAAGGCTTCCGGCTGGAGTTCGGCGGTATGCGGCGTGACCCGGCCGATCACGCCGCCGCAATGCAGTTCAGTCAGACGATAGGTGGTGAAGACGTAGGGGAAGCGCGGGTCTTCCGGGGCATGCACCTCGTTGCCTTCGCGGGTCCAGAGCTTGGCGGCCGGGTTGTATTGCTGCGAATACATCGCGTTCTTCACCGGGCTCTCGACCGGCTCGTAGTGCGCGGGCAACGGGCCGTCCTTCAGGCCGCTGGGGACGAAGAGCTGGCACTTGCCGTCCGCCTCCATGATGAAGGGGGCATCGCCGCCGAGCGCGTCCATTCCGTGCGGGCGGGCGCTCCAGTCGGGGCGGTATTCCGGGCGTTTGGTGGGGATGAAGTCCGGCACGTCGGCGCCGGTCCATTTGCCGGCATCCTGGTCCCACCAGATCATCTTCTTGCGCTCGGACCATGGCTTGCCGGACGGGTCGGCGGAGGCCCGGTTGTAGAGCGTGCGGCGGTTCGAGGGCCAGGAGAAGGCCCAGCCGAGGTGGCTGCCGGGGCCGTCCGGGCCGTCCGGCTTGCGGGAGCGGGCGACGTTGTGGCCGCTTTCCGGGTAGATGCCGCAATACATCCAGCCGCCGCAGGCCGTGCTGCCGTCGTCCTTGAGGTCCTGGTAGCGCGCGACTTGCTTGCGGTCGGCCACCGTGTAGCCGTTGATCTCGCGCAGCACGGCTTCCGCGTCCGGCTCTGCCTTCGGGTCGCGCTCCGGGTAGTCCCAGGTCAGCGCCTGGATCGCGGCGTCCCGCGGATCGTCGCTGTCCGCGTAGAGCTGCTTCAGGCGCTTGCCAAGATGGTAGATGAACCAGAGGTCGGAGCGGCTGTCGCCCGGGGCATCAAGCACGGCGTCGTGCCATTGCACGAGGCGGCTGGTGTTGGTGACGGTGCCGTCCTTCTCGCCGATCAAGGCAGACGGTAGGAAGAAGATCTCGGTTTCGATCTCTTGCGGGCTCAGTTCGCCGCGCTCGACCAGGCGGCCTTTCTGCCAGAAATTGGCCGTCTCGGTCATGGCGAAGTCGCGGACGACGAGCCAGTCGAGCTTTGACAGGCCGCGCTCGACGAGGTCGGAATTGACGGCGCCGACGACCGGGTTCTGGCCGAGGATAAACTGGCCCTTGGTCACGCCGTCGACCATCGACAGCGTCATCGGCAGTTGCGAGACGTCGCCGGTGAGCTTGGGGATGTGCTGGTAGCCCCATTCGTTGCCGGCCTGGGCATGCTCGCCGTACCAGGCCTTGAGCAGGCTGACCATGTATTTCGGCAGATTGTTCCACCAGCCGGTGGTCGGCGTCTCGGTGCGCAGGTAGGACTCAAGCGTCCCGTGCTCATGAAACACGTTCGGCTGCGGCAGGTAGGTGGGAAGCATGTTGTAGAGCGTCGGGATGTCGGTGCTGCCCTGGATGCTGACGTGGCCGCGCAGCGCCAGGATGCCGCCGCCGGGGCGCCCGACGTTGCCGAGCAGGCCCTGGATGATGGAAGCGGCGCGGATGATCTGCACGCCGGTGGTGTGGTGGGTCCAGCCGACGGCGTAGCAGAAGGCGCCGGTGCGCTCGCGGCCCGAGTTGCGGGCCAGCGCGTCGGCCACCTTGAGGAAGGTCTCGTGCGGGCAGCCGGTGACGCTTTCCACCATCTCCGGCGTGTAGCGGGCGAAGTGGCGGCGCATGATCTGGTAGACGCAATTCGGGTGCTGCAAGCTCGGGTCGGTCGGCGGCGGGCCTTCCGTCATGCTCTCGTAGTCGCCGCCCTCGGATTGCTCCTGGGTCTGGACGCGGTGCTCGGCGATGGAAGACGGGACGGTTTTGCCCTTATACTGCCAGGTATCCTGCTTGTAGGCGTGCGTGTCGGCGTTGAAGCCGGAGAACAGGCCGTCGCCCTCCGCGCCCTCGTAGCCGTCCTCGATGACATGGGCGATGTTGGTGTAGGCGAGGGCGAACTCGCGAAACCAAAGGTCGTGCTCCAGGATGTGGCGGATGACGCCGCCCAGGAAGGCGATGTCGCTGCCCGACCGGATCGGCGCGTGGATGTCGGCCATCGCCGACGTGCGGGTGAAGCGCGGATCGACGTGGATTACAGTGGCGCCCCGGCGTTGCGCCTCGACCACGAAGCGGAAGCCGATCGGGTGGTTCTCCGCCATGTTGGAGCCCATGATCACGACGCAATCCGAGTTCTCCAGGTCCCATAGCGACATGGTGGCGGCGCCGCGTCCGAAGGAGGCGCCCAAACTGGGCACCGAGGCGGAGTGTCAGATCCGGGCTTGGTTCTCGATGCTGACGAGGCCAAGGCCGCCGCTCAGCAGCTTCTTGATCAAGTAGTTCTCCTCGTTGTCGAGGGTCGCGCCCCCGAGCGAGGCGACGCCCACGCTGTGGTTGACCACCCGGCCATCCGGCAGCGCGCTCACGAACGTGTCGTCGCGCGTCTGCTTCGTGCGCTGCGCGATCCGCTCCATCGCCCAATCGAGCGGCTTTTCCTCCCACCCGGCCGCTTTGGGGGCGCGATACAGCACTTTGTTGATCCGCTGCGGCGAGAGCAGCACGCCGAGCGTGCTGGCGCCTTTCGGGCAGAGCGTGCCTTGGTTGACCGGGCTGCGCGGGTCGCCCTCGATGTGGATCGGCTTGCCGTTCTTGGCGTAGACGAGCTGGCCGCAACCGACGGCGCAGAAGGGGCAGACGCTGGTGCCGACCGTGTCGGCCTGCTCGAGGCGCGGACGGAGATCGCGCGACGCCTGGCTTTCGGCCGCCTTGGACTTGACGTTCTGCCCGGCCATCTGCCGGGGCAAGGACCAGTCCTGCAGGAAGTTAGCCGCGCGGTCCTTGATGCTGCGCCGAAGGGTCTTCATGGCGGACTCCTGCACTGGCTCGTCTCAAAACAGACGCTTACCTTCAACGAATGCCAGAGCCTGACAAGTGCCAAGACCGTGAGCGGGCGACGATCAGGCGCGTGGTCGGCGTGATCGGCCACGTCGATCACGGCAAGACCGCGCTTGTTCGCGCGCTCACGGGCATGGATACCGACCGGCTGCCGGAGGAGCGGCGGCGCGGCATGTCCATAGCGCTCGGGTTCGCCCATCTCACGCTTGCAGGCGCCACGGTGGACCTGATCGACATGCCGGGGCACGAGCGGTTCGTCCGCACGATGGTCTCTGGCGCCACCGGGATCGGCGCCGTTCTCATCGCCGTCGCGGCGAACGAAGGCATCAAGCCGCAGACGGTCGAGCACGTGGACATCGCCGGGCTGCTGGGCGTGCCGCGGGCGATCATCGTGGCGACGAAGGCCGATTTGGCGGGATCGGGGCAGGCCGGGCGCGTCATGCAGGACGCGGCCCGGCTTGCCAAGGACGCCGGCGTGCCGATCCAGGCGGCGGTTGCCGTCTCGGCCAAGACAGGCGACGGCATCCCCGAGTTGCGGGACGCCTTGTCGCAACTCGTCCATGACGGCGCGCATCAGCGGGATGACGGGTTCGCCTACTTGCCGATCGACCGGGCGTTCACCCTGCCAGGACATGGCACGGTCGTCACGGGAACGCTGCGCCGCGGCGCTCTGTCGGTAAGCGACAGGATGGAGCTGGCGCCACACGGGCCTGTGGTGCGGTTCCGTGCGCTGCAGGTTCGCGGCCGGGCCGTCGCGCGCGCTGAACCGGGCCAGCGCGTTGCGGCCAACCTGCGCGACACGGCGCTCGATCAGGTTCGCCGCAGCAAGGCGTTGGCGCCGCCGGGACTGCTGGCGCCGTCGAGTTGGCTGACCGTCTCGCTGCGCGTCGTCGGCGGGGCGGCCTTGGCGACCGGGATGCGGGCCGCTCTTCTGGTCGGGACCGAAGAGACCGAGGCGCGGCTTCGGTTGCTGGATCGGGACGAGGCCGAGCCGGGCGCTGCCGTCCTGGCGCAACTGCAATGCGCCGGCGCCGTATCCGTTCCGGCCCGGGAACGCTTTATACTGCGCCGCGTCTCGCCGCCGGCGACCTTGGCAGGCGGGACGATCATCGATCCAGAGGCAACGCGCCTGCGGCGTCATGCGCCCGCCATCATGGCTCGGCTGCTTGATTTGTCCAAGGCCAGCCCGGAGCAGTCGGTTTGGCAAGCCGTCGTGTCGGCTGGTCAGAAAGGCACGTCGCTCGCCGCGTTGGCGCGCGTGGGCGGGGTCGCGCCGGCCCGGGCTGCGGCGTGGCTGCAGTCGGCGCCGGCGATCGTCAAGCCGGGCCTCGTTATCGCACATGCCGCCTTTGAGCAGGTTGCGGCAGACCTGCGTGCCGATCTCCTAGCGTGGGAAGCGGCCCAGTTCGGCGGCCGGTCACGCGAGCAACTTGCGGCAGCCTTGCCGCACAGCTCGGCCGCAGCGCTGGAGCACGTAGTGGCCGAGCTGGTCCGCGCCGGCGCGCTGCAGCAATCGGGAGGTCTCGTCCGCATTCGCCGAGCGGAGCGGGACGCCGCGCGTGCGGCCGATGCGGCGCGCGGCCTGTCGATGCTGGCCGAACGGCTTCGTCAAGGCGGGCTGTCTCCGTCCGACCCGCTCATCGCCGCTCCGGCCGCCGATACCAAACGCCTGCTTGACCAGCTGGTGCGGGACGGGGTTGCGATCCGCGCCCCGGACAAGGCGCAGAGGCGCGAGATCCTGTTCCATCGCGAGGCCGTCGAGCAGGCCCGGCGCCAGCTCGCGCCCCTGCTTGCCAAGCCGCCGGGGCTGCTGGTGAGCGAGGCCGGGGCGGCGCTCGGCATCTCGCGCAAGTTCAGCGTGCCGCTGCTAGAATACCTAGATGCGATCAAGTTCACCCGGCGCGTGGCCGATCGGCGCGTCTTGGCGCAATCGTCCTGAAACAGCCGGCGGCCGGATACGTTGACCCAGGGTGAAGCATACCGATCCAATCTCGCCGGGGCAGGCGCCATCGTTGCAGATCGCGGCGCGGTCCATCCCGTTCGACGGCGGGCAAGCCGTTGCAACGACGCGGACGGTGGCGGTCGAGGCGCCGGTCGCGATTACCTACGGGACGGTGCCTTACGCGGTCATGATGATGACGCCGGCGAACGTCGAGGACTTCGCAATCGGGTTCAGCCTGACGGAAGGCGTCGCCGAGGGTCGGGACGACATCCGCTCGATCGAGGTGATCGACGAGAGCGACGGCCTGCGCGCCACGGTCGGCCTGGCCCCGGACAGCTTTCATCGACTGCTGGCGCGGCGCCGGTCGATGCGCGGGCGGACGAGTTGCGGGGTCTGCGGCGTCGAGGACCTGGGCGACCTGCCGCGGTCGGCACGGCGAACGGCGCAGGGCTTAGAGCCCGGCCCGCAGGCGATCGAGCGGGCACTTGCCGCGTTGCCGGGCCTCCAGGCGCTGAACAAGACGGTTCGTGCGCTGCACGCCGCCGCATGGTCCGATGTTGCCGGGACGATCGCGTGCGTTCGGGAGGATGTCGGGAGGCATAACGCACTGGACAAGCTGATCGGCGCCTTGCTGGACCAAGGCGTCGACCCGTCAGCCGGCTTCGTTCTGATCACCAGCCGGTGCTCCTATGAGATGGTCGAGAAAGCGGCGGCATTCGGGGCTGGAGCCTTGGTTGCGATCTCCGCGCCCACGTCGCTGAGCATCGAACGGGCCCGGCATCACGGCATCGCCCTATTCGCGGCGGCGGGCGCGGATGCCGTGACGCAGTTTTCAAACGGGGCCGAGGCTTAGGGCAGCGTCGGCCATGAGTGCGGCAGCGTGCCGACCAAGCTGCCCGGCAAAATAGAAACTTGAGGCGCTCGTTCGCCCGATCGATTCGTAGCGGTTATGTCCGACCGAGCCCTTAGCAGGCCGAGAGGCGTCGCGGCGGCCGGCCGCGACGAATTCGTCCAAATTTGTCGGAAAGTATTACACTTTGCGAACGAGCGTGCGTCGCTTGGGCGTTAAACTCCCGTAAAGGTTGCATTATTATCTCTGGCACGCAGTATGCAACGAGTAATGCGAACCGCGTTAATGAGGAACTTCGGCTTCCTGAACTGGGAGTAGCAGGCCGCCTTGGAACTTAACGCAGCTCACCGAAACGAAGTGCGGGCGCGTCGCTCGGACTTGAACTGAGTTCTTGGGAGTTGTGCATGAACATTCGTAATCTGTTGCTGGCCGGCGCTGCTGCCATTCTCGTCTCCACGTCGGCATATGCCACCCCGATCGCGATGGGCAGCGCGATCAATATTATTGGATCAGACCAATCGATAAACGGCACCTCTATCGACCTTGCGACTGGCCTGAATCTGTACAGCATTCGCGTGGGCACAATAATACAGGACGACAACACGAAAACCGCAAGCGCAACCGGCAGCTTCGCCGGACTATTCAAAGCAGATCAGAAGGGCAGCATTAAAGACATCCCGTCGTTCGACGATTTCCAATCAATCAGCAATTTTTATTCGTTCAAAAGCTCTGATGGCGCGAGCACGGTTTCGTTCGATCTCGAGAAGATTTCTGCTCCGATCCGCGTCGCCTCGAACAGCGGAAGCCTTCCCTCGCTGGTCATCAATGGCACGGGCATGTTCAACCTGACGGGCTATGACAGCACCGCGGCCACGTTCACCCTGTCGACCCAGGGCGGCAAGGTCACGACCTTCTCGGCGTCGACCACCGCCGTCCCGGAGCCGGCAAGCCTAGCGCTGGTTGGCGCCGGCCTCCTTGGGATGGGCCTGGTCCGCCGCCGTCGGCAGCACGCGTAATTATTTCTTAACGTCAACATGACAGGAGTGGGGAGGCGGGACACCGTCTCCCTCTCATTCCAAGACGAGTTCAACGACGAGGCGAGGACAATGACGACCAAGACATGGGACGGCGCTGACGGCGCGTTTACCGAGACGGCACGCTGGTCTCCGTCCGGCTTGCCGCGGCCGGGCGACACGGCGGTGATCAACGCCGGCACGGTGGGAGTCGTGGGCGCAGTCCTCAGCAACCTTGAAATCGATCTCAATGACGCCGACGACCTCGGGACGGCGCTTGGCCTGACCGACTCCTCCGTTGGCATCGGCAGCCGGGTCATCGCCAAGTCGGACAACGGCGTGATCAGGATCAACGCGACCGGCACAATCATCAACGCGGGCCTGATCTCGTTCACGGGCGGCTCCACCGCGCAGTTCACCACGTCGCTCATCAACCGCGCTGACGGCTCGGCGGCCGTTTTCCACAATACCGGGTCTATCGCCTCCATCGGCGCATCGCCCAATGTCGTGTCGACCGGAGCAGGCCAGACGTTGGTCAACGACGGCGCTATATCGGTCTGGAACCCGTCCCAAGGCGTCCAGTATGCGATCCTTGGCCCGGCGATCACCGGCACGGGGACGATCTTGCTCGATGCGTATGCGCGGGCCGAGCTGGTGAGCGGCGTGAGCGCCAGTCAGACCGTGCAGTTCTTGAATCAAAAAGCTGGGCACTCCGCGCTCCAGCTCGACGACGCGGCCGCTTTTCAGGGCACGATCACCGGGTTCGGCGGGACCGACGTGATCACCTTGCGCAACACGCCGTTCGACAGCTTCGCCTATGCCGCAACCGATGCCGGGCACGGCGTGCTGACCCTGTCCGACAATGGCCGCACGGTCGCGAGCCTTGCTTTTGCCGGTTCCTACCAGACAAGCGACTTCCAGCTTGGGATAAGCTCGCTCAGCAACGGCCAGACATTCACCCAGATCACGACTGACAAGCCTGCCGATGCGCAGATCTTCAAGCTGACGAATGTCACGCTCGGCCTCGATACGACGGATGCGGGGACCGTCTACCACGGTCCGGTCAGCTACCTGCAGCACCAGTTCATCTGGAGCAGTCCGGACGCGGTGGCTATGTCCGCGACCGCTCCGAACGTTTTCCTGCATGGCGGCGCTGCTGGCGACGCTCTGGCCGTCAGCGGCGGCCAGAACGTGTTGGACGGCGGCGGCGGCTCCAACTTCCTCGTCGGCGGCGCCGGGGAGGGGAGCCAAGACACCTTCTTCGTCGATGGGCGCGGCGGCGTCGAGACCTGGAGCACGATCGTCAACTTCCATCCGGGTGACAGCGCCACCATCTTCGGTTTCCATAAGGGCGTCAGCACGCTCCCGTTTACGGACTCCGACGGCGCTGAGGGCTACAAGGGTCTGACGATTCATTCGGAGTTGAACGGAGCCGGGACCGGCATCAATGGTTCCATGACGTTCGCCGGAATCGACCGGGCAACTGCGGATGCTCACTTCATTATCACGTATGGTTCATTGCCGGCGGATAACTCGGATCCGATCAGTTATATGCTGATCCAATACAACCAATGAAGGGAAGGGGTCAGGCGCGCCAACCTGGTGCGAGCGCACGAACTGGCATGGCGCATTTTCCAAATCACTAAATCGTGTTTCACCGGCTGTGCTAAGATGGCAAGCTTTCCGCTACGACGATGTGTCCTGAAGGGCCTCATGCATCAAACCCGAGGCATGATCCAGATCGGGTCGGATCTCAGCCGGGAATGCGATGAATGGACAATCAGGGCGACATTGACACCCGGGTGAATGAGCAACGGGCAGGCGATCGCGGCAGCGACGCGCCTGCCAGCCCCGGGCGGAGCAGCGATGCCAGAGGCGACGCCGACCCTAAACGGGCGAAACCCAAAGACGAGGAGGACCGCTCGTCGACCAAGCAGGAGGATGAAACAGACGATTCCGGGTCGGAGGACGACGACGGCTCAGAAGATGACGGAAAAAAGAAGAAAGGGTCGAAATGGCCCCTCATCATTCTCGGCATCGTTGTTCTGCTGGCCGCGATCGGTGGTGCAATCTGGTGGTTTCTAACCCGCAATCTTGTTAGCACAGACGATGCCTACACTGAAGGCCGCGCAATAATGATCGCGCCGCAAGTGGGCGGATATATCACCAAGCTGGCCGTGGACGATAACCAATTCCTACATAAGGGCGACCTGATCGTGCAGATCGACCCGCGGCCATACGTCGCCGCGAGGGACCAGGCCCGAGGCCAGCTTGAGCAAGCCCAAGCGGAATTAGCCAACGCCAAAGTGAATCTCGATAAGGCGCGAACAACTTACCCGGCGCAGCTTGCACAGGCAAAGGGCCAACTGGCCCAGGCGCAAGGCCAGCTCTACCAGGCGCAAACCGACTACAAGCGGCAGCACGCGGTCAGCAAAGCAGCGACCACGCAGCAAAACATCGACCAATCCAGCGCAGCCCTGCGCAGCGCCGAAGGGCAGGTGGAGGTCGCCAAGGCGCAGGTGACGACCGCGGGATTGATCCCGCAAAACATTGCTCAGGCCGAAGCGAACGTGAAGCAGCTTGAGGGCCAAGTCATGCAAATGCAGGGCAACCTCGAACAGGCCGAGCTCAATCTCTCCTACGCGCACGTTGTCGCCCCGCAGGACGGGTTCGTCACCAACCGCAATGTCGAGATGGGCAACTACGTCCAGCCCGGCGCGCAGATCATGGCGCTGGTGACGCCGCAGGTCTGGATCACGGCCAACTTCAAGGAAACTGAGCTGACCCGGATGCGGCCGGGACAACGGGTGGACATCAGCGTCGATGCCTATCCGGACCTCAATCTCAAGGGCTACGTGGACTCGGTCCAGCAAGGCTCGGGCTCCGTCTTCAGCGCGTTTCCCCCGCAGAACGCCACCGGGAACTTCGTGAAAATCGTGCAGCGCGTTCCGGTGAAGATCATCATTGACCAGGGACTCGCGCCCAACCAGATGCTGCCGCTTGGTCTCTCGACCGAGCCGACGGTCCATCTTGAATGACTGACGCGGGCGGGCAGCGGGATTGGAAGCCGAGCCATAATCCTTGGCTCGTTGCCATCGTCGTGACGATCGGCGCCTTCATGGAGGTGCTGGACACGACCATCGTCAACGTCTCGCTGCCGCATATCGCGGGAGACCTGGCCGTCAGCTACGACCAGGCAACCTGGGCGCTGACGTCATACCTGCTGGCCAATGGGATCGTGCTGACCATTTCCGGGTGGCTCAGCGACGTGATCGGGCGAAAACGGTATCTCCTGCTGTGCATCGCCGGATTCACGATCGCCTCGTTCCTGTGCGGCATCTCGACCAGTCTAGGCGAGATCATCATATTTCGCCTGTTGCAAGGCTTTTGCGGTGGCGGCCTGCAACCGACGCAGCAGTCGATCATGCTCGACGTGTTCCCGCCGGCGCAGCGTTCAAAGGCGTTCGCGATCACGGCTATCGCAACAGTCGTCGCTCCCGTGTTGGGGCCGACGCTCGGAGGCTACATCACCGACGTCATCAGTTGGCGCTGGGTGTTCTTCATCAACGTGCCGGTCGGCATCGGCGCGTTCTTCGCCGTGCAGGCCTTTGTGGAAGACCCGCCCTGGGCCAAGGCCCGGTCCGCCAGCATCGACTATATCGGGCTGTCACTGATCACCCTTGGCCTTGGATGCTTGGAGGTGATGGTCGATCGCGGCGAAGATGACGATTGGTTTGGGTCCAACTTCATCATTGGCATGGGAATCCTGGCGGCAATCGGCATCGCCGGGGCAATTTGCTGGCTTATCTATGCAGAAAAGCCGGTTGTCGACCTGCGCGTGTTCAAGGACCGTAACTTCGCCTTGTGCTCGATCATGATGGCGGCGATGGCGATCATCCTTTACGCGAGCGCCGTGATCATTCCGCAACTTGCGCAGCAACGGCTCGGCTACACCGCTTATCTGGCAGGTTTGATCCTCTCGCCCGGCGGCATCGTCATCATCATCTTGATCCCCGTCGTCGGCCAGATTTCAAAACGCATCCCGACGAAATACGTGATCGGCATGGGCTTCATGATCATGGGCTTCGCGATGCTCTACTCGGCCAACTTAGCTCCGAACATTGATTACATGACGCTGGTCTACATGAGAGCGGCACAAACGGCGGGACTTGCATTCTTGTTCGTACCGCTCACCACCGTCGCGTTCACGACCTTGCCGCAGTCGATGAACGGGGACGGGTCGGCGCTGTTCACGATGTTCCGAAATTTCTTCGGGTCTCTCGCCATTTCGTTTGCGACGGCAATGGTCACGGAACGGTCGCAGACCCGGCAGAGCTACCTCGTCGACAATCTGACACCCCTCAACCGCGGGTATAACTACACGTTGAGCCAAGTCGAGCAGAGTTTTCAGGCGCTCGGCCATCCGGCAGCAACGACGGCAGCGTCGGCGCAAAACTGGATTTATCAGCAACTACAAGGCCAATCGGCAGTATTGGCCTATATTGATGTTTTCACCTACACAGCAATCGGCGCATTCTGCGTCGCGCCGCTTTGCCTGCTGTTGTCTAGCAAGTCCGGAGGGGGTGACGGGCCGCCGGCGCATTGAATCGCGGTCTTCATCTGCCGTTAACGGGTTGGTAAGCATTTCAGCTTACTCTCAATCCAGAGTTGAGGACTGCGAGACATGGCGCGGCGGTTTCGACAATGGAGTTGGCTGCTGGCGATCGTCGCGTGGCTGATCTCCGGTTCCGATCTGGAAGCTCAAGTCGCGCCGAGCGTTTGGCCACGGTGCATTCCGGAGCGCGATGGTCAACAACTCGGGCAAGGAGGCTCAATTTGCGAGTGCCGCTACGACCGGGGCGGAAGCATGGTCGGCCGTCGCCCGGGATGGCGTTGGTCGTGCGATATCATGCGCATGGACGGAAGCGTGCTCGATAGTCCGATCGATCCCGGTTCAGCGTCACGATCCTTGCCCCCCGGCTTCACCTACGCGCCGCAAGGCAATGTCGGCGGCCCCGAGCAAGAGCAATCGTTTCAATCGCCACCGGGTTTTCGCTCTCAAGGCCCGGCACCTTTGTTTAGTCCCCGTCAGCGGTATTAGCCGGGCAGAACGCAGCATGGCATAAGGCCGGTATCAGCGATAGGAGCGGAGATTGCCGGATATCAGCATAGCAGCCGGGCCGTACCGGTTCCGTGCCCGGTTCGAAGATGAAGCAGCGCCGGTCACGTCCGCCAAGTTCCGCAGCCTGCTGCCTTATTCGGAGCGCATAATCCATGTTCGCTGGAGCGGGGAGGCATGCTGGATTCCTCTCGGCAGTCTCGATCTGGGCTTGCAGTACGAGAACCACACGAGCTTTCCAGCGCCGGGCCAGGTGATCGTCTATCCTGGCGGCATCAGCGAGACGGAAATCCTGATCGCTTACGGCGCTGTCCGGTTTGCGAGCAAGGTTGGGCAATTGGCCGGGAACCACTGCATGACGATTACCGACGGGTTGGAAAACTTGCTGCCGCTCGGCCGGTTGACGCTGCTGGAAGGCGCGCAACCCATCACGTTCGAAGCGGTCGGCTGACGAGAGCAGATCAAGCCTTGCCCGCAAGCTTGCGCTCGATGCTGTCCCAAACGGCGATTGACAGATCGATCCCGTCGAACCGCGCGATTTCCTGTAGGCCCGTCGGCGATGTCACGTTGATTTCGGTCAAGGCGTCGCCGATGACGTCGATTCCGACGAAGATGAGGCCGTGCTCGCGCAGGAACGGGCCGATCCGCCGGCAAATGTCCCGCTCGCGATCAGTCAAACTCGATCGCTCCGCCCGGCCGCCGACGTGCATGTTGCTCCGTGCCTCGCCTTCTGCCGGCACTCGGTTGATCGCGCCCATCGGCTCGCCGTCCACGAGGATGATGCGCTTGTCGCCTTTGCGCACGGCGGCTTCGTAGCGCTGGATCATCAGCGGTTCGCGAGAGCGGGCGAAGTGCATTTCCAGCAGGCTTGCGAGGTTCTCGTCGTCGGGCTTGATGCGAAACACCCCTGCGCCGCCGTTGCCGAACAGCGGCTTGACGATGATGTCCCGATACTCGGCCCGGAACGCCCGGATGGCCTCGGGATCCCAGGTGACGAGCGTGGGCGGCATCAGGTCGGGGAAATGCGTCACCAGCAGCTTTTCGGGCGAGTCGCGCACGTGCTTCGGGTCGTTCACCACGAGCGTTGCCGGGTGGATGTGCTCCAGCATATGGGTGGCGGTGATGTAGGCCATGTCGAACGGCGGGTCCTGGCGCATCAGCACTGTATCCATGGTGCCGAGGTCGATGACGGCCGGGTCACCGAACTTGTAGTGGTCGCCGGCGCGGCGCTGCACTGTTACGGGGCGGGCGCGCGCGGTCAGGCGTTCGGTCCTGCGGCCGTCGGGCGCCTCCTTGCCCTGATGCAGCGACATATGGCGGACGTCGTAGTGCCACATCCGGTGGCCACGGCGCTGAGCCTCCAGCATCAGGGCGAACGTGCTGTCGCCGTCGATGTTGACGGTCTCGATCGGGTCCATCTGCACCGCGACGTTCAACGGGTCGGTCATCGGGGCCTCAACGCTCGTGTTCAGGGGAATATGGCGCGCCGGGCGGCGTTCGGGCGTCCGGCTTGCTGTGAGCGCGGCGGTCATGTTTTGCGCAGAACGCGGCCGCGACGGGACGGCCGACATCCTCCAGCGCCGCGCCCACCCGCTCATGGGGCAAGTCGCACCAGGCGATCCATTGCAGCGTCTCGGTCATCCGGCGAGCAGACCGTTGGCGGATGACCCGGCCCGGGTTGCCGACCACCACCGCGGACGGCGGCGCCTCCTTCGTGACCGCCGTATCGGCGCCGATGGCCGCGCCGTCGCCGATGCTTAGGGATCGTTCGGAAACAACCGCTTTGAACTGATCGCGCGAATGGGCCGTCAGTGTTTGTTTTGCCGGGCAGCTTCGTCGGCGTGCCGCCGCACGTAGCGCCGCCGCCGCCTTTACGCCCGGCAGGATGATGGCGCCGTGGCCGACCCGGACGTCATGGCCGAGCCTGACCGGGCTGGTTCGACGCCCAGCGAAGAGGCCGGGCTCGTCGGGGCCGAGATCGTGGGCGCTGCTCCTGTAGGAGACGTGGCTCAGCATGGCGCGGCCGAGCGGGTTGGCACCCGGGTTGCTGCGGACGCGGGCGGCGATGCAGCAACCCTTGCAGATGGCCGCGTAGATAACGTCGCTGCAATCGCCGAAGCAGCTCTCGGCGACTTTGGCATGGGCGCCGGCCGTATCGCGCACCGAGGCGGTCCGGCGAATGCCCGGCTTGCCGCCGAGGCGCTTTTTCCAGGCGGCATCACTGGCCATGACGACTGCGGCGGGGCTCGGGAGCGCCCGCCGCCTGGTCGGGCCTAGGCATACGTTCATGGCTTATGCCAAAAATTCTGCTTGGGAATCTTTGAGGACGCATCATTGTTCGCCTTAGGACGGCGAGCCATCCTGCGAAACGATGCTTAGGACGCGCTGATCTGCTTGGCTGGGGCGCCGATCTGCTTCTGGCGCAAGGCGGCGAGCCTGTCGCTCAGGTTGTCGGGCGCCGGGAGCTTGCCTTGCACCTGGGCCATGGCCATGGCGATGTTCGGGTCGTCCTTCTCGGGCCGGGTCGGCGCCAGGAGCTTCGCTTTGGCATTGGCGGCCTCTGCGGTGGCCATGTTGCGGGCGGCGTTGTCCTGCATCGCCTTGAGCGCGACGCTCAGGCCGCTGGTCGCGTGCGAGAGCCCGGCGGCCTGGCGCGACGCCTCAGCGCGGTTCTGGGCGACCTCCTTCTGTTGCTCCGCCCGGGTCATGTCCCGTTGCGCCCGGCTCAGTTCGTCGCGCGCCGTCTTGAGCTTCTGGCCGGCCTGCTGGTACGCCTCCTCCATCGAGTGCAGGAAATCCTCGGCATCGACCGCGTCCTGTTTCTCCCGATCGACGTCCGGGGCCATGCTTTCCAGCATGGAGACCAGCGTGGTGAGGCTCTTCTCCAGAGCGGCCTTGCGGCCTTGGTCGGTCTCGGTGTCCATCTTGTGCTGCAGTTGCTCGGCCGCGGCCATGCGCTGCTGCGACAGGGTCTGGATCGCGTCGGCTTCGCGCTTTTCCTTGTCGAAGGACATGCGCGCTTCGGCGACTTGGCGGCCGAGCTGATCGAGGTGCTGCTCCATGGTGCGGAGCTCGGCCTCGGTGGCGGATTGCGGGTCCCACCGGACGATGGCTTCCATGGCGCCGTTGACGGCCTGGTCGGTCTTGACCCCGACCATGTTGCGGATGAATGAGTACATGGCTGTTTCCCTCTGCTTGGTTTAGCCGGACATTGCCCCGGCGTTCAGCAAGGCGACGGCGAGCTGAATGCCGATCAGGACGATAGCGGCTGCCACGTTGCCGCTCTCGATCATCTCGCGCAAGCCGCGGATCAGGGCGGTTGCGGCGAGAAAGGTGAGGAGCTGGATCACCAGCGCGACAAGGCCCCAGAGCAGGATGTCGAGCGCGAGGACGCTGGAGGCCAGGGTGGCGGCGAGCGGGAGCGCCAAGGCGATCAGGGTTCCGGCCACGACGATGCCGGCGGCGACGTTGCCCTCGCGGACCAGGCGGCGCTCGTCGAACGGGGTGAGGAGCATGTAGCAGGCGATGCCGAGGCCGAGCAGCGCCAGGGTGACGGCGAACTGGCCGACCAAGACCGGGAGGCCCTCCTGCAACGCGGCGAGAATGCTGTTCATCGGAACCTATGCAAGTTGGAGGGTCACGGGATTGATGTCGATGCCGGCGCGGATCTCGACCCAGGCGCGGCCGGCGTCCTGGACGGCGGCGACCATGATGTATTCGGTCGGGGGCGCGGGGTCGGCGGCGCCGGTCGGGGCGGCGTAGAGCATGGCCTGGCTCTGCACGGTGCGGGTCCCGTCGAGGCCTTCGATGGTCTCGGTGATGGCCCGGGGGGTGACGCGGGAGTCGCCCGGGACCCAGGCGCGGCCGTAGGTCTTGCCGTCCTTCGTTTGGAAGACGGGCCAGCCGATCATGCCCTCGCGCGGGTCGAGCCAGGCGCCCCATTCGTTCGGGTCGGCGGGGGTGACCTCGTCGATGGTGGCGAAGAGGCGGCATTCGTCCGGGTCGTTGCCGGGGCCCAGGTGGAGCTGGACGAGGCTGCGGTTGTCAGGAAGATAGAGGCGGGTGAGCCGGGCGCCGCCGGATTGGACTTGGCCGATGGCGCTGACGCTGATCTGGCCGCTGCCGGTGCCCTCGGGCTGCGGCGCCTTGATCTTGTCGCCGGCAAGGATGAAGGGCGTCGGGTCGAGCTGCAGGGTCATGCCGACGCGGAACTTGTCGGGGGCGTAGCCTTCGCCGGACAGTTTGTGGCGCAGCATATTGGCGGCGGAGCCGAGGGCGGTCTTGGGTGGGCTCATGGATGATCCTCCGCCTGCCGCGGCGTGGCGGCGCCAGGCCAGGAAGGCGAGGCCCGCGGCGCCGATCAGGACGACGATGATGACGCCCGACGTGCCGCCGCCGCCTTCCGGGACGCCAGGGGTGCGGGCGGGGGCGGCCTTGGCGACGTCGGCGGGCACGTCGGGGGGGAGCGCGCCGGGGTCGCGCGGCTGGTTGCTTTTCTCGGCCAGTTGCTGGTCAAGCGCGCCGAGCTTTTGGCGCAGCTCGGGGTCGTTCTTGGCTTGCTGGTCGACCTGGGCGCGCCATTCGCGGTAGCCGGGGTCATTCTGGTTGTTGTGGAAGAACTCGGCATTGCCCGGCCGGGTCAGGTTGCTGAGGAGCGCGCCGAGAAAGAGGCCGTCCCATACGCCGAAGCTGCGGCGGCCGCCGTAGTAGGCAGGCGGCGGCGCGGACCAGCCGCGGTTGCCGAGCCAGCTTGAGCGATTGGGGCTGTTGCCGGCGTAGCTGGGCGAGGGGGTGCGGTATGAGGGGGCGGGGGCGGCCCTTCGTTGTCTCGCGGTGTCCTGCTGGGCGCGGAAGGCGTTCAGGGCGGCGCTGGAGCGGCCCTCGGAGAAGCTGCGGTCTCCGGCCGAGCTTGGCGGCGCGTAGCTGCGGCGGCTGACCGAGGGGCGGCTGTAGCCGCCGCTGAAGGAAGGCGTGCGGAAGCCGCTGCCGCCGCGGCTGACGGAGGGGGTGCGGAAGCTGGGCCGGGAATAGCCGCCGCTGGAGCGCGCGTCGCTTTCCTGCGGGACGGCGATGAGGGCGAACGTTGCGAACAGCAGGCCGAGGACGGCCCTGAAACGCCGGGAGGCGGGATGCGGCACGGGGTGTCTGGTCTCACGCTGGCGACAATGCGACGTTAAAGGATCGGCTGGGTTTTACAAGGCCGTGACCGCAGGACGCGGCAGGTCCGGGCGGCCTGCGCCTGAGAGGCGGCGGGATCGTTGGGGGGACGGTTGCGGCAGCTGCCCTGGCGGGCGATGGGCGGCACTTGCGTTGGACGCGGGCGACTTGGCGCAGGACCTGGGCGACGGCTTCGGCCGGGTCTGCGGAGAGGGCGGAACGGAGGGTCGCAGGGCATGCGCGCGCTCGGCATGCGCCAAAGCCGCTCCATCGGCCTGACCAGGACCGGATTGCAGCAAGCCTGCACGGCCGCCGCGATCGATGTCTCGCGGATTGAGAACTGGCTGAACCGGATGCCGTGCGCCTAAGCCCGCGCAACGCGCTTCGCCGCACTGACCAGAAAAGCTAGTTCGCCAGCCAGTCCGTCACCGAGACGCTGACGGATGCGGGCATCCGGATCAGAATTGATAGCCACGGTCGTTGGATGGACAACACGTCCATCAAGCGGCTCTGGCGTTCGTTGCAATGCAAGTGCGTCCGCAGGCAAGCGACGGCGCTCCTGCTTGTCATGGCGTACCGGGTCCTTCGGGAATTCAGGCAGGCGTCCACCCGCCTCGATGCGCCGCCTCTCCAAAATCATCGTCGCCTCGCTTCGGCCATGGCTCCGATGAGCGCCGAAGCAGGAGATTCGCAGGCGACGTAAAGATTACGGTAACTTTGGCACGGTATACCGGTCGACGTCATGGAAATGCCAAGCTACGTCGCGCTGTCCTACTTGATGACCCAAAGCCGTGCGCTCGATGTCACGGCGGCAAATCTCGCAAACGCAGGCACTTCGGGATTCAAGGGCGAGCGGGTGCTTTTCAGCGATTGGCTGGACAAACAGACCGGAACAAGCTCCCCCCCGGGTGGAAGGTCGGTCTCGTTCGTGCAGGATCGCGCAACCTACCGGGATCAGGCAAACGGTCCGCTGGTTCACACGGCAAATCCGCTTGATCTTGCGATTGCCGGGGATGGCTATTTCACGGTCGACACCTCGCATGGTCCTCGGCTCACGCGCTCAGGCAATTTCAGCCCGCGATCCGATGGAACCATCGCCGACAGCCAGGGCAACGCGGTCCTCGATACCTTCGGCAAGCCGATTCGGATATCCTCGGCAGACGTCACCCTGACCATTACCGCAGATGGCACGTTACAGAGCGAGAATGGGACCATTGGCCGAATAGGGATCGTCGTGCCAACCGACCCGATGCGCATGCAAGCGGAGGGAAGCACGCTGCTTCGTGCGGACAGTGGGACAACCCCGGTCAACCAACCGCATGTCGTTCAAGGAGCGCTCGAAAGCAGCAACGTTCAACCGATCGTTGAAACGACGAGAATGATGTCGGGCCTACGCAGCTTCCAATTCGCGGCACAGTTTGTCGAAAGCGAATCCCAAAGACTTCAGACAGCAATTGATAAACTTACTCAGATGAAGGGCTAATGCATGCGCTCGCTTGATATCGCTGGGACCGGAATGTTAGCCCAGCAAACCAATGTTGAAGTCATATCGAACAACATTGCAAACATGACGACAACTGGCTTCAAAAGGCGCCGGGCCGAATTCCAGGATCTGATCTATCAAAGCCTCCGGCGCGTCGGTTCGAACAGCAGCGATACGGGCACAGTCGTTCCGCAAGGAGCACAGGTAGGACTTGGCGTAAGGACCGCCGCCATTTATCGCATCAACGAGCAAGGCAACTTGCAACAGACCAGCAACAGCTTGGACGTCGCCATCAAGGGAAATGGGTATTTCCAGGTGACCCTTCCCTCGGGCGAGACAGCCTACACCCGCGACGGCACGTTCGGCCTGTCGCCGAACGGACAGATCGTCACAGCGGATGGTTACTTGGTTGCTCCAGGCATTACGGTTCCGGCGAATGCGACTGACGTCAGCATCAATGCAACAGGCGAGGTGCAGGCAAAGCTCGACGGCACCACCGCGCCGCAGACCGTCGGCACGCTGCAGCTTGCGGTGTTTCCAAACGATGCCGGGCTCGAAGCAAAGGGAGACAACCTTATGCTTGCGAGCGCAGGCTCGGGCAACGCTGTTACGGGAACGCCGGGAACGCCGGGGTTTGGCAGCGTCATGCAAGGCTTCGTTGAAACAAGCAACGTCAACATCGTAAGCGAGATCACGAACCTGATTACTGCTCAGCGCGCGTACGAGATGAACAGCCGCGTTATCACGACGAGCGACCAGATGCAGTCGACGCTCACGAATTTGCGGTGAGCGCCATGAAATTCGGAGCCTTTCTGATCTGCTGTCTGCTTCCCGCTCTTGCTTCAGCTGCAACTCTTAAATCCTATACCGTGCTGAGCAGCAGTGTTGTGCGTTTGTCCGATCTGTTCGATGGCGCCGATGATCGCCCGATCGGGCCGGCTCCGGAACCGGGCGGCCACATCACGGTCGAGTGGCGGCAGCTGTCAGCCATAGCCCGAATGTTCCACGTCGACTGGCATCCCGGTGGTTCTGGCGATCGAGCGAGGCTGGAGCGGCCTGGCCGTTCCCTCGGTAAAAGCGATGTCATGGCTTCGCTGCGGGCTATGCTGAACGGTGTCGGCGCGCCCCAGGACAGCGATATCGAGCTGCCGGCATTTACGACCCCGCTGCTGCCCCTCGAGTCGTCACCCTCGATCGATTTCAACAATACGTCCTACGATGCGGCGAGCGGCCGCTTTACAACGCTTCTCGTAGCGACAACCGAGAACATGCCGCCGATACAGGTTCGTCTGTCAGGGCGAGTTCAGGAAATGACCGAGCTGCCGGTCGCCCGGCGAGCGATGCGTCCAGGCGATATCGTCGGAGTTGGCGATTTGCAGTGGGCTCGCATCAAGGCTGCGCTGGCGAGCAATGATTTGATACGCACGCCAGTCCAAGCTGAAGGCCAAGCGTTGCGCCATGCAATTCAACCTGGGCAACCGATCCGACAGGCTGATCTGGGTCAGCCGCTGGTCGTCTCAAAAGGAGCGCCCTTGCTTTTGCAGCTTAACGGCCCGGGCCTGCAGATTACCGCACAAGGCGTTGCAAGCGAAGCTGGTGGAGTTGGCGAGAAAATTCATGTGATCAATCCATATTCCCGAGCGGTTATGGACGCCATCGTAACAGGACCCGGCCAAGCACGCGTCGTTCCGACGAACCGGGCCGGAAACGGCACTCAGGTTGCCGCCCGATGATCCGCATTGTGAACCCAATAAACGGCTTAAGCGGATTTAGGGCAGCAGTGCTGACAACTGCGCTCCTTCTTCCTGCGTGCGGAAGTTTGACTCGGTTATCCGAAATAGGACGTCCGCCTGCAATGACACCGAGCGGGGACCCAACGGCGGCGCCGTCCTACCGGCCAATCAGTTTGCCAATGCCGCGTCCGCAATATGAAGCGCCTGAGGCCAATAGTCTGTGGCGAGCGGGAAGTCGCGCATTTTTCAAGGATCAACGCGCGGCGGCGGTCGGCGACATCGTGACCATTTTGGTCAACATCACCGACGGCGCGGATCTGAAAAACGAGAGTGCTGGTAGCCGAACTGGCAGTGAGGCTCTAGGGTTGCCGAACGTATTCGGTTTTGAGAGCGCCTTGCCCCGCATTCTAAGCAAAGCCGTCAATCCAAGCCAGCTTGTGTCAGCCAGCAGCAAAGGGAATTCGCTCGGGTCCGGATCGATAAAGCGTAACGAAACTGTCACGCTCCGGCTTGCTGGGGTCGTCACTCAAGTCCTGCCGAATGGCAATCTCGCGGTCGCGGCACGGCAAGAGGTTCGTGTGAATAGCGAGTTGAGAGATCTTCAGGTAAGCGGCGTTATTCGTCCGCAGGACATCGGCAGCGATAACACTGTCAGGCATGATCGGCTTGCGGAAGCCCGGATCGCGTATGGCGGTCGTGGCCAGATAACTGACATACAACGCCCTCGTTACGGACAGCAATTGCTTGATATCATCTTGCCATTCTAGCTCTTCAATTCCATGGCGTGGCGTAGCAGGTCAATTACGAACCGTTCTGCTTCCTGGGTCCATGCCCTTTAGGCAAACTCATAGGGTGTAAGGCCGTGCAGCGCCTTGAGGCGGCGGGCGTGATTATCGGCATCGAGGAAAAGCTGGAGGTGGGCGCGCAGTTCGTCTTGGCTTTCATTGAGATGGCTCGGGAAATCTGCATAGGTCTGATGAGTGGAGTTTCTGCCTGATGGCTGCGGAACAGGAGAGACGATGAGCAAGCGACCACGCCGGAACCACGCGCCGGCCTTCGAGGCGAAGGCGGCCTTGGCGACCGTGAAAGGTGAGAACTCGCTAGGCTCTGTGACTGAACTGCTTGGCGGCCTGGGCTTGATCCGGTCTGTGACCGTGCCCCCCTGGCAGGTGTCGAGGCTTTCAGAGAGACACGGTCATGACCAGGACTGGCCTGGACGACGCCCAATGGACGTCGCTGATGCTTGTGATGCAGCAAATCCCACGGGCATGGAAGCGCGACGAGGCGGCGCTGCGCCGCTTCGTTGAGGCCGCGCTCTGGGTGTGCCGGACGGGCGCGCCGTGGCGTGACCTGCCGGATGCGCTGGGCTGTTGGGCCAGCATCTACCACCGCTGGCGGCGCTGGTGCGTGCGTGGCTGGTGGAAGCTGGTGTTCGAGGCCTTGCGCCCGAGCCTGCCCGCGGACGGGCTGTTGCTCCTGGACAGCACCACCTGCAAGGCGCACCGCGCCGCGAGCGGCGCCGCACGCAGCACGGCCGCCGCCGAGGCGCTCGGCCGCAGCCGTGGCGGGCTGTGCTCCAAACTCCATGCCTGTGTTGACGGCGCGGGCCGGGTCTTGCGGCTGATCGCCAGTCCCGGCCAACACTCGGACCTGCGCTATGCGACCGCGCTCGCGTCCGGCATCCCGGCCTGCAACGCGGCCCTTGACCGAGGCTACATCTCGGCGCCACTGCGTGCCGCCTATGCGGCAAACGGATGCACGGTCCATACCCCGCCCAGAAAGGGCATGATCGACCCGCCTGCCTGGGAACCCGCCCTGTATGCCAGCCGCCACCATGTCGAGAACCTGTTCGCCCGCATGAAGGATCAGGGGCGCATCGCACTTTGACGCGACAAAACACGCCAAAGCTGGATGGGCTTCGCTCATCTCGCCGCCACCATGATCAACTTGCGCCTCGCCCAGTTCAGTCACAGAGCCTAGCGTGACCTTCCCGCGCATGCCCGGCATCGAGGCGGCCGGCGTCGTCGAGCAGGCGCCAGGCGGCGAAATCCAGCCGGGAACGACGGTCGTGACCGCCATGGGCGGCATGGGTCGCGCCTACGACGGCGGATACGCCGACTACGTCTGCGTGCCCGCGGACCAGGTCTTGGCGCTGCATACCGAGCTCCCTTGGGCGACGGTCGGCGCGTTGCCCGAGATGATGCAGACAGCCTGGGGCTCGCTGTTCAAGGCCCTCAGGCTCGCAGCCGGCGAGCGTCTCCTGATCCGCGGCGGCACGACGTCGATCGGTCTGATGGCCGCCGTGCTGGCCAAGGACGCGGGCGCCTGGGTCGCCGCGACCACGCGCAATCCCGCCAGCGAGGCCCTGCTGCGCGACAACGGGGCCGACGCCGTCTTCATCGACGACGGCGCCATCTCCGAGTCGGTAAGCGAGGCGGCGCCCGATGGCTTTCACCGCGTGCTTGAACTCGTTGGCGCTCCGACGCTCGCGGATTCCCTGCGCTGCGCGCGTTCGCACGGCCTTGTCTGCATGATGGGCGTCGTCGGCAACCGCTGGACGCTGGACGATTTCGACCCGATGCGGGTCATCCCGACCGCGGTGGGCCTGACGACCTACGGTGGCAGCGCCGAGAACCTGATGCTCACCCCGCTTCAGCAAATCGTCGACAAGATCGAGGGCGGCAAGCTGAACCTCAGGCTCGGCCCGGTCTTCCGCATCGACGAGATCGTCGAGGCGCATCGCTGCATGGAAAGCAACCAAGCCCGCGGAAAGATCGTCGTGCTGACCTGACGACGGCTGGATTGCGGCCTGCCCCGGATGGCGCTCGGCCGTGCAGAAGGAGACGCGCTTGCTCACGACAACGATCCATCCATGTCCCGCCGAGGATCTGCCTGTCCTCGCCGCCCTACGCGCCGCGGCCGCGCCCGGCAGGGGCGTCATCCAGGGCCCCGCGGCCAGGCCCATGTTCGACGAGATGCGAGCAGCGATGTCCAAGGCGCGCGGCGTGACGCTTGAGGAAGGTCGCATCGGCGGCGTTGCGGGCATCTGGTGCCGGCCGGCGGACGCTATGCCTGGGCGGCGCCTGCTCTTCCTTCATGGGGGCGGCTACATGCTCGGGTCCGCCGCGGGGACGGCCAATTTTGGCGCACAACTCGCGGTGCGAGCGAGCGCCGACACCTTCGTGGCGGATTATCGGCTCGCGCCGGAGAACCCCTTCCGCGCGTCGTTCGATGACGCGGTCGCGGTCTATCGCGGCTTAGCGGCCGATGCTGACGGCCCCATCGCCATCGCGGGCCAGTCCGCCGGTGGCGGCCTGACCTTGGCCTTGCTGGCGACCCTGGCGAGTGACCCGTCCTCGCCGCCGCCCGTCGCTGCCGCCGTGATGTCGCCGTGGGTCGATCTCACGCTCGGGGGAGCGAGCTATCGCACACGCGAGCAGGCCGATCCGATCTTCACTCGCGAAGCGCTCGCAGCGTTGGCCGATACCTATCTTGGATGCCACGACGCCACCGATCCGCGCGCATCACCGATCCGGGCCGATCTCACGGGCTTGCCGCCCCTGCGCATCGACGTGGGCGACGACGAAGTCCTGCTCGACGACGCCCGCGCGCTTGCGACCCGTGCGAACAGCGCTGGCGTCATAGTGGAGTTGTCGGTTTGGACGGGAATGCCGCACGTATTCCAAGCCCAGCTTGGAAACTTGCACGCCGCCGAGCAATCCTTCGACCTAGCCGGTTCTTTCCTCCGACGTCGTTTGAAATAAGAAAATTTCTAGTATTTTCTGGGGTGTTCGGAAGCAAGCACGCCATTGTAACCGTGAAATGCTCTAAGTATCCGCTCCTACGCACAGCGCAGCAGGGCCACGAAGGAGTGATCTTCCGCCAGGACGTCACGATCGATCAGCCGTCCACTTTCCCCCGTCGCACCCAACACGAGAACCCTCACGTTTTGATCTCGGTCTCTTCTGCTGCGCGAAACCGGCGGAGACCTGTTCGCTCGTTTCACGGCCTAAGCCCCGGCTCTCTCGGGCATCCCAAACGATCGACGATACGCCTTGGGGCTCACGCCGACACTTCGGTGGAACCGGCCGCGAAGGGCGGCCGCGCAGCCGAAGCCCGCCGCGCCGGCGATTCGATCGATGGACAGCGAGGTCGTTTCGAGCAGCTCTTGCGCGCGCCGCACCCGGGCGGTGATCAGCCATTGCAGGGGCGTCGTGCCAGTCTGTTCGCGGAACCGGCGGGCCAGCGTGCGCGGACTGGTCGCCGCCTGACGCGCGAGTTCGTCGACGGTGAGCGGCCGATGGGCGTTGGCGCTTATCCAGTCGAGCAACGGCGCGAGGCTCGCGGTGGAGCCGGGCGGCTCGTGGCGGATGAACTGCACCTGGCCGCCCCCGCAGTCGAGCGGCGCGACCGCCAAACGCGCAGCCTGGGCCGCGACGGCGTGGCCGTGATCGCGGCGGAGCAGGTGGAGGCACATGTCGAGCCTCGCCGACGAACCCGCCGAGGTGAGGATACGGCCTTCGTCGACGAACAGGACCCCGGGATCGACCGTCACGGCGGGATAAAGCTTCGCCAGCAGTTCGGCCGCAAGCCAATGCGTAGTCGCGCGCCGGCCGTCAAGCAGCCCCGCGGCGGCGAGCACGAAGGCGCCCGAGCAGATGGAGGCGACCCGCGCGCCGTTCATCCAAACCGCCCGGATCGTTGAAGCCAAGCTCCTTCAATAGCGTTGAACCAGTTCGTCGCAGGTCGTGGACCGGGAACGCCCGCTAGGAGCCTGTCCGAGAATGATCGGTTGCGGGATCACAGTCGGCCGTTGTGCGGGTGAGCCCGTGTGAGCGTTGCCTCCTCACGCTACTGGCTTGTGCAGCTTGAGGAGGTTGTGGACGGTGCAGACTATGGCCCACTCGCCTCGGACCTTTGTAAGTCCCCGGAGGAGGAACTGCCGGAAGCCTCTGGCCTGCTTGGTGTGTCCGAACACCGGCTCGACGAGCTGCTTGCGCAGCCGGTATCGACTTCGCCGCCCGGCCCTGCGGATCGTGTCAGCCATGGCCTGCATCCGCGGCTTGCGCTTGAGCAATCGCCCGGCCGTGGGATCGGTGTCGCCATGTCGGATGCGGCCCGGCGACAGATAGGCCGCGGCCTGGCGATTATTCATGGCCTCCAGATTGGCTTCGGTGGCGAACCCGGTGTCGCCCGAGACCTCGCGCAGCTTGCGCCCGAGGTTCGCGCGGGCCTGATCGACCAGCGGGATGAGGGCGGCGAAGTCGGCCGGGTTGGCGCCCAGTTGCTGGGCGACGATGATCTGGTGCGCAGCATCCACCGCGATCTGGCCGTTGTAGCCGGCAATGGACCCGCCTTGGCTCGGCATGATGCGGCTGTCGCCGTCGGTGAAGTTGTGCTGGGCCTTCTCCGGCGGGGTGTCGGCGGGCCTGTCCTTACGGGCGCCACGCTCCTGCATGCCGGACGAGGGGCCGGGTCCGGTCGGGTCGGTGCTGTCCGGTCCGGCCTTCGTCTCGGCCTCGAGCTGCGCCTTGGCGGCACGAATGCGCTCGAGACGGCGCTGCTTGTCGGCCATCCAGGCCGGCGTCTCGTCGCCGCGGCGACCCGCGCCGTGCTCGGCGTGCTCGGCGTGCTCGGCGGCGTCGGCGGCATCGGCCCTGTCCAGCCAGGACGCGACCTCGGCGGCGAGCTTGGGCTCCTGGCTCACCATATGCTTGTAGCTCATCGACTTGTGCTTGCTCGCGTTGGCTTTGAGCTTGGCGCCGTCACGGCGACGTGGCCCAGCTTGACCAAGCCGGCCGCCTGGCAAAGCCGAAGCACTTGCACAAAGAGCTGTTGCAGCGCTGGCAGGCGCCGCTTGCGGAAGTCGCTGATGGTGCGGAAGTCCGGCTGGTTCAATCCGGTAACCGCCATCATGTCCACCCGCTCCTCGCAGGCCCGGGCCAGTTGGCGGCTGGAGTAGATGCCGCGGCTGTAGCCATACAGCAGCAACGCCACCAGCATGCCGGGATGGTAGGGCGGCTGGCCCTGCTCGGCCTTGAAGACGCCAGTGATCGCCGAAAGGTCCAGCGCCTCGCGCACGGTGTCACGCACGAAATGCGCCAGATGCCCCGGCGGCACGAACTGATGCAACGACGCCGGCAAAAGCCACGCTTGGTCCACGTCCCACGATCGAAAGGCCTTGCTCATGCCCAGCAGTGAATCAAACCTCACCCCGCGTTGGCTAGCGAATTCTCGGATAGGCTCCTAGCGGGAGACCCTCGCTCTTGGCGCGGTCAACGACCGAGTAGGTCACCCGGTTGAAGGTCGCTCGCGACATTGGCGCATCGACATCGTAGCGAGACGGCAGCAGGTATTTCGAATTGCCAGCGCAGGTCTTGAGCGCAATCATTATGTCGCGCGTCTGCCGCGACAGGTAGACGTTGTAGGCGCGTGAGCGCTTCATTCTCTCTTTCGGAATGCTCCAGACGGCGTTCTCAAAATCGACCTCGTCCCACGTCGCATCCTGTAGCTCGCTCTTCCGCACCATCGTGAGCAGGAAGAGCCGCATCCCGAGCCGGATCGTGGGAAACGTCGCCACATGGTCCAACTGCTTCAGCAAGACCCGGATTTCAGCAGGAGACAGAGAGCGATCGCGGGGCACGAAGGTGGCAATCGATGCAGGGCCAACCTCGTCAGCGGGGTTCGCAAGTTTCTTGCCATTCCATTGTTTTCTGGTATAATAACCACTTGATTGTAAAACGCTTTTTTGTTTCACCAAAATGAAAATACCGTCCAGTTTACCGTCAGAAAAGAGCGCTGTTGATTTCGTTGGCTTTATGGAGCGCCGGTCGCGGTCTGCACGCGAGGCAACGCTTGGTCAATTGCGTGCCGCAGACAAAACGATCCCGCAACCCGTCTTGTCTGAATGGCTCCATGAAGTTCATCGTGACACCCCCTGCTCAGATATAAAATCGGAATGGAAGCGGAGCAGCAGCGTCCGTCGGTCCGGCCGTGAGGATTTCACCGGTCAAGTCCGCGAACCGCAAGGTGACCGGCAGCCCATCGGCGAACCCTGCATTGTTGAAATTCAGTTTCGTGAGCACCATCAGGTCCCTGAGCACCTGATGCAGGTCTGCGTCGCCTTTGACGATATCGACGGTGAGCGGATTAGGCACCTCCCCACCGGGATAGGTGTTGAGCCTCGGCGTGAAGCCCGTCGTCCAGAGATACGCCTTGCGCTCTGACACCAGGATCGCGGTGCCCCTCAGAACAGGGCGGCTACCGTAGCGGAACAGCTTCAGCTCGTTTTGGCGACGGATCCGTATGCAGATCAGCTTCGTGTCGACTGGGACTGTCGACTGGAAGCCCTCCCACTCGTCCCTCTCGAACCAGGTCTTTCCATGGATGAAGAGCTCGGCCGGCGACCGGCCGTGCATCTCCTCATAGGCCGTGATCACCATCTTCATGAGCTCCGCCGCACGTTCACGGCTCAGGTGGAAGCTGCCGTCGGCCTCGGAGTACCATGGTCCAACCGCACCCTTGAACACGACGCCTTCGCCCGAACTCAGGAACATCTGGGCCCCGCAGCAGGCATTGTCGCGACCCTTAGCGTTCTCAATATGCTTGAAGACGAGACCGACGTAGCAGACTCCTTCGCGGACATCGGCGACCCGCCACGGTCGCCCCCCGGCCTTGTAGAAGCTCGTGGTGGAGAGGTTCCACGCCACCGACGCCGGGTCTTGCAAGGATCGTCGGATGCCCTCTTCGAACTCGCCGGGGGTCAGCGTCGTCTCGCGCACCACCTGCAGCACCTGTCCGGTATCGAGGAGACGAGCCTTCAGTTGGTTATGGAAGTTCAACTCATACTCATAGAGCACGGCCGCCTCCGTCTCCTCGATGAACATGGAGCCACGCGAGAGGATCGACTTCGCTGCTTTGCGGCCTATCACGCCGGTGGATTTCTCGCGCTGGTCGCGAGGAACGACCGATTTAGGCCGTCCATAGCGGAAGACCTCCTCCGGGATGACTGCGAACCAGAATTGCGGCCGCGCTTTTTCCTCGCGGAGATATTTGCGGAGAGCATCGTTGTAGACGTTCACGGCTTCAAAGATCGCCTGGTGCCGATCCTCCGTGCGGATGCGCCGGCTCAAGATGTCGCCATCGATGATTATGGCGGCGAACGGCTTCACCGGCCACGGAACTCCGAAAGTAGCCTCGAAGCCAGGCCACATCGCCTTGTTCTCTTCCCGGCCGGTCTCAGGTGCCGCAATAGTCGCTGACAGCGCTCTAACCCAACTTTCATAACGCCGAATACCTTCAGTGGTCCCGATCACGCCGACATCCATACGCGCCGGGTTTTGGTTTGAAGCCGGCGGCCCGAAAAGGAACAGGCCGTCCTTCGGATGCTCGGTTTGCTGGCTAAAGCCGAAGCTAAGCATCGGTTCGTCTATGTGGGTCAGGGTCCACGACATCATTGCTCGGGCTCGTCCTCGGGGTCGGTCTCGAACTCGTTCCCATCGTCGTCGGGCTCGTCCGGATCCTCGGCCTCGTCCTGAAACTGTAGGTCACCCACGATGTGGCGCTCAGCGGTCAACTGCAGCAGCCGTCCCGCGAGCACCAGTGTCTGCGGACCATCCAGCGATATCGAGCATTCGGCTTGACCGTCAGCGAGCCACACGGCGAACGCTTCCTGCAGCTGCCGCCAATGTTGATTCCACCAATTCTTGCAGAAGCGCCGCCGGATCGGAGAAGTACGCTTCGGATCGGCGATGGCGGTCTGGCCATCGTCCGAGAAGGCGACATAGGGCTTAAAGCGGACGAAGGCTGGCGGACCGAGCACGACGCTGACCTTCATTGCGAGATGCCAGTAAACCCGGTTGCGCTCGCTGCGCCCAACAACATTCTTGTTGGTGCGCCGTCCTGACGCCGCTGTGTAGGGAACCTTGTTGTTAACCACGAGGCCGCTCGGGAAATAGAAGGCACTCGCGCCCCGCTGCGGCAGCGCCTTCAGCCCGCGCGTTATGAGATGGCGCTCGACGTGTTGGCGAAGGAGCGCGGTCGCCATATTCGACGCGTCCGATCGGCGGGGCGTCGTCACCCCCGTCGCCTCGCCCGTGAGGAAGGTCTCGAGCGGGGTTCGCCCCCGCAACTCGGCCACCATCGGCGTGGGCAGCGCCGCGTTGATGAGATCGAGCCCCGCGAAGGTGATGACGAGTTGGTAGAACGGCGCAAACGGGATTCCGCTCGCGCGAAGCACCTGCGCGATCGCGGCTGGGTCGGCGTTGTGCTTGAAATAGAGGACCTCGGGCGGCAGGGCGTTGATCGGCGAAAGGCTGGTCAGCACGGGCTCCCGCTCAATGCTGACGAGCGCCGCGGTCTTGATCGCCTCCTGACGCCACCGCTCAAAGTCTGACGATCGGTCGCCGTGATGGCGGGGCACACGGGCCGTCTCCAGCGTGTCGAGCAGTTCGATGAGCCGGCCGCCCCACCCGCGGCTGAAATCGATGCCGTTCAGCTGATGCACGAGGATGGGAAAGTCGCTGAACGGCACGTCGTCGATCCGCGCCGGAATGATGAACGCCGGGTCGGCAAGCGCCTTGCGGACCGCGTCGGCCACCGACAGCTCATTGCGTACGCCCTGCCTCCCCGGATCGACGCTCGCCCTCGACGCGACGAAGATCACCTTGCAGGCGTGCTCGCGCAGCGCGTCCTCGATCGTGTTCCAGAACGGTGTTCCGCCCTTGAGGCCGAACATGTCGGCCCAGACCTTGTAACCATGGCCGGTCAGTCGTGCGCCAAGCCAGCGAACGAAATCGTTGTCGTCCGGTGTCGCGTGGCAGATGAAGATTGTATCGCGGGCCATCACCAATCCTAGAGCCGGATCAGGCCGTCGCGCGCACGGCGAGGCCCAGCCGCTGCCGGACCTGTTCGTAGATCTGGACGGCACCCGGCATTGCCAAGGTCACGGCGAGGCCGAACGGGATCGGTTCGTCGATGGTCGCGCCCTGATCTGGATCCCGCTGTATGACGAGCGGCAGCGTCATGTTTGGACCCACCACCGGCGCGCGGTCGCCCGCCCAGCGGCGCATGAACAAGGTGCCCTTGTTGGTCTGATTCCCGTCCGGCTGATCGCCGAGTGGCCGCACGCTGAGCGCGTCCAACGCCGCGGGTTCGAGCAGCTTGAGCCGCACCGAGCGATAGCTCTTGCGCCCTGGCGCGGTCGGCGTGAACCACGCCACTGTCGCCGCCAGCGCGTGAGGACGCGCTTGGCCGCCCATGGCGACAGGCACGGGCACCTCGATCGTGGCGGTCTTCTCGCGCTCAAGCACCCCCGTCGCCCAGAATGTCGCCCGGTCGTCGGCGCACGCGACCGCTTCGTCGACGTCGACCATGCCGAAGCCCAGGAATCGCCGAATGTTGTCCTTCTGGCGGACGTGGAATTTTCCTTCGGGTGGGCCGATCACCTGGCGGACCAACTCCGCGCTGTCCTCCGGCCAGCGCGCGGGGTGCGCCAGAAGCGCCTTCAGCAGGACGGCTCGCTGCTGGTGAGGCAGCCGCAGGAAGGTCTCGCCGTAAGTGGCTTCCAGAGCGTCGTGGATGCGATGCGCGGTGCGGGACGCGAGCGCCGCGGCGGCGCTTGTACCGTTAGTGTAGCCGTCCAGGTTTTCCCGGCCGTCTCTGGGCGGCGCGGCGACGCGGAGCCCGGCCGCGCGCATCGGGCTCGCCGGACCGACCTCGATATGGGTGTGGCTGCGAACCAGGCGCAGCCGCTCACGCGCGCCCGGCAAGAGTACGTCGGGCTTCACCGCAAGCGCGAAGCCCGGGCCGAGCGTGCTGGACGGATTAGGCATGCGGCGATCGCCGTAAGGATCGACGTTCACTCGCGCGGTGGCTCGGTCGGCTAGGCTGACCGCATCTTCGTTGCAGGCACCCACCGTAAGTCCGTTGACCGTCTCGGCCGGGGAAATCAGTCGGCGATCGGCGACTATGGCGCCGAGAGCCCGCAGCGTCTCAGTTGCCCGATGCGCTGGGTCGGCATCCTCGAATAATATGTGATTGGCGAAAGCCTCGACGGCGAAGGCGTCGAGGCGATTGCCAGCGCTGACGACGAAGAGGATGCCATAGCGGTAGGCGAGCCGGTCGAGCAAGCGCGCCCAGGCGGACAGCTGACCCTGGAACGGGCGCCGCGCGTTTCCGAGAGAGAGGTTCACCAAAAGTACGGACGGAGCGGTGGCGTCCGCACCGTCCCGCATGGCGCGGACGGCCGTGTAGATCATGTCTACGATCAGTCGGTCGGGCGGGAACGCATCCCCGCCACCCAGAACTGGCACGACGTGGATCCGGCGGGGGAGCGACGGCTCGGCACGGTTGCGGTCGCCATGCACGATCAGCGACGCCATCGCCGTCCCGTGGACGCGTTGCGCCACTGGCGCCCCGCCCTCCAGGCCGAACTGGTCGTCGACGACGAGGTGGTCGGCCAAGGCTGGATGAGCGGCCACGGGCACACCGTCCAGCACCGCCAAGATCGGCTCGCCGAGCGCGACGGGTGGTGCGACCTGAGCGGCGTCGCCGGCCTCGGCAACCTCCACGCCGGTGGCGACGCTCTGCGGGCGGATGTGCATGACCGGATCGAGGCCTGCGAGCCCGTCGGCTGTGCGCTCGATGATCCTCTGCACGGCTGCGACCGGCAGGTCGACCAACAGCGCATGATAGGCGATGTCGTCGATGCGAGAACGCATGACGACCCGACCGCCTTGCGCCTGCACCGCGCGGAGCACCTCCTCGTCGCGGTCGGCACCGGCCTTAGGATCAGTCCGGTAGACCAGCTCGACCTCCAAACGCACGGTCTCGTCGTGCAACCGCCCGGCCACCTCCTCTTCCAAGACGCTACTGTCCGAGGGCTGGACACGGTCTTGTGGCCCCCAAGGTCGCAGATCGCGAAGAAGCGCAAAAACATCGCGCTAAGGCGTTTCGCCCTGGACAAGCTGGTTGCGGAGCCAGCGCCGCCACAGGCTCTCGAGATTCTGCAACGCGCGCGCGTCCGGCATCATGAGATAGGCGACAGGCGCCTTGTCGCTCTCGTCGGTCCCGATCTCCTCCTCGTCGATCAGCTCGAGACCGGGCACGCGTCGAACGGCATCGGCAAAAGCGCCAATCGCTCCGCGCACTTCGAAAACGAGCAGCCGTTCAGGAGCCAGCGCGGTCGGGTCAGCCCTGAGCGCAAGGCCGGCTGGATCGCGCGCGAGAACGTCGGCGAGGCGCTGGAAGATGGGAGCAAAGGCTGCGGTCTGTCGCGCCTGCGGGAAGGCTTCAGGCCCGCGGATTACCCTCGATCTTCCGATGGGACGGTCTTGTGCGGCCTGGGGTGTCAGGCGCAACAGCGGCTTGTTGGGATCGCTCGCCATTCAGTGTCTCCGGCCGGACACGGGCCGACCAGAGGTCCAACTCCTTCCCCAGCGCTTCATCAATCCCGACGCCCCCGAGGCCAAGTATCTGCCGCCGACGCACGTTCTGGCAGAAGTCTAAGGCCTCGGCATAGCTCACCAAACCGAGCTGGCCAGCGATCTTCTGCAAGGTCATGGTCGGCGACTGCGGCCAGTGCGCGATCACGCGGTCCAGGAAGACTTCGACTTGGTTGCGGTCCGGCGGGGGAAACGCCAGACGCATTTGAAAGCGACGCCAAACCGCACGGTCGAGAAGTTCGGCATGATTGCTGGCCGCGACCACGAGCACATAGCTCGGCAACTGGTCCAGCTGCATAAGTAGGAAGGAAACGACGCGCTTGATCTCGCCCGTCTCATGCGTATCGCCGCGCTCTTTACCAATCGCGTCGAACTCGTCGAAGAACAGGACGCTCGGCTGCGTGCGGATGTAGTCGAACAGCTTGCGCAAGCGAGCGTTCGTTTCGCCAAGATAACTACCAATCAGCGCGTCGTAGCGGACAACGAAGAAGGGCAGCCCAAGCGCCTCCGCGAGACCCTCCGAGAAGGAGGTCTTGCCGTTGCCAGGAGGCCCTGACAGAAGGACGCAATGGCGGGGCTCGTAACCATGAGCGCGCAGCACATCCGCGCGCATGTGCTCCTCGACGAGCTGCCGGCCGCTCTCCTGCACGGGAAGCGGCAGCATCAGCTGCCCGAGCTGCGCGCGAGGCTCGATTTCAATGATCGCCTCTCGTCCCGACCCGACGCCAGACGGTGCCGAGGTGATCAGCGGCGGCGGCGTGACCGGAACGGCTGACAGGGCGCGCTGGAGCCGGTCAGCCACCAAGTGGTGCTTCTTCGCCCGCTCATCGGCAGCCAGAGCCTCAGTCGTGGACCTCAAGGCGTCCCGATCGCCGGCCGCGGCGGCGCGAACGAGGGAGACAAGGAGGTCGCTACGGGCCATCACCATCCATGGAACGAGTCGGAGCCTCTTCCGAGGTGCTCCGATCCTAGCGGCGAGTTCGCGTTTTGTCGCCCAGATTTGGCGGCCGCGCCGCCACAGCGGCTCACTCCTTCTTGCGACGGTCGCATTCGCCGGTGCTGGGAACCTCCGCTTACAGCTTCAATCCGGAGCCGCTCCCGCATAGGATCGCCTGATGAAGAGATGGTTCTGGACGCCCCGTGTTCGATGATCTGAAGCCCGGCACGCGCTTACGTGGCCTGACACCGACCGGCGTCGCCGAGATCGTTCAGGTTTCGCGCTTCGGCGCGGACGCGCTTAACCTCGTGTTCCGGGCCGACGGCAAGGTCGGCGAGCGGCTGCTCTACCGCGGCGAGGAGAGCGCGTTCGAGGTCGTGGAGGGCGGACGCGCCTACGCGTTCGACGCTGACGGCGCCTTGCTGCGGCTAGCGTCCGAAGCGAGCCGTATTCGCCTGGCGCACCTGTTTGACCCTTACCTCGCCATCAGCGCATCGCAGATCGAGGCGCTCCCTCACCAGATCACGGCAGTCTATGCGGAAATGCTGCCGCGCCAGCCGCTGCGATTCTTATTGGCGGATGACCCTGGCGCGGGCAAGACGGTCATGGCCGGCCTCCTCGTCAAGGAGCTGATGATCCGGGGCGACCTAGAGCGCTGCCTGATCGTCGCGCCGGGCAGCTTGGTCGAGCAATGGCAGGAGGAGTTGGCTGAAAAGTTCGGCCTCGGCTTCGATTTGCTGACGCGTGATCAGATCGAGAGCTCGATAACGGGCAACCCGTTCGTCGAGCGGAACCGGCTCATCATGCGGCTCGACAAGGCCGCGCGTTCGGACGAGCTGAAGGCCAAGCTCCAGGCCGCGCCGGACTGGGACCTGATCATCTGCGACGAGGCGCACCGCATGGCCGCCTCGTATTTCGGCGGCGAGGTGAAGGAGACGCAGCGCCACAAGCTCGGCAAGCTGCTCGGCGCGCATACCCGCAACCTCCTTCTGATGTCGGCGACGCCGCACAACGGCAAAGAAGCCGACTTCCAGCTGTTCATGGGCCTACTCGACGCCGATCGCTTCGAGGGCCGCTTCCGCGAGGGCGTCCACAAAGCCGACGTCTCGGACATGATGCGGCGGCTCACCAAGGAAGAGCTCTACCGCTTCGACGGCACGCCGCTGTTTCCCGAGCGGCTGGCCTACACCGCTAGTTACGAACTTTCGCCGGACGAGGCGGACCTCTATGCCGCGGTGACGACCTATGTGCGCGAGGAGATGAATCGCGCCGACCGGAGCGGTGACGGCGGCCGGCGCAACAGTGTCGGCTTCGCTCTCCAGATCCTGCAACGGAGGCTGGCTTCGTCGCCGGCGGCGATTCACCGCTCGCTGGAGCGGCGGCGCAAGCGCCTTGAGGAGCGGCTGCGCGAGGAGCGGATGAGCCGTGGAAGCGGAGCCACCCCGCTGAGCCGCGCGCCGTCCCTCCCGGCCTACGACCCCGACGATTTCGACGAAGCGACCGGCGAGGAAGCCGAGGCCGCCGAGGAGGCGATCGTCGATGCGGCTACGGCCGCTCAGACACTGGTCGAGCTCAAAGCCGAAATCGTCATTCTGCGTGACCTAGAGGCGCGCGCCCTGCGGTTGAAGCTCTCGGGTCAGGACGCGAAGTGGCGGGAACTGGAGTCGATCCTCGACGAGCCGATCATGATCGACGCGGCGACCGGGCTGAGGCGCAAAATCCTGATCTTCACCGAGCCGAAAGACACGCTGGAATACCTGCAGCAGAAGATCACGGCGCGTTTCGGCGATCCCGCCGGCGTGGTCGTGATCCACGGCGGCGTCGCCCGCGAGGCGCGGCGCGCGGCGATCGCGGCGTTCAACAGCGACCCGGTCGTGCGGGTGATGATCGCCAACGACGCGGCCGGCGAGGGTGTGAACCTGCAGCGCGGCGCGCACCTGATGGTCAACTACGACCTGCCCTGGAACCCGAACCGACTGGAGCAGCGGTTCGGCCGCATCCATCGCATCGGCCAGACCGAGGTCTGCCACTTGTGGAACCTCTGCGCGTTCAACACGCGGGAGGGCGAAGTCTATGGCCGCCTGCTGGAGAAGCTGGCCCAGGCGCGCGAGGCGCTGGGCGGGCGGGTGTTCGACGTGCTCGGCGAGCTGTTCGAAGGCCACGCGCTCCGCGATCTGCTCGTGGACGCGATCAGGTATGGCGACCGGCCCGAGACTCGGGCCGAGCTGTTCTGCAAGGTGGACGGCGCTGTCGACGTCGGCGCGATCGAGCAGCTGGTCGCCGAGCGCAAGCTGACGAGTGAAGGCATGGACCCGCGGACCGTAGCGGCGGTGCGTGAGGAGATGGAGCGCGCGCAGGCGCGGCGCCTGCAGCCGCACTTCATCGGCAGCTTCTTCCGCGAGGCGTTCACCCTGCTTGGCGGTCGCATGGCCGAGCGCGAGCGCGGCCGCTTCGAGATTACCCGCGTGCCGTCGGTGCTAAAGGAGCGCGATCGGCTGATCGGCCGCGGCGATCCGGTGCTCGACCGCTACGCGCGGGTGACGTTCGAGAAGGCGCTGATCGTCGGCCAGCCGCAGGCGGAGCTGCTGGCGCCCGGCCACCCGCTCCTAGAGTCCGTCGTGGACGTCGTGATGGAGCGGTTCGGACCGCTGCTGGGCCAGGGCGCGGTGCTGGTGGACGATGCGGACGACGGTATGGAACCGCGCCTGCTCGTCTACCTCGAACATGCCGTACGCGACGGGCGCGTCGCGCGATCGGGCGAGCCGAGGGCGATCTCGCAGCGCCTCCAGTTCATCCATCTCAAGGCGAACGGCTCGGCGGCGGACGGCGGCTCCGCGCCCTACCTCGACTATCGGCCGATCACGGCGGAGGAGCGCGCGGCGGTGGCGGACGTGATCGACGCGCCGTGGCTCGCGGGGGGGCGTCGCACAGCGTGCGCTCGGCTACGCCATCGCCAACTTGGTCCCAGCGCATCTGGCCGAGGTCAAGGCGCGCAAGCTGGCCGAGATTGATAAGGTCGAGCGCGAGGTCCGGGCGCGACTGACCCGCGAGATCAACTACTGGGACGCTCGCGCCGCCCGGCTGCGCGAGGAGGAGCGCGCCGGCAAGGAGCAGCGGATCAACGCCTCCAATGCCGAGGCCACCGCCCAGCGGCTGGTTGAGCGGCTGCACAAGCGCCAGGAAGAGCTGACCCGCGAGCGCCAGATCACGGCGCTGCCGCCGGTGCTGAAGGGCGCGGCACTGGTCATTCCGAAGGGACTGATCTGCGCCCGCACCGCGCCTGTGCCCGAGCCGTTGGCCTCCGGGTTCTGCGAAGACCCGGCGGCCCGCGTGGTGGTCGAGCTTGCGGCGATGGAAGCGGTGATGGCCTTCGAGCGCAGTCTCGGTCACGCGCCGGTGGACGTCTCGGCGCAGAAGAAGGGCTGGGACATCGAGAGCCGCGACGGCGCCGGCGGCCCGTTGCGGCTGATCGAGGTCAAGGGCCGGCACGCCGACGCCCGGGATGTGATCGTCACCAAGAACGAGATCCTCGCCTCACTCAACGCGCCCGAGGCGTTTCACCTGGCGCTTGTCGCCGTGGCCAACGGCTTCGCGCACCAGCCGGTCTATGTGCAGCGCTTCTTCAAGCGCGAGCTGGGATTTGCGGAGACGGCGGTCGTATTCAACCTCAGCGATTTGCTGTCGCTGAGGGCCAAGGCGGCCTGAGGTTCGCCTCGACATCCGCCTCTCCAACTGTATATAAGTAGCTAGTAATTCTATACGGGACGAGTCGCATGGCGCTCAGCTTGAAGGACCAGGAAACGGACAGCCTCGCGCGCCAGGTTGCCAGCCTGACCGGTGAAAGCTTGACCGAGGCGGTGCGCGGCGCGCTCCGGCTGCGGCTGCGTGACGAGCAGCTCAAGCGCGGCAAGCAGCCGTGGGACGACGCCGCGATCGACGCGATTATCGCACGGTTCAAGGCGCTGCCCGTGCTGGACGATCGTACCGATGACGAGATCCTGGGATATGATGAGAACGGCCTACCCTCCTGATGGTTGTCGATAGCTCCGCGCTCGTGGCGATCCTGCGCGGTGAGCCGGAAGAGCCCGCATTCCGCAACGCGATCAGGACCGCTCCCAACCGCCTCCTCGGCGCGCCCACCCGCGTCGAGGCGAGCATTGTTGCGCTAGGTCGTCGGGGTGAGCCCGGGTTGGAGCACATGCAGGCCCTGATCGAGCGGCTGGAGCTGGCGGTGGTCCCGCTTTCGGATGAACACGCGAAGCTCGCCATCGAGGCCTTCCGGCGCTTCGGCAAAGGACGGCATCCCGCGGCGCTCAATTTCGGTGACTGCTTCTCCTACGCGCTTGCCAAAGCGACCGGCGAACCCTTGCTGTTCAAGGGCGACGACTTTTCTCAGACCGACATCAAGCGAGCCGTATGACCCCGCCCATCCGCAAGAAGCTGATCGAAGTCTCCATCCCTCTGGAGGCGATCAACGTCGCGTCGGCGCGGGAGAAGTCGATCCGGCACGGACATCCGTCCACCCTTCACCTGTGGTGGGCGCGGCGCCCGCTGGCGGCGTGTCGCGCGGTGCTGTTCGCGCAGCTGGTCGACGATCCCTCGTCCTGGCCCGACCGCTTCCCGACCGAGGAGACGCAGGACGCCGAGCGGCGGCGGCTGCACAAGGTGATCGAGGCGATGGTGCCGTGGGAGGCCTCGAACAACGAGGTTATCCTGAACGCGGCACGGTGGGAGATCGCGCGCTCGGTGGCGTGGGGCCTGGGCGAGGAGCCGCCGGCGCAGGGGGACGGCGCGGCGATCCTCCACTACCTCCAGACCAAGGCGCCGCCGGTCTATGATCCCTTCTCAGGCGGCGGCTCGATCCCCCTGGAGGCGCAGCGGCTGGGCTTGCGTGCGTATGGCTCAGACCTCAACCCGGTGGCGGTGCTGATCGGCAAGGCGCTGGTGGAGATCCCGCCCAAGTTCGCCGGTCGCCCGCCGGTCAACCCCAAGTCCCGCGCCGAGGCCGCCAACGGCCAGATCCGCGCCTGGAAGGGCGCGCAGGGGCTGGCGGAGGACGTTCGCTACTACGGCCAGTGGATGCGCGACGAGGCGGAGAAGCGTATCGGCCACCTCTATCCCAAGGCGACGCTGCCGGACGGCTCGAAGGCGACGGTGATCGCCTGGCTGTGGGCACGAACGGTGCGCTCGCCTGACCCGGCGGCCAAAGGGGCGATGGTGCCGCTGGTGTCGTCATTCATGCTCTCGGCGAAGGAGGGTAAGAAGACTTGGGTCGAGCCGATCATCGACGCTGACGCACAGGACGGCTGGCGTTTCGGGGTTAGGACCGGCGCTCTTACGAAGGCAGATGAGGAGCGGTTGAAGAGAGGAACGATCAGTCGGAGCGGCGGAGGCGTTTGTTCGCTTTCTGGAACATCGATGCCATTCAGCTACATTCGCCAAGAGGCTCAAACGAGCGGCTTAGGTCGTCGGTTGATGGCCCTTGTTGTCGATGGCCAGCGGCAACGGGCATACCTATCCCCGACCGACGCTCAGGTACTGACGGCCGATCAAGCTACACCCGACTGGGAACCTCAGGGCGAACTGCCCAACAATCCGAGGGATTTTAAGACGCCAAACTACGGGATGCGGACGTTTGCGTCCCTGTTCACGCCTCGCCAACTCGTCGCCCTTACCGCCTTCTCCGATTCGATTGCTAGCCTGCGCGAAACTGCGCTGTCCGATGCTGTCACTGCCGGTGTTCGAGACGACTCTGATCCACTTAAATCGGGCGGTACTGGCGCAACCGCTTACGCTGATGCGATCGCGACCTATCTGGCATTTGCTGTGAGCAAGTCTTCGACACGTTCGTGCTCCCTAGCCATTTGGGAAACGGGAATGGGACGCCTTGCTGGGGCAATGGGGCGCCAAGCCCTCCCAATGCAGTGGGCGTATGCCGAGACAAACCCGATTGCTGGCGCGGGTGGCGATATTGCTGGAACAGCGATTTCCGTTGCTGAGAACTTACAGAACTTGGGCATGGCTGGCGCGGGGTCAGTGCGAAACCTCGCCGCACAACGCAACAGCTTTTCGGATGATCCCATCGTAATCTCAACCGATCCCCCCTATTACGACAATATTGGGTACGCTGATCTTTCAGACTTCTTTTATGTTTGGTTGAAGAACTCGCTTACAGGTGTTTGGCCAGAGCTTTTCCGGCGATTGACTACCCCGAAGGATTTAGAATTGATCGCCACGCCATACCGTCACGGGGGGCGGGAGGGTGCAGAAGCGTTCTTCATGGCAGGCATGGGCGAAGCCCTCACGGCCATGCGCAAAGCCGCCACGAGCAGCGAGCCTCTGGCGATTTACTATGCGTTCAAGCAAGCGGAAGCCGGCGAGGATGGGATTACCTCTGCTGGTTGGGCTTCGTTTCTCCAAGCCGTTGTTGATGCTGGCTTAAATGTTGATGGAACTTGGCCTTTGCGTACCGAAGCCACCAACGCCCTGAAGGCGAACATGAACGCGCTCGCGTCATCGGTCGTCCTTGTTTGCCGCAAACGCTTGGCCGACGCGGAAACAGTGACCCGCGCCGACTTCATTCGCGCGCTCAAGCGCGAAATGCCGACCGCCATCGACGCCATCCGAAAAGCCGGCGTCGGTCCCGTCGACATGCAGCAGTCGGTGATCGGACCCGGCATGGGCGTGTTCTCGCGCCACGCCAAGGTGCTGGAGGACGACGACAGCGCCATGAGCGTCAAGACCGCGCTGGCCGTCATCAACCGGGTCTGGGAGGAGATCGAGAACGAGTTGGACCAGGCGTTCGACCCCGAGACGCAGGTGGCCTTGGCCTGGTACGCCACATACGGCTTCGACGCGCGCGCCTCGGGCGAGCTGATCACGCTGACGACCGCCAAGAACACGTCCGACCGGGCGCTGTTCGCCTCCGGCGTGTTCAAGGACATGAAGGGCAAGGCTGGGCTGACCCCGCGCGAAGAGCTGCCGTCCGGCTGGTCGCCCGCGAGCGACAAGACGCTGACCACCTGGGAATGCGTGCAGCACACCGCCCGCGTGCTCAACGCGGCCGATGGCGGCGGCGAGGCGGCCGCCGCGCTGGTGGCGCAGATGGGACCGAAGGCGGAGGAGGCGCGCGCCCTCGCCTATCGCCTGTTCGAGATCGCCACCAACAAAGGCTGGGCCGCCGAAGCGCTGGTCTACAACGAACTGGCGCAGGAGTGGACCAAGCTGGAGGACCGCGCGGCGACGCTCGATGCGGCGGGCCGCGCACCCGGCCCGAACCAGACCGCCTTCGCCTTCGAGGGGACCGCGTAATGTCGACCGAGAAGGAAACTCTCCAGCGCGTCCAGGGCGGTCTCTACCACCTGCGCCGCGGCCTCACGCCCTTCGTCGAGGCCCGGATGAAGTCGCGCCACGGGACAAACTGGCTCGGCTACGCCAGCCGCGCGGCTGGCGGCTCGACCGGCACGGCGCTCGACGAATACGGCCTGCTCAAGACCATGATCGACAACTGGCGCGACGTGTTCGACGATGCCTTCGGGCGCAACGACAAGCACAAGGTCCGCAACTTTACCTCGATGGCACTGGAAGCCCGCAACGCCACCTCGCACCTGTCGATCCCGCTGCAGGACGACGAGGCGCTCCGCTATCTCGACGCCATCCACTGCCTGCTGAAGGCGGTGAAGGCGCCTGCGGCCGAGGTGAACGAGGCGAAGGCGCTCTACGACGCCCAGCGCCGCTCGGGCTTCGGGACGGCTGAACCGCCGCCTACGGCTGCCGCCTCTCCTTCCGCCACTGCCGCCGCGCGCCCCACCCTGTCGCTCGGCCCCGCGCCGGCCGCACCTGTCGAGACGGGACCAGCCAAGGCGCTCCGGCCCTGGATCGAGGTGGCGCTGCCGCACCCGGATGTGCTGGCCAACCGCTTCAAGGAGGCGGAGTTCGCAGCCGACCTGTTCGCCGTGGATGCCGGCCACGCCGGTGAGGATTACGCTAGCCCGGAGAATTTCTTCCGCATCACCTTTCTGACGGAAGGGCTGCGCCGCATCCTGACCTCCAGCCTGCAGCGGCTGTCTGGGAGCGGCGGCGATCCGGTGATCGGGCTGCAGACCGCCTTTGGCGGCGGCAAGACCCACACCATGCTGGCCGTTTACCACCTCGCCAAGTCGCGCGACCTTTCGCTGTTGGAAGGCGTGGGCCCCCTGGCCGAGAAGGCCGGCGTGACGGGCTGGACGGCGCCGAAGTTGGCCGTGTTCGTCGGCACGTCGAAGGGCGCGGACACCTCGCTGATCCTGCGGGACGGGCCGAAGGTCCACACGCTCTGGGGCTATGTCGCTTGGCGGATCGCCGGACAGGCCGGGCTCGACCTGATGGCCGAGGCCGAGGCGGCGCGGACCAACCCCGGCTCGGACCTGCTGGTCGAGCTGTTCAAGCTCTCCGGCCCGGCGCTGATCCTGCTCGATGAACTGGTCGCCTATGCGCGCCAGCTCTCCGAGGATCGGTTCGAGGCGTTCCTCTCCTTTATCCAGTCGCTCACCGAGGCGGCCAAGATGGCGCCCGGCGTGCTGATCATCGGCTCGCTGCCCGAGAGCGTGGCCGAGGCCGGCGGCCCGAAGGGCGAGGCCGCGCTGCTGCGGCTGGAGAAGGTGTTCGGCCGGGTCCAGTCCGCCTGGCTGCCCGCGTCTGGCGACGAGACCTATGAGATCATCCGCCGCCGCCTGTTTCAGACGCTTGACGCCGACGGTGAGCGGGCGCGCGACGATACGGTCAAGGCGTTCGCCGATCTCTACAAGAATAATCCGGCCGAGTTTCCGCCGGAAGCCAAGGAGGCGCGCTATCGCGACCTGCTGAAGCTGTCTTACCCGATCCACCCGGAGCTGTTCGACCGACTGTCGAAGGACTGGGCCAGCCTGGAGAAGTTTCAGCGCACCCGCGGCGTGCTGCGCTTCATGGCCAACGTCGTCGGCACGCTCTGGCAGATGCAGGTCAGCGACCCGCTGATCACGCCCGCGCGCGTGCCGATCTCGCACGAGCGCGTGCGGGCGAGCGTGCTCTACCCGCTCGATTCGAACTTCAACGCCGTGGTCGACAAGGAGGTCGACGGGGAGAGCTCGCTGCCCGCCCGCATGGAGGCGAACCCGTCGCGCCGCATCTCGCAGCTGCGCGCCGCGACCCGCGCCGCCCGCGCGGTGTTCGTTTGCTCCGCGCCGCTGGTCGGCCGCCCCAACGCCGGGCTGACCGGGCCCGGGCTGCGGCTCGCCTGCGCCGAACCGGGCGACCAGCTCGCCATCTTCGGCGAGGCGCTGCGCGAGCTGACCGAACGCGCGACCTATCTCTACGAGGAAGCCGGCCGCTATTGGTTCTCGACCCAGCCGACGCTGAACCGGCTGGCTGACGATCGTGCCAAGGCGTTGCCCGACCACGAAGTGGACGAAGCGATCGCCAAGGTGCTGCGCGAGGACGGAGCGACCAAGGCGGGCTTCCACCGCGTGTACGCCGCACCCGACGATCCCATAACAATTGACGAGGCCAGCGCGCTGTCGCTGGTGGTCCTCGGACCCGCCACCCCGCACGTCGGCAAGGGGGCGGCGAAGTCGAGCGCCACGGACATCACGACCGACACGCTCATGCGCTGCCGGTCGGCCCAGCGCCGGTTCCGCAACACCCTCCTGTTCGTGGCCGCCGACGAGGTGCTGCTGGCGACCGCGCGCGAGGTGATGCGCAAGGCGCTGGCCTGGCAGGGCATCTGCGACGACAAGCGCCTCCAGGACCAGCTCACCCAGGCGCAGATCGTCGACACGCGCGACAAGGCCAAAACCAGCCGCGATGGAGCCGCGAAGGCGGTCCGGCTGGCATGGAGCCATATTCTGTTCCCGGTCAAGGCGGCCGCCGCTGGCGTGGCGTTCGACCTCGACCACCTGTCCATCGCGTCCAAAGACCGGGCCGCAATCCCGGCCGCCGTCTATGAGAAGGCCGGTCCGCGCGGCGACGGCATCGCGAAGGAGCGGCTCGGTCCCGACGCCCTGGCGCTACATCTAAAGCCTCTGTGGCCTGACGATCGCCCACACCTCGGCATTAGCGAGGTCGCCGACTGGTTCGCCTCCTACGCTTACCTGCCCAAGTTGCGCGACCGCGTGGTGCTGGAGAATGCGATCCGCGATGCCGTAGGCAAGCTCGATCCCGCCTTCGGCTATGCCGACAGCTTTGACGAAGCGGCGGGAAGATATGTCGGCCCAGCCTGGGCGAAGGGAGCGCCCGATCTCTTTCCGTCGACGGCGGTCCTGGTCCGCTCGGAAGTAGCCGCCGCGCAGGCGAGCCCGGCTCCCGCGACATCGACGGCCAATGCAACGGTGGGAGGTGGGGCGCCTCAGTCGGGGGAGGAGCATTCGGACCTTGTGACGAACGGTGTAGTGCCGGCCAGCCAACGTAAGCCGCGACGCTTCTTCGGCGCCGTCGAGCTCGACATGGTCCGGCCGGTGAAGGCATTCGACGCCGTGTTGAATGCTGTTGTCATGGAGCTGCAACGGACCCACGGCTCCAAGATCAAGGTCACAATCGAGATCGAGGCCGAGGCTGACGCCGGCTTCGAAGAAGCGGATATCGGCGTGGTTCGCGACAACGCCCGCCAGCTCAAGTTCAAGGCCGACTCGACTGGCTTTGAGTGAAGGGGAAGTTCTGGGCGGCCTGAACGTGGAGGGGAAAGCCTTCCCCCTGCGACCGAGCCTGCCGTCTCGCTCAACCCCTTCTGCGGGAGCGCCCGCAACGCCCCCGGGCCACGGGAGGACGTGAGCGTGACCGTTCTCTCCGGCGCACGTCGGAGAGCGAGAGGGCTGCGGCTGTCGCCGTGACGGGTTTGAGGGCGGGGAGAGAGGCTCCCGGTCGACCCGTCACGGAGCCCCGTGATGTCTCGTTCATCTTCCCGGCCAACTTCGGCCGACCGGACCAGCCTGTACCAGGAGATCACCGCTAAGATCATCGCCGAGCTGGAGGCCGGGCGACTGCCCTGGGTCCAGCCGTGGGGCGGAACGGGCGTGGCCGCCCCCCTCGCCATGCCGCGCAACGCCGCGACCGGGCGCGGCTACTCGGGCATTAACGTCCTGATCCTCTGGGGCGCCGTGGTGGCCCGCGGCTACTCCTGCCAGAGCTGGCTGACCTTCCGTCAGGCGCTGTCGCTCGGCGGCTGCGTCCGCAAGGGTGAGCGCGGCACCACTGTCGTGTACGCCGACCGCTTCGTGCCCGGCGACAAGCGGGAGCGCGCCCGCGAGACCGGAGAAGACGGCCGAGCAATCGCCTTCCTGAAGCGCTTCACCGTGTTCTCGGTCGACCAGTGCGAGGGCCTGCCCGAGGACCTCGTCACCGCGCCGCCGCCCGTGGCCGAGGGTCTGATCCTGCCGGAGGTCGAAGCGCTGATCCGCCGATCGGGCGCCGACCTGCGGCTCGGCGGCCCCAAGGCGTTCTACGCGCCCGGGCTCGACTACATCCAGGCGCCCCGGCCTGACGCCTTCTTCGCGCCGATCGATTGGCACCGGACGGCGCTGCACGAACTCGGCCATTGGTCGGGCGCGCCGCACCGCCTCAACCGCGACCTGTCGGGTACGTTCGGCTCGGGCAAGTACGCGCGCGAGGAGCTGGTCGCGGAGATGTGCGCGGCCTTCTGCTGCGCCACGCTCGGGATCACGCCGACGGTGCGCCACGCCGACTACATCGGCTCCTGGCTCGACGTGCTGCGCGAGGACGACCGCGCCATCGTGCGCGCCGCCTCGGCCGCATCCAAAGCGGCCGACTACCTGCTCGCATTCCGGCCCGGCGCCGAAGCTCCGGCCGACGCCGAGCAGGAGGCGGCGTGATGAACGCACTCTCGATCGCCTCGACCTTCACCGCTGCTACCTCGGACAGCATCCGCCTGCGGGTGCTCAGCCTCGGCGCCGGCGTGCAGTCCACCACCCTCGCGCTGATGGCGGCGCACGGCGAGGTCGGGCCCATGCCCGACTGTGCCATCTTCGCCGACACCGGCTGGGAGCCGCGCGCGGTCTACGAGCACCTCGCCTGGCTTCGCTCCGGCAACGTGCTGCCGTTTCCAGTGCATGTGGTTTCGGGCGGCGACCTCCGCGCCGACCTGCTGCGCGCCGGTCGCGGCGAGCGCTGGGCCTCGATCCCGGCCTTCACGCGCACGGTGCGCGGGGTGCGGGGTGCGGGTCGAGATCGGAATGATCCGCCGCTAATGCACGAAGGACTACAAGATCGTGCCGATCCGGCGGCAGGTCCGGGCGTTGGCGGGCCTCACCCGCCGCCGCTCGCCCAAGGCGCCCGTTGTCGAGCAATGGATCGGCATCTCGCTCGACGAGGCGATCCGGATGAAGCCGAGCTTCAAGGCCTGGCAGGTCAACCGCTGGCCGCTGATCGAGCAGCGGATGAGCCGCCGCGACTGCCTACGCTGGCTGGAGCGCCACGGCTACCCGATCCCGCCGAAGTCGAGCTGTGTCGGCTGTACGTTCCATAGCGACGACGCGTGGCGGATGATCCGCGACGAGGACGAAACGGCCTGGACCCAAGCGGTCGAGGTCGACCGCGCCATCCGGGTGGGCCTGCGCGGCGTGCGTGGCGAGGTGTTCCTGCACCGCTCGGCGGCCCCGCTCGACGAGGCGGACCTGTCGACGCCCGCCGACGCCGGACAACTCGACCTCTGGCCAAACGAGTGCTCGGGCCTGTGCGGCGTGTAGTCCGACGCCTCCAGCACATCTCGGGCCGTCCTCGGGTTCGGGGGCGGCCCGATCCGTCGTGACGCGGGTTCGGTCGGCGGCAGGCGCCGGCGGCCTCGTCCTACGGAGTTACACCGATGCACGCTTCCGCTTTTACGGCTCTACGGAACTACGCAGAATGCGCGCTTGCCACCGAAGGCGGCCATCTCGCCATCGGCCAGGGCGGCGCGACGCTCTATTTCGACCGGGGCTGGCTGTCGGGCTGCATTCCCGACGCGATCAAGGCCGAGGCCGTCGACGCCGGCCTGCCCGTGATCGACAGCCGCGGCCTGCCGTTCGAGGCGGTGTGGAATTGGCGGTGCGCGGACCGATGGTCGCGGTCGGGCAGCCGCCGAGCGAGCCGCGCTTTCACGCGCTCTCCTACGCACCGCTCGCCGTCGTGGCGGAAGCCTACCGGCAGGCGGGCGCGGAGGTGCTGAACCTGCCTCCGTCCGGTCCGGTCGCCGCGGCGGCGTAGAGGAAGAGGGCTGCGCTTCGCTCCGTGACGGGTTGGAGGTCGAGAGAGGGTCTCCCGGCCGCCCGTCACGGAGTCTACCGTCATGGCGTCAGCCGTTCAGAAGATCATCTCGCTCGGGATGTCGCGCGACATCCCCTTCAACAAGCTCATTCTTTCCCAGGCCAACGTCCGGCGCGTCCGGGCCGGCGTCTCGGTCGAGGAACTCGCGGAGGACATCGCCCGGCGCGGCCTGCTGCAGAACCTCAACGTCCGCCCGGTAGTGGACGCCGCCGGCCAGGAGACCGGCATGTACGAGGTCCCGGCCGGCGGCCGCCGGTTCCGGGCGTTGGAAATCCTAGTCAAGGCCAAGCGCCTCACCAAGACCGCGCCGGTGTCGTGCAACGTGCGCGAGGCCGGCTCGCCCATCTCGGCCGAGGAGGACAGCCTCGCCGAGAACGTCCAGCGCGAGGCGCTTCACCCGCTCGACCAGTTCCGCGCCTTCAAGGCGCTGATCGACCGGGGCTTGGGCGAGGAGGAGATCGCCGCCCGCTTCTTCGTGTCGCCCACCGTGGTCAAGCAGCGGCTGCGGCTGGCGTCGGTCGCCCCGGCGCTGCTCGACGTCTACGCCGCCGACGGCATGACGCTCGACCAGCTGATGGCCTTCACGGTCAGCGCCGACCACGGCCGCCAGTCGCATGTCTGGGAGTCGGTCTCGAAGGGCTACAACCGCGAGCCCTACCTGATCCGGCGCATGCTGACCGAGGGCGCGGTCCGCGCCGCCGACCTTCGCGCACAGTTCGTCGGCGTCGAGGTCTACGAGTTGGCCGGCGGCGTGGTCCGCCGCGACCTTTTCGCCCACGATGACGGCGGCTGGCTAGACGACGTGGCGCTGCTCGACCGGCTCTCGGCCGAGAAGCTCGCGCGCGAGGCCGAGACGGTTGGCGCCGAAGGCTGGAAGTGGGTCGAGGCCGCGCTCGATTTCCCCTACGGCCACGCCAATGGCCTGCACCGCATCTACGGCGAGCAGCCGGAGGTGTCGGACGAGACGCAGACGGCTCACGAGGCGCTGACCGACGAGCTGGAGTGCCTCTATGCGGCGCACGAGGGCGACGGCGACCTGCCCGAGGAGGTGGACGTCCGCCTCGCCGAGCTGGAAGCCGCGATCAAAGCCTTCGACAACCCGCCCGTCACCTACGATCCCGCGGAGGTGGCGCGCGCCGGCGCGTTCGTTTCGGTGGACGCCAACGGCCAGCTCCGGGTCGAGCGCGGCTTCGTGCGGCCGGAGGACGAGCCGCCTGTCATCGCCGATCCGGTCGAGGGCGAGCCGACGACGCCGACCGAGCCGATGGCGGACCCGGCCGCTCCGACCCGCGCCGTGATCACCGTCGGCGGCCAGCCGCTGCCCGAGCCGGACGGCGAGGAGGACGACACGCTGCGGCCGCTGTCGGAGCGGCTGGTGACCGAACTCACCGCCCACCGGACGCTGGCGTTGCGCGATGCCGTCGCCATCGACCCGGACACGGCGCACCTGGCCGTGCTGCACGCGCTCTGCCTGCCGGCCTTCTACCACTTCGGCTCCGACACCTGCCTGGAGCTCAGCGCCAAGTCGGCGAGCTTCGGGACGCAGGCGCCAGGGCTGGCGGACTCGGCCTCGGCCAAGGCGATCGGCGCCCGCCAAGACTTCTGGGCCAAGCGCCTGCCTCAACGGTCGGACGCGCTGTGGCCGGCGCTGGTCGAGCTCGGGCCCGACGAGCGCCACGCCCTGTTCGCCCACGCCGCCTCGCTGACCGTCAACGTCACCCGCGAGCCGTTCCACCGCCGGCCGCAGGCCATCGCGCACGGCGAGGTGCTGGCGCAGGCGGTCGGGCTCGACATGGCGGCGGCGGGCTGGCGGCCGACGGTCGACAACTATCTCGGCCGCGTGCCGAAGGTCCGCATTCTCGATGCGGTCCGCCAGGCCAAGGGCGAGATGGCGGCGCAGCTTATCGACCACTTGAAGAAACCGGAGATGGCCAAGGAGGCCGAACGGCTACTGGCCGACACCGGCTGGGTGCCCGAACCCCTCGTTGTCGCCGGGGCGGAGGCCGAGCCCGCCGGCGAGTCCGGGGAGGTCGAGGCGCTGCCGGACTTCCTCGCCGACGAGGAGGAGCCGGTCGAGGGCGATGAGCCCGACCCGGCCTCCGCCCACGCCATCGCCGCCGAGTGATCGACCCTCGCGGGGCGGCTCCGGCCGTCCCGCACCCCTTTTCATCAGGAGACAGACCATGACCGAGGCATCCACCTCGTACGATCCCAAGGCCGCTTGGGCGGCGATCGAAGCCCAGCAGGCCGCCCGCTCCCGCCTCGCCGAGGAGGTCGGGCCCGTGAACAAGGCGGCCATCCTCGCCGCACTGGCGGCGGCCGCCATCACCAGCGTCGTCGTCACCTTCGACGGCTCGGGCGACTCCGGTCAGATCGAGAGCGTCGACGCCCGCACCGGCGAGACCGCGGCCGAGCTGCCCGCCACCGACGTGACGATCGGCTCGCCGCTGTGGGACGGCTCGGGAGTCGAGACCCGGATCCTGCCGCTCGCCGAGGCGATCGAGCAGCTCGCCTACGACCTCCTCGAAGACACCCACGACGGTTGGGAGATCAACGAGGGGGCGTTCGGCGAGTTCAGCTTCGACGTCGCCAAGGGCGTGATCCGGCTCGACTACAACGAGCGGGTCGAGTCCTCCGAATACAGCGGCCACGAGTGGTGAGGGAACGACGATGGGACACCCGTATCATCACGCACTGTCGTCCGCCCGCAAGTGGGGCGGCACGGCGGAGGACTATCTGCCGCTGCACCAGTGGTTCGACGAGTCGAAGGGTATCACGGCCGACTTCCGACACCGCGCGCTCCGCCACCACGCCGAAGGGTGCTTCATGCTGGAGCGTCTGTTCGGCGCGACCATAACAGTCTCGACGGGACGCGTCGTGCCGGTGCGGCTGATCGGCGAGCAGCACATCGTCGAGGACCTCGGTTTCATTCCGAGCTTCGCTGACTGGGTGCGCTGCATCCGCCCGGAGCCGTGGATGGGTCGAGCCCAGCCGATCCACAAACTCGTCGATCCATTCGCGGCGGTCGGCGCGGCCTGACCTCCTCTCACCTCAACCAAGCTGACGAAGCCCGGCCATCGCGCCGGGCTTCGTCGTTTCTGGAGACCAGACATGGCCGACTATTTCACCAGTTTCAGCTGCATGTTCTACGTCGGCACGGCCGAGAACGCCGCTCGCGCCGTCGAGATTGGCCAAGCCCAGGCCGAGGCGCTCGACGAGGTCGAGGGCGCGGCCCTCGGCTTCGACATGGAACCCGATCCCGACAGCGGCCCCGGTGGGCTGTGGATCAGCTCGGACGGCAACGGCGAGCCCGAGCACGTCATCGCCTTCGTGCTGGCCTGCGCGGAGGCCTTCGACCTCTCCGGGCGCTGGCGCTTCACCTGAGCGCTGACCTGCTCGAAGCCGCGCCTGAACAGCTTCGGCGGTGGCGCGCAGGTGCTCGACCTCGGCGCGCGCAAGAGTCTCGCCTGGACCGACTGCGACCACTGGCTCGCCGCGATGCTCGGTCCGGCAACCGACCCTGACGAAGGCCTCGTCTTCGCCTGAGCGGCCGATCCCTTCCCATTCACCCGAACAGCCCGGCCATCGCGCCGGGCTTCGTCGTTTCAGGAGACCCCCTCATGGGCTGGCTCTATATGCAATCGCTGCGCGACTTTTCCGGCCCGCGCCAGTATCTCGACGACCAGTTCACCCACGAGCGCGAGACGGTCCACTCGACCGTGCTGCGCTCGGCGCTGGTCAGGATGCGCACCTACTACGCCGCGGTCGAGGTGCTGCGACCGGATCGTGAGCGCGAGGTCTTCGCGCTCGTCTGCCTCGTCCACTACAACCCCCGCGACCGCGAAGGCTACGTGTTCGGCTACAAGGACATGGAGGAAGCGATGGGCCCGTGCGAGGCCGAGTGTCCGCCCGCGATCCTCGACCTGCTCACTCCGACCGAGAACGCCTACGCGCTCGCCTGGCGGGAGCGGTGCCGGGCCACCGCCGCGCGGCGCGCCGCGAAGCCGCGCCTGCGCAACGGCTGGACGCTGGTGTTCGACGAGCCGGTCACCTTCACCGACGGCGCCTCGCACGCGCGGCTGGAGGTGGTGATCGATCCCAGCCGGCCGCGGGCGGTGCGGTTGCGGGCGCCGGGCGGCTACGGCCTCTACCGGATCGGCAACCTCGACGCTCGCAGCTTCAGGATCGAGGCGAGCGCCTGAACCGTCGTTCAGCGACCGAGTCGCCCGGCGACAGAGGGGTCTGGCGCATCCGCGCCGGACCCCTTCTTCATGCCGGGTTCCTGAGAGGGAGAGGGCGGCCGGAAGGCGGGTGAGCCGACGGGTTGGAGAGAGCGCCCGGACGGCTTGCCTGCCTGCGCTCTCCGGGATCCCTCACCATGCTGAACACCCGTTCCACAGCCGCCACCGTTGCGCCGGCGGTCTCCCCCGTCGCGTCCTCTCCGTCCGCCCCGGCGCTGCTCGCGGCGGCCGAGCACCTCCTGCCGGACCTTGTGCGCGGCGCCGCGATCGAGGCGCGCACGCTGCGCGCCGCGATGGAGTTCGCCTGTGGCGGCTCCGACGCGGAGGGCGCTTGGAGCTGGAAGGACGCCTACGAGGTGTGCGAGCTCGCGCAGCTCCTGTTCCTGCGCCGGTTCGGCCCCGCCCTGCGCGCGCGCCCGATCGCTTCACAGCTCGCCATTCTGGGCAAGGTGGCGGCGCTGCTGCCGACCCACACGCGTCGCTCGGAGGAGAGCCAGGCGCTCCAGCAGTTCTCGACGCCGATCCCGCTCGGGCTCGTCGCGGCCCGCGCCGCGGCGATCACCGCCGGTGACCTCGTGCTCGAGCCTTCGGCCGGCACCGGTCTGCTCGCCGCCTTTGCCGATCTCGCGGGCGCTCCTCTCGTGCTGAACGAGCTCGCCGACACGCGGGCCGACCTCCTCGACCTGCTGTTCCCGGCCAAACTGGTGACGCGGTTCGACGCGGCACAGATCCATGACCACCTGGATGCGGACGTGCGCCCGAGCGTGGTGCTGATGAACCCGCCCTTCTCGGTCGGCGCGCACGTGGAGGGGCGCGTCGCCGACGCCACTATCGCCATATCGCCTCCGCCCTGGCGCGGTTGGCGGACGGCGGCCGGCTGGTCGCCATCACCGGCGCATCGTTCTCGCCCGACACCCCGGCCTGGACGCCTGCCTTCATCAAGCTACAGGAGCGCGGGCGCGTGGTGTTCAGCGCGGCGGTGGACGGCCGCGTATTCGCGCGGCACGGCACGACGGTCGAGACGCGGCTGACCGTGATCGACCGCATGCCCGCGGCCGACCCGGCTGCCTTTCCGGCCTCGCACGGGATGGCGCCGAATACCGCCACCCTGCTGGCCTGGGTCGAGGCCCACGTTCCGCCACGCGCCGCCTGCACGCCGATCCGGCCCTCCGGTTCTGCGTCTTCGCACGGAGCCGGTGCCGTGCGTCGCGCCGCGGCTCGTCCGAGCGCTCGCCCGCTCGCTCCGGTGGCCGCCCACGCGGTGGAGCTCGGCTACGAGCTGATCGCGTCCGCGCCGGAGACGGCCGCACGCCTGAACGACGCCCTCTACGAGCCCTTCGCGCTCCAGACCCTGCGCATGCCGGGCGCGAGGCCCCATCCCACCCCGCTGGTGCAGTCGGCCGCGATGGCGAGCGTTCGCCCGCCCGCGCCGACCTACCGTCCGCACCTCACAGCCGGGCTGGTCGCCGCCGGGCTGCTATCCGATGCCCAGCTTGAGACGGTGATCCTCGCCGGCGAAGCGCACGGCGGCATACTCGCAGGCGCCTGGACCGTGGACGCCACCTTCGACGTGGTCGCCGCCGCGCCCGACGATGCCGAGGGCGCGGTCCGTTTCCGGCGCGGCTTCATGCTCGGCGACGGCACGGGCGCCGGCAAGGGCCGCCAAGTCGCGGGCGTGATCCTGGACAACTGGCTGAAGGGCCGCCGCCGCGCACTGTGGGTCTCCAAGTCCGACACGCTGATCGAGGACGCCCAGCGCGACTGGTCGGCGCTGGGGCAGGAGCGGCTGCTGATCCAGCCGCTGTCGCGCTTCCGGCAGGACACGCCGATCCGGCTGGAGGAAGGGGTCCTTTTCACCACCTACGCCACGCTGCGCTCCGACGCCCGGGACGAGCGGGTTTCGCGCGTCCAGCAGATCGTAGACTGGCTCGGTTCCGACTTCGACGGAGTGATCGTCTTCGACGAGAGCCATGCCATGCAGAACGCCGCGGGCGGCAAGAGATCGCGCGGCGAGCAAGGCCCTTCGCAGCAGGGCCGCGCCGGCTTGCGGCTTCAGCACGCGCTGCCCAACGCCCGCGTCCTCTACGTCTCGGCGACCGGCGCCACCACCGTCCAGAACCTCGCCTACGCCCAGCGCCTCGGGCTCTGGGGCGGCGAGGACTTCCCGTTCGCCACGCGGCCTGAGTTCGTCGCCGCGATCGAGACCGGAGGAGTGGCGGCGATGGAGGTGCTCGCCCGCGACCTGAAGGCGCTCGGCCTCTACACCGCCCGCTCGCTTTCCTACGACGGCGTCGAATACGAGCTGGTCGAGCACCCGCTCACGCCTGAGCAGACCCGCATCTACGATGCCTATGCGGGCGCGTTCCAGGTCATCCACCAGAACCTCGGGGCCGCGCTGGAAGCCGCCGGCGTCACCGGCACGGGGCCGGACGGTGGATCGAAGACGCTGAACGCGCAGGCCAAGTCGGCGGCGCGCTCGGCGTTCGAGAGCTCCAAGCAGCGCTTCTTCAACCACCTGATCACGGCGATGAAGACGCCGACCCTGATCCGCTCGGTCGAGGCGGACCTGGCGGCCGGCCACGCCTGCGTGGTGCAGATCGTCTCGACCGGCGAGGCGCTGATGGAGCGCCGCATCGCCGAGATACCGGCCGAGGAATGGTCGGACGTCCAGGTCGACATCACCCCCCGCGAGTACGTGCTCGACTATCTCGCCCACGCCTTTCCGGTGCAGCTCTACGAGCCGTTCACCGATGGTGAGGGGAACCTGTCCTCGCGACCCGTGGTCCGTGACGGCCAACCCGTCCAGTGCCGTGACGCGGTGAACCGGCGGGACCGGCTGATCGAGCAGCTTGCGGCCTTGCCGCCCGTCCAGGGTGCGCTCGACCAGATCGTGCAACGGTTCGGGACCGACCAGGTCGCCGAGGTGACCGGGCGCTCGCGGCGGATCGTGCGCAAGCGCGGCGACGATGGCGTGCAGCGCCTCGTTGTCGAGGGCCGCCCCGCCGGGGCCAACCTCGCCGAGACCTCGGCCTTCCAGAACGACGACAAGCGCATCCTTGTGTTCTCCGAGGCGGGCGGCACCGGGCGCAGCTACCACGCCGATCTCGGCGCGAAGAACCGGCGGCTGCGGGTCCACTACCTGCTCGAGGCCGGCTGGAAGGCCGACGCCGCCATCCAGGGGCTCGGACGCACCAACCGCACCCACCAGGCGCAGCCACCGCTGTTCCGGCCGATCGCCACCGACGTGCGCGGCGAAAAGCGGTTCATTTCGACCATCGCCCGTCGGCTCGACACCTTGGGCGCGATCACGCGCGGCCAGCGCCAGACCGGCGGCCAGGGCCTGTTCCGCGCCTCGGACAACCTGGAGAGCGAATACGCGCGCGCGGCGCTGCGCCAGCTCTACACGCTGCTGTTGCTCGGCAAGGTCGAAGGCTGCTCGCTAGGCCGCTTCGAGGACGCGACGGGGCTGTCGCTCACGACCCGCGACGGCGCGGTGCGCGAAGAGCTGCCGCCGATCACCCAGTTCCTCAACCGGGTGCTGGCGCTCACCATCGAGTTGCAGAACCTGCTGTTCGAGGTGTTCGACGGTCTGCTCACCGCACGCGTCGAAGCGGCGATCGCGGCCGGCAGTTACGACCTCGGCGTCGAGACCGTCACGGCGGAGAGCCTGCGGATCGTCGACCGGCGCAGCGTCTACACGCACCCGGGCACGGGAGCCGAGACGCAGGCGTTCACTGTGGCCCGGCGCGACCGCACCGACGCGCTGTCGCTGGCCGACGCCCTGGCCAGGGTCGAGGAGCCGCGGACCCGGCCGCTGGTCAACGCACGATCCGGCCATGCCGCCGTGCAGGTCCCGGCTGCCAGCGTCACGCTCGACGACGGTGACGTCGAGCGGCGAGTGCGCCTGATCCGACCGACGGAGCGAAAGAACCTGAGCGAGGCGGCGCTCGCCGGGTCGCACTGGGAGGAGGTCGACCGCGCGGCGTTCGCCGCCGCCTGGACCGCCGAGTTGGACGGCTTGCCCGAGTTCGTGGAGAGCACGTTTCACGTCGTGACCGGGCTGCTGCTGCCGATCTGGCGTCGGCTGCCCGAGGACGGCTGCCGGGTCTACCGCCTCCAGACCGACGACGGCGAGCGGGTGATCGGGCGGCTGGTGTCGCCGGCCTGGGTCGCGGACGCGCTCGGGGTCGAGGCGCCCGCCTTGTCGCCCGACGAAGCGTGGAACGAGGTGCTGGGTCGCGGGGCGATGCTCCAGCTCGCGGACGGGCTCACTGTCCGCCGCTCCCTCGTCATGGGCGTCCAGCGCGTGGAGCTGGCCGGGTTCACCGACGGCATGGTCGGCCGGCTGAAGGCCACCGGGCTCGTGTCCGAGATCATCAGCTGGCGGTTGCGGCTGTTCGTGCCCGTCGGCGCGCAGGGTCCGACCATCCTGTCGGTGCTGATGGACCGGCACCCGCTCGCGCGAGTGATCGCCAAGGCGTCGACCGTCAGCGCCGCGGCCTGACGCCATGGACAGCGCAGCCGCCGACCTGGCCCACCGTCTCGCGCGCGATGCCGAGGCGGTGTGCCGCCACTACCTTCCCGCCGGGCGGCGGGAAGGCCGCTACTGGCTCGCGGGCGACGTCGAGAACTCGCCCGGCCGGAGCCTCTATGTTCGCCTGAGCGGTCCCGACTCTGGAAAGGGCGCGGCGGGCAAGTGGACCGACGCCGCGACGGGCGAGCATGGCGACCTGCTCGACCTCATCGCCGCCAACCAACGGCTGACGACGTTGCACGACACCCTCGACGAGGCGCGACGCTTCCTTGCACTGCCGAGGCCGGAACGCCACGAGCGGGTCGAGCTCGTTCCGCAAGGGTCGCCCGAAGCCGCACGCCGCCTGTTCGCCATGTGCAAGCCGATCCGAGGCACGGTCGCAGAAGCGTATCTGCGCACTCGCGGGATTACGGAACTGCGGGACTGCACGGCATTGCGGTTCCATCCGCGCTGCTATTATCGGGCCGACGAGGACGATCCGGCCGACGGTGTCCGTGACTCCTGGCCGGCGTTGATCGCCGCCGCCACCGATGCGACCGGCGCCATCACCGGGGTCCATCGCACCTGGCTCGACCCGTCCGGGACGAAGGCGCCGGTGTTGACGCCGCGGCGGTCGATGGGGCTGATCCTCGGGCACGGCGTCCGCATCGGCAGGGCGGCGCAGGTCATGGCCGTCGGCGAGGGGCTGGAGACCATGCTGTCGCTGCGGGTCGTGCTGCCCACCATGCCCATGATCGCCGCGGGCTCGGCCAACCACCTCGACGCCTTGCTCCTGCCGGACGGACTGCACCGGCTGTATGTCGCAGAGGACGACGATCCCGCCGGACGACGGGCGACGGAATCGGTGACGACCAGAGCAGAGGCGGCCGGAATCGAGGCGCGGCGGCTGAGCCCTGCGCTGGGCGACTTCAATGTCGACCTCCAGCGGCTCGGACGAGGGGCGCTCCATGCGGCCTTGCGGGTGCAACTCGCCCCAGAGGACGTCGAGCAATTCTGGAAGCCGGGACAGGAGAGCGTTCGCGCAGCCTGAGCGTGGCGTGATCGCCGGTGTGCGAGGCGGCCGTGGGCTGTTCCCGGTCCAGCAGGAGAGCCGCTCCCCTGGCCTCTGAGAGGGGCGATCGGACCGGAGCCGGTCCGGGCCGGCAACGGCTGCGCGCGACTTTCTTCCCCTGCCGCGCGAGCGCGTCATTCCTCGCGAGGCAAGAAAGACGTGCTCGCCGTCCTCCGCTGCGCTCCGGCCGCCAGAGTGCGGCGGTGCAGGCCCGTCCCGTCTCCGCTCTTCGTCGCCCACGAGGCCGCGAAGGGCGCGGCCGACCTGCCGGAGGCGACCACCATGACCCACGACCCCAACACCGACGACCACGAGCCCGACCACGAAGCCAGCGCGACCGCCCACCTCCTCGCCGAACTCCAACTCTACGGCCACCGCCCGTTCGAGGGCGAACCCGACCCGAGGCCGATGCCGGAGGCCGACCTGTTCCGAGCCGTAGTCGCCGACACCTTCGACGCCTTCATCACCGCCTTCCAGGACACCCGCCTCGAGCCCGACGTCGAAGACCTGCTCTGGGGCATCGTCAACGTCCTCCACCGCGCCACCGGCCGCATCGAGCGTGAACTCGACGACAACGAACAGGCGCAGCAGCGCAGTCAGCGCGAGCGGGACGGGTCCGAGGTGAGGTCGGTCGAACTGGAGCGGCTCCTGGCCGAAGGGCTGACGATGATCGAACGCCGCAACGCGCACGAGGTCCTGCGCGACCTCGCCGCCGACGCCTTCGAGCACCACCTGCGCAAAGCCTGGCGGCCGCACTCCGGCTCGATGGTCAGCCGCCGCACGCTCACCGCGACGCTGATCGACTCCAGAGACTTCGTCGCCGCCCGCAAGCGCGCCGAAACGCAGGTGCTGCTGCCCGCCGGACCGAAGGTCGCGTTCACTGGCGGAGCAGACGTCAACGATCACCTGGCGATCTGGGCCGCGCTCGACCGGGTCCACGCCAAACACCCCAACATGGTGCTGCTGCACGGCGGTTCGCCCAAGGGCGCCGAGTTGATCGCCGCTCGCTGGGCCGACCACCGCAAGGTCGCGCAGGTCGCGTTCAAGCCCGACTGGACCAAGCACGCCAAGGCCGCACCGTTCAAGCGCAACGACCAGATGCTCGACATCCTGCCGATCGGCGTCGTCGTGTTCCCCGGCACCGGGATCCAGGACAACCTCGCCGACAAGGCCCGGAAGATGGGCATCCCGCTGTTCGACTTCAGGAAGGGAGGCGGCGCGTGAGCGCCGCTTCCGCTGCCGATCAACGTCGGTCACTCATCCCGTTTGGCTCGATGGCCCGAAAACGGTCGTTCATTCAGGTGGCTCCAAGCTGTTCGCTTCCGCACTGGTATAGCGACGCGGCGAGCAGCCCATCACCCGCCTGAATGCCGTGTTGAAGGCGTTTTCGGACTCGTACCCGCAAGACCGGGCAATCTGCGCCAATGGGTTGCGACCGGACGCGAGCCGCTCGGCCGCCAGCATCATCCGCCATCGGGTCAGATACACGATCGGCGTCTGCCCTACCTTCTCCCGGAAGCGCTGTGCGAAGATCGATCGCGACATGCCGGCCCTGATCGCCAGCTCGTTCAGCGTCCAGCGATGCGCTGGATCCGCATGCATGGCCGTGATCGCCTTGTTCAGCTGCTGGTCTGCAAGCGCGTAGAACCACCCTACCTGTTCGCCCGCCTGTCGCGACAGATAGAGCCGGAGCGCCTGGAGGAGCATCAGATGGGCCAAATGGTGCGCGGCAAGAGAGGAGCCGGGCCTGCCATCGTGCATCTCGGCCATCATTCGCTCAATTGACCAGCGTAGCGCCGCCTGATCCTCGGCCGCCTGGAGGTGTACTACCGGCGGAAGTGCCCCGAGTAGCGCCTCCGCCTTGCGCCAGTTCACCTCGAAACGGGTGCCCGCGAGCATAACATCGCCCCCGCCATTGTGCACGACGACGCCGCCCAGCGGCGCGAGCGTCAGCACATCATGCGCCTGAACAGGGAGCAGAGCCAAGTTGCTGGCCAAAGTGAACGAGCGGCCGCTCGGCAGCACGAAGCAGTCGCCTGCGGCTAGGCGTACCCCGTCGTCCACGCCGTCCACCTTCAACCAGCAGGCGCCGCCCGTCACCGCGTAGCACTTGATCGTGCCGGCCCGGTTGTCGAACCGGATGGCCCAATCCCCACCCGCGTCCAGGCCGGCGGTAAGGCAGCTTTGAGGCTTCAGAAGCGCGAGGACGTCGGATAGCGGGTCCATGATCCTCCGGGACGATGGCGAAGAAAACAGCGACGATCGCGTGTAGATGGTGCGCAGTTCGATGTCTATTTAGTGCCTGCGTTCACAAGAAGGGCTCTCCATGATCGTGGTCACGACACCGACTGGTAATATCGGGCACCATGTCGTCCAGCACCTGCTCGATGCCGGGGAAGCACTGCGCGTCATTGTTCGCGATCCGAACAAGCTGCCGAAGGCGGTTCGCGACCGGGTTGAAATCGTCGAGGGTTCGCACGGTGACTCAGCCGTAGTCGATCGCGCCTTTCAGGGCGCGGATGCAGTATTCTGGCTTTGCCCGCCCACGCCGTCCGAAACACCGGCTGCCGCCACGGTTGATTTCGCCCGCCCAGGCGCAGAGGCGATGCGCCGCCACAGCATCGGCCACATCGTCGCGGCTACCACACTCGGGCGCGACACCGAGTGGCAGGACAAGGCTGGGAACGCGACTGGGTCGATCCGCATGGTCGACTTGCTACGTGCGACGGGCGCTGCCGTTCGTGGGCTCGCCTTGCCAGCCTTCATGGACAACGCGCTCCAGCAAGTCGATGCGATCCGTCAGGGGCGGACGGTCGGCGTAATCGATCCCGACAAGAAGCTGCCGCACACCGCCACGCGCGACACGGGCGCGGCCGCCGCCCGGCTGCTGCGGGACCGATCCTGGACGGGGCAGGAGGACGTGCCGGTGCTTGGGCCCGAGGAACTGTCATACGGCGACCTCGCGGCGATCATCTCGGAGGTCATCGGCCGTGAGGTCCGCTACCAGCAGGTCCCGTCCGACGCCTTCAAGGCGCAGCTAATCGGGCGCGGCTGGACCGACGCTTTCGCGCAAGGTTATCTCGACATGCTGCGCGCCAAGAACGAAGGCATGGACAACGTGGCTCCGCGCTCGACCGGCATCATTGGAGTGACTAGCTTCCATCACTGGGTCGAGGAAAAGCTGAAGCCGGCAATTCTCGGCTGAACGTCAGCTCAGGTCATCCAGCGCTCATAAGCGGATCGGCTGAAAGCCACAGAAGGTATAAGAAGGTTCTCCACCTGCTTCGGGGGTGAGACGTGCCATCGGCCGATGGCTCCTGATCACTGTAACCACCCCACTCACAGCCGCTGATCCTTGGTCCGACCCGGGACCTTGTTCGATCAACCCGCAAGGGGTTCGCTTAAGCAGAGCTTGCGACCGCTCCGGCTTCGCCTCCGGGTGATCGCGGTCCCGCGCCGGACACATCGGGCGCCTGTCGAGCGGGGGCGGTCCCCGCTCCCGAACAGGAGCCGGTCCGATGCCACTTTCCACCGCACAGGAGTTCGCCTGGAGCCTCGCCACCACGCTGATGACCTGCATCGTCATCTTCAGGGCTGGAGAGGGCTACGGCGCCATGCCCACGGCGGAGTTCGACGGCGATCCCACCACCCTCGTCGCCGAGTTCGATCCGTATGAGCGGTGAGGCGCCCGGGGCCGCCTGGGCGGCCCCGTTTCCGCCCATCGCAAACTACACCTGGGGCCCGAACCCGCGTCAGGTTCCGCATGACTTGCGACCCCGGAAATGGCAAAATCAGCATGAGGAGAAGACGTCATGATCGTCGGAGTGATCGTCAGCCTGACCGGCATCTGCCTCCTGATCGCGCTCATGTTCAACATGGCGATCTTCGCCCTGCCACTATTTGCGGGCGTCACCGCCGGGCGCTTCGCCTACGATACCGGCGCAGGCTGGTTAGTGGCGATCCTCGTCGGCCTTGCCGCCGCCGGCCTGACCTTCGGGCTTGGCCAACTCATCCTCGGCTTCACCAAGTCAAACGCCCTCCGGCTCACGGTCGCGATCGCCTTCGCCGCACCGGCGGCCTTCGCGGGCTACCACGTCGTGCTCGGCCTCAGCCGCATCGGCGGCGCACACGGGGTGTGGCAGCCGGTCTTCGCCGGGATCGGTGCCCTGATCATCGCGGTCGCTGCCCTGGTGCGGCTGGCGACGCCGCTGGGCGAGGCGCCGTCGATCCCACGCGCGGCATAGGCCAGTGTGCAATGACTACGGCAATCGCGTCCCCTACGACGCCTATGTCGAGGCGTTCAGCCAGATCAAGCTGCCGCTGATCGCACGCGGCGCCATTCCCAACCTTGAGCCGCGCGAAGACATCTGGCCGACCGAGTCCGCACCCATCGTCGTGGGTGCGATGACGGGGTAGAGCTGGCGCAGGTGCGCTGGGGCTTCACGCCTAGCCGGGCCAAGGCGCCGCCCGTCATCAATTTCCGCAGCGAGGGCCGCCGCTTTCCCAACGGTCGCTGCCTCGTGCCCGCCTCGCATTTCTTCGAGTTCACCGGGGCGAAGTCGCCGAAGTCGAAGTGGCGCTTCACCAAGGCGGGCGAGGACTGGTTTTGCTTCGCCGGGCTCTGGCGACCGGCGACCGATAACGCGCCCGAGGCATTCACCCTCCTCACCACCGCCCCCGGCCCTGACGTGGCGCCCATCCACGACCGGCAAATGGTCGTGCTCGATCGGGCGGACTGGCGCGCGTGGCTGGACCTGTCGCGGCCGGAAGCCGAGCTGTTGCGACCTCTCCAGGCTGGCAGCTTGAACGTGGAGCAAGTCCGGTAGGAGGAGCCGGGCGTCGCCCTTCGGGCCGGGCTCTTCGGCTGCGCTCGAACCGGCTCGCGCCGTTTCGCCTCTCCCGGGCTCGATCACTGACGCGGAAGGGCGCGCGAGGACGCCCCGCTCCGGGTGGAGCAGGACGCTGACCGGCTAACGTCACCAAGCGGAGCAGCGAAGCAGGCAACAGCATCCGGCCAAGCCCTCGACAGAGGTGGCGTTTGAATCGGGGTGTCCGGATCGCCTGCCAGCGGGTTGAGCGGGTCTCGTTCGACGTTATCCAGGCCGGGGCGGAAACGGTGGCGGCGGGAGGCGCGGATGGCGGCCGGTGTCGCTGTCCGGTTTACCGCCGGTCGCGCGCGGATGCGGGTCTTCGTACGATCGAGCCGGGGTTGTCCTTGTGGGCGGGTGACCTTTGTCGCCAGCTCGTCTCCGGGCCTGTCTGGCGGGTGCGACCCACACGACCTCTCATGGCCTGATCTGGCCGAAGGACGGCTTCGCCTCGATCGCCTCAGCCGCAACGGCGGCGGGCAACTTTCTTCCCCTGACCGCGAACGGTCATTCCTCGCGGGACAAGAAAGCCGCCCGCCGTCGTCCTCCGCTGCGCTGCGGCCCGCGAGCGGGTGCGGCGTCGATCGCCTCCGGCCTGTCGATCGCCATCGAGGTCGCGCTGGACGGTCCCGAGGAACAGACAGGAGACTTCACCATGGCGACCATCGGCACCTTCACCCGCTCGGGCGACACCTTCACCGGCTCGGTCAAGACCCTCAACATCAACGCCAAGACGACCATCAAGGCGGCGGACAAGGCCAGCGACAAGGCCCCCGACTACCGCGTCTTCGCCGGCTCCACCGAGTTCGGGGCGGCCTGGAAGAAGAAGTCGAACGAGGGCCGCGACTACCTCTCGGTCAAGCTGGACGATCCGAGCTTCCCGGCTCCGATCTACGCCACCCTGGTCGAGGGCGAGGAGGCCGGCAGCTACAGCCTGATCTGGTCCCGCCGCAACGGCGACTGATCGGGCCCCGCCCCGCTCCACCCGGAGCGGGGCGTCCTCGCGCGTTCAGGAAAAGCGCAGAGCAGGAGGGTCGGTTCTACGGCTAACCGGAAAGACCCGTCTGCGGCTTCACAGCGTTGCTCGTGCGAGATGCCGGCGCCATCCAGAGGGTTGGCGCTGCCCAGACAGCTGAGAGAACATCATGACGAGAACATTCGGAGCGACATCGACGGCGCATGAGGTTCTGCAAGAGATTGATCTAGCCGGCTTGCGGGTGCTGGTGACCGGCGTATCGGCTGGAGTGGGGGTGGAAACCGCTCGCGTGCTCGCCGCCCATGGCGCCCAGGTCGTCGGCGCCGCCCGCGATCTCGGCAAGGCACGAACCGCAACCGCGCAAGTCGGCGCGAACACAGGGTCGGCAGGCGGCTTTCAGCTCGTTGAACTTGATCTCGCGTCTCTGGCGAGCGTGCGATCCTGCGCCGACACTTTGCTGAACGCCGGCGAGCCGTTCGACGCCGTCATCGCCAACGCCGGTGTGATGGCGGCTCCCAAGGGAACAACCGCAGACGGGTTCGAGACCCAGTTCGGGACCAACCACCTCGGCCACTTCTTACTGGTCAACCGCATCGCCAGACTATTCAAACCCGGCGGTCGGCTCGTCATGGTTTCCTCGGCCGGCCATCGCGGCGCTGACGTCGATTTGGCCGATCCGAACTTCGAGCAGACGCCCTACGACCCGCTCAAGGCTTACCGCCGGTCCAAGACAGCGACCATCCTCTTCGCCGTCGAGTTCGACCGCCGCCACAGGGCTCGGGACGTGCGGGTGGACGGCCGTTCACCCGGGCGCGGTGCTGACCGACACCACCCGAAAGATGATCGAAGCCCAGCCCTCGGCCGCGTCCGCCTTTACATGGAAGACGGTTGCGCAGGGGGCGGCGACGTCTGTGTGGGCGGGGTTCGTTGCATCTCCAGACGAGGTCGGTGCGCATTACTGCGAGGACTGTCATGTGGCCAACGTAGTCGATGATCCGGCCGCCTCCTTCGGCGTGCGCAGCTACGCCTTGGATCCCGAGCATGCGAAGGCGCTGTGGCTCAAGAGCGAGGAGATGGTCCAAGAGCGATTCTAAGCCACCTCGTGTTGGATGATGGCGATCGCCACAACACAGTTGCTCATCTGCTCCCCCCGCAATGGCGACTGACCGGGAGAACGCCCCGCTCCACCCGGAGCAGGGCGTCCTCGCGCGTCCAGGAAAAGTGCAGAACAAAAGGGTCGGTTCTACTGCGAACCGGGACTCCGCTTTTACGGCTTCCCGGTATTGCTCTTGCGCACGGCGGCCGACGTTTCGTCATCGTCGTCCGGCATGATGAGTTCCACATGGCTCACCTCCAGCGCCTGCGCGAGCTCGAACAGCGTCACCACGGTCGGATTGCGCCGGCCGCGTTCCAGGCTGGAGAGGTACTGTTGGCTGTGCCCGGAGCGCTCTTCGACCTGTTCCTGGGTCAGACCCTTGGCGCGCCGGATACGGGCGAAATTCCGGCCCACCAGCCTGCGCATATCCATGCACGGTTGGATGCCCGGTCACATACTCTAGTGTTACGAACTCTAGTATGTAATCGCAGGCGGCGTATGCTTCGCTGGGCCGGACAGCGCGGCGAAGCGAAATTGCGGTGAACTCGGAATCGAGCTTAACCGCGCTGCGCCGGACATGATCGCTGATTGGAGGCCGCATGAACGCCGCATCCCATCTCGTCGACGAGGCTCCGCCCACGTCCGAGCACCTCACCGATTACGATCGTCGCCATTTGAAAACCTACGCACGCCTGCTCGACGCAGCAGCGGAAGCGGCCGACTGGCGCGAGGTCGCGACGATCGTCCTGGGGCTCGATCCCGGCGCCGATCCCGAGCGATGCCGCCGCGTCCATGCCGCCCACCTAGCGCGCGCCCGCTGGATGACCCACACGGGCTATCGCGACCTCCTGCATTCCCGTTCGAGCCATTGATGTTGCCGCGAGCGCAACGCGCGTTGCCGCGAGCGCAACGCGCGTTGCCGCGCGCGCGTCTTCCCGATCCGATCCCCACGTGTGTAGTTCTACGGTGGGGCGTTCCTCCCGAGTCCGGCGTAGGCGTCCTCTGAGGGAGGAACGTCGCATGTCCGCGACGGGCGGCGACTGGCGGAGCGGCCCCGCCTACGACTACTTCGACGACCTCGCGCCCGAGCAGGTGTCGTTCGAGTTCCTGCGGCGTCACGACCAGTACGCCGCCGACTATCAGACCCTGAACGTCCAGCCGTCCGCGGCCGATCCCGCGCCGGTCCCGGCGCGCTGGGGGTTGCGATTTCGCGGTGGACCCCCGCCTCCGGGCCGACCAGGCCGCCATCCTCTGGCTTCCCCGGCCCAACCCGCGCATGGCGTTGCTGACCTCGCTGCCGTCCGCGCTGTGCGACGGACCCGTCCTCGCGCCCGCGAACCCCGTCGCCGTCCGTACGGCGTCTGAGGGCGACTACCTCGACCTCCTCGCGCTGCCGCCCTCGCGGTCCGCGCTCCTGTTCTCAGGCGAGGCTGGGGGCGTAGTCGCGGTCGTGCTCCCGCTCGATGGCCTGTTCGAGGACCGCCTCGACACCGCACGGCGGCTGTACCGGCTGCTGGTGGACGGCCGCGCCTCGCCCGCGACGCTGACGGTCTATCGTCGCCGCCGGCTGAAGCTTGCGCTGCGGGCGCTCGACGGCACGCTGGACGGCGCGGACTACCGCGCGATCGCCCAGGCTCTCTTCGGCGACCGCGTGCCGCCCGGCGCGGCCTTCCGCGACGACAGCCTGCGCACCCAGGCGATCCGCCTCGTTCGCTACGGTCTCACCCTCATGCGCGGCGGCTACCTCGACTTGCTCCGGCCAGAGCGCCACGCGCCGAAACGCCGGCGAAGGGGCTGAATTCCGCCGCGGCATGTCTCACGGCTCGGCGCGCTCCCGCCGCGCGGCATGCCAGACTTCCCTCGCGGCGTCGAAGTTGAGGATGGCGATCCCGAGACCCACGATCAGGTCGGGCCATGCCGAACGCCATAGAAAGGCGGAGACCAGGCCCGTCGCGATGATGGCGATGTTGGCCAGCGCGTCGTTACGCGCCGAAAGGAAGGCTGCGCGGGTCAGGCTTCCGGCATGACCGCGATATCGCGCCAGCATGAGGGCGCAGGTCAGATTGACCGCAAGAGCGCCCAAGCCCGTGACTGAAAGCGCGAGGGGCGCCGGCGCGACCGGGACATGCAGCTTGCTCCATGCCGTCCATGCCGTCGCAAGGCCGGGCACGAGCAGGAGCCCCGCCAATCCCATGCCCACGCGTGCGCGGTTCCGGGCTGTCCAGCGGAGGGCGAGCAGGATCAGCAGGTTTACCGACGCATCCTCAAGAAAGTCGACGGAGTCCGCGAACAGCGACACGGAGCCGATCGTCAGCGCTACCGCGAACTCGATGCCGAAATAGGCCAGATTGAGCACCGCGACGATCCTGACCGTCCGGCGCAGTCCGGCGTAGGAGGTGGAGATTCGCCGCCCTTCTTGCACGTGACCACCCCGCCTTCGTCAGATCACCTTAGCAGCCGAAGGGGATGACGCGACCCGGCCGATAAGATCGTCATCCACCCCGCCGCGCCCGCTCCGCCAGGGTCTCCGCCGAACGCCGCTTCCCGTCGGGAACGGCCCACTCGATCCGGAGCCCCTTCGATGCCCGACCCGCTCGCCGGCCTGCCGCCCCGCTACCTGTGCACGCCCGAGGCGGCGCGCTTCCTCGGTCTCTCGGGCCGCACGCTGGAGAAGCACCGCACCTACGGCACGGGGCCGCGCTACTCCAAGCTCGGCGGCCGCGTCGTATACCGGATCGACGACCTCCAGGCTTGGGTCAGCCGCGGCGCCAAGGCGTCCACCTCCGATGACACCGGCGAGACCGTGCTGCCGGCCAAGCCGCACGCGGCGCCGCTCGCCCGTTACGCCGGCCAACGGCGCGGCTGAGTTCTCGCGACCGTGCGTCGTCCGCCGCCCTCCAGCGAGCGCGCTTCCCTCGATGTCTTCGAGGCGCTGAGCGGCGCCATCGCGTCCCGCGATCAGCGCGACCTCATGGAGCGGCCCTTCTTCTCCCTTGCCAAGGCCAAGCGCGTGACTCCGATCTCCTACAAAGCCGGAACTACGCAAGTGCAGGTCTACGCCGTGCCCGAGCACGGCATGGCCACCATCTGGGACGCCGACGTGCTCATCTGGGCGGGGTCGCAGCTCGTGGAAGCCGCCGATCGCGGCCTGCCCACCTCGCGCTTCTTCCGCTTCACGCCCTATCAGCTGCTGACCGCCATCGGTCGCGCCACCGGCAACCGTGAATACGGTCTGTTGCGCGGTGCGCTCGCGCGCCTGCAATCGACGGTGATCCGCACCACCGTCCGCCAGGGCGAGCATTGGCGCCGCCAGCAGTTCTCCTGGATCAACGAGTGGGAGGAGCTCGCGACGCGCGCCGGGCGGATAGAGGGCATGGAGTTCGTGCTGCCCGACTGGTTTTATCAGGGCGTCCTCGACCGCCGACTCGTCCTCACCATCGACCCGGGCTACTTCGCGCTGACCGGCGGCATCGAGCGCTGGCTCTACCGCGTCGCGCGCAAGCACGCCGGCCGTCAGCCCGAGGGCTGGCGCTTCGACCTGCGCCACCTCCACGCAAAAAGCGCGAGCACCGCCCGCTTTTCGGACTTCGCGCTCGACCTCCGCGGCATCGTCTCCCGCCAGCCGCTGCCCGGCTACGCGCTCGAACTGGAGCGCGTGATCGACGCCGACGCCTCCGTCCGCGACCTCGTCCTTATACGCCCTGTGAACAGGATTGTGGATAAGCTAGGGACAACGCGTCGCCCTATCGGGACTTCGGGCGCAAACGGTATCGGGACTTCGGGCGCACGACTATCGGGACTTCGGGCGCAAGCCGTAAATACGGGTGGCGGAAATCCCGAGCAGATTCAGCAACCTGCGCCTTCGGCTCTCGCCTTTAACTTATCTAACTTAGAATCTAACTCTACGTCTGTTGTAGGCGACCGCCCGCCCACACTCTCCAACGCGCCTGATCGCCGGATGCCGACCGACGGTCGCGTTTCGCGTCCCGCGAACGCAGTGAAGGGCCGCCTTGCGAGGACACGACACCTCTTCGCTTCCGACGGCGAGGATGAGCAGTGATCGTCGCGCTCCTCAATCAGAAGGGCGGCGTCGGCAAGACGACGCTCGCCCTTCACCTCGCCGGGCGCTGGGCCGGTAAGGGAAAGCGCGTGGTGGTGGTCGACGCGGACCCTCAGGGGTCGGCGTTGGACTGGTCCGAGCAGCGCGCCCGCGAGGCGCTGCCTCGGCTGTTCGGCGTGCTCGGCCTGGCGCGCGAGACGCTGCACCGCGAGCTGCCCGCCATCGCTGCAGACGCTGACCACGTGATCGTCGACGGTGCGCCGCGTACCGCCGGCGTCGCGCGCTCCGCCTTGCTCGCCGCCGACCTCGTGCTGATCCCGGCCACGCCCTCGCCCTTCGACGGCTGGGCGTCGGCCGAGATGCTGCGGCTGCTGGAGGAAGCGCGGGTGTTCCGCCCCGGGCTTGCCGCCCGCATGGTGCTGAACCGCTGCGCGGCTCGCACCGTCATCGCGCGCGAAACCGCCGAGGCGTTGGCAGACCACGAGCCGCCGGTGCTTGCCGCCCGCATCGGCCAGCGCATCGTCTTCGCCGACGCGGCGCGCTCCGGACGGCTCGCCGAGGAGCTCGACCCGGGCTGCCTCGCCGCCGCCGAGATCGCGGCGATGGCGGCCGAGGTGGAAGGCCTCGCGCCATGAGCCGCGCCGGTTCCAAGGCGGCCTTCGCGGCGCGCCCAGGCAGCGGAAGAACCGCAGCCGACGCGTGGGTTCGCGTGGCCGACGCTCGACCCGCGACGCCGCCGGCCTTCACCGCGCGGCTGACGATCGACGTCACCCCGGCGCTGCGGGCGCGGATCAAGGTCACCGCTTTCCAGCGCGGCGTAACGGTCGCCGAGATGCTTCGCTCGCTGCTGGAATGTGAGTACGGCCAGCGCGAGGACGGCGCGGGAGGCGCATCGTGACCGCCCTGACTGAAGTCGAACTGCTGCACCTGGAAGGGCGGATCGAGCGCTGGGTCCGCTTCGGCCGCGAGCGCGAGGAGCGCATCCTCGACCGCCGCCGGCGCGTGCTGGCCTTCGCGCCCGATGCCGTGTTCGCCTTCGTGCGCTGGGCCGCCAACGACTATGGCACCGCAGTCAGCCGCATCGACGTGCTGCGTGCCGTCGAGCCGGGCGCGGCCTTCTCGACCGTGCCGTTCGTGACGCCCGGCGCGGAGATCCTGCTGCGCATTTCCGGCTGGCCGAAGGTCGAACAGGTGCTCGCCGCCATCGATCAGGTCGAGGCGCTCGGCCTCGCCGCCGAGGACGCCTGCCCGGACCATTGGCGTCACGTTCACAACCGCATTTCGGCCGGCCAGCCGTCTCGCGCCTACGCGCTCGACCGGCACCGCGCCTGGCTGCTGCGCAGGAGGATCGCCGCATGACGCTGGCCTGGAAGACGCTCGTCACCACCCTCGCGGCGAGCGGCGCGGTTGCGATCTCGGGTGCGCCGGCGCGGCCGTCGCTGGTCTGGAACGCCAGCGCGAGCGCACCGATCGGGCTCTATCGCGTCGAGCCGGTTGCGCGTCCCAAGCTGATGGAGCTGATGGTGGTGCGTCCCCCGGAGGCGCTCGCAGGCTTTCTCGCGGAGGGTAGCTATCTGCCCCGCGGCGTGCCGCTGCTGAAGCGGGTGGCTGCACTCGGCGGGCAGCGGGTCTGCCGCAGCGGCCCCACCGTCTCAGTCGACGGCGTGCTGCTCGGCGACGCTCTGGACCGCGACCGGCACGGTCGACCGCTGCCAGTCTGGCAAGGCTGCACCGTGCTGACGGGCGCGCAGGTGTTCCTGTTCAACCCCGACCGGCCGGACTCGCTCGACGGGCGCTACTTCGGACCGCTCCCGCGCGAAACCATCGTCGGCAGGGCGCGCCCGGTGTGGACCGAAGAGGAGCGCTGAGTGTGAGGGCTCCTCTCTCTTCCCGGCCGTTCACCCAGCAGTCCGGCCACCGATTGACTGCAGCCATCGCGCTTCTCGGAGTCCTCGCAGCAACCACCGGAACGGCCACGGCGCAGCCGGCGTCCCCCACACCCACGCGCTCACCGGAGGCCCGCGAGACGGTCACCGACCTGATTGGGGAGGCGTCACGCCGCTTCGGCCTTCCCGCATCCTGGATCGCCGAGGTCATGCAGGTCGAGAGCCGTGGCCGCGCGAATGCGGTGTCGCCCAAGGGTACGATCGGACTCATGCAGGTGATGCCGGAGACCTACGCTGGAATTGCCGCGCGTCACGGTCTCGGCCCCGATCCCTGGAACCCGCGCGACAACATCATGGCGGGCGCGGCGTACTTGCGTGAGATGTTCGACCGCTACGGCGCCGCTGGAATGTTGGCCGCCTACAACGCGGGGCCGGGACGCTGGGAGGACCATCTGTCGGGCGCGCGACCGCTGCCCGAAGAGACGATCCGCTACCTCGGCACGCTCGGTCCGGTGGTCGGCGGCAGCGTCGCTTCCCTGCCGGCGTTCACAGGCCGGACCGTCGGCCGCGCGTCCACCATGCCGTCGATCTTCGTCGCGCTGAACAGTTCGGCGGCTCCTGTCCAGGGCGCGGCCGAGCGGGAGCGGATTGCGCGCATCATCCTCGCCAACGCCACTGTGATCGACCGGCCAGCGGCGATCTTCGTGCCTCGATCAGGCGCGGCCGAGGCGCCATTGGATCCGCAGCCTGGCGCTGGCGGAACGACGGCTGCAGCACGAGCGGATCGATCATCGAAAGCCGCGCGACCGTCACACAATCCGTTGTTTCCCGACCGCTCGATCACAGGATTTCAGCCGTGAAGGCGCAATCCGTCTCACCCAGTCCGCATCAGGGCGTCATCGGCTACTGCGGCGCGCCGTGGAGTGGTGCGGGCTGCTCCGGGAAGAACTGGCGGAACGGGGGATCGGCAGGTTGGAGCACGGTAGAAGTAACGGGGGAAGGAGGGCGAGATAAAACGGCTGCCAGCCTTGGGTGTTTGAGTGGCGCGCTCCGCTTGTCAGATCAACGACTTAAGGCTCCTCGAATTGCCAGCCCTCGCCACCCCCCGGCTGGCGCGATAACCACATCAGCGAGCAAGTCCAATGATTTAAGCGCCAGCTGCGGGCGTCGCGCCGGGAGCCACGCTTCTTGAGCGGCCCTGATGACGAGTTGCGAGTTCGGCCAGGACGGGTCCGTGACGGCGGACGAGGAGCCGGCAGGCCGCAGAGCTTCGTAGGTCAGGTCGTGCAAGCCGCCCGGAAGGCTGGCCATACGGGTTCCGGGCTCGGTTGCGGCCCGTCCGGCCGGAGCGCCGGCTTTGGGCGCGGACGCGCCGCAGCAGCGGCGCTCGCGCTCCGGTCGCCTCAGCGCCGGGTTATTATCAAGGCGCGCGTAGTGCGCCAGCGCGGCACGAAGTTCCGCTCCGCACCACTCGCCAAGCACCTGAGCTATCTCCAGCGCGACGGCGTGACTCGGGACGGAGCGGACGCGCACATGTTCGACGCGCGCGGCGACGGAGCGGACGTGTCCGCCTTCGCCCGGCGGTGCGAGGACGACCGGCACCACTTCCGCTTCATCGTCTCGCCCGAGGATGCTCCCGAGATGACGGACTTGCGCGCCTTCACACGCGACCTCATGGCCCGCGCCGAACGGGATCTCGGGACCAAGATCGACTGGGTGGCGGTCGATCATTGGAACACCGATCAGCCGCACGTCCACGTGCTCGCCCGCGGCGTTGCCGAGGACGGGTCGGACCTCGTCATCAGCCGCGAGTATATCAGTCGGGGATTTCGGGCCCGGGCCGAGGATCTGGTCGGCCTGGAGCTGGGCCCCCGCTCCGAGCGGGCGATCCGCTCGGGCCTGGAACGCGAGGTCGGAGCCGAGCGATGGACTGGCCTTGATCGCGCGCTTCGGGCGGTGGCGGACGACGGCGCCGGTGTCGTGGATTGACCATCCCCCGTTACGGTGGACACGGGTTATGGCCTACGCGGCCGCGGCGAGCTGTTCCTTGTTGACCGGCGTCATGTAGCCGATGCCCGAGTGGAGGCGCTCGCGGTTGTGCCAGCCCTCAATGGCCCGGAACAGGGCCGTGCGCGCTGCCTGCCGGGTGTGGAACGGGCCGTCGCCGTCCAGCTCGGTCTTGAGGCCGCCGAAAAAGCTCTCCATGAGCGCGTTGTCCCAGCAGTTCCCCTTGCGGCTCATCGAGCACCGCATCCCATGCTCGTCCAGCACGCGGCGGTAGGCGTGTGCTGCGAATTGGCTGCCGCGGTCCGAGTGGTGCAGCAGCCCCGGGCAGGGTTTCCGGTTGGTGATGGCCATGTTCAGCGCCGCCAGGGTCAACTCCTGCGGCATGGTCTCGTTCATGGCCCAGCCGATGATCTTGCGCGAGAACAGGTCCATGATGGCGGCCAGGTAGAGCCACCCCTCGCCGGTGGCGATGTAGGTCAAGTCAGCCAGCCAGACCTGGTTTGGCGCGACCGCGGACGCGAACTGCCGGTCCAGCAGGTTGGGGGCAGGCGGGAAGGCATGATTGCTGTCCGTGGTCTTGCGGAACGCCCGCCGACGGCGCGCCTGGATGCCGTGCGTGCGCATGAGCCGCGCCACGCGGTTGCACCCCACCCGCTTGCCCTCGGCCCGCAGGGACGCATGCACGCGCGGGCTGCCGTAGCGGCGCCGGCTGCTGGCGTGCACGCGGCGAATGTCCTCGACCAGCGCCTTGTTCGCCTGGGCGCGGGCGCTCTCGGGCCGGCCGCGCCACGCATAGTAGCCACTGGCGCTGACCCGCAGCACCGAGCACATCACCCGCACGAGGAACACCTCGCGGTGTTCCTCGATGAAACGGAACCTCATCTCGGCGGGCTCGAGAAGATGCCGACTGCTTTTTTTAGGATGTCGCGCTCCATTTGCGCCCGCTCCAGCTCCCGGCGCAGGTGCCGGATCTCAAGCTGCTCGACCGTCGCAGGGACCGCAGCGGCGTCAGGCCGGACCACGGACGCTGCCTGTCCCGCTCCGTTGGCCAGGCTGCGCCAGCGCCGCAGCATCGATGGCTCCAGGCCCAGTTCGGCCGCCACCTGCGTCAGCGGCCGCCCGCTGTCCCGCAACAGGACCACCGCCTCGCGCTTGAACTCGTCCGTGAACTCTCGTCGAGTTTTCTTCGTCATCATCGGCACCTCCGCTCCCGCAGGAGCTTACGCGAGGTGTCCACCGTAACGGGGGATGGTCATCACAGGCTGTCAGGTCGTCCCCTGTCGGGCTCAAGCCGAGCGACACTAAATCGCGCTAAGACCTCCATCGATTCTTAGTTCTGCGCCGGTCGTGAAGCGCGAGTCATCCGAGGCGAAGTAAAGCGCTGCGGCGGCGATTTCGTCCGGCTCTCCAATACGACCCAGTGGTAACTTCGCGATTATTTCGCCGAAGCCGGCGATCTGCTCAGGCGTAAGATTCATCTTCGCTCCGATACCGGTATTGATCGGTCCAGGAGTGATAGTGTTGACCCGAATTTTCCGGGGAGCGAGTTCGACGGCAAGGCTGAGGCCGAGAGCGCGGAGGGCGGCTTTGCCGGCACCATAGGCGCTCTGCCCAGGCATGCCTTGAACGGCGGCGGTCGAGGACGTTAAGATGATTGATCCGGCCTCGGACATCGCGGCGGCAGCATGCTTCAGAAGGAAGTAGGGACCCCGAAAGTTAACGTCGAAGAGCCTATCGAAAACGGCTTCGTCAACACCCTCGATAGGTAAGAGTCTGCCGATGCCGGCGTTGACGAAAAGGATGTCGATGTGGCCAAACGTGTCGCGCACATGTTCGATCAGCGCCCTAGCGGCGGCGGCGTCGCCCGCGTCCGAAGCGATGAACTCGACTTCCGGCATCTGCTCTCGTGCGCCTTCGACCGACGCTGCGCTCGATCCCGTCGCGACGACGATCGCTCCTTCCGTCTGAAACAGCTTAGCTGTGGTCGCGCCGATACCACTCGTGCCGCCGGTGATAAGGGCGACTTTCCCGCTTAAACGACCCATGGGCAGTGTTCCTTCCAGTGCTAGAGGTGGACCGCGCTCTGATAGATCCAGGTGGGTATACGCTACGCTACCGTAGCGTCCCACAACATGCAAGGTGGAGGATCATTTGGAGAAATCAAGCCGCAGGGTCGACAGGCGAGTGGAGCGCTCCAAAGCGGCGGTTCTGGAGGAGACCTATCGGCAGCTTTCGCAGAGCGGCCTCGCGGGGGTCAGCATCGACGAGGTGGCGCGTGTCTCCGGCGTGTCAAAGACAACCATTTATCGCCATTGGCCGACGCGTTCGGCCCTGCTGATCGACGCCTGCTCCCGGCTTGGGGGCCCGCGAGAAGTCCCTGACACGGGCAGCGTGCGCGGCGACGTCCGCGCGCTCACGGCGGCGCTCGCGAATCAGCTGCAGACGGCGAACTGGAGTTCGGTCTACCCGTCGATCATCGACGCAACCGAGCGAGACGCGAGCATCGCCGCGATGCAGGCCGCGTGGCACAAAGAGTTGATGACCCCGTTACACGAAGTGATCGAACGTGGCAGGAACAAGGGGGAAATTCGGTCGGAAGTCCCCGCGAACGACCTTGTCGCCCGCATCGTAGGCCCGTTGTTCTATCGACGCTGGTTCTCCAAGGAGCCGATCGACGACCGGTTCGTGAACGCGATCGTCGATGCCGCGCTGACTGCCGTCGCATACAGCACCACTCCGGCCGGCAGCGCGCCGGTAGGACGGAGATGATCGATTGTGCCAAGTTTGTAGTTTCCCTCAATTCGGAACTTGAATGACCGACACAGGCGAACAACTCGGCGACTTCCTCCGCTCGCGACGCGAGCGACTGCGCCCTGCTGACGTGGGGCTGCCCGAGACCCGGCGGCGCCGCGCGCCGGGCCTACGGCGCGAGGAAGTGGCGGGCTTGGCCGGGATCAGCGGCGAATGGTACGTCAAGCTGGAGCAAGGCCGCGCCGTCACCCCGTCCGCGGCGACGGTCGATGCGCTTGCAAGCGCGTTGCGGCTGACCGGCGCCGAACGCGCGCACCTGTCGGCCCTGGCGAATGGCAGCGGCGCCAGAGCCTGGTCGCGCGAGGATGTTCCCGAAGCGATGCGCCGCCTGGTCGAAGGCCTCGCGATGCCTGCGTATGTCACGGGCTTACGCTGGGACTTGCTGGCGTGGAACACGGCCGCCGCTGCGCTGTTCGGCAACCTCAGCGCGCTCCAGGTCGAGAGGCGCAATATCTTGAGCTTCGTCCTTACCGACCCGCGTGGGCGAGTCCTATTCGGCGATCAGTGGGCGGGCGAAGCCCGGCGCATGGTCGCGCTGTTCCGCGCGGCATACGACCAGCACGCCGGTGACCTCGCCTTCATCCAGCTCGTCGATCACTTTCGCACCGGCTGCGCGGAGTTCGACGGCTGGTGGCGCGCGCACGATGTCGCGTCGCCAGTGTCGGGGATCAAGTTTCTGTTGCATCCTGTGCTCGGGCAAGTTGGCTACCAGTACAGCACCTTCCAGGCGAACGACGACCCGCGGTTAAAGCTGGCCGTCTACATGCCGGCTGCAGCCCGCTGACGATATCGCCGCGATAAGGTAGTGCTTCTCATACTAGGCTCGCCGGTCGCCTTGTCGAAGACGTGCGTGGTGATCACCTTCGTCCCATAGAAGGAGACCAAACATGCCGATGACAAAAATCTACCTTCACGAAGGCAGCACGCGCGAGCACCGGGTCGCTATCTCCGACGCGATCCATCAGGCGCTCGTCGAGGTGCTCGGCATCCCGGACGACGATAAATATCACGTCTTCCATGAGTTGAAGGATGGATATCTCATCTCGGCGCCTGTCGCATTCGGGCTGCAGCGCGGGCGCGACGCCATCTTCATTCAGACCTATTTTGGGAAGCGTCCGGTCGAGACGCTCCAGGTGCTCTACAAGGCGATGGTCGCCAACCTCGGCGAACGCGCTGGGTTGGAGACGAAGGACATCTACATCAACGTCGTCGAGTCCCCCTCCGCCAATTGGTGGGCTGACGGACGCAAACTCGACCCGAACACGGGCTTCGACGAGCGGATCGCCAAGGACAAGGTTCCGGGCGGTCGCTAACCGGCGAACCCTGCTCCAAGCCGGCGTGGGCTTGGTGACACTCAAAACTCGAGGATGAACGATGACCGCAACGGCTCCCGACGATCTCGGCGGCAGGTTGCCGCTGCTCGCCCCGTCCGAACTCGATAAGGAGCAGTGGCAGCTCTACGAGGCGCTGGAGAAGCGCATTCTGCCAGAAGCTCAGGAGGGTGGCTTCGTCGCCCGGCTTGAAGATGGCCGCTTCATCGGTCCTTTCAACGCGCTGCTGCGCGTGCCGCGGCTCGCCGGCGGCTTCAGACAATGGACCGCGCAGATCGGCCAAGCCGCTCTGTCAGAAGAGGTCCGGCAAGTCGTGATCTTGGCGGTCGCCGCGACCTGGGATGCGGATTACGAGATCTACGCCCACAAGGCCGCCGCGCGGACCGCGAACATTCCGGTCGCGGCGATCGACGCGATCCTAAGCAATGCCGAGCCGGTCGGCGTTAGCGCCGAGGCGAAGATGGCCTACCGCTTGACCGTTTCCGTTCTCGAACAGCGGACAGTCGCCGACGTCCTCTACGACGAAGCGGTAGCGGCGTTCGAGCTCAGCGGCGTCATCGCCATCCTGTCACTGATCGCGCAATACCAGTTCATCTCTTCCGTCCTAATCACCTTTCGGGTTCCGGCGCCCTGAGCCAGCCAGGATTACTCATGCCACTGCTCCTCGTCCACGGCTGATTTATACCGTTAGATCTGAAAGACTTTATCGTAGGGTAAGAGACAGCGTGGCCATGTCGCAGATGGCGCTAATACCGCGACCGGCGCTGAAGCATCGCCAACGGTGTGCAATCAAAATCGGCGTGCCAAGAATAGTTATCGTTTGCTGCAATGCTCTGATGGCTCATTCCTCATCGACGATCAAATTATATACCGGCTTTCTCGACATCCCGAACGATCGACGATACGCCTTCGGGCTCACGCCGACAGTCCGGTGGAACCGGTCGCGAAGAGCGGCGGCGCCGTCGAAACCCGCCGCTGTGGCGATCTGGTCCATGGGCAGCGAGCTCGTTTCGAGCAGCTCCTGCGCGCGCCGCACCCGGGCGGTGATCAGCCATCGCAGCGGCGTCGTGCCGGTCTGCTCGCGGAACCGGCGGGCCAGCGTGCGCGGGCTGGTCGCCGCCTGACGCGCGAGTTCGTCGACGGTGAGCGGCCGATGGGCGTTCGCGCTCATCCAGGCGAGCAGCGGGGCGAGGCTTGCGGTCGAGCCGGGCGGCTCATGGCGGATGAACTGCGCCTGGCCGCCTTCGCGGTCGAGCGGTGCGACCGCCAGCCGCGCCGCGTGGGCCGCGACGGCGTGGCCGTGGTCGCGGCGGAGCAGGTGCAGGCACATGTCGAGCCCCGCCGACGAGCCCGCGGATGTGAGGATGCGGCCTTCGTCAACGAACAGAACCTCCGGGTCGACCGTCACGGCCGGATGGCGCTGCGCCAGCAGGTCGGCCGCCAGCCAGTGGGTGGTCGCACGCCGGCCGTCGAGCAGCCCCGCGGCGGCGAGCACGAAGGTGCCCGAGCAGATGGAGGCGACCCGCGCGCCGTTCGCCCAGGCCGCCCGGATCGCGGCGAGGGTCGCGTCGGGCACGGGCGCGGCCGGGTCGTCGGTACCCGGCACGATCACCGTGTCCGCACGCGCGAGATCGTTGAGCGTCCAAGGCGCCCGGATGTTGAACGCGCGCGCGCGGACCTCGGGCGCCTCACCGCAGACCTGCACCCTGTACTCGCGCGTGACGTCGGGAAGCCGGACGCAGCCGAACACCTCGCACGGGATGGACAGGTCGAAGGGTATGACGCCGTGAGCGGCAAGAATGGCGACCGTGTGAATGGCAGGATCTCCGCTGTTACCGGGCCAAAGACATAGCGGGCGACTTAAGAGCGCGAAAGCCGCCGGTGATCGCTTGGCAGGATCGACGCGTTTTTTGTCTTTCCCGCCACTGACGCCGAACCTGAAGTCGCGGCTAAAGCATGTCATCGCCACGAGGACCAGGTCATGGACAATCAGATGCCCGCGTTCACTCCCGATCTCCCGCCCCTGGAGATCGGCATGCTGATCTATCCCGGCATGACGCTGCTCGACCTGGCGGGTCCGCAGTCGGCATTGGGGATGCACGGCCGGACCCACCTGTTCTGGAAGACGCTCGACCCCGTCATGACCGACAGCGGCGTGGCGATCGTGCCCACCGCGACCTTCGCTGACGCGCCGGGAAGGCTCGACGTGCTGTTCGTGCCCGGCGGCTTCGGAACGGTCGAGGCGATGAAGGACGAGGCGGTGATCGCCTTCCTGGCGGAGCGCGGCGGTGACGCGCGCTACGTCACCTCGGTCTGCTCGGGCTCGCTGATCCTGGGCATGGCGGGGCTCCTGGACGGCTATCGCGCCGCGACGCACTGGGCCTGTTACGACATCCTCGATGCGCTCGGCGTCGAGGCGGGACGCGCGCGAGTAGTGGCCGACCGCAACCGCTTCACCGGCGGCGGCGTGACGGCTGGGATCGATTTCGGGCTGACGCTGCTCGCCGAGCTGCGGGGCCCGGAGGTGGCCAAGATCACCCAGCTGATGATGGAGTACGATCCGGCGCCGCCGTTCGACACGGGCTGTCCGGAACGCGCCGGTCCGGAGATGGCCGGCGTGGCCAGGGCGATGATGGGCGAAAGCATGGCGCAAGGCGTCGAGATCGCCCGCGCGCGGCGCGAGCGGACGCGCGAGCCGGCGTGATCCAGGCCGACACGCCGGCCGGGGCGGAGTTGGAACTCGCCCAGCTCCGCAGGCTCGAGCTGGCCTCGCTGGTCGAGGCGACGACGCTCATCCTCCTTGTGGGGGTCGCCGTCCCGCTCAAGCACTTTGCGGGCCGTCCGGAGGCGGTGACCGTCATGGGTCCGGTCCACGGCATCGCCTTCTGCTTCTATGTCTGGACGCTCGTGCAGACGGTGGCCGGCGGCGACTGGCGCCCCGCCGAGTGGCTGCGGCTGGCGGTCACGGCCTTCGTGCCGTTGGCCGGGTACACGAACCTGGCCCTGATCCGGCGCAAAGCGGCGGTGCTCCGGACCGAGAAGCGGTGACGGTCTTGAACGGCGACCTCTACATGTGGCTCAAGGCGTTGCATGTCGCCGCCGCCTTCACCTTCTTCGCCGGGGTGCTCGGCGCGGCGGTCTTCCTGGCGGGCGCCGATGCCGACTCAGCCGGGGCGTTGCGCGCGATGCGGCGCTGGGATCAGCACGTGACCACCCCCGCCATGCTGCTCGTCTGGGCGCTAGGCCTGACGCTCGCGCTCTCCGGCGGCTGGTTCAAGGCGCCCTGGCTGATCGTCAAGCTCGGCTTCGTGGTCGCCTTGTCCGCCCTGCACGGGATGCAGTCCGCCAAGCTCCGCCGAATGGCGGGCAACGGCGTCGCCCCAGCGCCGTCGAGGTTCGCCGCCCCGCTGGCGATCGCGGTCATCCTCGTGATTGCGGTGCTGGCCGTGCTGAAGCCGAGCTGAGGGGCTTCGCTTGGGCAAGCTCTTCCGGATTGTCGAGGCGGCGATGGTTGGCTGGCCGAGCGCGGATCAAGCCAGGGGGTGCTGAGCCCGCGCGGTCGAGAACTCAACGGCTTGAGCAGCGCGGTCTCGAATCCTGATGTCCCGCACCGGTGGTTCCCCAAACATGCGCTTGTACTCACGGCTGAACTGGGACGCGCTTGCGTAGCCGACGGTGAAAGCGGTCGTGGTGACGGGTGCGGCGCCGGAGAGGAGGAGCCGGCGCGCTTCGAGCAGCCGCAAGTAACGCTGGTAGGCAAGCGGGCTGTAGCCGGTCACGGCCTTGAAGTGACGATGGAGCGACGTCGGACTCATGCCGACGTCGGCGGCGAGACGCCCGACGCTGAGCGGCTTGTCCGCGTTGCCGCCGATCCAGTCGGCCGCCGCCCGAACCTGGGCGAAGCGCGAGCCGCGCCGTCCGACCTGGCGAAGCGTGTCGCCGAGCGGGCCCTGAAGCAGGCGATAGCAGAGTTCATGGGTGAAAGGTCCGGCGAGCACGGGAGCGTCCGCCGGCGTCTCCAGCAGGCGCAGCAGACGGCCGAGCGGCTCCAGTAGCGTCGCGTCCGCCGGACCCGCGGCGAAACTCGGCGCGTCACGCGTGGCGGTATCCGGCAGGCTCAGCAGCAGGTCGGCCATCACGCTGGGATCGAGCCGAAGTTCCGCGCCGACATAGGGCCGGGTAGGAGATGCTTCGATCACTTGGCTGACGAACGGCAATCCGACCGTCGCGACGGCGCAGGTTCCGGTCGAGAATTCGTCTGTCCGACCTGCAAAGGTCAGGCGCTTCGCGCCCTGCAGCACGACGTAAAAGACGGGCTCGAACAACGCCGGCACGGGCGGGGTCGGTCTGGTGCTGCAGCGAATCGTCAGGCCCGGAACGGCGAGCCGCGCCGGGGGCGAGTCGATGTGTTGAGCGGCGAGCGCCGCCAGTTCCGCCAACATGCCGTCTAGCACCATAACGCGTCGCCTCCCCGACCGGGTCCGACGTGGTGTGGCTGGTGGGATCGGGCAAGTCTCTGGCGGGATCGGGAATGCGGATGCCGCACCTCATCCCGACATGGAGGTCCTGGAGGTGACCATGCCTGATAAGACCGTCGCGCTCGTGACCGGCGCCAACAAGGGGATCGGCCTGCAGATCGCGCGCCGGCTGGGAGAGCGGGAGTTCGCCGTCTGGCTCGGCTGCCGCGATCGCGATCGGGGCGAAGCCGCCGCGACACAATTGCGCAACGCCGGTGTGGACGCCCGAGCGATCACGCTTGACGTCACGGATGGCGACAGCGTAGCGCAGGCCGCCGCACGCCTGGAAGAAGAGTCCAGGGTGCTGGACGTGCTCGTCAACAACGCCGGCATCAGTATCGGCGGGCCGCCACCGGCGGTGACCGAAGAAGCGATCAACGACGTGCGGGCGATGCTGGAGGTCAACACGCTGGGACCGCTTCGGGTCACCCAGGCGCTGCTGCCGCTCCTGCGCAAATCGACTGCACCGCGCATCGTGATGATGAGCAGCGGCCTCGGCTCGATCTCCGACACCGCCGACATGGCGAGCCTGATCTGGAGTGTCGACGCCGCCGGCTATAGCGCGTCCAAGGCCGCACTCAACATGCTGACCGTCAAGCTGGCCAAGGCGCTGCTCGCCGACGGGATCAAGGTCAACGCCGCCGATCCCGGCTACACCGCCACCGACCTTAACGGCCACAGCGGCACGCGGACTGTCGAGCAGGCCGCCGCCATCGCAGTAAAGCTCGCGACGCTGGACCCGACGGGGCCGACGGGCGGTTTCTTCAACGACGGTTACGCCGGCGAGACGGGCCGCTACCAGTGGTGATCCATCTATATGTCGACAACTCGGCCCGCACGCCCGCGGCCTGCTTTAGCAAGGAAGTTGGAATGATCGATCAAGCCCTCTCCATCCTACCCCGCGAGGCCAAGGGCCCGCTTTCGCCGCCGCCCGAACTTGGCGGGCCGCTTCAGGTCGTGACCGACGCCATCGCCGCGTGGCCAGGCGTCGAGGCCACCACCCACTGGCGCCTCAATGACCAGAGCCGTGTCGACGGGATCGACTTCTATGTAGGGCCGGATGAACTCGGCCACATCCATCTCGACGGCTCGATCCATCTGGCCACCCCGCCCGAGCTTGGAGCGGAGCTTGTCGCCGAAGGGCTGGGCAAGCCCTTCCCCTGGGCGAGAGGCTGGGTGATGGCCAGCATCAACCGGCTAGGCGCCGACGCCTCCGTGGCTCTGTTCCGGCGAAATTACGACCGGCTGCGACCGGCGGCCCATTGACCGCGCGCCCGGCTGACGCGCGTAGCCGAGCTAGTACGACGTACACCGGAGAATTCACATAATCGTCGTCACGACGCCGACCGGCAATATCGGCCACCACGTCGTCCAGCACCTGCTCGACGCCGACGAGGCGGTCCGCGTCATCGTGCGCGATGCGGGCAAGCTGCCGCAGGCGGTCCGCGATCGGATCGAGACCGTCGAGGGGTCCCACGGGGACGCCGCGGTGGTCGATCGCGCCTTCGACGGCGCGGAAGGCGTGTTCTGGGTCGCGCCGCCCAACCCGTCCGAGACGCTCGACGACACGTATATTAACTTCACCCGACCCGCGGCGGACGCGATGCGCCGCTACGGCGTGCCCCGGGTCGTCGTGGTCACAGCGCTCGGTCGCGGTACGGAGTGGCAGGATCGGGCCGGGCTAGTCACCGCGTCGATCCGCATGGTCGACCTCTTGAAAGACACCGACGCCGCCGTCCGCGGGCTCGCCATGCCGGGCTTCATGGAGAACGCGCTCCAGCAGGTGGAGACGATAAAGCAGGGCCAATTGTTCGGCCCGCTCGATCCGGACAAGAAGGTGCCCCACACCGCCACGCGCGACATGGGCACGGCCGCGGCGCGGCTGCTGCAGGATCGCTCCTGGACAGGCCAGGAGGACGTGCCGGTGCTCGGGCCGGAGGACCTGTCGTTCAATGACATCGCCGCCATCGTTTCCAAAGTTCTCGGGCGCGAGCTGCGTTACAGCCAAGTCCCGCTCGACGGCTTCAAGGCGCAGCTGATGCAGCGCGGCATGAGCGATGATTTCGCCCAGGGCTTCGTCGACATGATGCGGGCGAAGAACGACGGCATGGACAACGTGGCGACGCGCTCCCCCGCCAACACCGGGCCGACCACGTTCCGGCAATGGGCCGAGGCTGAGTTGAAGCCTGCATTGACCGCACCGCGTGCCTGAGCTTCTTCTCGCGGTCAGTTCAGCCGTCATGATAACGGTCTGGGGGTCGGGCGTTCGAACGGTCGCGGGCGCGCCCGGAGGTTGCGAACTTGGCATTCGGTCCGGAAGGTTCCATCAGAGTGCTATGGCGTAGGCGTAGTGCCCATCTTCGTCCCGCACGGCCCGCCTCCGGGAGGCGTTCTCTCGGCGGCGGGGGGAAAGCGCTGGGCACCCCTGCGTAGCGTGAGAAAGCGTAGCGCACCCGGCGGCCCGGGCGGGATTCGAACGATTGTCGTCGTCAACACGCTCTTCCCCGCGAGCGAGGTTCACGACGTCGCCGCACCCCTGAACCGGCAGCCTAATCCGGCTGCGGAGCGCTTGGAAATCCGCGATGCTCCCGACCCGGGGGTGCCGAACGTGCGACAGCGTCCCCAGCCGCACTCATCCCTCAGCTTGGATTGCGCCGCGAAGAGCAGGGGCACCACCCACCAGACGAGTCGCTCTTTGGCAGAGGTGACAGTCCTGAAGCTGCCCGCCTTTTTGTACGCCAGAGTTTCGCGCAGGCCTTCTACGATTGCATTCGCCTTCCCCGCACAGGCCGACTGGCGTTCAATGGCGAAAGTCCACGACGGAGGCCGATATGAGCGAGTTCCAGGTTCAATCCGTAGAGGCGGTGTCCGCGCAGCTGCGGCCGACAGCAACCTATATGAAGCGCACCGTACGGCACCCTGAGCTACGCCGGATTGTCCCGCTTGCCGACACGACGATCTACGACATGGAACAGCGCGGTGAGTTTCCACGGAGGTTCTACCTCACACCTCGCTGCGCTGCGTGGGACTTGGACGAGGTGGAGACTTGGCTCGCCGAACGTCGCAGGACTTCGGAAGCTCCAGCCTGCGGCCCGGACGTGGCACTTCGCCGGTTCAGACCTACGCGGACGGCTCGGGAATGAGCAGCTCCATCGAGGGTGGATAGAGCGTGGGCGTGTATTTCCGCCCCTCAACCCAAGAGTCAACGATGTTGGCCCACTCCTGCAGCATGTGCCGTCGCTGCAGCTCATATTCCGCCTTGTTGTAGACGCCCCGGGACGATCGAGCATCTTCATGCGCGAGCGCCTTCTCGATCCAATCGCGATTGAATCCGAGCTCGTTGAGCAGCGTCGAACCCGTCCGTCGCAGATCATGGACCGTGAAGGGCGCCAACGCCTGCCCGTTCTTCTTCGCCGTATCGACAACGGAGTAGGTGACGCGGTTGAAGGTCGCGCGGGACATGGGCGCGTCCGCATCGTAGCGGGACGGCAGCAGGTAACGCGAATTGCCGGCACAGGTTTTGAGCGCGATCATGATGTCCAGCACCTGTTGGGACAGGTAGACGTTGTGGGCTTTCGAGCGCTTCATCCGCTCCTTCGGGATCGTCCAGACCGCTCGCTCGAAGTCGATCTCGTCCCAGGTGGCATCTTGAAGCTCGCTCTTGCGGACCATCGTCAGCAGGAACAACTTCAATCCCAGGCGGATGGTCGGCAGCGTGGCGACTTTCTCGATCTGCGTCAGCAGGACGCGAATCTCCGCCGGCGAGAGCGCCCGGTCCTTCGGCTCGAACGTCGCGATCGATGCTGGACCGACCTCGTCGGCCGGGTTGGGCACCTTCTCGCCGTGCAGGATCGCAAAGCCGAAGATCTGTTTGACGATGTCGCGCACATGGATCGCCGTCGCCGGCGCCCCTCGCTCCTTCACCTTGCCGCAGAGCTCGCGAAGGTCGTCGGGCGAGATTTCTGAGAGCCGGCGGTTCTTCCAAGCTGGCTCGATATCACGGTCGAAGATCGCCTTGCGCATGGACCGGGTGCTGTCGGCCATGCGTGCTTCCTTGAAGTAGCGAGCGCCAACCTCGCCGAAGCTGTGCTCCCCCGAGACGCGCCGCTTCTCCCGCTGCTTTTCAAGCGCAGGCGATTTCCCCTCCGCGACGAGCTTGCGGGCTATCATGCAGCGCTCCCGCGCCTCGGCGAGGGACAGCCCGTCGGGGCCATATTTGCCGAAGGTCAGCGTCTCCCGCCGTCCGTGCAGCCGGTAGTCGTACCGAAAGGCTATCTGGCCTGCCGGCGAGACCGCCGCGTACATACCGTCACGATCCGCGACTTTGTATGTTTTTTCCTGCGGTTTCAGTCGCTTGAGCGCGAGATCGGTGAGCATGGATCGAGGCTCCTGACGGTAAAAACGAGGGCTTCGTCGCTCGACTTTACCGTCAACAATTATACCGTCAAGCGTTCCGTTTTTCTCAGTGACGCCAACCGCTTATGGACGTATTGGAAATCTGGTTGACAATATGTGGTGACGATGTGGCCATTTTCGGCCGATGAGCCACAACAGCCTACCGTCAATGCTACCGTCATGTGCGGCCGCTTACCCACGATTGCTGGCGATAGATGGCGAAGTCTAAGTCTTTGAAGACGCACAAGATATGTGGGATAAACCGACTGCTCGCGATAGCTGCCGAACGACCAATAATTATTCCCACTCGATTGTCCCCGGCGGCTTACTTGTGATGTCATACGTCACCCGATTAATCCCACGCACCTCGTTGACGATGCGTGTCGCCGTGCGCGTCAAAAACGCCATCTCGAACGGGTAAACCTCCGCCGTCATCCCGTCGACGCTCGTCACCGCACGCAGCGCGCACGCGTTGTCGTAGGTCCGCCCATCGCCCATCACGCCCACGGTCCTGACCGGCAGCAGCACCGCGAAAGCCTGCCAGATCACGTCATAGAGATTGGCACTCCGGATCTCCTCTAGGAAAATGGCGTCGGCCCGGCGCAGGATGGACAGCCGCTCCTCGGTCACCTCGCCAGGTATGCGGATTGCCAAGCCCGGGCCGGGGAACGGATGCCGCCCGACCATGCGCTCGGGCAACCCAAGCTCCCGCCCCAGAGCCCGGACCTCGTCCTTGAACAGTTCGCGCAGCGGCTCCACCAGCTTCATCCGCATCCGCTCAGGCAGCCCACCCACGTTATGGTGGCTCTTGATCGTGACGCTCGGCCCCCCGTGCGCGCTGATGCTCTCGATCACGTCCGGGTAGAGCGTTCCCTGCGCCAGAAAGTCGGCCCCGCCGAGCTTGCTCGCCTCCTCGTCGAATACGTCAATGAACACCCGCCCGATCGCCTTGCGCTTGGCCTCGGGATCGGTAACGCCCGCGAGCGCCCGCAGGAAGAGCGCGCCCGCATCCCGGTGCACCAAATCAATGTTGAAACGGTCCCGGAAGGTCTCCACCACCTGCCCGGCCTCGTTCTGCCGCAACAGGCCGCTGTCGACGAAAATGCACGTGAGCTGGTCGCCGACCGCCTCATGAATCAGGGCTGCGGCCACCGCGCTGTCCACCCCGCCGGAAAGGCCGCAGATCACCCTGCCCTGCCCCACCTGCGCCCGGATTCGCTCGGGCTGCGCCTCGCGGAACCCGGTCATGCTCCAATCCCCCTCCAGCCCCGCCACCTGATGAATGAAATTTTGCAGCAACTGCCGCCCGTGCGGGGTGTGGACCACCTCGGGGTGGAACTGCACGCCGTAGTAGCGGCGCTCATCGTCGGCAATCACGGCGAACGGCGCGCCGGGGCTGCGCGCCACGGAGCGGAAGCCCTGGGGAAGCCGCGTCACGTGGTCGCCATGACTCATCCAAACCTGCTCGCGCCCCCCCGGCTCCCACGCCCCGCGAAACAGCGCGCAGTCGTCGGTCACGTCGATGGTCGCGTGCCCGAACTCCTGGTGGTCGCTGAGGCTGACCTCGCCGCCCAGCTGCGCGCATAGGGCCTGCTGACCGTAGCAGATGCCCAGCACGGGCAGGCCGGATTGGAAGACCAGTTCGGGAATTTGCGGCGCGTCCTGGTGGCTGACGCTTGCCGGGCCGCCGGAGAGGATGAAGGCCCGCGGTTCGAAGCCGCGCATCCGCTCCGGTTCCGCGTCGGCGGGCATGATCTCGCAGTAGATGCCGAATTCGCGGACGCGCCGGGCGATAAGCTGCGTAAACTGGCCGCCGAAGTCGAGGATCAGCACGCGGTCATGGGCGGGAATGAGGTTTTCGGTGCGGGACATGGGACGGCTTGCAGCATGGAGGGAGGCGGAGGGCAACATGAATCCGTGCGAAGGGCATACGGCGGCTTCGGCCTGCGGAGCGGGGCCGCGTTAGGGAGATCGGCAGTCAGCGGCCCACTCAAGACATTGCTAGTGGCCCACATCATTGACAATAAGTCGTTTCCTTGGATCGATGGCTGGGCACCATACCGCCGGGGTCGGTTCTTGGCCGCCAAAGGGATTGCCGTAAAGACATGCGTGGTGACGCTCGGCGCCGACGAGCGCGAGCGGCTCGACGGCATGACGCGAAGCGGCAAACATTCTGCCCAGCGGCTCATGAAGGCGCGCATCCTGTTGAAGGCCGACGCTTCAGACGGCGGCGAAGGATTGAGTGAAGCGGCTCTGTTTGTCTGAACGGCAGCCTGCGCGTACGTGAGTGGAGTTTTGCCGAATTCAGGCCGCCGCGATCTGCGGCAGCCCGTCGAAGCAGGCCTGGTCCGGCGTCTTCCGGTCTGGGCTCGAATGCGGCCTCCGACCATCGTAGAAGGCCAGATACCGGTCGATCGAGGCCCCGTTGGCTGTGACAACGAATATTGGCCCACTTGTGCTGATGAACTCTGGCCCACCTCCCATCGTATGACCGGCTGGCCCCGGCCTCAGCCGGGGCCAGCCGGTCCGCGTTGCTGAACAGTCCCCCTTTTCATGCCTTGGCCGCTTTGCGCTGGGCCGTGGTGCGGCGGAACCGATATGAATCGGCCGCCCGTCGTAATGATGTGCGCCCAGTCCGTGAGCCGGTCGATCAGCGCCTTGCACAGCCGCGGGTTCGGGATCACCTGCGACCATTCCGAAAACGGCAAATTGGTCGTCACGATCACTGCCGCCTTCTCCGCCCGGTCGGCGATCACCTGGAACATCAGCCCGCAAGCCGTTTCGGCGAGCGGCACGTAACCGAGCTCGTCGATGCAGATCAGGTCGAGCCGTTCCCACCGGCCCAGCGCCCGGCTGAGCTGGCAGGCCGGCGCCGCCTCGGCCAGCTCGTTGATCAGCGCCGCCGCCGTGGCGAACCGCACCCGGCGCCGCTGCCGGCACGCCGCCACGCACAGTCCGGTGGCCAGATGCGTTTTTCCGGCGCCCGCCTCGCCAACCAGCAAGACCGGCTCGGCCCGCGCCACGTAGCCGCCCTCGGCCAGCGTGCGCAGCTGGGCGGCCGAGACGCCGGAGCGGTCGAACTCGAACGCCTCCAGCGTCTTCATCCGCGGCAGCTTGTGCGGCGCAGTGCCCCGCACCGTGCAGCAAGCGCGCGATCGCCCGGCTCTCGCGCTCCTCCATCTCGGCCGCCAGCAGCGCCTCGAGAGAGCCGGCACGGGACTGCTTCTCCCGGATCGCCTCCTCGGCCAGGCGCGCGAACTGGCCGCCGATTGTCGGCATCCGCAGCGCGCGGCAATGCTGGCGGATCGCCTCGCACTGCAACGCGCTCATCACGCCGTCCCCGCGCACGGGGCGGACAGCAGCGCGTCGTCGTCGGCATCGGCCGGTCGTAGCGGGCGAGCAGGCCGACATCGACTAGACCGACATCGATTAGGCCGACATCGACCAGGCCGGGCGACGCTTTGTGCAGTCCCGCCTCGGTCGACAGGCAGCGCACTGCGGCGGCGTCACTCGCGCCCAGCAAGACGGCCTGCACCACCGCGCCCTGCAGACGCTCATGGCCGAACTCGCGTCCGAGCATCACCACCGCCACCATCGCCCGCGTGCCGTTCTGCTGGCCATGCCGGGCCCGCAGCCGCGCCCACAGCTCATCGTAACAGGTGGGCCCGCGGCCCGCGGCCCGCCACTGCTCCAGCGGCTTGGAGCCGGCAAACGCGCCGGGCTTGCGCTCCAGCACGTCAAGGCAATGCTCCAGATCCGGCACCTGCTGGCGCCGGCTGTAGCAGCGCTCGTGACGCGCGACCAGGCGGCCCGCGTGCCAGACCTCGACCTGCTGCGCATACACCCGCGCTTCCACCCGAATGCCTGCGCTGAGAGGCCCCGAATACAGGTTGGTCTTCACCGTCACGCACCCGCGCTTGTCCACCAGCGGGAACACGACCTCGGCCAGATCGAACCCCTCCGCCACGCGCGGCAGCAGGTAAGATCGTTCGACCCCCATGCCGCCCCGACTGAGGCCGCGCGCCCGTCGAGCACCCGCGCCTCGTCCTGCCGGCGCCCCGCCAGCAAAAACGCGTTCAGTGCGTCGAGATCGCCCGCAGCAGGCACCGGAACCCAATGGTTGCGGCGCAAATACCCGCCCTCGCCCTCAACCCCGCCCTTCTCATGACCCTCGCCCGGCGTGCAGAACTCGGCCGCGAACCGCCAATGCGAGCGGAACGCCACGAAGCGCGCCGTCTCCTCGCGCCGATATCCGCGCAAAATCTTGCGCACCGAACTCGCCAGATTGTCATACCGCAGCACGCGGAACACGCCGCCAAAATAGGCGAACGCCTGCTCGTGCGCCTCCAGGAACGCCGCCCCGCTCGCCATCGCGCGCATCGCGAACACCTGCAGCTTGGTCCGCTCGCCCGCCAAGTCCGCCCTGGCCTCATGCCAGTCCGCCTGTCCCTCCTGCCCCCACGGGTCGCTCTGCGGCACGAACGTCTCCCGCTGCGCCAATCCAAGCTGCCGCTTGCGCTCGCGCACGTGATTGCGCACCGTCGACTCAGCCACCGACACCCCGGCGAACGCCTTCAAAATCCGACGGTGAATGCGCCGCGCCGTGTGACGCTGCTTGCGCGGCGCCCGCCGGTCCTCGTCCAGCACCCTGTCGATGAACGCCACCACCGCATCCAGCTTCGGCTTGGCCCGCTCCGGATACTGGCGCCCCGGCGGCAACGCCCCCGCCAAAGCCTGCCGCGCCAGGCGACGATGCACCCCGAACTTGGCCGCAACGCCGGCAATCATGCCCACGCCAAACTCATGCTCCCGACGGAGCTGCTCAAACAAATCCACCTTCGCGTTCCAATCCACTCCGAGCTCCTGGCAAAACCAGGAAACTCTAGGCTCTGTGACTGAACTGCTTGGCGGCCTGGGCTTGATCCGGTCTGTGACCGTGCCCCCCTGGCAGGTGTCGAGGCTTTCAGAGAGACACGGTCATGACCAGGACTGGCCTGGACGACGCCCAATGGACGTCGCTGATGCTTGTGATGCAGCAAATCCCACGGGCATGGAAGCGCGACGAGGCGGCGCTGCGCCGCTTCGTTGAGGCCGCGCTCTGGGTGTGCCGGACGGGCGCGCCGTGGCGTGACCTGCCGGATGCGCTGGGCTGTTGGGCCAGCATCTACCACCGCTGGCGGCGCTGGTGCGTGCGTGGCTGGTGGAAGCTGGTGTTCGAGGCCTTGCGCCCGAGCCTGCCCGCGGACGGGCTGTTGCTCCTGGACAGCACCACCTGCAAGGCGCACCGCGCCGCGAGCGGCGCCGCACGCAGCACGGCCGCCGCCGAGGCGCTCGGCCGCAGCCGTGGCGGGCTGTGCTCCAAACTCCATGCCTGTGTTGACGGCGCGGGCCGGGTCTTGCGGCTGATCGCCAGTCCCGGCCAACACTCGGACCTGCGCTATGCGACCGCGCTCGCGTCCGGCATCCCGGCCTGCAACGCGGCCCTTGACCAAGGCTACATCTCGGCGCCACTGCGTGCCGCCTATGCGGCAAACGGATGCACGGTCCATACCCCGCCCAGAAAGGGCATGATCGACCCGCCTGCCTGGGAACCCGCCCTGTATGCCAGCCGCCACCATGTCGAGAACCTGTTCGCCCGCATGAAGGATCAGGGGCGCATCGCACTCCGACGCGACAAAACACGCCAAAGCTGGATGGGCTTCGTTCATCTCGCCGCCACCATGATCAACTTGCGCCTCGCCCAGTTCAGTCACAGAGCCTAGGTTGCGGGTCGGAAGATGGGCCAGAATTCATCCGCCACTTGGAGTGCGCCCCTGCGGGTGGGCAGGTTGGGCGAAATGGTTTGACCCCCCTGGCTGGGCTTCCGGAAGATGGAAGTCATGACACGACATCGTTCACACAGCGTGGCGTTCAAGCGGCAGGTGGCCGAGGAGTTCATCGCGGGCGAAGCCCTACACTCGTTGTCCAAACGCCACGACATCTCGCGTCAGCTGATCCGGATCTGGGTCAGCAAGTTCGAGGCCGGCGCCCTGGATGAGGACGTGCAGGCCGCCGACCTGATCCAGGAATACGAGGCCAAGATCGCAGCCCTCGAGCGGATGGTTGGTCGCCAGGCACTTGAGATCGAGCTGCTAAAAGGGGCTTTGAAGCATGCACCCCGGCCGCGAAACGCGACCACCTCCGTCGTCACCGGCCCGGCACCATCGCCATCCAAAGAGGGTGCGGGCTGATGGGCCTCGCGCGATCCACCTTCTACGACAAATCGGCCGTGCCGCTCGGCGAGGACGAACTCGTTACCCGCGTCGGCGCGATCTGCGACGAGTTCGAATGCTACGGCTATCGGCGGGTCGGGGCCGCACTGCGCCATCAAGGCATCGTTGTAAACGGCAAGAAGCTCCGCCGCCTCATGCGCGAGCACGACCTACAGCCGAAGCGCCACCTGGTCACCACGGACAGCAACCATGCCGGGCCAATCTATCCTGACCTCACCAAAAGCCTCGTCCCCGAGCGCGAGAACCAGCTCTGGGGGGCAGACCTGACCTATGTCGCCATTCCCGGCAGCTTCGTCTACCTGGCGGCGATCCTCGATGCCTGGTCGCGCCCTGTCAGCTTCGCTGACATCACGCCGTGGGACCGCTGCGCGATGTTGGTCGGCTACGCAATCAGCCGATCGATGGACGCCCGCATCGCCGTCGCCGCGCTGAAGGCAGCGGTCCGGACCCGAGTCCCGCTCCGAGGTTGCATTCACCATTCCGATCGCGGCTCGCAATACGCGTTTGAGGTCTATCGCGAGCTGCTGGCCACGCATGGCCTAATCGGCTCGATGAGTCGCCGCAGCAACCCATACGACAATGCTAAGGCCGAAAGCTTCATGAAGACGCTGAAGGTCGACGCCGTCTACTTGGCGGCCTACGAGACGTTCGAGGATGTGACCGCCGACCTTCCGCGGTGCATCGACGAGGTCTACAACAGCAAACGTCTTCATTCCGCGCTTTGCTATCTCAGCCCGGCGCAGTTCAAGGATCACCACGCCCAGCAGACGGTCAAAGCTCCCGCTTAATTCTGTCCACCCGCAGGGGCGCACTCCGCTGCTGGGCCAAAATTCAGTAGCAAAACCAACGGGCTTCGCCGACTGTGTGGTAGGCTCGGAAATAAATCTCTTTCTGCTTGACCAACCGCCAAAGCCGCTCAACGAACACGTTGTCCCCCCAAGCCCCTTTCCCGTCCATGCTGATGGCCACCCCCGCCTTGAGCAGCACGCCCGTGAAACCCTGGCCGGTGAACTGCGATCCTTGATCCGTGTTGAACACCTCCGGCTTGCCGTGGCGGGCGAGCGCTTCCTCAAGCGCCTCGACGCAGAACGCGGCCTCCCCTGTCAGCGAAGCTGACAGGGGCTGCCCCCTCCAACAACTGGCTCTTCCCGTAGGTAATCTAGGCTCTGTGACTGAACTGGGCGAGGCGCAAGCTGATCATGGTGGCGGCGAGATGAGCGAAGCCCATCCAGCTTTGGCGTGTTTTGTCGCATCGGAGTGCGATGCGCCCCTGATCCTTCATGCGGGCGAACAGGTTCTCGACATGGTGGCGCCTGGCATACAGGGCGGGTTCCCAGGCAGGCGGGTCGATCATGCCCTTTCTGGGCGGGGTATGGACCGTGCATCCGTTTGCCGCATAGGCGGCACGCAGTGGCGCCGAGATGTAGCCTTGGTCAAGGGCCGCGTTGCAGGCCGGGATGCCGGACGCGAGCGCGGTCGCATAGCGCAGGTCCGAGTGTTGGCCGGGACTGGCGATCAGCCGCAAGACCCGGCCCGCGCCGTCAACACAGGCATGGAGTTTGGAGCACAGCCCGCCACGGCTGCGGCCGAGCGCCTCGGCGGCGGCCGTGCTGCGTGCGGCGCCGCTCGCGGCGCGGTGCGCCTTGCAGGTGGTGCTGTCCAGGAGCAACAGCCCGTCCGCGGGCAGGCTCGGGCGCAAGGCCTCGAACACCAGCTTCCACCAGCCACGCACGCACCAGCGCCGCCAGCGGTGGTAGATGCTGGCCCAACAGCCCAGCGCATCCGGCAGGTCACGCCACGGCGCGCCCGTCCGGCACACCCAGAGCGCGGCCTCAACGAAGCGGCGCAGCGCCGCCTCGTCGCGCTTCCATGCCCGTGGGATTTGCTGCATCACAAGCATCAGCGACGTCCATTGGGCGTCGTCCAGGCCAGTCCTGGTCATGACCGTGTCTCTCTGAAAGCCTCGACACCTGCCAGGGGGGCACGGTCACAGACCGGATCAAGCCCAGGCCGCCAAGCAGTTCAGTCACAGAGCCTAGGCGAGTGGCCCTGGCGGGTGAACATCTCCGAGCGGTTCAGGCCGAAGGCCCGTACGCGGATCAGCACCTCGCCCGACATCGGCGCCGGGACCGGGCGCTCCTCCAGGCGGAGCGCCTTCGGACCGCCGGCCGCATGGATGACGACCGCCCTCATGGTGCGGCCGCCGCCCGTGCGGGGTGCAGGACGTCTCCCATGCTGGCGCGCTCGAGGTAGGCGGCGCGGACGCGGTCGCCGATCTTGTTGATCTCCTCGGCGCCGCCGTCGGTAGGATCCACCGTCACCCGGAGCGGGCGCTTGCCGTAGGGCGTGGCCACAAGCTTCACGACCGCGCGGCCGATGTCGGCGGGGTCCATGCCGTCGACCTGGACGGCCTCGTCGCCTTTTTTGGCCTGCTCGCCCAAATCCCGGGTCGGACCGCCGGCATACTCGACCTCTCGCGCCGTGTCGTCCGGCGTGTCGGCATGGGCGAAGTGGTTGGTGCCCGTGGTGTAGACGCCGGGCGAGAGGATGACCGTCTCGACGCCCCAACGCGCCAGTTCGCCTGCGTAGGTGACGGCCAGCGAGTCCATCGCCGCCTTCGCCGCGAAATAGGGTCCGAGATAGGGCGGGCTGCCGCCCCGCGTGCTCGTCGAGCCGATCCAGATCATCAGCGGCTCGCCGCCGCCCGTGCGCATGTGCGGCAGCGCCGCGCGGTTCAGCCGGTGCGCGCCAAGCACGTTGACGTCTTACTCGCGGGCGAGCTGCTCGGGCGTGAACGCCTCGGCGGGGCCGAACGACATATGGCCGGCGTTGTGGATCAGGACGTCGATGCGTCCCTGCTCGCCGATCACCTGCGCCACCGCGGCGTCGACCGAGCCCTGGTCCTGCACGTCGAGCTCGATCGGGTGGATGTCGACGCCCTTCTCGGCGGAAATGCGCTTTGCCGACTGCGCCTTGTCGGCGTTGTGCGTCGCGACACCCCGCATGGAGGCGTAGACCGTGTGGCCCGCGTCGGCGAGCTGGTAGGCGGTCAACTCGCCGAACCCGCTCGAGGCGCCGGTGATCAGGATGGTCTTGGGCATTTCAGTCTCCTTGAAGAGCGGGACGGCGCGTCAGATGATCCCGCCGTTGACGCGCAGGATCTGTCCGTCGACCCAGGCCCCGTCGGCGCCGACCAGGAAGGAGACCGCGTTGGCGATGTCGACGGGCTCTCCGATCCGCTCCGTCGGCGCCATCTTGGCGATGCCGGCGATCTGCTCGGGGGTCTTGCCTTCGGTGAACAGCGGCGTGTCGACCGGCCCCGGCGCGATCACGTTGACGGTTATGTTTCGGCCCAGCATCTCTTTGGCGAAGATGTGCGTCATCGCCTCCACGCCGGCCTTGGTCGCGGCATAGACTCCGTAGGTCGGCTGTTAGAGCCCAACCACGCTGGAGGAGAGGCTGACCACCCGTCCGCCGTCCCGCATGCGCTGGCCAGCCTCGCGCAGGCAGTTGAACACGCCCTTCAGGTTGACCGCGACGTGCTGGTCGAACAACTCGTCGTCGGCCTTCGCGATCGGGGCGAGCTTCATGACGCCGGCGTTGTTCACCAGAACGTCTATGCCGCCATGATCGTGCTCGGCGGCGTCGAACATCGCCTTCACCGCGGCCGGATCGGCGACGTCCGCCTGGACCGCACTCGCCGTGCCTCCAGCCTGCCTGATCTTGTCGACGAGCGCCTGAGCGGCGTCCGCGCCGCGGGAGTAGTTGACCACGACCGCCAGGCCGTCCGCCGCGAGACGCTCCGCTACGGACGCGCCGATGCCGTGCGATGCGCCGGTGACGACCGCGACGCGGGGTTTTTGGGCGGAAGAGAGAGCCATGTCGAAATCCTTTCAAGCTTTGCGGAAGAGTCCGCTCGATCTCTCAGGCGAAGGCGCCGTCGGCCGAGAGGACCTGGCCGTGAATCTAGCCGCCGTCCGGGCCGACAAGGAAGAAGCGGGGCCTAATCATGGTTCCAGGATCGAGAAGTATTGAACGCAGGTTCATAGGAGAGCCGCTATTGGCTCGCTCTTGATTCTGCCATGACTTGTTGGTCTGGAGACGCCGGGATTGATTTCAAAAGAATTTCGGCAGCATATTTGGCCGATCGGCTGGAATTGGCGACGCTTTTGACGTAAGCCTCGATGACCGCGCCATCGAGCAAGATGAGGATCGCGTCCGCGATCTCGCCGCGATTTGAGCGAGTCTCTTCCAGCAGGGTAAGGATGTGTTCCCGCAAAGCGCGCTTGTACGATTGGACAAGAGCGTAAATTGGACCGTTCGGCTCCATCGTCTGAAGACTCGCGTGAACGAACGGGCACCCTCGGTGGTCCGAGTTTCGCGCGGCTCTGTCAAAATGGTCAAAGATCGCGAGCACGCGCTCCTCTTCGAGCATTCCGACAGTGTCTAATGTCCTAATAGTGTCTAAAGTTTCCTCAACCATCTCCTTGTAGACAGCCAAGGTCAAAGCCTCCTTGGACGGGAAATTATTATAGAGCGTCATGCGGGCGACGCCGGCGCATGCCGTCACGTCGTTGATGCCCACGTTCGCTGCACCATGGCGCGTGAACAGGTCGCGCGCCGTCGCAAGCAGGCGCTCCCGACCGCCTTGGCCGCGCTGACTGGGCTTCAACCCCTCCATGCTCGTACTTCGCTTGACCTTCCCGCTAAGCCGGATAGATAGACCGGTCTATCAAGTCGAGCAAGGGATTGGTCATATGAAGATCGCGATTATCGGAGCAACAGGTTTCGTCGGGAGCGGGATCCTGTCCGAGGCGCTTGACCGGGGACACGAGGTCACGGCGGTCGTCGCTGATCCCGGGAAACTGCCCGCCCACCCCAGGCTCAAGGCGGCGAAGGGCGATGCGACACAGCCTGCGGTGCTCGCTCCGCTGGTCGCCGGGCATGACGTCGTGATCAGCGCTTACAACCCCGGCAAGAACCAAAGCGATGGCGGAACGCAGTCTATCATCGATGGAGTCAAGCGATCGGGCGTCCAACGCCTCCAGGTCGTGGGTGGCGCCGGCACGTTAGAGGTGGAGCCCGGCCGGCGCCTTCTCGACCAACCCGATTTCCCCGCCGAGTGGAAGAACGGAGCGCTCAAGACGGCGGCCTTCTTCGATCAGTTGCGCGGCGAGCCCGAGCTGGACTGGGTGTTTGTCAGCCCTGCCGCAATGCTCGCTCCGGGCGAGCGCACTGGAAAGTACCGCGTCGGCGGGGACCGCTTGATGACGGGGCCCGACGGTCAGAGCCGGATCTCGATCCAGGACTACGCGGTTGCGATGCTGGACGAGGCGGAGGCGCCCAAGCACTCCCGCGCGCGCTTCTCCGTCGCCTACTGAGCCGATGTCGCCGCGCTCCAGCCCGCCTGGCCTCGTCCATGCGGCGCTGGCGCTCGGCGGCTTCGCTATCGGGACGGCCGAGTTCGCCACAATGAGCCTTTTGCCCGATTTCAGCCACGGTATGGGCGTGGACGCGCCGACCGGCGGCCATGTGATCAGCGCCTATGCGCTGGGCGTCGTGGTGGGGGCGCCGCTGTTCGCCGTCTTAGGCGCCCGGGTGGGCCGGCGCACGCTTTTGGTGGCGATGATGGCCTGGTTCGCGCTGGGCAATGGTTTGAGCGCGCTCGCGTCGACCTTCGGCTGTCTGCTTGCGCTGCGACTCCTGACAGGCCTGCCGCACGGCGCCTACTTCGGCATCGCCGCCCTGGTTGCTGCGGGCATGGCCAGCCCCGCGCGTAGGACGGCGGCGATCGGGCGCGTAATGCTCGGCCTGACCGTCGCCACCGTTGTCGGCGCGCCGCTCGCCAACCTGCTTGGCCGACGGCTGGGCTGGCGCTCAGGATTCGGCGTCGTCGCGGCGCTCGCGCTCCTGACCGTGGCGTTCCTGATGTCCGTCGTGGCCCGCGACCGGCCGGAGCGGGACGCCTCACCGTTACGTGAACTCGGGGCGCTCCGGCGGAGCCAGGTATGGCTGACGCTGGCGATCGGCGCGGTCGGGTTTGGCGGAATGTTCGCCGTCTACACCTATCTAGCTTCCACGTTGGCGGAAGTGACCATCCCCCGTTACGGTGGACACGGGTTATGGCCTACGCGGCCGCGGCGAGCTGTTCCTTGTTGACCGGCGTCATGTAGCCGATGCCCGAGTGGAGGCGCTCGCGGTTGTGCCAGCCCTCAATGGCCCGGAACAGGGCCGTGCGCGCTGCCTGCCGGGTGTGGAACGGGCCGTCGCCGTCCAGCTCGGTCTTGAGGCCGCCGAAAAAGCTCTCCATGAGCGCGTTGTCCCAGCAGTTCCCCTTGCGGCTCATCGAGCACCGCATCCCATGCTCGTCCAGCACGCGGCGGTAGGCGTGTGCTGCGAATTGGCTGCCGCGGTCCGAGTGGTGCAGCAGCCCCGGGCAGGGTTTCCGGTTGGTGATGGCCATGTTCAGCGCCGCCAGGGTCAACTCCTGCGGCATGGTCTCGTTCATGGCCCAGCCGATGATCTTGCGCGAGAACAGGTCCATGATGGCGGCCAGGTAGAGCCACCCCTCGCCGGTGGCGATGTAGGTCAAGTCAGCCAGCCAGACCTGGTTTGGCGCGACCGCGGACGCGAACTGCCGGTCCAGCAGGTTGGGGGCAGGCGGGAAGGCATGATTGCTGTCCGTGGTCTTGCGGAACGCCCGCCGACGGCGCGCCTGGATGCCGTGCGTGCGCATGAGCCGCGCCACGCGGTTGCACCCCACCCGCTTGCCCTCGGCCCGCAGGGACGCATGCACGCGCGGGCTGCCGTAGCGGCGCCGGCTGCTGGCGTGCACGCGGCGAATGTCCTCGACCAGCGCCTTGTTCGCCTGGGCGCGGGCGCTCTCGGGCCGGCCGCGCCACGCATAGTAGCCGCTGGCGCTGACCCGCAGCACCGAGCACATCACCCGCACGAGGAACACCTCGCGGTGTTCCTCGATGAAACGGAACCTCATCTCGGCGGGCTCGAGAAGATGCCGACTGCTTTTTTTAGGATGTCGCGCTCCATTTGCGCCCGCTCCAGCTCCCGGCGCAGGTGCCGGATCTCAAGCTGCTCGACCGTCGCAGGGACCGCAGCGGCGTCAGGCCGGACCACGGACGCTGCCTGTCCCGCTCCGTTGGCCAGGCTGCGCCAGCGCCGCAGCATCGATGGCTCCAGGCCCAGTTCGGCCGCCACCTGCGCAGCGGCCGCCCGCTGTCCCGCAACAGGACCACCGCCTCGCGCTTGAACTCGTCCGTGAACTCTCGTCGAGTTTTCTTCGTCATCATCGGCACCTCCGCTCCCGCAGGAGCTTACGCGAGGTGTCCACCGTAACGGGGGATGGTCAGGTCGAGGCGCCGGGCGAGCGCGGCAGTCGGCGGCCGGCCGCCTTCACTGCGTCCAAAGCGGCGCTCAAGCCGTGTTCCTGCGGAGCCTCGAACAGCCAAGCTCTTCAGAGCGCGGCCACGATCCCCGGTAGAGCGGCAAGATTTTCGATCACCGCGACGGGCTCTAGCCCCGCCTATAGGCTCTCGTTTCTGCGATTCACCCAAACCACGGAAATGCCGAGCGCGGAACAGACGGCAAGGTCGGGAAAGACCCCGATTGCCACATGAAGGGGCTGTCTCGGCTCAACTCCGAGCTTCTTGAGCGCGAAGCGGAACAGACGCGGATTAGGTTTGTATGCCTGCGCCTGTTCGGCAGTCACGGTAGTGGCGAAAACCGGTCCCAAGCCCTGCAGCGTGCCCTTCAGGAAATCATCGTCGCTGTTGCTGACGGGCGAGAGCCTAAAGGTCCGAGCTAAGTGCCTGAGCTGAAACAACCGCGTCAGGTGCGGGTGGTTCGGGGAGCGATGGTGTAGTTCCACTCGCCATGAAGCTCGGCTGGGGTGATATTGAGGCTGGCGATCTGCGCGTCGGAGACCTTGGCGCCCTTCTGGTAGGTGTTCTCATCGAGCCTGCATTGGACGGTGAGTCCAGTCCGTGTCGTCGTGCTGGCGATCAGCTGGACGATGACTTGATGCGTCAGCAGCGGCTTGCCGCGCCAGTTCTGGGTGATGAATGCGAACAGTCGGTGCTCGATGCGGTTCCACTTGCTGGCGCCGGGCGGCAGGTGCGCCACCGTGATCGACAGGCCGGTCTGGTCGGCGAGCGTCTGCAACTCGGTCTTCCACAGCCGCACCCGCGCCCCGTTGCTGCCGCCGCAGTCGGCCGTGATCAGCAGCCGCGTGCTCTCGGGATAGCGCGCCTGGCCGAGTTCCCGCCACCAGCGCCGGATGCTTTCCACAGCGAACGTTGCAGTGTCGCTGGTGATCCCGAGATTGATCCAGCCGGCATTGGCGGCGATGTCATAGACGCCGTATGGCGCCACCTTGCCGAGCTCAGGCAGGATGAAGTCGTGCACCCGCACCGGCTCGGGCTGACCGCGGGGCCGCAACTCGCGCCCGGCGTTCTTGAAATCGCCGACCACCTCCTTTTTCTTGGTGTCGACCGAGATCGCCGGCTGCTTGGCCGCCTGGAACGCCTGCACCTGGGTGTTGATGTGCTCGAACTGCGCGTCGCGGTCGGGATGGCTGGCGCCTTCGCGTGTCTTGCTGTTGGCCTGCAGGCTGAACCCCAGCCGCTTCAGCAGCCGCCCGACCAGCTTCTGCCCGGCAGTGAAGCCGCGCTCGGCCAAGGCGCGGACCAGATGACGCTGGCTCCGGCTGACCCAGAGCAGCGCTGCCTCGGGATCGCCGCGGATGGCCGATTGCACCAGCTCGGACAGTGCGTCGAGCAGGCCGGGTTCGGTCTCGGTCTTCGGCTTGCGCCCGCCGCCCGGGCGGCGGATGCGGCCGGGGATCTGGTCCTTGCCATGCCCCAACTCGGCAAGCCCTCGGCCAATCGTGCTGCGCGCGATGCCCGTCACCGCCGACACCGCCAGGATGCCGCCCCTGCCAGCCGCGTAAGCCTCGCTCGCGGCCCATAGACGGCGCTCACGCTCCCCAAGGAACGGGGCGATGGCTTCAAAGCGGGCTCGAATGGCGGCGGTGTCGATCACCTCTCAACGCTAGTACGAGCCGCAGACCGAATTCCTACCCACAATCGCGATTCGATTAATTGGGCTCGGGCCCTAACTCGGCGAGAACGCTCGGAACCTCGGGGAAAGGGGGCACGCGGCTAAGCCGGTGGATTAGCATCTCCTCATCAGCAGGCGTCGGTGCAAGTCCGGCGGTCGCCAGTGCCGGACGCAGCGCATCGAGCAAAATGGCGCGGTACGAGCGGAATGCGCCAATCGCTTCCAGCCGAAGCGCTTCAGCGTTGCAGGCGCTGGCTGCGAGCTTAACGTCGGCTTCGGAGTGCTCGTGCGTGTTGAGAATGTCACCCATGGCGGCTGCGAGCGCCTGATCCCACTGGGTCAGCGTGCCATATACATCGAAGGTGATCGCGGCAGGCCGTGGCACCAAGCTTCTCCTTTTTAGATGTGCCGCATCGCTTTGTGCCAACGCGCTGTGCCGACAGCCGCTATGGCGGGGCCGACGGAGCCGACGACAGCGCGGCGCGAGAGCGCGGGATCAGAGCTGCTCATGGCATGTCTTGCCAGCCGATGGCGATGTGATCAATGAGCGTCAAAGCAGTTCTGGCGGAGCCGCCTCGTCGATTTCGAGACACCTCGAAGGCCTACCGTGCCGTCAGCGTGCTGGAGCAGCGATGATCCCGGCGCCGAGCACCGTTTGGATGTGGCTGGCGACGGGTCACGCGGACACGCGGCGCGGCTTCAACGATTTGGTCCTGCAGGTCCAGGAGGGCTGAAGCGCGATCCGCACGACGGAAAGGCTTTCGTTTGCCGAGGCCGATTGCCGTCACCTGATCGATCTGTGTGCCCTTGCCGGCGCGCTCCGAAACTGTCCAAACGGGCAAAGGGATATCCGTCCCATGCGCAGCTTGTTTCACCTCGCTTACAACGTCCGCGATCTCGATGAGGCACGGAGGGTTCTACGGGGGCATGTTGGGCCGCAGCGAGGGCAGAAGCGCCCCGACTTGGGTCAACCTCAACTACTTCGGTCACGAGAACTCGCTTCATCTTGAGGAGTCTTGCGAAACCAAGCCTACTGGTCGCGTCGGACAACACCTCGTCCCCATGCCGCACCTCGGCGTCGCGTTGCGGCTGGAAGACTGGAAAGCGATCGCCGCGAGCCTTGAGGCCAGGGCCTTGGATTGCGTTCTGGCTCCGACGCCGCGCTTCGAGGGAGAGCCGGGCGAGCAGTGGACGGCGTTTTTCCTCGATACTTCCGGAAATCCGATCGAGATCACGGGCTTTCGCTCCTTCGCTCGATTGTTCCAAGCCGCCTGAGGGGAGCCGGTTCCCCTTAGGGCATGAAAGATCACGCATTTCCAAGGTTCACGGGCGCTTGCCGTTGGCGCAACATGTCCTGAGCTGACACGCTGAAACGCCAGTGCACCGGTGAGGGCGTTCACCTCGACCGCGGCCCCGCGACCCATGACGGACGGGAAGCAAAGCTTTAACCCCGGTGGTCACGTTCCCACGTTCGGTCACGAAGCCGAAAGCAGTTATTGGTCAGTTGCCTTCGGGATCGGCGGAAGAATCGCGTTCAGGCGTGACGCTTTCCTCTATCGACCGGACCAGTTGATCGAGTGCTGGCCTCTCGGGGTATGTCTTCGTACGCACCATTCCGAACTCTCGGTGGAAGAGGTCTGCTCCGAGCGGCAAGGCCCGAACGCCTATCGGCAAGTCATCGGAGTTTGCGACAGGCACGAGCGCCACTCCGGTTTCGGAGGCAACCATCGCGGTGATCGCGGGAAGATCGTCCAGTTCCATCGCCTCTTTGACAGGGATGGATCGTTCCCGAAGGAATCGGTCGACCTGACGACCTCCGAAGGACGCCCGGTCGTAACGGACGAATGGCTGCTCTTCCAGGAGGGTTCTCCAGTTTTTCCCGGTCGTCGTAGATGGTGCCAAGAGCATGTACGGCTCTCGGATGAGGGTTTTCCACGTCAGCTTCGGCGTCAGGCCGAACGCTGGCTTGACGATGAGGACCAAATCCAACTCACCCAAGTCAAGCTGGTCGAGAAGGTGCAAGGAAAGCCCGGGAACGACCTGGACCTGAGCGTTCGGCAGGAGCTTGCGGAACGACGCCAGCGCCGTGGCCAACAGCGTCGACTGGACCGATGCGACCGCTCCGATGCGAAGCCGTTCGCCGGCGCCGTGCTCGTCCAGGTCTTTGAGCGCGTCGAACAGTGAGATGATTTCCTGGGCTCGTGCGATGGTCGTCGCACCGGCTGGATTCAACGTCGCCGATCGTCGCGTGCGGTCGAAGAGCGGGAATCCCAGCATGTCTTCGAGACGCTTGATGTGGCCGCTCACCGCTGCCTGCGTCAGCCCAACCCGCTCCCCGGCGGCCGAGAAGGTCCCGTGCCGACCGATGGCGATGAGCGTGCGAAGTTCGGGAATCACGGAGTATAAGATAGTATGATTCTCAGCACGATAAAAGTCGGTTTTGCATCGTACTTCGTAATGTGCAGGGTGATTGGAGGACGTCGAGTTGGCGGTGCACGAAATGGCAATCTGGAATGTTGCGATCACCGGCTTCGGCGGAGTCGGGCGGGCCGTTTCCGAACTGCTCCTGGCGCGTCGGGAGACTTATCACGCGCGCTATGGAGCAGACGTGCGGCTGACGGCCGTTTGCGGCTCTCGCGCCGGTATCGTGGATCGTGACGGCCTCGAAGCCGCCACGTTGCCGGGGAACTTTCGAGCCTGCGCGTCGGGCGTCGAAATCCTTGCGGCGGCCGGCGCCCACGTGTTGATCGAAGCGGGGCCTACGGATTTCAGGACGGGGGGGCCGGGCTACGATTACATGAAGGCGGCGTTGGCTGACGGCAGACACGTGATCGCCATCTCGAAGGGCGCATTGGTCCATGACGGTCCGGGGCTTCGCGCCCTCGCCGAGAAAGCGGGCGTCTCGCTGAAGATCAGCGGCGCCACTGCCTCGGCGCTGCCGACCATCGACCTGATCCAGTACAATCTCGCCGGATGCGAAATCCTGCAGGTCGAGGGCATCCTGAACGCGACCACCAACCATTTGCTGACCGCGATGATGGAGCGGGATCTCAGCCTCGCCGCGGCGGTCGAGGAGACCCAAAGGGCAGGGATCGCCGAGAAGGATCCGCGCTTCGACATCGAAGGGTGGGACACGGCTTGCAAGCTGCTGATCCTGGCGAATTTCGGCTTGGGGGTGACTTCGCGATGGATCGAATGCGCGTCGCGGGCATCCAGCACGTCACCACCGGGCAATTGCGCGATTGGCGCACCGCAGGCCTCGTTCCCAAGCTGATCGGGCACCTCACCAGGAGCGACGGCGTCCTGGTGGCGGGGGTGGAACTGCGCGCATACCGCGCATCCGATCTGTTCGCGTCGGTGCTCGGGAAAGGCAAGGCGATCAGGGTGACGACCGACGTCGTGGGCGAGATCACGGCCGTCGGTTGCGGGGCGGAGCCTCGCGCGACGGCTGCCGCCGCGCTCAAGGATTTCGAACACATCCTGGCGGCGGCGCGGTAACGAAGGAGGTTCGGGCCGATGATGAAACAGCGCACCGCCGTTGCCGTCCGTCATGTCGCGTTCGAGGGGCTCGGCAGTTTCGCCGAGCCCCTCGTGCGGCAGGGATACCGAATCGAATATCGCGAGGCGACGACGGAGGGTTTCGCGGACGTTGATGCCGTTGCCGCCGATCTCCTGGTGCTGCTCGGTGGTCCGGTCGGCGCTTACGAAAGCCAGCTTTATCCTTTCCTGACCGGAGAGATGGATCTGCTGGAGCGGCGCCTCGAAGCCGCGAGGCCGACGCTGGGGATCTGCCTCGGTGCGCAGCTGATCGCCCAGGCCCTCGGAGCCGCGGTGTATCCAGGACCCCGGAAGGAGATCGGCTGGACGCTGGTGGCCCTGATGGATGCGGGCCGCGATGGTCCTTTGGGCGCTCTCGAAGGCTGCCCCGTGCTCCATTGGCACGGTGACACGTTCGACCTTCCCGACGGGTGCGACCTGCTTGCATTGACGGAAACGTGCCGCAACCAGGCGTTCGCACGGGGCGGGGATGTGCTCGCACTGCAGTTCCATGCCGAGGTGAGGGCCCGTGACTTCGAACAATGGTTGGTAGGCCACGCGTGTGAGCTTGCCGGGGCGTCCATCGATCCCCGTGGGCTTCGCGTGGAAGCATCCGAGCGTGGACCTGCGCTGGAGCAAGCCGCGCAGACGCTGATGCACCGATGGCTGGATGGCCTGCCTTGACGGGCGGGCCGCGTTGCACGGCCGACCGTTCCAACGCTGAAAGCAGAGGACTGATCGAATGGATTTCGCGATCGAGGGAAAAGTGGCGCTCGTGCTGGGCGCTGGGGGCGGCCTTGGAGGCGCCATCGCGCGGGCGCTCGCCGCGGAAGGCGCGACGCTGGTCGCAACGGACATCGACGCCGCCGCCGCCTCCCAAACGGCTGCCGAGATCGTGGGCGCGGGCGGGAAGGCGACGCCACTCGCCTGGGATCTTGCGTCCATCGACGGGCATGTCGCGAGCATCGAGGAGCGTTTCGGAGCGGTCGGCATCCTCGTCAACAACACCGGTGCTCCGCCTCCCGGCCCGGCATCCGGACAGCCGACCGAAGTTTGGTCGAGACACTTCGAATCGATGGTCCGGTCGGTCATCGCGATCACCGACCGCGTCCTGCCCGGCATGACGGCCGCGAAGTGGGGACGCATCTTGACCTCCACGTCCTCGGGAGTGGTCGCACCGATACCGAACCTCGGGCTATCGAACGCGCTTCGTCTCGCCCTGGTGGGGTGGTCCAAAACGCTGGCTCGTGAAGTAGGACAATACGGGATCACCGCGAACATCGTCCTGCCCGGACGCGTCGCCGCCAAGCGCATCACGTTCCTCGACGAGCAGAAGGCGAAACGCGAGGGCCGCGACGCCGTCGCGGTCGCCGAGGAGAGCGCCGCCTCGATCCCGGTCGGACGTTACGGGCGTCCAGAGGAATAGGGAGACGTCGTGGCTTTCCTGGCGAGCGGCCGCGCCTCCTATGTCACCGGTTCCGTCATCCGCGTGGATGGCGGCCTTATCCAGAGCATCTGAGAGGACATGTCATGAAAGTCGATCGAAACGTGGTTGAGACGCTCGAGAAAGTCTCCACGGCCACCCTCACGACCATCCTCTTGAAGAAGGGGCTGCGGAACGTCTGGATGAGGGGGACTAAGCCCCTGCGACCTGGACAGCCGCGCTGCTTTGGGCCCGCGTTCACGTTCCGGTTCGTGCCGGCACGGGAGGATCTTGCAACCCCTGCCAGTTGGGGCTCGCCGATCTCCACCCGCGCGGCGATCGAAGCGATGCCGAAAGGCGCGATCGCGGTCATCGACGGTCAAGGCGTGACTGACGCAGGTGTTTTCGGAGACATTCTGGTGTCGCGCATGGCCAAGAAGGGCGTGGCAGCCATGGTGACAGACGGCGTGGTGCGTGATCTCGTCGGCGTTCTCGGCGCGAATTTCCCGGTGTGGTGCAACGGCGTCGCCGCCTCGCCGTCCGTTGCCGGACTCACCTTTGTCAGTTGGCAGGAACCGATCGGTTGCGGCGGCGTCGCCGTCTTCCCCGACGACGTCATCGTCGTTGATGACGATGGGGCCGTGGTCATCCCGGCGGCACTCCTGCCGCAAGTCCTCCAGGAAGCGCCGGAGCAGGAGCGCTTGGAAGGCTGGATCATGAGCGAAGTCGCGCGCGGCGTTCCGCTTCCCGGGCTCTACCCGATGAATGCGGAGACCAAGACGCGCTACGAGGCGTTCAAAGCGACTTCGGGAGCTTGAGCGCCCGGATGTCGGGAGGCGGCGCGAGGCCTGCGACATCTCTTGAAGGTCCTGACCTGACCCGCGCCTTCCATCCAGCGGCGACCGGAGACCGACTGGTGTTTGAGGGTCGTCCGGTTTCTCCTTCAGTCTGAAGAGGAGGATCCAGGGTTCATTCGGCGGCCCTGAGGACCGCTGCAGCAGCGTATTCGTTCGGCGTCTTCCAGCCAAGGGATGTGTGAGGATGACTCTCCTTGTAGTGCCGACCTCATCGCCCTGTTCTGAAATGCGATTGCCCTGGCCAACAAGCAAAAAGTGGTTGACAAAGGAGGCGCGATTAGAAACCCAGCCGCCCGTAGATTTACGGACAGATGCGATTGCCAATCCGTCGTAATGCTATTTCGGCGCAATCCGGATTGAGAGATCGTCTGGCGCCAGAATTCGCGTAAACACGTTGGATCATGCGCCTCAGACTTGCCGCAACCGAATAGAGAAGCGCTGCATGGTGGACAGCCCGCGACCGAGCGTCATCGTCTTCGACGTAAACGAGACGCTACTCGATATCGAGGTTCTCAGGCCGTTGTTCGAGCGGGTGTTCGGCGATGGCCTTGTAATGCGGGAGTGGTTCGCGCAGCTCGTGCTGTATTCCGAGGCGGTCACCCTGGCGGGCGGGTATTCGCCGTTCAGGTCGATCGGCGGGGGCGTGCTGCGGATGCTGGGCGAGGTCCACCGGGTCGCGGTCGCGGATCGCGATGTGGAGGAGCTGCGCGCGCGCACCCGGACCATGCCGGCGCACGGCGACGTTGCGGAGACGCTGCGGCGGCTGCGGGAGGCCGGGTTCCGGCTCGTGACGCTGAGCAACTCGGCGCCGGACCCGCAGGCGAGCCCGCTCGCGCGGGCGGGCATCGAGGGATGGTTCGAGCGGCAGTTCAGCGTGGATCAGATCAAGCGGTTCAAGCCGGCGCCCGAGACCTATGGCATGGTTGCAGAGGCGCTCGGGGTGACCGCTGCGTCGCTCTGCCTTGTCGCGGCCCATGCGTGGGACACGCTGGGCGCGCAGCGGGCCGGGTGCTTGGCGGTATTGGTGGCGCGGGCGGGCAACGCGCCGTTGCCTGTGCCCGGCCTGCCGCAGCCGGATATTGTGGCGCCAGATCTCCTTGCGGCCGGCGAGCGCATGATCCGGCGATGGAGGCCATCGGCTTGACCGGCAAACGGCTGCGAAATGTGAGTTGATTTCGCCGCGAATTCATGGACAGATTTCCCGCAAGCCGCGGAAAGCGGCGCCGACTGGGGGACTGAAACGTTGCGCTGCATGCTTTTGCTGCTGCCGTGCCTGGCGATGTCTGCCTACGCGCAAATCCCGGGGCCTCAAGCCGAGGCGCCGGGTGGGGCGACGCTGTTCAAGCGGCAATGCGGCGCCTGTCATTCGCTCGTGTCCGGCGAGACACGGCAGGGACCGAGCCTTGCCGGGGTTTATGGGCGCAAGGCCGGGAGCGTGGCAGGTTTCAATTACTCCCCAGGGTTCAAAACCGCCGATTTCGATTGGGATGAGGCGCACCTTGACCCATACCTCACCAATCCGCGCTCGGTCATTCCGGGCGGGGTGATGGCATACCGCCAGGCCAAGCCGGAGATCCGGCACATGATCATCGAGTACCTGAAGGAGCAGCGTTGAATGGCCAAGCCGATCCATTCCATGATCCGCGTGCTCGACGAGGCGCGGTCTCTGGCGTTCTACCGCGAGGCGATGGGGCTTGAGGTGAAGGACCGGTATGCGTTCGACAGCTTCACGCTCGTTTACCTGCGCGACCCGGCGTCCACCTTTGAGCTTGAGCTGACGGTCAACAACGACCGCACCGAGCCTTACAACCTAGGGGACGGCTACGGCCATCTCGCCGTCACGGTCGATGACCTCGATGCCGCCCACAGCAGGATGCAGCAGGCCGGGGCCGAGCCGGGGCAGCTGCGGGAGCTGGCGCACCAGGACAAGGCGCTCGGACGGTTCTTTTTTGTCAAGGACCCGGACGGTTACAGCATCGAGGTGTTGCAGCGTCAGGGCCGGTTTGGCTGAGCAGAAATAGGGAGGACCCAATGATGAGAGAGATCGACCGCCGGACGCAGTTCAGCCGCCGCGGGTTCCTGCGCACAACCGGGGCTGCCGTTCCCGTGGCCCTTGCGGCGGGGGCCAGTATCGGCGCGGACGCCGCTTGGGCGATGGATGCGAAGACCATCAAGCCGCACGACATGGCGACCTTGGTGAAGATGGCGCGGGACATCTTCCCGCACGACCGCGTGGGCGACCTGTTCTACGTGCGGGCGGTGATGCCTTGGGACGCGAAGGCGGGCAAGGACGAGGCGGTGAAGTCCATGGTGGCGGATGGCGTCGCCAGGCTCGACCAGGATGCGCAGTCGAAGTTCGGCGCGAACTACCTGGGCGTGAACTGGGAGGCGGACCGGGTCGGGCTGCTGCAAGGCATCGAGCACATCGACTTGTTCCGCAAGCTGCGGGCTGACCTGGTAGTCTCTCTGTACAACCAGCCGGAGATCTGGCCGAAGTTCGGCTACGAGGGTTCGTCCGCCGAATATGGCGGCTATCTGCATCGCGGCTTCGACGACATCGACTGGCTGCCGACGGCTTAGGGCTCGTTCGGACATAGCCGCTGCGATTTAATCAGGCGAACGAACGCCTCAAGCTCTTAATCTGCCGGGGCGCCCTTAGGGAGAACGGACATGGCGCAATTTGATTTGAACGATGACGGCGTGGTGGTGATCGTCGGCTCCGGGGCCGGGGGCGGCACGCTGGGCAACGAGCTGGCGCAGAAGGGCGTGAAGGTGGTGATCCTGGAGGCCGGGTCACGCTACGAGATCCAGGATTTCGTCAACGACGAGTGGGCCAGCTTCGCGCAACTCGCGTGGAAGGACATGCGGACGACTTCGGGGACGTGGCGGGTGCATAAGGATTTCCCCAACCTGCCATCGTGGATCGTCAAGGCGGTCGGCGGCTCCACTGTGCATTGGGCCGGCGCCTCGCTGCGGTTCGAGGAGCATGAATTCAAGATCCGCGAGACGTACGGCGCGCTGCCCGGCGCCAACCTGCTGGATTGGCCGATCGCCTTGGCGGACCTTGAACCATATTACGTCAAGGCCGAGGACAAGATGGGGGTGACGCGGACCAACGGCATTCCCGGACTGCCCGGCAACAACAACTTCAAGGTGATGGAGGCCGGGGCAAAGAAGGTCGGCTACAAGGAGGTGCATACCGGGCGGATGGCGATCAACAGCCAGCCGCGGGACGGGCGCGGGTCGTGCCAGCAGATCGGCTTCTGCTTCCAGGGGTGCAAGTCGGGCGCGAAGTGGTCGACGCTGTATACCGAGATCCCCAAGGGCGAGGACACCGGCAAGCTGGAGGTCCGCCCGGATAGCCACGTGGTCAAGATCGAGCACGACGACAAGGGCATGGTGAGCGGCGTCGTCTATGCCAGCCCGGATGGGGCGATGCACCGGCAGACGGCGCGCATCGTCGCTGTGGCGGGCAACTCGATCGAGAGTCCGCGGCTGCTGCTCAACAGCGCGTCGAGCATGTTCCCGGACGGGTTGGCCAACAGCAGCGGCCAGGTCGGGCGCAACTACATGCGGCACATGACGGGCAACGTCTACGGCATCTTCGACAAGCCCGTGCACATGTATCGCGGCACGACGATGGCCGGGATCATCCGCGACGAGGCCCCGCACAACCCGAAGCGGGGCTTCGTCGGCGGCTACGAGATGGAGACGGTGTCGCTCGGCATCCCGTTCATGGCCGCGTTCATGGATCCGGGCGCGTGGGGCCGCAGTTTCACGAGCGCGATCGACATGTACAGCAACATGGCCGGGATGTGGCTGATCGGCGAGGACATGCCGCAGGAGACCAACCGCATCACGCTCGACCCCGCGGCGAAGGACAAGCTCGGCATCCCGGTCGCCAGCGTGCATTTCGACGACCATCCGAACGACATCGCCATGCGGGCCCACGCGGTGCGGCAGGGATCGGCGGTCTACAATGCTGTGGGGGCCACCAGGCTGATCCCGACGCCGCCCTATCCGAGCACGCACAACATGGGCACCAACCGGATGAGCGAGAAGGCGAAGGACGGTGTGGTGAACAAGTTCGGCCAAGCGCACGACGTGAAGAACCTGTTCGTGTCCGACGGCAGCCAATTCACCAGCGGCGCGGCCTGCAACCCGACGCTTACAATCGTGGCTCTGGCGATCCGTCAGGCGGACACGATCGCGGGGATGATGCAGCGCCGGGAAGTCTAGACTGCGACCCGTCCTATCTTTGGGCGCTTGACAGTGGTTCGAGTTAATCCGGATCAGCACTTGCTCGCGCTTTTCCAGTCAGGGCAACTGCGACCTGGCGGGCTGCTCCAGCAATTAGGCCGGCATGCCCGTTGGCACCGGGCCGCCCGGAAGGCCCGCTACTGCTTGACGCCGCTCTCCCGTCCGGCAGTCGCGCCTGGGATGGCCGTTTCCGGCGTGACGGTCTTGCCGATGACCTTCTGCCCCGCGGCGTCCCGCTTGGCCCGGCCTTGCGGCGTGTCGGCCGTGGGCGTGCCAAACGGGCGTTCGCCCAGCGGCTTCGTTGGTTTGCTGATGCTCGGTCCCACGCCGCCGCCGCTGCTGCTTCCGGGCGCGGGCGCCTGCGCATAGGCGACGAGGGGGGCAAGAAGGGCCACGGCGGTCAGCGCGGTACGCATGGCTATGCTCCGTTATGGACGTTTCCGGATGCTCAACGGCTGGCGCGATCTTGGGTTTTCACGCGGCCGGACGCGGCGGCTTGGGCCATGTTCACAGCGAACTCCGACACGTCCGCCGCGGCGGCGGCTCCGACGCCTCTTTAGACTGCCCTCGATCGGCCTATATTCATCCGCAACAGAGGGGATGTGTCATGCGCCGTGGTTCCGTGTTCCTAGCGGCTTTTGCCGCTGCCGCGATGGCCTTGGCGCCGTCGCTCGCCGATGCGCGCGCCGGGGGGCGAAGCTCATTCGGGAGCCGGGGCGCACGCACGTTTTCTGCCCCGCCGGTCACCAACACCGCGCCTTCGACCGCGGCGCCGATGCAGCGCAGCATGACCTCTCGGCCAGCGCAAGCAACGGCTGGCCCGGGCGCTGTCGCTGCTCCGGGCGGCCGGTCCGGGTTCGGGTCGGGCCTTGCAGGCGGGCTGCTGGGCGGGCTGATCGGGGCCGGGCTCGGGGGCCTGCTGATGGGCCATGGGTTCTTTGGCGGGGGACTGGGCGGGTTCGGCTTTCTTGGATTGTTGCTGCAACTGGCCTTGCTGTTCTTTGCCGGGAGATGGCTGTTCCGCACGTTCGCCCGCCGCCAGCCCGCTTTGGCCGGCGTGCCGTCCCAATTCGCGTGGATGGCCCGGCCCGGCGTAACGTCTGCGGCGCCGATATCGGGAAATGGCCGCGCAACCCCGCACGTCACGATCGGTCAAGGCGACTTCCAGGCGTTCGAGCGGCTGCTGCTCGACGTGCAGGCTGCGTGGTCCGCGCATGACCTGCGCGCTTTGAGCCAGCTCGCGACGCCGGAAATGGTCAGCTACTTCAATGAGCAGTTGACGGAGCAGGCCAGCAGCGGGGTGCGGAACAGCGTGACCGACGTCAAGCTGGAGCAAGGCGACCTGGCCGAGGCCTGGGCGGAGGCCGGGCGCGAGTACGCCAGCGTGGCGATGCGGTTCTCGATGCTGGACGTGACCCGCGATGGCGGCGGGCGAATCGTTGACGGGGACGCGGCGTTGCGGGCGATGGCAACCGAGCTGTGGACGTTCGTCCGCTCCTCGGGCGGACGGTGGATGCTGTCCGCCATCCAGCAAACATGATGAAACAAGCGGGAGCGGCGGCCGTCATCGAAGGGCGCGGCGCCGCATCATATAAAGTTCACGTGCAAAACGTTTCGACGGACAGCAGACACTCGCGCGCCTGATTGACTGCACGCGAGGGTCGTGAGCCGTATGAATGCGCTGTCTCGAAGCAACGACGAACGCGCGTACCGCAGCGTCTTCATCTCTGATACGCATCTTGGAACCAAAGGCTGCCGCAGCGACTTTCTGGCTGACTTTCTAGGCCGGGTCTCGTGCGACAATCTGTTTCTCGTCGGCGATATCGTCGACGGCTGGCGGCTTCGCAAGTCATGGTACTGGGATGCGGCGCATGACACGGTGCTGCGCCTCGTGCTTCGCCACGCCAGGACTGGAACGCGGGTCACCTACGTTCCCGGCAACCATGACGAGATGTTCCGTCCGTGGCTGCCTCCGCTCGATATCCTGGCCCCCGAGGACAAGGGGCTTGAGATCGCCGGCATCGTCGTCAAGCCGGAGACGGAGCATACGACGGCCTCCGGCTCGAGGCTGCTGGTCACGCATGGCGACGCGTTCGACGGCGTGATGCGGTACGCCAAGTTCCTCGCAGTCCTGGGCGATGGCGCCTACACCACGGCCTCGGTGGTCAACGGCTGGTTCAACATGGCGCGTAGGCGTCTCGGCTATCCTTACTGGTCGCTGAGCCAATGGCTGAAGCAGCAGGTGAAAGGCGTGGTGAAGGCGATCGACCGCTTCGAGTCCGCACTCGCCGAGGAGGCCCGGCGGCGCGGCTTTGACGGCGTGGTCTGCGGGCACATCCACCGCGCCGAGATGCGGATGGTGAACGGCATCCTGTATTGCAACGACGGCGACTGGGTGGAAAGCTGCACGGCGCTGGTGGAGCACCATGACGGGCGGCTCGAACTGCTGGATTGGGCCGCGGTCAACCACCTGTCGTTCTTCGCCCCGCGCGGTTCGGCGGCGCCGGAGCCTGCTGCGGGGTAGATCGTGCGCATCCAGATCGTCTCCGACGCCTGGCACCCGCAGGTCAACGGGGTCGTGCGGACGTTGTCGATGCTCGTCGCCGAGCTTCGGGCGATGGGGCACGAGGCCGCGGTGCTCGGGCCGGAGGGGTTCCGCACCATCGGCCTGCCCACCTACAGCAGCATCCGCCTCGCGCTCGCGCCCTCGTCGCGAGTGGCCGGCGTCATCGAAGGGTTCCGTCCGGACGCGCTGCATATCGCCACTGAAGGACCGCTCGGGTGGGCGGCCCGGCGTTGGGCGCTGCGGCGGCAGGTTACGTTCTCCACCTCGTTCCACACCCGCTTCCCGGAATACCTGCACGCCCGCAGCGGCATTCCGCCCGGCATGGGGTACGCCTTGCTGCGCCGGTTCCATAACCGTGGCCAGTCCACCCTGGTCGCCGCGCCGAGCCTGCGCGCCGAGCTGGCCCGGCGAGGGTTTACCGGGCTTTGCCCGTGGACGCGCGGCGTTGACCTCGCCTGCTTCTCGCCGGAGGCTGCGGAGCGCTGGCCCTATCCGCGCCCGATCTTCCTCTCGGTCGGGCGCGTCGCGGTCGAGAAGAACCTGCCCGCGTTCCTGAGCCTCGATCTGCCGGGCACGAAGGTCGTGATCGGCGATGGCCCGCAGCGGGCCTTGTTGCAGCGGACCTATCCCGACGCCCGCTTCGTCGGCGAGCGCCACGGGGCGGCGTTGGCGCAAGCCTATGCCGGCGCGGACGTGCTGGTGTTCCCGTCGCGGACCGACACGTTCGGCCTGGTGCTGCTGGAAAGCCTCGCGTGCGGCACGCCGATCGCCGCTTATCCGGTGACGGGGCCTGCCGACATCATGGCAGGGGCTTGCGCGCTGGCCGGCAGGCTGGACCAGGATCTGCGCCAGGCGGCGCTGGCGGCCCTTGGCGGCGACCGATCCGCCTGCCGCGGGCACGCCGCGCGGTTCTCCTGGCGCGGTTGCGCGGAGATGTTCGTTGCGGGGTTGGCGCCCCGGAGCGCCGCGATGGCTTAAGGCCGGTTCGGACATGACCGCTGGGACTTGATCGGGCGACCGAAGCCTCAGTCTTGCTCCGGTTCGCGGCCGGCGGCCTGCGGACGCTGGACCGGCGTGCAAAGCCCGGCCTGATTTGCCCCGGCCTGGCCCCCATGCTACCGCCCGACAGCCATGAAGCGCGTCCTCCGTCACCCAAGCACCTTGGCCTTGGGCGCGCGCGCACTTGGGGCCTATCTCCGCTTCGCGCTTCGCACCACGCGCTGGACCCTGCTCGGCGCCGAGCAGCTTGGGCAGTACCTCTACGCAAACCCGGCCATCTTCGCCTTCTGGCATGAACGCCTGCCGCTGATGCCGGCGCTCTGGACCCTGGCACTTCAAACCCGCCTGCGCGAGAGCCTGCCGCGGGGGCGAATGCACGTGCTGGTCAGCCGCAACCAGGATGGGCGGCTGATCGGCCACATCATGCGCTCGTTCGGGACCGACCTCGTCTACGGCTCTACGGCGAAGCGGGGGGCGCAGAAGGGCGGGGCGGCGAGCCTTCGGGCGCTGTTGGAGGTGCTCGCGGCGGGCGGCCAGGTCGTCATCACGCCCGACGGGCCGCGCGGGCCGCCGCGGCAGATGGCCCGCGGGGTGGCCCAACTCGCCGCCTTGTCCGGCGTGCCCGTCCTGCCGTGCGCGGCGCGGACGACCCGGGGCCGGGTTCTGCCCACGTGGGACCGGATGCTGCTGCCGCTGCCGTTCGGGCGCGGCGTCCTGGTCTGCGGCGCCCCGATCATCGTGCCGCGCCAGGACTGGGCCGCGGCGTTGCCTCAGATCGCCGCCGCGCTGACCGAGGCCGCAGACCGTGCCGACGCCGCGTGCGCGGCCTGATCCCCGGCCTATGGTCCGGCTCGGCCAGCTTGGCTGCCCCTGCGTTGCGCCTGATGCTGCGCCGCCGAGCGGGCCGGGGAAAGGAGATCGCGGCCCGGTTGCGCGAGCGCGAGGGAATTGACGCCACGCCGCGCCCGCCCGGGCGGTTGGCCTGGGTCCATGCGGCGAGCGTGGGCGAGAGCCAATCCGTGCTGCCGGTGCTTGCCAGCCTGCTCGAAACGGCCGATCTGACGGTGTTGATGACCACCGGCACCGTGACCTCCGCAGCCCTGTTGGCTGAGCGCCTGCCCGGCGTTGGCGACGGGCGGGCGTTGCACCGGTTCGTGCCGCTCGACGTGCCGCGATGGGTGGCCCGGTTCCTCGATCACTGGCGGCCGGACGTGGCCGCCTTCGTTGAAAGCGAGTTATGGCCCAACCTGCTCGCCGGGTGCCAGCGGCGCGGCATCCCGGCGATGCTGGTCAACGGGCGCATGTCGGCCCGTAGCGAGCGCGGCTGGCGGCGAGCCCCCGGCTTCGCGCGGCAGGTCGTGGGCGCGTTCGACCGGATTCACCCGCAATCGGCAGCGGATGGCGAGCGGTTGCGGACGTTGGGGGCGGCGCGCGTTGACCCGCCCGGGAACTTGAAGTTTTCCGCCTTGCCGCTTCCGGTTGACCCGAATGAGCTTGAGGCGCTCCGGCGGCGGATCGGCGCCCGTCCGGTTTGGCTGGCCGCGAGCACCCATGCAGGAGAAGAAGAGATCGCCGCCGCCGTTCATCGCTCGCTGTTGCCGGCCTATCCCGACCTGCTGACGATCATCGCGCCGCGGCACCCCGGGCGCGGGCCTGGCTTGGCTGAGGCGCTCGGCGCCGCGCGGCGGAGCGCCGGGCAGTCGGCGGAGGGAACGGGCATCTGGATCGCGGACACTCTGGGCGAGCTTGGCCTGTTCTATCGTCTGGCGCCGATCGTTTTCGTCGGGCGCAGCCTGGTGGGGCAGGGGGGGCATAACCCGCTGGAGGCTGCCTGCCTCGGATGCGCGGTGGCGATGGGTCCGCACACCGAGAACTGCGCGGAGTCGGTGGAGACGCTGCGGCGGGCGGGGGCGCTGACCGTGGTGACGGATGCTGAGGCGCTCGGCGGATGGGTGCGGTCCATGCTGCGGGACCCGGCCCGGCTCGCCTCGGTCGGCGATGCGGCCCGGCAAGCGGCGAGCCGAGAGCACGATCTGCCGAAGCGGGTCGCCGGCGCCATCGTCGGCCTGATGACCGCGCGATGATGGCCCCGGGGTTCTGGCAGCAGGACGGGTGGGCGGCGTGGGCGCTAGCGCCGCTCGGGGCGATCGTTGCGCGGGCGACGGCCCGGCGGGTGGCGGGGCAGGGATGGCGGGCGCCGGTTCCGGTGCTGTGCTGCGGCAACGCGACGGTGGGCGGCGCAGGCAAGACGACGCTCGTGCTTGATCTCGCGGCGCGGCTGCGGTCGCGCGGAGTGGCGGTGCACTGCCTGACGCGCGGCTATGGCGGGCGGGCGCGCGGGCCGTTGCTCGTGGACCCGGCCTCGCACACGGCCGAGGACGTGGGCGACGAGCCGCTGCTGCTCTCCGCCGTGGCGCCGACATGGGTGGGGGCGGACCGCGCCGCCTCCGCCCGCAGCGCGGTGGCGGCGGGGGCGGGGGCGTTGCTGATGGACGACGGGCTGCAGAACCCTGGTCTCGTGCAGGATGCGGCGCTGCTGGTGATCGACGGCGCCACCGGCTTCGGCAATGGGCGGGTGATGCCGGCCGGGCCGTTGCGGGAGCCGGCGGCGGCGGCGGCGGCGCGCTGCCGGGCCGCGGTGGTGATCGGCATGGACCAGCGTGGGGCCAAAGCCGCCCTGCCGCCCAGCCTGCCGGTGCTGAATGCCTGGCTGATGCCGGATCAATCGCTGCGCGGGCAACGGGTTCTCGCGTTCGCCGGCATCGCCCGTCCGGCCAAGTTTCACGCCACCTTGGCCCAGGCCGGCGCGGTGATGGCCGGGTCGATCGACTTTCCCGATCATCATCGGTTCCGGCCGCATGACTTGCGCATGGTGCTGGCCCGGGCGACCAAGCTCGATGCCCTGATGGTGACCACGCCGAAGGATGCCGTCCGCCTGCCGCCGCATTGGCGCGCCCGGGTGCGCCCGGTCGGCATCCGGCTGGCATGGAGCGACCCGGCCGCGCTCGACCGGTTGCTGGACGATCTGGCGCCTTGACGCCGCTTCAGCGTGCCGAGGCAGCGCTCGCCCGCGGCGCGGTCGTCATGCTGCGCAGGCTGGGGCCGGTGCGCGCGAGCAACCTGGGCGGATGGCTGGCCCGTTCGGTGGGACCGCGCCTCGGCATCTCCCGCGTGGCCGAGCGAAACTTGCGCATGGCGTTGCCGGAACTCGGGAGGGCCGAGCGCGCCCGGGTGGTGCGCGGCGTTTGGGACAATCTCGGGCGCACCTTGGGCGAGTGGCCGCATCTCGCCGACCTGCCCGAGCATGCGCCCGACGGCCCGGGCTGGGTGATCGAGAACGTCGAGGTCATCGACCGCATCGCGGCCCAAGGCGGCCCGGCGATCCTGTTCAGCGGGCATATCGGCAATTGGGAGATGCTGCCCCCCGCCTGCGCCCGGCACGGAGTGCCGTTCGCCAGCTTCTATCGCGCCGCCGACAACAAGGCGGTCGACGAGATGGTCGCCGGCCTAAGGCGCCGGGCGATGGGGACGGACGCCAAGCTGTTCCCGAAAGGCGCCGCCGGCGCGCGGCAGGCGCTGCAGCACCTCCGGCAAGGCGGCTATCTCGGCATCCTGGTCGACCAGAAGATGAACGACGGGATCGAGGCGCGGCTGTTCGGGCGCCCGTCCATGACGGCGCCGGCCCTGGCCGCGCTGGCGCTGCGCCTGCGCTGCCCGGTCATTCCGGGGCACGTGCAACGGACGGGGCCGGCCCGCTTCCGCCTTGCTTGCGAGGAGCCGCTCGCGTTGCCCGACAGCGGCGACCGGGCCGCGGACGTGCTGACGCTGACGCAGATGGTCAACGACAGGCTGGAGGCCTGGATACGCGCCCGGCCGGAAAGCTGGCTTTGGCTGCACCGGCGGTGGGACAAGAGGCTTTACGAGTGAGCAGGACCGGAGCGCCTTCATGTTGTCGCATGTCACTGTCGGAGTGAAGGATCTCGATCGTGCCCTGGCGTTCTACGCGCCGGTCCTGACGGAGCGGGGCCTGGCGCAGAAATTCTCTACCCGGGAATGGGTTGGCTGGACGCACCCTAATGCCGATCGGCCATTGTTCGTCATTTCCCGTCCATTCGACGGTCGGGCCGCCGAACCAGGGAACGGGCAGATGGTCGCGTTCTTGGCCGCAAGCCGCTTCATCGTGGATGCGTGCTACGCCAAAGCCCTTGAGCATGGCGGGACAAGCGAGGGGGGACCCGGCCTGCGGCCGCAGTATCATCCCAACTACTACGGAACGTATGTTCGCGATCCTGACGGCAATAAGCTATGCGTCTGCTGCCACGATCCCGATCCGAGCGAGGACTGACTGGCACTCTGCTTAAGGCGTGGAACAGGCAGGCTTCGACGGGGCCGCGTCTCCGACAAACCCGCACCGTGGCGCCCGCCCAGCAGGGTTTTGGACGCACGACGATGAGAGGTCCATCTGGTCTAGTACTACAGCCGTAGTTGAGCGTTGTGTCTGTCCGGAGGCGGGTGGAATGACGACGAAACGGGATGTTTGCGGGTGGGCTGCGGGTTTGGATGAGGTTGCTGGGCGGATTGCGCCGCGCTTCGGGCGTGCCGAGCCGCGGCGTCGGGCAGGCGCTTATCTGCGCGGGCTGCTGGCTCCGGTTGAGCGCAAGAACGGCTGGCAGTTGGCCGAGGTGGCTGGCGACGCGACGCCGGACGGGGTGCAGGAGTTCCTGAGCCGCGCGCGCTGGGACGCGGAGGCGGTGCGCGACGACCTGCAAGCCTACGTGGCGGAGCGCCTGGCCGACCCTGGAGCGGTGCTGGTTCTGGACGAGACCGGCTTCCTGAAGAAAGGGACGAAGTCGGCTGGCGTCCAGCGGCAGTATACGGGAACCGCGGGCCGCATCGAGACCGCGCAAGTGGGCGTGTTCCTGGGCGACGCAGGGCGGCACGGCCGCGCCCTGATTGACCGAGCGCTTTACGTGCCCAAGGAGTGGGCCGGGGACGACGCGCGGTGCCGCGAGGCGCGCATCCCGGCTGACGTGGAGCGTGTGACCAAGCCCAAGCAGGGCCTGGCGATGCTGGAACACGCCCGCGTGGCAGGCGTGCCCTTCTCCTGGGTCGCTGGCGACAGCGTGTATGGGGCGGACAGCGCCATCCGCCGGTGGGCGGAGCGGCGCCGGCGCGCTCACGTGCTGGCGGTCACGTCTGGCCAGCGCCTGGCCATGCGCCCGGTCACGACCTGGATCGAGGGGCTGCCGGACGCGGCGTGGCAGCGACTCAGCGCAGGCGACGGCGCCAAGGGACCGCGGCTATACGACTGGGCGCACCTGCCTTACAACGGCGGGGCGCCGGGCTTTGCCTGTGCGCTCCTGGTCCGGCGCAGCATTGCTGATCCCGAGGAGGCCGCGTTCTACCTGACCCATGCGCCCCAGGACACCGCGCTGGCCGAACTGGTGCGCGTCGCGGGCACGCGCTGGTCCATTGAGAGCCTGTTCGAGCAGGCCAAGGGCGAAGTCGGCCTGGACCAGTATGCCGGTTCAGCGAAGCTGGGAGGCGCTCCTGGGTCGGGTGGCGCCGCCACGTCACCTTGTCCATGCTGGCCCTGGCCTACCTCGCCGTGGTCCGCCGCAGCGCCGAACAGGGCGCTGCCGGGGGGTGCGGACCCGGCAAGCCTCCAAGCGGACCTGTTGCCGCTCACAGTTCCAGAAATCCGGCGGCTCATCTCAGCCATCGTGCTCAAGCAACCATCCAGGCCCGATGCCGCCCTGCGGTGGTCAACCTGGCGCAGGCGCCACCAGCAGCGATCCAAGCGCGCCCACTGGCGTAAACGAACACGGGGACATTCAGTTGAAACCCGGCTGTAGTACTAGAGCGGTTTTCATTTAAGTCCGGCGAGCACGTATCCTGAGTGCATGAAGTAGCCGCGTGCGTCCTGGGGCGTGATGGCGGCGAGTGCTGGTCCGAGCGCCTTGTGCAGGGCGTCTGCTGTGCGTGCGGCGGCTTGGCGCAGCTTGCCTTTCAGCTTGGCCCAGCCTGGCTCAATGGGGTTCAGGTCTGGGCTGTAGGGAGGCAGGTAACGGCAGGCAAACCCCGAGGCGTCCAGCGCCGCCCGCACCGCGGGCGTTTTGTGCGCGGCCAGGGTGTCCATCACCAGCACGGCGTCAGGCCGCACTTGGCGCAGCTTAGGCAGCAGCGCCTTGTCGAGAAAGGCCGTGAACACGGCGGCGTCGGTTGCGGCCTCGACCGACATGGCGGCCACGATGCCGTTTACGCCAAGCGCGCCTAGCACGGTCACGCGCTTCCAGCGGCCCGCGGGTGCTGTGCCCAGAGCGCGTTGCCCGCGCGGGGCGCGGCCATGCAGGCAGGCCATGTTGGTCAGCGCGCCGCACTCGTCCAGGAACACCAGCCGCTCCGGCGCGATCCCTTCCACCCCGGCCTGCGCGTCCGTGCGCCAGGCGGCCCGGGCGCGTGCCACGTCGTCACGGTCCTGCTCGGCCGCGCGCAGCGTGCGCTTTTTTCCAGCTCCACCTCATGCGCGCCAGCGCCCGGCGCACGGTGGACACGTGAACCAGCACCTTGGCCTCCTCGGCCAAGCGGTCCCGGCACTGCGCCAAGGTCAGGTGGTTGGCGCCTTCCAGCACCCGCCGCAGCGCCGCCTCTGCCTTGCCTGCAATCAGCGGCTTGCGGTGGCCGCCCATCTTGCCCGCCACGCGCCGCCCGTCCCGCCGAAGCGCCCGCGCCCAGTCCTGCACCGTCGAGCGGCCCACCGCGAACCGCCGGGCCACAGCCGACATCGCTTCTCCCGCCTCAACCGCCGCCAAAACCCGCTCCCGCAAGTCCGCCGAATACGCACCAGCCAGCAAAGCCATCCCAAAACCAGGCATATGGGAACAAATCGCCGGACCTCAACGCAAATCGCTCTAGTCGTGCAGTGGTGCGAATTTGACGGAAGAGACCCGTCAGATTTGCACCATCAGCCTGATCTGGCGGGCCAGATTACCCTGACGCTCGAAACTCGAGCGTCAGGTTTGGACCACTAGCATTGATTTGGACTGGCAATTGGCACCCTGACTGTTCCAGCCAGGGCCATTGCAGTCTACGCCGCATCCTCAGGCGCCGCCTCGGTCACGGTTCCCGGCTCGCCTTCCAGCTTGCGCTTGGCCGCTTCCTCCTTCTCGCGTTGCTTGGCTTCTTTCTTGGCCTGCTTCGCCCGATCCCGTTCCGCCTTCTGGAAGCTGTAGTTCGGCTTGAATGCCATCGGGTGGTCCTCCTTCCTCGCCGCGTGAGCGCGTAAAAATGAGCCTAAGCGGCGTTCAGGGCAACCCTACAACGGCAACGCGTCCTGTTCCGGCCGGGCTTGCGAGCCGCCGCCGCTCTTTCCGTCAGCGGTGACGCGCGCCTCGCCGTCCTCGAAACGAAGCCGCAAGCGCATCCCGGGCGCGATACGCCCTGCCTGCGTCACCGCCTCGCCCGCGGCGTCGAACACGAGCGCGTAGCCGCGGGCCAGCACGGAGGCGTGGGAGACGCTTTGCAGCCGGGCGGATTCGCCTTGCAGCCGCGCCCGCGCCTCCCGCAACGCGCCCCGCAGCGGCGCCGGGGACAATCGGGAGGCCACCCGCGCCTCGGCGGCGCGATGGCGGGCGACCGACTGCTCCAGGCCATGCAGCAGCCCGGCGCCGGCCAGTCGCAGGGCCGCCGCTCCAGGGGTCGCGAGCAGGCGCGCGGGCGGCAGGCGCGCTTCGGACAGGGTTGCCCGCCGGCGTGAGACGAGGTTCGGCAGGGCTAGCAGCAGGCGGTGCGACCGCGCGGCCACGCCGTCCCGCGCGGTGCGCAGGATGGCCGGCAGGTCCGGGATCTGCCGCTCGGCTCGGCCCAACGCGGCGCGGCGGGCGACAAGCAGGTTGGGTAGGGCGATGCCGAGACGCTGCGTGCGGTCATCCAGCCGTTGCCGCGCGCCGCCGACCAAGGCCGGCAAGTCGGGCAGGCCGCGCTCCGCCCGCCCGAGGCGAAGCCGCCGCTCCTGCGTCATGCGGTGCAGCCCGCCCGACAAGCGCGCCGTTTCCTGGGCCACGGTTGCCAGAAGCTCCATGCGCGACGGCACGGCGAGTTCGGCTGCCGCCGTGGGCGTCGGCGCGCGGCGGTCGGCGGCAAGGTCGATCAGGGTGTGATCCGTCTCGTGGCCGACGGCTGAGATGAGCGGGATGCGGCAGTCGGCGGCGGCGCGGACGACGGCTTCGTCGTTGAAGGCCATCAGGTCTTCGAGACTGCCGCCGCCGCGGGCGACGATGAGCACGTCCGGGCGGGGGATGTCTCCGCCGGGCTCGATGCGGGCAAAGCCGGCGATGGCGGCGGCAATGCGCTCCGCTGCCCCCTCGCCTTGCACCGGCACGGGCCAGATCAGCAACGGGCGGGGGAAGCGGCGGGCGATGGTGGTGCGGATGTCGTGCAGCACCGCGCCAGAGCCGGACGTGACCACGCCGATCACTGCGGGCAGCAAGGGCAGCGGCCGCTTGCGCGACTGGTCGAACAGGCCTTCCTCGGCCAGGCGGACGCGAAGCATCTCGATCCGCGCCAGCAAGGCGCCCGCGCCCGCGTAGGCCATCCGGTCCACGATGAGCTGATAGCTGCTGCGGTCGCCGTAGGCGGAGACGCGCCCGGTGGCGATCACCTCGACGCCGTTCTCCGGCGCCAGCCCGAGTTTGGCGACCGCGCTTTTCCAGACGACGCCGGAGATCTTGCCTCCCTCGTCCTTGAGCGCGAAATACATGTGCCCGGACGGGTAGCGTTTGAACTCGGTGATCTCGCCGCGCACCCGCACGCGCCCGAACGCGCCTTCCAGGGTTCGTTTCACCGCGCCGGAGATCTCGGCCACGGTGTATTCCGGGATGTTGCTCGCGCTGACGCTGTCCATCGGCGCAAGCTATGCTACAGCGGCGACGGATTGAAGCGGGGCGCGAACATGCGGGTTCTGGTCATCGGTTCTGGCGGGCGCGAGCATGCCCTGGCCTGGGCACTGTCGGCCTCGCCGCTGCTGGACGCGCTGTTCGTGGCGCCCGGCAACCCGGGCACGGCGGCGATCGCGACCAACGTGGACATCGACGCCCTGGATATCGGGCGGCTGGCGCAGTTCGCGCAGGCCGAGGCGATCGACTTAGTCGTGCCCGGGCCGGAAGCCCCGCTCGCGGCCGGGCTGGCGGACGCGCTGGCAGCAAGCGGGATCAGATGTTGCGGCCCCACTCGTGCCGCGGCCCAGCTCGAAAGCAGCAAGGCGTTTGCCAAGTCCCTCTGCGACGAGGCCGGCATCCCGACGGCGCGGTGGGAGAGCTTCACCAACGTTGACGCCGCCGTCGAATTCATCCAGCGCCGGGGCGGGCCGCTCGTCATCAAGGCGGACGGCCTGGCCGGGGGAAAGGGCGTGGTGGTTGCGGAAACCACGGCGGAGGCCGAAACGGCTGCCAGGAGCCTGATGCAATCGGGCGCCATCGTGGTCGAGGAACGCCTGGCGGGCCAGGAGTGCAGCCTGTTCGCTCTCTGCGACGGCCTCAATGCCGTTTTACTGGGCACAGCACGGGATCACAAGCGCGTAGGCGATGCGGACGCCGGGCCGAACACCGGCGGCATGGGGGCGTTCTCGCCGGTTGCGGATTTCGACCCTGGCCCCGCGATGGACGGCTTCATCCGGCCAGCCCTGGCTGAGCTGGCCCGGCGCGGCACGCCGTTCCGCGGCATCCTCTACGCCGGGCTGATGCTCTCCGAGGACGGCGCGATGCTGATCGAATACAACGTCCGCTTCGGCGATCCGGAGTGCCAGGTCTTGCTGCCCCGCTTGCGCAGCGACCTGCTGCCCGCGCTGCTGGCCGCCTGCGATGGGGAGCTGGCCCGGTTTGACGTGCGCTGGCGCGAGGAGGCCTGCGTCGCCGTGGTGATGGCCGCGAACGGCTATCCGGACGCCTACCAGCGCGGGAGCGTGATCGACGGGCTGGAGGCTGCGGCGGCCGTTCCGGGCGCGCTCATTTTCCAATCGGGAACCCGGGTCCAAGACGGGCATCTGCTCGCCGATGCCGGACGGGTGCTGACCATCTGCGGGACGGGGCCGGACCTCCCCGCCGCGCGGGCCGCAGCCTACGCGGCCGTCGATCAGGTGCGCTGGCCGGAGGGCTTCTGCCGCCGTGACATTGGCGCCTGACGCGGGAAGCCGGCGCGGCTCAACCGCCGAGGAACCGTTTGAACGCCTCATCATAGTCAGGGTGCCAGCGGGAGAGCGGCGGACGGTTCTCGACGATGTCGCCGGCCGCCCACAGGATGCGTTTCTCATCGACCTTGCGCGAGACGTCGTTGTCCGGGCACAGGATGTAGAAATCGCCCGCCGCGAGACGGTCCATCATGAACGCGACAGTCTGGTCCGGCGTCCATGCCGCATCCGGCTTGTCCGTCCGCCCTTTTGCCGTGAGCGGCGTGAAGACGAAGCCGGGGATGAGCAGGTGCGCGGCGATGCGGCAGTCCGGGGTGTTGCGCAGCTCGTGCTGCAGGGCTTCCGTGAACGCTTTGATCCCGGCTTTCGCGACGTTGTAGGCCGGGTCGCCGGGCGGGGTGGTGATGCCCTGCTTCGAGCCGGTATTGATGATGAGGCCCGGCCGCTTGCGCGCGATCATGCCCGGCGCGAACGCGCGCGTGCCGTTGATGATGCCCCAGAGATTGGTGTTGATGACCTGTTCCCAGGCCGCCTCGGGCCCGAACAGGCTGCTTCCGGGCTGCACGCCGGCGTTGTTCATCAGGATGTCCGTGCCGCCGAACCGTTCCTCGACCGCGGCTTCCAGGCGTTTGAGGTCGTCGGGGCGGCTCACGTCCGTGACGAGCGTCATGACGTGGTTGCGGGCGCCCCTCGTGGTTTCTGACAGTATTTTGGCCGCACGGTCTAGCCGGGCTTGGTCCAGGTCGGCGATGCAGACGCGCATCCCGTCGCCGGCAAACCGCTTGGCGGCGGCAAGGCCGATGCCCGAAGCGCCGCCGGTCACGACGGCGACGGCCTCGGCACTATCGATGGATGGCAGCATGGCAGGAACTCCTCTCGGGCTCGTTTTGGGGGTCGCGCGCGGCGACTTCTTGCCAGACAGACGGCGCATTCCAATCGGGGAAGGCCGGCTGCGTCCGTCGCCGGACGACGCTGCCAGGATGCTACATCAACCCTTCCATGCCGCCATCGACGCTGATTGCCTGCCCGCTGATGGTCGCGCCATAGGAGCTGCAGAGATAGAGGGCCATGTTCGCGATGTCCTGCTGGCTGACGAAGCAGCGGAGGTTGACCCGCGTCAGCGCCTGTTCCGTTTCCTCATTGTCGCCGACGCCTCGCGCCGCCGCCTTATTGCGCAACACGCTGCGGATTCGAGGTCCATCGACCAGGCCAGGCAGGAGGGCGTTGACCCGGATGCGCTCCGGCCCAAGCTCCATCGCCAGCGTGCGCGTGAAGCCGACGACGCCCCATTTCGCGGCACTGTAGGGGCTGCGCAGCGGGAACCCGAACTTGCCCGCGGCCGAGCTGAGGTTGACGATCGAGCCGCCCCCGGCCTCGCGCAGCATCGGCACGGCACGGCGGGCGCAATGGAACATGCTGGCCAGGTCGGTTCGCAGCACTGCATCCAGCTCCTCCGGGGTGATTGCTTCCACCGGCTTAGTCGGTCCGGCGATGCCGGCGTTGTTGACCAGGACATCGAGGCCGCCCAGCACCCGCCCGGCCTCGTCCATGAAGCGGTCAAGCTCGGCGGCTTGGCCCGCATCGGCCTGGATCCCGGGATGGCCGCATGAGGCGAGCGCCAGCTCATCGACGTCGCTTATGAAAAGCTTGGCGCCGCACGCCGAGAAGCTGTCCGCCATCACCCGCCCGATCCCGCCCGCGCCGCCAGTAATGGCGACGCGCAACCCGGAGAGGTCGAGCGGCAAGGCTGTGGTGGCAGGCTGGGTCCCGGGTTGTGTCATTGCCTCGCCGATCCTCCGATTTTCGGCTAAGCAGACATTCGTGGCTTGTGCCACGAATGTCTGCTTAGCCGCCTTTGAAGACGCATCATTCTTCGCGTCGTGACGGCGAGCCGTCCCGCGAAATGATGCTTAGCCTACGCGCAGGAGATGCGGAATGGAACTCGACTTTGGAGCAATGACCGGTTTCATCGCCGCCCACAGCGCCTGGGCGATGCCGCTGATCTTTCTCGTCAGCTTCGGGGAGAGTTTCGCCTTCGTGAGCTTGCTGATCCCCGGGACGACGATCCTGGCGGCCTGCGGGGCGCTCGTGCCCGGCGGCACGCTTCCGCTGCTGCCTTTATTAACCGGCGCGATCCTGGGCGCGGTGCTGGGCGACGGCATCTCATACTGGCTCGGACGCCGTTATGGGTCGGCGATCGTTCGGAGCTGGCCATTGAGTCGGCATCCGGAGACGGTCAGGAAAGGGGAGGCGTTCCTTCGCCGCCACGGAACGGCGGGCATTGCCATCGGGCGCTTCATCGGCCCGTGCCGCGCCCTTGTGCCGTTGCTGGCCGGGATCGCGAAGATGGATCGCCGCGCGTTCTGGCTTGCCAATGTCGGCTCAGCCCTGGTTTGGGCGCCGGCGATCATGCTCCCCGGCGCGGCGATGGGCTGGGTCGCGGATCGATCGGGCATTCCGGGGTGGTGGCTGCTCGGCATCATCGCCGGCGTCGCGGCGCTCGCGGGAGGGCTGATCGCCTTTCGCCGGCGCAGCCTTCTCAGGTCCGCGGGGCCGGGTTGACCCGCCATAAGGCGAAGGCCGCGAGCGAAGACGCCGCCATGACCACCGTCATCGCCGCGGCTCCGAACGAAGGCAGCAAGAGGACGACGGCCGCACTGCAAGCCGCGCCATGCAGGATTTGCGCGACGCCGATCGCCGCCGTCGCGGCGCCGGCCTGTTCGCGCATAGGTTCAAGCGCCAGATGCTGTATCGTGGGGCCGACCAAGCCCCGGCAAAACAGATGCACGGCCAGCAGGCTGAGAAGCATCGGCATCGGCAGCATCCCGCCCGCATTGAGCAGGACCATCACGGCAGCCGAGCAGGCGCCCAGGAAAAGGCCGCCTTCGACGAGCCGATGTGACGCAAGGCCCGCGTTCGCCGCGCGGCCGCTCACGACGGCGCCCACGGTCAGGGCTGTCGCGATGGCGGCAAACGCGAGCCCATAGCCGTATGCGGACAGCCCATACCTCGCCATCAGCACCTGGGGCGATCCGGCAATATAGGCAAACACAGCGCCATAGCTGCACGCGTTGACCGCTGCGAGCGTCGAGAAGCGTGGCTGGCTCAGCACCCACCGGTATGCAGCGACCGACGTGCGGCGGGGCGCTTCCCCTGCGGCGTCCGGCCGGGTCTCCGCGACACGGGCGCAGGACACGGCGAGCAAGGCCAGCCCGGCGCAGGCAAGCGCCAGGTAGATCATCCGCCAGCCTGCTGCCGCAAGGATCCATGCGCCTGCGATGGGCGCCAGGATCGGCGCGAGCGCGAAGATGGCGGTGACATAGGCGCGTTTGGCTTGCGCGGCCCGCTCGTCGAACACGTCGCGTATCATCGCGAATGCAAGGTTGGAACAGGTGCCCGCCGCCAGGCCCTGGAGCAACCGGAACGCGATGAGATCCTCAACCGACCCGGCCAGCGCGCACCAAAGGGCGGACAGCGAGTACCCGGCCAGGCCGCAAAGCAGAACCGGCCTGCGTCCATGCCGATCCGATGTCGGCCCTGCAACGAGCTGACCCGCCGCGAAGCCAGCCATGAACAGCGTGATCGTCCACCCGAGGAGGCCAGGGGACACCAGGAACTGGCGCGCGGTCGAGAGCAGCGTCGGCTGGCTGATGTCGATCGACAAGGCCGGCAGGGCTGCCAACAAGCCAAGCAGGACGGTGAAGCGTCTGCTTTCCGGGTCTATCCGGCAGCCCAGTCGCGGAGCCTCGAACCAAGACGCTGATCCGGGCTTTGATGCAATAAGGCGGCTGGAGGAAGAGGCCATGGCGCTCGATCCGGTTCGTGTTGCTGCCGCGGCGCGCCTTGCTTGAGCCTGATCTTTGCAGTCCAGGGTTGCAAAAACGTGACGGTAATTTCGAAAGGTTGTGGAAAAGCCTGTGTTCTGCTTAGATGAAATTAACTTAAAGCTTATTGGGGAGTCATACTATTTGCATTGTTTACTGTTATCAAACGTCAAGATCAGTCATGCTCGGTGGGGTTGCTGCGAGTGGGCGCTATGAGCCCGGTTAAATTCTGATGATTGCGACGACGCATTACAGTTTTTGAGCGAGTTTGGCGCGCGTGAAAGGTGATTGCAGGCCTCAATGATGAGCAACGGGATGGCGTTACGCAAGGACGACGAAACGATTGGGCGACGCGGCGCTGCGAAGCTCAAGATTTGTCTCGTCGGAGAGTTCCGGGCGCAATTCTCGGACGGGACGGCGGCGCTTCCCGTCAGCCGTAAGGCCCGCGCTTTGCTGGCGCTCGTCGCGGCGCAGGCGCCGCAGTCGGTCCGCCGCGACGCCGCGGCGTCAATACTCTGGAGCGGAAAGCTGCGGGACCATGCCGCGAATTCCCTGCGCCAGGCGCTTCGGGATGTTCAACTGGCCTTGTCGCCGTGCGGGTCCATCCCCGTTCTGCTGGCCAGCAGCGGGCGGCTTGCGATCGACACCAGCGCGGTCTGGATAGATTTATATGACGACCCATCAGCCAGGCAACGGTTCGCGGCCGATCAAGCGATGGGCTCGATGCCGCTCTGCCAAGATCTGCAAGGCATCGATCCAGTCTTCGATGCCCACCTAACGAAGCTCTGGAAGGATCTCGTTTTCAAGCAGGCCTTTACGCCGCTGCAGAGTTTCACGGGCAGCGTCGCGCAGAAGCAACCCACGGCATCGCGCGATAAAGCCCTGGGCAACGAGAGTGCCGGTGATGCTGGCGGCATCGCGCCTGCGCTGCCCGGACCACTGGACATGAGCCGAGAGTTCGCGGTCAACGACTCGATCCAGGGGCGTGGATGGCGCATGGCGGTCTTGCCGTTCCGCAGCCTTGGCCCGCTGCTTGATGAGAGTTTCTCGCTTGGCATCGCGGAGGAGATCTCGTCGGCGCTCGCCCGGTTCCGTATGCCGCGCCTGATCGCGACGAGTTCGTTCTGGAATGGCTCAGGCCCGGCTCCCGATGCGTTGGAACGCTGCCGGGCCTACAATCTGGATTACGTGATCAACGGGACAATCCAAACCGCCGGCACGCGGGTCCGGGTGACCGTCACGTTGCTCGACGTAGGCATGAACTTTGAGGTGGTATGGGCGTCCCGGTTCGACGGCTCGACGGATGACCTGTTCAGCCTGCTGGACACCATAGCCTCGCAGACGGTGGCCCAGGTTGATCCCGAGCTGCTGCAGCGCCAGCAGTTCGTCGGCGACGCGGCACGGACCGGAAACGCGGCGGCGCATCAATGCGTTTTGGCGGCGATACAGGGGATTTACGGGCCTGACAGGGACCGGTTCCTGCAGTCGCAGGACTTGCTCAGCCGGGCCATCGACTTGGATGACCGCTATGCGGCGGCTTACGCTTGGCTTGCGTACTGGAACATCATCGCCGTTGGCCAGGGATGGATCGACGATACGAGCCAGCCCGGTGAAAACGCGCGCAACGCAGCCGAGCGCGCAATCCTGCTTGACCCTCTCGATGCGAGGGGGCTTGCCGTCGCCGGGCACGTCAAGGCGTATCTGCTCCATGACCTGAATGCGGCGGCTGCCCTGCATAAGCGCGCGATCGGGCTTAACCCGAACCTGCCGATTGCCTGGACGCTTAGCAGTTGCGCCAACGTTTATAATGGCAGTCATCAGTTGGCAGTTGAGGAGGCAAGGATGGCGATAACCTTGTCGCCAAGCGACCCGCACGTGTTCTTCCCGGAACATGCGCTGATGATGGCTTACTTCTTTCTCCACGAGTTGGATATTGCCGACGCCCAGGCTGGCTTGGTGCTCGAGCGCAAACCCAACCATGCCTCGGCCCTGCGGATACGGCTCGCGATCCTGGGGCATTTGCGCCACAAGCAGGAGGCGAAAGCGTGCCTAAGGCAACTGCTTGAGATTGAACCGGACGCGACGATCTCAAGCATCGTCTCGAGGCCGCCGCTACGGGCTGCCGATACCGAGTACTATATTGAAGGCCTAAACCTTGCCGGCTTGAAGGATTGAATGGACCAAACGAGCAGGAATGCTCAAACGGTCGCAGCTTCGCGCATCAGCACATGGTGCGGGCACGTCCGGCGCTTGCGAACCCTGACGGCATAGTCGCCCGGACCGCCATTTGCCGAGCTTGGCTGAATCACCTCGGCCAAGTCACGCCAGTCCTGATCCGACATATCGACCGGTTGGCGCACCGGCGCAGGGTGTTGCAGCGCCTCCTGATAAGCGATTTGCGGCAGCGGCTGCACCTGCATGAACGGCACTTGCGAGCGGAGATAAACCGGGCAGTCGGTCTTGGTGATGCGGAAGTTCGTGAACAGCGGGCCATACCAGTGATCGGTCTCGATGATCCCCTCCCAAGCTGTCAGCCCTGGAATTCCTGGAAGGTTGACCGGCATGCGGACGTTGAGGCTCCATCCCGGCTTCGTCCGCGCAAGCAGCCCGGTCCAGATCTGGACCGTTCCCAATTCGGGAAGCGCCGTCAGGAACGGCGGCGAGAAGCCGCGCAGCCAGTCCGGGCCGACGCCATCGAATGTCTCCGCGAAGCCCGGGAATTGCACCGCGCCGCTTTCCGTGCCGCTCAAGGCTTGCCAGCGCTCGGCGCCATCGCAGGACCAGAGCACCTGCTCGCCGTCCCACAGCAATTGCAGGTCCATGGGCGGGAACAGCCAGTAGCCGTATCCGGTTGCCGACGTGAGCGCCTCGCAGTATCGCATCGCGCGGCCCGGCAGCGATCCGGCGCCGGACCGATCGGCCCGTTTCGGATCACGCCCCTGCGGGATCATCTTCACGAACTCGATGACGTTTGCCGTCTCGCGTCCAGTAGAAGCGGCATCGCTGCTCGGCATTGCTCGGCGCTCCTTCATCTCTGCCCTGCATGGTCCGGCGGTATGGGGGCAGACTTGTCTGCCCCCATTGCTGCCCTGGGCGCCTCAGCGATGCTGAGGCCCAGGTTTTGGATCAGAAGCGGATCGCAGCCCCGCCGATGTGGACCGAGCCCGCGTCCTTAGTGCTGGCGAAACGGATTGCGGCCCCGCCGACTTGCACGGCGCCATTGTCCTTGGTGCTGGCGGCCGAAGCCGCGGCAGTCTGGGCCTTGATCACGACGTCTTTGGCTGTCTTTGTCATCGATCATCTCCTTAGGCATTATTGCCTGGAAACATCTTAATAAAAACGGATATATTTCCTAGTTAGATTGATACCTGAAAGGTACGCTTTTGCGCGTTCATGTTGCCTATAAATCGAAACGGTTTCGTTTTGTCTATCGGCCCCGATCGCTCGTTTCGATCAGACTTCATTAACGTTTACCGCTCATTGTCCGCCGCAAAGAGCTTGATGAGAGCGACATGCAGACGACCAGACGCAAGCCGAAGCAGCAGGATCGGCCGCTTCCGAAAGATCCGATGCACCGTGGCCGGCGGCTGCTCGCGCAAGGCGACAAGCTCGGCGCCGTCGCTGCTTTCATGCAGGCGTCCGAAGCCAAGCCGCACGATGCGCGCATCCACATCCAGATCTCTGTCCTCCTGGGAGAACTGCAAAACTTTGATGGAGCAATCGGCGCTGCAATGACAGCCGTCGATCTCGCGCCCACGAACCATCTGGCCCATAATGCAATGGCTTGCTGGTTGTTAGCCGCGGGCCGGGCTGAGGCGGCGTTGCCGCACTGCGCGAACGCGGTCGTGCTGGCGCCGCAGGACCCGAGCGCGATCCTGAACTTGGGAGCGGCGCTGTTTTCCTTGGGCCGGTTCCAGGATGCTCTTGCGGTCGGCCTGCAAGCGGTTACGGCTGCACCCAGGAGTTTCGAGGCCCGGTCCAATTTCGCCCTTGCGCTCGAAGCGCTCGGCCGGCTGGATGAGGCGGAGGCTCAGTCGCGCCAGGCCTTGTCGCTGCATCCTGACAGCTTCATGGCCCGGCACAACCTGGCGGCTCTTCTCCTGTCGCGGGGCCAGTTCGATGCAGAGAGCTGGAGCCTATACGAAGGCCGACTGGGGTTGACTGCCCAGGCTCGCGCGATCGCGGCCTTCCCACGTTGGGCCGGAGAAGACGTGGCGGGCCGGACCATTCTGCTTCATGCCGAGCAAGGTTTCGGCGATACGATCCAGTTCGCGCGCTTCGCACCCTTGGTCGCAAAACGCGGCGCCCGCGTCATCTTGGCCGTGCAAGCGCCGCTGCTGCGACTGTTGCAGGGCCTTGATGGCGTGGATAAGGTTGTCGCGGCCGGCGCGCCGCTTCCAGCGTTTGACGTATTCTGCCCCCTTGCAAGCTTGCCCGGCATCTTCAAGACGACCCTGGAGAGCATTCCCGGACGCTCGCCTTACCTGGCCGCGACCGCCGAGTCGCTCGCCCGCTTTCCCCGAGGCCGCGAAGGCTTGCAGGTTGGCCTGTGCTGGGCGGGCAATCCAGGTTTCATCCACGACCGCTTGCGTTCGATTCCTGCCTCCTTGCTGCCGAATTTGCGCAACTGCCCGGGGATCGCATTTCATTCGCTGCAAAAAGGCGCGCCGCCGGTCTTTCCGATGCAGGATCGAATGGCCGATGTCACCGATTTTGCCGACACCGCGGCGATCATAGCCGGGTTGGACCTGGTCATCGCCGTTGATACCGCGGTCGCCCACCTGGCCGCTGCGATGGGCAAGGAGGTCTGGCTGCTCTCCCGAAAGATGGGCTGCTGGCGTTGGCTGCGCGACCGGACGGATTCGCCTTGGTATCCGACAATCCGAATCGTCCGGCAATCTCAAGAAAACGATTGGACCGACGTGATCGCCGAGGTTCGGGACGCCTTGCTATCGCGGAGCCGATTACTCAACAGGCGCCGTCCCGCGGCGCCCGACCACGAACTGCATCCCGGTTTGGTCGGCAGGGATCTCAACATGCTCGAAACCGGCGTTCTGCATCAAGCGGGCAATTTCATCGCACGTCCAGGACTGGCCGCCGTTTCGAATCGCCCGTAATTCGGCAAGGCTTGCGGCAAGCGGTTCTGCCGGGGACAGGATCACGCCCGCGATGAGAACGCCGTCTTGCGCCAGCGCCGCGAGCAGACGCGGCATGGCCGCCTTGACGGATGGCCCGGCGATGAACGGCGTCGCAAGCCAGATCACGCTATACTGTTCGCGCTCATCGACGTCTTCGAGCGCTCGGTGCTGGAATCGCACGCGCTCGGAGTACCCGCTCGCCACATGATTCTGAGCTGCCAGGGCAAGCGCAGGCTCCCAGCGATCGATGCCGACGACGCGGAGCGCGGGCCAAGCCGCCGCGGCAGCAAGCGCGATGCCGCCGACCCCGGTTCCCACGTCCAGAAAGACGCCCGGTTGCGTGAGCCGGTCCATGAGCCAAGGCCTCGCTGCCGCCAGCCTGCCGATCCGCCCCACGAGACTTGCCGAAGACGCCCCAAGGCCTTGCAGGATCGCCTTGTCCTCGAATGTCCAGCCAGGCGCTCGGTCCGGCCTGTCGAGCAGGTCTGCGGCCTCGGCAAAGAAGCTGCGGATCAGGCCAAGGGCTTGCTGCTTCTGCTCAACCGGTATGTCGGCCGGGTCTGCAACGCCCACGAGATTCCAGACAAGGCGCATCGCGGCGGCCACGTCCGGGTCGGCAACCGAGCCAGTCTGATCGAGCCGCAACAGTCCGCCAACCGTTGCCAAAGCCAGCACCGATTGGTTCAGTTGGCGGATCAAAGGGGTCAGCGGGTCAGCGGTCAAAGGAACTGCTTTCGAAGCATCGAACCCACCATTCCGGCGCGAGGCGGTCAAAGCGCCCGGTTCGCTCGTTCGACAACGGCTTGGAACAACACCTGCGCTCCGGCTTCGGCCTCCTCAGGTTTGATGCTTTCGGCTTCGTTATGGCTTAATCCGTTCTTGCATGGCGTAAAGATCATCGCCGTCGGGACATGGCGCGCGACATAGACCGCATCGTGCCCGGCGCCGGAGACAACCTCGCGTGCAGAATACCCCAGCCGGTCCGCCGCCGCCCGCACCAAGCCGATGCAATCCCGATCAAACGGCTGGGCCGGCATGCGGAACAACTCCGTAATGCGCAGGTCAATCCCGCAGGTCTGGGCGATGGCCTCCGCTTTCTGGGAGAACTCCGCCGCAAGCCGGTGAATTTCGGCGTCGTCCGGATGCCGGAACTCGGCGCTGAAACCCACCTTGCCGGGCACCACGTTCCGGCTGTTGGGCGCCACGACCAATTCGCCCACTGTGCCGCGCCCGTCGCTGCCGCGCGCGCGCATCAGCGTGTCGACAAGCTCGATGATGCGGGCGGCGCAAAGCAGTGCGTCCCGCCGGGCGTTCGGAGGCGTCGTTCCGGCGTGGCTGTCCTGCCCGGTCGCGACAAGGTCATACCAGACTTGAGCCTGCGCGCCCGTCACGATCCCGACCTGCTTGCCCTCTTGCTCCAGGATCGGCCCCTGCTCGATGTGCAGCTCGAAATAGGCATCGGCCGGAAACGCCTTCGCCGGCGTGTCGCCGCGATACCCGATCGCGTCCAGCGATGCGCCGACCGTCTGCCCATCCAAGTCGGCCAGCGCTTCCGTTTCCGCCTGGCCGTAAGCGCCGGACCAGACGCCCGAGCCGATCAGGCTCTTGCCAAAGCGGCTTCCCTCCTCGTCCGTCCAGTTCACCAGTTCCAACGGCGATTCCGTCACGATCCCGAGGTCATCCAACGTACGCATGACCTCGAGCCCGGCCAGCACGCCGAGCGCGCCGTCGAACTTGCCGCCCGTCGGCTGGCTGTCGAGATGGCTGCCGAACAGGACGGGCAGGCGGGCCGGGTCGCGTCCGGCACGGCGGGCGAACATGTTTCCCATCGAATCCACGCGTAGGGTCAGCCCAGCCGTCTCGCAAAGCCTGCGGAACGCGTCGCGTCCGTCCTTGTCAATCGGCCCGAGTGCAAGACGTTTCACGCCCCCCTTGGCCGTCGCGCCGATCTGCGCCATTTGCATCAGGCTGCTCCACAGCCGCCGTCCGTCGATCCGCTGGTTGGTCCGCCTGTCGCTCATCGTCGTCCGCATTGCCGCCGTGCGTGAAGACGGGCAAACTAACGCTCCCGCCACCGCCTGCAAGCCTGGAGCTTATCAATGGCGCTTGCCATGCCCGAAGCCGCCGCGCCCCATGCCATGAAAGCCACGGCCCTTGACCACCCGGCTGTGTGGCAGGCCCGCGTCGACCTGGCGGCGTGCTTTCAGATGGCGAGCCGCCTTGGCCTGCACGAGGGGATTTGCAACCACTTCTCCGCCATGATCCCGGGGTCCGACTCGCTGTTCCTGGTCAACCCGTATGGCTGGGGTTTCAGCGAGATCACCGCCTCACGCTTGCTGGCGTGCGACTTTGCCGGGCGGGTGATAGCCGGGGAAGGCAAGCCCGAGGCCACCGCGTTCCACATTCATGCCCGGGTGCACAAGGCTCGTCCGCAAGCTGTCGCCGTATTCCACACCCACATGCCGAATGCGACCGCGATGACGATGCTCGACGGCGAGCCGCTGCTTTGGGCAGGGCAGACCGCGCTGAAATTCTACGGCCGCATCATCGTTGACGAGACCTACAATGGCCTGGCGCTTGACCAGACCGAAGGCGACCGCATCGCGGCCAGCATGGGCGACAAGGACATCGTGTTCATGCGCAATCATGGCGTGATGGTTGCCGGACGCTCCATCGCCGAAGCCTGGGACGATCTCTATTACCTGGAGCGTGCCTGCGAAGTGCAGCGGCTGGCGCTTTCAACCGGTCTCGCACTGCGGCCGATCCCGGACGCGATTGCCCGCGAAACGGCCCGGCGGATGCGGGACGGCGGTGATGAAAGCGCCCGGCTGCACCTCGACAGCATCAAGCGGATGCTGGATCGCTCCGCCCCCGAGTATAGGCAATAACGGCACCGTGCTTGCCGAAATGGCGTCGATGAGGCCGCTCGCCGTGCTGCTAGGGCTGGCAGCGGCTGGCTGCACCCTGGTGGATCAGAACACGTTCAATCCTTACGCCGGCGACGCGCCCGTCGTTGCCACGGCAAAGCCGTCAGTTGCCGCGCCGACCGGTCCGCCGCCGTTGCTGGTGATCGGGACGGCGAAGCAGGCCGAATACAGGCAGACGCTCAGCAAGGCCGTTGCCGCGGCACGGGCCCGAAAGGCGGATGCCGTCTTCGATGTCGTCGAGCTGCAACCGCCGGCGACAGTGGCCGGACCGTCAATCGGAGAGACCGCGGAGGCCGTCGCCCGCGCGATCGTGGCGGACGGCGTTCGGCAGGACCGGGTCCTGCTCGCGATCCGTCCTGCAGCCGAGGCGTCTGCCGGAGAGGTGCAGGTGTACGTCCACTGATCGCGTCAATGCAGCGACGGGGCCTTGAGTACGCTGATCCGGTCCGCGGAAGCAATCGTCACCGATGCCGCCCTTGTGCCTCGTCCGAGGCTGACATGAACCGGCGTGCCGGCCGGGCCTGAGGCCCAGACCTCGCGCCACAGGCCGGCCAAATCCGGCACCTCGGCGCCATTGACGGCCAGAATACGGTCCCCGGTCCGAACGCCTGCCTTGTCCGCCGGGCCATTGTCGGCCAAGCCGCCGACGACCAAAGCGTCGTCGTCCTCCATCGCATAAAGGCCGAGCCACGGGCGCGGCGGACGGGTGCTCCGGCCAAAGGCGATCAGGTCATCCAGGATTGGCTGCAGGAGCTGCACCGGCACGGCCATGTTCATATCCTGCTTGCGCCCCGTCTCGCTGCCTTGCTGCAACACGAGCGAGCCTATGCCGAGCAGACGCCCATCGGCACCGATCAACCCCGCGCCGCCCCAGAACGGGTGCGCTGGAATGGTGAAGATTGCGTCCTCCAGCAGGTACTCCCAATAGCCGGCGAATTCCTGCCGCCCGGCGACCTTGGCAGACACGGCATGCCGCCGGCCTCCCGCTGCCGCGAAGATGACCGGCTCGCCGACGCGCGCCGCCTCGCTGGCGCCGAGTTCAATCACCGGCAGGTCGATCTTGCCCAGGGCTTGCACGACGCCGAAGCCCGTCTCCTGATCGTAGGCCATCGCGTGCCCCGGCACGGCCTGGCCATCGGATGCCGAGAGCCAGATCGTGTCCGCCTCGGTGATCAGGTAGCCGATGGTCAGAAACAGGCCGGGCCGGATCTGCACCGCGCTGCCGGCACGCTCGGTGCCGAGCGTGGATGCCGTGAACGCATCATCCGGCACGGTCGAGCGCAGGGCCACGACTGCGCGCAGCGTCTCGGTCAGATCGAACGCGAATTCGGCTGGCTTGGGGTGCAGGGCCGCCGGGATGCTGGGATCGTTTTTCGACATCGTTGTCAAGCGTAGTTCACCATGATGGTTTTCTTGTGCATGAAATGCTCGAGCATCGATTCCAGGCTGGCCTCTTTGCCAAGCCCGCTGCTCTTGACCCCGCCATAGGACAGATTGGCCTGAACGACCAAGTTTTGATTGATCTGCACCAAGCCAGCTTCCAGCCGGTGCGCGAGGTCGAGGCCGACCTTCAAATTGTTCGTCCATACGGAGGCAGCCAAGCCGTACTCCGTTCCGTTGGCGGCCGCGAGTGCCGTCTCGGCATCGTCGAACGGGAAGACGACGGTGACAGGGCCGAAGATTTCTTCCTGCACCAAGCGGCTGTCATCGGGCAGGCCGGTGAAGATGTAAGGGCGGATGAACAGGCCCTTCGCCAACGCCTTATCCTCCGGCATTGCGCTGCAGGCCCGTCCGGTGGCCCCGGCGGCGTTCAGCCCCTCCTCGATGAAGCCCTTGACCTTGTCGAACTGGTCTTGACTGATGATCGTCCCGATATCGGTGGTCTCATCCAACGGGTCGCCCATGATCATCGCGTCCACCTTGGCGGCGAGCGCGTCGACGAAGCGGTCAAAGATCGGGCGCTCGACGTAGATGCGGCTTGCGGCCGTGCAACTCTGGCCCTGCCGGGTGAACCGCATGGAGGTGATGGCGCCCATGACCGTTTTCTCGAAGTCGCAATCGGCAAAGACCAGCATCGGGCTTTTGCCGCCGAGCTCGAGCGTCACCGGGATGAGCTTCTCCGCCGCCGCCTTGCTGACCAGCCGCCCGACCTCCACGCTGCCAGTGAACGTTACCTTGCGGACAAGAGGGTGGGCGACCAGCGGCGCGCCGCAATCCGGGCCGTAGCCCGAAATGATGTTGAAACACCCGGCCGGCAACACACGGCTCATCAGCTCGCAAACGCGCAGCACCGCGAGCGGGGCTTCTTCGGCCGATTTCACGACGACCGTGTTCCCGGCGACCAGGGCAGGCGCCACCTTCAGCGCCATCAGCAGCATCGGCACGTTCCAAGGGATGATCGCGCCGACCACGCCAAGCGGCTCGCGCACGGTGACGCTCAGGACATTGGGCGCGAACGGGACCGTCTCGCCTTTCAGCTCGCCGCCGAGGCCGCCATAGAACTCGAAAATATCGGCCACCACCTGCGACTCGACCCGGCTTTCCGTCCGCAACGCCTTCCCGCTCTCAAGCGCGATCAGCCGGGCAAGCTCCTCGGTATGGTCCCGCAGGACCGCTGCGCATTGGGCCACTAGCGCGCCGCGCTTCCGGGCAGGCACGCGCGCCCACTCCTTCTGTGCCGCGCTCGCGTCGTTTACTGCCGCATCCACGTCAGCCGCGTCGCCTCGGGCGGCGGCTGCCACCTGCCGGCCGGTTGCCGGGCTGACGACCGGAAAAACGTCGCCTGAACGTGCGGGCACGAACCGTCCGCCGATGAAATGGCTGCCGGACAGGGCCGTCGCGAGCGCGTGCTCATCGAGTGTCGGAGTGTGCGGCGTCGGATGCGGACGATCCAGCATGGCTTTGCCCTTTCTGGTGAGTTTCTATAACGCTCAAGCCGGACAATGGACCCGGGCCCGTAGGCGAACAAGACCGAGGATCGGGGTCCGTTCTCCATAACGTGATCGAGGAAATGGACAAACGATGACCGAGACAGTCCCGACCGGGCCATTGGCCGGCCTGACCGTATTCGACCTGACCCGCGTGCTTGCCGGGCCGACCTGCGCGCAGATGCTGGGCGACCTCGGCGCCGACGTGATCAAGATCGAGCGCCCCGGCGCCGGCGACGACACCCGGGGCTTCGCGCCGCCGTTCATGCCTGGAACGAGCGAAAGCGCCTACTTTGTTGGAGTCAATCGGAACAAAAGAAGCGTGACCCTGGACATTTCAACGCAAGAGGGGCAGGCGATCGCGCTCGAGCTGATCGCCCGCTGCGACATCCTGGTCGAAAACTTCAAAGTCGGCGCGCTGGCAAATTACGGTCTCGGATACAGGCAACTGCACGACCGCTTTCCCGGACTGATCTATTGCAGCATCACCGGGTTCGGACAGACGGGGCCGTATTCGCCGCGGCCGGGCTATGATGGGCTGGTGCAGGCGATGGGAGGCGTCATGAGCCTGACAGGCGAGCCGGATGGGACGCCGATGAAGGTCGGCGTCCCCGTCGCCGACCTGTTTGCCGGCCTTTACGGATGCATCGGCATCCTGGCGGCGTTGCGGCACAAGGACGCGACCGGGCAGGGGCAGCAGATCGACATCGGCATGCTCGACACCCATGTCGCCTGGCTCGCGAACCAGGGCATGAACTATCTGGCAACGGGGCAGAGCCCGGCCCGGCTCGGCAACGACCATCCCAATATCGTGCCGTACCAAGTGTTCCCGACCGCCAACGGATTTCTTGTGTTATCAATTGGCAACGACGTGACGTTCAAAAGATTTTGCGATAACTTCGAGCTTGAGGGATTGCTGCAGGACCCGCGGTTCGCGACCAACGCCGCGCGCGTGACAAATCGCAAGCTGGTCACCGATACGTTGACGCCGGTGCTGCAGGGGCATGACACGGATTGGTGGACCGAGCGCCTTGAGGCGTTGAAGATCGGGTGCGGGCCGATCAACACGCTGGATAAGGTGTTTGCCGACCCGCAAGTCCGGGCGCGGGAGATGGTTCTGGACATGCCGCACGCGGCCGCGCAAGGCGGCGTGAAAGTCATCGCCAACCCGGTGCGCCTATCAGAAACGCCGGTTGACTATCGCCGCGCCCCGCCGCTGCTCGGGCATGATACCGACGAGGTCCTGACCAGGATGCTCGGCAAAAGCCCGTCCCAAATTGCCAAGTGGCGCGCGGATGGCGTGATATAGTGAAAGGTGGGTATGTTATAGCCGACCGCTCAGCCGGCCCATATAAGCGGCATACGCCAGGGCGAATGGCTCCAAAAAGAGGGACCCACGATGAATGAGCAAACACCTGCAACTAGCCTGAGCCGCTTCTTCTCGGCCCCGCTCGCGGAGACCGACCCTGAGCTGGCCGATGCTGTCGGCGCGGAGCTGCGGCGCCAGCAGGACGGGATCGAGCTGATCGCCAGCGAGAACATCGTCAGCGCGGCCGTACTGGAGGCGCAGGGTTCGGTGCTGACCAATAAGTACGCGGAAGGGTATCCCGGCCGGCGCTACTACGGCGGCTGCTTCGAGGTGGACAAGGCCGAGAACCTGGCGATCGAGCGCGCCAAGAAACTGTTCGGCTGCACCTACGCCAACGTGCAGCCGCATTCCGGCGCGCAAGCCAATCAGGCCGCTTTCCTGGCGCTGATCCAGCCGGGCGAGACCATCCTCGGCATGAGCCTCGCGGCCGGCGGCCATCTCACGCACGGGGCGGCGCCGAACCTTTCCGGCAAATGGTTCAGGGCGCTGCAATACGGGGTGCGCGAGGACGACGGTCTGCTGGATTACGACCAGCTCGAACGCATGGCGCGAGAGGAGCGCCCGAAGCTGATCATCGCCGGCGGGTCAGCCTATCCGCGAACGATCGATTTTGCCCGGATCAGGCGCGTTGCCGACGAAGTGGGTGCGCTGTTCCTGGTCGATATGGCGCATTTTGCCGGCCTGGTCGCAGCCGGCGCATACCCGTCGCCCCTGCCGCACGCCCACGTGGTGACGACCACCACGCACAAGACCCTGCGCGGCCCGCGCGGCGGGATGATCCTGTCCAATGATCCGGACCTGGGCAAGAAATTCAACTCGGCCGTGTTCCCCGGCCTTCAAGGCGGCCCGCTGATGCACGTCATCGCTGGCAAGGCCGTAGCCTTCGGCGAGGCGCTGCGGCCCGAATTCCGCGCCTATCAGCGCGCCGTCGTCGACAATGCCCGCATGCTGGCCGAAACGCTGATGCAGCAGGGCTGCGACATCGTCACAGGAGGCACCGACAGCCACCTGATGTTAGTCGATTTGCGGCCCAAGCGCGTGACGGGCAAAGCAGCCGAGGCGAGCCTTGAGCGGGCGCATATCACCGCCAACAAGAACGCCATCCCGTTTGATCCGGAAAAGCCCGCGGTCACCTCCGGCATCCGGCTCGGCACGCCGGCTGCAACGACCCGGGGGTTCGGCGCCGCTGAATTCCGCGAAGTCGGCATCATGATCGGCGCCGTGCTGGACGGTTTGGCCAAATCGAACAGCCAGGGCAACGAGGCTGCGGAGCAGGAGGTTCTGTCGCAGGTGAAGGCGCTCTGCGCCCGGTTCCCGATTTACGAAGGCATGGAGCGAGCGCGCTGAGCTGCCCGCTCGGGGCGCTGCCGCGGACGTGAACCGGTCGGCGGCCTAATGCGCTGCCCGTTCTGCGGCCATGCGGACACGCAGGTCAAAGACAGCCGCCCGAGCGACGACGACGCCGCGATCCGCCGGCGCCGCTTCTGCATCGGATGCAGCCAGCGTTTCACCACGATCGAGCGGGTGCAGTTGCGCGAACTGATGGTTCTGAAGAACGACGGCCGCCGGGTCCTGTTCGACCGCGACAAAATGGCGCGCTCCATTCGCATCGCCTTGCGTAAACGCCCGGTGAGCGAGGAGCGGGTCGAGCGGATCGTCAACGGGATCGTGCGCCAGCTCGAAGCGTCGGGCGAGAACGACATCGAGAGCAAGCAGTTGGGCGAACTGGTGATGGAGACGTTGCGCGACGTCGACGCAGTCGGCTACGTGCGGTTCGCCAGCGTCTATCGGAACTTCCGCGAAGCCAAGGACTTCGAGACCTTCCTTGGCTCCCTGGATGAAACAGCGGAGTGACATCTCCGGCCGATGACGCCCATATGCGCGCGGCCCTCGCGATGGCCCGGCGCGGTCTCGGGGCCACCTGGCCGAACCCCAGCGTCGGCTGCGTCCTGGTCCGCGACGGGCGCGTCGTTGCCCGGACGGTGACAGCGCCGGGCGGGCGTCCCCACGCCGAGGCGGCTGCCCTGCAAAAGGCCGGGGAGAGCGCGCGGGGCGCCACGGCCTACGTGACGCTTGAGCCGTGCAGCCATCACGGACAGACGCCGCCGTGCGCCGACGCGCTGATCGAGGCGGGCGTCATCCGGGTTGTCGTCGGATGCGGGGACCCGGATCGGCGCGTCGCGGGCGCCGGCTTGGCCCGGCTGCGGACGGCGGGCGTCGAGGTCGTCGCGGGCGTGCTGGAGCGCGAGGCCGAGGCGCTGCAAGCCGGGTTCCTGACCCGTGTCCGACTGGGGCGCCCGTTGCTGACCTTGAAGCTTGCCTCCACGCTCGATGGGCGAATCGCCACCAGCGCCGGCGAGAGTCAGTGGATCACCGGGCCGGAAGCCCGCCGGCTCGGCCACGCCCTTCGCGCTCGGCACGATGCCGTCCTGGTCGGCGTCGGCACCGTGCAAGCCGATGATCCGGCCCTGACCTGCCGCATCCCCGGATACCGCAAAAATCCCGACTTGCGCGTCGTCCTCGACAGCCACCTGCGCACGCCATTGACGGCGAACGTGGTCGCGAAGGCCAGCGAGCATCCAACGTGGATCGTGCATCGGCACGACGCCGACCCTGCCCAGCAAGCGGCTCTGACAGCCGCGGGCGTGCGCCTCATCCCGGTCGCCGGAGCCGCGCGCGGCGTCGATCTCGCAAATGCTCTGGCGGCGCTCGGTTCCGCCGGACTTACGCGCGTGCTGGTGGAAGGCGGCGCGCAAATCGCCGGGGCGCTGTTCCGGGCTGGCGTGGTTGATCAGGTCGCCTGGTTCCACGCCCCTTCGGTCATCGGCGGGGATGGATGGCCGGCGGCGGCGGCGTTCGGGGTGCAAGGTCTCGGCGACATGGCCCGGTTTTGGCCCATGTCGGTCGCCCCGGTCGGGAACGACATACTGACGATGCTCGAACGTTGCTGAAACTTCAACGCTTTATCAAGCAGCATTCATAAGCTGGTTAGTAAATTGCCGGTTCGGGAACCGCCGTGCCGAAGTCGGTTCGCAGGAAATCGAAATCGCACCCTTGGTCGGCCTGCTGGATGTGCTCGCTGAACATATAGCCGTAACCGCGGCCGAACCGCTTCGCAGGCAGGGTCCAGGCAGCGCGTCGCCTGCCAAGCTCGTCCTTTTCAACGTCCATGCTGATCGAGCGCCCGGGCACGTCGATGCTGACAATGTCGCCGGTCCGCAGCAGCGCGAGCGGCCCGCCGATCCAGCTCTCCGGGCTGACATGCAGCACGCACGCGCCGTAGCTCGTGCCGCTCATCCTCGCGTCCGATAGCCGGAGCATGTCGCGAAAGCCTTGTTTCAGCAGCTTCTTCGGCATCGGCAACATGCCCCATTCCGGCATCCCCGGCCCCCCTTGCGGCCCGGCGTTGCGGAGCACCAGCACGTGGTCCGGCGTGACCTCCAGCGTTTCGTCGTCAACGGCGCTCTTGAGGCTCGGGTAATCGTCGAACACCAGCGCCGGACCCGAGTGCCGCAGGAAGCGCTGGTCCATTGCCGCGGGCTTGATGACGCATCCGTCCGGCGCCAGGTTGCCGCGCAGCACGGCAAGCGACCCCTCGCCATAGACGGGATTGCTCAAGGGGCGGATCACGTCGTCATTGAAGGTCTGCGCCCCATCGATCCCGTCGCCCAGGGCGCGGCCCGTCACCGTCAGGCAGCCGAGGTCAAGGTGCTCGCGCATCGTGTGCATTAGCGCGCGGATGCCGCCGGCGTAGAAGAAGTCCTCCATCAAATAGCGATCCCCGCTGGGCCGCACGTTGCCGATGACGGGCACGCGCCTGCTCGCGCGCTCGAAATCGTCGAGGCCGATCTCTTGCCCGGCCCTGCGCGCCAGGGCGATCACGTGAATGATGGCATTGGTCGAGCATCCCATCGCCATCGCCACCGCGATGGCATTGAGGAACGCCGCCCGGGTCTGAATCCGGCTCGGGCGCAAATCCTCCCACACCATATCGACGATCCGCCGCCCGCTCTCGGACGACAGCCGGATGTGCCCGGCATCGGCCGCCGGAATGGAGCTGCCGCCGGGGAGCGTCATGCCGAGGGCCTCGGCGATCGCCGTCATGGTGCTTGCCGTGCCCATCGTCATGCAGGTGCCGTAGCTGCGCGCGATCCCGCCTTCGACGCCGAGCCAGTCCTGGTCGGTGATCCGCCCGGCGCGCAGCTCGTCCCAATATTTCCAGCTGTCGCTGCCGCTGCCCAGCACGCGGCCCTGCCAGTTGCCGCGCAGCATCGGCCCGGCGGGAAGGAATATGGCGGGGATGTCCATGCTGGTCGCGCCGAGCAGCAGGGCAGGGGTGGTTTTGTCGCAGCCGCCCATCAGCACCGCGCCATCGACCGGGTGCGAGCGGAGCAGCTCCTCGGCCTCCATCGCCAGCATGTTGCGATACAGCATGGTCGTCGGCTTGACGTAGCTTTCGCTGACCGAGAGCGCCGGCAGCTCGACCGGGAAGCCCCCGGCCATCAGCACGCCACGCTTCACGTCATCCACTCGCTGCTTGAAGTGGACGTGGCAGGGCTGCAGGTCTGACCAGGTGTTGAGAATGGCGATCACCGGCTTGCCGGTCCATTCCTCCGGCGCGTAGCCCATCTGCATGGCCCGGCTCCGGTGCCCGAAGCTGCGCAGGTCGGCCGGGCCGAACCAGCGGGCGGAGCGCAACTCGCCGGGCTGCTTGCGGCGCTGCAGCGGTTCCGGCGGGATCGCGCCAGGTTCCAATTCGGGCGGGGGAGTGGGAACGTCGGGCATAAAGGCAGGGTGCCACGATCTCACAGGCGCGACTAGCGGTCTCCTGCAATGGGCCGTGCAATGCCGTCCGAACCCGCCCGCCTCCGGGCCGGCGTCTTCTGCTTGAGGACGATGCCGGCCAAGTTGTCGATGATCGGGCACTCCGGCCGCCCGTCGCCGTGGCAATGGTTGGCGAGATGCCGGAGCGTCCGGGCCATCACGTCAAGGTCCATCCGCTTGCGATCCAGGTCGGCGACCGTTGCCAGCGCGATCCGTTTCACCTCCTGGCTGGATCGGGACCGGTCCTGCCAGAGCGCGAGCAGTTGCCGGATCGCGTCGAGGGAAAAACCTAGGTCACGCGCCCGATGCACGAACGCGAGCGTCTGCACGGCCTCCTGGTCATAGGTCCGGTAGCCCGAACCGCTGCGCCCGGCCTCCGGCGTCAGGCCGATGCGCTCATAATAGCGGATCATCTTCGCAGAGACGCCGGACGTCTTGGACGCCTCGCCGATGTTCATCGCCCGCCCTCCCGCGGATGCCAGCGCCGCAGCAGCAAGGCGTTCGAGACGACGCTGACGCTGCTGAGCGCCATGGCGGCCCCGGCCACCACGGGGCTGAGCAGGCCGAAGGCGGCGAGCGGGATGCCGACCAGATTGTAGGCGAATGCCCAGAACAGCCCCTGCCTGATCTTGGCGTAGGTCCGCCTCGACACGTCGAGCGCGCCCGCGACCAAGAGCGGGTCGCCGCGCATCAGCGTGATGCCCGCCGCACTCATTGCCGCGTCCGTGCCGGTGGACATCGCGATGCCGACGTCGGCGGCGGCCAGCGCCGGGGCGTCGTTGATGCCGTCGCCGACCATAGCGACGACGCCGCCCTCGCCGCGCAGGCGTGCCACTGCCTCGGCCTTGCCGTCGGGCAGCACCTCGGCCACCACGTCGTCGATGCCGAGCGACGAGGCCGCCGCGTCCGCCGCGCCCTGCCCGTCACCGGTCAGCATCACCGTCCGCACGCCCTGCTCGCGGAGTTGGCCGATGGCCTCGCCCGCGGACGGCTTCACCTGATCGCCGAACGCGACCAGACCGAGTGTTCGTTGCCCAGGCGTCACCTCGCCCAGCCACGACACCGTGCGTCCGGATGCCGCAAGCGCCTCCGCCTGCCGCGCCAGGCCGCCCATCACCAGGCCACTCTCCTCCAGCAGGCGGCGGCTGCCCATGATTAGGTCCCGCCCATTGATCGTCGCCGAGGCGCCGCGCCCGGCCAGCGCCCGGAACGCCGTGGCCGGGGCAGGACTCACCCCATCCGCCTCGGCCCGGCGGCGCACGGCCGCGGCCAGCGGATGCTCGCTCCCGGCCTGCATCAATGCCGCGAGTTGCAGCGCCTCCGCCGCATCAAAGCCGCCTGCAGGCACGATGTCCGTCACCTCGGGACGGCCTTCGGTGAGGGTGCCCGTCTTGTCGAAGGCGATAATCGTCACCGCGTGAGCGCGTTCCAGCGCCTCGGCGTTCTTGATCAGGATGCCGTGCCGGGCCGCGGCGCCGGTTCCGACCATGATGGCGGTCGGCGTGGCCAGGCCCAGCGCGCAGGGGCAGGCGATGACCATGACGGCGACGGCGTTCAGCAACGCCTGCACCGGGTCGCCGGTCGTGGCCCACCAGGCGGCGAAGGTCAGCAGAGCGAGGCCCAGCACCACCGGCACGAACACGGCGCTCACCTTATCCACCAGCCGCTGGATCGGCGCCTTGGACGCGTGCGCGCCCTCCACCAGCCGGACGATGCGGGCGAGCGTGGTCTCGGCGCCGATGGCGGTGGTTTCCACCAGCAGCACGCCATCGGAATTGATCGACCCGCCGGTCACCTTGCTCCCCGGCGCCTTATCCACCGGCAGGCTCTCGCCGGTCAGCATGCTCTCGTCGACGCTGCCGCCGCCCTCGGTCACGCGCCCGTCGACCGGGACCCGCTCGCCGGGCCGGATCACCACGAGGTCGCCGACCACGACTTGGGCCAGCGGCGCCTCCCGCTCGACGCCGCCTTGCCTGATCCGGGCGGTCTCGGGACGAAGCTGCGTCAGGGCATTGATCGCGGCGGCGGTCTGCCCCTTGGCGCGCGCCTCCAGCCACTTGCCGAGCAGGATGAAGGTGACGATCAGCGCCGAGCTTTCGAAATACAGCGCCGGCTGCTGCCCGACCGGCGCGGCCAGCAGCTCGTAGACGCTCAGCCCCCAGGCGGCCGACGTGCCGAGCGCCACCAGCAAGTCCATGTTGCCCGCCCCCGCCCGCACGGCGCGCCAGCCGGCGACGTAGAAGCGCCAGCCGAGCCAGAACTGCACCGGAGTCGCGAGCGCGAACTGCGCCCAGCCCGGCAGCATCCAGGGCAGTCCCGCCAGGTGCCCGGCCATGCCCACTAGCAATGGGGCGGAGAGCGCCGCGGCGATGACGACGTGAACAAGCTCGCGGCGTCGGCCCGATGGAGGGCTGCCCTTCTCCGCCGCGCCGGCCTCCGGCAACGGGCGCGCCTCGTAGCCGGCCTTGCTCACGGCGGCGGCGAGCGCCTCTGCAGTGGCCTGCCCCGCCGTCGTCACCCGGGCGCGCTCGGTTGCCAGGTTCACCTCGGCTGCCATCACGCCCGAAACCTTCTTGAGCGCCCGCTCGACGCGGCCGACGCAGGACGCGCAGGTCATGCCGGCGACGGCCAAGTCGATCGTCCGCGTCGCGACCGCGTAACCGGCATTACCGACGGCCTCGATCACGGCGGCGGCGGCGGGCTTGCCGTCGTATTCAACCCGGGCCCGTTCGGTGGCCAGGTTGACTGACACGCCCGACACGCCCGGCGCCTTGCTGATGGCACGCTCGACGCGAGCGACACAGGACGCGCAGGTCATGCCCTCGATGGCGAGATCCAGTTCGGACCCGCCAGCCTCGCTCTTGTCCGACACAACCGGCTCCGCGACGATGGTATCCATCTCCGTTCCCTTCTGCGCTTTCGGTTCGCAGCGAGAGATAGGAGTTGCCAACGTGGGAAGGTCAAGGGCTGGCCAGCCATGAGCCGATAGCTCGGATCACGCTCGGCGGAGGGCTACGAGGGGCAGGCTTGGTCGCGAGTCGCTGTCTGTCTCTGGACTGTAAAGAGACCGCATAGTCCCGACTTGGCTTCACGTCCTCTCCATCGCGTCCCTGCTGCTCGGGCTGCTGTTGTGGATCGTGAACGTGGTCTGGCCGGCGACGGCGCTGTTCGGCGCCGTGCTCGGAGTCAGGATCGAGGCCAATGGCGCCGAGTCCTGCTTCATGGTGCGGATCGCGATGCTGCGCGGTTTCGCGAGCGCCTATCCGGTGAACTGGCGCCAGACAAGTTCGGGCGCGAGGGAAACGATGCAGCGATGGCCGTTGCTGCGCGGGATCATTCGCGGCAACGCCGCCCCGCGCCGGGCCTGGCCGTGGTCCGAACGGCTTGCACCCGGCTTTGATGTCTATGCAAGATAGCTCCGTGAGCGGAAAACGGGCTTCCTTGGCGGCATTGACCCTCGTGCCTGGCATGGCAAGCCTCTCGACGTGGCGAAGCGTTTATCGCGGGGCCGGCGCGGTCCTCAATGACGGGTGCTGGCCCGGCGTTTCGCGCGGCGCAGAAACGGTTGCGGCCATCGTGGCCTCGGGCGAGCCGGTGTACGGCATCAACACCGGGTTCGGCAAACTCGCGAGCGTCCGCATCGGCGCGCACGAGTTAGAGACGCTCCAGCGCAACATCGTCCTGTCCCACGCGGCCGGGACGGGCGAACCCATGCCGGAGGCCGTGGTGCGGCTGATGATGGCGCTCAAGCTGGCGAGCCTCGGGCAGGGCGCGTCGGGCATCCGGCCGCCCACGCTGAGACTGCTGCAAGCGATGCTGAGCCGGGGCGTCCATCCGGTCATTCCGGCGCAAGGCTCGGTGGGCGCATCGGGCGACCTCGCCCCCCTGTCGCACCTGACGGCGGCGATGCTCGGCGTCGGCGAGGCCGCATTCCGGCAGCGCCGCCAGCCGGCCGCGGCGGCGCTGGCCGAGGCCGGGCTGGAACCGGCCATTCTCGGGGCCAAGGAGGGGCTGGCGATGCTCAACGGCACCCAGTTCTCCACGGCCTACGCGCTGGCCGCCCTGTTCGAGGCGGAGACGCTGTTCCATGCCGCCGTCGTCACCGGCGCGCTCGCGACCGACGCCGCGCGCGGCTCGGACGCGCCGTTCGACCCGCGCATCCACGCGCTCCGCCGCCATCGCGGGCAGATCGACACCGCGGCGGCGTTGCGGGCGCTGATGGCCGGCAGCGCCATCCGCGAATCGCACCGGCTCGGCGACGAGCGGGTGCAGGACCCTTACTGCCTGCGTTGCCAGCCGCAGGTGATGGGCGCAGCCCTGGACGTGCTGCGACAGGCGGCGGCCACGCTGGCGGCCGAGGCCAACGGCGTCTCGGACAATCCGCTGATCTTCTCCGATACGAATGAGGCGCTGTCGGGCGGCAACTTCCATGCCGAACCGGTCGCCTTCGCCGCCGACATGATCGCGCTCGCCGTCTGCGAGGTCGGCTCCATGTCCGAGCGCCGCATCGCCATGCTGGTCGATCCGGCGCTCTCCGGCCTGCCCGCCTTCCTCACGCCCAAGCCCGGCCTCAACTCCGGCTTCATGATCGCCCACGTCACCGCCGCCGCCCTGGTTTCGGAGAACAAGCAGCGCGCCGCGCCGGCCAGCGTCGATTCCATCCCCACCTCGGCCAATCAGGAAGACCACGTCTCGATGGCAGCCCATGGCGCCCGCAGGCTGCTGCCGATGGTCGAGAACGCCTCCGCCATCATCGGCATCGAGCTGCTTGCCGCGGCGCAAGGCTGCGACTTCCACGCGCCGCTCGCCTCAAGCCCGCCGCTCGAAGCGGTGCGCGCCCTGCTTAGGGCCGAGGCGCCGCGTCTGGACGAGGACCGCTACATGCACCCCGACATGCAGGCGGCGACCGCCCTGGCGCGGCGCGGCGCCCTGGCCGCGGCGGCGGGCGCCGTCCCCCTCCCGTCCATCGCCGGAGACGACGCCGGAGACGACGCATGACCCGCATCGACAATGCCCGAACCATCCGCGCGCCGCGTGGCCCGGAGATCAGCGCCAAGAGCTGGCTGACCGAGGCGCCGTTGCGAATGCTGATGAACAACCTGGACCCCGACGTGGCCGAAAAGCCCGGAGAGCTCGTCGTCTATGGCGGCATCGGCCGGGCCGCGCGCGATTGGCAAAGCTTCGACCGCATCGTCGCAGCGCTGCGGGAATTGGAAGCGGATGAAACGCTGCTCGTCCAGTCCGGCAAGCCGGTCGGCGTGTTCAGGACGCACAAGGACGCGCCGCGCGTGCTGATCGCCAATTCCAACCTCGTCCCGCACTGGGCGACCTGGGACCACTTCAACGAACTCGATCGCAAGGGGCTGGCGATGTACGGCCAGATGACGGCCGGGTCATGGATCTACATCGGCAGCCAGGGCATCGTGCAGGGTACTTACGAGACCTTCGCCGAGATGGGCCGGCAGCATTATGCCGGCGACCTGTCCGGGCGCTGGGTGCTGACGGCGGGGCTCGGGGGCATGGGCGGGGCGCAGACGCTGGCCGCAACCATGGCCGGGGCGTCGTGCCTGGCAATCGAGTGCCGGCCCTCCTCGATCGAGGCTCGCCTCCGCACCGGCTACGTGGACGCGCAGGCGCGCGGCCTCGACGAGGCGCTTGCCATGATGGACGAGGCCAGGCGGACGAAGGCGCCGGTCTCGGTGGCGTTGCTCGGCAATGCCGCCGAGATCCTGCCCGAAATGGTCCGCCGCGGCGTCCGCCCGGACATCCTGACCGACCAGACCTCCGCCCACGACCCGGTCAACGGCTACCTGCCCGCGGGCTGGACCCTCGACGAGTGGGAAGCCAAGCGCGAGCGTGCGCCGAACGAGGTTGCCGCCGCCGCGAAAGCATCCATGGCCAGGCACGTCCAAGCCATGCTCGACCTGTATCGCGCAGGGGCGCCGACCGTCGATTACGGCAACAACATCCGGCAAGTGGCGCTGGAGCAGGGCGTGGAAGGCGCCTTCGATTTCCCCGGCTTCGTGCCGGCCTACATCCGCCCGCTGTTCTGCCGCGGCATCGGCCCGTTCCGCTGGGCGGCGCTGTCCGGCGACCCGGAAGACATCTACCGCACCGACGAGCGGGTGAAGCAATTGCTGCCCGGCAACGAGCGCCTGTGCAAATGGCTCGACATGGCCCGCGAGCGCATCCGCTTCCAAGGCCTGCCGGCCCGCATCTGCTGGGTCGGCCTCGGCGACCGCCACCGGCTCGGCCTCGCCTTCAACGAGATGGTGGCCAGCGGCGAACTAAAGGCGCCGGTCGTGATCGGGCGCGACCACCTGGATTCCGGCTCTGTCGCCTCCCCGAACCGTGAGACGGAAGCGATGCAAGACGGCTCGGACGCCGTCTCCGACTGGCCGCTGCTCAACACGGCGTCGGGCGCGACCTGGGTCTCGCTGCATCACGGCGGGGGCGTCGGGATGGGGTTTTCGCAACATGCCGGCATGGTGATCGTGGCTGACGGGACCGACGACGCGGCGCAGCGGCTGCGGCGGGTGCTGTGGAACGACCCGGCCAGCGGGGTGATGCGCCATGCCGATGCCGGCTACAAGGACGCGCTCGCTTGCGCCCGCGACATGCAATTGAACCTGCCCGGCATCCTGTAGCCGCTCAGAATGGTGAAAGGCTCTCAAGGGCAGCACGCCGTTGACAAGAGTGGGGGGCTTCTGTTGCCCGGTGCCCCCCGAACCGCGCGTGTCACTGCTTACGCAGCGATCGCGAGCGCCTCATGGTTATCATTGGCACTTGTGATATGACCCGATAACGGCGGTATCATGCCGGGCAAAAGAAGGTTCTTTACCACGCGTGTCGAGCCTGTTTCGCCCCCCTGATCCCGCCGGAGCGAGTGGTGGAGGCGCCGGGCACTGCCCCCGGGTCCACAACGATTATTCCAACCCACGTTTATCACCATAGTCAGGGCATCACCCCTGGCGAGGAGGGATATAGGCTAAGTTGAGCTTGGATGCTAGGGGGACGTCCATGCCCTTGACCGCCGAACAATCCGCCGAGATCGCAGCCCAGCGCGAGGGGCGTTCCGCCACCGCGCGACCGACGGCCCCGGCGTTGGAGGCGATGCTGTTCGAGGCGGCGCCGGTGCTCGATCATGGCTTCGTGCGAGTGATCGACTACATGGGCGACGACTCCGCAGTGGTGCAGGCGGCGCGGGTGAGCTACGGCCGGGGGACGCGGAAGGTGAGTGAGGACGCCGGGCTGATCCGTTACCTGATGCGGCACCGGCACAGCACGCCGTTCGAGATGTGTGAAATAAAGTTTCACGTGAAACTGCCGATTTTCGTTGCCCGGCAGTGGATCAGGCATCGGATGGCCAACGTCAACGAGTACTCGGCGCGATATTCGGTGATGGACCGGGAGTTCTACATCCCGGCGCCCGAGCATCTGGCGGCGCAGAGCAGCAGCAATCGGCAGGGGCGTGGAGAGGCGCTGCAAGGCGATGAGGCAAGCGAGGTCCTGGCGCTGCTGCGCTCGGACGCCTCGCAGAGCTATGACCATTACGCCTGGATGCTGAACGAAGATGGGGCCGACCCGGCCCGGCAAGGGCTGGCGCGGGAACTGGCGCGGATGAACCTGACGCTCAATACCTATACGCAGTGGTATTGGAAATCGGATTTGCACAACCTGCTTAATTTTCTCGGGTTGCGGGCCGATGCCCATGCTCAGTATGAGATTCGGGCTTATGCCGACGTAATGCTTGGGATGGTGCGGGCCTGGGTGCCGGCGACGTTCGAGGCGTTCCAGGAGTATCGGATGGGGGCGGCAACTTTATCGGCCGGGATGCTGGCGGTGGTGCGGCGGATGCTGGGCGGAGAGGCGGTGGACCAGGAGGGGAGCGGGCTGTCGAAGCGGGAATGGGGCGAGCTGATGACGGCGCTCGGGCGGTGATCACCGTGTTCGGATCGATCAACCTCGACTTGATTTTCGCACTGCCGCATTTACCGAAGGCTGGCGAGACGGTGCTCGGCCCGGGGACGCGAATCGAGGCGGGAGGGAAGGGGGCCAATCAGGCAGTCGCGGCGGCGCTGGACGAAGCCGACGTGGCGATGGCCGGGGCGGTGGGTCGGGATGCATTGGCAGAACAGGCTTTGTCGGGTCTCGTCCGCGTCGGGGTTGATCTGTCGCGGGTTAGACGGGTCGCGGAGGCGACCGGATGCGCTGCGATCTGCGTGGATCGGGACGGGAGCAATCAAATCGCGGTCGGATCGGGCGCCAATCTGCGCGCGATGGCCGACCAGGTGGAGGATGGGTTGCTCGGGCCCGGGCACATGGTGCTGCTGCAGATGGAGGTTGATGCGGCGGAGACCGCGGCCTTGATCAGCCGGGGGCATGGGGCACGATTCGTGCTTAATCTCGCGCCGGCGCTGACGTTGCCGCCGGAGTGCCTGCGGGCCGTGGACGTTCTGATGGTCAATGAGCACGAGGGGGATGCGCTTGGCCGGGTACTCGGCTGCGAGGGCGATGCGAGGGGGCTGCAACGATGTCTGGGCCAAACCGTCGTCAGGACATTGGGAGAGGCAGGGGTGGAGTTCGCGACGCCGGACGAAGCCGGACGGATCGCGGCGCCCGTCATCGCGGCGGTGGATAGCACGGCGGCCGGTGATTGCTTTACCGGCGTGATGGCGGCCGGGCTGCACCGGGGCATGGCCTTGCAGCCGGCGCTCCGCCGCGCCTGTGCAGCCGCTGCGTTGTGTTGTCTCAGCGCGGGTTCTCAGGCGAGCTTGCCCGGCCGGGCCGACACGGACGCGGCGCTGAAGCGTTGGAGCGAACCCAGGTGATCAGGCCCTCTCCCACGCATGGGAGAGGGCTTTGGGATTACCGGATGGCGCGGAGGACGGAACGCTGCTCTCCGGCCAGGCCGCGGTAGACGTCGAGGTAGTCCTCAGCCATGCGCCGGGCCGTGAAGCGGGCTTCGAAGCGCTCGCGGACGGTTTCGCGGGATAGGCTGTCGAGGCGCTTCACCGCTGCGATGGCTTCGGCTTCGGTCTCAACGATGAAGCCGCTGACGCCGTGCTCGATGATCTCCGGGACGGAACCGCAGTTGAAGGCGATGACCGGGGCGCCGCAGGCCATCGCTTCGATCATGACCAAGCCGAAGGGTTCGGGCCAATCGATCGGCATGAGCAGGCCGATGGCGCCGCTGAGGAAACCGGGCTTCTGGGCGTCGTTGATCTCGCCGATCAGCTCGACGCCGCCCTCCTCGATCATCGGGCGGATGACGGTCTCGAAATAGAGCTTGTCCACCACGTCCACCTTGGCGGCCATCTTGAGCGGGATGCCGGCGGCGCGGGCGATGCGGATGGCGCGGTCGGGGCGCTTTTCCGGGGCGATGCGGCCGAGGAAGGCGAGGTAATCCTGCTTTCCTGGCTGCGGGGTGAGAAGGGTGGCGGGCAGGCCGTGGTGGACCGTGGCGGCGTAGCGGGCCTGCGGCAGCGGCAGGCGCTGGCTGTCGCTGATGGAGACGATGGGGGCAGTAGTGAACATGTCATAGACCGGCTGCAACTCGGGCAGGTCGAGCCGTCCGTGAACCGTGGTTACGAACGGCGTGCGCTGGCGGCCGAAAAGGCTGAATGCCCAGTAATCCATATGGAAGTGCAGCACGTCGAACTCATCGGCTCGGCGGCGGACAGCCTCCAATTGCAGCATGTGCGGGGCGATCGGGTCGCGGATAGCCGGGTCGAGACGGAGGGCGCGGGGCCAGACGGGCTCCAGGGTCGCGTTGGTGATGCTGTCGCCGCTGGCGAACAAGGTGACGTCGTGGCCCATTGCCACGAGCTCGTCAGTCAAGAAAGAGACGACCCGCTCGGTTCCGCCATATAGTTTCGGCGGAACTGCTTCATGCAGCGGGGCAATCTGCGCGATACGCATGTGTGACGCTCCAATCGGTCAATACCGGATTATTAGAGCGTCAAATAGGGGCGGGATTGCGGCGCCGCAGCAATTTCGAAAGGATCTGAATCGCACAAAGCCGTGCAGACGGTTTGGGTGAGCCCGATCAGACAATCTTACTCAAATGCACCCCGCCATACGGAGAGACCACGGCGCGTATGACGGAGTACTGGACGAGGATGGTAAAAGATTCGCAAATAGCTTTGGGCGGCGGCACGAAGCCGGACCGCTTAGAAGCCTTCGCGTTCGATGCGCTTGCGTTCCATTTTCCGGGCCCGGCGCACGGCTTCAGCCGCTTCGCGCGCCCGCCGCTCGGACGGCTTCTCATAATGACGCCGGAGCTTCATCTCCCGGAACACGCCTTCGCGCTGCATTTTTTTCTTGAGCGCCTTCAGCGCTTGATCGACATTGTTGTCACGAACGAGAACCTGCACTTCGACGTTGTCTCCTTGCTGAGCGATATGGATGGACAGAGGCAAATGGTTCGTCGCAGGACGACGCCAAGTGGAGCCGTATAGCACCAAAGAGCGTTCCCGCCAAAATGTTTTGCGATGACATGTTCATGAAAGAGCTACAGAGTAACGCCATGTCGATCCTAAAAATCGCCCGCATGGGCCATCCGGTACTGTTGCAGCGCGCGGAGCCGGTGGCCGATCCGACGTCGACAGAGATTAGGCGGCTAGTCGCCGACATGATCGAGACGATGGAGGACGCGCAAGGGGCCGGGCTTGCCGCGCCTCAGGTTCACGTGCCGTTGCGGCTGTTCGTGTTCCGCGTGCCGCCAGGCCGGACGCAGCCGGCGGAAGGAGACGGCGAGATGGGCAACACCGTCGTGATCAACCCGGAGCTGGAGCTTCTGGGCGAGGAGATGGCGATGCGTTGGGAAGGATGCCTGTCGATCCCCGGCCTGCGCGCCGCCGTGCCGCGGCATCAGCGGGTGCGGTATAAGGGCGTGGATGCCGAGGGCGCGCCGGTTGGAGCGGTGGCGAGCGGCTTTCATGCCGGCGTGGTGCAGCACGAGCACGACCATCTGGATGGCATCCTGTATCCGATGCGCATGAGCGACTTCCGGTATTTCGGCTTTGCCGAGGAGATGGCCCAGGCCCAAGCCAAGGCGCAGGCGGCGTCGGCATGATGGCGCTGGAACGGAGCGCGGAGCGGGATGCGGCAATCGTGTCGCTGTTGCCGCTGACGCCGCACCACGGCTGGAGCGTCGATGCCCTGCGCGAGGCGGCGGGGCCGGATGCCGACCTGCTGTTCTCAGGGGGGCCCGCAGAAATGGTGGAGACCTATTGCGATCTGGGCGACCGGTGGATGGAGGCCGACGCGGTCGGACTGGAGTTGTCAATGATGCGGGCGCCGCAGCGGGTTCGAGCGGTGATCGCCGCCCGGCTCGAGCGCAACGGGCCGTTCAAGGAGGCGGTGCGGCGGGGGCTCGGAGTGCTGGCTTTGCCGGGGAACTCGATCGCCTCGATGCGGTGCACTGCCCGGACCGTGGATGCGATCTGGCATGCTGCGGGCGATACGTCGGTGGATTTCAGCTGGTATTCGAAGCGGGCGATTCTGGCCGGGGTTTACGGGGCGACGCTGCTCTACTGGCTGCGGGATGACTCGGATGGCGATGCCGAAACGCTTGATTTCCTGGATCGGCGGCTGGCGGGCGTAGGGCGGATCGGGCGGGCTCGCAAGCAGGTGAACCGCTTTTTCCGGTCAGGGGCGAACTGATCCGTTCGTTTCAATGGAGCGGGACTTGCCCTTGAGCCGGATCATTTGACGTCCCAAATATAATCCAAGAGCAATGCGGCGCGTTGCCTCTGAGAGGGACGTGCCGACAGGCTCGATTGTCGCCTAGTTTGGAGGGGCAAATGGAGATCGAAAAGTTTACCGAGCGGTCGCGCGGCTTTTTGCAAGCGGCGCAGACAATCGCTGTCCGGGAATTCAACCAGCGGCTGACGCCGGAGCATCTGCTGAAGGCTTTGCTCGATGACGAAGAGGGCGCCGCCGCAAGTCTGACCCGGATGGCTGGCGGCGATGTCCGCGCCGTTCAGCAGGCCAACGACGCCGAAGTCGCCCGCATTCCCAAGGTCCAGGGCGGGGGCGCGGGGCAGCCCGCAGTGACGCCGGAGCTGCATCGGGTGCTCGATGCGGCGCAGCAGGATGCGACCAGGGCCGGGGACAATTTCGTGGCGCAGGACCGTTTGTTGCTGGCGCTGGCCGGCAGCGAGACGCCGGCGGGCCGGGCAATGCGCTCGAAGGGCGCGGCGCCGGGCGCGGTCGAGAAGGCGATCGCGGACGTACGCAAGGGGCGCAAGGTTGACAGCCCCAACGCGGAGGCGAATTTCGACGCGCTCGAGAAGTATGCGCGCGACGTGACCCAGTTGGCCCGCGAAGGCAAGCTCGATCCGGTGATCGGACGCGATGAGGAGATCCGGCGGACGATCCAGATCCTGGCGCGGCGGACCAAGAACAACCCGGTGCTGATCGGCGAGCCCGGCGTAGGCAAGACGGCCATCGTCGAGGGGCTGGCGTTGCGGATCGTCAACGGCGACGTGCCGGAGGCGCTGCGCAACAAGCGGCTGATGGCGCTTGACCTGGGCGCGATGGTGGCCGGGGCGAAGTACCGCGGCGAGTTCGAGGAGCGGCTGAAGGCGGTGCTCAAGGAGATCGAGGGCGCCGAGGGCGAGATCGTGCTGTTCATCGACGAGATGCATACGCTGGTCGGCGCCGGGCGGGCGGACGGGGCGATGGACGCCTCCAACCTGCTGAAGCCCGAACTGGCGCGCGGGGCGCTGCATTGCATTGGGGCGACCACGCTCGACGAGTATCGCATGCATATCGAGAAGGACGCGGCGCTGGCGCGGCGATTCCAGTCGGTGTTCATCGGCGAGCCGACGGTGACGGACACGATCAGCATCCTGCGCGGAATCAAGGACAAGTACGAATTGCACCATGGAGTTCGGATTACCGATGGCGCGCTGGTTGCGGCGGCGACGTTGAGCAACCGATACATCACGGACAGGTTCCTGCCGGACAAGGCCATCGACCTGATCGACGAGGCGGCGAGCCGACTGCGCATGGAGGTGGACAGCAAGCCGGAGGAGCTCGATGAGCTTGACCGGCGGCTGATGCAGCTGCGGATCGAGCGCGAGGCGCTGCGCAAGGAGCCGGATGCGGCCTCGCGCGAGCGGCTGGAGCGGCTTGAGGGCGAGATCACGGACCTCGCGGCGCGGTCGGACGCGATGACCGGGTCTTGGAAGGCCGAGAAGGACCGGATGGCGGGCACGCAAAAGCTGCAGGAGCAGCTGGAGCAGGCCCGGCTCGAGGTGGAGCAGGCGCAGCGGCGGGGCGACCTGGGGCGGGCTTCGGAGCTGATCTACGCGACGATCCCGGAGCTGGAGCGCAAGATCGGCGCCGCTGACGGCGCGGCCGAGAGCCGGTTGGTCAAGGAGGCTGTGACGGAGGACCAGGTTGCCGCCGTGGTGTCGCGCTGGACGGGCGTGCCGGTGGAGAGGATGCTCGAGGGCGAGCGGTCGAAGCTGCTGCGGATGGAGGACGAGCTGCGTCGCCGGGTGGTGGGGCAGGAGGATGCCTTGCGGGCGGTGGCGAACGCGGTGCGGCGAGCCCGGGCCGGGTTGCAGGATCCGAACCGGCCGATCGGGAGCTTCTTGTTCCTCGGACCCACCGGCGTGGGCAAGACGGAGCTGACTAAGACGCTGGCCGCGTTCCTGTTCGACGACGACCGGGCGATGGTGCGGATCGACATGAGCGAGTTCATGGAGAAGCACGCGGTGAGCCGGTTGGTCGGCGCGCCCCCAGGCTATGTCGGGTATGACGAGGGCGGAGTGCTGACGGAAGCGGTGCGGCGGCGGCCTTACCAAGTAATCCTGTTCGATGAAGTTGAGAAGGCGCACGAGGATGTGTTCAACATCCTGCTGCAAGTGCTCGACGACGGGCGACTGACGGACGGGCAGGGGCGGACAGTCGATTTCCGCAACACCATCATCGTGCTGACGAGTAATCTGGGCAGCGACATCCTGGCGGCGCAGGCGGACGGCGAGGTTTCGGCGTTGGCTCAGGCGCAGGTGATGAAAGTGGTTCGCGAGCGGTTCCGTCCGGAGTTCTTGAACCGGCTGGATGAGATCGTCTTGTTCCGGCGGCTGCAGCGGGCGGATATGGCAACCATCGTTGACATTCAACTGACCCGGCTGCGCAGCCTGCTGGTGGACCGGAAGATCGGCCTTGATCTGGACCCTGCGGCGATGGATTGGCTGGCGGAGCAGGGATACGACCCGGTGTACGGGGCACGCCCATTGAGACGGGTGCTGCAACGGAGTCTACAGAATCCATTAGCCGGGCTGTTGCTGGAGGGTGCGGTGCGGGATGGGGAGACTGTAAGAGTCTCTGCGTCGCGGGATGGCTTGCTGCTGAACGATCAAGTGGCAGAAGCCGCCTGAGCGCGCATGGCAGCGTTGTGCGGCGCAGCAAATGGGTTTGCTGCGCCCTTTGATAGCTAGACTGTTGTTTTTACTTTGTTTTGGAAATTTTAACCGGGTGCTGTCATTGTGTTGACATGAGTTGGCTGGAGGCCTAGATACCGGCTCCCGATCGCGGCGGATTTAGACAGCCTCCGAGGTCGATCGTTCTTTTGACAAGTGCATAATATTTGGAAGGGATATGTTGGCGGCGTTCTGCTTGCTGCGTGATATTGATTGCGCGGCGGG
>OZ244581.1:0-80000 GCA_965217935.1 Acetobacteraceae bacterium | reverse complement strand
CTTGGCGCGCGCGGCGCTGAAGGTGGTGTTTTGATAAGTGAATCAGGTTCTGGCGCGCTCCTGGGCGCGCAGGACGTCTCGGTCGGCATCTGGCCGGATCCGCGTTGGCGGATTTGGCATGGACGCGGGCGCGGGATGTCCGCAACGGCCGTGACGCGGGTGTCTGACCCGGTTCGGCGTCGGCAGTGTCCGGCGCCGTCCGAGCGTGGCGGCGGTTGCAGGGTTCAGGAGCGTGGAAATATGTGTGCGTATGAATGCGGCGTTTGCCGTGTTGCCGGATTGATTGATGGCGGGCTTCCTTCGGGCGGCCTGGCGTTGGTTGCTCCTGTGCATGGCGGGCGTTGCCTCCTGCGGGAGGCGGCGCATTGAGTTTGAGCATGAGAAGGGCATCTGGCGGATGCCTTGGCGCCAAGAGGCGATGAAGGACGTGGCACGCTGCGAAAATCCCGGAGGAGCCGCGAGCAGGCTTTGATCCCGGGGTGTCCGAATGGGGCAACCCACCCCTTTGGGGTATCATTCATTGAATACATAGATGGATGAGGCGAACCCGGGGAACTGAAACATCTCAGTACCTGGAGGAACAGACATCAACGGAGATTCCGCGAGTAGTGGCGAGCGAAAGCGGAACAGGCCAGTGGCCATCGAGAGGCAAGCGGAACGGCATGGAAAGGCCGGCCTGAGCGGGTGATAGCCCCGTATGCGTAATGGCTCGATGGTCCTTGAGTAGGGCGGGGCACGTGAAACCCTGTCTGAACGTAGGGGGACCACCCTCTAAGCCTAAATACTCCTTGGCGACCGATAGCGAACCAGTACCGTGAGGGAAAGGTGAAAAGCACCCCGATGAGGGGAGTGAAACAGACCTGAAACCGGATGCCTACAAGCAGTCGGAGCCTCTTATGGGGTGACGGCGTACCTTTTGTATAATGGGTCAGCGAGTTTCTGTTGCCAGCAAGCTTAAGCCGTTAGGTGAAGGCGCAGCGAAAGCGAGTCTGAATAGGGCGCATGAGTTGGCGGCAGAAGACCCGAAACCGAGTGATCTAGCCATGGCCAGGCTGAAGGCACGGTAACACGTGCTGGAGGGCCGAACCCACGCCTGTTGAAAAAGTCGGGGATGAGCTGTGGCTAGGGGTGAAAGGCCAATCAAACTCGGAGATAGCTGGTTCTCCGCGAAATCTATTGAGGTAGATCGTCATGTGTTTACCCCGGGGGGTAGAGCACTGGATGGGCTCGGGGGGCCCAAAGCCTTACCAAACCCAACCAAACTCCGAATACCCGGAAGTATAACGTGGCAGACAGACGGTGGGTGCTAAGGTCCATTGTCGAGAGGGAAACAGCCCAGACCACCAGCTAAGGTCCCCAAATCGTGGCTAAGTGGGAAAGGATGTGGGAATTCCAAAACAACCAGGAGGTTGGCTTAGAAGCAGCCATCCTTTAAAGAAAGCGTAATAGCTCACTGGTCTAATAGAAATCCTGCGCCGAAGATGTAACGGGGCTCAAGCCACGTACCGAAGCTGTGGGTTCATCGGGGTAGCAGCCGGTGAGCGGTAGCGGAGCGTTCCGTAGGCCTGCGAAGGCGTGGGGGTGACCCCTGCTGGAGGCATCGGAAGTGCGAATGCTGACATGAGTAGCGACAAACAGGGTGAGAAACCCTGTCGCCGAAAGTCCAAGGGTTCCTGCGCAAGGTTAATCCGCGCAGGGTGAGCCGGCCCCTAAGGCGAGGGCGACAGCCGTAGCCGATGGGAACCAGTTGAATATTACTGGGCCTGCTAGACGTGACGAATGCGAGGTGTTGTCAGGGCTTACTGGATTGTCCTGGCTTTCGGAGCATTCCGGGAAATAGCGCTAGCGTATAGACCGTACCCGAAACCGACACAGGTGGACTGGTAGAGCATACCAAGGCGCTTGAGAGAACCATGCCGAAGGAACTAGGCAAATTGCTCGCGTAACTTCGGGATAAGCGAGACCCGCTCCTGGGCAACCAGGGTCGGGTGGCACAGAGCAGGGGGTAGCGACTGTTTAGTAAAAACACAGGGCTGTGCGAAGTCGAGAGACGACGTATACGGTCTGACGCCTGCCCGGTGCCGGAAGGTTAAGAGGAGGCGTGCAAGCGCTGAATCGAAGCCCCGGTAAACGGCGGCCGTAACTATAACGGTCCTAAGGTAGCGAAATTCCTTGTCGGGTAAGTTCCGACCTGCACGAATGGCGTAACGACTTCCCCACTGTCTCCGGCATGGGCTCAGCGAAATTGAATTCCCCGTGAAGATGCGGGGTACCCGCGGTCAGACGGAAAGACCCTATGAACCTTTACTGCAGCTTTGCAGTGGCATGAGAGACGTGCTGTGTAGGATAGGCGGGAGGCTATGAAGCGCGGGCGCTAGCTTGCGTGGAGCCACCCTTGAAATACCGCCCTGCAAGTTTCTGATGTCTAACCGCGACCGGTCAGCCCGGTCCGGGACCCTGCATGGCGGGCAGTTTGACTGGGGCGGTCGCCTCCCAAAGCATAACGGAGGCGCGCGATGGTGGGCTCAGGCCGGTCGGACATCGGCTGCTGAGTGCAATGGCATAAGCCCGCCTGACTGCGAGAGCGACAGTTCGAGCAGAGACGAAAGTCGGCCATAGTGATCCGGTGGTCCCGCGTGGAAGGGCCATCGCTCAACGGATAAAAGGTACTCTAGGGATAACAGGCTGATCTCCCCCAAGAGTCCACATCGACGGGGAGGTTTGGCACCTCGATGTCGGCTCATCACATCCTGGGGCTGGAGCAGGTCCCAAGGGTTCGGCTGTTCGCCGATTAAAGTGGTACGTGAGCTGGGTTTAGAACGTCGTGAGACAGTTCGGTCCCTATCTGCCGTGGGTGAAGGAGACTTGAGAGGCGCTGTCCCTAGTACGAGAGGACCGGGATGGACGCACCTCTGGTGCACCGGTTGTCGCGCCAGCGGCACAGCCGGGTAGCTATGTGCGGACTGGATAACCGCTGAAAGCATCTAAGCGGGAAACCATCCTCAAAACCAGGTCTCCCAGGGAGCAATCCCAAGAGGGCCGTGATAGACCATCACGTCGATAGGTCAGGTGTGGAAGAGCGGCAACGCATGAAGCTGACTGATCCTAATCGCCCGAACGGCTCAAACCAAACCGCCCTGCACAGCAGCCATCAACGCCGCTGCGGGCATAACGCCGCATTCAACGCGCACATGCTATCCCGCGCCAGAACCCGGTTCACCCGCCGCGCCGCTTGGCTCAGGCGACCTGGTGGCCATGGCGGAGAGACCGCACCCGATCCCATCCCGAACTCGGACGTGAAAATCTCCAGCGCCCATGATACTGCGGCTCAAGCCGCGGGAAAGTCGGTCGCCGCCAGGTCTCCCGAACCAAGCAAACCTACATCAAACCCTAACAACACCCCCGCGGGGTGGAGCAGCCCGGTAGCTCGTCAGGCTCATAACCTGAAGGTCACAGGTTCAAATCCTGTCCCCGCAACCAGTTATTGAAGTGGTTCCGTTTGTCTGAACAGCAGCTTGCGTGTGTTTGGGTGGAGCCTTGCCGAGTTCAGGCTGCCGCGGTCTGCGGCAGCCCGTCAAAGTAGGCCTGGTCCGGCGTCTTCCGGTCAAGGCTGGAATGCGGCCTCCGGCCATTGTAGAAGGCCAGATACCGGCCGATCGAGGTCCGGGCCTCGCCGACCGTGTCGTAAGCTCTGAGATAGATCTCCTCATACTTGACCGACCGCCAAAGCCGTTCAACGAACACGTTGTCCCGCCAAGCCCCTTTCCCGTCCATGCTGACGGCCACCCCCGCCCTGAGCAGCACGCTCGTGAAACCCTGGCCGGTGAACTGCGATCCTTGATCCGTGTTGAACACGTCCGGCTTGCCGTGGCGAGCAAGCGCTCCCTCAAGCGCCTCGACGCAGAACGCGGCCTCCATGGTGATCGACAGCCGCCAAGCCAGAACCCGGCGGGAATACCAGTCCACGACGGCGGCCAGGTAGACGAAGCCCCGCGCCCTGGGCACGTAGGTGAAATCCATGGCCCACGCCTGATCGGGGCGGCTCACCGTCACGCCGCGCAGCAGATACGGGTAGATTTTGTGGCCCGGCGCCGGCCTCGAGGTGCTCGGCTTGCGGTAAAGGGCTGAAATGCCCATCCGCTTCATCAACGTCGCGACATGCCGGCGGCCGATCTCAATCCCTTCCCGATTGAGCAGGTCGCGCAGCATCCTGCTGCCGGCAAAGGGGAAGTCGAGGCGGAGTTCGTCCATCCGCCGCATGACCGCAAGGTCGGCCGGCAACGCCGTCTTGGGCGTGTAGCAGATGCTGCCGCGGCTGATCCCGAGGGCCTTCGCCTGTTTGGCAATCGACAAATCATGATCGCCGTCGATCATCGCTTTGCGCTCAGAAAGCCGGCCTTGGCGAGCGCGCCGGACAAAAAATCGTTGGCCAGCGTCAGCTCGCCGATCTTGGCATGCAGCGTCTTCACGTCGACTACCTGTGCCGCGCCCGCCTTCGGCTCCGATCCGAATACCCCGGCTGCCCCCTCCAAGAGCTGGCCCTTCCAGGAGGTGATCTGGTTGGGATGCACGTCGAACTGCTGCGCCAACTCGGCCAGCGTCTTCTCGCCCTTCACGGCCGCCAAGGCCACCTTTGCCTTGAAGGCCGGCGTATGGTTCCGGCGTGGTCGCTTGCTCATCGTCTCTCCTGTTCCGAAGCCATCCTGGCCGCCGTCAGGCAGAAACTCCACTCATCAGACCTGTGCAGATTTCCCGAGCCATCTCACTTGGCCGCGACATCGAGCAGCTCGAACTGCTGATCGGCGAACTGGAGGAGGAGACGGCCGAGGGCGCCGCCCGTGCCCAGGCCGCCGGCGCCGACGGCCCGTGCCAGGCCCGCACGCGCGGGCGCTGCCAGCCGGTGCGCCAGCCGCTGCCGCCGCACCTGCCGCGCGAGACCGTCACCCATGAGCCGCGCTGCGCCTTGCCCCGGTTGCGGCGGCACGGTGTTCAGCCGGGTCGGCCAGGACGAGCGCGAGGTGCTGGAGTATGTGCCAAGCAGCTTCAAGCTCATCCGCCATATCCGGCCGAAGCTGAGCTGCCAGGCGTGCGAGACCATCGTGCAGCAGGCCAGATATGCCTTGGTCCCGGGCGCCGCCTGGATCACGACGTCCCTCCATCCGCAGCGCCGCCAGCACGCGGCGCAACGCGCGCTCGTTGACGAACGCGTCCACCCGCAGCCGCGCGCCGCAGGCCAAATCGATTTCGATCATGCCCACACGGTCCTCCACCGCCAGGAATGGCCGCGGCACATGGCCAGGCAATGGCGCCGCCGTTACGGCCGGCGCCGGACGAGCGATCAGGGCAGGCCCGCCATCCTCCGCGCGGCCCAGCACGCCGACCGGCACGAACCCGAGCGGCGTCTCCGCACCCCGCGCCTTGTCCGGCAATGCCGGTGCGGCGGCGCAAGGTTGGGCCGCCGCTTCCTCCAAGGCAGCACGGCGCCAGCGATCAATCAGGCTGGTGCAGATGCCGAACCGGCGCGCCAACTCCGGCACCCGTGCGCCAGGCGCCAGGCACGCCTCGACCACCCACGCCCGGAACGCCGCATCACGCATCCGCCGCCGCTCGCCGACGATCTCAATCCGTGTCTCCGTGGCTGCCACAGCGGCAGCCACATCGGCCGACGTGTTGCTCTTTTCCATGCAGCAATAGAAAACAAGCCAGCCCGGTCCTCTGAGGCGGCCATCAGCAGACGTTTACCGCGGTCGAGATGATCCGCCATCTCAAGGTCGCTCGCGACACCGCAGTCAAAGGCCAGGACACAGGCCATGCAGACGCTCAAGGCCATCATCGTCTGCTCTCCGGACGCCCTGCGCTAGCAGCTCGGCCCCGTCAGGGCTAAAATGACGCTGCGGCGGCAACGGGCTGCCTTGCAACCGGGTCCGCTCACGTCGACGCTGGCATCGGCCAAGGAGAGCCTGCGTGCCATCGCCCGGCGCTGGCTGCTGCTGGACGCCGACATCAAGCAGTACGATGCCCAGCTCGAGACCCTCACGGCCGCCCACGCGCCCGATCTGCTAGAGGCGCACGGGATGGCCACGGGCACAGCGGCCGAAATGCTGCTTGTCGGCGACAATCCTGACCGCATCAAATCGGAAGCGGCGTTTGCCACGCTGCGTGGCGTTTGCCCGATCCCAGCATCCAGCGGCAAAACCATCCGGCTCTGCCTCAATCGTAGCGGTAATCGGCAGGCCAACGCCGCCCTCTGTCGCGTGGTCACCGTTCGTATGCGCAGCCACCAGCCGATGCTGGATTACGTTTGCCGGCGGACAGCCGAGGGAAAGAGCAAACCGGAGATCACCCGCCGCCTAAAGCGCTATCTGGCCCGCGAGATCTTGGATACCTCTGCCGCCCACCGAAGCCCACTACCCCGTCGACCGAAGCCCCTTGACCAATATAGGAGCATCAACGCCTTAACCGAGAGCATCTTCTCCACCCTGTAAGCCGAGCTGCTCAGCCGCCGCCGGTTCGCCTTACAGGCCGAAGCGCGCAGGGCCTGCTTCAACTTCATCGAGGGCTGGCAAAACTCCGTCCGCCTGCATTCCAATCCAGGCTACCGCTCGCCCATGGCCTACGAAGCCGATATGCAGGCCAACCTGACCATGACATAGCCCCCAAGCCAGCAGACCGTCCACGAGAACGGGTAATCCCAATGCCAGACAACGATCTGCACCTGCTGCCGCGCCTCGGCGCCCTGGTCGGGCGCGGCGTCCCGCTCGGCCCGGATCTCGCCGGCCAGCTTCTCTGCAGCGCCGCGCCCGAGCCGCTCAAATGGCGCAGCTTCTTCGCCCATCTCGGGCGCGAGGCCGACACCGCCGCCGCCCTGCTCCGCGCCGCCCTCGACCAACGCGAGCGCGGCATCAACATCCTGCTCTACGGCCCGCCCGGCACCGGCAAGACCAGCTTTGCCGCAGCCCTCGCCGCCCGCGTCGGCGCCCCGCTGCGCCCCGTGACGGAAACCGACGGCGACGGCGACGGCGCCGAGCCGGAGCGCTCCGAGCGCCTGGCCGGTTTGCGTTTGGCCCAGCACTTGCTGCCGCCGGGCAGCGCGGCGCTGCTGTTCGACGAGGCGGAGGACGTGTTCGGCGCCCATAACGACTTCCGCGGCAAGACGTCCGGCGGTTCGCGCGTGTTCATGCACCAGCTGCTGGAACGCACGCCGGTCCCGGTGATCTGGACCGCGAACGACATCCGCGTGCTGGGACCGGCCGTGCTGCGGCGCATGACGCTGTGCATGGAACTGGCGCTGCCGAACCTCGGCGCGCGCACCCGGCTGTGGCAGGACATGGGCGCCGCGGAGGGCGTGCCGCTCCCGGACGGCGAGGCCGCCCGCCTGGCGCGGCTGGTGCCGGCGGCGCCTGCCGTGGCGCGCTCGGCGCTGCGCGGGGCGCGGCTGGCCGGCGGCGGGGCGGACACGGCGCGGCTGATCGTCGAGGGCGTAGCGCGGGCGGTCGGCGGCGGAACCCTGCCGCCGCCGGAGCCGGACGAAGCGCTGTACGACCCGGCCCTGGTCAAAGCCGACACCGGCCTCGACGCGCTCGCCGCCCAACTCGCCCGGCCCGGCGCCACGCGGCGCGTCTCGCTGCTGCTTTCTGGCCCGCCGGGCGCGGGCAAGAGCGCCTGGGTGCGGCACCTCGCCGCCCGAATGGGCCTGCCGGTGGTGCAGAAGCGCGCCTCGGACCTGCTCAACTGCTTCGTCGGCGGCACCGAGGCCAACATCGCGGGCGCCTTCGCCGAGGCGCGGGCGGGCGGGCGAGGCGTTCCTGGTGTTCGACGAGGCGGACAGCCTGCTGCTCAACCGCGCCGGCGCGGTGCAGAGCTGGGAAGTCAGCCAGGTCAACGAGATGCTGACCTGGATGGAGAGCCACCCGCTCCCGTTCGCCTGCACCACCAACCTGCTGAACCGCCTCGACGTGGCCAGCCTGCGCCGCTTCCTGGTCAAGGCCCGGTTCGACTGGCTCTCGCCCGGGCAATGCCGGCTCGCGTTCTGCCGCTTCTTCGGGCTGGCGCCGCCGCCGGCGCTCGACGGCCTGCGCGCGCTGTCGCCTACGGATTTCGCGCTGGTCCGCCGCCGGGCCGAGCTGCTTGAGATCGATGGCGAGGGGCTTGTCGGCCTGCTCGCCGCCGAGTGCGAGGGCCGACCCGGCGCGGGCGTGCCGATCGGGTTTCGTTGACGACATTGTCACGATGACCGATTCGTTGCACAAGCGGCCTGTGCGCTACGAACCGTCGCAACGGCTGCTCCGCCTCGCCCTGCGCCTCTCCGCCACGCGGACCGGGGTGACGCTGGACGAGATGGCGCACGAGATCGGCATGTCGCGCAAAACGGCGGAACGCTCGCGCGACGTGCTGAACGACCTGTTCCCGCAGCTCGAATACTGGGACGACGAGGAGCGGGTCCGCCGCTGGCGCTTGCCGGGCGCGGCGCTGGCGGGGCTGGCCGAGCCGCGGCCCGAGGCGGTGGCGGCGGTGGAGGCGCTGGCCCGCGAATGCGCCGTGCGCGGGAAGGCGGACCGGGCGCAACTGCTGCGCGACGCCGCCGCCGCCTTGCGCGCGCTGATGCGCCCGGCGGCCTTGCTGCGGGCCGAGCCGGACATCGAGGCGCTGATGCAGGCGTAGGGCATCGCCATGCGCCCCGGCCCGCGCCCGAGGCTCGACCCGTCGCTGCTGCCGACGATCCGCCGGGCGACCCTGGGGATGCAATTGATCGTCATCCGATACGGCTCATCGGCCGTAGAGCCTCCGATGACGCGCATGCTGTGCCCGTACGGAACGCTCTACGGCGGCAACGGCCGGGCCTGGCTGGTGGCGCACGTCGAGGAGTTGCCGGAGATGCGGCTGTGGCGGCTGGACCGGATCGTATCGAGCGACGTGCTGGACCGGAGCTTCGCGCGGCGGGAGGAGTTCGATTTGCGGGCCTACGCGGCGCAGTCGTTCGGGGTGTTCCAGGAGGCGGCGATCGACGTCGTGCTGCGGTTCTCGGCGGAGGCAGCGGGGGACGCGGCGTGCTGGCTGTTCCATCCGTCGCAGACGATGGAGCGGGAGGCGAATGGCCGGCTACTGGTGCGGTTCCGGGCGGGCGGGGTGGCGGAGATGTGCTGGCATTTGTTTACGTGGGGGACGGCGGTGGAGATTCTGGCGCCGCGTTTTCTCCGAACAGAAGCAATGCAGCTTGCGGAGAGAATACATAACCACCACGCAATGGGTGACTTATGAGAAGGATATTCGATGCACAACGAAAGCACTGACCCTCACCTCAATATCTTCCGGCGCTTCGGGATTCCAGATGAAAATCAAGAATATGAAAACAACGTGACTCATGCGCTGATAAACGCGTTGCGCTTATCTGATCCGCGCATCACGCGTTCATTATTGATAAAATTGATTCCCGAAATTTACAATATTCCGATTGATTGGGCAGATATTGGATGGGGATTACAGCGGCCGCCACATTCTCCGGAGTCGTTCGATAATCGTGTTGTCCTCGGGGTCTCAGTAAGCGGCCACATGCATCTGGCCTCCCTAAGCGAGATGCAAGAAGACACCGCGGAAGAATATGAGCCAATCTCAATCGCACCGGAGGAACAAGGAAGAGGAATTCCTGATGCGTGGATTTATACGAAATCTTCCAGAACTCTTTGTGCTCTGATCGAAATCAAAACGCGAAGCGGAATGAGTGTGGATCAAACCTTACGCCATGAGAGTACGCATTTTGCAAATCGTGAGGCAACTCTAGTCCGGATTGATATAAAATGGTCTGATTTGAGTAATGCTTTGAATCAAGCTTACAATCAGTTCCCAAACCCAGTTCTGAAAGAGCTTCTTGAATTTCTCTCTAACGAGGGTCTTACTGCGACATTTTGCTTTGATGACATCACTGTTCGGCGAGCAAACGGGAAGCTTCCTAAAGACGTTGCCGAACATCTTGCGAACCGCCTTCGCGAACAACTTAAGCTCGGGCCGGATGACCTCGTTACATGGCCAGAGTGGTCACCACACGTTCTTATTTTTAGGAACTTTGAAGCAGTTGGTAATATTGAGGTTTGGCTGACTGGCCAATTTCCCAATGTAGATGTTATGACTTCGCTCTCGTTCGGCACTGCAACTCCTAGGCACAACCGTTTGAGCATGCCAGACCAAATTGTCCGCTTGCGGGATAATCTTGCAAATCCCGAGCTACAGGCCCGGGCAATCAGAACACTAGAAGCTATAAGTCCTCCACCAGTGTGGACCGTGCTCGATCGTCTTCAGCGTGTGCAAACTGCTAATTGGCACGCTCGAGGATCAAACGAAATTGTTGGGCTGCTAAAAGCAACAGGTCGCACAGACATTGCGGAGCCAACTGGCTGCTACGGCGAAGATCACGAGATTCCTTTTTCAAATCTAAGTCAGGTCAGTCAAGGCCTGCAGATTTTGCACCGTGCTGGAATGATCCAGGAGGGAAGCTGGCGAAACTTTCGCATTTTTGCTCGGGCGTATTTAGGCTATCTATGTGTTCCAGCTTATGGTCGTGCGCCACAAGATGTTCTCCCTCAATTGTTAGAGCATTGCATGCGATGGCATGAGGCCCTTCGCGTTCTCAGCAACGCAACATACAAACTTTCTAATAATCAAAGAAAAACGGTTTAGGAAAAAATATTGAGTTATAGCTCTCAAGCAAAAAACTGGTCTGATAAACTCAATGACCAAACGCGCGAAATTATCAAGTTCCGCGATCCCCTCAGCACCCGCAACGGCCAACTCCACCTTAAGCACATCACCTCCGGCTTCGCCACCATGACCAAAGCCGACCTCACCCAAGCCACCCTCACCCTAACCAACAAGCAAACCAAAGAACAAACCACCTACCCCACCGTCGACGCCCTCATCGAAGCCGGCTGGGCCATAGACTGACCCAGCCCCCCACCCCCGCATGGTGGCAAGCCGCCCTCCCCTGGCCGCTCGCCACCATCGACTTCGAGGCCAGCTCGCTCGACCACGACAGCTACCCCATCGAGGCCGGCATCGCCCTCTGGTCCGCGCCCGATCAGCCCGTCCGCGGCTGGTCGGCGCTGATCCGCCCCCACGGCGAATGGTCCCGCCTCGGCCACTGGAGCCCGGCCTCGGCCAAGATCCACGGCATAAGCGGCGCGGACCTGCACGCCCAAGGCCTCCCGCCCGCGCAACTCGCCGCCATCCTGAACCACATCCTCGCCCCCGCAGGCATCGCCTGGTGCGACGGCGGCCCCTACGACGCCCACTGGTGCGGCGCCCTGTTCAAGGCCGCCCGTGCCGCGCCCGCCTTCGTCCTCGGCGATTGGGGCCGCCTCGCGGCCCGCCTCGGCGCCGGGCCGCACGCCCGCGCCCGAGCATTCCTCGACCAAGCGCCCCCCAAGCACCGCGCCCGCCCGGACGCCGAGCAGCTCCTCCTCGCCCTGGCCCACGCCGCCGGCGCCCAGCCCGGCCCCGTGCAGGACCTCGACCCAACGCTCCCGCCCGAACCCGCCAGCCCCGAGCGCCCCACCCGCCACGTCCGCTTCTGACGCCCACGCCCGGCATTCCTCTCCGCACGAACCAAGGAGACCCGCCGTGCCCGCCGCAGCCCACCCGCTCGCCCCGCCCCCAGCCGCCGCCATCCCGCCCAGCGTCGGTATCGTCTGGGCGCTGCCGGACGCCGCCGGCCCGGCGCGCCTCGTCACCGTGCGCACGCCCCTGGCCAACGCCGAACCCTACGGCGACGCCCTCACCCACCCGGGCGGCCACTGCGAAACCTGGGAAGCCTGGCGCGGTCTCGGCCCCGCCGGCCTGGCCCGGCAAGGACTGCCGCCGCTGATCGCCTGGCACGACTACGAGGAGTTCCCCCGCGGCCGGGTCGTATTCCACGCCGCCACGCGCCGTTTCACCCTTTACGCCGACCCGCGGCTGCAAACCCGCCTCCTGCTGCCGCGCATCCTCCGGGCATTCGGCCTTGGCGACGCCCGCTGCGCCGTCCGGTCCGACCCGCATTACCGCACCAGCCCCGCCTGACCAGCAGGAGACGGACATGGCCATCGCCTACTACCGCACCCGCCCCAGCGAGCCGGACGCCTCCGACCTCGCCCTCCGCCTGCAACGCGAGGCCGCCGAGCAGTCGGCCAAGGACGCCGGCGGGATCGCCGCCGAGTTCATCGAGCGCGAAGGCGAACCCGGCGCCGAGGCCTATCCCGCGTTCCACGCCGCGGTGCGCGCGGCCAGCGAGCGCAGCGCCAACGATGGCGGGCGCTGCGTCGAGCTGATCATCGCCTCCCACGCGGCCATCGGCTCGGGCGCGGTGTTCAAGGAACCGGCGGTGGACGCGTCAGGCGACGGCTTCGTGATCACCGGCTGGTTGTTCGCCGCCACCGTCCCGCCGCCGCCCGTGATCGCCGTGCCGCCGGGCGCGCCCGCCCCGCTGTGCCTGTTCGGCGACTACCGCCCCGGCCAGGCCGATACGCTGGTCTACCTGTGCAACGCCGGGGCGGAGGCGGTCACGGATGCGGTCCTCGTGATCGACACGATCGACGATTACGCCCGCTGGACGAGCAAGCGGAAGAACCCGCGCCCGCAGGTGATCGCGACGTGCGAGAAACGCCTCGGCGCCGTGCCGCCGGGCGCCGGCATCTGGGTCGGCCAGTCCACCCACGTCGTCACGCTCGACAGATCGTGCCGCTACCGCCTGGCCTACGCCGGCGCGGATGGGCGGCGCTGCGTCGCCGAGGCGTCCGAGGGCTCGGTTACCCGCATTCACGGCCCCTCGGCGCTGGATGACGCCTGGTCGGCGTTCGCGCCGCTGGCCCGCCCGCAGCGGCCTGCGTCAAGCAGATTGGAGGGGAACCGACGATGAAAGCCGTCGCCTACTACCGCACTTGCCCCAGCGAGCCGAAGGCGTCCGCGTTGGCCCTGCGCTTGCAGCAAGAGGCCGTGCGGGCCGAGATCGAGCGGAATGGGTTCGACCTCGCCGCCGAGTTCATCGAGCGCGAGGGCGAGCCAGGCGCTGAGGCCTGGCCCGCCTACGCCGCCGCCGTGAACGCCGCCGTGTCGCACAAGACCGAGGAGGCCGTGCTCGACGTGATGTTCTACGTCGCCTCGAATTGCGGCATCGGCTCCGGCGAGCCGTTCACGCAGCCGTGGATCGGGATTGAGGGCGGGCTGTGGAATCTCGACCTCAACGCCGAGCTGGTCCCGACCCGCCCCGAAATTCCCGTGCCGCAGGATGCCCCCACGCTTATCTGCCTTCATGGCGAGTATCGGCGGACGCACCTCGACACCAACATCTATCTCTGCAACGCCGGGCCGGACGCCCTGGCCGATGTGACGCTGCTCACGACAGTGGTCAGCGGCGATTCCATGTGTTGATGGCCGCCGGGTGAGCCCGGGCCGCCGGCAACTCCCCCGCATGAACGCCGATGGACTGTCATCCCGGCAGCCCGGGCCGTCTCGGTCGGCCGCCTGTATCACGGCATCCGCAACGACGTCTGCAGGTATCGCCTGACCTTCGCCGCCGCCGGCCATCGCCGTGCCATGCAGGCGGACGACCATGCCTTGAACACGCTCTTCAATGCGAAAAGCCTGGACCCGCCCTGGGTCCCGTTCGTCCCGGAGCCCCGCTGATGCCCCGCTGCCGCTGGAGCAAGCTCAAATCCCGCATCGAGGCGCTGTTCGCGCCGGGCCTGCCGCTCGCCATTTACTGCAGCGTGTTCGTCAAGCACTTCAGCGGATTCAACTTCGATGCGCCGCGGCATTGGGTCATGCTGGGACATGGCCGTCACGGGCGGATCATCTGGATTTTCCCCGGCCCGTTCCTGCCAACCGGGCGCGGCCTCCCGCCCCGCTCCAGCCGTGGCCCGGCGCTCGGATATTGGGAGAGCGGCTACGGCTCCAGCGGGCGCAAGCCGAGCGAACCCTCGGCCCTGATCCGCGCATATCTGGACCGCCCGCTTGCCCTGCTCATGCAGCCGTTCCACGATCCTTGGGAACTCGCCGCCATCCTGCGCGCCGCCGACCGGCGACTCGGCCGCGAGACGCTGCTCGCCTGGTCGCGCGGGCTTGACGCGGCGCACCCGGCGCTGCCCGTCATTTGCGCCCGCTTTCCAGATGGCGCCACCACCGCTTCTGACCCGGCCCTGCGGCAGCGTGAGGCAATGCAACGGAGAGACCTCCATGAATAAGCAACTCGGGCGCCGCGGCGTCCTGGCCGCCGGCCTGGCGACGGCCGCTTCCCACGGCACGGCGCTGGCCGGCCCCGGCGCCTCACACTCGACCCCGGCGGCGGACCCCTGCCACGCCCCGTTCCGCGCCGCGTTCACGGCCTGGCTCGAAGGCGCGGCGGAGCGGCTCGCCTTCCGCGTCGCCGCCATCCCGGCTTCGCCAAGCGAAACAGACCTTCGGGTCGAGGGCCTGCATCCGGCGATCTGGATCGCGCTCGGCCATGCCGGGGACATCAACGTCGGCGTCACCTGGAACGATGTCTGGTGGGACCTGCTGACCTGTCCCGACGTCTATGCCGAGGAGCAGCCCGGCGGCGTCCGGCACAATGCCGTCATGCGGCCGGAATACCGCCTTGCCCATCCGACCATCTAGGCCGCCTGGCGCACCGACGGCTTCGAGCCGCTGCTCGATTGGCTCAACGACGAGCTGGCTCCTGCGACCCATCTCGGGTTGTGGCGAACCGACAGCGGCGGCTGCACCTGGGCGTACCTGGTGCAGGATGGCGAGCTGATGCGCGGCGGCGGCCCGGTCAGGTGCGAGACCAGCCCGGCGCATCTGCTGCCGCTGCACGCCCAAGCCCCGCGCCTGCTGCCTGTCAGCGGAAACCGCACGGCCGGGGCCGGCCCGGTCGGCAGCGCCGTGCAGCGCGGGCACAACGTCTTCGTCTATGACGAGCGCGGACGGCAACGCGCCATGCTGCCCGCAGGCGATGGCCATGGGGATGGGCTGAAGGGTTATACCAGCGGCGCCGTCAGCATCCGCCGCGGCGCGAACATCCTCACCTACGACGCGAGAGGCCGGCAGTTGTCGATGACCCCCGCCCGATGAGACCCGGCATCGTCATCCTCACCGGCGCCGGGATCAGCCGCGAGAGCGGGCTCGCCACCTTCCGCGACCCGGACGGCCTGTGGTCGCGCGTCCGCATCGAGGAGGTCGCCACGCCACAGGCCTTCGCCCGCAACCCGGCCAGGGTGCAAGCGTTCTACGACGCCCGCCGCGAGCAGTTGCAGGACCCCGCCGTCCAGCCCAACGCCGCCCACCACGCCCTTGCCCGCCTCGCCCGCGAGTATCCCGGTCCCGTTCTCGTCGTGACGCAGAATGTGGATGACCTGCACGACCGTGCCGGGCAGCCAAACCTGCTGCACATGCACGGGGAACTCAACAAGGCCCGGTGTCTGCGCTGCGATGAGGTCACGCCGTTTTTCGGCAAGGGTCTCGCGGATGCGGCCTGCCCCGCTTGCACCGCCCGCGTTCTGCGCCCGCACGTTGTCTGGTTCGGCGAGATGCCGCTGCAGCTGGAGGAGATCGATGGGGCGATCGCCCATCGCTGCAGCCTGTTCGCCGCCATCGGCACCAGCGGCCAGGTGTATCCCGCAGCCGGTTTCGCCGAGCTGGCGCGGTCCCACGGCGCGCGCACCATCGAGTTGAACTTGGAGCTCACAGAGCTGAGCCGGCATTTCGACGAAGCCCGGCACGGCCCGGCAACTGAACTGGTCCCGACCTGGGTAGATGAGGTTTTGCGAGCTCGCGGGCCGCAAGGTTCTTGAGGACCGGCCAGGAGCGCCGATTTCCCGGGGATTAAGGAGCTTTTCGCCGGGAGGTGCGATCAACGTCGCGAGGAAGGCATTTCGCCAGGATGCTCGTCGGGCGCCCGGTCGATTACGGTCGATGGGTGGATCCAAGCGGCCAGCGCGCCACGCTTGATTCCAGAGCTGCGATGCCGCTTGAATCCATCCTGCGACGCCCGATCGCTGTGATGAACAACCTCCCTGGGACGCCTTTGGCCCATGGCCATCTCGAGCGCGTCCACAATCAGTTCGGCACGTTAATGTTGACCCGCTTTAATGAAGTGTTGGCGGGCTGTGGTCTCCTCCCTGGCGGCCTCATGGCATGGGCGACCGGTATTTTGAGGCAGGATGCAAGCGCGCCGGGTTATGCCAGTCTTCGACGACGCCGAAGCAGGCCAGCGATTGCGTAGTCTCTGCGGACATCCCGCCGGTCTCGGCTGCGAAGGCCTGCTGCGACGGCATCAGGCGTCGCCCCGCATTGACGTCGAGCCCGGCCTTTGCGCGTATCGCCGCCTCCACGGCCTGGCGGACCGGAAAGAATAGTGGCTCCGGCGCGATCGCCGGCAGCAGCCGCATCGGCCGGACGGCGGACCGCAGCGAGATGCCGTTCAGGCGCCGGTCGATCTCGCCGGCGGACGCGCCATCGGCCCAGGCCGCCAGCGCCTCTTGCGACGCCGCCGCCAGGCCACGCCAACGCGCTGCTTCAGGCGGCCCTGGCGCTAACCTGTTCGTGCCTGGAATCGTTGAAGGCGCCGGCTTGGGCGATGCCAACCAGCCGTTACGGCTGTCCGGAACGCTATGTTGCAGAAAAGCTACAGTACGAAATTGAGCAATTTATAATCTCTATTGACTAGATCTTATGATTACGGTCAAAACCAATTAAAACCAATAGAGGGCAAAATGTCCACGTCCGTCACCGATTTCGCCTCGCTCAACGCGGCTATCGACGCTGCCGACGCTGCCACTTCGGGCGACATCGTCATCACCCTGACCAACGACATTACCGAGACCGCCACCCTCGACGCCATCAACCTGCATACTGGCGTCACCCTCACCATCGACGGCGGCGGCCATGCGCTGGACGGCGCGGGCCAGTATCGCGGCCTTTTCGCCTATGCCGGCACGCTGACTGTCAGCAATCTCTCCATCGACAACACGGTCGCCCGCGGCGGCGACGGCGGCAACGAAGGCGCGGGCGGCGGCGCCGGGCTCGGCGGCGGGTTGTTCATCGCCGGCACGGACGCCGGCCTCGCCTCCGGCGCCGATGTCACGCTCGAGAATGTCGCCTTCCGCTACGCCCGCGCAGCCGGCGGCGCGGGCGGCAGCAGCACCGGGCAGTTCAACGGCAACGTCGGCCCAATCGGAACCTACGGCGGGGGCGGGGGGCTGGGCGGCAACGGTGGCGGCTATGCTCTTGCCGGCGGCGGCGGCGGCGGTATCGGCGGCTATGGCGGCGCGGACAGCGCGGGCCAACCCGGCCTGATCGAGGGCGCCGCGGGCGGCGGCAACGGCGCAACGCCGGCCGGCGGACCGGCGCCATTTCCGGGCGGCGCCAACGGCGGCGGGGGCGGCAGCCCGGCCTACGCGACCTTCTCGGGCGGCGGCGGCGGCGGCGTCGGTGGGGCGCCGGGCTTCAACGACAGCGCGGGCAGGAGCTACGGCGGCAATGGCGGCTTCGGCGGCGGCGGCGGCGGCGCCGGTCAACAGGGCGGAAACGGCGGCTTCGGCGGCGGCGGCGGCTCATCCGGGGGCAATGGCGGCTTCGGCGGCGGGGCCGGGGCCATCAGCCAATTGCCGGGGTTCGGCGGCGGGGCGGGATCGACCGGAGACAGTTACGGGCGGCTGTTCCCCTTTCTCGACGGCGGTGGCGGACTGGGCGCCGGCGGCGCCGTCTTCATCCAGCAGGGCGGAACGCTGACCATCAGCGGCGGCCGAATTGCTGGAGGCAGCGCTATGGCCGGCATCGGCGGCGCCGCTCCGGATGAAGCGCCGTCGTCTGTCCGCAACGGCCAAGCCCTCGGCTCCGGCATCTTCCTGCAAGGCGATCAAACCCTCGTCTTCTCCGAAGCGGCCGGCCAGACAACGACCATCCGCGACGTCATCGCCGACCAAACCGGCTCCGGCGGCACGGGCGCCGATGCGGGCGCAGGGAAACTCTCCATCGAAGGCCCCGGCGCCCTTATTCTCGCCCACAAGAACACCTACTCCGGCGGCACGACCGTCGCGAGCGGCGCCCTCGAACTCGCCGCCGCCGGCGCCGCCGGCTCCGGCGCGATCAGCCTGCGCGCCCCGGATGCAACATCGCAAGCTGGCGGAACTCTGCAGCTCGACGCGGCCGCCCTGCCCGGGGGCGTCTTCGCCAACCCGATCTTTGGCTTCTCGAAAGGCACGCTGATCGACCTCGCCGGGTTTGCCGGCTCGGCAGGCACAAGCGCCGTCGTCAACGGCAACACATTGACCGTCTCCGATAACGGCATAACCAACCAACTCACACTAGGCGACTACGATACGATGGGTCCGGTCGTCCTCGCCACCTTCTCCGACGGCCACGGCGGCACGATCATAAGCCCGGCGCAGCAATTGGCCACCGACGTGATCTCGCTCAAAGTGTCCGAGGACGCCTATCAGGGCGACGCGCAATATACCGTCTCCCTCGACGGCAAGATGATCGGAGGGATTCGTACCGCCACCGCCTCGCATTCGGCCGGGGCAAGCCAGGACGTGTCGATCAGCGGCAATTTCGGCCCCGGCGCGCACACGATCGGCATCACCTTCCTCAACGACGCCTACGGCGGCTCGCCGGCCACCGACCGCAACCTCTACGTCGATGCGGTCTCCTTCGACGGACGAGCGGCCGTACCCCCGAGCGCCGCCTTCTATTCCGCTGGCGCCAAGACCTTCAATATCCCGCCCGCGTCGTCTGCAAGCACGCTCACCCTGCTGCTCGCCGAGGACGCCTACCAAGGCGACGCCCAGTATGCTATCGCCATCGACGGCAAGCCCGGCTTGTCCGGAACCGTCACCGCCTCGAACGCCGCGGGCCAGGCCCAAGTCGTGGACCTGTCGCAAATCCTGCCGTCCGGCAACCACGACATCGCCATCTCGTTCCTGAACGACGCCTACGGCGGTTCGACGGACACCGACCGCAACCTCTACGTCAAGGGAGCGGAGCTGAACGGCGTCCCGCTGCCCGGCGCGTCAGTCACCCTTTATAGCAGCGGAACCCAGCACATCTCGTTCGCCACGACATGAACCGGCCTTGGCCGGGGCACGGGCTGGACCGGTATCGCCCTGATTGTCTCAGGCCAAACCGGGCCGAACTTTGTCAGAGACGGCAATTCACTTTCTGACTGGTGTCAGTCAGAGCGATCACGATCTAATCCAGCCCATGCCCCGCAGGCAGGTCGATCCAGGACAAGTGCCCCCCTTTTCCGGCTCCTGTATCCAGGAACATCGCCGTCCCGCCCCCCGCCCCGCGCCGCACGTAGGGCCGCCCATCCGTGCTCCGCTGGTCATGGCCGCAGTACACCGTCAGCCCCGCCGGAATCCGGTCCACCCAGCGCAGCACCCGCTCCGGATACCCGTCCGGCTGCATCCGCCCCGTCGTCTCGCCGAACAACGCCCGCGAGAGGATCGGCGTCACCCGTCCCAGCGGCGGGGGAGGGGCCTCGTCCAGCATCGCCGGATGGAACCCGCCGTGCACGAACGCCCGGCGCCCTGAAACCGCCCAGGCCGGCGCATGGCTGATCGCGTCCAGCACCCGGTCGCGCAACGTCTCGTCGATCTGGCCGACCGTCGCCCGCAACGGCCCATCCATTCGCACCGCGAGCCCCGAAAGCGCCCGCCCCAGCTTGCGGTCGTGGTTGCCCAGAATGAACAGCCCCCGCCCCTCCGTCATCACCTCCAGCATCAGCCGAATCACCCCGGCGCTGTCCGGCCCATGATCGCTCAGATCTCCGAGCTGGATCAGGAACCGGTCCGTCGCGATCGCTGCCCGGAACGCCCTTATGTCCCCATGCACGTCCCCCACGACGCGCAGAGCCTGTCCCGGCGGAATAGTTCGCGTCACTCCGCCGCCTCGCGCACCGTGCTGCGGTAGGCCTCCAGCGCCCGCTGCCGCCCCTTGGACAAATCAACGATCGGCCGCGGGTAGTCACGCCCCAGCTCGACCCCCGCCTTGCTCAGCACCGCGGCCGGGGCCGCCCAAGGCTCATGCACCCACCGGTCCGGCATCCCTGCCAGCTCCGGCGCCCACCGCCGCACGTAGGCCCCGTCCGCGTCGAATTTCTTGCCCTGGCTAACCGGGTTGAACACGCGGAAGAACGGTTGGCTGTCGATGCCGGAGCCCGCGATCCACTGCCAGCTCGCCGCGTTGCTCGCCAGGTCCGCATCGACCAGCGTGTCCCAAAACCAGTCCTCCCCGGCCCGCCACGGCAGCAGCAGGTGCTTGACCAGGAACGACGCCGCGATCATCCGCACTCGGTTGTGCATCCACCCCAGATGCCAGAGCTGCCGCAACCCGGCGTCCACGATCGGCACCCCCGTCCGCCCCCGCTCCCAGGCATGAAGCTCGTCCGGCTTGGTCCGCGTCGGCAACTTGGCGAACCGCGGGCGCAGCGGCTGCTCCGGCAGATGCGGGTTGTGCCACAGCAGGTAGGCCGCGAACTCCCGCCACAGGATCTCCCCCAGATACGTGTCCAGCCCCTTGCTGCGCCCGTCCCCCGCCATCACCCCATGCCACACCTGCCCGGGCGAGATCTCCCCCCAGTGCAGGTGCGGCGACAACATGCTCGTCCCCGCCTGCCCCGGCAGGTTGCGCCCGACGTCATATCCATGCACGGCATTGTCGACGAACGCGGCGAGCCGGGATTGCGCCGCCTCCGTTCCCGGTTGCCACGTCTCCCGCATCCCCCCCGCCCAATCCGGCTTGACCGGCAGCAACGCCCAATCTTCCAGCCGCTCCGACGCCGGCAGCCGCGCCGAGATCAGCCGCCGCGGCGCGGGGTCGGGCGGGGACAGCTCGCCCCGGCTCCGCAACGAGCGCGCGAACGGCGTATAGACGCCGTAGATCCCTCCCGTCTTGGTCCGGATCGTCTCCAGGTCGAACAGCGTCGTCGTCCGATGCAGGCGCAGCGCCCCTTCGGGCAAAACACCCGCAAGCGCCTGATCGACCGCGCGCGCCCAAGGCTCATGCATCACCCCGGCATGGACCTCCCCGGCCCCCGTCTCCTGCATCAACGCCGGCAGCACCTCCACCGCCTTGCCCCGGCGCAGCACGAGCCCCGCGCCGCAGCCTTCCAGCGCCGAGCGCAACGACAGCAGGCTATAATGCAGCCACCACCGGCTCGCCCCCCCCATCGCCCAAGCCCCGGCCGACTCATCGTCGAGGATGTAAACCGGCGCCACCGGACGCCCCCCGGCGCACGCCGCCGTCAGCGCCGCGTGGTCGTCGACGCGGAGATCCTGCCGGAACCAGACGATTGCCGGTGCTTGTCCCTCCTTCCGCGCCAACCCATGCCCTCCATTGCGATCAGGCTATGGAATGTGAGGCGTCAGCCTGCTGGTTCAATCATGCGGGGACCGAGGCCGCCCGCGCCTGACGTAGAGTAAAGCTGAACAACCGTCCTTGTCCAAGCAGGAACGCCCGCCCGCCGCGCGGGAACAGGCGGGCGATTGCCGGGCTATGGAGGTCAAGTCCGCCCGTGTAGGCGCCCATCGCCGGCAGCATGATCCGCCGCCCATCGGCGACGAAACACGGTCGCGTGATCCGCCCCGCCCGCGTCTCCACGCTCGCCTTCGGATGGTGGTGCCCGCAAAGCTCCCCCTCCGCGCCCGCGACCCCGCCCGGAACCCCCTCGTGCCGGAACACCAGCCCATCCCACTCCCAGCTCTCGGCGGCAAGCCCCGGCAACCCGTCCGGCGCGGCAGGGTCATGGTTGCCCAGCACCCAGACGAACCGGGCCGCCTCCCCCATCGCCTGCAGCCGGGCCGCGTCGCCCGCCGCCATCCGCCCCGCCCCGCGCGCGTCATGGAAGCTGTCCCCGAGCGCCACCACCAGCCGCGGCCGCCACCGCCGCAGCAGCGACTCAAGCCGGTCCAGCGTCAGCCCGGTGTCCCAAGGCGGCACGAGCTGCCCCCGCCTCGCCGCCGCGGTCCCCTTCTCCAGGTGCAAGTCCGCCACCGCCAGCAATCCGGCCTCGGGCCAGACCACCGCCCCCAGCGGGTCCAGCAGCAACCGATGCCCGCCGAGATGAACCGGGGCCGCCGTCAAGCGCTGCGCCTGCGGCCCGGCTTGCGCTGCAGGATGGCGAGGTTGGCTCGATGCACCGCATGAACCCGCATCGGCGCCTGGCTCGAAGGCGCGGCCCCGGTCGCCTCCGCCACCAGCGCCTCCGTCTCCGCCAGCATCGCGTCCTCGTCAGCCTGCGTCCGCACCGTCTCCCGCCCGATGTCCAGCAGCACCGGCACCGCCAGCGGCGACACCCGGTCGAGCCGCACCGTCCGCACCTTCCCGGCCACCCGCCCCAGCATGTCCGCGAGCCGCCCCAGATCCGTCAGCCCCCCCGCCGCATCCGCCCGCGTCGCCCGCAGCAGCACGTGGTTTGGCTGATGCCGCCGCAGCACGTCATAGATCAGGTCCGTGTTGACCGTCACCTGCCGCCGCGACCGCTCCTGCCCCGGATGGTTCCGCTCCACCAGCCCGCTGATCACCGCCACGTTGCGGAACGTCCGCCGCAACATGCTGCTCTCCGCCATCCAGGCCTCGAGGTCGTCCCCCAGCATGTCCTGCTCGAACAGCCCGGCCACGTCCGCCGCCTCGTTGGCCGACCAGACCGCGATCACGTAATCCGTCGCCACGAACCCGAGCGGCGCGTAGCCGAACCGCTCCATCCGCCGCGTCAGCAGCATCCCCAGCGTCTGGTGCGCGAGCCGCCCCTCGAAGCAGTACGCCACCAGGAACCAGCGCCCGTTGCGCGGAAACACCTCGACGAGCAGGTCGTCCTCCCCCGGCAGCTCGCTCCGCTCCCTTTGCAAAGCGAGCCACTCCCGCACCGGCTCCGGGTAATGCGACCAAGTCGCCGGGTCATGCAGCATCGCCCGCACCCGGGCCGCAAGATTGGTCGTCAACGGCTGCCGCGACCCGGCGTAGGCCGGCACCATCGGTTCCCCCTCGCCCCCCTCCGCCACCTCGATCGTCGTCTCCCGCACCCGCACGTAGCGCAGCAGCCGCCCCGCGAACATGAACGTATCGCCGGGCGACATCATGGTCACGAAACTCTCCTCGATTTCCCCCAAGTTCCCGCCCCCGCGCCCCGCGTAACGCACCTTCAGCAACGGCGCTTCCACGATTGTCCCCAGGTTCATCCGGGCCTGCCGCGCCACGCGCGCGCCCCTTATATGCACGATCCCCTCCGAATCCCGGAACAGCTTGCGATACCGCTCGTAAGCCGCCAGTGCATATCCCCCATCCTCTACGAACCGCAGCACGTCGTCGAAATCCCGCCGCGTCAGCCCGGCATACGGCGCGGCGCGGCGAACCTCCTCGAACATCGCGTCCGGATGGAACGGCCCGGATGCTGCCATCAGCAGCAGGTGCTGCGCCAGCACGTCCAGCCCCCCGGGCGGCGGCGGCGGCCCGTCCTGCTCCCCCGCCGCCACCCCCTCGATCGCCGCCTCGCACTCCAGCAGCTCGAACCGGTTGGCAGGCACCAGCAGGGCGCGGCTCGCCTCGTCCATCCGATGGTTCGCCCGCCCCACCCGCTGCACCAGCCGGCTCACCCCCTTGGGCGCCCCGACCTGGATCACCTGGTCCACGCGCCCCCAGTCGATCCCGAGGTCAAGGCTGCTGGTCGCCACCACCGCCCGCAACCGGCCCTCCGCCATCGCCGCCTCGACGCGGCGGCGCTGCCCGATGTCGAGGCTGCCATGATGAATCCCGATCGGCAGCGTCTCGGTATTGAGCTTCCAGAGCGCCTGGAACATTAATTCGCCCTGCGCCCGAGTGTTGACGAACACGATCGTCATCCGGTGCGACGCGATCCGCTCCAGCACCCGCGACGCCGCCGCAAGCCCCATGTGTCCCGACCAAGGCAGCCGCTCCGCCGGCATCAGGATCGAGAGGGCAGGGGGCGTCCCCTCGGCCACCTGGATCAGCCGCGGCGCCTCCCCCCCGCCCACGTAATCCAGCAGCGCCCGCTGATGCGCAACCGTCGCCGACAGCCCGGCCCGCCGCGCCCCGGGCGCGATCCGCGCGAGCCGGGCCAGGCACAGCGCCAACTGGTCCCCCCGCTTCGTGCCCGCCAGCGCATGGACCTCGTCGATCAGCACCGCCTCGAGCGTCGAGAACAGCCCCGCCGCGTGCTCCTGGCTCAGCAGCAACGCCAAGCTCTCCGGCGTCGTCAGCAGCAGGTTGGGCGGCGCGTCCTTCTGCCGCTTGCGCCGGTTCGCGGGCGTGTCCCCCGTCCGCGTCTCGATGCCGATGGCAAGCCCCATCTCCTCGACGGGCGCCACGAGGTTGCGCGCGATGTCCGTCGCCAGCGCCTTCAGCGGGCTGACATAGACGGTATGCAACCCTTCCCGCGGCCGCGCCGCCAGGTCGATTAGGCTGGCCAGGAACCCCGCCAACGTCTTGCCCCCGCCCGTCGGCGCCACCAGCAACGCGCTCTGCCCGGTCTGAGCCGCCTCGATCATGGCGAGCTGGTGCGCCCGCGGCGCCCATCCCCGGCGCGCGAACCACCCCGCGAACGGTTCCGGCAATGTTCCCACCGGCCAGACATAGCCCGGGCCGCTGGCGTGTCAAATGCCAGCAGGCAGCCGCCAACGCAGACCCCAGGTCAGCTTGATTCCCGACCCATAGGCACCTTAATTTACTGGACTAACCACGGGCAGGGTTATGAAAGTCGCCAACATCCACCAGGCAAAGACGACCCTCTCGCAACTGCTCAACGAGGTCAGGCGCGGCGAGGATGTCGTGATCGCCCGCAACGTCAAGCCTGTCGCGCGGCTGACCCGGTTGCCCGTCATTCGCCGCCAGCCCGGCATCCTGCGGGATGCCCCGGAATGGCAGGGGTTCGCCTACGATCCCTCGACCTTCGCGCCGATGACCGACGAGGGGTTGACCGCGGAGGGCTGGCCCGCCTGATGTTCCTGGCCGACGCCTGCGCGCTGATCGTCTTCCTCACCCAACCGGACCTGGAGTCGGCCATGCCGAAGGCCGCGTCCGTCATGCGGGACAGCGAGATTGCCGTGTTGCCGACCACGGTATGGGAGATCACCCGCACAGCGGCGCTCGGAAAGCTGCCGCGCGTGTGGCGACGCTGGCCCACGTTCTCCGCCTTGCTGGCCGACCAAGGCTTCCGGCAGCAGCCCTTCGAGTGGGCGGACGCCGAGGCCGCCAACAATCTCCCCAATATGCACAAGGACCCGATGGACCGTATGCTGATCGCCTCGGCGCAACGCAGCAAGATGACGATCATCACCTCGGGCCGGGTCTTCGCTGCCTACGATGTCAGGACGATCTGGTGACCATCGTTCTAGTGTCCCGGTTCAGAAGTTCATCATGTTGAAATCTCGTGCCTCGGGACGCTAGCCCGTTATTTTCGTGGCCTGCTTATCCCAGACGTTCGAAAGCGAACGTCTGGGGCAGGACACGAGACGAGGTTGCCGCCCCGGCAAGCAATGATCGCGCCCCCGGGCGGGAGATGCGCCAGGGCTGTCGCCGCTGAACGGCCCGGCTCCCCCCTGGCGCCCCGAAAGCCTCGTCGCCCGCTTGCCCTTCCTCCGCCGTCGCGCGCTGCTCACCGCCGCCACCCGCGCCTTCTTCGCCGCCCGCGGCTATGCCGAGGTCGAAACCCCTTACGCCGTCCCCACCCCCGGCGAAGAGGTCCATCTCCGCGCCCTGCGCACCGAAGCCGCCGACCCGTACGGCGCAGCCCAAGCCCTCTGGCTCCACACCAGCCCGGAATTCGCCATGAAAAAACTGCTGGTCGCGGGCGCGGGACCCATCATGCAGCTCGCCCGCGTTTGGCGCGACCGCGAGGGCAGCGCGCGGCACCAGATCGAGTTCACCATGCTGGAATGGTATCGCCCCGGCCTCTCCTTCGCCGGCCTGATGGACGAGACCGAGGCGTTCCTCCGCGCCATCCTCCCCCCCGCGGTCACGAGCGGCGGCGTCGAGACCTGCCTCGGCCACTTTGAGCGCCTCACTGTCGCCGAAGCCTTCCACCGCCACGCCGGCGCCGACGTGCTCGCCACCGCCGGCGATGCCGCGGCCCTCGCAGCCTCGGCGAACGCAGAGCTGAGGGACGGCGAGAACTGGGAAGACCTCTTCTTCCGCCTCCTGCTCGAACGCGTCGAACCTCATCTCGGCCGCGCCCGCCCCACCTTCCTCACCCACTGGCCCGCCGCCCAGGCCGCCCTGGCCCGGCGCGACCCCGCCGACCCCCGCGTTGCCCTCCGCTTCGAGCTGTTCCTCTGCGGCATGGAGCTCGCCAACGCCTTCGAGGAACTGACCGACGCCCACGAGCAGACCGCCCGCTTCGCCGCCGACCGTGCCCGCCGCCACGCCATCTCCGGCCCCGACTGGCCGCTCGACGAGGAGTTTCTCGCCGCGCTGCGCCACGGCATGCCCCCCGCTGCCGGCATCGCCCTCGGCTTCGACCGCCTCGCCATGATCGCCTCCGGCGCCGACCGCATCGACCAGGTGCAATGGCTCCCCGCAACCTGACCCGAACCCGGCGCTCTGACACACTCGGAAGGTGCGGCATGAGTTAGGGCGCTGGGTTGATTTCGTGGTCCGATGATGACGGACTGAGGCGTCCGTCATCATCGGACCACTAAGCATCATTTCGCGGGACAGCTCGCCATCACGACGCGGAAAACGATGCGTCTTCGCAGGCGCCTAAACAGACGTTCGTGGCACAAGCCACGAATGTCTGCTTAGGTGGTGTGGACATTTGCCGAAGCCACACGGCGAGAGTGACGACGGCGAGGTAATTCCGTGCAGGTTTCTCGAAGCGGCTGGCGATTCGGCTGAACTGCTTGAGTTTGCCGAAACAGCCCTCGACGAGGTGGCGCTGGGCATGGAGGTGCTTGTCGATCGGGTGTTTCTTGACGCGGGACCGGTGTTGGGGACCACCGCGGCTGCGCCCTTGTCGGCGATGGCTTTGCGCAGCGGGTCAGCGTCCTAGGCGGTGTTGGCCATGACGACCTGAGCTGGCAGGCCCTCGATCAGGGCTTGAGTCTGCAGGCAGTCGCCACGCTGACCGGCCGTGAGCAAGAAGCGGGCCGGGCAGCCAAGACCTCGCGCGGCCATGTGGGCCTTGGCGCTCATACCGCCGCGCGAGCGGCCTGGCCGGCTCGCATCTCGGGCTGCGTGCCGAGCAAAGAAGCCGCCCCGCCCCCGACCGGCCCGGCAGCCGCTGTCACGCGGCAGCGCGGCTTCTCACCTCGTCCAGCACCGACACCAACTCGTCCACCACGCCGGGCGGGAACACGCCGTCGATGCCGACCGGGCTGAGGTCCACGAACGGCGACTCATACAGCCTGCCGGGGCTCATGACCCCGTTCTCGGTCAGGTGCTCGATGATCATGTCGACCATCTCGATCTGGCTGCCGGTCAGCGTTCGCCCGCCGATGAAATCCCCGAGCGCCGCCTTCGCCGCGGCGCGGTCAAGTCCGACCAGCGAGCGGACGAACAGGCCGAGACCCTCCGCGCCGGCCTTGGCGCGCTCGATGTCCTCGGCACTGCCCACCCCGCTCTCGCTCAGCATGCGTTCAAGCTCCTCCAGGTCGGTCGCCGTAAGCTGCCGGTTGCCCCGCAGCTTGACGATGGCGACGTGGTCCTGATGCTGGCGCAGGAACGCGCGCATCTTGCGGCGGAACGCGGCGAACTCGTCCCTCGGCGCGACATCGCCGAACGCGATCTCGGTTGCCGGGCCGATCTCGTCCTGGAAATCCGTATAGATCGGCCGGCGCTGACGGCGCTCGATCAGGTAAACCAGGCCGCGCAGGCCCACGCGCGCGCGCTCAAGCATCCCGGCGGTCACGTCCTGCCACCAATCCTCGGTCTGGACCGCCTGGATAAGCTCCATCTGCCGCATCACGAGCGGGATGGCGGCCTTCGCCTCCAGCGCCTCGGCGGTCTGCACGGCCCGGGCCTTCAGCTTCGGGAACCCGGCTTGCCGGCCCAGCACGCAGAGTTGCAGGTTCAGCAGCAGCAAATCGAACTGCTTGGCCTCCAAGCCTTCCGGCAAGCGCCCGGCCGGCAGAGCGGCCACGTCCTCGGCCAGCCGCTGCCGCGCGGCCTCGGTCAGCCTGGCCCACGCCTCGGGCGCGGCAAACTGCTCGACCAGGCGCCGATGCGGGCGCACGAGGAAGTTGTCCAGGGTCATAGACGCCACCTCCCGCTGCAGATGGGCGGCAACCCCCTCCCGCAGCGCCGGGTCCGCTTGCGGCGGGGCTTCGTCCAGCGCGCCGATCAGCTCCAGCCGGGCCTTGAACAGCATGGCGGACAAGCTCTCGCCGACGGCGCCCTCGGCCGTGGCGACGGGCTGGCTGAAGAACTCCAGGTTCTGGCAGAAATCGAATACGGAGAAGAACTCCTTATCGACGCCCGGCCCGAACAGGCCGGGGCAGAGCCGGGCGCCGCGCCCGATCATCTGCCAGAACTTCGTTTTCGAGCGCACCAGCTTGAAGAACACCAGGTTCGCCACCTCCGGCACGTCGATGCCGGTGTCCAGCATGTCCACGCTGATGGCGATGTGCGGCGCTGTATTGGCCCCCGAGAAGTCGCCGATCAGGCTCTGCGCGCGATCCACCTTGAAATCGATCACCCGCGCGAAGTGCCCGGCGTGCTGCGGATAATTGGCGTCGAACCGCTCCCGGATGAACTCGGCATGGGCGTGGTTCTTGGCGAAGACGATGGTCTTGGCCAACCGGTCCCCGTCCTCCACGCGCTGCCCGCGCGTCATCAGGTGCTGCAGCACCTTGTCCACCGTGTCCGCGTTGAACAGCCACTTGTTGACCTCGTTGGCGTCCACCTGCTCCGGCGGCCCGTCCTCCCCGCCCCAGTCCAGCGCGTCCCAGCGGTCTTTCTCCTCGTCCGAAAGCGCGTCGTAGCGGATGCCCTCGCGCTGGAACCGGAGCGGCACCGACACGGCCCGCATCGGCACGAGGAACCCGTCATGAACCGCGTCCTCCATCGGGTAGGCGTCGGTGGGCACGCCGGAATCAAGGCCGAACAGGCCGTAGGTGTTGCGGTCGATCTCGTCCTTCGGCGTCGCCGTCAGCCCCACCAGCAGCCCGTCGAACCAGCTGAAAATGGCGCCGTACTTGCTGTAGATCGAGCGGTGCGCCTCATCGACGACGATGAGGTCGAAATGCCCCGGGCCGAACCGGCGCTGGCCGTTCTGCTCCTCCTCGATCAGCCCCATCATGGTCGGATACGTCGACAGATAGACCCGGCCTTGCCCGGCCTTGTCGGCAAGCAGGTTCACCGGCGCGGCGGAGGGCAGGTGTTCCCGGAACGCCTTCGCCGCCTGATCCACCAGCGCCACCCGGTCGGCCAGGAACAGCACCCGCTTGGCCCAGTTGGCGCGCATCAGCAGGTCGGCCAGCGCGATCACGGTCCGCGTCTTGCCCGCCCCGGTCGCCATGACGACGAGCGCCTTGCGGCGGCGCTGCGTCTCGAACGCCTCGGCGATGCGGCGGATGGCGCGGGCCTGGTAATAACGGTCAGCGATCCGCCCGTCGGCCTCGGCGTCCTTCAGCGGGCGCCGCAGGGTGCGGCGCTGGATCAGCAAGGCCAGCTCGTCCTTCTTGTAGAACCCCTGCACCCGGCGCGGCGGGTCGCGCGCGTCGTCCCAGATCCAATGCTCGTAGCCGTTGGACATGAACATGACGGGCCGGCGCCCGTGCATGGCCTCCAGCGCGTCGGCATACAGCTTGGCCTGCTGCTGGCCGCGGCCCGCGTCGTGCCGCGTCGCCTTGGCCTCGACAACCGCGAGCGGGCGCCCGTCGTCGCCCCACAGCACGTAATCGGCGCGGCCCTGCCCGGATGCGGTCGGCAAGCCCCGGACCGGGTATTCCGTCGCGTCGGCGGCCTCCGGGTCCCAGCCGGCCTCGCGCAGCAGGTGGTCGATGATGCGGCTGCGGGTCTCGGCCTCGTTGTAGTCGTGCGTGTCGGGCCGGGCGGCGTTGGCGGCCCGGGCGGCGGCGACCTCGTCCTGCAGCCGCTTGATCTCGGCGTCGCGCTCGGCCTCGCCGGCGCGCAGCCGGGCCAGCGCCTCGTCGCGCTCGCGCAGCTCGGCCTCGCGCTTGCGAAGCTGGTCAAGCGTGACGCGCGCGACCTGGGCAATGGGCCGCGGCAGGCGGGCGGGGTCGAAGGCGAGCGCGTCGGCGGGCTTGTCCCCGCGCGCGTAGGTGCGGGCGAGCCAGAAGGCGAGGTGGAACAGCTCGCTCAACCCGGCGCGGGCGTCGCTCTCGTGGATGGCGCCGCCGCGATGCACGGCCTTGTTGCCGGCGTCCTTGACGTAGCTGGCCTTGGCCACGAGGCCCGGCCCGGCGACGGCGCGGAAGCCGGGGCCTTGGATCAGGGCGCTGAGGCTGTCGTTGTAGGCCGGGCCGAGGCGGCGGTCGGCCTTGTACAGCCAGGCCATGATGAGTTCGAGGCTGCGGCGGGCGTAGAACAGGGCGGCGCGGGGGTCGGACAGGGCCTGGCGCTCGGCTTGCGCGGCGGCGTCGTGAATGTCGGGCCATTCGGGGCGCAGGAAACCGAACTGCGACATTCAGAGGTCTCCGCGGAAGGCTTGGTGTTGGAGGGAGGCGAAGAGGGAGTCAGCTTCTGAAAGGGCTATTACGTGCTGCTTGTGCATGGCTTCCAGCTTGCCATACTTGTTGCTGAAATCTTGCTGCAGCGGCAACGGAGGAACCGGAACTTCCATTTCTCGAAGACGGCCCATGCTGATGCGAAGGCGTGTCTGTCCGACAATTCGATTCTGAGCGCCCTGTTCCGTTGAGGGATGATTTAGCAGAGCTTCAATAAACTCAGCCGTAACTTTCGCCTCATCTGGTCGCATCTGGACACAATCTGCTTTGTTGAGAGCTAGAGTTAGCCATGTAGGTTGTATCACAGCGCGAAGATTGGGGTTTCCTAGTGTGCCAATAAGCACATCACCGGGGCGACAATCATGTCGTTTCAGGGTTTCAAAGTGCTGGTTGGAGATAAAAGCGCGATCCTCATCAAGAAATTTACCAACACCAATGTTTTGCAGCCGGATTACTCGAATTCCCGCTTCGACATAATGCGATGACTTCAGGTTCGATCCAAACGGTCCATCCGAAAACTTTGTTGATAAGTCCCCTAACCGAGATAGACGCCAATCATGTTTGTTCGTCAACGGATCACCAAACATCTCCACAAAGATCGCCTGCGCCATCTCGTCGAGGTGCGCCAGCGCCGCCCGCCGCTTCGCCCGCAGCGCGTCGGCCTGATCGAGGATGGCGGCGATGCGGCGTTGTTCGGGGAGGGGTGGCAAAAAAACCTGACTGGACTTCACGTCAGAAGGTTTAATGAACGGCTGGGCAGTGCCGGATCGATGCCAACGCGCCTCGTTGTTTAGTTGATACCAAAGGAAGCGCACGTCTGCCCGGTCTATGCGAGGAAAAATCACCTGGGTATTTGCTAAGCTCGACCACTTACCTTCGGTGTAGAAGCATTTTCCACACCGTGCACCGATAGCCGACAGAATAATGGCCGAACGATCAAATTCAAATATTGGAAGGAATCCGTTTAGTCCGCCAGCGCCGAATGCAGGATAGCCTTTTTCGACAAAGTCATTGCCTGAAAAACCATGACGGCCACCTTGCACAATGTCGGAAACGTCCGAGAGCGAGAATGTCTGCATTTGCGTCACCCCAGCATCCCTTCCAAAGCCCGCATCCCTTCCCGTATCTCATCCTCCAGCCGCCCCAGCTCCTTCAAAATCTCCCGCGGCGAGCGATGCGCCGCCTCCGCCCGCGCCGTCTCCTTGTAGCGGTTGACCGACAAGTCCCACCCCGCCCCCGCGATCTCCGCCCGCGGCACCACGAAGCTCTGCGCCGTGCGCGCCCGTTCGCGTTCCGCGCCGTCGCGCTGCCGCCACCGCGCCAGCGCGTCCGGCAGGTTGTTGCGCGCCTGCTCCGCCTCGCTCAGCGCCTCCGCGGGCACGGCCCCCAGCTTGGCCTCGGGCAGCAGGGCCGCGCGCTTGTCGTCGAGCGAAAACCCGTCCGCCTGCATGTCGTAGAACCACACGCCGTCCGTGCCGCCGCTGTCCGTCCGCGTGAACAGCAGGATCGCGGTCGACACCCCGGCATACGGGCGGAACGCGCCGGACGGCAGCGACACGACGCCGTCCAGCTTCTGCTCCTCGACCAGCATCCGCCGCAGCGCCTTGTGCGCCTTGGACGCGCCGAACAGCACCCCGTCCGGCACGATCACCGCCGCGCGCCCGCCGGGCTTGAGCAGGCGCAGCACCAAGGCCAGGAACAGCAGCTCGGTCTTGCGGGTCTGCACCACCCGGGTGAGGTCTTTCGCCACCGTCTCGGCGTCGAGCGAGCCGGCGAAGGGCGGGTTGGCCAGCACCAGCGAGTAGCGGTCCGCGTCGTCCGCGTGCCCTTGCGCCAGGCTGTCGCGATAGCGGATGCCGGGGTTCTCCACGCCGTGCAGCATCATGTTCATGCTGCCGATGCGCAGCATGGCGCCGTCGAAGTCGAACCCGTGGAACAGGCCGCCGTGGAAGTGCCGCCGCAGCGCGTCGTCGCGCAGCGCCTCGGGGTGATGCCGGCGCAGGTATTCCCCGGCGGCGACCAGGAACCCCGCGGTGCCGCAGGCCGGGTCGACGATCACGTCGCCGGGCGTGGGCGCGGCCATCGCCACCATGAGCTCGATGATGTGCCGCGGCGTGCGGAACTGCCCGTTCTGCCCGGCGCTCGCGATCTTGCCGAGCATGTATTCATACAGATCGCCCTTGGTGTCGCGCCCCTCCATCGGCAGCCGGTCGAGCATATCGACCACGCGCGCGAGCAGCGCCGGGGTCGGGATGGTGAAGCGGGCGTCCTTCATGTGCTGGGCATAGGTGGAGCCGTCGCCGCCCAGCGTGCGCAGGAAAGGGAAGACGCGCTCGGCCACGATCTCGAACATCTCGGCGGGGGCCATGTTCTGGAACCGGCTCCAGCGCAGGTCCGCAAAGGGGCGCCCTTTCGCGTCGGCGCCCTCGGGGAAGATGCGCCGCTCGGGCGCCCGCCCGGTGCGGGCGGCCTTGCGCTCCTCCAGCGTGTCCAGCTCGTCGAGCCGGCGGATGAACAGCAGGCAGGTGATCTGCTCGATCACTTCGAGCGGGTTGGAGATGCCGCCGGTCCAGAAGCTGTTCCAGATCTGGTCGACTTGGTTGCGGATGTCGCCTGTCAGCATCGGTGCGGTTTGCTCTCGCGTTGACGTGTATGTTCGGAGCGGCAGCATAGATCATGTCAAGGCAAACGTAACAATCTCCGCCTGCCCGGCGCTGCCGGCGGCCTCAGGCCCCTGGTCAACGCACGCGAGGCGTTCAACCCGGACGTTTAGGTTTTACCAGGCCTCGCGGAGCGTGGGCCTTCGCGGAGGCATGTCTGCGCGAACCGCAGCCCTGATTGCGATCAGGCTGGCAGCCAAACGGTCACGCTCGATCCGGCCGCGGGAGAGATCGTGCGTCAAGCGGCAGGACTGATGAAATTGCCCTGTCCCATATCCCTTCGTGAGGGACACCCTACCGGGTTCCCGCTCAGCGGTTTTCCTCGCAATTTTATGCGGAACTGCACCGATCGACATGCCGCAGGCGATCAGAACGTGGCCGTGGCAGAGGGCATCTGTCATCGCCGGCCCGGGCAGGCTCTCGTCCGCATCCGCGAGGGCGGACGGCGAATTGCGCGCACGTTCGAGACGTTCGATGGGGCGCGCCCCTGGACGCGGACAAGATCAAGCCGCTGTCTTGCCTGCCGGCGGGCGCGTTGATCCTCGAACCGCACGGGGCCGAGATAGCTGAGCGCGGCCTTTTCGTGTTGTGGACCTTGAACGATTGGCAGTGACGTTCTCAAACGTTTCGTGGACGGTTTTGACCTTCGATCTCATCATGAAGCTTTCCGCCTTGGCGTTTTCGTCTGGCTTTCCGCACCGGTTCGTCGACCCGGCCAGCCTATGGGTTGTCAGCAGCGCTCGGTGGGCCTCGGAGGCGTCGTGCTCGGTCTGACCCGGTTGTCGCAACGCCGATGTGCGCTGACCGCAGCGCCTGGTCAAACGCCTCGGCGGGCGTTCTCCACCCGAGCGTCTGGTGAACCGTCCCGGGTTTATCGGATCGCGCCCTACCCAGGCCGAATCGCTTCCCTCCGTCTCGCAAATAGGCCTTGTCGTAACCTCCATGCCAAAAGTGCCGATCTGAAAAACGCTATCTTTCAACAGTTTGCATCGCCAGCAGCATGGCAACACGCTGATATGATTACGAAATCAGCTTTTCATTTCGATATATGTTTGTCTTCGATGATGGGTGCGTGCCGAAACAAGCCTGATGCGTGCTGGGCAAAGTCAAACCTGAGAATGCCGCGCATGTTGATGTGCTTGTGTCCGATCGGCGCCAAGCGGCTCAGCACCTCGTCGGGATGATCATTCGGCACTTGGTCGATCACGGCCTGGAGGCGATGGGTGTTCCAAGGCCATGATGATGTTCGCGAGCAGCGTGAGTGCCCCGGAGATGGCGACAAGTTGCTCCGTGGAGCGGCCGTGTTTCGCGGTGATCCCGCCGTTGTGGATCGCCCGTTGGAGGCTATGCACGGCCTCGCCTTGATTGAGCAGATCGAGGATGTCCCCACGGAAGGTCGGATTGCTGAGATAGTCGCAAAGATAGAGCGTGCGAAGCAGCTTGCCCAAAGCGTCGCCGGCTTCGTAGACGGGATCGCCGGCGGCGGCCGAGCTGAAGCGGTCGAGCGCCTCCGTCGCCGGATACCAGCCGTGCTTGACCGAGGCACCCAGCCGAAGCAATCCGTCCCAACCGCGGGCAATCGCGCGGCGGGAGACGGTTTCGGCCACAATTGGCTGCAAGATCGGCGGGACGCCGAGCCCTCTCGGCAAATAGAGCCGCCGTTTCTTCAGCCTTGCCAGCCGGGGACACAGATCGAAGCCCACAAATTTGGCGAGCGTCATGGCGAAATGCGTGAAGCCGTGCGTGTCCACTGCGACACGCTCCAACTGGCCGACCTGGCCCTGGCGCAAGGCGCCTTCGATGGCAGCACCCGCTTGCCGGCGGTTCAGGACGATCGGCTGGTCGTAGAGGATGCCCCACTGATCGAGCACATGGGCATAGGTTCCGACTGCATAGGTTTGCCGGCGAGGGTCGAGCCGTGCCGACCAGAGATAGCGCGTCGCCTCCAGGCTCATCATGTCGGCCGAGGCGAACAGGCCGCGTCCCCACAGGGTCGCGACCCGGTGCTCGCGCATGAAGCCCAGCACCGCATCGTTGGCGGCGCGCAGCCGCCCATCGGCCTCGATCTTGAGCGCCATCTGCCCAAGGCTGTCGGCCGCGATGGACGGCACCATGCGCGTGAGTTCGGCCATCGACAGATCGGAGCCCAGGCCCAGCAAACCGGCATAGAGCGTGACCAGTTCCTGCTCCGACCGGGCCGGGCGTCCGAGCAGGATCCAGGAGAACCGGGTCAGGCCATCGACCTCGATCAGGACGTTCGGAAACTGAGTGTCGCCGATGACCCGCGCGATCGCCTGGCGTGCCGGTTCGACGCGCGGGTCCTTCGAACCCGGCTCGCGACGAGGGAGCCGGAGTTCGTCGCCATCGATCGCGACCGTGCCGGCTTCGACAGCCTCGGCCAGCGCCGCAAGCCCGGCGGTCAGGCCCGCCTCAAGCGGCTGCAGGTAGGCCTCCGCATGGGCCGGTAGGTTGAGGTCGCGGATGAAGCGCTTTCGGTCCCGCTGCCATAGCTTCAGGGGGATGAGCCTGTCCTCGGGCGCCTGGTAGGAAAGGCTATGAGCGACGGAGACCGACCGGTTCCGCAGCGCTCGCTTGAGGGCCATCAAGGTCGCGGCGCGAAAGCAGCCCAACGCCGCGGTCCGGTCCGGCTGGTCGATGAGACCCTGCCAAGATGCGCCGAACGGCTGTGCGTGCCCCTCCGGCAATGCGGAGGCGGATGACGCTGCAAGGGCATCGAGGGTCGCAAACGCGGCGGTGAGCCGGTGGTCGGCGGGGACCGCCAACGCGGCCGCGCGCGCCGTCTTGAGCAGCCGGGCCAGGTCCGGCGATCTGCGTCCAAGTTCCTGGCGGATGGCGGCGACCTGAGTCGCGTCGCGCTCTGGTTCGAAGCGGGCGATCAACGCCTGCAGCCACGACCGCAGTTCGGCGGCGTCGAGCGCTTCGTCGCCGGCCAATCCGGCGAGGTCGCCCAGCAGCTCCCGGAAGCGCCGCAACCGGCTTTCCCTCGCGTCGTCGGCACGCTCCCGGGCACCGCGCCACAGGGCCGCGATCCGGTGATCAAGCAGCGTCAGGCTGGCATCCGTAAGCCGCAGCATCTCCAACCGCAGGAAACAGGCGATCTCGATGGTCCGGTGCGGGTCCTTGATCCGCTTCAGGGTCACGGGCCTGCGCGACGTGATCCGCCGCGCGAAATGTTCCAACCCAGCCACTGGCAAATCCGGCAGGACGAGCTGGGCGGCACCCAATTCCTTGAGAAACCCGATCTTCTCGGTTTGCTCCTCCAGGCCTTTGGTCGCCTTGCTTGACGGCACGGCACCCAGCTATTCGAGGTGGCTGATCTCGTCACCCTCGATCAAAGCCAGAAGGCGCGACACCCAGGTCGCCCGCTCAGACAGCGCTGCGGCGATGACAGCCTTGAACAGGGCTTGTTCATGATGCCGGCGCGCAGCGGCGACATGGCGACGCATGTCGCGCTCGCGGAGCATGAGGTAGTGATGCTCGATCAGCCACAGTCGGACCGACGCCATGAGGTCGGCGTGATCGAACACCGCGGTTGCTTCGCGGCGCATATGGGCGACCAGCCCGCGCTCGGCATGCGATGTAAGTTCGCTGCGTCCGAGCAGATGGAGGGCCGCCGCGTGATGCTCGGACAAGGTCCGCCGGCGCCGGCCATAGAAGGCTCGGATCGAGGCGATGCGCGGCGGCTCGCAGCCGAGTTGCCGACCGAGGTGGGCGAGGATGTCCGCCGGGATGCGCTCGACGGAGTTGAGCGTGTTGCCGGTCATCTTGAGGAAGCCGACCTGCAGGGCGAGCGCCATCCGGTTCAAGGCGCTCCGGCGCTCCCGGACGCTGGCAAGCTCCTTCTCGTCGAGCGTGAAGAAGTGCTCGATCTCAAGGGCTGACAATCCATCCGGAAAGCGCTCGTCGCCGAGATACCGATGCTCCCACCGACGCCGCTGCGTCTTGTTCACCGGGTCTGCCATCGACGACGGCGCATTCCCGTATCCAGCGCGTTGTTTCCCTTACGCGTTGACCGATCGCCAAACGACCGACCGCGACACACTGAACAACGCCGCGATCTCGGCATAGGTCTTATCGTCCTTCTCCCGCATCCGCTTTGCTTCCTGCTGCTGATGCGGGGTGAGGCTGTGACGGCGGCCGAGGCGCTGTCCGCGCTTCTTCGCTGCCGCCAAGACGGCGTTGGTCCGCTCGATGAGGGTTGCCCGCTCAAACTCGGCGAGTTGGGCCAGCACGCCGAACACCATACGCCCGGCCGGGGTGGAGCTGTCCACGCCAAGGGTCGTGATGACGATCCGGACGCCACGCGCATCGAGGTCGCGCGCCACCGTCAGCGCGGCCAGCGCGTCGCGTCCCAGGCGATCGACCTTCCAGGCGACCAGGCTATCGCCCGTCTTCAGCTTCTTCAGCATGGCGTCGAAGACAGGCCGCTGTCGGGCTCCGGACTCTTTCTCCTGCACGACGTTGGCGGACGGCACACCGGCGGCCTCCAGCGCATCGAGCTGAAGAGCGAGCGCCTGATCCTCCCGGCTGACCCTTGCGTAGCCCCAAACGGCCGGCATAAAACGTCCTCACATACGGAACACCTTTGCGGAACGTGTAACCCTTTGATGAAGCTTGGTCTACATTCTTGATCCGCAAACGAGCGATTCCGGATCAGCATCATCGAAACGAAAAGCTGGTTGTTTAGACATTTCAATGCGTTGCCAGATTGCGTGAAGCGCAAATCATTGAAATGATGAGCTTTCCAGATCGGCACTTTTGGCACGGAGGTTACGACAAGGCCAGGGGGGTGGCAGTCGAGGCGCGGACGTCCGCGACGCGGTTGCTGGAAGAGGTGCCGCTCAGCCCTGACGAACGGGCGGCGGCGGAAGGGGACGTGGCGGCGCTGGATGGAATGCTTGCCAAGCTGCGCGAGGTGCCGGCGCTGGATGGAAGGACACTCCAGGAGATAAGCTCCGCCCGCGATAGTCATATCTGACGACAGCAATCGAGCCACAGACGATCTACAAGCGCAATCAGCGCTGATTGGGACCTTGCCACAAACAAAGGCCTGCGCGGCAACAAACAATAGTAAGATCCGCTAACACCCTGGTTGCTGCCGCTTGAAGGAGACAAGGCGACGATGCGTCACACGACCATGCTGCTCGTTGCAGGATTGCTGACTGCCTGGGCATCGACGCCGCTGCCATTCGCCATCGAACGGCTCGGGACCTTGCCCCCCGACAGGTACCCGGCCCTTGAACGAGTGGCCGCGTCGGCCGAACCCGTGATCAGCGCACGCGGGAGCCAGCCTACAACGGCATACCCTGAGCTGTTGAGTTGCATTGAGATCTGACCCGGAGAGGTCCTGAGTTTTCGCTGAGAAATGACCCGTGTCTGACCACGTCCCCCGACGGAACCGTCGGGGTTGTCGGAGTGATCGGGATGGAGCTGTTAAGCGTTATTCGTCGGCGGCATCACCGAGAGCAGATGCCGATCCGCGAGATCGAGCGGCGGACGGGCCTGTCGCGGAACACCATTCGTAAGTATCTGCGGTCCAACGCCGTCGAGGTTCGGTTCAAGGTTCCGGAGCGTCCAAGTCGTCTGGACCCGTGTGCCGACAAGTTGGCGGAATGGCTGCGCGTCGAGGCGGGCAAGGGTCGCAAGGCGCGCCGAAACGCGCGGCGGCGCCATGCTGACCTGGTTGTCCTGGGCTACGATGGCTCTTATGCGCGGGTCGCTGCTTTCGTCCGCCACTGGCGGGCGGAGCGTGAGACCGCTCAGCGTGCCACCGGGCGGGGCGTGTTCGTTCCGCTCGTTTTCCAGCCTGGCGAGGCGTTCCAGTTCGACTGGAGCGAGGACTGGACGGTGGTGGGCGGCAAGCGGGTCAAGCTTCAGGTGGCACATACCAAGCTGTCGCACAGCAGAGCCTTCGTGATCCGCGCCGACCGGCTGCAAACCCACGAGATGCTGTTCGATGCATTAGCTGAGGCGTTCCGCATACTGGGCGGCGTGCCGCGCCGCGGCATTTTCGACAACATGCGGACAGCCGTCGATCGGATCGGCGTGGGCAAGGCTCGGCAGGTCAACGCGCGCTTCACAGCGATGGCCAGCCACTACCTGTTCGAGGCGACGTTCCGTAACCCGGCATCAGGATGGGAGAAGGGTCAGGTCGAAAAAAACGTGCAGGACGCACGGGGGCAGATCTGGCAAGCCATGCCGCCCTTTGCGGACATGCCATCGCTCAATGCCTGGCTCGAGGCCCGCTGCATCGAGCGCTGGAGCGAGCTTGCCCACGGGGTCCTGCCGGGCAGTGTGGCCGCCGTGCACGCCGAGGAGCGGGCGAACCTGATGCCGGTCGGCCGAGCGTTCGACGGGTTCGTCGAGCACACCAAGCGGGTGTCGCCGACCGGCCTGGTGCACTTCGGGACCAACCGCTACAGCGTTCCCGCCTCGTTTGCCAACCGGCCGGTCAGCCTGCGGATCTACCCCGATCGGCTCGTCGTTGTCGCCGAGGGGCAGATCGTGTGCGAGCACGCCCGGGTCGTCGAGCGCTCCCACGACATACCCGGCCGCACGATCTACGACTGGCGACACGACCTGGCGGTGATCCAGCGCAAGCCCGGGGCGTTGCGCTACGGCGCGCCCTGTGCCGAGATGCCTGAGGCGTTCCGCAAGCTCCAGATCGAACTGCTGCGACGACCAGGGGGCGACCGGGAAATGGCGGACGTCCTCGCCTTGGTGCTGCAACACGATGAGCAGGCCGTGCTGTGCGCGGTGGAGCTGGCTCTCGAGGGCGGTGTCGCCACCAAGATCCACGTCCTCAACCTCCTGCACCGCCTGACGGACGGCAAAAGCAGAGCCGCCGCCATCGACGCACCGCAGGCTCTCGTCCTCACGCAGGAGCCACGGGCCGACATCCAGCGCTACGACGCGCTGCGGGACCGGGAGGTGCGCCATGCGTCATGACCCCGCCAGCGCCGCGCTCGTCGTCATGCTGCGCGGCTTGAAGATGCATGGCATGGCCCAGGCAGCCGGCGACCTGGTGGAGCAGGGCGCACCGGCATTCGAGGCCGCCATCCCCACCTTGTCCCAGCTGCTCAAGGCCGAGTTGGCCAAACGTGAGGTCCGCTCGATCGCCTACCATATCAAGTCGGCCCGGTTTCCCGCTTACAAGGACCTGACCAGCTTCGATTTCGCGGCGAGCGAGGTCAACGAGGCCATGATCAGGCAGCTGCACCAGGGCGAGTTCACCGATCGGGCCGACAATGTCGTGCTGATCGGCGGGCCCGGCGCCGGCACGACCCATCTCGCCACGGCACTCGGCGTCCAAGGTATCGAGCACGGCCGCAAAAAGGTCCGGTTCTATTCCACTGTGGACCTGGTCAATGCGCTGGAGCAGGAGAAGGCTGCCAACAAGGCCGGGCAGCTCGCCGATCGCCTGCTCCGCCTGGATCTCGTGATCCTCGACGAGCTTGGATATCTGCCGTTCAGCTCATCGGGCGGCGCCCTGCTGTTCCACCTGCTCAGCAAGCTTTACGAGCGGACCAGCGTGGTGATCACCGCCAACCTGAGCTTCAGCGAGTGGGGCAACGTCTTTGGCGACACCAAAATGACGACCGCACTGCTCGACCGGCTCACCCATCACTGCCACATCCTGGAAACCGGAAACGACAGTTTCAGGTTCCGGAACAGCGCAGCCGACGGAAAAGGCAGGAGAACCAAAACGCTCGCTTGACCCAGACCCGCAGCACGCGGGAGATAACACAAGGCGGGTCAAATCTCGACGAAAACGCCGGGTCAGTTCTCAGCGAAAATCAACAGGCAGGTGACCGAAACCTGCGATGACGATGCAGCGCACCTGATCACGCATGTGAAGACCTGCCCTTCCATGCAGCCGGACATGGCGAGCACGGCCGGGATCCACGGGCAGCTTGCGGCAAAAGGGCTGCTCCCTGCGGAGCGCTTCGTCGACTCAGGCTATGTCGATGCTGAACTGCTGGCGAGGAGTCAGCGCGACTACAGCGTTTCGCTTGAAGGACCCGTCCGGGGCGTGTCGAGCCGTGTGGGGCAAGGCTACGGCCTGCGGCACTTCACTGTCGATGGGGACCAGGAGCGGGTGACTTGCCCGCAGGACAAGACGTCGGCGTCCTGGCGCACGATCCGCGTCGCGGACGGCAGCCCGCGCGTCCAGGCCCTGTTCAGCCGTGGGGATTGCCGGGCGTGTTCTGCCCGGGCGATATGCACGCCAACGTCAAGCGGGCGTCGCACCGTGCACGTCCACCTACGCGAAGAATACGAAGCGCTGAATGCGGCACGGGCGCGGATGACAGACCCAGCATGGATGGAGCGCTATCATAGGCGGGCGGGGTGGAGGGCACGCTCTCGCAGGGCGTGCGCGCATTCGGCATGCGCCGGAGCCGCTACATTGGCTTGGCAAAGACCGGTCTGCAGCAAGCCTGCATAGCGGTGGCGATGAACGTCTCGAGGGTGGTGCATTGGCTGGATGGACGGCCACGCTCCAAGACACGCATGACGCGCTTCGCAACCTTGGCTCAAGCCGTCTGAATTCGCCGACAGCATCAACACCTCATTGAGATGCCATTTGTCGCCCGGTTTGGGCCTGCGCCGCTTCAGCTCGTTGGCGAACTGCCGACCGAAGCGCAGGCCCCACGCGCGGACCGTCTCGTAGCTGACCACGATGCCGCGTGTCAGTGGCACCCGTATTCTGGATCTCCCGCAAATCCCGTGCTGTTGTTACGGGTTTGGATGCACGCATAGGAGGAACGTAGATCCTTTCTGAAAGCCAAGTTTGTCCAAGCGCCTTTTGCCCCTGATCCCGGCGGGCCTGGCCGTTGTGCCGGTCCTGCCCACCCCCGAGCGCGTCACCATCGTCACCCAACCGCAGGCCGCGACGGCCCCGTGCCCCGGCTGCGGCACGATCTCGCGTCGCATCCACAGCGACTACGAGCGGCTCTTGGGCGATCTGCCTTAGCAAGGCCGTCCAGTGGCGTTGCTGGTCCAAGCGCGGCGGTTCCGTTGCCTTGGTCCGTCCTGCTTCCGCCAAACCTTCGCTGAGCGCCTGCCCGGTGTTGCACCGCTCGCCGGACGGCGGACCGAGCGCCTGGGCAGCCTGCAGGGCTGCTTGGGACTGGCGCTTGGCGGCGAAGCCGGCCAGCGCTTGGCCGGTCGGCTGGCGATGCCGGTCAGCGCGGACACGCTGCTGCGCATGGCACGCCAGGCCGGAAACGACAACGAGCCGCCGCCCACGCCGCGCGTCCTGGCCGTCGATGACTGGGCGGAGTTGGCAAAGGTTCCAGCGGCGTAGCCGATGGAAAGCCAACGGAGGGCTGGCGCCGAGACCGTCGCTACGGGACCATTTTAGTCGACCTGGAGCGCAATGCGGTGGTCGACCTCTTGCCTGACCGGCAAGCCGAGACCCTAGCCGATTGGCTCCGCCAGCACCCAGACGTCGAGGTCGTGGCCCGCGACCGAGCCGGCGCTTATGCAGACGGGGCGCGCCAGGGCGCGCCGGACGCGGTCCAGATGGCCGACCGCTGGCACGGGTTCGCGCAACCTCGGCGATGCCGTCCGCGCCGTGGTCGACCGTCAGCATGCGGTGGTCCGGCGTGTCGCCAAGCAGGTCGGCGAGCAGCGACCCATGCCGATGGTGGCCGCGCCGGCGCCGGACAGCGCCAAACCGAGCGCGGCGGCCCGGCGCAGCCAGGCTTCCCATGCCCGACGGCAAGCGCGCTGCGAGGAGGTCGCACGGCTGCGTGCGGCCGGCGTTTGCATCTCGCGCATCGCCCCCTTCACAGGCTTTCCAGCGGCGCCGCCGCCGGAACCTTTACCTGCTCCGCCCAACTTGGCGCCGGCCGCAAGACGATCCGGGTCTGGCTCCAGGCCGGGGGCCCCTCGCTTTGGCGCAAGCCGCCACGCGTGGGTGTCCTCGCCCCCTGGCTCGGCCATCTCGAACAGCGCTGGGCCGAAAGCTGCCGCAACGCCGCGCCGCTCTGGCGCGAACTTGCCCGCCTCGGCTATGTCGGCCGCTATGGACCCGTGCGGAGCTGGGCAGGCCAGCGGCGCAAGGCCGATCCGCTGAACGCCGCCGGCCACGCCGGCATCGTCAGCGGACAGCCGCCGTCCAGCCGGCATCTGGCACGCTTGCTGATGACCGACACCGACACGCTGCCCGAGACCGAGCAGGCCTTCGTCTCAGCTCTCCTGCAGCAGGTCCCCGACCTGGCAAGCGGCATCGCAGTCGCGAAGCGGATCAACCTGCTGTTCCGCCGCAAAAGCCAGGAAAGCTTGATCACAGCACTCGCCGACGCAGCCAGCACGCCGCTGGCGGAGTTCGCCGCCAGCCTGCGCCACCACCTCGCCGCCGTGCAGGCCGCCCTCGACCTGCCCTGGACCACAAGCCCGGCCGAAGGCCAGACCAACCGGCTCAAAACGCTGAAGCGGACCATGTATGGCCGGGCCGGTTTCCCGCTCCTCCGGGCCCGTGTCCTCCACGCCGCATCACCGCGCAACAACAGCACGGGATTTGCGGGAGATCCAGAATACGGGCGCCACTGACACACACCGCTCATTCAGAATGATGTGCATGGTCATGGCTGTGTTGCATGAGGTGCTTGCGACTGAGCTACCACAGATATGCACCGAGTGCCCCAAACAGCAGATTGAGCCAGAACGTGTAATTCAGCGAAAAATGGGTTAGATGCGCTCGCACGTCACTGCTTTGTTCCGGCACCAGACCCAAACCGGTGAATGACAGGTCCATCACCAGCGAAGCGATCACCATCGTCACATAGAGTATGCCACCGATGTAGGCTGCCATGCTCCAGCCGAAGTAGCGGCGGTAGGTATCGAGCAAGGGCAGCACAATCAGGTCAGCATAGAGGAACGCAAGCACGCCGCCGAAGCTCGCCCCGCCTGCCCATAATATGGCGGCGAGCGGTACATTCCCGATTGAACAGACGAAAGTCAGCATAGCGATCAACGGACCAAGCAATGCGTTAAGCGGCACTTTCAGCCAAGGTGAAGCATTGGTCAAAAACAGCGTTTTCCAAAAAGCATCCGACACGAAGGCTGACAGGAAGCCGCCAACAAGAAAGCCGATGGCCAGGTCCTTCCACAACATCGACCATTCCATGGTAAAGTTCTGGGCAACGCGGACATGGGTTTGTGGATTGGTCAGCCTATCACCGAGACTATGACCATTCACTGTCATCGTCATATGCTCGTGGCCGCCAGAGGCTCCCTTGTGCTTACGTGTGGCCTCGGCAAGTTTCGCGGGGTAGGTCAGCTTCACCAGCACACTCATCACAGCGACGAGCACCACGCCTCCAATCCATTCACCAGCCATGAACTGCCAGCCCATCAGCAGGTAGAGAATAATGCCGAGTTCGAGGACGAGGTTGGTGGATGCGAACAGAAACGCCAGCGACGTGGCGAGCGCTGCGCCCTTTTTGAACAGGGTGCGCGTGATCGCGGCCGAGGCATAGGAGCAGGAGGACGAGGCTGCACCGGCAAGTGACGCCAGGGCCAGCTCCTTCGGTCCACTGCGGCCCAGAGCCTTCTTCATTTGATCAGTGGAGACAACTGACTGCAATAGTGCTGAAATGGTGAAGCCAAGCACTAGAGTCCAACCGGTCTGCCAGGCCATACCGGCCGCCATCAGCAGCGCTTGACCAAACTTATCAACGAGATCATGCACGTCATGTCCTTTTCATTCTCAGACAAGACGCGGCTGAATGGGCAGTGTTCCCAATTTCGAGGAACCTACATTGCTTGGTAATGAATTCAATGCGTTTGCAACATCTGTCCGTTTCTTGGTGACGGAGCCGAAATCAATGCACAAGATGGGTGCCACGTGCCACGTTCGAGAGGCTACCCGATCAGCACGTGATAATCCGGTTTATCACGCGCTAACCTGTAGTAGAGCGCAGACGGTTTGAATCTGCCCGGAGCGACGGACGCTTGAGCAAGACAAATGATAACGCCGTCACCGGCATCCTCGCAGATGCTGCGGAGCTGGCGCGCAAGCTGGCCGAGCAGGAGCCGTTCAAGTCGGCTACCGGGCCCGTTCCCAACAGCTCTGTCACCAGCCGCCATTTCTGACTGATCCGTAGCAAGTGGCTAAAACCGCTTCATTCACTAACTTGCGAAGCTACCCGGAACTGCCCGAAATAGCTGTTCTGGACAGTTTTCAGGCCGGCTCCCGCGCAGAGCAAAGCACAAACGAGTGCCGGTCAGCCTTAGTTCTCCACTACAATGCGCAGCTCAGCCCAAACGCAACCACCGCACCGTCACCCTCGCCGCATCCAGCCGCCGAAATGGCGGCTGGTGACAGAGCTGTTGGGAGCAGGCCTAGTTGTCGGCATTCACGTTGCGCCACGCATCGGGCAAGCGGCCGTCCTTCCGGAAAGCGGCGATGAAGCCGTAGCGGAACGTCCCGTATTCCCGCGTCGCGCCGGCGTCTGCCTGGAGATGCATGACCTGCGAGTTTGGCCCGGCATAAGCCGGCCAGTTCGGCAAACCGCTGCCATTCGGGTTGCCGGATTTGGCGAAGTTGGTCCAATAAGTCGCCAACAGGTTGGCGAAAGCGAAATCGGCGTTGCTCGGCGATGCGGAAGGCGTCGGAGAAAGGTTGCCAAAGACGAACGGCCAATCCGCGCCATGGACCGGAACCGGCGAGAAAGGCGAGGCGTAGGAGAATTGGTAGGTGTAAACTGGGGCGCGGCTGGTGAGCCACTGCCGAACCAGCATCTCCCAGGTCTGCTGCCTGATCACGAGGTCGCCTGACAGCTCGTCGGCGCTCGCGGTGGCCTGTGCCGCGTTCCCGGACGGATAAAGCGCATTGAACACGGGCAGCCAGCGTTGGCCAAACAACTGGCTGGCGCCGGCCCGGAACTCCTGCGACGTCGCGTGCGGGAGGTCGCGAGGCGTGAAGATGGGCATGTCCTCGCGATCGTTCCACCCGCCAAGCAGGGGAATTTTCGGCTGGGTGCCGCGAACGAACGCTTTGCCCGGCGATTCCGGCAGGAACTGCCCATCGACGCTGGGCGTGAAGGCGGTCAGGCCGGGGTCCGTCGTGATATCCCATTGAGTGGCCGTATTCAGTTGCTCGGCAGGAACGTTGCGCAGGCCCGCCGCCGTCTGGGTGCCGAGTTTGTAGGCCAGCGCCTCGCCCTGCCCCAGCGCCTGCGCGTGGGTGGACAAGGAGCCATGCTCGCTGTCCCACCAGGCGCCGCTCTCAATGATGGCTTTCTGAAACAGGCCTTGTGCCGAGGGCGCCGCCATGAGGATGCCGATGGCGTGTGCGCCGGCCGACTCGCCGAAGATGGTGACGTTCTCGGGGTCGCCGCCAAAGGCTGCGATGTTCCGCCGCACCCAGCGCAGGGCCGCGACCATGTCTTCCAGCCCGTAATTGCCGGACGTTCCTGCCTCCGCGTCGAGGGCTGGATGAGCCAGGAAGCCGAACGCGCCCAGCCGGTAGTTCACCGTCACGATCACCGCATCGTGGCTGGCAAGATTGCCCCCGTCGTAATCCGGCGTGCTCGCCGTGCCGAACACGAAGCCGCCGCCATGAATCCAGACCATGACGGCCTTGGGGCTCGATGCGCTGGCGGACGGCGGCGTCCACACGTTCAGCGCCAGGCAGTCCTCGCTCGGCGGCGTCTGCTTCGGCGCGGTCACGGGGGGAGGAGGACCCAGGGTCGTCCCCCAGCACGGGGCGCTGAACGCCGTCGCTTGGCGGACGCCGCTCCAGGGCGCCGCGGGCTGCGGCGGCTTGAAGCGCAGGTCGCCAACTGGCGGGGCGGCGTATGGGATGCCTTGGAAGGCCACGACGCCGCGCGCATCCGGCGCCCCGCCCTGCACCGCTCCCGTATCCGTCTGGACCACCGACGCGGCTTGCGCCGAGGCGACTATGACGCCGAAAAACAGGCCGCCGACGGCGAACTTCAAAGCTGATTTTTTCATCGAATTCGTTTCCATCTTGGTTGATTGTTGGTTTCTGTCAGGCCGCGCCCAATTTCCGACGCGTCGGCGCGGGTTCAGTACGTTTCACGCCGGTTGGCCACGCCGTAGCGCGGCATCGCCAGCGTCAGCAGCACGATTAACAGGCTGAAACCCACGAACAGCAGCGCGCCGGGCCGGTAGCTTCCGAAGCGGTCGAAGCTGGCGCTCATCAGCACCGGCCCGGTGCCGCAGCCGACGAGAAAGATGCCGAACGCCAGCCCATAGAGCCGCCCGAACACGGCGTTGCCGAAGTAGCGGCGGACCAGGAACGCGGTGAAATCGACTTCGGCGCCTACCACGGCCCCAAGCAGGGCCGCCGCGAGGTATGCCGTCGCCGTGCCGCCGCCGTATCCGAGCAGCAGGGACCCGGCCATCGCGCAGAGCGCCGCCGCGGCCACGACGTAGGGCGCGTGAACCCGGTCCAGCACCCAGCCGATCCCGCCGCGCCCGGCGATCGCGACGAGGCCGGTCACGCCCGCGATCTGCGCCGCCGCCGCGGGCGAGAAGCCCCGCCCGGTCATGATCGGGATCACGCTCACGAGCAGGCCGATGCTGATGATGCCCAGCAGCAGGAACACGACGCATATCAGCATGAACGCGCGCGTCTTGATCAGGGGCAGGAGCGGCGTCTTCTCGGCCCCGGCCGTCCGGCGCGCCGGACGGCTGACGCCGCGCGTGGCAAGCAGGGCCGCGGGGAAGGTGACGAGCAGCGTGAGGCCACCCAGCAGCACGTAGGCTTCCCGCCAGCCCCAGCCGGCGACGAGCGCCTGCGCCAAGGGCGGCAGCACCGTGGCGCCAAGGCCAACCCCCATCAAGGCCAAGCCGAGCGCCAAGCCGAGATGGCGCTCGAACTTGCGCACCAGCACGGCGGCGTAGCCGACGGGCGAGGCCGCGCCAGCCACGAACGCGCCGGCCCCGAAGATCAGGTAGAACTGCCACAACTGTCCCGTCATCAAGCTCAGCGAGGCGATCGTCGCGGACATGCCGACCACCGAGACCAGCAGAACCAGGCGCGGGCCGAAGCGGTCGATCGCGCCGCCCCAGAACGGCGCGGTGAACGCGAAGGTGTATTGCGACAAGGCCAGCGCGCCCGCGAGCTGGGTGCGGCCCCAGCCGAACTCCTGGCCCAAAGGACGGGCGAACACGCCGAAGGTGTAGAGCAGCAAGGTGCCGATGGAGAGCACGAGACCGACCGTCGATGCCGCAACGGCGCCCCAGTCCCGGTCCGTTGCTGCCGCCTCGTTGACCGATGCGGCCATGACATTGCTGGACATGTTTGCTCCCTATACTTTGTTGTCGTGCAGCGACAGCATGATTTCACAGTGTCGCGACCCGTAAAGTCGTTACAGCCGCCCTGTCAGGCGTCGGCGTTTCTCATGAACGTATTCAACTGCTGATTAAATTCGTCGGATGCGAGCTGGGGAAAGTGATTTCCGGACTTGACGATGACGTGCTTGCCGCCGCCGGTTTCGGCCACCCTGTCGGCGACGACGCCGAATGCCGGGTTCCAGCCGCCCTCGACCACCAGCAGCGGAATGCCGGCATTCTTTACCGCCTCGAGCTGTTCGCGCAGCGTGGAAGGGGTTGGAAGCTTCAAGGCTTTCATGCCCTCGCCCATCCGGTTCAGTTCGTCCTCGCTCTTGCCGCCGCGGATCTCGTCCGGAATGCCGGCGACCTTGGCAAAGACCTTGATGCGGTCGGCGGGCGTCGGCGCATTAGATGATCCCATGATCTTGTCCGCGAACGCCCTTACCTCGGGATCGTCTATGGCGAGCGGCATCATAGCCGGTTCGATAAGCGTGAGCGAACGGACAGCGCCGGGCCGCTTGGCCGCTGCCGCCAAGGCGACGCAGCCGCCAAAGGAGTGGCCAACCAGGTGCGCGCCCTCGCCGAGCAACTCGGCAACCCACTGGCTGTCTGCCTCCGCATTATCCGGACGGCCCGGCGCCGGGCTGCGTCCATGGCCTGGCCGGTCGGGAACGACGACCTGCCAGCCCATGCCGGCCAAATTCTTCTGCCGCGAGAAGTGGCCGTCGCCGCCGACTTGGCTGCCTTGGGCGCTGCCGTGGACCATGACGACGACGGGACCGGACGCGCCCCAGCGGGTGACGTGGATGTCTGGATTTAGCATCGCCAAGCTCCTGAACCGCGGTGCACGCTAGAAAGGCTTGCGGCTGGTGCCGAGCGCCGGGCCGAGGGCGATGGTACCGAAGATGCCGGCCATGAAGCCGTCTTGCCCCCGGTTTCTCTGGAACGGAACCTCGTAGTTATCCGGGTTGACGTAGTATTGCACGAACGGCGAGAGAGTTGTTCCGGGCGCCACGGCGATCCGGGCGATGGCCTCGAACGCGAGGCTATTGCACGGTTGGACAAGGTCGAGGCTGCCTACCCTCCTGCGCGCCCTCTGCTCGAAACTTGCCTCGATCTGGCTCAGCCTCTGATAGCGTCCCTGCAACCCGAAGGCGTCGAGAGGGCGGCCCGGGATGAAGCCGGTGAAGTTCACGCCAAGCAGCGCGTCCATGTCGAGCGGCTGCGGCTTCTCCACCGCCACGTTGAGCGAGCCGAACACCTGCACGTTCTTCGGCGGACCGAAGCCGCCGCCGGCCCCGCGCCAGACAACCTTCCCCCCTTGGAAGAAGATCACGCCGCCGCCCGGGTAGTTGGCCGCGACCGTGGCCGGCGTCGCGGTGAGGGATGTCCCCTTCCGGTTGGTGAGCTCGTTGCCGCGGGTATTCCACAGAAAGCCCAGTTCCATGTTGGCCGGATAAGGGTCGGTGTCGAACTCGGTGCGGTAGCCGACTTCGCCGAGGACCTGCGCGCCTGAGGCGTCGCGGGTACCGAGCACGTAAGGCTTGTTGACGGCGCGGCGGTAGTTGTCCTCGAACGCGCCGGCCTGCACGTACCAGGCGGGCGTCAAGCGGTATGTCACCTTGCCGCCCCAGACGCCGAATGGGAACGAGTTGAAGTCCGCGTTGGCGTTCAGCGCCGGGGAGTCGTAGGAGAACGGGTCAAGGCTGTTCGGAATGAAGAAGTAGCGGTGGACGTTGGTCCGCCCGGCCTCGATCGAGAGCCTGCCATCGAGCAGCTTCTGCTCGTAGGTCAGAAGGCTGAGGACGGTCTTGCCGTTGAGCGGCGTCGTTTGATAGCCGTCGATCACCCCGCCAGTCTGGACAAGGAGGCTGGGAATGCCGCTTCTCAGGAAGAAGACGTTCTCGGCCACGTGGATGTTGCCACCCGGCAGGCCGATGAGCTTTTCCAGGTCGATGTCGACCGTCGGCCGGAATATACCGAGATTGTAGGTATTGCCCGTCTGGGAACCTGCGCTGGGGTTGGCAAGGAACCTGTCGAGCAGGACGCCATGGAAATCGATGCCGCGTTCGAGGAGCTTGTTGCCGAACTCCGGGAACAGCCCGGTATTGATCGTCGGGCGCGAGATTGGCGCCGGCACATTGACGATGTTCGTCTGCCCCGGCGTATTCTGCTTGTTGCCGCCGGGCGCGATGCCGATGGAACTGTTCTGGCCGGCCTGGCTTTCCGGGTTCTCGCCGATGCCGACGGTTCCGCCGAGGACCGGAACCGGCTTCGTGCTGCGCGGAGCAGCCGGCGCCGGGTCAGTCGCGCGGGCAGTGAATGACAAGGTTGCGATGAGAACAGCCGGTAGGAAGGCAATCAGGTTGTTAAAGCGCATGAATGTTTCCTCGGCCCAAGCTAACTCCGCCATTGTCTGGCTTGGACCATTACAAATATTAGCATGAGCCGGCGCTGTCAGAGCACCCCGCCGTAAGACGCGACACTGAGTGCAGCCGCTTCAGAACGCCAAAGGTTAGTGTGGTTACTTTATACGTTGCAGACGCGATTGCCTGTGCACGCCTTCTCCTCTCCGTATTTGCCGCGTTTCAAGACCGGCGATTATTATTTCAATTCTGTTTCTTGCAGTGACATACATCCTTGATGTTGAACAGATGCTAAATTTACCTGAGTGATCGCTCCTAAGCATCATTCAGCGAAACGTGCCTGGCACGTCGCGGATGACGCGGCGCGTCTTCAGTTAATCCTAAGCGGAAGCGCACTCTGCTGGAGCGGGCGCGCACGCGCCCTTGCGCTTCCGGCGCGGGCTTGGGCGATTGCAGCTTATTGCGAAGGCTGGGGCCTTGCGCGCCGCATCAGTTCAAGAAAAAAGGCCGCGGCGGGCGTCAACGGCAGGTCCTCGCGCTTGATCAGCACGATCGAGGGCGCCGGCAGCCGCTCCTTGATCGCGATCGGCGTCAGGCTCTCCTTCGTCAGCGCGAAGTCGTTCCATTGCTGCGGCACCATGGCGAGCAGGTCGCTGTGCATGAGGCAGGTCATCAGCGTCAGCGCCGACTGGCTGCGCGCCATGAGCTTCGGCGCCGGAAGGCGATGGCGGCTGAACAGCGCCTCGAACTCGTCCTCCGCCTGCTCCGTGATCGACGTCGTCACCCAATGCGCATCGCTGAGCTGGCGAAGCGACGTCGCCCGCGCGAGCGGATGGCCGTTGCGGCACAGCACGATGCGCAGGTTGGCCCACAACGTCTCCTTTGACATGCCGGGCATCAGCTTCGGCCCCGGGTCCGGGCCGATGTAGAAATCGACCACGCCGTTCCTGAAGCCAGCTTCCAGCGTCGGGTAGAACCCCTCGATTACGTGCAGCCGTATATCCGGATAGCGCGCGCGGAACGGCTGCAAGACGGCCGGGAGAAGCGTAAGATGGGCCGCGATCGACAGGCCAATCGTGATGGTGCCGGTGGTGTCGCCCCGCAACTGCTCGATTTCTTCGCGCGTGCGGCGCACGTCTTGCAAGATTGAGGACGCGCGCCGCACGAATGCCTCCCCGATCGCCGTCGCGACAACGCCGCGCGTGCGCCGCTCGAACAACGGGGCGCCGAGTTCGCGCTCGACATCGGCAAGATTCCGCGTGAGCGCGGGCTGCGCCATGTTCAAGTGGCGCGCAGCGGCACGGATGCTGCCCCGTTCGGCGATGGCGAGGATCTCGTTGAAGTGGCTGAGCTTCATGCCTCTTTGTCCAAGCGTAGCCAGGCTGAAGCCGGCACGCGAAGCCTCGGCGTCGCAACCGCGATGCCTTGCTGGCATCAGTTGCCTAAAACTGCCATCTTTCTATAGGTCGTCATAGACGCATAATCGTCCTCTGATGGGATGGCCGGCGCAAAGCGGCCCAGACAGGCAGCCGGGCAGCAGATCCGGCAGACGAGGAGGCATTCGTGGAGACCCAGAACCGAGCCGTGGACGTGCTTATCGCCGGTGCCGGGCCCGTAGGTTTGGCCGCCGCCATCGAGCTTGGAGGCCGCGGCATAAGCTGCCTCGTTGTCGAGCGCAACGACCGCGTCGGCTATAGCCCGCGCGCCAAAACCACTAATGTCAGGACCCGCGAGCACCTGCGCCGCTGGGGTATTGCCGACAAGCTCCGGGCCGCATCGCCGATCAACCCGGACTATCCTCCCGTCGTCGCCTTCGCCACGCGCATGAACGGCAAGCTGCTCGCCCGCTTCGACAACGCCTTCAATGGCAGTCGCGAGCGCAACAATCTCTATTCCGAAGAGGCGCAATGGGTGCCGCAATACGTGCTCGAAGAGGTGCTGCGCCAGCACGCCTCCTCGCTGCCCGGCGTCGAGGTTGTGTTCGAGACGGCGTTGACGGCGTTCTCGGAAACGGCCGACGGGGTCGTCTCCACCATCGAGCGCCACGGGCAGCGGCGGGAGGTCCGCAGCGCCTACCTGATCGGCGCCGACGGCGCGCGCAGCATGGTGCGCGAGCGGATCGGCGCCAAGATGGTCGGCGAAGGCTCGTTCGCCCGCAACTACAGCATCATCTTCCGCGCCCCCAGCCTCGCCTCCCGCCATGATCTCGGCCAGGCCATCATGTACTGGATGGTCAACCAGGATGTCCCGTCCCTGCTCGGTCCGATGGACGGCGAGGGCTTGTGGTTTTTCATGGCGACACGGCTCCCCGGAGACGTCGAACCGGCCAGCGTTGACCCGGCCGAGTTGATCCGCAGCGGCACCGGCCTGCACGACCTCGATGTCGAGATCCTCGGGACCGACCCGTGGGTCGCGCACATGCTGATCGCCGACAGCTACGGCGAGGGGCGCGTGTTCCTTGCCGGCGATGCCTGCCACCTGCATCCGCCGTTCGGCGGCTTTGGCATGAACATGGGCATCGGCGACGGCGTGGACCTCGGCTGGAAGCTCGCTGCCGTCTTGCAAGGCTGGGCCGGCCCGGCGCTGCTGTCCACCTACCAGCAGGAGCGGCGCGGGGTGCACGAGCGCACGATCGCGGAATCGATGAGCAACTACGGCGCGGTCGGCAACCAGCTCGTGCAGCCGGGCCTGGAAGACGACGGGCCGGCGGGGGACGCCACGCGTCGCGAGGTCAGCGAGATCATCCAAGCCACCAAGGTGCGCGAGTTCAAGACCCTCGGCATCGTGCTCGGTTCGCGCTACGAGCAATCGTCGGCCATCGTACCCGACGGCACCCAACCGCCGCCGGAGCACCCGATCCTTTACACCCCGTCGGCGCATCCGGGCTGCCTCGCGCCGCACCTATGGCTGGAGGACGGGTCGTCGCTTTACGACCACTTCGGGCAGGGCTTCACCTTGCTGGCAACCGAGGGCGACGGGGACGATGCCGGGCCGCTGGTTGCTGCCGCAGCCGGGCGCGGTATTCCGTTGACGGTCGTGGCCCCGCACGACGTGAGACTGAAACGCCGCTACGAGGCGTGCTATGCCTTGATCCGCCCGGACCAGCACGTTGCCTGGCGAGGGAATGCCCTGCCCGCGAATGCCGACGCGTTGCTGGCGCACGTGACGGGCGCTTCGTCGCCCGCCGTCATGCACGAAGCTTTGGAAACAGCGTGAGCGCGTTGTCGCACAGTACCCGCCACCGCCTATCCGCATCGAACAGGGATATTGCGTCGATGTCGGCGGCAAGCCGGCTCACTGTCGGCAGCGGTGTGAACGGCCCGTCGCTGCCGTGAAGGATGCGGTTCGCCAGCACCGGCGCACCGGCATGTGGGATGATCCACTGAAATCCGCGAAGCGTGCGAATGTGCCGGTCAGTAACAGGTTGGCCACGGCCCGCGTGATCTCGAACATGAACTCGATCGCCAACCGCGGGCAGCAGAGCGACTGCGTCTGGCAGCACGGGCATTTGAGCGACGCCGGGTGCATGAACACCACGGCACGGCGACGGTTCAACTTGGCGAGCAGCGGGTCGAGCCGGAAGTCGCCCGGACAAAGGTTGTGGTAATTGGCTATGCACGTTTCCGATGAACGCGCCATACGCATGGCCTTAGGCGATGCGGGCCGTGTCCGTCGGGCTAGAAATCTCCAGCGGCTGTTTGCGTTTACCGAAAGCCGGAGGCAGATGGCTGGTCATTCAAAGGTCCGGCAGACCGTCCAGGTGGCCGGAATGAAATTGGGTTATGAATACCGCGTCCACTTTACCCAACGGCACGCCTGCCTGAAGCAGCCGGACCGTGCTCCCTCGCCCGGCGTCGATTACGAAGCTGAGCCCTCCAGCCTGCACCAGAGTGGACATGCTGAAACGGCCGAGCTGCGGCATCGGCGACCCGGTGCCGGGCAGCGTTCCGCTGCCGTGCCCAACGCGGCAGCAGGCGGCGCTTCCGCCGCGACCGCCGGGGCCAGCGTCCAGTGCCCGCCGGCTCAAGCCATCCGCCGCGATGGCACCTACGCGGCGCGTTATGCTGCCGCTTTTAAATGCACTTCAACGCCATTTTCCCGCAGCGCCGAGAGCAGCTCGTCCGTCAATTTCTCGATCCTGCCGGCCTCAGCGACGCCGCCGAAGATGTAGAAATCCGGCCGGGTGATCATCGCGGCCGCGCCGTGCGCGCCAAGGAAGCCGTCGTACTTGCCATCGACATCCACGGCAAGGCCGTCCCGTGCCGAGGCGGCGATTCCAACCACGTGCGCGCCGATCGCCTGCAAAGCCCGCATCTGGTCCGGGCGCAGCACGTCCGCGGGCTCGGCGTCGCGGATGATGACGCAAAAGCCGAGGCCGACCACCTCGTCCCACCGCCCTTGCTGCCCCTGACGGCGCACCGTCCCGTGCGGCGACAAGAGCCCGGCCATCCCGGCCGTGTCAGCCGTGTTCTTGGCCAGCAGCCCGGCGGTCAGATGCGGAAATGGCGGCAACGGGTCGTTGACGCCGGCCTTGAACTTGCGGTCACGCTCGGCCGCGTCCGCCGGGTCGGCGATGCAGATGATGCGGCCGAGGCAAACCGACGCGTCGATCACGCCGGTCACGTGCGGCTTGCGCTCGGGCGTGTATGTGTCGAGCAACGCGTCGCCGGCTTTGCCGCGGAGGACGGCGCCGAGCTTCCAGCTCAGGTTCCAGGCGTCGCGGATGCCGGCGCACATGCCCTGGCCCATGAAGGGCGGCATGGTATGGGCCGCGTCCCCGGCCAGGAGCACGCGTCCGCCGCGCCAGGTGTCGGCCACGAGCGAGCGGAAGGTGTAGATGGCGTGGCGCACCAACGTCGCCTGCTCTGGCTTTACCCATGGCGTGAGCAGGTTCCAGACATAGTCCTCGTCTTGAAGCTGCTCACGGCTCTCGCCCGGCAGGCGCATGAATTCCCATCGGCGGCAGACGCGCCCTTGGTTGATGCCGCCCGGCACGATGGTGGTTGGCCGCTCGGGGTTGCAGTATTGGCCGCAGGCGGGAATGTCGAGCACGACGCCCGGGTTAAGCTCCATGTCGGCGATCAGCCAATCGGCCTCGAAGCCGCGGTCCTCGCGGCCGATGCCGAGCGCCTGCCTGACCATGCTGTTGGCGCCGTCGGCCCCGATCAGGAAACGGGTGCGCAGGGTTTCGCTGCTCGTGCCTTCGACGTTGCGGAGCTCGACCTCGACGTGGTCGCCGTGGTCGGCGAAGCTGGCGAACTCCCATCCCAGCCACTGCCCGACATTGGGCAGGCGGCTCAACTCGGCACGGAACTCGGCTTCGAGGCTTGGCTGATGCACGAAGTTGACCTCCGGCCCGCCGGAGACAGAGTCCGCGCTCCAGTCGATCGAGAGCAACTCCTCCCATTCGGCGTTGAACCATTCGTAACGGGGGGCCGGCTGCGACACGCGTTCCAGCCCCTCGCCCAACCCGATCGCGCGCAGGATGCGGGCGGCCTCGTGATCGATGCACACCGCCCGCGGCAGGTTGTACGGCTGGGACCAACGCTCCACGACTGCGACCCGGTGGCCTTGGCGCGCCAGCATAAGGGCGAGCACCTGGCTGACGGGACCGTAACCGATCTGGACAACGTCGTAGAAAGTTTCGTCCTGCGCCATTGCTTCCTCGCTTCATTGTTTTTGCTTATTCCTTATCCCTGCCGCCCAGGACGTCAGATTCCCGCGGCAGCAGGCATTTCCGGCGCCACGGACGCCTCGTGATTGAAGGCGAAATCCTTCGGCGGCTCCGGCCCCCATAGGTAGAAGCTGTCCTCGAGAGGGTGTTTCTCGCCCTTCCAGTCCATGTCGACCGGGATGTAGTCGATGTCGCTGGAGTATTCCGAATAGCTGCCCCAAGGATCGCGGACGTAGTGGAAGTAGTTGGAGCCGAGCACGTGCCGCCCGAGGCCCCAGCCGCGGGAGAAGCCGCTGTCGGCCATGTGCATAGCGCCCAGGCCGATGTCCTGGATGGATGGCACGTCCCAACTGCAATGGTGCAGGCCCGGCGCCTCGGATTTGGCGAAGGCGACCATGTGGTGATCGCTGCCGTGGACGCCGTGCATGAAGGCGACGACGCCGCCCGATTCGTCGGACAGCCGCATCCCGAGCACCCGGCTGTAGAACTTGATCGATTCCTCGATGTCGCGCACGAAGATCAGGATGTGCGCGAGCCGCCGCGGCCGCACCGGCGGCAATCCGCTGCGGGCCGGGGCGCTGCGCACGCCTGGTCCGCGGATCACGTGCTCGACGGTGGACTTGGCGTCCGGCGAGGATTTCTCGGCCACGCGCAGCTCGACCGGCAGGCCGTTGCAGTCCTTGAACCAGATGCCGTTGCTCTCGAAGCCGGGCGGCGGCTCGACGCGCTCGACGCCCACGTGCTGCAGATGGTCGCGGAAGCGCTGCACGTCGTCCTCGAAGATGCCGAAGGAGAGATGGCCGAGCGACTTCTTCGGGCCTTCGTGGAGCGAGCCCCAGCGGTGCGGGTGGCCGAAGGTGTAGAGCGAGAGGCCCTTGCCTTCCTCGCGCACGTCGAGGCCGAACTTGCTATAGAAGCTGCGCGCTTCCTCCAGGTCCGGCACTGCCATGTTGAAGCAATCCATGGAGTGCACGCCCAGCGAGTCCGGGCGGCGGGACGGGGCGATGTAGTGGCCGATCTGAGTCATTGCTTCTCTCCATATGCCGCATTGCCTGCGATCATCCGGTATTTAGTCGAACGCCAGGTTATTTTCAGGACGTGCCGCCCGCCGCCGTCTGGTCGGCGATAGGGTTGCTGAGGACGCCGATGCCTTCCAGTTCCACCTCGCAGGTGTCGCCGGGCTTCATCCATAGTGGCGGCTTGCGCGCTAGGCCGACGCCCGAGGGGGTGCCGCTGACGATGATGTCGCCGGCGTCGAGGGTGAACGCCTCGCTGAGGGTGGAGACCAGGGTGGCCACGTCGAACACCAGGTCGTCGGTGGACGCGCTCTGCACCACCTCGCCGTTCAGCCGCGTTTGCAGCCGCAAGCCTGCGCAGCCGGGCGGCAGGTCGTCGGCGGTGACGAGCCAGGGGCCGAAGGGGCCGGTGTCGTCGAAGTTCTTGCCCATGGTCCATTGCGGCGACTTGAACTGGTAGTCGCGGATGGAGGCGTCGTTGAACAGCGAGTAGGCAATGACGTGCTTGAGCGCGTCCCCCTTGGCGATATGACGCCCGCCGCGGCCGACCACGGCGACGAACTCGCCCTCGAAGTCGAGCTGCTTGGACACGCCGGGGCGGATAATGGGCGCGCCGTGGCCGATCAGGCTGGATGAGAAGCGGGCGAACACCGAGGGGTACTCGGGCTGCTTGAAGCCGCTTTCGGCGGAATGGTCGGCGTAGTTGAGGCCGATGCAGATGATCTTGCCCGGCGCGGGCAACGGCGGCAGCCATTGAACGGCGGTGGTATCGATCTCCGGGCCATTGAGCAGCTCACGGCCCGCGGCCTGAAGCCGCTCTTCCCCGCCTGCGACAAGGCTTGCCAGGCTTCCGGGATACTTGCCGTCGCCGACCGAGTAGCCGCGGAACGGTCCGTCGCTCTTGGCGACGGCCAATCCTTCGGCGCCGTTTTGTTTATACGCTGCGAAACGCATGCTTCTTGCCTCTCCTGCAATGCCTCCGCCATCTGCCGCGGTGGCCTTGCCTATCCGATGATGTTGCCGGATTGGTGAGTCAAGGGAGAAGCTGTTCTCTGTCAGAGAATGGTTGTTCGTATGTAGACAAGGTGGTTCCGGCGAGCTTCTGATGTGATGAAAGCGGCGGGATGATCGGTCGCCCGTTTCCATTTGAGGAGCTCTGGCGTTTATGGCTGTATCCGATTTGGTCAACCTGTCCGGCCTGCTGGACGATGATCCTCCCTCGTTTCCGTAGAGTAGTCACGCTATGCTTTGTGCGCGTCGTTCTGCCTCATCGGGCGTTTGGTAGCCCCGTCCAGTAGTGCAGCCTTTCCCGGTTGTAAAAGCATTCCATGTAGGCGAACAGGTCGCGCCCGGCCTCGTCGTGAGTGGCGTAGGCCTGGTGATGGACCAACTCTGTTTTCAGCATGTGGAAGAAGCTTTTCATGGGCGCGTTGTCCAGCGCGTTGCCCCGCCGGCTCATCGACGGCGTGATGCCTGCCCCTGTCAGCACCTCCTGGTAGTTCGTGCAGGCATATTGGACGCTGCGATCCGAGTGTTGGATCAGCCCCGGCGCGGGATGCTGGCGCTGGATGGCCATCATCAGCGCCGACGTGGCCAGCTTGGCGCGTAGGTGGTCGCGCATGGACCAGCCGACTACCTTGCGGGTGTGCAGGTCCATGATGGCGGCCAAGTAGAGCCACCCTCCGCAGCCATTCCACGCACGGCATGCGTGGAACCTTTGGCTGCTTCGCCCTGGCCCGTTGATACATACGTCAAATCCACTAGCCAGACCTGGTTCGGCTTGCTGGCCACGAACTGCCGCTCCAGCAGCCAGGGTGCTGGTCGATGACCCGGAACCTCATCGTGACGGCTTCGCAAAGTTGGCGATCCTCTTTTTGAGGATGTCGCGTTCCATGCGCAGCCGCTCCGCTTCGCGCCTCAAACGCGCGATCTCGGCCGCCTGGTCGGCGTGCGGCGCCGGCACGGGCCTGAGCGCCACGGCCGGCGCTGCCTGCGGCGTCGGCGCCGATACCTGTCCCGTTTGCCTATACCCGGTGAGACGCCGGCAATGAGACAGTCCAAAAAGCCACGGACTGGGCTTTTCGGCCATCAAACGGCAGCACGAGGCAACCACTATCATCTTTGTCACCTGGCAACTGGAACTATTGCCTCTGCTAAGTCTCTGTAAACAGGAGGTTTTATGGCCGTCTGTCTCGGAAGGTTCTAGACCCGCCTCCGGCGGAGTCTCGGATGCCCGAGAAGAACTCCAACAAGACACCACCCTTCAAATATCGACACATCTCATGGGATGTGCTTACCTATTGCCATGCGGCGTGTGGTGTTGGACAGCTCTGTGGTGGTGTCCGCATTCCGCAGCAGGCACGGTGCCGCGAATGCCGTGGTGGCGCTGGTTGCATCGCGGAGGATCGTGCCGCTGGCCACGCCAGCGTTATTCTTGGAGTACGAGGACGTGCTGAAGCGACCGGAGCAGCGCACGGTTACGGGTTTGAGCTTGGCCGACGTGGATGACGTCCTTGCGGCGCTTGCGGCCACCATCGAGCCGGTGGACGTGCGCTTCGCCTGGCGGCCACAGCTTTCCGACCCAGACGACGAGATGGTCCTGGAAGCGGCCGTAAACGGCCATGCCGATGCTCTGGTCACGCACAACTTGGCTGATTTTGCTTCTGCCGCGCCCAGGTTCGGCTTGTTGGCGATGTCGCCGGCCGATCTGCTCCGGAGGATACGGTAATGAGCAAGGCCACCTACCCGCTCAAGCTGCCGACCTCGATCAAGACCGCGGCGGCACGGCTTGCCAAGAAAGATGGCGTGTCGCTGAACCAGTGGATCGCGTCGGCCGTCGCTCAGAAGGTGGGCGCCGTGGAAACAGCGGCTGACTTCTTCCGCCAGCGGGCAGGTGACGCGAAGCCCGAGGATCTGCACGCATTCCTGGCACGCGCGCCAGACCGGAAACCAGACGCCGGTGATGAGCACCCTGGTTCAGGCTCGGGCTGATGGCTCTGCTTCGTCAGACGACGAGGCCGCCATCGCCCTGTAGACGGTTGCCGCATGGACATTGAGCATGCGGGCGATTGCGCGCACCGGTGTACCCTCCCCCATCAAGCGATGGGCCAAGGCGACCTGATCGGGTTCCAGCTTCGCCGGCCGGCCGAAGCGCACGCCCCGCTGCATGGCGGCGATTCGGCCGGAGCTGGTTCGCTGGTGGATCAGCGCGCGCTCAAACTCAGCGATGCCGGCGAACACCGTCAGCACCATGCGCCCAGCTGGGGACGTGGTGTCAGCCCAAGGCTCGCCCAGACTGCGCAGGCCGGCACCGGCGTCCTTGAGCTGCTCGGCAACGTCGAGGAGATCGCGGGTAGAGCGAGCCAGGCGATCGAGGCGGGTCACTACGACGACATCCTCTTCCCGGACCTGGTCGAGCATGCGGGCCAGCTGCGGCCGGTCCCGCCGGGCACCCGAGATCCTCTCCTCGTAGACCCGCTTGCATCCGGCTTCCTTCAGCGCGGCCCGCTGAAGGCGGAGATCCTGATCGTCGGTCGAGACCCGAGCGTATCCAGTGAGCATGAACCCTTGCGAATGTCGTCGCAAAACGATTGGCTTATGCGAGCGACATTTGCAACAACGAAAGTGCCCGGTTTGTCTGTCAGGCGTCGGGTGTTGCGAAATTTAGGACTTATGGAACGGAGCAGCCGCTCTGCCAAAGCAAGGACTGAGCTGGTGCACATGTCCGTTGCACAAACTGATGGCGGGGTAGTGCTTTACGCGAAGACGGTGGACGCTAATTCTTATGGTCGGCCGAGACCGGATAGTCTGCAATGAATACCCCAGCAAGGCAATCGCGCGAGACACTTTCCACGTCTCACATGGGTTGCTTTCAGGATTCCGAGACGATAGCGTGAGCAGGTCTAGTACTACAGCCGTAGTTGAGCGTTGTGTCTGTCCGGAGGCGGGTGGAATGACGACGAAACGGGATGTTTGCGGGTGGGCTGCGGGTTTGGATGAGGTTGCTGGGCGGATTGCGCCGCGCTTCGGGCGTGCCGAGCCGCGGCGTCGGGCAGGCGCTTATCTGCGCGGGCTGCTGGCTCCGGTTGAGCGCAAGAACGGCTGGCAGTTGGCCGAGGTGGCTGGCGACGCGACGCCGGACGGGGTGCAGGAGTTCCTGAGCCGCGCGCGCTGGGACGCGGAGGCGGTGCGCGACGACTTGCAAGCCTACGTGGCGGAGCGCCTGGCCGACCCTGGAGCGGTGCTGGTTCTGGACGAGACCGGCTTCCTGAAGAAAGGGACGAAGTCGGCTGGCGTCCAGCGGCAGTATACGGGAACCGCGGGCCGCATCGAGACCGCGCAAGTGGGCGTGTTCCTGGGCGACGCAGGGCGGCACGGCCGCGCCCTGATTGACCGAGCGCTTTACGTGCCCAAGGAGTGGGCCGGGGACGACGCGCGGTGCCGCGAGGCGCGCATCCCGGCTGACGTGGAGCGTGTGACCAAGCCCAAGCAGGGCCTGGCGATGCTGGAACACGCCCGCGTGGCAGGCGTGCCCTTCTCCTGGGTCGCTGGCGACAGCGTGTATGGGGCGGACAGCGCCATCCGCCGGTGGGCGGAGCGGCGCCGGCGCGCTCACGTGCTGGCGGTCACGTCTGGCCAGCGCCTGGCCATGCGCCCGGTCACGACCTGGATCGAGGGGCTGCCGGACGCGGCGTGGCAGCGACTCAGCGCAGGCGACGGCGCCAAGGGACCGCGGCTATACGACTGGGCGCACCTGCCTTACAACGGCGGGGCGCCGGGCTTTGCCTGTGCGCTCCTGGTCCGGCGCAGCATTGCTGATCCCGAGGAGGCCGCGTTCTACCTGACCCATGCGCCCCAGGACACCGCGCTGGCCGAACTGGTGCGCGTCGCGGGCACGCGCTGGTCCATTGAGAGCCTGTTCGAGCAGGCCAAGGGCGAAGTCGGCCTGGACCAGTATGCCGGTTCAGCGAAGCTGGGAGGCGCTCCTGGGTCGGGTGGCGCCGCCACGTCACCTTGTCCATGCTGGCCCTGGCCTACCTCGCCGTGGTCCGCCGCAGCGCCGAACAGGGCGCTGCCGGGGGGTGCGGACCCGGCAAGCCTCCAAGCGGACCTGTTGCCGCTCACAGTTCCAGAGGTCCGGCGGCTCATCTCAGCCATCGTGCTCAAGCAACCATCCAGGCCCGATGCCGCCCTGCGGTGGTCAACCTGGCGCAGACGCCACCAGCAGCGATCCAAGCGCGCCCACTGGCGTAAACGAACACGGGGACATTCAGTTGAAACCCGGCTGTAGCACTAGCCTGGCAAGCAAGCTAAACTGGCTCGAGGCGTGCCATGACCATCGTCGCGATCGCGGACCGGCCAGAGACCTCATCCCGATCGTTGCGGGTTGGCTCTGGCGCGCGTTCTGGCGCGATGACGGGTATTCGCTGGACCACACGACGAAGGCGGTTGCAGCGTCGGCATCCCGGTCCGGTCCGCCCTAGGCATTCGTGCTGCTGATAGACGGTCAACCGGTGGGAACCGCCAGTCTGGTGCGGGACGATCTCGATGAACGTCCCGAGTTGACCCCGTGGCTGGCCGGCGTGTTCGTGGCGCCCGAAGCGCGTGGCCGTGGCTACGCCGCCAGGCTCATTGCCGCCGTGGAGGAGACCGCACGCTCGGCGCTCTTTCCGGTCGCTTGGCTCTACACGAATAATGCTCAAGGATTGTACAAGAAGACTGGATGGCAGGCCGTGGACGTTGTCGAACGGAAAGGGAGGCCCCCGGTCACCTTGATGGTCAAGCACTTTAACGCATTCATGCCCGGTGCTGTCCCTGATCTGGACGGGCAATCGACGCCCTGACTTTTCCAGTCAGGGCGATTGCAGTCTAGCGGTCGCCGATGACAACCCAGATCGGGTCCGCGCCCGGCGGCACGTGCGACCACTTGCGCACCGCCCCGAACCCGGCGGCTTGCATGTAAGCCGTGACCAGGCGCTGCTGATCCGGGCCGCCCAAGGCTTGCCAGACCGCGACCGCCTTGGTCGGGAAGCAGCGGTTGCTGAACGAGACGACGAAGGGCGCGCCGGGGCGGAGCACGCGGGCGGCCTCGCGGAACGCCTCGACCGGGCGCTGCAGGTATTGCACGGAGACGCACAGGCAAGCGGCGCCGAATGTCTCCGCCTGCAAGGGCAGGATCGGGTCCGCGTTCAGATCCTGCACGAACCAGCGCGACAGGCGGGGATTGGCGGCGAGTTCGTCGGCGTTCATGCCGTGGCCGACGACCTGGGCGTAGGCGACGTCGTCCGGCAAGTGGCTGACCCAACTGCTCATCAGGTCGAGGATGGCGCCGCCTTCGGGCAGGGTCTGGCGGTAGAGCTGGGTGACGGCGGCGATAGCCCCGTCGTCGATGTGGGTGACGAAGCGGGGCTGGGCGTAGAACGCCGGGTCCGGCGCCGGGTCCATCTTGTCGAACGCGCCGTCGGGAAGGCCGGGAAGCTGCTGCATGAGGCGGCATATCGGCGCGGGCGCCGGACATGCCAGGGCGCCCCCGGCATCAACCGCCCGAGAACATCGTTCGCGGCAAAAACAGCGCGATGCCCGGAAACAGCGCGAGCAGCAGCGCCATCAGTAAAAGAATAGCGAAGAACGGCGCCGTCGCGGCGGCGATGCGGAAGATGTCCAGCCCGGTCAGGCCCTGGATGACGAACAGGTTGAAGCCGACCGGCGGCGTGATCTGCGCCATCTCGACCACGATGACGAGGTAGATGCCGAACCACACCAGGTCGAAGCCTGCCTGCGTCACCAGCGGCATGATCACCGACGTGGTCAGCACCACCATCGAGATGCCGTCGAGGAAGCAGCCCAGAACCATGTAGAACACGGTGAGCGCCGCCAGCAGCGCGAACGGCGAGAGGCCGAGCGAGCCGATCCAGGCGGCGAGCGCGCGGGGCAGGCCGGTGAAGCCCATCGCCGTCGTCACCACGGCCGCCCCCGCCAGGATGAAGGCGATCATGGCGGACACCCGGGTCGCGGCCATGAGGCCCTCGCGGAAGCTCTGCCAGGTCAGCGCGCTCTGGGCGCGGGCAAGGACGAGGGCAAGGACGACGCCGATCACGGCCGCCTCGGTAGGCGAGGCGAGGCCGCCGTAGATGGAGCCGATGACGCCGGCGATGAGCAGGATGACCGGGGCGATGCGGGCGACGGAGCGGAGCCTGCTGTCCTCGGCGATCACGTCGGCGGCGGGCGGCATGAGCGACGGCTTCAGGGTGGCGGCGAGGGCGACGTAGCCCATGAACAGGACCGCCAGCAGGATGCCGGGAACGACGCCGGCGATGAACAGCCGGGCGATCGATTCCTCGACCGCCGCGCCGTAGACGATGAGGATGATGGATGGCGGGATTAGCAGGCCCAAGGTGCCGGCTCCGGCCAGTGATCCCACGGCGATGCTCTGGCCGTAGCCGCGGCGCCGTAACTCGGGCAGCGAGATCTTGCCGACGGTCTGGGTGGTGGCGGCCGATGAGCCGGAGATGGCGGCGAAGAGGGCGCAGCCGACGATGTTGACGTGGACCAGCCGCCCGGGAAGCCGCCGCATCAACGGCGCGAGGCCCGCGAACAAATCCTCGGACAGCCGCGAGCGGAACAGGATCTCCCCCATCCAGATGAACATCGGCAGCGCGGTGAGGTCCCACGAGGTGGAGGCGGACCAGAAGGTCGTGGCGAGGATCTTGGCGTCGGGCAGCGCAGGGCGGGTGAGCAGCGCGGCCAGCGCGGTGAGCGTGAGCGCCAGCGACACCCAAAGGCCGCAGGCGAGTGCGGTGAACAGGACGGCGACGAGCAGGATGGAGATCTCGGCGACGCCCATCAAACGGCGCCCGTCTCAGCAGCGGGCCGCGCGGGGGAGAGTGCGCGGTCGACCAGCGCGACGGCAAGGATGGCCAGGCCGATGGCCAGCGCGCTTTGCGGGATGACGAGGGGAACGGCGACGATGCCGTAGGAGAGGTCCCCGTAGCTATAGCTCTTGTAGGCCAGCGCGGCGCAGGCGTAGGCGGCGAAGCCGGCCAGCCCGGCGGCGAGCAGGGCGACGGCGGCTTCGAGCGGACGCCGGAGCGCGTCGGGCAGCCGCGCGGTCAGCAGGTCAACCCGGATATGGACGCCGTGGGCCAGGGTGTCGGCAAGGGCGAGGAACGTGGCCGCCGCCAGCAGGAACCCGGCGACTTCGGCGAGCGAGGGCACGACCAAGCCGGTGACGGGGATGCCCAGCGCGCCGAGCGCGGCGTCGAGCAGGCGGGCGGCGACTTGCAAGGCCACGAGCGCGGCGATGGCGACCAGGCACAACGCCGCCAAGCCGCCGGAGACCCGGTAGAGCGCGTCGAGGCAACCGCGCATGGCCGGCTATTTGCGATAGGCCTCGAGCATCTGCGCGCCGTCCTTGCCCGCGGCCTTGACCCATTTCTCGCGCAGGGTCTCGGCGATCTTTTTGAAGCCGCTCTCCAGTTCGGGGGACGGGGCGGTGACCTTGATGCCGTTGTCGGCCAGGGTCTTGGTGGCGGACGCATTGACCTGCTGCGACATGGCCCAGCCGCGGGTCTCGGCCTCGGCGGCGGCCTTGGCGATGGCGTCCTGGGCCGGTTTCGGCAGCGCGTCGAAGCGGGCCTGGTTGACGATGACCATGTTGCGGGAAAGCCAGGCGTCCAGCGTGTAGTAGTAGGACAGGAAATCCCATGCCTTGCTGTCGACGCCGGTGGCGGGCGAGGTGATCATGGCCTGGACGCGCCCGGTGGAGAAGGCGGTGGGCACGTCGGACGCCTCGATCTGCACCGGGACCATCCCGGCCGCCTTGGCCAGTTCCTCGGTGGACTTGTTGTAGGCGCGGAAGGTGCGCCCGGAGAGGTCGGCCAGGCTGTCGGCCTTGGCTTTGGCATACAGGCCCTGCGGCGGCCAGGGGACGGAGAACAGCAGCTTCAGCCCTTGCCGGGCCAGCAGCTTGTCCATGTAGGGCTTCTGCGCCTGGTAGAGCTTCATCGCCTCGGGATAGCTGTCGGCCAGGAAGGGGATGTTGTCGGCGCCGAAAATGGGGCTTTCGTTCTCCAGCCGGGAGGCGAGCAGCTCCCCGATGGGGACGATGCCGTCGCGCACCGAGTTCTTGATGTCGGGATGCTTGATCAGCGATTGGTTCGGGTGGAGGGTGATGGTCACCGCGCCGCCGGCGTTCTTATTCACCTCTTTGATGAACGCGGCGATGTTTTCCTCGTGGAAGTTGCTGTCCGGGTAGGGGGTGGGCATGTCCCAGTTGGCTTGGGCCTGCGCCACGTCCGGGCGCGTGACGGCGAGGGCTGCGAACAGGACGGCGGCGGCGAAATGCCTCATTCCTCGGTGCTCCGGATTGTCGCGATTCGTTGCACGCTTCCATGGAACGGAGGCTGCGTCAAACGTCTCGATGGTTTATCGACCGCACGTGGTTTGAATAGGAGGATGCCCGTGCGGATGGTTGCTGGATTGCTGGCGTTGCTCGGGCTGATGCAGCCGGGGCTGGCCGCCCCCCGGGCCGAGCTGTGGCCGCGCTGGCAGGCGCATGACGAGGCCAGCACGGCGGTCATCGACCAGCGGGTCTGGGCGTCGTTCCTGCGCCGTCACGTGCGGGCCGGGGCGGACGGGATCAACCGGGTCGATTACGCCGGCGTCTCGGCGGCGGACCGGGCCGGGCTGGCGGCGGACCTGCGCCGGCTGCAGCAGGTCCCGGTCAGCAGCCTGAGCCGGGGAGAGCAGCGGGCCTTCTGGTCGAACCTGTATAACGAGCTGACCGTCAGCGTGGTGCTGCAGCATGACCCGGTGGCGAGCATCCGCGAGATCAACCTGTCGCCGGGCCTGTTCAGCGCCTCCGGGCCTTGGGACGCGAAGCTGATCCAGGTCGAGGGGCAGACGGTGAGCCTGAACGACATCGAGCACCGCATCCTGCGCCCGATCTGGCGCGACCCGCGGACGCATTACGCGCTGAACTGCGCATCGCTCGGCTGCCCGAACCTGCGCGCGGCGCCATATGACAAGACGGGGATGGAGGCCCAGCTCGATCAGGCGGCCCGGGATTACGTGAACAGCCCGCGCGGCTTCTTCGTGCGCGACGGCGGGCTTTACGTGTCGTCAATCTACGAGTGGTATCAAGCGGACTTCGGCGGGACGGACCGGGGGGTGATCGAGCATCTGAAACGCTATGCGGCGGCGGAGAAGCGGCGGTCCCTGCAAGGGATCAGGTCCATCTCGGGCGACCATTACGACTGGGCATTGAACGGCACGTCCGGGGCGGGGCGGTAGACTGCAATCGCCCTGACTGTGTCAGGGCGTCAATTGCCAGTCCAGATCAGCGCTAGACCCTTCGTCCTGACTGCGTCAGGGCGACAAAGGTCTAGAGCGTGTCTGCAAACGGCAGACATTTCGGGTGCGTGATCCCGTATTGCTGGGGTGAGACGAGGCGATTTGACGGACGCGCAATGGCGCTGTCTGGAGCCGCTCCTGCCGCCGGGCAAGCCCTGGACGGGACGGCCGAACGAGGACCACCGGCGCATCCTAAACGGCGTGCTGTGGATTGACCGCACCGGGGCGCCCTGGCGCGACCTGCCGGAGCGGCATGGCCGGGTGGGCACGGTGTCGAGCCGGTTTTACCGCTGGCGTGCGGCGGGTATTTGGGACCGGGTGCTGTCGGCGTTGCAGGCTGACGCCGATGCGCGTGGCGAGGTGGATTGGGACCTGCACTTCGTGGACGCGACCGTGATCCGCGCGCATCAGCACGCGGCCGGCGCGCGCCGGACCAAGCCTGCCGGAGATGGGCAGAGCGTCGAGGCGCTGGGCCGCAGCCAGGGTGGGTTCTCGACCAAGCTGCATCTGCGGGCAGAAGGGGGCGGCAAGCCGATCACGGCCGTGCTGACCGCAGGCGAGCGGCATGAGCAGACTGCGTTGCAGGCGCTGCTGGACCAGGGCGCAGTCCGCCGTCCCGGCCGGGGCCGTCCTCGGCTGCGGCCACGCTGTGTGGCCGGCGACAAGGGATACAGCAGCCCCACGGCTCGGGGCCGCCTGCGCCGGCGGCATATCCGGCCGGTGATCCCCAGCAAAAGCAACCAGCGCCGGCAGCCCTGCTTCGACCGCGACGCTTACCGACAGCGCAATCGCATCGAGCGCTTGATCAACCGCCTCAAGCAGTTCCGCCGCATCGCGACCCGATACGAGAAGCGCGGGGTCAACTACCTCGCGATGGTCACGCTCGGCATGATCGTGCTTTGGCTATAGCCGCTCAGTTTGCAGACACGCCCTAGTCCCTCTTTGATGGGGTTAGGTGCTTCTTCACTAGAAAGCTGGGCAAGAAGGAAGGAGTGCCGAAGGCCGGGAGAACACGACCGGCAGATTTGCACCGTGCAAATCGGAAGCTGTGTCGATAGTGGTCCTATGGTAATTTGTGGCGGCTTAGCAACAGGAGCGCGCGCCATGAACGAGCAGATGCGTATCGCAGGTTCCGCGATGATGCAGGCGGAATGTGCTGCCCTTCAACGTGCCGCGGAGAACGCGTTGGCGACGCGTCGTGCAAGCGGAGAAATCCTGACCTACGAGCTGGAGGGCTGGGTTGTGCAAGAGCACCCTGGCGGGCGCGTCGAGCGCCTGGCTCCGATCGACCAGTTCCAAGCCGAGGGCAATCCGTATCCTGGGTTCACGCCCCCTGCGCGTTGAGGCGGCTCATCGTCTATGCCGGCGCCAACGGCGCCGGCAAGAGCAGCTTGCGCGCGGGCGGCGCCGATCCGGTTGACGTTGAAATAGACCCGGACCGCATCGCCCGGCAAATAAACCCCACCGATCCACGCTCAATTGATTTTGCCGCAGGCAGGGAGGCTCTGCGACTGTTTGACCGAACTCTGGCGGAGGGACGTTCGCTGTCCTTGGAGACGACTTTGACGGGACGGACCGTGCTCGGGCGGATGCAGGCGGCCAAGGATGCGGGCTACGACGTGACGTTGCGCTATGTCGCGGTGAACGATGTCGCGACGAACATTCGTCGGGTCGAGGGCCGTGCCATGCAAGGCGGGCACTGGATCGAGCCTGAGACGATACGGCGTCGCGTGGCCGGCAGCTTGGGCAATCTCCCGGCGGCAATCATCATTGCGGACCGGGCTGTGCTGCTTGACAACTCCGGCAGCAACCATCGGCGGGTTCTCGGAATTGAACGCGGCCGGGTTCTGTTCGAAGCGCCGGACCCGCCGCGATGGCTGGCCGGGCAAATACCTCGCATCGCGGCCGAACTGGAGCGTGCGGGAAATCAGAGCCGCCTCAGTTCTTCCCTCTCGCCCGATGGCAGGCTTGTGCAGGCTGCATTCAACGAGAAAGTCGAGCGCGAGATGGGTCATCTCGACGCGACCGGGCGTGCCAGGGTGAAAGCGGACTTTGCGCGTGCGTTGAGCGAGAAGGAAAGGCAGGAGGGGCCGGTTGTCCTGAGCGTGGAGCTACGGCGGCTTGCGACCGCGCCGGAACCGTCGCCGGGCAAATCGGAAAGACCGGAACCTTCGCGCACTGAACCGGATAGGCCGAGCAAACGCCGTCGATGACGGCTGAAGCACAACCGGAAGATTTGCACCGTGCAAATCCGAGCCAGAGCCGGAAGGCTAACGCTTGCGCCGCGCCTCCTGATTGGAAAATGCCGGCAGACGATGCCCAGCCCACCCCGCCCGGCGATCAGCCTCGACAACCGCAGCACGTTTGACCTCCAAAACGGCCTTCGCCATTGCGGGATGGTTGATCTGCTCGTTCCAATCCTTCGCCATTGGCGCCAGACGCTCGTAGCCGGCGTTGCAGTGCCTCGCCAATGCCTGCAACCGTCTTGCCAGCAATTCGCCGCCCTGGCCCTGATCCGTCGCCGCTACCAGCGTCACGCCCGGTCGCAGCCTCGCTTGAAGCGCCTTCTCCGCTTGCGGCCCATAACCACCGCCCGTGGAGACGTACAACGTCCCGCGCGGCCACATCTCGATGCTCGCAAGGCTGAGGGTGTCTATGACGGCCTCGGTGACGGCAATCCGTGTCGCCTGCGTATCGCCAACGCTGAACAGCGCCTTGGCGCCGCCCTTGCTGTATCCCTTGTAGCAGGGTCCGCGCATCTCCCAGCCGACAAGCTGACCGTCCGCGCTCATGTGCTTGGCTAAGACAGTGCCGTAGATGCCCTCACGCAAAACCCCAGCTTGGGCAGCGCGCTCGACAGTGCTCGCGAGCAGGCCGCGCGTTTCGGTGAGATACGCCCATGTTCGCGAGCCCGGCCTGAGCAATGGCGCTAAATGCCATTGGTCCAGGTTGACCGGCTCGATAGCGGAGGGCTGTGCCGCTGGATTCAGTGAAGGCGAGATGCCGGCAAGCGGTCGCAGCGCCTTGCGCGCGTGTCCAAGATTGCCGCCCTCATACGTGCTGCGCAAGGGCGATCACGTCGCCCTTCTTGCCGTTCAGCGGGTCATACCTGCCCTTTCCGTCATGGGTCACGATGACGATCCCGCCGTCGCCCTGGCGATACTTAGGGCTGTGCGCCGTGCTTCCCTGCCGATCCAGCGTCCACTGCGCGTGTTCGAGCACCGTCCTGCAATCCACGCGGGCACGCAGGTCAGCCAGTTCGGCGTCATAGACGGCCATGCCGTGTCCTCTCACCAAAGGCGGCGTTCAGTGACCACCACGTTGAACTGCGAAGGATCGATGGCTTGCAGAAGCCATGAATACAGACGAAGGACCAAGGCGCACGCGAACACCACTGAGGCAGCCCGTGCCGCATCTGACCATAGATGTTGAACGGCGAAGCCCACGGTCGCGACGACGCTCCCGACACACCCCAACAGCAACACGCACCCCACGATCGGCCGCAGCAGCCGCAAAGCCAGGATCATGAGTAGCCGACAGGTTTCAACCACGCACCGAAGCGCAGTCAGGCAGACGATGCCAAGCAGTCCTTCCAGCAAGGAAGCGGCACACTGCATCGGGGATTTCAGAGCTGGAAGATCACTGGGCCCGCTTTGCATGATCGCCTCTCCTCGGTCGCCTATGTCGCCGCAATGGTGCGCAGCTTCGCAAAAGGCACCACCCGCAAGTCCCCTTTCACGTCTAGGAATGCCGAGCCTGGCTGGTCCGGCCGCCTGGTCGTTACCAGCACGCCTCGAAGGCCATCCTCCATTTATCCGGTGCCGGAACTGCGGTTGACCGCTTCTCTCCGGCATCCTGCTGACCCGTTGCGGCAAGCTCGGGAGACGCCAAAACATTTGCACCGTGCAAATCCTGCTCGGGCCTTAGAGGCTCCGGTCTTTGGTCTCTTTCTGGTTCCGCAAGCCTGTCCGGCCCAGTCTGTTCCGTCCGTGGCGGCGCGACTTCGGCATCCGATGGCGGGGCCATGATTGGTGCGGACGCCGGAAGCGCACCGGCATCATCGGCGCCATCAGTCGCAATCGCCTCAGCCTGCCGCTCTCGGCTGAGGACGATGCTCCCGGATGGCTTGCCTGTAGCGGCTGCAATGATGCGCCGCGCCTCGGTGATCGTCAGGACGGCATCAGCCTCGGGCATCACCTCCTCGATCGCCGCCGGTTGCCTTTGCCAGGCCCGGTAAAGGTCGTAGATCGCACGGATGTCCCCGGTATCGAGCCGGTTCACGAGAAAGCCCGGCAACTTCTCGACCGCCCGGAACGCCGCCACCTGATAGTCCTTCAGGGCGCAAATCGCAGCGATCTCCCGTCCCCTCTTGCCCTCGGCGTGAAGCTGATTGACGGCCGCGGCCAACTCGCTGTTCGACAGGTCCGCCCGCTGCTGGTTCTCGATGATCTGCGTGGCGAAGTCGCGCTGGTCGGATGGCACGATGACGGCCGGAATGTCCGCCATCCCTGCCAGCTTGGACGCGCGAAAGCGCCTGGCGCCGAACGCCAGCGTGTAGCGGCCCTTCTCGGGTGGCAGGAGGCCAACCGGCTGTAGGACCCCCCGCATCCTGATCGTCTCCGCCAGGACCTCAAGGTCAGCCTCGTTGAACGCCTTGCGCGGCTGGTTGGGATCTTCGTCAATGTCCACCAGGGCGATGCGAAGCGGCTCGCCGTCTCCCTCGCCGGCCGCGGCGCGGAGATTGGCGAACGATGCCGCCGCGAATGCTGCCTTCTTAGCCACGGGCCAACTCCATCTTCTGCTCAACCGTCTCGAATATCCCGCGTATCTCGGCCCCGGCCTCGCGTGCGGATGCGCCTTTCATGGTCCACACCGGCTCACGCTCGCCGGCCGCGCGCGCGTAGAGGTCGCGCTTGGCCACCACGCCGGGAAACAGCAGCTTGCCGACGTGCGTCGCCAACTCCTCGAACATCTGCCGCTCGCGCCGGCTCTTGCGGTCATAAAGCGACGGCAGCAGTCCCAGAAAGGCGGGTTCCGCCCGCTTGTAATGGGCCGAGACGCCCTTGATCGCCCGCAGCAGCTCGGCGATGCCGGCAAGCGAGTAGTCGTTGATGCCGATCGGCGCCAACACGGCGTCTGCCGCCAGCAGGGCGCCAAAGGTCCGATTGGTGAGGGCAGGGGGGGTGTCGATGATGCAGATGTCATAGCTGTCGGACATCGCTTTCAGGCTGTCCCGGAACACCTCGATGCACGCCCGGTCCACGCCCTCGACGCCGAGGAGGTCGCGCGTCGAGCGGGTGACGGTCAGCGGCCCGACGTCCGCCAACCTTGGTCACCTCCGCGAACAACTCGACGCTCTCCACGGTGGACAGGTGAGCGCCGAGCGTCATGGTCAGGTTGGCCTGCTGATCCAGGTCCACCAGCAAGGTCCAGTAGCGTTCCGCGAAATACCATCCGGCATGGGCGACGATGTTGGTCTTACCGACGCCGCCTTTCTCGTTCATGACCACGAGCGTTTTCATGTCAGCGTCCCTTGGGTCGGCCAGCTCGGCCGGCTCGACGGTCCACCAGCTCGTCATCCGGCACGTCGATCCCGAACGCCTTGAGAGCCTTCATGACGACTGCCTTGACCGTAGTGCGCTCATGCAGCGCACGGGTCTTGAGGGCGAAGTGAGCTGGCTCGGACATTGAGAACGACACCATCACCTGCCGAGCATCCGGCTCGGGTGAGGCTTGGGCATTGCCAGCCGGGGTGCGCCCGGCCTGGTCTTTTCTAGCCATCTGGTCCAGCTCCTGGGCGGCGCCGAAGCGCCCCTGCGATCCGTCAGCATGTCAGTTCAACTCCGCCGCGACAACATCAAGAGTAGACCTTAATTCATGATGTTGTAAATTCCTAATGTGATAATAAAGTCATGAGATAGAGAGGAACGAGATGTTGGCCACCTTGGCGCGGCTGGGATAGGCAACCGGGCCTTGTCGTAACCTAGCTGCCAAAAGTGCCGATCTGGAAAGCACGTTATTTCAATCGCGTGCGCTTCACGCAATATGGCAACACATTGATATGTTTAAATACCCAGCTTTTCATTTCGGCCATGTTGATCCGCAACCGGTCGATTTTGGAACAGGAAATTGGATTGAGCCGTATCAAAGGGTTAGACGTTCCATAAAGGCGTTCCACAAGACGAGGGCACTTCACGTTGGCTGCTCGGTGCTGTCCGGAGGCAATCAACCGGGTTTCCCTCACGCAAATGAGTGCGCAGGGCCTCCACCATCAAGAACAGTCGCATACCGAAACTGAAAGCTGAGTTTTCAGTTTCATCAATGCATTGCCACGTAGTAAGCAGTGTGAAACATTGAAATTACAGGCTTTTCAGATTGGCACTTTTGGCAGAGAGCTTACGACAAGGCCAGGAGCGCACCCGTGCGGGCTTGGCCGCCGCCGCGGCCCGGGGACGCAAGGGTGGGCGCAAACCGGCCGTCACCGACGACAAGCTCCGGCGGGCGCGCGAGCACGTCGCCAAGGGCCTAACCGTGCGCGAGGCCGCCACGCGCGTGAAAGTCAGCAAGACGGCGATCTATGAGGCGCTCAAGGCGCAGCCTTCCTGATTGTCTACCAGACGCTCATAGTTCGCGTTCCCAAATGGCCCTGGTGACAGAGCTGTTGGTTCAGGGGCGTGAAGGAGAAGCGCAAGCGGTTTCGTCCATACGTGTCTTGCCGCAGCAATTATAAATGTATTGCCGAATTACCGTCTTCGGCGTCGTTGCGGCACCAGGTCCTCCGGTTCCACGTGGATGCCGAGCTTGGTCAGCCCGAGATGGATCATGGTCTTGAGATTGTGCTCTGGATGCCCGCGCAGCCAAAGCGTGATCCCCTCGTTCACGTAGTCCGGGAAGTCGAAGCTGGTTGAGTTGCGCCGCCGCTGCTGCGCCGCAGCCCTCGCCGCGTCCGCCGCGGCGGGTAGCGCAGAGGCAGCCGCGGCATTGTCTATCGGTGCGACCGTAGGCTGAGATGCGTTTGGCACCGCAATTGAGGGTGCGCCGCGCTGCTCGGCGCCGGTCACGGCGCCCGCGGCCTGGCCCTTGGGCGCCAGCACGTCCGAGAAATCGGCCGGGTCGAACCTGTTGTCCTTTTTGCGCGCGGACGACACCGCGGCGGCGGCAGGCTTAGACATGGCTCTTGGTCCTTTTCCTCTGCTGTACAAGGCCGGTTGCGGCGCCTACGGCTTGCCAGAGCTGGCCAATTTCCTCCGCCCCGCGCCCCTTCGGTTCCTGCTCGATCACCGTCCCGCCCCGGTTCATGCTGGTCGCGATGCCGGTGCGGTCGCCCACGATGGCGGCCACGGCGCCGAACGAGCTGAGCACGCGCGCCCCGTCCGCGCCCACCGTGGTGCCGGTCTTGACCATGGTGAGCGCGAAGGCGAACGGCTTGCCCAGCTCGCGTACTAGGGAGACGGTGCTGCCCAGGGCTTCGAGGTCCAGCATGTTGGGCTTGGTCGGCACCACCACGAAATCGGCCCGCCCTACCAAGGCCTGGATCGCGCCGGTGACGGCGGGCGGGGTGTCGATCACCGGCAGGCGCAGCCCCTTCTCGCCCAGCCGCTCAAGCGTCGCGTCCAGCTCGTCCACGCCACCGCGGGCGTAATGGGGCGTCTCCGCATCGCGCTTGTCCCACCACCGGGCCAGGCTCTGCTGCGGGTCGGTGTCGTAAACGGCGACAGCGCCAACGCCGGCGAGGTCGGCCGCGACCGCCAGGTGCGCGGCCAGCGTGGTCTTGCCCACGCCACCCTTCTGCGACGCGAGGACGACAACCAAGGGTCTCGCCACAGGCTTTCTCCGATCAGGACCGTGTTACCGTGTAAGGCAACACGGCGGTCCGTGTCTAGCCGTAGGCGTGTTCTCCAGTTCAGCAATTCGGAGGGCCGGGCGGCTCACCCCGTCCTTGGACGCCCCCTCGCGTCTTCGGTGCCGCCATGGCGCTCTTCTCATTGCCCGCCTGCACCACCATGAACCGAGCGACCGCGACGCGGGCCTCACGCTCCCAGAGCTCGGCATCGCCGTCCGCGTGGCTTCGCGCGGCAACATAGGCACCGCCGCAGCCGCTGGTCCGCACCTCCAGCAACTCGGTTGGCCAGCCCAGTACCCGCCTGCGTTCCAGCACGCGGGCGACCAATCCGGTGGAGTGCCGCCGGGTGCAGAACACGAAATCAGCGCAGAAGTGGACGAGTCGGGCATTCGGGTGCGGCACCGGCTCCTGCCGAGCCGGAATGCAACCCTTGCTGCCTTCCGTGCCGTTGGTGCTGGCGACGGTCGCCGTGCCGTCCGGCATGAGCCAGTGATGGACCCCAATTTTCATGTCGATGCTGCCGTCGAAGCGTCCGCCCGCGAACTGGCCGGCCACGGCCTCGACCATGCGCGCGGTCGGGCCGTCGGTCCACTCGACATTAATGGATGCGCCACCCGCGTAGGTGCGGGAGCGCACGGAAAAGCGCACGCCGGGGAAGCTGTGCTTGAGCGCCGCCCGGATCAGTTTCGCGGTGCCGGCCGCGGAGACATGCTCAACGTTCATCTAGCTTCTCCTTATTTTCTGCCGAACACGGCAATTCTGTTACGCACGTACAAGGGATAATCAGCCAATCCAATGACCGCGCTGGGCCGTCCTGCCACCGTGCTCGCCAGCGGCTTGCTTGACCCCGATCACGCAGTGGCGCCGGGGCAGAGTGCGCTTAAACCGCTCGCGTGCCACGCGCGACGTCTCGGCTCGGACCTCGGCACGAATGCTGAACAGGTGGCGCTGCGTTCCGAGTTTCTGCGAATAAACGAAATACCGTGCCGTCTGTATCTGCATGTCCCTGCTCCTAGCTATCGTGCCGTCATCACGCTTACGCTGCGGCACGTATTCGGTCATAAGAGGTTTTATGAGCCTCGCTTTGCCGCTCGCCCATGTCACTTAAACACCTCATTACCGTATAAGCGTCAACACGTATTATAAGATACTTGGTCAACTCGCCGTGGTCGCAGCCCTGCACGCGTTGCGATCCAGCTAACTACGGCATTGACACATGTGCGTCATTGCCGTAGTATCTAGCTATGCAGACGGTGATGGAAACCCCGGTCTTCACGCGCAAGGCGGACGCCTTGTTGAGTGAGCAAGAGCGCACAAACCTCATCAACCTGCTGGCGTGGAACCCGCTCGCCGGTGACGTGATCCCCGGCACCGGCGGCGTGCGCAAGCTGCGCTTCGCCGGCGGCGGACGGGGCAAGCGCGGGCTTTCCGGGTGGTCTATTACGTTCTCACCAGCGAGTTGCCCGTCGTGGCGATCACGCTCTATGGGAAAAACGAGCAAAGCGATCTCACGCAAGCGGAGCGGGACGGCGCCCGCCGGATCGTGGACGCCATGAAGGCGCAGTTGCGGCAGCAACGGACCGCTAAGTGAGGTCTAGCGAAATACACAGTCAGTGCCGGGGCGATCGTGCCGCGGCGGAATAGAGGACAGAGCCATGACGGATCAGATGGAGGAGCGGAGCGAGTTCCTGGAGGCGATGCAGCAGGCAGCGGACATCCTGACCGGCAAGCTCGCGCCCTCGCGCGTGCATCGGGTGGCACCGCCGCGCGACGTGGACGTGAGGGCGATCCGGGGCAAGCTCGGGTTGAGCCAGAAGGCATTCGCGGCGCGCTTCGGGTTCAGCGTGGGGGCGGTGCGGGAATGGGAGCAGAAGCGGCGCCGGCCGGAGCAGGCCGCGCGCACGTTGCTACTGGTGATCGAGCACGACCCGCAGGCGGTCATGGATGTCCTGGACCGCGCCGCTGCGGCATGAGGCGGAGTAGCCAAGACAGGAAGGCACATCTTACCTTGGCGTTTGTTCCTTCGCCGAAGGCGTCTCGCCCTTGTTCAGGGGCGCGCGCGGCAGTTGGTGGGCGCTTCGGTCAGGTGTGCCTGATCCGCATCAGTCGGCCAATTTCCCAAATAGAAAACCCAAGCGCGCAAAAACGTATATTAAATTAGCCATCAGTCAAAATGATCGCCAGAGGACTGCCCTAAATATATGTTTTCGCAGCGATGAGCTTTTGATCCCTCACAGCGCGGTCGCCTGCATGATTTCGCCGGCATGGGTGGTGTAACGCTGTGTCAGCCGCCCGGCCCGCGTGCCCCAGGGCCGGGTGGCGCCGGTCGCCAGCGGGCGCAGCGACCCCCGTCCGTAACGGCTGTTGACCTGATCCATTGCGCGCATGAGCGCGGCCGAGTGCGCGGGGTCGCGCGTCGGGAACAAGGACCGCGGCTGCGTCGCCTTGTCCCGCAGGTCGTCCAGCAGGACACCGACCTTCATGTAGCGGTGCCCGTCCCGCCACAATGGCGCCAGCATTCGCACGGCCTCGCCGATCAGGGCGCGGGCGTCGTCAGTCGGCTCGATGCGTCCCGCGTGCTGAGCGGAATACCAGGGATCGCCCGAATGCGGGTCGGTGTGCAGGAACACCGCCATACGGCCGGCGACCAGCCCGGTCGCGCGCAGCTTCTCGCCGGCACGCGACGCATGGTGGGCGCAGGCTTCCCTCATCTCCGCCCAGCGTGCAACAGGACGCCCGAAACAGCGGGTCACGGCCAGGCCCTTGCGCGTGGGTACCGTGAGCGACAGCGGCAGGCAAGACACGCCCTGCAGTTCGGCCTGCACGCGGGCGCCCACCACGGTCAGCAGGCGCCGCACCTCGCGGGGCGGCATGGCGATGAAGCGGGCAACCGTGGTGATGCCGAACGTGCGCAGCTTCTCGCCGGTGCGCCCGCCCACGCCCCACACCTCGTCCACGGCAGTGCGCTCGTAAAGGCGCGTCCGGTCCCGCTCGTCCCGCAAGTCGCATACGCCGTCCAGCGCCGGGTCGTCCTTGGCGACGGCGTTGGCGAGCTTGGCAACCGTCTTGGTCGGGCCAAGCCCCACGCAGGTGGGGATCTTGGCAATGCGGCGGACGGCATGGCGCAGCTCGCGTGCGAGGTCGGCGGCGTCACGGGGGGTGTCCATGTCCATAAACATTTCGTCTATAGAATAGGGCTCCACGCGAGGGATACGTTCGGCCAGCACCTCGAACATACGTCGGCTCATGTCCCCATTTATGTGGAATGGATTGTCAAGCAGTCTGGTGAGAGGTGCTCTTCCAGCGTATGCGAATGTCCACTCAGGTCTGAACCGCCCCGGGTTTGCCGAAGGCTCCAACCGTTGAGAGGATGGAGCCATGAGCAAGTCAACAACAAACAAGTTTTCAGAGGAGGTCCGCGCGCGTGCCGTGCGGATGGTGTCTGAGCATGGAGGCGAACATGCGTCGCAGTGGGCGGCGATTGGCTCGATTGCGACCAAGATTGGCTGCCGGGCCGAGACGCTGCGCCGGTGGGTGCGCCAAGCCGAACGTGACCAGGGCTTGCGGGGTGGCCCGACAACTGCGGAGCAGGAGCGGCTTCGCGCGCTGGAGCGAGAAGTTCGCGAGCTGCGCCAGGCCAATGAGATGCTGCGCAAGGCGTCAGCGTATTTTGCCCAGGCGGAGCTCGACCGCCCCTTCAAGCGATAATCGCCTTTATCGACGAGCACCGGGAGGTTCACGGGGTCGAGCCGATCTGCAAGGTCCTGCCGATCGCTCCGTCAACTTACCGCGCCCATGCCGCCCGGCAGGCTGATCCTGCCAAGCAGTCGACGCGAATGAGGAGCGACGCGGCGCTGATGGTTGAGATCCGCCGCGTGTTCGAAGCGAACTTCTGCGTCTACGGCGTTCGCAAAGTGTGGCGGCAGCTCCGCCGCGAGGGCATCAGGGCCGCCCGCTGCACGGTGGCGCGGCTGATGCGCGCCATGGGGCTGCAGGGCGTCGTGCGAGGCCGGAAAATCCGCACCACCGTCCCTGATCCGGCCGCCGTCTGCCCGCTTGATCGGGTTAACCGGCAGTTCAAGGCGCCAAGGCCGAACGCCTTGTGGGTCTCGGATTT